>NZ_JAFNIH010000019.1 GCF_019160155.1 Pinisolibacter aquiterrae
GCCAAGCTGATCCCGATGAACGAGCCGGTCGGGGCGACTTGAGGAGGGAGGGCCCTCTCAAACTCGAGCGTGGGGCCCATCGTCGCCGAATGCATGCCGCGCCGCCGGCGAGTTTTTCAACGGAATCGGCGCAGAGCGGTCGCAGCCTCAACCCGCCTCGACCTCAGCCGTGGCGCCTTCGTCCACCCACCACCCCCAGACGCAAAAAACCCCGGCGGTAAGACTTGCGTCTCGACGACCGGGGCTTCCACGGGATGCCTTCACCTGTTCCGTCGCCCGCCAGTACATCCGTGGTCGACCCGATGGCGGGAAGGCTCCCTGAAGTCCGTGCCTTTCGGCTCGGACCACCATGGGCACCATATGACACCGATATCGTGAATAAAGTATGAACAAATCGAGGCGGCGGCGCCTTTATTCGGCTTCCGCCGAAAAACGCTCGCGATAGGCCTGCGGTCCGATCCCGAACCGGCGCAGAAACGCCCGCCGCATCGTCTCCTCGGCGCCGAAGCCGCAGCGCCGCGCGACCCGGGCGACCGCCCGCCCCTCTTCCAGCATCCGCCGCGCCGCCTCGAGCCGCATCTCCTCCACCGCCCGCGCCGGCGTCCGCCCCGTCGCCTGCCGATAGTGGCGCGAGAAGCTGCGGGCGCTCATCGCCGCCTTGTCGGCGAGGTCGGCGAGCGTCAGCGGCTGGTCGAGATGGAGCGCCATCCAGGCGTGGAGATCGTCGAAACGACCGCTCGCGTCCTGAAGCGACAGCGCCACCGAGAACTGCGACTGCCCGCCCGGTCGCTTGAGGAAGACCACCAACTGCCGCGCCACGTCGAGCGCCACCGCCCGGCCGAGATCGGCCTCGACCATCGCCAACGCCAGATCGATCCCCGCCGTGACCCCGGCCGAGGTCCAGACCTCGCCGTCGCGGATGAAGATCGGATCGGGCTCCAGCCGAACCTTCGGGAAACGCGCCTGAAATTCGTCGCAGCGATGCCAATGGGTGACCGCGCGCCGCCCGTCGAGAAGCCCGGTCGAGGCGAGCAGGAACGCCCCGCTGCACACCGACGCCGCCCGCCGCGCGGCACCCGCTCGCGCGCGGACCCAATCGACCAGCCCCGCGTCGTCGCAGGCCCCGTAGACCCCGAAGCCGCCGGCGACGATCAGCGTGTCGAGCGGCGCGTCGGTCGCGGGAAGCGGCGCGGCCGCGAGTTCGAGCCCCGACGAGGTCCGCACCCGCGGCTCCGCCGCCACCACCACCGCCTCGTAAGGCACCGGCTCGCCGGCGATCCCCGCTCGATCGTTGGCCGAGGCGAAGACCTGCAAGGGGCCGGCGACGTCGAGCAACTGGCAGGCGGGAAAGGCGAGGATTTCGACGCGGCGCATTTTGGCGAGATCCGAGGGGTGAATGGCAATCACGCCGGATCGTCGCCCGCTAGGCTCCGATCGTCAACCAGGAGACCCGCGCATGACCCTCCGCATCGGCATTCTCGTCTTCCCCGGCGTCCAGCAACTCGACCTGACCGGCCCTTACGAGGTCTTCGCCTCCGCCCCCGGCACGAAGGTGGAGTTGGTCTGGAAGTCGCTCGAGCCCGTCACGACCGCCACCGGCCTCGTCCTCACCCCCGACCTGACCTTCGCCGACGCCCCACAGTTCGACGTCGTCTGCGTGCCCGGCGGCGGCGGCGTCAACGCCCTTCTCGCCGACGCGGAGACGCTCGACTTCCTGCGGCGGCAGGCGGCCGGCGCGCGCTACGTCACCTCGGTGTGCACCGGCTCGCTGGTGCTCGGCGCCGCCGGCCTCCTGCGGGGCAAGAAGGCGACGACCCATTGGAACGCCGTCGATTTCCTCCCCGCCTTCGGCGCGATCCCGGTCGAGGCGCGGGTGGTGCGCGACGGCACGCTCTTCACCGCCGGCGGCGTCACCTCGGGCATCGACTTCGCGCTGGTGGTGGTGGCCGAGCTGATCGGCGAGACCGAGGCCCGGGTCGTCCAACTCGCGCTCGAATACGCCCCCGCCCCGCCCTTCGGCGACGGCACCCCGAAGACCGCCGCCCCGGAGATCCTCGCCGCCGCCAAGGCCGCCATGGCCGGTTCGCGCACCGAGCGGGAACGGCTTCTGGCCGGGGCGTGAAGCGGCGCATGAGGCTCGCCCCCATCGTTCGGCTTCACCCTGAGGCGCCCGGCATCGCCGGGCCTCGAAGGGCGAAGCCACGACGGGCCGTGCCGTTCGAAGCCGAACGATCCGAGCCGGCGCACACGCACACGGGCCCGCGACAGGCCCGCGCTCCCGTGCTATGCCGCGCGCCATGCCGACCCACGTCTATCGCCTCACCACCACCCGCTCGATCGCCACCCGCGTCGCCGACGCCCTCGGCGACGGCGAACTCGTCTTCGCCTTCGCCGATGCCGCCGGCGCCTTCGACCACGGCGACGGCACCTGGGGGGTCGAGGCCTATTTCCCCGAGGCGCTCGACGAGGCCGACCTCGCCGAGAGCCTCGCCGACCTCCTCGAGGCCGACGGCATCGTCTCCCGCGAGGCCGCGCTCGCCACCCTCGCCCGCGCCACCCAGCGCCCGCTCGACGGCGCCGATTGGGCCGCCATCGGCCTCGACGCGCTGCCGCCGATCGCGGCCGGCCGCTTCCGCGTCTTCGGCGAACACAATCGCCCGGAGGCGCTGCGCCGCGAGGACGTGCTGATCGAGGCCTCCTCCGCCTTCGGCTCGGGCGATCACGCCTCGACCCAGCTCTCGCTCGCCGGTCTCGACGAGATCCTGAAGCTCGCCCGGCCGAGAAACGTCCTCGATCTCGGCACCGGCACCGGCATTCTCGGCCTCGCCTTCGCGCGATTGTGCCCGACCGTCCCGGTGCTGGCGACCGATATCGCTCCGCACGCCGTCGCCACCGCCGAGCGCAACCGCCGCCTCAACGGCGTCGACCGCGCCTTCCGGGCGCTGACCGCCGACGGCCTGACCGACGTCCGCATCGCCCGCGCCGCGCCCTTCGATCTGGTGCTGGCCAACATCCTGCCCGATCCGCTCTGCCATATGGCCGGAGCGCTGGTGCCGCTGATGGCGCCGGGCGCCTTCCTGGTGGTGGCGGGCTTGCGGATCGGCGAGCAGAGCCGGCTCGAGCACGCCTATCGCGCCCGGGGCTTGCGTCTCGTCTCGCGCCGGTCGATCAAGGAATGGGCCTCGCTCACCTTCCAGAAGCCCTGACGCCCTCACGGAGTTTCCCATGCCCGCCGTCCAGGTCCGCCTCGTCGCCGAAGGCCCCGAATCCGAACGCCTCGAGCGCCTCCTCGGCGAAGCCTTCGAGGACGAGGGCTATCCCGTCACCCGCGAGGAGACGGTGCCTTATTCGGAGATCTGGTCGGTCGACACCCTCGTCTTCGACGCCGAGAGCGAGGAACAGGCCGCCGATCTCATCCGCGACGCGCTCGGCACCGACGCCTTCACCGCGCCGCTCACCACCTCGGTGCTCGATCTCGACGCCAATTGGGTCGCGATGAGCGAGGAGATCCGCCACCCCGTCCAGGCCGGCCGCTTCTACGTCCACGGCAGTCACGATCGCCATCGCCGCCCGCCCTCGGGCATTTCGATCGAGATCGACGCCGAGATGGCCTTCGGCACCGGCCACCATGCCACCACCTGGTGCTGCCTGATGGCGCTCGACCGGCTCCTCAAGGCGCGCCGCTTCGAGCGTCCGCTCGATCTCGGCACCGGCACCGCCGTGCTCGCCATCGCCGCCGCCCGGGTGTTGCGCGTGCCGGTGATCGCCACCGACATCGACCCCGTCGCCGTGCGGATCGCCGCCCGCAACGCCCATCTGAACGGCGTCGGCGCGGAAGTCCGCTGCATCGTCGCCGACGGCATGAAGGCGCGCCTGCTCGACACCGAGGGCCCCTACGATCTGGTGCTCGCCAACATCCTGGCCCGTCCCCTGACCAAGTTGGCCTTCCCAGTCGCCGCGCAGCTGGCGCGCCGGTCGGTGGTGATTCTCTCCGGGCTGCGCACCATCGAACGGCAATTGGTGCTCGCCGCCTGGGCCTCGCAGGGCCTGCGTCTCGCCTTCGAGGTCGAACGCGACGGCTGGCTCGCCCTGGTGCTCGAGACGGGTGATCGCTGATCGCCGTCTAGACGTATTCGCTCTCCGTATTTTTGACGGGCTGCCGCGTCGATCGACGCGCGCGCTCGCCGATTGCTTCGCTCGACCGGAGTGGAAGCGTGTCTCGACGCTCGGTCGTGATCGTCTTCCACCTCGCGTGACCTCCGAATCGTGTCGAAAATTCTCGAGGGCCCGCGTCATATCTCATGTTTCTGAAAATCATTGAAAGTCTATATCGCACTCGATTGGAATAAATTAAAATAATACGAATGCACCGCGTCATTGCATACATCCGCCCCTCGCGAGCCGTCAAACAAATGTGTAGTCGTAAGACTCGCTATTGACCGAGTGACGACTTGATACCTACATTCGCCATGGAGGTATCGGAGACCGAAAGTGCGATGACGGATCCCGAACCCGTTGACCAGTGGGAGGGACATCATGCCCCGTATGAAGATCGCCAATGGAACCTGGATCCTGGTCGGTGACGGTCGCAGGGCCATGGTCCTGCGCAACGACGGTCTGGCGGAAGCGCCGAACCTCCACTGCATCGCCAGCCGCGAGACCACCAATCCTCCGACCCGCGAGCAGGGCAGCGACGCGCCCGGCCGCGCCTATGCCTCGGTCGGCTCGATGCGCTCCAGCGTCGAGGAGACCGATTGGCACGAGCAGGAAGAGCGTCGTTTCGCCGCCAGTCTGGCCGCCGACCTCAACGCCGCCGCTCACGACGGCCGTTACGACCACCTGATCGTGGTGGCGCCGCCGCGCATCCTCGCCGAGCTGCGCCAAGACCTCTCCGGCGAGGCCAAGGCGCGTCTGCGTGCCGAAATCGACAAGGACCTGACGCGCCACACCATCGCCGACATCGAGACCATCCTGCTGGCCGCCGGCTGACCCCCCGCTCACGGACGCGCTCCTCCCCCTGACGCGTTCGTGGCGGCGACCGAAAGATGATCCCGCTCGAAAGGCCGCGCCGGTTCGCGAGAACCGGCGCGGCCTTCGACATTTCGCGCCCCTGTTTCGCCCCCCTCGGGAGGCGACGCCGGGGAGCTCTGCGCGCGAGACCGCTTGCCGGAACGCGGCGCGACGCTACACTCGCGCCTCATGTTCCAGAGCTTCGACACCCTCGCCGACCCCACCCTCGGCGCCCCCCGCCTCGCCCGCCTGCGCACCGAGATGGCGCGCGTCGGCCTCGATGGTTTCCTCGTGCCGCGCGCCGACGAATTCCAGGGCGAATACGTGCCCCCCTCGGCCGAACGGCTGCATTGGCTGACCGGCTTTTCCGGCTCGGCCGGCATCGCCGTGGCGCTCGCCGAGCGCGCCGCCGTCCTCTCCGACGGCCGCTACACGCTGCAGATCCGCGCCGAGGTCGATCCGGCCGCCTTCACCCCCGTCGACGGCGTCGCCACGCCCGTCCACGACTGGCTCGCCGAGAACGCGCCGGAGGGCGGCCGCATCGGTTTCGACCCCTGGCTCCACACCCGCGCCCAGACCCGGCGTCTGATCGAGGGCCTCGCCAAGCGCAGCGCCGAGCTCGTCGCGGTGGCGGAGAACCTCGTCGATCGCATCTGGAGCGACCGGCCGGCCCCGCCGACCGGCCCGATCTCGGTCCAGCCGCTCGCCTTCGCGGGCGAAACCGTCGAGACCAAGATCGCCCGCATCGCCGCCGATCTCGGCGCCGACGCCGTGTTGCTGACCCAGCCCGATTCGATCGCATGGCTCTTCAACATTCGCGGCCGCGACGTCGCCCACAATCCGATCCCGCTCGCCTTCGCCCTGGTGCCCGCGAAGGGTCGTCCGACGCTCTTCGTCGCGCCGGAGAAGCTCGACGCCGAGGTCCGCGCCCATCTCGCCCCGCACGTCGACGTCGCCGACCGCGACGCGCTGCTCGCCGCGCTCGACCGCCTCGCCGGCGGCGCGGTCGCGCTCGATCCCGCCTGGACCCCGGAGATCCTGGTCCGCCGCCTGGAGACGGCCGGCGCCCGCGTGGTCGAGAAGGAGGATCCGGTGATCCTGCCCAAGGCGTGCAAGAACGCCGCCGAGATCGAGGGCACCCGCGCCGCCCATCTGCGCGACGCCGTCGCCATGGTGAAGTTCCTCGCCTGGTTCGACGCCGAGGGTCACACCGGCGACGAGATCGGCTGCTGCGAGCGCCTCGAGGCGCTGCGCGCCGAGAGCGGCGAACTGATCGATCTCTCCTTCGGCACCATCTCCGGCGCCGGCCCCAACGGCGCCATCGTCCATTATCACGCGACTCGCCAGACCAATCGGCGGATCGATCGCGACAGCCTGTTCCTGCTCGATTCCGGCGGCCAGTATCGCGACGGCACCACCGACGTCACCCGCACCATCGCCGTCGGCACGCCCTCCGACGAGATGCGCCGCTGCTTCACTCTGGTGCTGAAGGGCCACATCGCGATCTCCTCGGCGCGGTTCCCGGTCGGCACGCCCGGCGCCGCTCTCGACACGCTCGCCCGCATCGCCCTGTGGAAGGCCGGCCTCGACTACGACCACGGCACCGGCCACGGCGTCGGCTCGTTCCTGTCGGTTCACGAGGGGCCGCAGCGCATCGCCAAGACCGGCGCGGTGCCCCTGCGCCCCGGCATGATCGTCTCCAACGAGCCCGGCTACTACCGCACCGGCCAATTCGGCATCCGCATCGAGAACCTCGAGTTGGTCATGCCGGCCGAGGCGATCGCCGGCGGCGAGCGGCCGATGCTCGGATTCGAGACCCTGACCCTGATCCCGATCGACACCCGCCTCGTCGACACGCGCCTGCTCGCCCGCGACGAGATCGCTTGGCTCGACGCCTATCACGCCCGCGTCCGCGCAGGCGTCGGCCCGCATCTCGACGCGACCACCCGGTCCTGGCTCGAGCAGGCGACCCGGCCGCTCGGCCGTTCCTCCCGCCCCTGAGACGGCCCGGCCGTCCCCACCCCGAGACGGCCACCGCCGTCGGCGCCTTCGAGAGGCTTCCATGAGCGACTATCGCCTTCACTGCTTCGGCGAAAGCGGCAATTCCTACAAGGCGGCCCTGATGCTGGAACTGACCGGCTGCGATTGGACGCCGCTGTGGGTGCCGTTCTTTCAAGGAGCGACCCGCTCCGAGCAATGGCGCGAGACCATCAACGCCATGGGCGAGGCCCCGGTTCTGATCCACGGCTCGCGCGCGCTGACCCAGTCGGGCGTCATCCTCGACTATCTGGTCGAGCAGACGGGCCGGTTCGGCGGCGCCGACGCCGACGAGAAGCGCGAGATCCTGCGCTGGATCCTGTTCGACAATCACAAGTTCACCAGCTACTTCGCCACCCTGCGCTTCATGCTCGGCATCAAGAAGATGCCCGAGAGCCCGGTCACGGAGTTCCTGCGCGGCCGCGTGATCGACGCCTGGAAGGTGGTGGAGAAGCAGCTCGAGGTGACCGATTGGCTCGTCGGCGGCCGCCCGACCATCGCCGACTTCTCGCTCGCCGGCTACGTCTTCTACGACGAGGAGGTCGGCTTCGATCCCTGGACGATGTTCCCGGCGATCGATGCCTGGCGGCAACGCCTCGCCGCGCTGCCCGGCTGGAAGGGACCGTGGGAGCTGATGCCCTCGAAGCCGACCGACGCCTGAGTCACACCTCGGGCAACGGACGCGGTCGGCGATCCTCGCCGATCGCCACGAAGGTGAAGACGGCCGAGGTCACCTTGACCATCTCGTCGCCCTCGCGCGGACGGCGCCAGGCCTCGATCAGGATCTTCATCGAGGTGCGGCCCGTGCCGACGATGGTCCCGTAGAAACTGACCTCGTCACCGACCAGAACCGGCTTCAGAAACGCCATCCCCTCGACCGCGATCGTCGCCGCGCGCCCACGCGCGCGTCGCGTCGCGACGTTGCCGGCGGCGAGGTCCATGTGGGCCATCAGCCAACCGCCGAAGATGTCGCCGGCCGGATTGGTGTCGCCCGGCATGGCGATGGTGCGGATGACGGGGGCGCTGTCGGGCGGATGATCGGACACGCGGAACTCCGGACGGACGAGACGGCGGAAGGCGTCGCGATGATGCGCGGCGGGCGAACCCGCGTCGCCGCGACCCGACGCCGCTGGAAGCCGATCGGTGAACCCGACCGGCCGAGGACGAACCCGCGATCGATCAGTCGTGATCGATCCAGCGATGGCGCAGACCGGCGTGGCGGCTGTATTCGCGCATGCCGCATTCGTCCGTCGTCGAACGGAACCGCGGCCGCGTCGGCGCGACCGTGAGACCGAAGGTGCGGCGCAGAACCTCGAGAAGACCGACCATGGAACCCTCCTTCGTCGGTGAAATTGGACCTGAAGCCCTCGGTCGCGCGTCCCTCCTCGACTGCGGTTCGATCCCCGCACTGTCATTGTGCGCGAAGCCTACCATATTGCGCCGCAACATGAATGATCCGCCTTCGCAATTTCATGCATGAAAGCCATGCGATTGCAGCAAGCCGAACCCGGCGACGGCCGCCGAGACTGCGACATCCCCCTCTTCGGTCGAGCGCGTATGGAATTTCGCCCGCCGTCGGGCTAGGGATGGCGACGCCGCGCGGAAAGCCAAGGAGCCTCGTCATGGCCGTCTCGACCGTCCCCACCCGTCCGATCGCCGGTCAGAAGCCGGGCACCTCGGGACTGCGCAAGAAGACGCGGATCTTCATGGAGCCGGGCTATCTCGAAAACTACGTCCAAGCGATCATCGAGGGCGTCGGCGGCGTGAAGGATCGCGAGATCGTCGTCGGCGGCGACGGCCGCTTCTACAACGACACCGCGATCGGCGTGATCCTGCGCATGCTCGCCGCCAACGGGGCGAAGCGCGCGATCGTCGGCCGTGGCGGCATCCTCTCGACGCCGGCGGCGTCCAACCTGATCCGCATCCGCAAGGCCTTCGGCGGCTTCGTGCTCTCCGCCTCGCACAATCCCGGCGGCCCCGACGAGGACTTCGGCCTGAAGTTCAACGTCTCGAACGGCGGCCCCGCCCCCGAGCCGATCACCGACGCGATCTTCGAGGCGACCAAGACCATCGCCACCTACGCCATCGTCGAGGAGGCCGCCCCCTCGATCGAGACGCTCGGCACCTTCGACCTCGCCGGCATGGTGGTGGAGATCGTCGATCCCGTCGCCGACTATGTCGCGATGATGCGCGATCTCGTCGATTTCGACCGCATCCGCGCGCTCTTCGCCTCCGGCTTCACGCTGCGTTTCGACGCCATGAGCGCCGTCACCGGACCCTATGCCACCGCCATCCTGGAAGGCGAGCTGGGCGCGCCGAAAGGCACCGTGGTCAACGGCACGCCGCTGCCGGACTTCGGCCACCACCACCCCGACCCCAATCCGGTCCACGCCAAGGAGCTGTTCGACATCATGTTCGGCCCCGACGCGCCCGACATGGGCGCGGCCTCCGACGGCGACGGCGACCGCAACATCGTTCTGGGACGCGGCATCTCGGTCGCCCCCTCCGACAGTCTGGCGCTGCTCGCCGCCAATCTCCACCTCGCCAAGGGCTATACGGCCGGCCTGAAGGGCATCGCCCGGTCGATGCCGACCAGCCGCGCCGCCGACCGCGTCGCCGCGAAACTCGGCGTCGGCATGTACGAGACGCCCACCGGCTGGAAGTTCTTCGGCAATCTGCTCGATGCGGGCAAGGTGACGATCTGCGGCGAGGAGAGCGCCGGCACCGGCTCCGACCACGTCCGCGAGAAGGACGGCCTCTGGGCGATCCTGATCTGGCTCGACATCGTCGCCACCCGGCGCCAGTCGATCATGGAGATCGTCCACGATCACTGGAAGACCTACGGCCGCGACTACTATTCGCGCCACGACTACGAGGCGCTGCCGACCGACGTCGCCGATGCCCTGTTCGCCGACCTGCGGGCGTCTCTGGCGACCCTGCCGGGCAAGGTCTTCGCCGGCCTGCTCGTCACCAGCGCCGACGATTTCGCCTACACCGACCCGACCGACGGCTCGGTCTCGTCGAAACAGGGCGTGCGCATCGGCTTCGAGGACGGCAGCCGCGCCATCTTCCGCCTCTCCGGCACCGGCACGGAAGGCGCCACGCTACGCCTCTACGTCGAACTGTTCGAGGCCGATCCCGCCCGCCACGATCTCGACTCGCAGATGGTGCTGGCCGGCGTCCTCGACGCCGCCGACGCCATCGCCGGCATCGAGAGGCGCACCGGCCGCGACGCGCCGAACGTGATCACCTGAAGGCCTCCGATCGCCGGGACGGCCCTCGGCCGTCCCCGGGCGAGGTCACCAGCGGCAGGCGCCGCCGAGGACGTAACGCGTGCGGGTTCCCTCGCGCGCCGCTTCCCGGTGCGAGAGTTCCAGATCGATCCGCATCGAACTGTCGTCGTGCTCGGCGGCCGCGTCGGCCTCGCCGAAGTCGCCGCGGAACAGCCGTCCGGCGAGCGCGATGAGTCGGGTCATGGTGGTCTCCTGATCGAAATCCTGACAGGCCCACTCGGCTCGACGTTCTTCCCTCGGGCACGCCTCCATCGGGCGCGCCGCTGTCGTTGTGACGAAGATCACATCCGACTATGACGATATGCGGGCAGGAATGGCAATTCATGCCCGTCATGCAAATTCATGCGGCGTCGATCGGCCGGTCGCCGGCCGTCACCCCGCCCCGACCAGCGCCAGCCATTCCTCCTCGGTCATGACCTGGACGCCGAGCGCCTGCGCCTTGGCGAGCTTCGAGCCCGCCCCCGGCCCCGCCACGACGATGTGGGTCTTGGCCGAGACGGATCCGGCGACCTTGGCGCCGAGCCGTTCGGCCATCGCCTTGGCCTCGTCGCGGGTCATCTTCTCCAGGCTGCCGGTGAAGACCACCGTCTTGCCGGCGACCGCCGTGTCCGACTTCGGCGTCTCCGCGTCGACGATGGTGAGTTCCGCGACCAGTTTCTCGACGATCGCCCGATTGTGCGGCTCGCGGAAATAGGCGGCGACGCTGTCGATCACCGTCTCGCCGATCTGGTCGATCGCGTCCATCTCCTCGCGCGCCACCGCGTCGCCGGCGACGATCTTCTCCGCCGCCTCGTGGAACGCCGCCCACGAGCCATAGGCCCGCGCCAACTGCCGCGCCGTGGTCTCGCCGACGTTGCGGATGCCGAGCGCGAAGACGAAGCGCTCGAGCGCAATCGTCCGCCGCGCCTCGATCGCCGCGAAGAGCTTGGCGACGGAGACCGGGCCGAACCCTTCCTTGTTCTCGAGCTTCTTCAGCGGGTTCGCCGCATTGCGCTCGGCGAGCGTGAAGATGTCGGCCGGCTCCCGCACCGGGAGATCCGGATCGGCGAAGAAGAACTCGATCTGCTTCTCGCCGAGCCCCTCGATGTCGAAGGCCTTGCGGCCGACGAACTGGCGCAAGTGCTCCTGGCGCTGGAACGGACAGGCGAATTCGCCGGTGCAGCGACGGATCTTGCCCTCCTCGCCCGAGGCGGTCTCCTCGCGGATCAGCGCCGTCTTGAGGTCGCATTGGCAGAGATGCGGGAACTCGAAGGCCGGACGCGCGGCATGCGCCCCGTCGTCGACCACCTCGACGATCTGCGGGATCACGTCGCCGGCCCGTTGCACCACCACCGTGTCGCCGATGCGCGCGTCCAGCCGGACGATCTCGTCGGCATTGTGCAGCGTCGCGTTGGTGACGACGACCCCGCCGACCGTGACCGGCATCAGCCGCGCCACCGGCGTATGCGCCCCGGTGCGGCCGACCTGGATGTCGATCCCCTCGAGGATCGTCCGCGCCTTCTCCGCCGGAAACTTGTGGGCGATCGCCCAGCGGGGCGAGCGCGACACGAAGCCGAGCCGGGTCTGGAGATCGATCCGATCGACCTTGTAGACGACGCCGTCGATGTCGTAGCCGAGGTTCGCCCGGTCCGCCTCGAGCCCGCGATAGACCGCCAGCATCTCCTCGACCGAGGAACAGCGCACCATGCGCGGATTGATCGGGAACCCCCAGCGCCCGAAGGCCTCGACCCGCTCGAACTGGGTCGCGACCTCCCACTCCGGCACGATCTCGCCCCAGGCATAGGCGAAGAACTTCAGGACCCGCGACGCAGTGATCTTCGGATCGAGCTGGCGCAGGGATCCGGCGGCGGCGTTGCGCGGATTGGCGAAGACTTTGCCGCCGAAGGCCTCCGCCTTGGCGTTGAGCGCCGTGAAGTCGGCATGGGCCATGTAGACCTCGCCGCGCACCTCGAGCACCTCCGGCAGGTCGCCCGACAGCACTTGCGGGATCTCGGCGATCGTCAGCACGTTGGCGGTGACGTTCTCGCCCTCCGCCCCGTCGCCGCGCGTCGCCGCCGAGACGAGCCGCCCCGCCTCATAGCGCAGCGACAGCGAGAGGCCGTCGATCTTCGGCTCGGCGGTGAAGGTGATCGGCTGGCCGTGGGTGGCGAGGAACTTGTGGACGCGCGCCACGAACTCGGCCACGTCCTCGTCCGAAAAGGCGTTGTCGAGCGAGAGCATCGGCACGACGTGCCGCACCTTCTCGAACTTCTCAGAGGGCCCCGCCCCGATCGCCGCCGTCGGCGTATCCGCCCGCTTCAGCGCAGGGAACGCCGCCTCGAGCGCCACCAGCCGCCGCCGCATCGCGTCGTAGTCGGCGTCCGACATGATCGGCGCGTCGTCGCGGTGATAGGCCGCATCCGCCGCCGCGACGCGTTCGGCGAGCCGCGCCATCTCGGCGGCGGCCTCGGGGGGAGAGAGCTGGTCCGGCGCGATCGCGGTTCGATCGTTCGACATCGACGTCCTCGTGATTGGGTTGGCGCGAGCGACCGCCCGCGACGCCTCATCCGGCGAGCAGGCTCTCCGCCGCCGCGCGGGCCTCGGCCGTGATCGTCTCGCCGGAGAGCATACGGGCGATCTCGTCGCGGCGGGCGTCCGCGTCGAGTTCCACCACCCGCGTCACCACCCGGTCCTCGCCACCGGCGACCGGCTCCTTCGAGATCAGGAAATGCGTGTCGGCCCGCGCCGCCACCTGCGGCGCATGGGTCACGCTCATCACCTGCACCGTCTCGGCGAGCCGCGCCAGACGCTGGCCGATCGCCCCGGCGACGGCACCGCCGACCCCGGTGTCGATCTCGTCGAAGATCAGCGTCGGCGCCGAGCCCTTGTCGGCGAGCGACACCTTCAGCGCCAGCAGGAAGCGCGACAGCTCGCCCCCCGACGCCACCTTCATCATCGGCCCGGCCCGGGTGCCCGGATTGGTCTGGACGTGGAACTCGATCCGGTCGATCCCCTCCGTCCCCGGCGCGTCCTCGCTGCGGTCGATCAGGAACCGCGCCCGCTCCAGCTTCAACGCCGGCAGTTCCGCCGCCACGGCGATCTCCAGCGCCCGCGCCGCCGTCTCGCGCGCCGCGCTGAGCGCCCGCGCCTGGACGCGATAGTCCGCCTCGGCCGCCTCGACCGCCGCCTCCAGCGCCGCCAGCCGCTCCTCACCGTGATCGAGATCGGCGAGATCGGTCGCCATCCGAACCCGGAGCGGCGCCAGCGCGTCGACCGCGCAGGAATGTTTGCGCGCCGCCGCCCGGAGCGCGAACAGCCGCTCCTCGGTGCGCTCCAACTCGCGCGGATCGAAATCCGCCTCGCGCAACGCGGCTTCCAGCGCCCCGCGCGCCGCCTCCAGCAGATCGAGCGCCTCGCCCATCGGCTTCAACGCGCTCTCCGCCAGCCCCGGCAGGGCGCCGGCCTTGCGCTCCAGCGTCCGCATCAGCGTGACGATCACCGGGATCGGCGAATGGGTGCCCTCGAAGGTCTCGACCGCCTCGGAGAGATCGCCCGCGACCTTCTCCGACTGCATCATCTTGTGCCGCCGGGTGGCGAGTTCGGTCTCCTCCCCCGCCTCCGGCTTCAGGGCGTCGAGTTCCTCGAGGCTGGCGCGCAGATAGTCCGCCTCCCGCCGCGCCGCCTCGATCCGGGCGCGGTGGCCGTCGCGCTCGCGGATCGCCTTGCGCCACGCGCTCCACGCCGCCCCGAGCGCGGCGACCGGCCCCTCGAGCCCACCGAAGGCGTCGAGCAGACGGCGATGCTCGCGCTCGTCGATGAGCGCGCGATCGTCGTGCTGGCCGTGGATCTCGACCAGCCGTTCGCCGACCGAACGCAGCAGCGTCGCGGAGACCGGACTGTCGTTGAGAAAGGCGCGGGTACGCCCATCGGCGCTCTGGACCCGGCGGACGATCAGATCGCCGCTCGCCTCGATGTCGTTCTCGGCGAGGAGCCGCCGCGCCGGGTGATCGCCGGCCACGTCGAACACCGCCGTGACCTGCCCCTGGGCGGCGCCGTGCCGCACCAACCCCGCATCGCCGCGCCCGCCGAGCGCCAGCGACAGACTGTCGAGCAGGATCGATTTTCCCGCGCCGGTCTCGCCGGTCAGTACCGTCAGACCACGCGCGAAATCGATCTCCAGCCGTTCGATCAGAACGATGTCGCGGATCGACAGGGCGGCGAGCATGGGGTGTCCGTGATTCTCCGGGAGCGTCGTCGGACGATAGCCGCAGTGAGAACGAATCGGAACCCCCCGACGCGGCTCACACCGCGCGCGGGACGATCACGCCTCCGCCCCCACCGGGCACGTCGACCTCAGAGGAGCTTCACGCCCGCCAGCGAACGCGAGATCCAGCTCGACGTGTCCTCGCTCGGCTCGTAGCCGCCCTTCTTGAGGAGGTCGTAGCTGTCCTTGTACCACGGGCTGTCCGGGAAATTGTGCCCGAGCACCGCCGCCGCCGTCTGCGCCTCGTTGACCACGCCCATGGCGTAGTAGCACTCGACCAGACGCGCCAGCGCCTCCTCGACGTGACGGGTCGTCTGATACTGCGACACCACCGACTTGAAGCGGTTGATCGCCGCCAGATACTGATGCTTGCGCAGGTAGAAGCGGCCGATGTCCATCTCCTTGCCGCCGAGCTGATCCTTGACGCTGAGGATCTTCTTGCGCGCGTCCTCGGCATAGGGCGAGGTCGGATATTTCTGGATCAGCTCGTCATAGGCGGCGAGCGCATTGGCGGTGCGCGCCTGATCGCGGCTGACGTCGGGGATCTGCAGATAGTAGCTCTCCGCCGTCAGATACTGGGCGTAGGCTGCGTCCGGGCTGGTCGGATAGAGCGTGATGAAGCGCTGCGCCGAGGTGATGCAGTCGGTGTAGGCGCCGCGCTCGAACTGGGTATAGGCCTGCATCAGCACGGCCTTCTTCGACCATTCCGAATAGGGGTGGAGCCGGTCGACGTCGTCGAACTTCTTCACCGCGTCGGCGCGCTTGCCCGCCTGCAGCTGCACCAGACCCTCGTTGTAGAGCTGGTCGGCCGGCGTGGTGTTCTCGAGAAGATCGTCCTTCTGCGAGGCACAGGACGCGAGCAGCAGCGACAGAGCCAGGGCCGAGCCCACCCGCCCGCGTGAACCGATGCGCCGAAGCACCGCGACGGGGTTCGTCGAAAATCCCATGCCCATCACTTCGCCATCCCCATGCTCACGCGATCGACCGTGCCGAACCCGCATCTCGTCCGCTGTACCTCGAGCATCCGCCGCGCTCGACACGACGGCGACCTCGCTCGACCTTCTACCGCGTCGAGCGTTCGCCGTCATCTTCGTGAGAAGGCATTGGTCCGTTTTTGTGGCGGACACCGAAATCGGACGCGCGACGCGGCGGATCGTCGGGACGGGTTCAGGCCACTTCGGCGCGGAAGGCGGGCGCCACCATGGCGGTGCCGAGCTCGGCCGCCGGCGTCGCCGGACGGCTCGCCGCCTCGACCAGCGCCCAGGCGGTCGGATCGGCGAAGAGCGCCTGAAGGGTCATGAAGTTGAGGCGATGGCCGCCCTTGTAGGAGCGATAGAGCCCCTGGATCGGCGCGCCGGACAGCGCCAGATCGCCGATCGCGTCGAGCAGCTTGTGCCGCACGAACTCGTCGACGAAACGCAGGCCTTCCGGATTGAGAATGCGATCGTCCTTGATCGCCACCGAATTCTCGAGACTCGACCCCTGGCACAGGCCCATCGGCAACAGCTTCTCGAGATCGGAGACGAAGCCGAAGGTGCGCGCCCGCGAGATCTGGCCGCGGAACGAGGCCGGCGTCAGATCGACCCCGATCGACTGATGGCCGATCACCGGATTGGTGAAGTCGATGGTGACCTCGTAGCGCGATCCCTCGTGGGGCCGCAGCTCGGCCCAGGCGGCGCCGTTCTCGACGCGGATCGGCTTGAGAATCTTGAGAAAGCGGCGACGGACCGCCTGGCGGACCACGCCGACCTGATCGATCGCCTCGACGAAGGCCTCCGACGATCCGTCCATCACCGGGACTTCCGAGCCGTCGATCTCGACGATCACGTTGTCGATGCCGAGGCCGCGCAGCGCCGCCATCAGATGCTCGATCGTCGCGACCGAGGCCGCGCGCGGATCGCCCACCATGGTGCAGAGGTCGGTGGCGGAGACGTTCTTCCAGGCCGCGGGGATCTCGACGTCGCGCCCGCCCTCGAGGCCGGTGCGCAGGAAGACGATGCCGGTGTCGGGGTCGGCGGGATGGAGCGAGAGCGAGACGCGCAGACCACTGTGGACGCCGATCCCCACGACCCGAGCCGTGTCGCCGATCGTCGTCTGGAAGTTCGCCGTGTTGCGCGCCATCGTCTTCATCCGTTGATCCCCGCCCCGCTCGTGACCGAACTCGAGGAAATGATCTCCCTCCCCTCGTCCCGGTCCCGCCGCCGCACCCGAGAGGGGGAGCCGAAGCGGTCGTCCGAAGGAAGCCTCGACTGAACACTACCCGTCATGCAGCGCGAAGCGAAATCACGCTTGATTACACATTGTTACCACGATTGGATTTCCGATTTCCCTTTCCTTTCAATGAAATGGCAGAGCACTTCGCACATGCGGAAACGGGGCCCGCCACATATGTGACGGACCCCGCTCGAGAGGCGTTCCGAAGGACGCCGCGTCAGTTCGCCTGACGCCGCAGGAAGGCGGGAATCTCGAGATTGTCTTCCTCGCTCGCCCGCGAGGCGACGCTCGGACGACCCATCGGGTCGAGATGGCCCGCCGCCGGACGGTGGGTCGGCTCGGGCGCGCGCGGCGCCGGACGCTTGGCGAAGTCCTCGTGAGAGGCCGAGCGATAGGCCGAGGCCTCACGCGGCGCCGGCTGTTGGAAGGTCGGCTCGCGCGCCGCCGCCGGGGCCTCGTCGTGCTCGTCGCGACGGCCGAGACCGTGGGCGAGACGCTGCAGCAGACCGCGCGGACGCGACTCCTCGGCGTGGCTCTCCTCGGGCTTCGCCATCTGGCGCTGAGCGATCGGCGGGAATTCGTCGATGCGCGGCACCCGGGTCTGGGCGGTCGGACGCTCGGCGGTCGGCGGGATGTAGGGGCTGCGATCGACCTGCGGTTCGGCCCGCATCGTCGGCTGCTCGATCTCCTGGATGGGGTCCTTGTGGACGTAGGTCGGCGCCGCCGGCTCGTAGCGCTGGATGGTGACGGCCGGGTCGGCCGCCGCCTGGGTCACCGGCTGCGGCATCGGCTGAGGCGCTTCCATCGCCGAGGCGGCGACGGCCTTGATGTCGAGCTCCATGCGGGCGGCGAGCGCGTCGCGCACCATCTCCTCGGAGCGGGCCGGCGCGGCCGCCGCCGGGGCGGCATGGACCGGAGCCGGCGCCGGGGCCGGAGCGGGCGCCGGGGCCGGAGCGGCCGGGGCGTGGTGCGCATGGGCATGGGCGGCGCTCGGCGCGGGCGCCGCGGCGGCGGCGCGCTGCGGCTCGAGCGCGGCGGGAACCGGACGGCCGGCGGCGCGCAGACGGTTGGCGAGATCCGCCATCCGCGCTTCCTGCTGGTTCACCTCGGTCTTGACCTCCTGGTCGATGCCGGTCGCGACCACCGAGACGCGGACCACGCCCTCGAGGCTGTCGTCGAAGGTGGCGCCGAGGATGATGTTGGCGTCCGGATCCACTTCCTCGCGGATGCGGGTGGCGGCCTCGTCGACCTCGAACAGGGTGAGATCCTTGCCGCCCGAGATCGAGATGAGGACGCCCTTGGAGCCCTTCATCGAGGTCTCGTCGAGCAGCGGATTGGCGATCGCGGCCTCGGCGGCCTGGAGGGCGCGCTTGTCGCCGGAGGATTCGCCGGTGCCCATCATCGCCTTGCCCATGCCGCGCATGATCGAGCGGACGTCGGCGAAGTCGAGGTTGATGAGGCCTTCCTTGACCATCAGATCGGTGATGCAGGCGACACCCGAATAGAGCACCTGGTCGGCCATCGCGAAGGCGTCGGCGAAGGTGGTCCGCTCGTTGGCGATGCGGAACAGGTTCTGGTTCGGGATGACGATCAGCGTGTCGACGCTCTTCTGCAGCTCGACGATGCCGTCGCCGGCGACGCGCATGCGCCGGGCGCCCTCGAACTGGAACGGCTTGGTGACGACGCCGACGGTGAGGATGCCCATCTCGCGCGCCGCCTTGGCGATGACCGGCGCCGCACCCGTTCCGGTGCCGCCGCCCATGCCGGCGGTGATGAAGACCATGTGGGCGCCCGTGAGGTGATCGTTGATCTCGTCGAGGACCTCGTCGGCGGCGGCCCGGCCGACTTCCGGCATCGAGCCGGCGCCCAACCCTTCCGTGACCGCCACGCCCATCTGGATGATGCGTTCGGCCTTGGACAGGGTCAGCGCCTGAGCGTCGGTGTTGGCGACGACGAAGTCGACGCCCTTCAATCCGGCCTGGATCATGTTGTTGACGGCGTTGCCACCGGCACCACCCACACCGAACACGGTGATCCTCGGCTTCAGTTCCCGAATGTCGGGCATCTTCAGATTGAGCGTCATGGCATCCTCGCTTGTCCCACCCATGGGCGCCGGGCGGTCGTCGTCTTCATCGTCACCGAACGATCCGGTCGCGCCCCTTTCGAGGCGCCCGGACCCACTCACCAACTCTCCTTCAGCCATTGGCCGACGCGGGAGAGGTAATGCCCCCCCGAGGCGGCCGAGGGCCGACGCTGGTTGCGCAGATCGAACTGTTCGATCTGAGCCACCTGCGGATAGATCAACAGGCCCACGGCGGCGGCGAACGCCGCGCCCTTGGCCGCCTGCGGCAGCCCGGCGATGCCGAGCGGCCGGCCGAGACGGACGTTCCGTCCCAGAATTCTGCGCGCGACCTCGACCACGCCGGTGAGCTGGCTCGCTCCCCCGGTCAGGACGACCCGCTTGCCGACGCGGCCCGCGAAGCCCGACTTGGCGAGCCGGTCGCGGGTCAGCTCCAGGATCTCCTCGACCCGGGGCCGAATGATCCGGGTCAACGCGCCGCGCGGCACGTTGACGATGTCATGGCGCTCCGCGCCGACCGACGACACGCCGATCACCTCGTGATCGTCGGACGAGGTGGCGAGCGCCGAGCCGTGCAGCGTCTTGATGCGCTCGGCGTCGGCGACCCGGGTCGACAGCCCCTGCGCGATGTCCATGGTGACGTGATGCCCGCCGATGGCGATCGCATCGACGTGGCAGAAGGCCCCGTCGGCGAAGACCGACATCGAGGTGGTGCCGCCACCCATGTCGACGCAGGCGACGCCGAGATCGGCCTCGTCGTCGACGAGGGTGGCGAGGCCCGAGGCATAGGGCGTGGCGACGATCGTCTCGACCTCGAGATGGCAGCGGTTGACCGCCAGCTCGAGATTGCGCACCGGCGCGCAGTCGGCCCCGACCACGTGCATGTCGACGGCGAGCTTCTCGCCGAGCATGCCGACCGGATCCTTGATGCCGCGCGTGCCGTCGAGCGCGTAGCCGATCGGCAGCGAATGGATCAGCGTGCGGTCCTCGGTCAGCGAATGGGAGGCACCGGCCGCCAGCACGCGCTGGATGTCGGCCTCGTCGACCACCTCGCCGCCGACGTCCACATGCGCCCGGTAGACCTCCGAATGGAGCCGCCCGGCGGTGATGTTGAGGATCAGGCTCTCGATCGTCAGGCCCGCCATGCGCTCGGCCGCGTCGACCGCCAGCCGGATCGACTGCTCCGCCTCGTCGAGATTGACCACCATGCCCGACTTCATGCCGCGCGAGCGTTGCATGCCGTAGCCGAGCACGGTCAGATCGTGGGTCCGGCCCGGCAGCACCTTGTCGTGGCCGCGCGGAGTCAGCTTGGCGATGATGCAGGTGACCTTGGTCGAGCCGACGTCGAGCACCGAGACGACGCTCGCCCGGCGGTTCGACAGCGGACGCATCCGCGGCACGGTGTGATCGGAGGGAGGAAGCGTCGTCATCCGCGAGCCTCCTTCTTGGCGCCGGACTTGATTCGCATCTGCTCGCGCCGAACCGCCGCCGCGGCGTCGGAGAGACGCACGAACAGACGATCGGGAACGCGCATGTCGACCACCTCGACGTCGCGCTCGAGCAGCTTCTTGGAGTCCTGGAGCACCGCCACGCGCTCGAGCGCCGCGGCCGGGTTCTCCTCCGGCAACAGGATCTCGATCCCGTCGACGGTGATCATGTTCCAGCGCCGTTCCGCCACCAGTACCGCGGCGCGGATCTTCGGCCGGAGGCTCGGCGCGGCGTTCATCAGCTCGACCGCCTCGGCGACGCGCGTATTGGCGCCCTGACCGACGATCAGCGGCAGGCCGGCGTTGCGCGTCTCGAGCACGTCGCTCATCACCGCGCCGGTCCTGTCGACCACCCGCACCTTGCCCTCGTCCTGCCACAGCGCGAACGGCCGGCGCTCGGTGAGATTGACGACGATCCGGTTGGGATAGAGCTTCTTGACGGCGACGTCGGCGATCCAGGGGATCTCGGCGATGCGCGAGCGCGCCTTCTCGACGTCGACCATCAGCAGCGACGACGTCTGGGTGACGTCGATCCGATCGGAGATTTCGGTGGAATCGGCCTCCGACAGGCCCCGGATCTCGATCGAGGCGACCGAAAAGCCGAGACCGGCGGTCAGCGCGTCGGCGGCGGTGCGCCACGCCCCCGACAGTGCCATGCCGTAGACGCCCCAGGCGCCGAGGAAGGCGAGCGCGGCGACGGTGCCCTGCATCGGACGCACCGACGAGAGCATCCGGTCGGCGAGACGGGTCCAGCGCCGAACGGTCCGCACGACCCGGCGCCAGTGAAATCCCGCGTCCTGCGGCATTTCACGAGCGTAGGGCGTACGATCCCAGCGCCGAGTGTCCCTCACCGATCGCAACTCGCGTCCTCCACCAACCATGTGACCAGCTCCTCGAAGGAGAGGCCCGAATGAGCCGCCATCTCCGGAGCCAACGACGTCGCCGTCATCCCCGGTTGCGTATTCACCTCGAGACAGACGAGTTCCCCGGTGCCCCGATCGTCGTATCGGAAGTCGGCTCGCGACACTCCGCGACAGCCGAGCGCCCGATGCGCCCTGACCGCCAGCATTTGGACCTCTTGGTAAATATCTGGTAAAATTTGCGCCGGAAGGACGTGACGAGACCCACCTTTCCGATACTTCGCATCGAAGTCGTAGAAGGCCTGACCCTCGGGAAGGATCTCGATGATGCCGAGCGCCCGCTCGGCCCCGGGGATGCCCTGCACCGCGCAGGTGAGCTCCCGCCCCGCCACGAATTTCTCCACCAGAACCGCGTCCCCATAGGGCCAATCCTCGCGCAGCAGCTCCTGCGGCGGATGGGTGCGGTCGGCGCTGACGATGATGACCCCGAAGGACGAGCCCTCGGCCACCGGCTTCACCACGTAAGGCACGGGCAGAACATGCTCTCTCGCCGCCTCGAAGCGGCTCGTCACGACCCCGCGGGCGAGCGGGATGCCGGCCTGGGCGAAGACCATCTTGGCCTTGTCCTTGTTCATCGCCAGCGCCGAGGCGAGGATGCCGGAATGGGTGTAGGGGATCCGGAGCGTCTCCAGCATGCCCTGGATCGCCCCGCCCTCGCCCCAGGGGCCGTGCAGCGCGTTGAAGGCGACATCGGGCCCCAGCGCCTCCAGACGGGCGTAGACGTCCTTGCCGACGTCGAGGCGGGTGACCCGGTAACCGGAGCGCTCCAGGGCCGCCGCGCAGGCCTCGCCCGACCACAGGCTCACCTGCCGCTCCGAGTCCCACCCCCCCATCAACACCGCGACGTGCTTGGTCATCTCATTCATCCCAGTTGCCGGGCGGCCGTCGTGGCGCCCCCGAATCGCTTCGGCCCGAGCGGAGGTCCGCCGGGCGTGAAAGAACATGTCCGATACGCAGGAACTGAACGCGTCGCCCTCGCCGATGCGTCACGCCCGTGAGGCCGGGCGCCCGAATCCATCCGCCGAAGCGGCGAGGCTTCGCGCCAGCATGAATCGAAGCTCGGCGAAAGTCACCATGCCATCAGGGGCTTCGGAGATTTGGTCGCGCCCCGCGCAGGCGCCCGTCGGAGGCGCGGCGCGCTCACGCGCCGAGGAACGGCTCGATCGTCTCGCCCTCGGTGAAACGCCCGAGGCGCTTGATCTCCCATTCGAGCCGCACCCCCGAGGAGGCGAGCACCCGGTTGCGCACGGTCTCGCCGAGCAACTCGATGTCGTGGGCGGTCGCCTCGCCCTCGTTGATCAGGAAGTTGCAGTGCATCTGCGAGACATGGGCCCCGCCGATCGCCAAGCCACGACAGCCGGCCGCGTCGACCAGCTTCCAGGCCGAATGGCCCGGCGGGTTCTTGAAGGTCGAGCCGCCGGTCTTCGAGCGGATCGGCTGGACCGTCTCGCGATGCTCGGTGACCGCGTCCATCTGCGCCGTGATCGCGTCGCGGTCGCCCGGCACCCCCTCCATCACCGTGGAGAGGAAGATCAGATCGTCCGGCGCCGAGGAGTGGCGATAGGCATAACCCATCTCGGCATTGGTGAGCGTCACGATCTCGCCGGCGCGGTTCATCGCCGTCACCGTGACGACGCGCGCCCGGGTCTCGCCGCCGTTGGCGCCGGCGTTCATCCGGAGCGCCCCGCCGATGCCGCCGGGAATGCCGAAATAGAAGGCGAACCCGTCGATCCCCGCGTCGAGCGCGGCGCGTGCCACCATCTTGTCGGCGATCGCCGCGCCGATCTCCATCCGCGTCTCGGAGACGACCTTGGTCCCGCCGAAGCCCTTCTGCGACAGCCGGATCGTCACGCCCGGCACGCCGCCCTCGCGAATCAGCAGATTGGAGCCGAGCCCCACCACCGTGATCGGCACGTCCTCGGGCAGCGCCTTCAGGAAGTCCGAGAGATCCTCCGCGTCGGCCGGCTGATAGTAGAGTTCGGCCGCGCCGCCGACCCGGAACCACGTCGTGTCGCCGAGCGCGAAGCCGGGCAGGAGCGCGCCGCGAACGCGTCGGGTATCGAGACGGGCGAGGAGATCGGTCGACGACATCTTGGATCCGCTTCCGGTCGAGAGAGGGTCAGCCCTGGGCGGCGAGTTGCTTGGGCAGGGCATAGGCCCACTGGGTGATGTTGCCGGCGCCGAGGAAGACGACGTAGTCGCCGTCGCGGGCCTGGGCACGGACGATCTCGGCGATCTGCTCGGGACGCTCGAGCGGCGTCACGTCGCGGTGGCCGCGTCCGCGCAGGCCTCCGACCAGCGCGTCGCGGCTGGCTCCGGCGATCGGCTGCTCGCCGGCCGGATAGACGTCGGCGACCATCACCGCGTCAGCGTCGTTGAACGCCTGGCAGAATTCCTCGAAGAGCGCGGCGAGACGCGAATAGCGATGCGGCTGGACCACCGCGAAGACGCGGCCGCCCTTGCCCTCGCCGGTCACCGCCGCGCGCGCCGCCTTGAGCACCGCCATGATCTCGACCGGATGGTGGCCGTAGTCGTCGAACACCGAGACCCCGTTCCACGCGCCGGTCGGGGTGAAGCGCCGCTTGACCCCGGTGAAGCCGGCGAGCCCCTTGCGGATCGCCTCCGGCGCGATGCCGATCTGATCGGCGACTGTGACGGCGGCGGTGGCGTTCGAGACGTTGTGGACGCCGGGCATGTTGACGACGAGATCGTCGATCACCTTCTCGGTACCGGCGATGCGGTCGCGGATCGTCACCGAGAAGCGCGACTGCTGGCCGATCGCCGAATGGATCACGTAGCGCACGTCGGCCTGCGGATTGGTGCCGTAGGTGACGATGCGGCGATCCTCGATCTTGCCGATCAGCGCCTGCACCTCCGGGTGGTCGAGGCACATCACCGCGAAGCCGTAGAAGGGCACGTTCTCGACGAAGTGGCGGAAGGCGTCCTTGACCTTGTCGAAGGTGCCGTAGTGGTCGAGATGTTCGGGATCGATGTTGGTGACGACCGCGATGTCGGCCGGCAGCTTGACGAAGGAGCCGTCGCTCTCGTCGCTCTCCACCACCATCCATTCGCCGCCGCCGAGCCGGGCGTTGGTGCCATAGGCGTTGATGATGCCGCCGTTGATCACGGTCGGATCGAGCCCGCCGGCGTCGAGCAGCGCCGCCACCATCGAGGTGGTCGTGGTCTTGCCGTGCGTGCCGCCGACCGCGATCGCCGACTTGAAGCGCATCAGCTCGGCCAGCATCTCGGCCCGCCGCACCACCGGCAGGAAGCGCGCCCGCGCCTCGACCAGCTCCGGATTGTCGGGCTTGATCGCCGAGGAGACGACGACGACCCGCGCGTCGCCGAGGTTGGCGCCGTTCTGGCCGACGAAGACGGAGATGCCCTTCTCGCGCAGCCGTTGGACGTTGGCGTTGTCGGCCGCGTCCGAGCCCTGCACCTTGAAACCGAGCGTGTGCAGCACCTCGGCGATGCCGCTCATGCCGATGCCGCCGATCCCGACGAAATGGACGGGTCCGATGGTCGAGGGCATCTTCATGGCGGGAGGTCCTTCCGGGTCGTGCGCCGCGACGGCCATCGCCGCGATTCGGACGTGTCTACTCAGGTTTCCCAGGATTGTCGAACCCTTGCAACCATGAGCCGGGTCGGTCGAGCCCCTTGCGTCATTCGACGGGATCGGAAACCGGGAGGCCGCGGCCACCTCGCCGCCAGGACAATGAGATCAGCCGCTCGAAATCGCCGCGCGGGAACGCATCCTTCTTGGCCCGGCCCACCCCTTCAATTGCCGCTCGAACGCGATCGCCTGATCGTAACGTTCGTATCCCATCGCCCACAGAAGTTCGACGGAGCGGCGAGAGTGCGTATATCCTCGATAGTGGCCCGACTGATGCTCCCCGATGCGACGATCGAGGTCGGTCTGGGCGAGGCCGACGTAGTAACTGCCGTCCGAACACCGCAGAATGTAGACGAACGGGCCGGACATGACGCTCCCCATGAGCCACTCATGGTTCGAGGCCGGCCTCCGGCCGGTACCTCACCATGAAGCGGAGCCCGGCGAGACGCAATCGAGGGTAGTCCCGATCGACCCGAGGCTTCATGCCGAGGCGCGAGCGAAGCGAGCCTCGAAGCACGAAGCCGGGCGACGCCGTCTCACCGCCGCGCCGCCACCGCCTCGACCAGATCGGCGAGCCGCGCCACCGCGTCGGGGCGTCCCGCCGCCCGTGCCGCCGCCGCCGCTTCCGCCAATTGCTCGGGATCGGTCATCGCCTTGGTCAACTCGTCGGCGAGACGGGCCGAGGAGAGTTCGCTCTGACGGATGGTCCAGGCGCCGCCGGCTGCCTCGAGATGGGCGGCGTTGGCGGCCTGATCCTGGTCGAGCGCGCCGGGCAGCGGCACCAGGATCGCCGGCCGGCCGATCACCGCGAGTTCGGTGACGCTCGACGCGCCCGACCGGCACACCACCAGATGTGAGGCCGCGATCCGCGCCGGCAGATCGATGAAGAAGGGCTCGACCTCCGCCGCGACCCCGATCCGCCGGTAGCCGAGCCGGACCGCCACCAGATCCTCCGGCCGCGCCTGATGGACGATCGAAAGCCGCGCCCGAAGCTCCGGCGCCAGCGCCTCGATCGCCGGCGGCAACACTTCGGCGAAGAAGCGCGCGCCCTGACTGCCGCCGAACACAAGAAGTTTGAACACCCCGTCCGGCGTCGGCGGATCGAACGGTACCCGCGCCGCCGAGATCACCATGTCGCGCACCGGATTGCCGGTGACCGTCGCCTTGGACGCGAAGCCGCCCATCAGGCCGGTCGCCGGAAACGACAGCGCGATCCGGCTCACCCGCGCCGCCAGCGCCCGGTTGGCCCGCCCCATCACCGCGTTCTGCTCGTGCAGGATCGTCGGAATGCCGCGCAACTGCGCCGCGAGCAGCGGCGGGAAGGTCGGATAGCCGCCGAAGCCGATCACCGCCTTCGGCCGGATCCGCCCCATCAGCCGCCACGCCTGCCAAGTGCCGTGCGCCAGGGCGAACACGGTGCGCAGGAGCGCCAGCGGATTGCGGCTCTTGAAGGTCGCCGACGCCACGATGTTGACGGCGCGCGCGGGAAAGGCGCGGCCGTATTTGTCGGCGCGCTCGTCCGTCGCCAGCTCGACGACATGGCCACGGCGCGCCAGTTCGCTCGCCAGCGCCTCCGCCGGGAAGAGGTGGCCGCCGGTGCCGCCGGCCGCGAGCAGAAGAGTTTCGCCCATGGGACAGGTCTCGCGTTGCGTCGGAGGATCAGGCGGCCTGCGCCGCCGCGTCCTCGTGACGTTCGATGTGGATCGGCGGCGCGAAACGCGTCGCCTGCGGGCGGCGGCGGGTCAGAGCCATCAGCGCCCCCATCTCGAAGGCGACTGCCAACAGCGACGATCCGCCGTAGGAAATGAACGGCAGGGTCATGCCCTTGGCCGGCATCAGTTGCAGATTGACCGCCATGTTGATGCCCGACTGGACACCGATCAGCACGACGAGACCGACGATCGCGTAGCGAATGAAGGCATCCTCCTCCCGCGCCGCGTGGCTGAGCCCGCGGAACACGATCCAGGCGAAGATCCCGGCGACGACGCCGCACATGATCAGCCCGAATTCCTCGCCGATCACCGCGAAGACGTAGTCGGTGTGGCTGTCGGGCAGCATCCGCTTGACGGTGCCTTCGCCCGGGCCGCGCCCGAACCAGCCGCCGTTGAGGAAACTGTCGTGGGCCTGCTGCGCCTGATAGCCGTCGGCGGTCATCGCGCCCTTGTGATTGCCGCCGTTCGCCTTGTCGAGGAAGCGGTTGATGCGCGCATGGACGTGCGGCACGAACGTGTAGGCCGCCCACACGCCGGCGACGCCGAGCCCGCCGAAGCCGACGATCCACCACAAGGACATGCCGGCGACGAAGAACACCGCCCCCCAGGCCGCCGACGTCAGGATGGTCTGGCCGATGTCCGGCTGCAGGATCAGCAGCGCGACGACGAGGCCGAACGAGGCGATCGCCAGGATGTTGCCCGGCATCTCCGGCCGCCGCTCGCGCGAGGCGAAGAGCCAGGCGGTGACGACGATGAAGGCCGGTTTGACGAATTCCGACGGCTGAATCGAAAAGCCGAACACCGTGATCCAGCGCCGCGCGCCCTTCACCTCCTGGCCGAAGAGGAGCACCGCCACGAGCAGCACCAGCGAGCCCAGGAACACCAGGAGCGACAGCCGCCGGATGTCGCGCGGCGAGAGCAGCGACACCCCGAACAGCACCGGCAGCGCCATCATGAAGAACACCGCGTGGCGCTTGATGAAATAGAAGCTGTCGGAGGCGCCGATCCGCTCCGCCACCGCCGGCGAGGCGGCGAACGAGAGCACCAGCCCGCCGACCAGCAGCGCCATCGCCGCCGCGATCAGAGTGCGGTCGACGGTCCACCACCAGGAGGCGAAGATCGAACGGTCGGTACGATTCATGGCCCATTCCCTCCCGGGAGCGAGATGCCGGGCATCGCCTGCACGAGCGAACGGAAGTGATCGCCGCGCACCTCGAAGTTCTTGAACTGGTCGTAGGAGGCGCAGGCCGGCGACAGCAGCACCACCGGCTCCTCGGCGCCGTCCTCGGCGGCGGCGCGCGCGGCCGCCGCGAGCGCCCGCTCGATCGTCTCGGCGCGCTCGTAGGGCACCCGCCCCTCGAGCGTCGCGGCGAAGTCGTCGCTCGACACCCCGATCAGATAGGCCTTGGCGATCTTCGGGAAGAAGGCGTCGAGCGAGCCGATCCCACCCGCCTTGGGCTTGCCGCCGACGATCCAGTGGATCCGGTCGAAACTCGCCAGCGCCTGGGCGGTCGAATCGGCGTTGGTCGCCTTGCTGTCGTTGACGAAGAGCACGCGCCCGCGCCGCCCCACCGTCTCCATCCGATGGGCGAGCCCGGGGAAGGAGGCGAGACCCGCCGCGATGCTCGCCTCGTCGAGGCCGAGCGCCCGCACCGCCGCCACCGCCGCGCAGGCGTTCTGCGCATTGTGACGACCGCGCAAGGAGCCGATGCCGGCGAGATCGGCGACGACGCGTTCGACCCCGCCCTCGGCGACGATCACCCGCGTCCCCTCGGCGAAGACGCCGTCGGAGAGCCGCCGCGCCGCCGAGATCCGCACCACCCGGTGCCCCTCGCCGGAGATGAGATCGGCGATCCCCTCCGAAAGCGCGTCGTCGACGCCGATCACCGCCGTCTGCGCCGCCTCCACCAGCCGTTCCTTGATGGCCGCATAGGCCGCCATCGTGCCGTGGCGATCGAGATGGTCGGGCGAGAGATTGGTGAGGATGCCGACGGTCGGATCGACGCTCGGGGCGAGATCGATCTGGAACGACGAGCATTCCACCACATAGGTCCGCGACGGCGCCAGCTCGTCGAGCGACAGCACGGCGCGGCCGATGTTGCCGCCCATCTGGGCGTCGCGGCCGGCGGTCCGCAGAACGTGGTCGATCAGCGCCGTCGTCGTCGATTTCCCGTTGGTGCCGGTGATCGCCACGAAGGCGGCGGTGCGGCAGCGCTCGCGCCGCTCGCGAGCGAAGAGCTCGACGTCGCCGATGATCGGCACGTTGGCGGCCTGCGCCGCCTTCACCGTCCAATGCGGCTCGGGATGGGTCAGAGGCACGCCCGGCGCCAGGATCAACGCCTCGACCGCCTGCCAGTCGATCGCCGCGAGGTCGGTGACCCGCAGCCCCTCGACCGCGGCGGCGGCGGCGCGCCCCGCCTCGCCGTCGTCCCAGGCGACCACCGTCGTGCCGCCGGCGATCAGCGCCCGCGCCGTCGCCAGCCCCGACCCGCCGAGACCGAACAAGGCGACGGTGCCGCCGCGAAAACCCTGGATCGCGATCATCGTCTCACCTCAGCTTGAGCGTGGCGAGGCCGATCAGCGCGAGCACCACCGAGATGATCCAGAAGCGGATCACCACCTGGGGCTCCTTCCAACCGAGCTGCTCGAAGTGATGGTGGATCGGCGCCATCTTGAAGACCCGCTTGCCGGTCATCTTGAAGCTCGCGACCTGGATGATCACCGACAGCGCCTCGAGCACGAAGAGACCGCCGACGATCGCCAGAACGATCTCGTGCTTGGTGGCGACGGCGACCGAGCCGAGCAGACCGCCGAGCGCCAGGGACCCGGTGTCGCCCATGAAGATCGCCGCCGGCGGGGCGTTGAACCACAGGAAGCCGAGCCCGGCCCCGACCACCGCCCCCAGCACCACCGTCAATTCGCCGGCGCCGGCGATGTGGTTGATGCCGAGATAGGCCGAATAGTCGACACGGCCGGTCAGATAGGCGATCGCCGCGAAGGTCGAGGCCGCGATCATCACCGGGCCGATCGCCAGACCGTCGAGACCGTCGGTGAGATTGACCGAATTGCCGGCCGCCACCACCACCACCGCGCCGAACACGACGAAGAACCAGCCGAGGTCGAGGAACAGATCCTTGAAGAAGGGGAAGGCGACCGCCGTCGCATGCGGCGACTTGCTCCACCACACCATCACCACCACCGCGATGCCGGCGATGAGGAACTCGAAGGCGAGCCGCTGCTTGCCGGAGAAGCCCTTGTGGCTCTGCTTGGTGACCTTGAGATAGTCGTCCCAGAAGCCGATCGCGCCGAAGCCCAGCGTCACCGCCATGACGGCGAGCACGTAGACGTTGGAGAGATTGGCCCACAGAAGCGTCGACACCACCAGGCCCGACAGGATCATCAGGCCGCCCATGGTGGGCGTGCCCTTCTTGGTCAGGAGATGGGAGGCCGGCCCGTCCTCACGGATCGGCTGGCCCTTGCCCTGCTTGACCTTCAGCGTGGCGATGATCGCCGGCCCGAACAGGAACACGAACAGGAGCGCCGTCAGGATCGCCCCGCCCGTTCGAAAGCTCTGATAGCGAAACAGATTGAAGAGAATGAACCGATCGGAGAGTTCTCCGAGAATATAGAGCATCGAAGGTCGTCCCTTGTCAGAGCTCGTCGGCGCGGGCGCGGGTGGAGGAGAAACGGGTCTTCAGCATTTCGACGATCGGCCCCATCCGGCTGCCGTTCGATCCCTTGATCATCACCGCGTCGCCGGGCTGGAGCGCGGCCGCGAGCGGCGCCTCGAGGTCGCTCGACACCAGCGACTGACAGCCCTGCATCTCCGGCGGCAGCGCGTGCCACAGCGCATGCATCAGCGGACCGGCGCAATAGACCCGATCGACGCGCGCCTTCTTCAGTGCCTTGGCCAGTTCGACGTGCAGCTTCTCGCCCTGCGGGCCGAGTTCGAGCATGTCGCCGAGCACCGCGATGCGCCGCCCCTTGAGCCCGACCGGGGTCTGGCCGAGCAGGTCGATCGCCGCGCGCATCGAGGCGGGATTGGCGTTGTAGCTCTCGTCGATCAGAAGCGCCTCGCCGTGACCGAGGTGGAGCGCATGGCGTTCGCCGCGCCCCTTCGGCGGCGCCATCGCCGCCAGCGACAGGCCGGCGCGGGCGAGATCGCCCCCGACCAGCACCACCGTCGCCAGGACGGCGAGCGAATTCTTGACGACGTGCCGTCCCGGCGCGCCGATCTTGTAGGTGATCTCGCGGCCGAGAACCTCGGCGACGGCGGTCGAATTGTCCGCCTGGAGCGAGACGTGGAGGAGCCGCGCCTCGAGCCCGGCGCTCTCGCCGAACCGCACGATCCGCGCGCCCGCCGCCTCGGCGGCCTTCACCAGGATCCCGACCTGGGCGACGTCGCCGTCGATCACCGCCGCGCCGTCCGGCTCGAGCGCGGAGAAGACCTCCGCCTTCGCCTCGGCGATCTCCTCGATGTCGCGGAACTGGGCGAGATGGACCGGCGCCACCGTGGTCACCACCGCCACGTGCGGCCGCACCATGGCGACCAGCGGCGTGATCTCGCCGGGATGGTTCATCCCGATCTCGAAGATCGCATAGGCCGCGCTCGCCGGCATCCGGGCGAGCGTCAGCGGCACGCCCCAATGGTTGTTGTAGGAGGCGACCGAGGCATGGGTCTCGCCCTGATCGGCGAGCACGTGGCGCAGCGCCTCCTTGGTCGAGGTCTTGCCGACCGAGCCGGTCACCGCGACGATTCGCGCATGCGACCGCGCCCGTGACGCGACGCCGAGCCGGCGCAGACCCGCGAAGACGTCGTCGACCACCACGTAACGCCCGTTCTCGGGCAGCGTGCCGAGCTTCTCCTCGGCGACCACGCAGACCGCCGCGCCCGCCTTCAGCGCCGCCGGCACGAAGTCGTGACCGTCGCGGGTGTCGCCGAGGATGGCGAAGAAGGCGTCGCCCGCGCCGATCGTGCGGCTGTCGATGGAGATGCCGGAGATCTCGTCGCCCGGTCGGCCGACGACGCGGCCACCGCATCCGGCGACGAAATCGGCGAGGGTCCAGAGGGGGGCGGTCATCGGGCGAGATCCTCGAGAGCGGAACGCAGCGACTCATGGTCGGAGAAGGGAAGCACCGTCTTGCCGACGATCTGGCCGGTTTCGTGGCCCTTGCCGGCGACGACGAGAAGATCCCCGGCGCGCAGCATCGCCACGCCCCGGCGGATCGCCTCGCCACGATCGCCGATCTCGATCGCGCCGGGGGCGGCGGCCAGGATCTGGCGGCGGATCTCGGCCGGATCCTCCGAGCGCGGATTGTCGTCGGTGACGATCGCCACGTCGGCGAGCCGCACCGCGATCTCGCCCATGATCGGCCGCTTGCCGGCGTCGCGGTCGCCACCGCAGCCGAACACCACGATCAGACGGCCGCTCGTATAGGGCCGGACCGCCTCGAGGCACTTCTCGAGCGCGTCGGGCTTGTGGGCATAGTCGACGAAGACCGGCGCACCCTCGGCGGTCGCCCCGACCCGATCGAGCCGGCCCGGCGCCCCGACGAGCCCCTCGAGCGCCGCCAACACCGCCTCGACCGGCGAGCCGGTGACGATGGCGAGCCCGGCCGCGACCAGCGCGTTGGAGACCTGGAACGTGCCGAGCAGCGGCAGCGCGATGCGGTGGATCGTCCCCGCCGCCTCGATGGTGAGGATCTGCCGGCCGGCCACCGGCTCGACCGCGACGAGACGCAGCCCCTCGCCGGCCCGCCCGACCGTGAACACCTCGCAGCCCGCCGCCCGCGCCCGTTCCGCCGCGCGCAGGCCGTCGGCGGTGTCGACGTCGATCACCGCCGGCGCACCCTTCGGCAGCAGCTGGTCGAAGAGATGCATCTTCGCGTCGAAATAGGCGGCGACGCTCGGGTGATAGTCGAGATGGTCGCGCGAGAGATTGGTGAAGGCCCCCGCCGCCACGCGGACGCCGTCGAGACGGTGCTGATCGAGCCCGTGCGAGGACGCCTCCAGCGCCACGTGGGTGACCCCGCGCGCGGCGAGACCGGCGAGATCGCGGGCGAGATCGACCGGATCGGGCGTGGTCAGCGACCCGTAGACCGCCCCCGACGGCTCGACGATGCCGATCGTGCCGATCGAAGCGGCGGCGAGGCCGAGACGCGCCCAGATCTGGCGTGTGAAGGCGGCGACCGAGGTCTTGCCGCTGGTGCCGGTCACCGCGACGATCGTCGCCGGCTGCGCCCCGAGGAGCCGCGCCGCCGCGAGAGCCAGCGCCCGGCGCGGCTCGGCGACCCGCGCCACCGGAACGGCGAGCGCGCCGAGCGCCGCGTCCTCGGCCGCGATCACCGCGACCGCGCCGCGCTCCACCGCCTGGAGGGCGAAGCGCGCGCCGTCGGCCCGCGCGCCCGCGAGCGCCGCGAAGACGAAGCCCGGCTCGACCTTGCGGCTGTCGGCGGTGATGCCGGTGACGTCCGGATCGGTGCCGAACGCGGCGTCGTGGATGCCGGAGAGGAGTTCGCTGAGGCGCATGCCTTCGTGACCTCGCATGGCCTCACCGCATCGGTGAGGCTCAGTTGGACGCGACCGTCCCCTTGGGGAGATCGTATTTCGGCATCACGCCGAGCAGCGGCGCGATCCGGCGAATGATGGCTCCGGCGGTGGCGCCGGCGTTGAGACCCGCCGTCGCCGGCCCGTCGCCGCCCGATTCGGCCTTGGGATCGTCGAGAACGGTAAGCACGACATATTTCGGGTCGTCCATCGGGAATGCGGACAGGAACGAGTTGAACCGCTTGTTGGCGGAATAACGGCCGTTCTCGATCTTCTCCGCCGTGCCGGTCTTGCCGCCGACCCGGTAGCCGGGAACATCGGCCTTGGAGCCGGAGCCGCCGGTGCCGGGCGTGGCGTTGAGACGGAAGAGATAGCGCATCTTGTCGCTGGTCTCGGGCTTGAGGACGCGTTTGGCCTCCGCTTCCGCCTCCGCGCGGGTGCGCGGATAGAAGGTCGGATCGAGGAAGAGCCCGCCGTTGACCACCGCCGCCCCCGCCACCGCCGTGTGCATCGGCGTCACCGAGAGGCCGTGGCCGAACGACATGGTCGCGGTGGAGACGTCGGAGAGGCGCTTGGGGAAGAGCGGCAGGCCGAGGTCCGGCAGTTCCGTCTCGAGCCGGCGATGGAAGGCGACCCTCTCGAAGAAGGCGCGTTGGGCCTCCGAACCGGCCTTCAGCGCCATCCGCGCCGAACCGTTGTTCGAGGAATAGAGGAAGATCTCCGGGACGGTCAGCGCCCGCCCCTTGGAATGGAAGTCGTTGATCCGTTGCGAGCCGAACACCAACGGCGTGGTGTCGTAGACGTCGTTGAGCGTGACCTTGCCGCTGTCGAGAGTGAAGGCCGAGTTGAAGGTCTTGAAGACCGAGCCCATCTCGTAGACGCCGAGCGTGGCGCGGTTGATGTGATCCTTCTTGAAGGCCTCGTTGCGGTCGTTGGGGTCGAAGTCCGGCAGCGACACCATCGCCAGGACTTCCATCGTGCGCGCGTCGAGCACGATGCCGACGCCGGCGATGGCATGGAACTTCTGCACCGCCTCGACCATCTCGTCGCGGACGACGTGCTGGACGCGGATGTCGAGCGACAGACGCTTCGGCTTCATCTCGCGTTCGCCGGCGAACCCGGCCGCGTGCAGCGCATCGAGGCCCATGTCGCGGTCGATCGCCCGCTCCATGCCGAGAATGCCGCGGTTGTCGACGTCGACCGTGCCGATGACGTGGCCGGCGAGCGCGCCGCCCGGATAGATCCGGCGGTTCTCTTCCATGAAGCCGATGCCGGGCAGACCGAGGCGGAAGATCTTGCGCTTCTGCTCCACCGTCAGCTCGCGCCGGAGCCAGACGAAACCGGCCTTGGAGGAGAGCTTCTTACGGATGGCCTCGTCGGCGCGCATCTCGGGAATGACGCTGCCGAGCGCGTCGATCGCCTCCTCCACGTCGAGGATGCGCCGGGGCTCGGCATAGAGCGACGACGACTTGATGTCGGTGGCGAGCACCTCGCCGTTGCGGTCGAGAATGTCGGGACGCGCCGTCGAGACCTGGGTGCGGCCGCTCGCGAGCGCCTCGGAATGCTCGTCGCTCGCCCCGCCGAGCGAGACGAGGCGCATCGCCACCGCCGCGTAGATCACCGCGAAGCCGAGCCCGGCCAGCACGATGCGCTTGCGCGACGCCTTCATGTGGCGCGTCGAGGCGCTCTCCTGCGCCTCGTGATCGACGGCGGCCTCGGTCGGCGTCGCCGCCGCGGCTTCGACGCGTTCGGCGCTCTCGGGGGCGAGGGGAGAGGACGGTTCGCTCACCGGATCACCTTCATCTGTTCGGAGGATCGGGGCGTCGCCGGACGCGTCGACGGCGGCAGCGGCATCAACATCATCGGTCCGGAAGAGGACGCCTTCGGGATCGACCCCGTCGTGGTCGGCCCACCGGCGCGGCCCGACGACGGCAGCCGGTCGAGGAACTTGCCGATCGTCACCGCGTGATCGGTCGCCCGTTCCGGCTGGGCCAGCTTGACCGATCCCTTGGAGCTCGGACGCGGCGCCAGGGCCGGCGAGGCCGGCGAGGCGGGCGACGCTGCGGCGGCGGCGGTGGTCGTACCCGGCGCCCCGGCCGGACGCGGCGCGCCGTCGGCCGGCACCGCCGGCTTGAAGGGAATGTCGTCGATCGAGCCGATCTGGGTCGGCGCGAGCGGATCGAGTTCGAGATAGGCGTGATGGCGTTCGGTCAGCTCCTGCAGGCGCTTGGGCTGATTGAGCAGGCTCCATTCGGCCTTCAGCGTGGCGATCGCGTCGCGCTCGGTATCGATCTTGCGATTGATCCGCGCCACTTTCGCCGTCGCCTTCTCGGCCTCGAACTTGAGGTCGTAGACGATGCCGGCGCCGATCAGCATCAGGGCGATCAGCAGGAAGTTGATCATACGCATCATCGCCGCGCCCCCCGGCCGGAAAGATCGACATGAGGAAGGCCGAGCGCCTGCGGATCGACGGCGCGCGCCGGCGCGCCGGTGCGCACACCGGCCCGGAGCTTGGCGGAGCGCGCCCGCGGATTGTCCGCGATCTCCGACGCGCCGGCCTCGTCGTGACCGCGCATGAGAAGTTCGAAGGTCGGCGCGAGCACCACCGTCGCCGGCGCGTGGCGCGACCCGCCCGCCTCGCGCCGCGAGCGTTCGGCGAGGAAGCGCTTGACGATCCGGTCCTCGAGCGAATGGAAGGTGACCACCACCAGCCGCCCGCCCGGCTTCAGGATCCGCTCGGCCGCGCCGAGCGCCCGCACGAGCTCGCCCAATTCGTCGTTGACCGCGATCCGGAGCGCCTGGAACACCCGCGTCGCCGGATGGATCTCGCCCGCCTTCGGCCAGATCACCGTCTCGATCACCTTCACCAGCTGTTTCGTGGTCTCGAACGGCGCCGCCTTGCGCGCCTCGACGATCGCCCGCGCCACCTGCCCCGCCCGCTTCTCCTCGCCATAGGCGTTGAAGATGCGGTGGAGCGTCGAGACGTCGGCGCCGTTGACGATGTCGGCGGCGCTCGGCCCGTCGCAGGCCATGCGCATGTCGAGGGGGCCGTCGAAGCGGAAGGAGAAGCCGCGCTCGGCCCGGTCGAGCTGCATCGAGGAGACGCCGATGTCGAGCACCACCCCGTCGACCGCGTCGTGGCCGAGGTCGCGCACGTGCTCGTCGAGATCACCGAAGACGCCCTCGACCAGCGTCAGCCGCCCGCCCGAAGCGGCCACCAACGCGGCGCCCGCCTCGATCGCGGTCGGATCGCGGTCGATCGCGATCACCGACGCGCCGGTCTCGAGGATCGCGCCGGTGTAACCGCCGGCCCCGAAGGTGCCGTCGACATGGATCTCGCCGGGCTTCGGCGCCAGACGCGCCAGAACCTCGCCGAGCATCACCGGCAGATGCGGACGAGAGCCCTCGTCCGCGCATCCCCCATTCATCTCTCGACCTCCGAACCGGGCGCTTCGGCTCCTCTCGACGGTCCCCGCCACCGTCGATCGCCGCATCCGGCGACGCGCATCGACCGCCCCGCCGAACGGGTGGGCGAGCACGGACCGAGACGAAACGGCGAGCGACATTCGACGAGAACCCGAGTGGAACCCCATGAGTACCGACCGTCGAGGCGCCCGACCCGCTTCGACCATTCCCGGGCATTCCAACACCCTCACGGTTAATCGCGCGTTTACGATGAAGATTTCCTTGACGCCGGAACGCCCCCGACGCGGCGATCCGCCCCCTCGAACCGGCCCCGTCCGGTGCTAGGATCCCCGCGAGAACCAAGGAGAACGCGATGTTTCGCTGGGGCATTCTGTCGACCGCCAGGATCGGACGGGACCTCGTCGTCCCCGCGATCCTCGAGTCCGAGAACGGCGTCGTCGCCGCGATCGCCAGTCGCGACGGCGCCCGCGCCGAGGGTATGGCCGCGCGCTTCGGCGCCGCGCGGGTCTTCTCCTCCTACGAGGCCCTGCTCGCGAGCCCCGACGTCGACGGCGTCTACATCCCCCTGCCGACCTCGCAGCACGTCGAATGGACCCTGCGCGCGGCCGACGCGGGCAAGCACGTCCTGTGCGAAAAGCCGATCGCGCTGCGGGCCGGCGACGTCGACGCCCTGATCGCCGCCCGGGATCGCAACGGTGTCCTCGTCTCCGAGGCCTTCATGGTGACCTATGCCTCGCCGTGGCGGCGCGTCCGCGCGCTCCTCGCCGAGGGCCGCATCGGCCGCCTGCGTCAGGTCCAGGGCGCCTTCAGCTATTGGAACCGCGACGCCGCCGACCTGCGCAACCGCCCCGAGCTCGGCGGCGGCGGCCTGCCCGACATCGGCGTCTACCCGACCGTCACCACCCGTTTCGCCACCGGCGCCGAACCGCTCCGCGTCCAGGCGAGCCTCGAGCGCGATCCCGACTTCGGCACCGACGTCTGGGCGAGCGTGCGCGCCGATTTCGGCACCTTCGAATTGAGCTTCTACGTCTCGACCCAACTCGCCGCGCGCCAATCGATGGTCTTCCACGGCGACGAGGGCTTCATCGAGCTGCGCTCGCCCTTCAACACGAACCGCTGGGGCGCCGAGGAGATCGAGATCACCGACCGCGCGCACACCCGCTCCACCGTCGAGCGCTTCCAGGACGATCGCCAATATCGCCGCGAGGTCGAGGCCTTCGTCACCGCCGCGACCGGCGGGGCGGCCGAGATCTTCACGCTGGAACAGTCGCGCGCCAATCAGATGATGATCGACGCGATCTATCGCGCCGGCGACCACGACCGCTGGGAGCCGGTGTGACGGCCCGATTGGCAAAGCGGACCGCTCCCACGACGTTTCGACCCTTGCGAAACGTCGTGAGACGGAGGAGAGGTGCCAGCCGGCCTGTAAGCCGGGTTCTGTATGGCGGGCTTTCGCCCACGTGGCGGCCATTCGTCTGGGACGTCCATTGCTGGACGCCTCGCGCAACCAACCCGGGCGACTGGTCCGGAAAAGACCGGAACTCTTTCGAGCCCACGCCGCCCCTATTCGGTCTTGCTCCCGGTGGGGTTTGCCGTGCCGTCCCCGTTGCCGGGTCCGCGGTGGGCTCTTACCCCACCTTTTCACCCTTACCGCGGTCACCTCCCGAAGGAGGCCTTCGTCTCGCGACGAGACCGAGGCGGTCCGTTTTCTGTGGCACTGTCCCTGAGGTCGCCCTCGCCGGTCGTTGACCGGCACCGTCTTTCCGTGGAGCCCGGACTTTCCTCCCCGGGTTTCCCCGGAGCGGCCGCCCGGCCGACTGGCGGGCGAGACATGGTCGATAAGCCGCGCGCGGTCAAGGGGAAGACCCCGCTCACAGCATCCCCGTGACCTGCTTCGCCCTGATGCAATAGTTCCAGGCCGCCGCCGAGATCGACTTCGTCATGATGCCGCCCTTGTATTTGGCGACGGCGAGGCACGGATCGCCCTTGGCCGCCGCCCAGGTCCAGCCGAGTTCGCGCATGCCCCAGACGATGTTGGTCTCCGGGTCGAACAACTGCTCGTTCGTCCCCTTGTAGCCCTGGAACCGCGCCGTCGACGGCATCACCTGCATGATGCCGACCACCGTATGCGAGCCGCGCAGTTTCGGATCGTACTTGCTCTCGACATATCCGACACCGATCGCCAGCCACAGCGGCACCTTGTTCCGCGCCGCCTCGCGCTTGATCAGATGAAGGTAGGGCAGCGCCTCCTTCGGCACCTTCCTCGGCGGACCGAAGACGCCGTCCTCGGCGAGGATCGGCGGCGCCTCGGCGAGCCGCGCCGACGCGCCGACCCCGGCCGCCGCGTCGAGCGCCGCCACCTGGGTCGCCACCGTCGGCACCGACGGACGGCGGCGCGGCATCGGCACCGCGATCGGATGCGGCCCCGCCGCGAAGGCCCGGTCGGCCGGAAACACCGACCCGTCCGACACCGGCGCATAGCCGATCGCCGGAACGCCGGGCGCCACCTCCGCCGGACCGGACGCCGGATCGCCGGCCGCCGCCTCCGTCTCGGGCATCACCCCGGGCGGAGCCGCGAGGATCCTCGCCTCGAGCGGCGCCGGGGGTGCGTCGTCGGCGGTCGGGTCGAATTCGCCGCGCACCGCCGACCAGGCGCGCGCGATCCGCGCGTCGACCAGCTTCGATACCGCCTCGTCGGCGACGGCGCTCGCCGGGTTCGCCGCGACGACCCCGGCGCCGAGCGCCAGACCCGCCGCGAGACCGAACCTCGATCGCCGATCGCTCCGCCTCATGCGACCACCTCGCCGGCGACGGCGCGATCGAGCAGGCCGCGCAGCGTCGCGATCGTCGAGGGATCGGCGATGCCGTCGACCAGGGCCGGACGGAAATGGCGTTGGAACGCCTCGACCACCTCGCGGGTCGCCGTGTCGTAGACCCCGGTCACGGCAATGCCCCAACCATGGCTCGCGAGCATCGCCTGGAGGGCGGCGACCGGCGGCGAGCATTCGCCCGGAGCGAGCGTCCGCCCCATGCCGGATCCGATCGGCGCCGGCTCGACCCAGAGGCCGACGCCCGCCGCGGCGAGCCGGTCCCAGGGAAACTTCTCGCCCGGATCGCGCTTGCGCCCCGGCGCCACGTCGGAATGGGCGAGAACGCGATCGGCGGGGATGGCACGACGGGCGAGAATGTCGCGCGAAAGCGCGATCACCGCCGCGATCTGAACCTCGGCGAAATCGCCGTAGCCGGGGTGGATCTCCGGCATCTCCTCCGCGTCGCGGTCCGGCACCGCCGCCAGATCCCACCAATGGCCGGGATGGGCGATCTCGATGCCGATCGAGGCGGAATTGACGTCCTCCTCGCCCGCCCAGGACGAACGGCCCGCGTGCCAGGCGCGCGCGCCTTCGGCCACAAGCTGCGTCACGGTGCCGTCCTCGGCGACGACGTAATGGGCGGAGACCTGCGACACCGGCGTGGTCAGCCAGCGGATCGCCCGCTCGGCCGCGCTCATCCCGCGCCCGGCCGGCATGCCGGTATAATGCAGCAACAGGAGATCGGGGCCGGTCTCGGCCCAGCGCCCGCGTCGCGCGCCGAAGTTCGGCGACGGCCTGACCACGTCGACCACCGCCGTGTCGGCGGCGAAGGGGACGCCTCCCGTTTCGCTTTCCATCGTCCCGCCTTCCTCGATCCGCCTCACGCCGCGCCGCGCTCGATCCGGATCCGCTCCCAGGCCGCGTTCACCGCCGCCAATCGATCGTTGAGGATCGCCATCGCCTCGTGCGGCAATCCGTGGGCGAAATGGCGATCGGGATGGCACTCCGCCACCGCCCGCCGCCACGCCGCCTTCACCTCCGCGTCGCTCGCCTCGCGGTCGACCCCGATCACCCCGTAGGGGTCGGGCCCGTGGCGTCGCACGAAGCCGCTCGCCACCCGGTCGAACGCCGCCTCGTCGAAGCCGAACAGCTCGGCGACGCGCTCGAGGAAGGCGAGTTCCGCCTCGTGGACGTAGGAATCCGCCGCCGCGATGTGGAACAGTCCCGTCAGGACGTCGCCGAGAAAGATCGCGTCCCCCTCGGCCAGCGTCGCGATCCGCCGGGCATGCGCCTCGAATCCGGCGACGTCGCGGCGGGCGAGGTCGAACAGGCGCTCGACGTTGCGCTCCTCGCCCGGCGGCACCTCGACCACCCGGCGGAACATCGCGATCTCGTCGCGCGTCACCACCCCGTCGGCCATGGCCATCTTTGCGGAGAGCGAGATCAGCGCCACCGTGAAGGCGACCTCGCCCTGCCCGCCGAGCCAGGTCTGAAGGCGCTCGCCGACGGTCTCCAGGAACGGCCCGACCCCGGTCAGGTCGCCGACGAAATCGACGATCCGGCCGAGCCCCGCCCACAACCTGGACCCGGTCTCCTGCGCATCCTCGATCCCGCGATCGAGCCGTCCTCGTTCCGTCGTCATCCGCCGTTCGATCGCCTCTCTGGTTCGGCCGGGCACACTAGTGCACCGGCCCGGTCGCCGGCAAATGACGAGATGTCGCCCGGCGCCGTGGACCGCGCCGATCGCGGTGGTTGTCGTTCGCCTCCGCTCCGACTAGCTTCGCCCCATCACGACGGCGAGGATCCCATGCTCGGTCAGGACCTGAGTCTGAAGGGCGTGTCACGGGCCGCCGCCGGCCTGCCCACCCTGGCGTCCCTCGATCTCGAGGTCGCCGCCGGCGAGCACGTCGCCCTCCTCGAGCGCGGCGACGGCGCCGCTCTCACCCTGCTCCGGCTCGTCGCCGGCTTCGCCCGACCCGACATCGGCCGCGTCGTCGTCGGCGGCGTCGACGTCACCGATCGCCCGCCCGGCGAGCGCCCCGGCGTCCTGGTCGCCGCCGATCCCGGCCTCTTCGCCGCCGTCCGGGTGGAGGAGGCCGTCGCCCTGGCCGCCGGCCGGCGCCACCCCCACGATCGCGGCGCCCGCCGCGCCCGCGCCCGCGCGCTGCTCGAGGACTACGGCCTCGCCGACGTCGCCGATCGCTTCCCCGTCGCGCTCGACGCCGCCACCCTCTGCCGGGTGGCGCTGATCCGCGCGCTCGCCGCCGAGCCGGCGCTGCTTCTCCTCGACCGGACCTTTCTCGGGGTTCCCGTCGCCGACCGCCCGCCGCTGCGCGACCTCCTCGACCGGATCCGCCGCGACACCGGCGTGAGCGTCCTCGAACGTTGCGACGATCCCGCCGAGGCCCTCGCCCGGGCCGATCGGGTCGGCGCCCTCCACGGCGGCCGCCTCGTCCAGATCGACACGCCCGACCGGATCTGGTCGGCGCCGCTCTCCCTCGCCGTCGCCCGTCTCGGCGGCGCCGTCGACGTGGTGCCGGGTCGACTGATCGACGCCCAGGGCGGCAAGGGCCGCATCGACACGCCGATCGGCCCGCTCGTCGGCACCCTCTTCGGCGAGATCGCGCCGGGCACCGCCGTCACCGCCGCCATCCGCCCCGAACGCATCGATCTGGCCGACCGGGAGCCGGCGCCGGACCGCGTCGTCAATCGCTTCGAGGCCGATTTCGTCGAACGCCGCCTGACCGGCCCGCTCGTCCGCCACGTCTTCGCGGTCGGCGACACCCGCCTCACCCTGGTCCGGCTCGATCGCGGCCTCCACCGCCTGTTGCTGGCCGGCCGCAGCCTGCTGGCGATCGACGCCGACGACGTCTGGATTCACCCGGCCGAGAGCGGGGGCGACTTCGGTGGGTGATCGCTCGCGCCGCGTCTCCAGCCTCTGCCGTGCCGGCCTCGCCGCCTTCGCGCTGGTCTGGCTCGCCCTGGTCGGCACCCTCGTCGCCCGATCGACCGAGACATGGATCCCGGTCGACCCGGCGCTCGCCCAGCGCCTGCTCGACCTCTCCTCGGAACAGCGCCGTCTGAGCCGCGCCTGGGAGAGCGCGCAGCGCGGCGAGACCCGCTTCCAGCTCGACACCGAGATCCGCTTCGTCGCCGCCCGCATCGACGAGATCGAGAGCATCGCCCGCCAGCCGCGCCCGACCCACGGTCTCGCGCCCTGGGCGCGGCTCGCCCCGGTCCTGCGCCCCCTCGCCCTCGCCGCCGCCGAGATCGTCGCCGCGACCCTCGTCGCCCTCGCCCTCGCCGGCCTGATCGCCGGCCCCCTCGCCCGCTTGCGCCCGCGATCGCGGATCCTCGCGCTCGCGACCCTGCTCGCGCCGCTCGCCCTGCCGCCGCCGCTCTTCGCCGCCGCCGTCGCCGACCTCGGCCGGAGCCTCGGCCTCGCGCCCTCGCCCGGCCTCGCCTTCGCCGGCCTCGTCCTCGCGGTCCTGCCGCCCGCGGTGATCGCGTTCGCGCTCGCCGGGGCCCGCCTGCCGCGTTCCGAGATCGCCAGCGCCGAGGACCTCGGCCTCTCGGCCCTCGCGATCGGCCGCAGGATCATCCTGCCGCGCCTCGCGCCGACGCTGGCGATCGTCGCCGTCGCCGCCGTCCTGCGCCTCACGAGCGATCTCTCGATCGGCCGGATCGTCGGCGCGGCGACGGCGCCGACCACCTTCGGCGAATGGCTGCGCCACCGCATCGTCGCGGCGATCGATTTTCCCTCCGCCGCCGCCGGAGCCCTCGCCGCCTTCGCCGTCGCCGCCGGCTTCGCCGCGCTCCTCGCCGTCGCCGCCGCCCGGCTCGCCCCGCCTCCGGGATCGATGCCCCGCCTCCGCTCCCCTGGTCCCCTCGGCGACGACACGCGTCACGGCGGCCGAGAGGGAGGTGATCCGGGCTCGCGCGGGGCCGACGTCGTGGCCGCCGCTCTGATCGGCCTCTCGCTCGCCCTCCTCCTCGCCGTCGCGCGGCGTCTCCTCACCGGCCTCGACCCGTCGCCCCTCACGCTCGACGCGCGCGCGGTCGAGGCGATCGGCGAATTCGTCCGCGCCGGCCTCGCCGCCGGCCTCGCCCTCCTCGGCGCGCTCGCCGTCGTGGTCGCTGTCGAGCGCTCGCGGCGCTGCCGCTCCCGCCCCTTCGCCGCGCTCGCCCTGATCGCGCTGGCGCTGCCGCCGCCCATGCTCGGCCTCGGGCTGCGCCTCCTCGCCGATGCCGCCGATCTGCCGGCCGGCGCCTGGGTCGCGGTCCTCGCCCAGACGCTCGCCGCGCTCGGCCCGGTCGCCGCCCTCCTCCTCGCCCACCTGCCGCCGAGCCGGCTCGACGGTCTCCACGCGCCGTTGCGCCCGACGCTCGCGCCGGTCCTGCCGCTCGCCGCCGTGATCGGCTTCACCCTCGCCCTCGCCGTCGCCGACCTCGGATCGATCCTCGGCGTGGTCGATCGCACCGCGCTGCTGCGCCCGCCCGCGCTCGGCCTCGCCGATCCCGCGGCGCTCGTCGCGATCGTCGCCGCCGTCCTCCTCGGCCTCGGCGCGGCCGCCGCGCTCGAAACCGCGCGAGGTCGCGGATTCGATCCGTGAAGAAGCGGAATCGTCACTTGAAGTGGGCGATTTTTCGATTCGTCCGCAAGGACTTGCGCCCCACCCTCGAGACGACGGACGAGCCCGGGACGCCGATCGCGGCGCGACCGGACTCTCCGTCTCCGCCCTCGGCCCCAAGGGATTCCCGCGACTCGTCTTTTCGTCCCTCCGGACGGCCGATCAGCCGTTCTCGCCGGCGACCGCCTCCTGGACCGGCTCGCCCCAGGTCTCGACCGTGGCGAAGCCCTCGAGACCGTCGGGATCGTCCTCGAAGGCGTGTTCCACCTCGACGAACGTGTCGGGGTGGAAGCCGTTGAATCGAGTCCGGAGCGACAGCGAATAGGCGCCGATGTGACCGATCTCGATGAAGTCGCCGGTGTCGACCGTCGAAGGCAGCCAGAACGGCCGCGACAGGATGTCGACCGAGTCGCAGGTGACCCCGCACACCCGGAAATCCTCGAGGCGCTTGGGGTCGCCCACCCGCCGCCGCCGCGCCGGGTCCGGGATCAGCCGGGCCGGCAGGGTGATCTTGCCGGTCCAGCTGTCGGAGAGAGAGCCCCAGATGCCGTCGTTGATGTAGATCCGCTTGCCGTCGCGCAGGAGCACCCGGACGATCACGGAGAGCGACCGCGCCACCATCACCCGGCCCGGCTCGGCGACCAGTTCGAGGTCGTCGAACCCGTGCCGGGCGACGTCGGCGGCGATGTCGGCGACGAGCCGCGCCGGATCGGGAACCGCCTTCTCCGGCCCGCGCGGATCGCGGCCGTAGGGCGCGGGGAAGCCACCGCCGATGTCGAGCCCGCAGAGATCGACCTTGGCCTGACGGCGCACCGAGGCGGCGAGCGCCAGCGCGCCGTCGTAGGTCGAGATCTCCTCGACCTGGGAGCCGACGTGAAAGCAGAGACCCGCCCGGAACCCGGCCCGGTCGACCCGTTGGAGGAGCTCCACCGCCTCGCCCGGCGCCGCGCCGAACTTCTTTGAGAGTTCGTAGGCGGCATGCCCCTTGGTGGCGAGGCGCACGAAGAGCGAGATCGTCCGCGGATCGAGGTCGAGCGCCTGGACGATCAACCGGATCTTCTCGAACTCGTCGGGATGATCGAGCGCCATCGTGCGGATGCCGAAGGTCTCCAGCGCCCGACGGATGTCGGAGAGCGACTTGACCGGATGCATGTAGAGCTGCTCGGCGGTCGGCGCCACCGCGCGCACCGCTTCGAACTCCGCCCGCGACGCCACGTCGAAGGCCCGGACCCCGGCGCCGGCCACCGTCTCCAGGACGAAGGGCTCGCCGTTGGTCTTCACCGCATAGGCGGTCTTGCCGGGAAAGGCGGAGAGAAAGGTGGCCACGTCGCGCGCCAGCACCGACGGGCGGAAACAATAGACCGGCTCGTCCGGCCTGAGCGCCAGGGCCGCCGCGCGGCCGGTCTCGTATTTCGGCATGGTCATCGCGGGATCACTCCGTCTCGTCCGGCGACCGGCCCGGCCGTCCGGCTCGTCCGGCGACCGGCACGGTCGCCCGGGAGGCACCATGGACCTACGACTTCGTCGCGGCCGTGACGATGGACCGAGATCGGGGCGGGAGGCGGCGCGCCGTCGTCTCGCGCGCCCGCTTCCCGCTCGACCGTCTCGTGCTCACTTGTCGTAGATGCCCTCTTCGGGATCGCGGATCTCGTCGTCGCCGTCGCCGGGGATCGACCCGGTCCTGTCGAGTTGGTCGTCCTTGAAGATCGTGTCGTCCTTGAAGAACGACAGGAGACGCCCACCCTCCGGCACCGGCTCGTCGCCGCCCCGACACACCCGCCGTCCCTTGGAATGGCGGGCCAGATCGAGATGGAGATGGTCCTGATGGGCCGCGCCCGAGCCCGGCCCGAGCACCGTCGTGAAGTCGTCGCAGGCCGAACCGCCGACGGCGCGCAGGAAGCTCGCTTCCGAGGCGTCGGCCGAGCGCCAGCCCGTCTTGACCCGCACGGTGCGCCCGTCCGCCAGCTTGAAGCCGGAGACGTCGATGGCGTTCATGTAGGCGTGCTCGGACATGTAGCGGCTGCCGGCGATGCGGCGGCAGCTGTAGGTGCCCATGTGTTGCACCTCGACCACCGGCTGACCGAAGAAGGCTTCCGCCGCCGGCTGCACCACCCGCTCGAGCCAATTGTCGGTCGCCGCCACCAGCGGACAGTTCATCGCCGTCTGCTCGTTGAGCGGGATCGGCGTCTCGCGGCCGAGCGCCGAGACCTTGAAGGGCCGATCGGCGCCGCAGGCGCCGGGTCCGTCGACCTCGCCGATCGGACGCACCACCGCCGACGGCCTGACCGCGCCGGAGGAGAGACAGGCGTTTTCCGCCTGGGAACGCCAAGCCGCCCGCTTCGGACCTCCCCAGGAGCCGAACAGCGAACAGCCGCCGACCGACGCGGCGAGGGCGAAGACGAACGCAGGGTACAAGATACGCTTCATGGCGCGAGTTTGCGCGCCGATCCGGAAAGGTTCCGTTAATGTCGAATCGAATCGTCGCTCCGACGTGAACCTCTCGTGAGCCACATGCCCCTGCCCGTCCGCGCGTTCCTCCTCGCCACCCTTCTGCTCGCCCCCCTGCCCGCCGCCGCCACCGATACGCCGCCCCCCGTCACCGGCCCCGCCGCCGCCCCCCGCCCGTGGTCGCCGAGCGAGAAGACGATCGCCAAGGGCTCGCCGCGCGCGCGCGTCGCCGTGCCGGATTTCACCGCCCTGCCGCCGGCGCCGCTGCTTCCCCCCGGCCTCGCCGGCTCCGTGCGCCGGGTCGACCTGCCGCCGGGCGAGAAGCTCGTCGCGCTCACCTTCGACCTCTGCGAGACCGCCGGCGAGGTCGCCGGCTACGACGGCGAGATCGTCGACACGCTGCGCCGGCGCGGCATCGCCGCCACCTTCTTCGTCGGTGGCCACTGGGCCGCGACCCATCCCGAGCGCTTCCGCGAGTTGGCCGCCGATCCCCGTTTCGAGATCGCCAACCACACCTGGACCCACGCCAATCTGCGTCTCGTCGACGACGCCCGCCTCGCCCGCGAGATCCTCGCCCCCGAGGCCGCCTTCCGCGACGCCGGATGGCAGGCGCGGTCGAAATATCTGCGCTTCCCGTTCGGCGCCTGCGACGCCCGCTCGATGGCCGCCGTCAATGCCGCCGGCATGGCGGCGATCCAATGGGACGTCTCGACCGGCGATCCCTCGCCCTTCGCCTCCGCCGACATGATCGTCGCCGAGACCCTGCGCGGCGTCCGCCCCGGTTCGATCGTCCTCGCCCACGCCAACGGCCGCGGCTTCCACACCGGCGCGGCCCTGCCGCGCATCCTCGACCGGCTGACTGCCCAGGGCTACCGCTTCGTCTCCGTCGGAGACCTCCTCGCCCGGGGGCGCCCGGTGGTGACCCCGACCTGTTACGATTCCCACCCCGGCGACACCGACAAATACGATCATTGGGCGGCCCTCGGCGGCCGCAAGCCCTCGACGAAGCCCCTCGCCGCGCCCGAGCGCCCCTTCGGCGCCCCGGCCGCCGGGACGGCGAAACCGGCCACCGGAGCGCCCACGCCATGACCGACGCCCGCGCAGCGGCCCACGCCCTGCCCTTCGCCGCCCGCCGCCACGACCTCGACTCGGTCACCCTCCTCCCGCTCGACACCGCCACGGCGCCGGCCCTCGCCGCCCGGGTCGTCGCCCTCGACCCGTGGGCACGGCTCGGGCTCGCCGCCGCCGCCATGGCCGACCGCATGACCCGCCCCTCGCCCGGCGCCCACCGCTTCGCCGTCGTCGACGCCGGCCGGCTCGTCGGCTATGTCGCCGTGCGCCACCCCTTCATGCGCGGCCCCTATCTCGAGACCATCGCGATCCTGCCCGAGGCGCAGCGCCGGGGGATCGCGCGCCGGGTGATCGGCTGGATGGCGCGCGAGGTCGAAGGCCTCGACGCCAATCTCTGGCTCTGCGTCACCGAATGGAACGCCGCCGCCCGCGCCACCTATGCCGCGCTCGGCTTCGTCGAGGTCGGCCCGATCCCCGATCTCGTCGCCGCCGGTCAGAGCGAGATCTTCATGCGCCGCGCCCTCGCCCCACCGCCGAGCCGACCCGGCTGAGGTTCGACCGGGGCGCGACGCCGGGGCGATTTGCCCGCCGCCGCCCCCTTCCCCTCGCCGGCCGGCCGGTCCACACTGGCCGCGACGCCCATCGCGGGAGAAACCCCATGTCGACCGTTCTCGTCACCGGCGCCGCGCGCGGCATCGGTCTGGCCCTCGTGGCCGCGCTCGCCGATCGCGGCGACGAGGTGATCGCCACCGTGCGCGATCCCGAACGCCTGTCCGATCTCGCGGCGATCGTCGCCCGCCATCCCGACACGATCGAGGTCCACCGGCTCGAGGTGACCGATCCCGCTTCGATCGCCGCCCTCGCCGAACGGCTCCAGGGCCGGCGCATCGACGTCCTGATCAACAACGCCGGCATCATCGGCCCCGAGCGCCAGTCGACCCTCGACATGGACTTCGCCGGCTGGGCCGAGGTGTTCCGGGTCGACACGATGGCCCCGCTCGCGGTGTCGCAGGCGCTGTTGCCCAATCTGCGGCTGTCCGACCACGGCAAGATCCTGACCGTCTCCAGCGGCATGGGCTCGATGAGCACCACCAAGTCGGACCACGTCGCCTATCGCTCGGCCAAGGCGGCGGTGAACAAGGTGATGCAGTGCCTCGCCACCGACCTCGCCGAGGAGGGCATCGCCGTCGCGGTCTGCCATCCCGGCTGGGTCAAGACCGACATGGGCGGGTCGGAGGCCGACATCACCCCTGAGATGAGCGCCACCGGCCTCACCCGGATCGTCGACCGCCTCGGCCTCACGCGCGCGCCCGTCTTCCACGTCTGGGACGGCGGAATTCTGCCCTGGTGAGGCCGGGATCGCCCCGGCGCGGCGCGCGATTTCGGCGCCGTGCCTTCGCGGGCGCGAAGGATTTTTTCCCACCGATCTCGGCGCCGCAGCGACGAATTTACCTTTTCCTGCCCCGCTTCGGCCTCTAGACTCGTGTCCGCCGTCGAAGAGCGGCCAGTCGACAACGATGAAGGAGGAGCCAAATGGCCCTGAACCGGACCTTCGACCTGATCATGGTCTCCGCCGCGTTCCTGTTCGTTTCCGCGTTGTGTGTCGGGCTCTTCTGAGCCGTGAACCTCTCGCACCCGGACCGAAGCGTCCGGATGGAGACATCGGCCTCGCCAGCGGCGAGACCCTGCCCGGCCCGCCTCGTGCGGGCCGTTTTCATATTCCTCCCCGCCTCGTGCGGGCCGTTTTCATATCGCGCCCCGCGAGGCGGGGCGCTGTCCTCTTCGAAGAGCCCACCTGAAGCCGTCCGGCTCGATCGCCGAACGCCGCGCCTCCGCTTTTCCCCCGGCTTGCGGCGGGCCGGTTCAGCCTGCTTTCATGTCGGCGGAATACGGTCCGCCGCGTCGTCGACCTGAATTCGCCGCCGCCGCGAATGGCGCGGGGCGAATTCGTCATGGAGACTTTTCGAATGTCCGTTCTTTCCACCTCCCCCGCCGCCCCGCGCAACTGGGACGCCGGCGTCAAGGCGCTGCATTGGTCCATGGCGCTGCTCATTCCGCTGACCTGGGTGCTCGCGGTGGTGCGCGAGGATCAGCCCCGCGAGACCGCGATCAAGCTGATGATGGCCCACAAGAGCGTCGGCCTGGTGGTCTTCGCGCTGCTGCTGGTGCGCGTCGCCTGGCGCCTCACCCATGCCGCCCCCGAGACCGAGAAGACCCCGTGGGAGCCGCTCGCCGGCCTCCTCGCCAAGCTCGGCCACGGCCTCCTCTATCTCCTGATGATCGCCGTGCCGCTCGGCGGCATCGCCGCGACCTTCACCAACGGCCGCTCGCTGCCCTTCTTCGGCCTGTTCGAGATCGCCTCGCCGATGGCCCAGAACCACGACCTCTCCGAGCTGATCGGCGGCGTCCACGAGTTCGCCGGCCACGCACTGCTGGCGCTCGCCTTCGCCCATGCCGTCGCCGGCATCCTCCATCACGCCGTGCTGAAGGACCGCACGCTCCTCAAGATGAAGCCCTTCGCCCGCGACTGAGGCCGGGGACGTCCCCTCGACACGAGCCATGCCGAAGACGAAGCGCCCCGCCCGGGGCGTTTCGCACTTCCGTAACGGCCGGTTTCGTGTTTTTTTTGAGTTTCCGTCGTTTTGTTTCGGGCCCGTTCCCGGCGCCGGACCACGTGTGTCGCCCGCCGCACCGGCCCGGGATCGGCCCGTGTCTCCCGCCCGTGATCGCCCGGAACGTCACCCACGACGGTTGGGGGATCGAAGAGGGGGAGATCGTCGAATGCGACAGTCGATTGCGTTCATCGCCTTGATGGGACTGTGCGGAATCGCCTCGGCCGCACCCGAGCCGGGGCTGGAGGAAGCCGGAGCGCGCTGCGACGCCACCACCGTTCAGGGCTGCCGGCCCGAGCGGCTCGCCGCCGCCGAGACCGCCCATTTCGGCCCGCTCGCCGAGAAGCGGCCGGCCGCCTCCGCCGGAACCGGCGCCGAAATCGTGGTCGCCCAGAACGTGCTGTCGTCGAGCGGCAGCCAGAGCGGCTCCATCGACGTCGATCTCTGCAATCGCTCGCCCTATGCGCCGCTCTTCTCGGCCATCGCCTATTTCAAGGACCCCGACGACCAGTACGTCACGCTCAAGGGGTGGTTCAAGATCGAGAAGAATTCCTGCCGCACCTTCCACGCCCTCTTCGGGCGCTTCCAGAAGATCAAGTTCGCCTATTACGCGGAATGGGAACACGGCCGCCGCTACTGGCCGTCCGGCGGCGACTGGAAGCTCTGCATCGACAAGCAGAAGGCCTTCGAGCGCTACAACTCCTCGAACTATACCTGCGAGTCGCGTGAGAAGCTGGTCGATTTCGACGTGATCACGGTCGATCGCGACCAGCCGTCGCGGACCATCAACTTCCGCTGAGGCCACCGCCGCGCCCTTCGGCCTCGTCCGGAGGGCGCGAGCCTCATAGGGAGCCCGCACGCACGGGCGGGACGACGTCCCCCCGAAACGGGCGCTCAGTCGGCCGACAGGATGACGTTGCGGACGATCGGATAGATCTGATTGTCCCAGCGCTTGCCCGAGAAGACGCCGTAATGGCCGACACCGGCCTGCATGTGATGGCGCTTGCGATAGGGCTTCAGCGACGGCGTCAGATCGTGCGCCGCCGCGGTCTGGCCGAGCGAGCAGATGTCGTCGCGCTCGCCCTCCACCGTCAGCAGCGCCGTGCGCCGGATCGCGCGCGGGTCGACCGTGCGACCGCGATGGGTCATCACCCCGCGCGGCAGCCGCGCCTCCTGGAACACCCACAGGATCGTCTCGAGATAGAACGCGGCGTCGAGATCCAGCACCGCGAAATACTCGTCGTAGAAGGCCTTGGTCACCGCCGCCTTCTCTGTCTCGCCCTTGGCGAGATGCTCGTAGAGTTCGCGATGCGCCTTGACGTGGCGGTCCATGTTCATCGCCATGAAGGCGGAGAGCTGGACGAAGCCCGGATAGACCCGCCGCCCCGCCCCCGGCCAACGGCTCGGCACGGTGGCGATCATGTTCGTCTCGAACCACTCGTAGGGCTTGGAGGTGGCGAGTTCGTTGACCTTGGTCGGGTTGACGCGGGTGTCGACCGGCCCGGCCATCAGCGTGATCGAGCGCGGCTGCGCCGGATCGTCGTTCTCCGCCATCACCGCCGTCGCCACCATCACCTGCACGCAGGGTTGGCACACCGCCACCACATGCGTCCCCGGCCCCAGCACCTGGAGGAAGGTGACGATCGTGTCGACGTAATCCTCGAAACCGAACCGGCCCTGCGTCAGCGGCACGTCGCGCGCATTGTGCCAGTCGGTGATGTAGACGTCGTGATCGGCGAGCAGCGTCTTGACCGTGTTGCGCAGCAGCGTGGCGAAATGGCCCGACAAGGGCGCCACCACCAGAACCCGCGGCTGCGCCACCTGCACGTCCTTCTTGAAGTGCAGCAGCGTGCCGAAGGGCGCCACGAAGCGCGGCTTCTCCTCCACCTTGACCGTCTCGTTGCCGACCACGACCTCCTCGATCCCGTAGGGCGGGCGGCTATGGGTCAGCGAGGCGCGCGAGATCATCTCGTAGGCGGCGGCCAGAGATCGCAGCCCCGCGGGCGCCGACGAGGTGAGCCAGGGTCCCAGCGTCGACATCATCGTCCGCGCCACGGTCCGCAGGGGATCGGCGAGGTCGTTCTGGCTCTGATAGGCGAGATAGAGCATGCGGTAACCCGATGAGCGCCGTCGAGAAATCCCGTGCGGCTCGGAAGGTTCGCAGCGGACGCCCTCGCCCCCGCTCGGTTCGCGTCAGGAAGACGCGGACGTGAAAAGGCTAGTGCAAATTGCAATTGCTTGCGAGATAATTCTGGAACGGCTTCGACCGACGCTGCGCCCTCGCGGGCCGGCCCGGTGGTGGCGATCTCGGAAGGAGACCGGCTCATGCCCTCGGCCACGCTGACGATATCCAGCAAGAACTACTCGTCCTGGTCGCTGCGCGGCTGGCTTCTCGCGCGCATGAGCGGGCTCGCCTTCGAGGAGAGGATCGCCTCGATGGACGACCCCTCGACCCGCGCCGAACTGCTGCTGCTGTCGCCGTCCTTCCTCGTGCCCTGCCTCGCCCACGACGGGCTCGAGGTCTGGGACACGCTGGCGATCGCCGAATATCTCGACGAGCAGCGCCCCGAGGCCGGCATCATCCCCAAGGAGCGGGTGGCGCGCGCCCATTGCCGCTCGATCTCCGGCGAGATGCACTCCGGCTTCGCCAATCTGCGCTCGGCCCTGCCGATGAACCTCAAGGCCCACTACCCGAACTTCAAGGTCTGGGCCGGCGCGCTCGGCGACATCGAGCGCATCCGCGCCATCTGGAAGGAGGCGCTCGCCGCCTCGAAGGGTCCGTTCCTGTTCGGCGAGGCGCCGACGCTCGCCGATGCGATGTACGCCCCCGTCGCCGCCCGCTTCACCACCTACGACGTGAAGCTCGATCCGGTCTGCGAGACCTATCGCGCCACCGTCATGGCCTGGCCCTTGATGACCGAATGGATCGACGCCGCGCTGGCCGAGCCGGAAGAAATGGACGAACTCGACGTCGAGTTCTGAGACCCGGCGGCCTGGTCCGAGCGAGGCACGGCCGCGCGCTCAGCGCGCGCCGAGCAGTTCCGACAGCGGCTTGATCGGAATGGCGGTGTCGACCAGTTCGAGATCCCGCTCGATCTCGTCGAGATGGGAGACCATCTGCGCCACCGCCTCGGCGCTACGGCCCCCGGTGATCGCCTCGACCAGGGCCGCGTGGTGATCGACCTTGCAGCACTGCGAGCGCGAGCGCCGATAGAGCAGGATGATCAGCGACGACCGCGCCACCAGCTCGCGCAGGAAGTTCTCGTAGATCCCGTGCCCGGCGATGCGCGCCAGCACCAGATGGAATTCGCCGGAGAGCCGGATCGCCGCGCGATCGTCGCCCGCCCGCTCCGCCGCCTTCTCCTGCGCCAGATGATCGCGCAGCAGCGCCGCGCCGGCGACCTCGCAATGGGCCGTCGCCAGTTCCGTGATCTTGGGCTCGATCAGCCGCCGCGCCGAGAACACCTCCGCCGCCTCCTTGACGGACGGATGCGCGACGAAGGCGCCGCGGTTCTTCTCGATGACGACGATGCCCTCGTGGGCGAGCGACTGCAGCGCCGCGCGCACGATCGTCCGGCTGACGCCGTAGATCGCTCCGACCTCGTCCTCGCCGAGCTTGGTGCCGGGCCCGAGCCGCTGCTCGAGGATCGCCCGGACGATGTCGCGGTGAATGGCTTCGGCGCGCGTGCCGGGCCGATCCGGCCCGGCGTCCTCGTGAGTTGCGAAGATGTCGGCCATGGCGCCCTCCCGGCGACCGCCCGCCGCAGCGGATGAAGCGACGAAAGACGCGACTCCGCGCCGTCTCATCCAATATAATCCATCGCCGAAGCGAGCAATCGGAAATGATTGTATACGAAAATAAGGCCTTTCGTGTGCATTTGCCTTATTTTCAGGCATCCCGAGACGCCGAGACGATCGGAGCGGCCTCAGAGACCCGATCGCTCCGTCAATGAATCCATTGACTTGACGAAATGGTGCCGTCTGGCACGCCGTTTGCGAACCTCCTCGAAGCCACGCCGACAACGGAGCGATCATGGGTCACCCCGCCGCCTTGGAACTCGTCGATCTGACCCGCCGCTACGGCCCGGTCGTCGCCGTCGCCGGGATCGATCTGAAGATCCCCGCCGGCACCTATTGCTGCCTCTTGGGGCCGTCGGGCTGCGGCAAGACGACGACGCTGCGCATGATCGCCGGCCACGAAAGCGTCACGGAAGGCGACATCGTGCTCGGCGGCGCCAACGTCACCGGCCTCGAGCCGGCCCGGCGCGGCACCGCCATGATGTTCCAGTCCTATGCGCTGTTTCCCCATCTCGACGTGATCGACAACGTCTCCTTCGCGCTGCGCATGCGCGGCGTCGACAAGAAGACCCGTCATACCCGCGCCCGCGAGCTGCTCGACCTCGTCGACATGAGCCCCTACGCCGACCGCCTGCCCTCGCAGCTCTCCGGCGGCCAGCAGCAGCGCGTCGCCCTCGCCCGCGCCCTCATCACCGAGCCGCAGATCCTGCTGCTCGACGAACCGCTCTCCGCCCTCGACCCGTTCCTGCGGGTGAAGATGCGCGCCGAGCTGAAGCGCCTCCAGCGCGAACTCGGCATTACCTTCATCCACGTCACCCACGGCCAGGAGGAGGCGATGGCGCTCGCCGATCTGGTGGTGCTGATGAACGGCGGCCGGATCGAGCAACAGGGCAGCCCCCGCGACGTCTTCAACGCACCGCGCACCGAATTCGTCGCCCGCTTCATGGGCGGCCACAACGTGGTCGAGACGCCGACGGGCAAGATCGCCATCCGCTCCGACCTGACCCGCCTCGTGCGCGGCGACGGCCCCCGCCCCGCCTTCGTCCGCGCCATCGAATATCAGGGCCCCCACGTCCACGTCGCGGTCACCACCGCCGACGGGGTCGAGCACCTCGCCATGGTGCCCGAGGCCGTCTTCGACCGCGACCCGCTCGAACCCGGCGCCGTCGTCTCCATCGATTGGGACGAAGCCGCCGCGCATACGCTCGCCTGACCTGCCACCACTTCGGCGTATCCCAGATCGGGAACGCCCTGTCCGAGGGAGACTGGAAGATGTCCGACGTGACCGAGAAGACCACGGGTCTCAGCCGCCGTTCGCTCCTCAAGGGAGCCGCGGGCGTCGCCGGCATCGCCGCCGGCTCCGGAGCGATCACCGGCTTTCCCTATGTGATGTCGTCAGAGCCCAAGGTGCTGCGCTACCTCGGCACCGCCGTCAACGAGGGCGACGACATCGCCAAGAAGTGCTTCGCCGACACCGGCATCAAGATCGAGTACATCACCGCGACCACCGACGACGTCACCAAGCGCGTCATCACCCAGCCGAACTCCTTCGACGTTCTCGACACCGAGTATTTCAGCCTCAAGAAGCTGATCCCGTCGGGCAACATCCTTCCGCTCGACGCCCGCAAGATCAAGGAATTCGACAACATCACGCCCGTCTTCACCAAGGGCGAGCTGCCCAACGGCAAGAAGATCGGCGGCCAGGGCACCGCGCCCTGGAAGGTGCTCTATCTCGAGAGCGAGACCTCCAAGACCTTCGCGACCAAGCCGACCGAATGGATTACGCTGATCCCGACCGTCTACAACGCCGACACGCTCGGCATCCGCCCCGACCTGATCAAGCGCCCGATCAACTCCTGGGCCGAGTTGCTCAACCCCGAGTTCAAGGGCAAAGCGGCGCTGCTCAACATCCCTTCGATCGGCATCATGGACGCCGCCATGGTGGTCGAGGCGACCGGCCAGTACAAATATGCCGACAAGGGCAACATGACCAAGGCCGAGATCGATCTCACCATGAAGATCCTGACCGAGGCCAAGAAGGCCGGTCAGTTCCGCGCCTTCTGGAAGGACTTCAACGAGAGCGTCAACCTGATGGCCTCGGGCGAGACCGTCATCCAGTCGATGTGGTCGCCGGCGGTCACCAAGGTCCGCTCGATGGGCATCCCCTGCACCTTCCAGCCGCTGAAGGAGGGCTATCGCTCCTGGGCCTCCGGCTTCTGCGTGTCGAAGGGCGTCTCCGGTCCGAAGCTCGACTGGGCCTACGAGTTCGTGAACTGGTTCCTGTCGGGCTGGGCCGGTGCCTATCTCAACCGCCAGGGCTACTATTCGGCCGTCCTCTCCACGGCACGGGCCAACATGGAGCCCTATGAGTGGGCCTATTGGATGGAAGGCAAGCCCGCCGAAAAGGACATCCTGTCCCCGACCGGCGCGCTGCTCGAGAAGGCAGGCAGCCTGCGTGACGGCGGCTCCTACGACGACCGCATGGGCAACGTCGCCTGCTGGAACGCCGTCATGGACGAGAACGACTACATGGTCCGCAAGTGGAACGAGTTCATCGCCTCCTGAGGAGCGAGAACCACCGCCGTCTCCCGTCGCGGTCGCCGATCGCGGCGGGAGCCGCCCTCCCCGGCGCTTCGCGCCCTGCCCGATCCGTTCGGGTCCCGGGCGACGAGATCGGAGATCCGCGCATGCCCCCCGCCGGCCGTCCCGCCACGCCGCCCCCGCGACGCCGGCTCTCAGCCGGCGCCGGTGGCGAGCGCGATGCCGGCCTCGCGGAACTTCATCACCGTCACGTAGATCAGATCCGAGCGCACCGAATTCAGCTTGGCGAGATCGGCGCAGATCACGTTGAGATCGATCTCGATGCCGTTGTCGGCGATCTTCACGAAGTGGACCGACGGCGCCGGATCGCGCAACACGCCCGGATGCGCCGCCGCCACCCCCATCAGGATCGAGAAGACCGCCTTCAGATCGCTCTCGTGCTTGACCGTGAGCTTGATCGTCACCCGATGGGTCGGATCGGAGAGGGTCCGGTTCTTGACGATCGACGAGACGATGTCGGAATTCGGCACGATCACCGACGACTTCTCGCCGAGTTGCAGCTCGGTCGAGCGCACGTTGATGCGCCGCACCTTGCCCTCCTCGCCCTTGACCACGATCACGTCGCCGACCCGGATCGGACGTTCCGCCAGCACGATCAGGCCGGCGACGAAGTTCGACACCACCTGCTGCAGGCCGAAACCGATGCCGACCGAGAGCGCGCCGGCGACGAGGGCGATGTTCTGGAGCTGCACGCCGGCCTGACCGAGCGCCACCGCCAGCGCCACCGCGAAGCCGGCATAGCCGGCGATGGTCGTGACCGAATGGCGCAGACCCACGTCGAAGGTGGTGCGCGGCAGCAGCTGCCGATCGAGCCAGGCCACGAACACCCGCGTGCACAGGAGACCGACGCCGAACAGGACCGTCGCGATCCCCGCCGCGCCGATCCAGCGCCGAAGGTCGGCGAACCGCACGCCGAAGAACACGTCCGAGAACGGATTGACGTGGCCGAACTCGATACCCCACGGGCTGAACAGCATCAGGATCGCCACCGCCGTGACGGCCACGCGCAGGAACCCGCCGACCACGGTACCGACCAGATCGACCGTCCGCGCGTCGAGACCGAGCGCGCCGGCGACGGCGCGATTGGCCGACGTCCCCGGGGAGAAGCCCTCACTGACGAAGACCTCGATCGAGACGTAGAGATAGACCGCCAGACACAGGATGATGCAGGAGGCGACCACGCGGCCGACGATCATGCCGGCGAGCGAGATGAAGCCGAGCAGCAGGGCCGCCACCACGGCGAGGCCGAGCAGCCAGAACAGCGGCCGCATCAGATGGAGCGGCGCCCGCACGAGCCCGGTCGCCCCGGCGGACGCGGTGACGCGGCGCGTCGTCGCCAGCATCGAGAGGCCGGTCACCACCGAGCCCATCGCCGCGAAGGCGGTCATGGCGATCGTGTCGACGGTCGGCGCCGACAGGGCGGCGATCGCCCCGAGCAGCACGAGGCCGATCAGATAGACCACCATCGTCACCCTGAGGATCCGGTCGAAACGCTCCGCCGTGCGGTCGTCGGCGACGACGATGCGATGCGCCGGCGAGCCGGGCGAGAACACCGCATGGACCACGCCGACCGACGCGCCCCAGGCGGCGATCGCCCCGGCGATGCCGCGGATGAAGGTCTCGATCTGATCGGGCAGAATGTGGAACCGCTTGACCAGCATCGCCAGCAGGAACCCGACCGCCATCGATGGCAGCGCACTCACCGCGAACACCAGCGAGGCATGGACGACGACCGCGCGCTTGCTCGGCGCCACCTCGGGCGCATCGGCCAGGAGTCGTCCGACCCAGCGGCGGCGCGCCCACATCAGCCCGAGCCCGGCCACGCTCACCAGACCCACCAGCAGCTTCAGCTCGAACCAGGCATCGGCCCGCGTCAGCTGATAGTCGGCCTCCATCAGAGTGAGACCGGCGCGATAGCGCAGCCGAGGAACGCCCACCTCGAAGAAGTGCCGCCAGAAACCGGGATAGAGAATGCTCTCGGAATACTGGAAGATGCGCGAATTGAACAAGGCGCGCCGGCTGTCGGTGAGCTTCACCCAGATGTTCTCGATGTGGACGAGCATCACCCGCATCGCCGCGACCTCGCGCTCGAGGCGTTCGACCGTCTCGCGCCGTTGCGCCCGGTCGGCCGTCTGACCGGGGGATTCCGCGGGCGCCCCCGCCGCCGGAGCGGGACCGAACGCGGCGAGTTCGGCGCGCGCGCCTCCGAGCTGCTGCTCGGCCTCGCCGATCATGTCGAGCACTTCGTCGTGGATCGGGTCGAGCTGCTCGCGCAGATCGAACAACCCGTCGAAACTGTCGGCCTTTTCGGCCTGTTCCTTCTCGACCTTCTCGAGCGCGGCGCGGGCCGCCTCGAGCCGCGACGTCTCCGCCACCGGCGCGACCACCTGCGCGGACGCCCCGTGCCGATCGGGCATCGTCATCGTGAAGCCGAAGAAGATCATCGCCGCTGCGATGAGAGCGAGAGCGAGGCGATACACGGGACGGCGCCCCTCGATTGGAGAGACAGGGTGGTGGGATCGAAACGATCGGATTCAACAGGTTTCTCGATCGGACACAAGTACCGCCAGGGGCCCCGATCCGCCCGAATTCGCGCCATTTTCCGCCGCCCCGCCCTCCTCCTCCCGCCGCCGCCACCGGAGCCCTGCCCATGACCCCGTCGACGATCTCCCGCCACATGGTGGCCTGGGCCCAGGCCGCGCCGATGGCGCTGGTCTTTCTCGCCTTCTTCCTGGTGCCGTTGGCGCTGGTCGTGATGGTCTCGTTCTGGGACTACAACGATTACGCGATGATCCCGACCTTCTCCGGTCGCGGCTATACCGAGAGCTTCGAGGGCTGCCTCACCAGACTTCCCGAGGCCTGCACCATGCTCAAGACCTACGGCCAGACGCTGAAGTTCTGCGCCATGGTCTGGGCGATCACCCTGGTGGTCGGCTTCACGGTCGCCTATTTCCTCGCCTTCCACGTCAAGTCGGTGACGTGGCAGATCGCCCTGTCGCTGGTCTGCACCATCCCCTTCTGGACCTCCAACGTGATCCGCATGATCGCCTGGATCCCGCTGCTCGGCCGCAACGGGTTGATCAACAAGACGCTGGTGGGGCTGCACATCGTCGACAAGCCGATCGAATGGCTGCTCTATTCGCAGTTCTCGGTGGTCCTGGCGCTGGTGCACCTCTTCACCTTCTTCATGGTGATCCCGATCTTCAATTCGATGATCCGCATCGACAAGTCGCTGATCGAGGCCGCCTACGACGCCGGCGCCTCCGGCTGGCAGACGCTGTGGACGGTGATCGTGCCGCTCTGCAAGCCCGGCATCGTCATCGGCTCGATCTTCGTCGTCACCATCGTCATGGGCGACTTCGTGACGATCGGCGTGATGGGCGGCCAGCAGATCGCCTCCGCCGGCAAGGTCGTCGAAACCCACCTGAACGCGCTGCAGTTCCCGGTCGCCGCCGCCAACGCGGTGATCCTGCTCGGCGTCACCTTGATGATCATCGCGGCGATGTCGAAGCTCGTCGACGTGCGCAAGGAGCTGTGACCATGACCGACGGACGCTCCCGCGCCTTCTATTTCCTGGCCGCCTTCTTCGCCGCCTATGTGCTCTTCCTCTACGGGCCGATGATCGCCATCTTCGTGCTGTCGTTCCAGGGACCGGACGGCGGCCTCACCTTCCCGATGAACGGCGTCTCGCTGACCTGGTTCGCCAAGCTCTGGGAGGGTCAGGGCATCGTCGACATCGGCGCCGCCTTCTGGCGCTCCGCCCGCCTCGGCCTCGTGGTGATGGCGCTGACCGTGGCGATCTCGGTCTCCGCCGGTCTCGCCTTCCGCCGCCGCTTCCCCGGCTCGGCCTTCCTCTTCTATGTGGCGATCGCCAGCCTGATCGTGCCCTCGATCGTCACCTCGCTCGGCATCGGCCTGGAGTTCCGCCTGATCGACGACACGATCAAGCACCTCGCCGACACCTTCGGCTGGGCCTATACCCAGCGCCACTACACCACCGCCATGGGCCTCTTCACCTCCGGCCTCGGCGCCCACCTGACCTGGACGCTGCCCTTCGGCCTCCTGATCATGTTCGCGGTCTTCAACCGCTTCGATCCCCGCTACGAGGAGGCCGCCCGCGACCTCGGCGCCACCCCCTGGCAGACCTTCCGCTTCGTCGTTCTGCCGATCATCCTGCCCTCGGTGGTCGGCATCGGCCTCTTCGGCTTCACCCTGTCGTGGGACGAGATCGCCCGCTCGTCCCAGGCGATCGGCTCGGTCAACACCCTGCCGCTCGATCTCCAGGGCTTGACCACCACCGTCACCACACCCGACATCTACGCGCTCGGCACCGTCACCTCGGCGGTGTCCTTCCTGGTGATCGGCCTCACCTTGACGACGATCCGCTCGCTCGCCCGGCGACGGACCCGCCACGGCGACGATTCCGGCTCGGGACTGGTGTGAGGGACGCCCCCATGTTGATTCATCTGGTCAATCCCAACACGACCCGGTCGATGACCGAGAAGGCGGCGCTCGCCGCCCGCGCCGTCGCCGCCCCCGGCACCGAGATCCGCGCCGACGAGAGCCGCGACGGACCCGCCTCGATCGAGGGCCCCTACGACGGCGCCCTGGCGGTGCCGGGCCTCCTCGCCCGCATCGAGGCTGCGATCGCCGCCGGGGCCGAGGCGCACGTCATCGCCTGTTTCGACGACACCGGCCTCGATGCCGCCCGCGCCCTCTCGCCCCATCCGGTGATCGGCATCGGCGAGGCCGCCTGCCACACCGCCTCGCTGGTCGCCGATCGCTTCACCGTGGTCACCACCCTGTCGCGCTCGGTGCCGACGCTGCGCGCCAACATCGCGCGCTACGGCCTCGCCGGGCGTTGCGCGGCGGTGCGCGCCGCCGAGGTGCCGGTTCTGGCGCTCGAGGAACCGGGGTCCGACGCCTGCCGCCGCATCTCCGCCGAGATCGCCCGCGCCCTCGCCGAGGACGGCAGCGAGGCGATCGTGCTCGGCTGCGCCGGCATGACCGATCTCGCCCGCGCGCTCTCCCGCGAACACGGCGTTCCGGTGATCGACGGTGTCACCGCCGCCGTGGTGATGGCGGAAGGTCTGGTGCGCCAGGGATTGGCGACGTCCAAACGCGGCGGTTGGGCCTCGCCGGCGCCCAAGGCCTGGATCGGCCGCCGCCTCGATCAGGCCCGCGTCGAGGCCTGACCGCGGTCCGGCGCCCGGCTCTCTTCCGCCAGTGCCCGCCACGCGGCGAGCAGCGCCGCGCCGATCCGTCCGACCGCCTCCGGCGCCGTGAGCCCGCCCTCGGCGCGGACCGCGTCGACGGCGGCGACCACCCCGACGAGACCGACGTTGGCCGCCGCGCCCTTCAGCGTGTGCAACGCCCGGCGCCCCGCCTCCTGGTCGCCCTCGGCCTGAGCCCGCACGATTTCCTTGAGGAGCCGGCCGGCGTCCTCCCGGAAGATCTCGGTGAGCTCGGTCGAGCCCTCCGCCCCGAGCGCCTCGAGGAGGCCCTCGCGATGGGCGCGATCGAGGACCGGCGCACGCTCGGGCACCTCGAGCACGTCGAACGCCCCGGCCGTCTCGCTCGAAGCCGCCGGCACCGGCGCCGCCTCCTCTCGCGCCGCCCGCCTCGGCGCCGCTTCCGCCGCCGCGCCCGCGTCGGGGAGGAACCGCGCCAACATCTCCGCCAATTTGTCGAGCGTCACCGGCTTCGACAGGAAGTCGTTCATTCCGGCCGCGACACAGGCCTCGCGATCGGCCGCGAAGGCATTGGCGGTGAGACCGACGATCGGCACCACCGCCGCCGCGCCCTGGCTCGCCCGGATCCGCCGCGTCGCCTCGAGGCCGTCCATCACCGGCATCTGCATGTCCATCAGCACCAGATCGACCCCGCCCCGCGTCATCCGCTCGACCGCGCGGGCGCCGTCCTCGACCATTTCGACGGTGAAGCCGAGCCGTTTCAGAAGACCGCAGGCGACGGTCCGGTTGACCGCGTTGTCCTCCGCCACCAGCACCCGGCCGCGACCGAGCGGGCGCGGGATCGCGGCCTCTCCGGTGAACGGCGACGCCGCCCCGGTGAAACGCGTCCCGGCGATCCGATGAGCGAGCAGTCGCGCCAGCCGCCGCGGCGTCAGCGGCCCCTCCACGAAGTCGGCCGCCTCCCCGGCGAAGGCGCGCGCGCCGACGCCGAACACCACCGCGTCGACGTCCTGCGCGATCCGTCCCGCCAACATCGCCCGGGCGAAGGCGGCAGTGTCGTAGAGGACCACGCGCTTGCGGGTCTCGGCGCGCGCCGCCGCGTGCGTCGAATGGCCGAGGAGCCGCAACGCCCGCATCACCACCGCCTCCACCAGCGGCGCGGCCGCCTCGACCCGCACGTCGAGCCCGGCGAGGACCGGCGCGTCGTCGGCGTCGTCGACCCGATCGACCGGGATCTCGAACCAGAAGGTCGCCCCCGCGCCGGCCCGGCTCTCGACGTGGATCTCCCCGCCGAGCGCATGCACGATCCGCCGGGTGATCGCCAGTCCGAGCCCGGTGCCGCCGTAGCGGCGGCTGATCGAGGCGTCGGCCTGGGTGAACTCCTTGAAGAGACGCGCCTGATTTTCGGCGGAGATGCCGATGCCGGTGTCCTCCACCAGCACCCTGAGGGCGATGCCCCCGTCGCGACGACGCGCCTCGAAGATCCGCACCGCGACGGTGCCGCGATCGGTGAACTTGACGGCGTTGCCGACCAGATTGATCAGGATCTGCCGGAACCGGGTGGGATCGGTGACGTAGCGCGTCATCGGGTGACAGGCGACGATCTCGATCCCCTTGGCCTCCGCCTTCGGCGCCAACATGTCGACGACGCCGTCGACCACCTCGGCGAGCGCCATCGGCCGCCGCTCGAGGTCGATCTGGCCGGATTCCAGCTTGGAGAAGTCGAGCACGTCGTCGATCAGCGCGATCAGACCGTCCGAGCACTGGCGAATGGTGCCGAGCTGTTCGCGTTGCTCGGGCCGGAGCTGCGTCGAGGCCAGAAGCTCGGCCATGCCGATGATGCCGTTGAGCGGCGTGCGGATCTCGTGGCTCATCGTCGCCAGGAACGCCGACTTGGCCTTGTTGCCGGCCTCCGCCGAGGCGGCCGATTGCGCCAGCTCCTCGGAGAGGCGCTGCAGACGGAAGCGCGAGACCTCGATCTGACGCAACTGCCGCCAGATCATCACGATCACCGTGCCCATCGCCAGGGTCATCGCCGCCAGGGCGAACCCGAGGAACGTGTAGATCCGATCGGTCTCGACCCGATCGTCGGCCTGGAGTTCGGCCTGGATGTGATGGGTCCGCGTGAGCAGCGCGTCGGTCGCCGAGCGCAACGCCCGCGCCTCGGCGATCATGCTCTCGAGCTCGTCGGCGCTCGCAACGCCGTCCGCGGCGATCCGATCGAACACCGGCACCATCCGATGCAGGACCGTGCCGACCGCCTCGGTCCGCGTCTCCAATTCGGGATCGTTGCGGAAGCGCGCCGGAAAATCGGCCGCCACCATCACCTCGTTGCGGGAATAGAGAATGTCGAAGCGCAGAGTGACGTCGGCGATCGTCACCTCCTTGGGATGGGCGACCGCTTCGTGCAGCACCTCGGCGAGACGCGTCGCCTCGCGATCGGTCTGATAGGTCGCCCACAACGCATCCTCGCGAATGCTGACCGAGACCGAATGATTGCGGGTCCACAGCGCGTGGAAGGTGGTCAGGACGCCGCCGAGCATCATCAGGCCGGCGAAGAGGAGTGCCACCACCGCCTTGTTGCGGCCGATCGCCCGCGCATAGGACGTCAGGATCCTGCCGGTCTTCATCCACGCCCTCCGACGGTCGACGCGTCCCTTCCGGGGGCGCGCGCCCCCGCCCTCATCGTACCTCGATCGACTTCACCTGCCACGCCGACCGCGCGAAGACCTTCTCGTTGTAGAGCGAGGCGTCCTGGTCGAAGGGATAGATGATGAAGATCGGTCCCTTGTCGCGCACCGCGATCTCCCGGCCGTCCTTGCGGATCGCGAGGATCACCGGCCACTTGCGCAGGTCCTCGACCGGCACGTCGACCGCGTAGTCGTTGAGGGCGACGACGTGCAGCGTCGTGCCGGTGGCCGCGACCGCCTCGAGCAGCGCCGAGCCGAGCGGCCCCTCGAACCGGATCACACCCTTGGTCCACGGCGTCTCGGTCTCGGTGACCCGCCCCGGCAGCGCCGCCAACATCGCCATGTCGAACAGCGCCGCGCCGTCGGCGTTGGTCACGCCGATCTTGCCGGTCACGGTGAGCACCACCGGCCCCTTCGGAGCGGCGAGCGACCCGGCCGCGGCCGGCAGCGCGCCGAGGAGAAGGGCGAGCACGCCGAACGCGGCGCGGCGAAGGTAGGGGATCATGAACGTCTCCGATGCGGACCGCCTGTCGCGGCCTTCTCGTGTTGGGGAAGCGCGATCTCGACCGGCGTCACGCCGCCGAGATCACGTCGTCGTCCCGCCCGGTTCCGGCGATCGCGGCGATCTCGTCGAAATGGGCGAAGAACGCCTCGACGCAGGCCGGATCGAAATGCGAGCCGGACCCGTCGGCGACGAAGGCGATGGCCTTCTCGATCGGCCAGGCGGGCTTGTAGGGCCGCACCGACATCAGCGCGTCGAAGACGTCGGCGAGCGCGGTGATGCGTCCGACCACCGGGATCGCCTCGCCGGCGAGCCCCTTGGGATAGCCGGTGCCGTCCCAACGCTCGTGATGGCTGACGGCGATCTCCGCCGCCATCTGCAGAAGTCGCGACTTCGAGCCCTCGAGGATGGTCCAGCCGAGATCGGTGTGGGTCTCCATCACCTTGCGTTCCTCGGGCGACAGCGCGCCCGGCTTGAACAGGATCTCGTCGGGAATGCCGACCTTGCCGACGTCGTGCATCTGCGCCGCGATCTCCACCAGCCGGCGATCCTCCACCGACAGGCCCATGCCCTCCGCCAGGATGCCGCAGATCCGCGACATGCGGGCGATGTGGTCGCCGGTGTCGGTATCGCGCCGCTCGGTCGCCTTGGTCAGGCGCCAGATGATCTCCTGCTCGCGCTCGACCAGTTCGCTGGTCTTGATCGACACCTCGCGGTCGAGGAGCGCGGCGCGCGCCGCCAACTGCTTCTGCGCCTTGCGCAGCGCCAGGAGATTGCGCACCCGGACTTTGAACTCGAGCGGATCGAGCGGTTTGGTCAGAAAGTCGGTCGCCCCGGCCTCCAGCGCCTGGAGCACCACCTCGCGCTCGTCGGTGGTGGTCACCATCACCACCGGCACGGTGGCATGTCGGCTCATCCGCCGAATCCGCCGGACGAACTCGACGCCGTCGATCTCCGGCATCACGTAGTCGACCAGAATCAGGTCGACGTCCGTCTCTCGGAGGGTCTCCAACGCCGAGGCCGGATCGGTGAAGGCGAGCGTCTCGCAGTCCTCCACGCGGCGCACGAGCTGCCGCACCAGCACCAGATTGGTCATGTTGTCGTCGACCATGAGAACCGTGTTCATGGGCGCGCTCCTCCACTCTTCATCTCCTATCGAAGAGCCATGAAATCACCTTGAAGACAATGATCTCGTTTGATTCGAAGAGGGATTCGGATGGATTGAGTGAACAGAAATTCAATTCAATTGTAGAAAGAGGCCATCGACCCACAGGAAGGAAACATCAACGAGAATCGGTCATGAAGACTTCGGATAAACTTTTAATGATCGTCCGAGCCGAGCCCCGCTCGCGACCCGGACGACCGCAGAGCGCCGCCGGCGCCGGCGCTCGCCCGCCCACCGGCGGGGTTTCCCGAAACGCCTCGCGCGATCCTCGCTTGCGCCGCCCCCTCGCCGCGCCGTAAAGCTCGAACCGAGGAGATCCTTTGCATGGCGCGCACGTTGGGTTCGGTGGGTGAGAAGACGTTCGAGGCGATCCGCGCCGCCGGGACACGTCTGATCTGGCAGCACGGTTTCGAGGCGATGAGCCTGCGCCGCCTCGCCGCCGAGGTCGGCATCCAGCCCGGCTCGCTCTACAATCACTTCGAGACGAAGCAGGCGCTCCTCTTCGACATCGTCCGCGAGCACATGGCGACGCTGACCGCCCGCCTCGACGAGGCCCTGGTCGGCCACGAGGCCCCGCGCGAGCGCCTCGTCGCCTTCACCTCCTTCCATGCCCGCTACCACATGACCCGGCGCATGCAGGTCTATGTCGCCAATTCCGAGCTGCGCAGCCTCGATCCGGAGAACCGCGCCGAGATCGTCGGTCTCCGCCGCGCCTACGAACGCCGCCTCGAGACGATCCTCGAGGCCGGGCGCGACGCCGGGCTCTTCCACGTCGCCGATCTCAAGATCACCACCTATGCCCTGATCTCGATGATGACCGGCATCTGCGAGTGGTATCAGCCCGACGGCCGCCTGACCGAGGCGGAACTGGTGGCGATCCACGTCGACATGGTCCTGCGCGCCGTCGCCGCCTGAGAGCGGGACCACACGCCTCCCCGCCCCCCTCGCGATCGCACGTCTCCCCCCTTCGGCCCCTTGACATCCCTCCGAATAAAAACGAACGTTCGTTCAAATCGAGCCTGAAGTCTCGGGAGGAAACGTCCATGTCGGTCATCGAGGACAGCCTCGATCGGCGCGCGCCCGCTTTCGCCGCCAATCGCGCGGCGTTGGAGGCGCGCGTCGCCGAATTGAACGCGCGCGTCGCCGCCATCGTCGAGGGCGGCGGCGAGACCGCCCGCGCCCGCCACGAGGCGCGCGGCAAGCTCTTCGTGCGCGACCGCATCCGCCTCCTGATCGACCGCGGCACCCCCTTCCTCGAACTCGGGCAACTCGCCGCGAACGGCCTCTACGGCGACGAGGTCCCCTCCGCCGGCCTCGTCACCGGCATCGGCCGCATCGAGGGGCGCGAATGCCTGATCGTCGCCAACGACGCGACCGTGAAGGGCGGCACCTATTTCCCGATGAGCGTGAAGAAGCATCTGCGCGCTCAAGAAATCGCCGCCAAGAACCGCCTGCCCTGCGTCTATCTGGTCGATTCCGGCGGCGCCAACCTGCCCAATCAGGACGAGGTCTTCCCCGACCGCGACCATTTCGGCCGCATCTTCTACAATCAGGCCCGCATGTCCGCCGACGGCATCCCCCAGATCGCCGTCGTCATGGGGTCGTGCACCGCCGGCGGCGCCTATGTGCCGGCCATGTCCGACCAGTCGATCATGGTGCGCGAACAGGCGACGATCTTCCTCGGCGGCCCGCCGCTGGTGAAGGCCGCGACCGGCGAAATCGTCACCGCCGAGGACCTCGGCGGTGCCGACGTCCATACCCGCACCTCCGGCGTCTCGGATCTGATGGCCGAGGACGACGCCCATGCGCTCGGCCTCGCCCGCCGCGCCGTCGCCGGCCTCGCCCGCCCGAAGCCGGCCGGCCCCGAGCTGCGCGAGCCGCGCCCGCCGCTCCTCGATCCGGAAGACCTGTTGTCGGTCGTCTCCGCCGACCCCAAACAGCCCTTCGACGTGCGCCAGATCATCGGCCGCATCGTCGACGGGTCCGAATTCGACGAGTTCAAGCCGCTCTACGGCCAGACGCTGGTCACCGGCTTCGCCCATGTCTGGGGCTATCCCGTCGGCATCGTCGCCAACAACGGCATCCTCTTCTCCGAGAGCGCGCTGAAGGGCGCCCATTTCGTCGAGCTCTGCGCCCAGCGCGGCATTCCCCTGCTGTTCCTCCAGAACATCACCGGCTTCATGGTCGGCCGCAAATACGAGGCCGGCGGCATCGCCAAGGACGGCGCCAAGATGGTGACGGCGGTCGCCTGCGCCGACGTGCCGAAGATCACCATCGTCGTCGGCAATTCCTTCGGCGCCGGCAATTACGGCATGTGCGGCCGCGCCTACGACCCCAATTTCCTCTTCATGTGGCCCAATGCCCGCATCTCCGTGATGGGCGGCGATCAGGCGGCGAACGTCCTCGCCCAGGTCCGCCGCGACGGCATCGAGGCCAAGGGCGGCAGTTGGGATCCGGCCGACGAGGAGGCCTTCAAGGCGCCGATCCGCGCCCAATACGAGGAACAGGGCTCGGCTTGGTATTCGACCGCGCGTCTCTGGGACGACGGCGTCATCGACCCGCGCGACACGCGCATGGTGCTGGCGCTCTCGCTCTCCGCCGCCTTCAACGCCCCCCCGAAGCCGACCCGCTTCGGCGTCTTCCGCATGTGAGGCGCGACCGATGACCCCGACCCGCCCGCTCCGCCGCCTGCTCGTCGCCAATCGCGGCGAGATCGCCGTGCGCATCATGAAGACCGCGAAGACGATGGGGATCGAGACCGTCGCCGTCTTCTCCGACGCCGACGCGGAAGCGCTCCATGTGCGCTCCGCCGATCTCGCCCATCGCCTCGGCCCGGCGCCTGCCCGCGAGAGCTATCTCGACGTCGACAAGATCCTGGAGGCGGCGCGGGCGACCGGCGCCGACGCGATCCATCCGGGCTACGGCTTCCTCTCGGAGAACGCCGATTTCGCCGACGCCGTCGCCGACGCCGGCCTGATCTTCGTCGGCCCGCCCGCTTCCGCGATCCGCGCCATGGGCTCCAAGGCCGCCGCCAAGGCGCTGATGGAAGAGGCCGGCGTCCCCCTCGTCCCCGGCTGGCACGGCGCCGACGCGTCCGAGGCGGTGCTCGCCCGCGAGGCCGAACGCATCGGCTTCCCCGTCCTGATCAAGGCCTCCGCCGGCGGCGGCGGCAAGGGCATGAAGGTGGTCGAGCGCGCCGAGGACCTCGCCGAGACGCTTCTCTCCGCGCGGCGCGAGGCGCAGGCCGCCTTCGGCGACGATCGCGTCCTGATCGAGAAGTATCTGACCCGGCCGCGCCACGTCGAAGTGCAGGTCTTCGCGGATTCCCACGGAGAGACCGTCCATCTCTTCGAGCGCGACTGCTCGCTCCAGCGACGCCATCAGAAGGTGATCGAGGAGGCCCCCGCCCCCGGCATCACCCCCGAGCGCCGCGCCGCCATGGGCAAGGCGGCGATCGACGCCGCCCGAGCCGTCGGTTACGTCGGCGCCGGCACGGTCGAATTCATCACGCAGGGCGACGACTTCTTCTTCATGGAGATGAACACCCGTCTCCAGGTCGAGCATCCGGTGACCGAGGCGATCACAGGCCTCGATCTGGTCGAATGGCAGATCCGGGTCGCCCGGGGCGAGCCGCTGCCGCTCACCCAGGACGAGATCCTGCTCGTCGGCCACGCCGTCGAGGCCCGGCTCTATGCCGAGGATCCCGCGCGCGACTTCCTGCCCCAGACCGGCCGCCTGACGCGGCTCGCCTTCCCCGAGGGTGTGCGCGTCGACACCGGCGTCGAAGAGGGCGACGAGATCTCGCGTCATTATGATCCGATGATCGCCAAGCTGATCGCCCACGGGCCGACCCGCGCCGAGGCGCTCGCCCGTCTCGCGGTGGCGCTGCGCGCGACCGAGCTCGACGGCCCCGCCACCAACCTCGGCTTCCTCGAACGCCTCGTCGGCCATCCGGGCGTCGTCGGCGACACCCACGACACCGGCTTCATCGCCCGTGAGGCCGACGCCCTCCTCGCCGAGCCCCCCGCCGACGAGCGCCTGTGGAACGCCGCCGCACTCGTCCGCCTCGCCCGCGAGGAGGCCGAGGCGAAGCGCGCGCCGGCCGACCCGTTCTCGCCCTTCGCGACCGCCGGGGCCTGGGGCCTCAACGTGGCCGCCCGGCGCGTCGTCACCCTCGACGACGGCACCGCCCCGCGCACGCTGACCTTCGAGACCGACCGCTCCGGCACCCGCCTCGTGACCGCCGGCGGCGCGATGCCCGTCGCCTGCCGGCTCGCGGCCGACCGCGCGACCATCACCCTCGGCGACGCGCGGTTCGCCGTGACCTTCGCCGAGGACGGCGACCGCCTCACCCTCGCCTCCCCGCTCGGCCGCGCCCGCTTCCGCGAGATCGATCCGCGCGCCGGCACCGCCAGCACCCACCACCATGCCGACCGGCTGGTGGCGCCGATGCCGGGTTCGGTGGTCCAGGTCCTGGTCGAGGCCGGCGCCAGCGTCACCGCCGGCACGCCGCTGGTGGTGGTCGAGGCGATGAAGATGGAACACGTCGTCCGCGCCCCCCACGACGGCATCGTCGAAAAGGTCGAGGTCGCCGTCGGCGACGTCGTGGCGGAGGGCTTCGAGCTGGCGGTGATGGCGGCGGAGGCTTGAGCCGGGGGCGGCCCCGCCCCGGCTTCGCCGAGCGTCGTCGCCACCGAACGCCCGTTCACGGTACACCGTCACCCCGGAGCGCCGGCCCGACACCGTGCCCCTGGCGCGTGCCGCGAGCACCACCGTCACTCCCTCCGCGCCGACGGCGCTCCGGCCGGGAACGACGGCCCCCGAGGGCGGTCGCGCGTCGACTTCCTGCCCTGCCCCCTGTTTGGCTTCACCCTGAGACGCCCGATCGAAGATCGGGCCTCGAAGGGCGAAGCCACGACGGACCTCACCCCACGCCCCCGGGGCCACTCGCCCGCCCGCCTCGAAACACAACCAAAAGTCGATTCAACTGCGCAGGGACCCGTGGTGATCTCCTTCCGTCCCGATGGAGCCCCACCCATGCCGGCTTCCCCACATCCCCTCGTTCCGATGCTCGCGTTCGTCGTCTCGGCCTTCCTCGCGCCGGTCGCCGAGGCCGGCTGCGACCTCTCCTCGGCGCCGCCGTGCCGAGGCTGCGGCTGCAAGGGCGGTCCGGGCTGGCGTCACATCGCCACCGGGAGCTGCGTCGGGTTCCGCGACATCGATCAGAAATGCGGCCGCCCGCCGTCGAGCGCGCTCTGCGTCTTCGAGAATGCTCCCGGCACCGGCGCCAATCGCGACTGCGCCCTCGCCCCGGCGACGCCGCCGGCCGCGCCGGGCCGCTGAGATCACCCGAACAGCGCCCGCTCCAGATCGCAGACGCTGTCGAGCACCAGATCCGCCTGCGCCCCCAGGCTCTCGCGCGTGCCGGTCCCGGTCAGGACGCCGATCGCGAGCCCCGCTCCGGCCGCGCGCGCCAGCCCCATGTCGTGGCCGGTGTCGCCGACCACCGCGATCTCCCGCGGGCCGCAGCCGACCGCCGCCGCGAAGGCGAGCGCGATCCCCGCCTCGGGCTTGGCGCCGTGGCCGCTGTCCCAACCGGCGGTGAAGACGAGGAGATCGGCGATGCCGAAGCGTTCGGCCATGGCGCGCACGCTCGCCTCGTTGTCGCTCGAGGCGACGCCGAGCGCGAGCCCGCGCGTCGAAAGCCGCCCGAGGATCACCGGGAGATCGCCGACCGCGACCATGTCGTCGACACCGGCGAGAAAGAGATCGTCGAGCGCCCGTGTCAGCGCCGCCGGCTCGAACCGAGCGCCGGCCGCGACCAGCGCCGCCGCGATCTCGCCCGCCGAGCCCGCGGCCATGATCGACGTCGGCGACAACGCCCGCCCCCCGGCATCGACCCCGACCGCCGCGCGCAACCGCTCGGCCAGCGCCGCGTCACCTTCCGCAGCGAGCGCGATCGCGCGGGCATTGATCGGCGTCCACGAGGCCGCGTAGTCGACCAGCGTTCCGTCCTTGTCGAAGAGGATCGCCCGGATGCCCGGCCGGCGCGGATCGACACCCGGCATCGCCCTCACCCCTCGCCGAGCACCAGCAGATCCTCGGCGCCGAACACCAGCCGCACGGCCGTTCCCGGCTCCGGCGGGCGCTGGGTGGTCTGATTGAAGGCGTCGAGCGTCACCACCTGGGTGTCGAGCCTGACCTTCACGCGCACCACCGCGCCGAGGAAGCTCACCGCCTCCACCGTGCCCGGCAGCCCGGTCGCCGTCGCCCCCAGCGTCACCGCCTCGGGGCGCAGCGCCACCGTCACCGTTTCGCCGGCCCGCCGTCCCGCGAGCCCGCGCCCGACCGTCACCTCGCGCCCGTCGAGCGTCAGCCGTCCCTCGTCGACGACGACGCCGTCGAGGAGATTGAGCGTGCCGACGAAGGAAGCGACGAAACGGTTCTTCGGCCACGTATAGACCTCGAACGGCGTGCCCACCTGCGCCGCCCGCCCCTCGTTCATCACCACGATGCGGTCGGACATCGACAGCGCCTCTTCCTGGTCGTGGGTGACGAAGATGGTGGTGATGCCGAGGTCGCGCTGCAGCGCCCGGATCTCCTCGCGAAGCGAGACGCGGATCTTGGCGTCGAGCGCCGACAGCGGCTCGTCGAGGAGGAGGACCTGCGGCCGGACGGCGATCGCCCGCGCCAGCGCCACACGCTGCTGCTGGCCGCCGGAGAGCTGCCAGGGATAGCGATCGGCGAGATCGGGCAGCTTGATGATCGCCAGCATCTCGGCGACCCGCTCGCGGATCTCCGCCGCGCTCTTTTTGGCGATCCGCAAGCCGAAGGCGATGTTCTCGCCGACGGTCATGTTGGGGAAGAGGGCGTAGGACTGGAACACCATGCCGACGTCGCGCTTGGCCGGCGGCAGGCGCGTCACCTCGCGCCCGTCGATCGCGATGCGCCCGGCGCTGGCCGCCTCGAAGCCGGCGATCATCCTGAGGATCGTCGTCTTGCCGCAGCCCGACGGCCCGAGGAAGGAGACGAACTCGCCCTTCTCGATGCCGAGATCGAAGTCGTGGACGACCGTGACCGGGCCGAAGGCCTTCTTCAGGCCGGTGATGTCGATGAAGCTCATCGTTCCTCCGAAAGAGCTGGAAGGGCGGGGAACGAAGGGCTCATTTCGACCCCTTCCGCGCGGCGCCGAACACCTGGATCAGCCCCAGCGAGGCCCAGGTGACGACGAAGGCGATGATGGCGAGCGCCGCCGGCTCATAGGCCCGATTGGCCCCGACGAGCTGGAGATAGGGACCGAAGGCCGGTCGATTGAGGAGGCTGGCGAAGGTGAACTCGCCGATGACGATCGCGAAGGTCAGGAACGCGCCCGACAGGAGACCGGCACGGATGTTGGGAAAGATCACCCGCGTCAAGGTCGCGGTGCGGCTCGCCCCCAGGCTCTCGGCCGCCTCCGTGAGCGTCGCCACGTCGATCGCGGCGAGCGCGGTGTCGACCGAGCGATACATGTAGGGGAGCGACAGCGTCACGTAGCCGAAGGTGAGCAGCAGATCGGTGCCGAAGGAGGAGTCGGTCAGGGGCAGGATCGACTGCGAATTGTACATCCGGAGATGGCCGAAGACGATGACGATCGCCGGCACCACCAGGGGCAACAGGGTCACGAATTCGACCACCGGCCGCATCTTCGGCAGCTTCAGCCGCACCCAATAGGCGGTCGGCACCACGATCACCGCGCCGACCACGATCGTCGCCAACGCCAGCACCACCGAGTAGAGGAACGACGCCTGGAAACTCGGATCGGTCAACACGATCCGATAGGCCTCGAAGGAATAGACGCCGCGTTTCAGCCGAAGCGAGAATTCGAAGGTCGCGATCAGCGGCAGCAGGAAATAGACCGCGCCGATCGCCACCGAGATCCAGGAACCGAGGGTCGAGCGCTTCATTTCACCCACCTCTCGGCCCGACCGCGCAGCCAGATGTAACCGACGTTGGCGCCGCCGGTGATCACGATCATGCCGAGCGCCAGCGCGTAACCGAGGTTCTGGTCGTGCAGCACGTCGCCGCGGATCTGCGCGTAGAGCAGGATGGTGACGATGTTGAGCGACGAGCCGGTGAGCGCGTAGGCGGTCGCGACCGCGCCGAAGGCGTTGGCGAAGAGGAGCAGCGTCGCCCCGAGCAGGCTCGGCCACAGCACCGGCAGCGCCACCATCCGCCAATATTGCAGGGAGGACGCGCCGAGGATCGAGGCCGCCTCGCCCCATTCCTTCTTCAGCCCCTCCAGCGCGGGGGTGAGGATCAGCACCATCAGCGGGATCTGGAAATAGAGATAGGTGAGCGTCAGCCCGAGGAAACTCAGGAGCTTGAACCCGGTCGCGTAGAGATTGAACCCGAACCACTCCATCAGCGCCCAGGTGACGAGCCCGGTCCGTCCCAGCGTGGCGAGGAACGCGAAGGCGAGCGGCACGCCGGCGAAGTTGGAGGCGACGCCGGAGAAGGTCGTCACCGTCGGGCGCACCCATCCGGGTAGGCCGCCCGAGACGATCGCCCGCGCCAGGAAGAAGCCGATCACCGCGCCGCCGAGCGCGGAAGCCGCCGAGATCTCGAGGCTGATCACATAGGCCGCGACGATCGAGGGATGCAGCAGTCCGGCGAGATTGGCGAGCGTGAAGGACCCGTCGGCGGTCTGGAACGCCCCGACCACCAGAAGCCCGGTCGGCGCGATCAGAAACAGCGTGGCGAAGACGAAGAACGGCACCACCCCGAGCCAAGTCAGCGAGAAGCCGCGTCCCGGCGAAGGCCGTCCCCCCTGCGCCGCCGTTCGCTCGACCGGCGCGCCCGTCGTTTCACTGCCCAAACCCCGTACCCCCGCTCACGACGACGCGCCCTCCCCGACCATGGCCGGAAGAGAGCGCGGCGCGGAAGACCGATCGGGCGCGCTCCCCCCCGGGAGCCGCGCCCGAAGACGTCACTTGCCGACGTTGGCGCCGACCACGGCGTCCCACTGCTTGGTGATCACTTCCTTGGCCGCGCCCTGTTCGGCGAGCGTCGGGAAGACCGCCTTCTCGTAGGATTCCGCCGCCGGCAGCTTCGCCATCACGTCGGCCGGGATCTTGCCGGCCTTGGAGAGGTCGCCGAAGCGGACCGGATGGCAATAGCCCTTGAGCCAGCCGATCTGACCCTCGTCGGAATAGAGATACTCGAGCCACAGCTTGGCGGCGTTCGGATGCGGCGCATAGGCCGAGATCGCCTGGACGTAGACGCCGGCGACGACGCCGGTCTTGGGGATCACCACGTCGACCGGCGGGTTGCCCTTGAGCGTGTCGCGATCGGCGAGAGCGTTGTAGTCCCAACGGATCACGATCGGGGTGGCGCCCTGCGCCAGCGACGCGGCCTTGCCGATGACCGGCACGAAGTTGCCGGCCTTGTTGAGGTCGGCGAAGAACTTCAGACCCGCCTCGCCGGCCTTGGCGGCATCGCCCTTGGCGGCGGAGAGGCCGGCGGCATAGACGCCCTGGATCGCCTGGGACGAGGCGCGCGGATCACCGGCGAGCGCCACCGCGTTCTTGTATTCCGGCTTCAGCAGATCGGCCCAGTCGGAGGGCGAGGACTTGACGATGTCCTTGTTCACCTCGAACGAGAGCACGCCGTAATAGTCGCCGGTCCAATAACCCTCGGGATCCTTCTGGCTCGCCGGGATCGAATCCCAGGTCGAGACCTTGTAGGGCATCAGCAGCCCTTCGGCCTTGGCGCTCGGACCGAACGAGAGGCCGACGTCGATCACGTCGGGCGCCTGCGGACCCTTGTTGCCCTTGTTGGCCTTGATCGCCTCGATCTCGTCGCCCGAACCGGCGTCCGGATTGAGCTCGTTGACCTTGAGACCATACTTCTTCTTGAACCCGTCGATCACGCCGCCGTAGCCGCACCAGTCGTGCGGCAGCGCGATGACCGTCAGCTCGCCTTCCGCCTTGGCGGCGGCGACCAGATCGTCGAGCGAGGCGGCCGAGGCCGGCAGCACGGCCCCCACCAGGAGAAGGGCGGACGAAGCGAGAAGAGCGGTCTTCATGGAAGCACATTCCTTCGACGAACCCACCGGAGCGGCGGGAGGAGGGATGAGGAGGGGACCGCTCGGGGAGCGATCATCCGGTCTTGCGTATCGCCTCGCCATGACGGTTCCGTGTCGGTATCCCCACCGCCGATCCGGCGACGGGCGGTAACGGCCGGCGAGCGCGCCCGAAAGAGCGTCACGAAACCGTCGTGCCGGCGTCATGCGGCGAGTGAAGCCGATGCCCCCCGACCCGGTCAAGGGGGAGGCGCACATCCCGTGGGCGAGATCGGCGAATGATTCGAATATGTGCAGAAGTCGGTCTGGACGCCCCGCCGATCCCCGCTAGATTCCCCTCCGAGCCGGTCGGTCGCGCGACCCCGACGGCGCCGACCGCCACGCCCTCGGGGCGCGTTTTCCACCCCCTCGCCCTCGACCAAGGTCGAGACGAGGAAGCGATGGGATCCGCGCCGAAAAGCGGCTATATACGCGCGACACTTCGTCACGCACTCGCACTTCCACGGAAAGAGTCAGACATGTCGATGCTCGAAACCTACCGTCAGCACGTGTCCGAACGTGGCGCGCTCGGTATTCCGCCGCTGCCGCTCTCGGCAAAGCAGACCGAGGGGCTGATCGCCCTGCTGCGTGAACCGCCTGCCGGTGAGGAAGCCTTCCTCGTCGAACTTCTGACCCATCGCGTTCCCGCCGGCGTCGACGACGCCGCCCGCATCAAGGCCGGCTTCCTCGACGCCGTCGCCAAGGGTGTGGAAAAGAACGCGCTCGTCTCGCGCAAGCTCGCGACCGAACTGCTCGCCACCATGCTCGGCGGCTTCAACATCAAGCCGCTGATCGACCTTCTCGGCGATACGGAAGTCGGCGCCGTGGCGGCCGAGGGTCTGAAGAAGACCCTGCTGATGTTCGACTATTTCCACGACGTCAAGGAACTGGCCGACAAGGGCAACGCCAATGCGAAGGGCGTCCTCCAGTCCTGGGCCGACGGCGAGTGGTTCACCTCGCGCCCCGAGGTCCCGGCCTCCTTCACCGTCACCGTGTTCAAGGTCAACGGCGAGACCAACACCGACGACCTGTCGCCGGCGCCGGACGCCTCGACCCGCCCCGACATCCCGCTGCATGCGCTCGCCATGCTGAAAAACGCCCGCCCCGGCATCGTCCCCGACGAGCCCGGTGTGCGCGGGCCCATCAAGCAGCTCGAGGCGCTGGTCGCCAAGGGCCTGCCGGTCGCCTATGTCGGCGACGTCGTCGGCACCGGCTCCTCGCGCAAGTCGGCCACCAATTCGGTGCTGTGGTTCACCGGGCAGGACATCCCCTACGTCCCCAACAAGCGCTTCGGCGGCGTCTGCCTCGGCTCCAAGATCGCCCCGATCTTCTACAACACCATGGAAGACGCCGGCGCCCTGCCGATCGAACTCGACGTCTCCAAGATGGAGACCGGCGACGTCGTCGAGCTGCGTCCCTATGAGGGCAAGGCGCTGAAGAACGGCGAGGTGATCGCCGAATTCTCCGTCAAGTCCGACGTGATCTTCGACGAGGTGCGCGCCGGCGGCCGCATCCCGCTGATCATCGGCCGCGGCCTCACCACCAAGGCCCGCGAGGCGCTCGGCCTTCCGGTCTCGACGCTGTTCCGTCTGCCGGCGGTTCCCGCCGACACCCACAAGGGCTTCACCCTCGCCCAGAAGATGGTCGGCCGCGCCTGTGGCCTGCCCGAGGGCAAGGGCGTGCGTCCCGGCACCTATTGCGAGCCGAAGATGACGACGGTCGGGTCCCAGGACACCACCGGCCCGATGACCCGCGACGAGCTGAAGGACCTCGCCTGCCTCGGCTTCTCCGCCGATCTGGTGATGCAGTCCTTCTGCCACACCGCCGCCTATCCGAAGCTGGTCGACGTCCAGACCCATCACGAGCTGCCCGGCTTCATCTCCAACCGTGGCGGCATCTCGCTGCGCCCGGGCGACGGCGTCATCCACTCCTGGCTGAACCGCCTGCTGCTCCCCGACACCGTCGGCACCGGCGGCGACAGCCACACCCGCTTCCCGATCGGCATCTCCTTCCCGGCCGGCTCCGGCCTCGTCGCCTTCGCGGCGGCGACCGGCGTGATGCCGCTCGACATGCCGGAATCGGTGCTGGTGCGCTTCAAGGGCGAGATGCAGCCCGGCATCACCCTGCGTGATCTGGTCAACGCCATCCCCTACGCGGCGATCCAGAACGGCTCGCTGACCGTGGAGAAGAAGGGCAAGAAGAACGTCTTCAACGGCCGCATCCTCGAGATCGAGGGGCTGCCGGACCTGAAGGTGGAACAGGCCTTCGAGCTCTCCGACGCCTCCGCCGAGCGCTCCGCCGCCGGCTGCACCGTGCGCCTGAACAAGGAGCCGATCATCGAGTACATGACGTCGAACGTCGTGCTCATGAAGTGGATGATCGCCAACGGCTACGAGGACAAGCGGTCGCTCGAGCGCCGCATCGCCAAGATGGAGGCGTGGATCGCCGATCCGCAGCTCCTCGCCCCCGATGCCGACGCCGAATACGCGGCGGTGTTCGAGATCGATCTGGCGACCATCAAGGAGCCGCTGCTCGCCTGCCCGAACGACCCCGACGACATCAAGCCGCTGTCGGCGGTCGCCGGCGACAAGATCGACGAGGTCTTCATCGGCTCCTGCATGACCAACATCGGTCACTTCCGCGCCGCCGGTAAGATCCTCGCCGGCAACTCGGACATCCCGACCCGCCTGTGGATCGCCCCGCCGACCAAGATGGACGCCCACATCCTGACCGAGGAGGGCTACTACGCCACCCTCGGCAAGTCCGGCGCCCGCATGGAAATGCCCGGCTGCTCGCTGTGCATGGGCAACCAGGCCCAGGTCCGCAAGGGCTCGACGGCGATCTCGACCTCGACCCGCAACTTCCCGAACCGTCTCGGCATCGACACCCGGGTGTATCTCTCCTCGGCGGAGCTCGCCTCCGTCGCGGCACTCCTCGGCAAGATCCCGACCTTCGAGGAGTACATGGCGGAACTCGGCGGCCTGAAGGGCAAGGAAGCCGACGTCTACCGCTACATGAACTTCGACCAGATCCCCGAATTCGCCGACGTCGCGGCGACGGTGACCGCCTGATCGAACTCATCCGAGCACGAGACCAGAGACCCCCGCCGCGAGGCGGGGGTTTTCGTTTGAAGAGGCCCGCCTCGCTCCGCCCTTCTCTCCCCCGCCCTTCTTTCCTCCGCTCTTCTTTCCTCCGCCCTTCTTCTCGCGCTCCCCTCGCCGTCGTCATGCCCGGGCTCGACCCGGGCATCCACGAGGCCACTCCCCGAGCGACCACGCCCCATGGATCCCCGGGTCGAGCCCGGGGATGACGAGGTGGCGAGTTTGGGGAGCGACACTAGCCGTTTGCGTCGGAGGGGAAGAGTGAGAGGTCAGGGAGCCGCTAAGTTCCCTACCTGGCGCGACCCGTAAGTAATTCTTAGCCAATTTGCCAGTCGCTGTGAAATAATGGACTGTCGCTATATGCCTCAGGAAATCTTCGGAGGAGGAGCTAGGAGCTTTGATGCGGTGACTGGGAAGCGGAGACCCAGTTGATCCCTCAATCGTTCGATCATCGACAAATACCAAGAAGGAGCAAATGGCGAAACGATCAATCTCTCTATTAGGACATCGACGTCACACTGAAAAGAATAACCTGGAGTCAAAGTTCTCTGATCTTCCACCAAATCATCAAAGCGCATCGTCAATTCATTCCACGCGTCGTTCGCAAGTGCGTCGTGAAAGACCCCCGTATCCCAATAAACAAGCCTGACCTCCTTCTCGTAGGAGTAGCTCTCGCGTTTGACGAGCAATGAATCGAACAAGTTTGACATCCCAAATTCCAAAATGTCGGGATTCTCATAACGCACTTTGCCAAGGTGGAAGTCCTCGGAATTTGTGGCGAGAGCCTCCCCCAGTCTGCCACCATTGGACACGACCGCAACCCCCGCTCCGGGCGAGCCGTAAATCTTCCACATTGCCAGAGACTCATATTCCGACGCATGCCAACAGTTCACGAAGTACTCACGCCGTCCGAAATGCCTCATTATGCAAACTTGCTCCTCAATCTGAAGCCAAGCGCGAAAGCACGCCTCAGGGGAGGCATCGGAGCCTCGACTATATTTTTTAAGTATCTGCACCCGAAGAACTTCAGGAACTTCCTCAATATTTCTCCACGTTCTGTGAGGGAACTGAATCGGCCCAGGCAAACCCTCATATGGGTCCTCAGAAGCCAGTACCTCCGCGTTCGTCAGCCAGAGCCGTCGTGACGTCAGCAAGTCTAGAAATTTTGGCAAGTCAGTGTATCGCCAGAGTCGCGATGAGATCGGCGGTCGCTCAAAACTAGGGTGCTCTCGGATTGGCAAGTGATCTCTCCGGCCGAAGCTTGAAATTTAATCGAGAAAGGAGCCTGTATGGGCTTCAGTATAGACTACTTCCATATTCTCCGATGTGTTGATCAAAAACACTTTTGATGATGCATCATCGGAGGGAACCCCATAGATCAGTGCGCTCGCCACACCGCACCGCAGCAATTTCCCCTCCCCTCGCCCTCTCCCCGCCGCATTCCCCCGCTTTGTAGGAGCTGCCCCCTCTCCTCCGTCGAAACCGCCGTACGCCTCATGTCGCTCTCGATTCTCTCGCGCGCCCTCGCCGTGCCCGCGCTTCTCGCGGGCCTCCTCACGAGCTGCGCCTCGATCGACAATGCGCCGGTCAATCGCCCCTCCGCCCTGCCGCGTCTGACCCAGGTCAACACGATGGCCGGCGACGACACGCTGCGCTCGACCATCGTCGCGCTCGCCTTCTCCGGCGGCGGCACCCGCGCGGCCGCCTTCTCCTTCGGCGTGCTGAAGGGCCTGTCGCAGGTCGAGGCGCCCGGCGGCGGCGCCATGATCGATCAGGTCCGCTTCGTCTCCGGCGTCTCCGGCGGCTCGGTCACGGCGGCCTATTTCGGCCTCAAGGGACGCGGCGCCCTCACCGATTTCGAGAGCCGCTTCCTCTATCGCGACGCCGAGGAGAGCCTGCGCACCCAGGTCTATTCGGTCGGCAACATGGTCCGCGCCATGGACGGCGGCGTGAACGACCGATCGGGCCTGCCGACCTGGCTCCAGAAGAACCTCTTCGGCAACGCCACCCTGAAGGATCTCTCCCGCCCCGGCCGCCCGGTGGTGTGGATCAACGCCTCCGACATCTACGCCAAGACCCCCTTCGTCTTCGAGCCGGTCACCTTCGCGGCGATCTGCTCGGATTGGGAAAGCTATCCGGTCTCCGAGGCCGTCGCCGCCTCGGCCGCCGTGCCGATCGTCTTCGCGCCGGAGGTGATCCAGAACTACGCCAAGAAATGCGGCTTCAAGCTGCCCGACGACCTCGAGGCCCAGGCCCACAGCCGCGACACCTCGCCGATCGTCAAAGCCTATCTGAAGGCGCTGAACGACTATCGCGACGCCGACAAGATCAAGTTCCTCAAGCTGCTCGACGGCGGCCTGACCGACAACTGGGGCCTCTCCGCCTTCAACGTGCAGATGGCCGCGGCCCGCGAGCCCTATCGCCCGATGACCAAGGCCGACGCGATCTCGGTGTCGAACTTCCAGTTCATCGTCGTCGACGCCGGCCGCAACGTCGCCGGCGACTGGACCAAGACCCTCGAGGGCCCCAACGCCCAGGAGCTGCTCGACGCCGTCGCCGACACCGCCGTCGACAGCGCCGTGCGCTCCTCCTACGAGGTCATGCGGCTTCAGATGAAACTGTGGGAACAGCGGCTGAAACAGTGGCGCTGCTCGCTCCCGCCCGACGAGGTCACCGCCGTGCGCGGCTCGACCGAGGGCTGGGTCTGCGACGCCGTCTCGATCCGTCTCGACCGCGTCTCCTTCGAGGATCTGGGGACCACCCGCGCGGCGGCGCTCGGTCGCGTGCCGACCCGCTTCAAACTCGAGCCCGATCAGGTCAAGATGACGGTGGAAGCGGGCGAGGCGGTGATCCGCAAGGTGTTCGGGCCGAAGTCGGACGAACGCTGATCACGCCCCCGGCGCGAGCGGGAGAACGCGATGCACGACGAGACCACGGCTCATGGCCATGCCCATCCCGAGCCGCACGAGCACCCGCACGAGCATCGCCACGCCCATCCGCACACGCACGTGCATTCTCACGAGCACCGCCACGGCGACCTCGTCCACGACCATCCGCATGCCCATACCCATACCCACGAGCATGCCCATACCCATGAGCATCTGCATCAGGGCGCCCACGATCACGCCGACCCGCACGAGGGCGCCGGCGAGACCCATGATCACGATCACGGCGATCACGTCCACGGCAGCCACGGCCACGGCCACCGCTGAAGGCGCGGCTCAGTCCTGCGCTTCGTAGGCGAGCCCGTCGGCGTCGACGACCGGCCGGGCCTCCTCGCCGAGCGGCACGACGACCAGCCGGCCGTGACGCACCCCGCGCTCGGTGGTGATCGTCTCGGCCAAGCGACGCACCTCCGAGGTCGAGCCCTCGAGCAACGCCACCTCGAGCCGCCCGTCCGCCCCGAGCGGCGTCGCCAGGACGCCGAGCCCGAGATCGCGCCGGCTCTGGTGGATCTCCACCAGCCGCCGCGCCAGATCGCGCACCTGCGGGTCATAGGCATAGATCAGCGCGGCGACGCAAGCGCGATCCGCCCCGACCCCTTCGTCGGCATGGGCGATGCCGGCGCGCGCCAGATCGCGCAGCGCCTCGGAGCGGTTGGAATAGCCGCGATCTCCCATGAAGCGATCGATCTCGCCCATCAGGTCGTCGTCGAGAGTGACGGTCACGCGTTGCATCGGCGAATCCTCGAAATCGAACGGAGCCTAAGCCCTGCGCCGCGCGGCGTCATCCGCTCCGCAGAGCTCTCGAGCGGCGGCGGCCCTTGACGATCGTTCGGGAGGCGGATCCTCTTCTCCCGACCACGAACACCCATGACGGAGGAAACGCCGTGAGCGCGAGCAATCCCTTCCTGCGCGAAGCCAATCTCATCGCCGGCGCCTGGGTCGGCGCCGACAGCGGCGAGACCCACGCCGTGATCAATCCGGCGACCGGCGCCGAGATCGGCCGCATCCCCAACTGCGGCCGCGCCGAGACCGCCCGCGCCATCGCCGCGGCCGAGGCCGCCTTCCCGGCCTGGGCCGCCAAGACCGCCGCCGAGCGCGCCACCATCCTGCACCGCCTCGCCGACCTGATCCTCGAGAACGTCGACGCCCTCGGCGAACTCCTCACCCTCGAACAGGGCAAGCCCCTGGCCGAGGCCAAGGGCGAGGTCTCCGGCTCGGCCGCCTATGTGCGCTGGTTCGCGGAAGAAGCCCGCCGCGTCTACGGCGACACCATCCCCTCGCCCTGGGCCGACCGCCGCATCCTCGTCCAGAAGGAGCCCGTCGGCGTGATCGCCGCGATCACCCCCTGGAACTTCCCCTCCTCGATGATCTCCAGGAAGCTCGGCGCCGCGCTCGCCGCCGGCTGCACGGCGGTGGTGAAGCCGGCCGAGCTCACCCCCTATTCCGGTCTCGCCTGGGGCATCCTCGCCGAGAAGGCCGGAGTACCGGCCGGCGTCGTCAACATCGTCACCGGCACCGCCGCGCCGATCGGCGACGAGTTCATCGAGAACCCGGCCGTCCGCAAGATCACCTTCACCGGCTCGACCGCCGTCGGCCGCCGGCTCGCCGGCCGGGCGTCGGAAGCGCTGAAGCGCGTCTCGATGGAACTCGGCGGCAACGCGCCCTTCCTCATCTTCGACGACACCGACGTCGATCTGGCGGTCACCCAGGCGGTCGCCTCGAAGTTCCGCAACTCCGGCCAGACCTGCGTCTGCACCAACCGCTTCTTCGTCCAGGCCGGCGTCTACGACGCCTTCGCCACCAAGTTCGCGGCCGCCGTCGCGAGCCTGAAGGTCGGCGACGGCTTCGAGGCCGGCGTCGTCCAAGGCCCGCTGATCGAGGAGAAGGCGGTCGTCAAGGTCGAGAGCTTCGTCGCCGACGCCCTCGCCAAGGGCGGCACCATCGCCGTCGGAGGCAAGCGCCATGCGCTCGGGCTGACCTTCTACGAGCCGACCGTGATCACCGGCGCGACGCCCGACATGGCCTTCGCCGTCGACGAGATCTTCGGCCCCGTCGCCCCCCTCTTCCGCTTCGAGACCGAGGAGGAGGCGATCCGCCTCGCCAACGGGTCGGACTACGGCCTCGCCGGCTACGTCTTCACCCGCGACCTCGGCCGCGCCTTCCGCGTCTCGGAGAAGATGAAGTTCGGCCAGATCGGCGTCAACGCCGGCGTCATCACCACCGAGGTCGCCCCGTTCGGCGGCGTCAAGGCGTCGGGATTCGGGCGCGAGGGCTCCAAATACGGCCTCGACGACTATCTCGACGTCAAATACCTGTGCATCGGCGGCCTTTGAGCGCCCCTCGACGGACGGGAGACGGCGGCGGCGACGCCGCCGCTTCCCGCCGCCCGCCCGAGGTTTTCCACGGCCTCGACACGAGGGAACGATTTCGCCGTCGAAATCACGTTCCCCCACTTGCACGGGTCCTCCGACCCCGCTATATCGACCCCCGTCTGGCGCATCGCCGCCGACCCGCTGCTCCCATCGTCTAGCGGTCAGGACGTCGCCCTCTCACGGCGAAAACAGGGGTTCGATTCCCCTTGGGAGTGCCATTTTTCCCGCACGCGTCTCGTCGTCTCCGGCTTGCCGATTTCCATCCGAAATCGCACGATCCGTAGAGTTCGGTAGACGTCGGGGCAGGTCGTGGCTTTCGGCGCGCGCGTCGCTTCTCGCTTCATCTTTCACAAACCCTGGCGACCGTCTCCCCTTGATTTTCGCCCGATTCGAGGCGTTTGATCGATCTCTCGGAACAGGGTGGGACCTCCGACAGATGCCGATTCGAGCCACGATGTCGATTTCGCGAGATCTCGCGCGGGTCGCAGATCAGATCGCCACGAAGAACGATCTGCGACCGGACTTCTGCGATCGACTGACGCGCGCGCTCGCCCAGTTGTGGAGCGCCGGCGCCGATGGCCTCGCGCCCGACGACGTCAGCCGCTTCGATTCCATTTTCGTTCGCATCGTCCCCACCTCCACGGTCGGCACCCGGATCGAACTGTCCGATCGCATCGCCACCGCCGCGGCCCCCCCGCGCGGAGTCCTGCTGGTCCTCGCCCAGGACGACATCGACGTGGCCGGGCCGATCCTGCGGCTCTCCCCGGCCCTCACCGACGAGGATCTCGTCGACGTCGCCCGCCGTTGCGGCAGCAGCCACATGGGCGCCATCGCCGAGCGGCCCGAGCTGTCGATCCGCGTCACCGACGTCCTGGTCCTGCGCGGCGACGACGACGTCCGCCGCATCGTCACCGGCAATGCCGGGGCCCATTTCTCCGACAAGAGCTTCGCCCGCCTGTCGCTCCAGGCGCGCGACGACGAGAAGGTCGGCCTGGTGCTGATCGCCCGCGTCGATCTGCCCGATCTCGTGGTGCGCTTCCTCCAGGCCAACGGCAGCGCGGAAATCCGCCGCTCCCTCGGGGACCGCGTCAGTCATCGCCGCGACGGCGATTCGATCGCCCATGTCGCCCGCTCGATCCGCCTGACCGAGGACGGCTGGCTCGAGAGCTGGGACTTCGATTCTGCCGCCTCCGTGCTCTCGCGCCTCGGCGAGGCCCGCCACCAGCTCGACCCCTTCATCCGCCGGCTCGCCCAGACCGACCGCTTCCCCGAGATCGTCCATGTCCTCACCGAAGTGACCGGGCTGCCGCTCGATCTCGTCAAACACATGATGGTGTCGCTCGACACCGAGGCCTTCGTGAAGGTCGCCCGCGCCGTCGGCCTCAAGAGCGAGACCGTCGCCGAAGTGCTGATGATCGGGCCGTGGCTGCACCGGCTCGACGCGCGCGCCCGCGAGGCGGCGATGCTCGCGTTCCAGGCCACCGACGCCGACGAGGCACGCGCCCGCGTCCGCCGTTGGGCGGGCGAGAAGGTCTGAACCTCGCGACGACCGGGGTTGGAGACGGCGCGCTCCGCCGGTAGGATCGCACCGAGTCCCGCCCACGGCGAAACGGTTTCCATGCACGTCGATCTCTCCGACCTCGCCGCCTCCTTTCCCGATTTCCGCGTCGGGGTCGTCGTCGCCGAGGGGTTGACGATCCCCTCCGAACGCCCGCCCGAACTCGACCGGCTGATCGCCACCCGCGCCGAGGCCGTGCGCGCCGCCTGGGGCGGCCGCGAACTCGGCGACATCCCCGGCATCAAGGCCTGGCGGCTCGCCTACAAGGCCTTCGGCATCAAGTCGACGCGCTACCGCTGCTCGGTCGAGCGGCTGGTCAAGAACGTGCTCGCCGAACGCGAGGCGCCGCGCATCAACGGTTTCGTCGACGCCTACAACGCCGTCTCGTCGAGCCATGTGTTCCCGATCGGCGCCGACGATCTCGACCGCATCGTCGGGGATGTCTTCTTCCGCCTCTCCCGCCCCGACGACACCTTCGTCGACATGGCCGGCGGCGAGGAGGCCGACCCGGCCGATGCCGCGCCGAAGCCGGGCGAAGTGGTCTATACCGACGCCGAGAAGGTGCTCTGCCGCCGCTGGAACTGGCGCCAGGACGCCCGCTCGCTGGTCGCGCCGACCTCGACGCGGGTGGTCCTGACCATCCAGTCCCTCGGCGTCGGCGATCTCGACGCCGCTCTCGCCGACGTCTGCGGCCTGATCGAGGGCTTCTGCGGCGGCCGCACGGCGGTTACGGTCGCCGATGCGGCGACGCCCCGCGCGGCGCTGGCGATGCCGTGACCCCCGCCCCCCTCGAAGACCGCAGGGAAATCCATTCGCCGGGCTGGTCAAACCCGGCCGCGAACACTATGAAGACGCAATGAAGAACCGTGACTCTTTCTCCGAACGCCGCAAGACCGCCGACGCCGCCAAGGCGGCCCTGCTCGAGAAGTTCAAGGCGCGCCCCGCCGCCGACGATCCGGAGGTGATGGCACGCACAGCCGCGCGCCTCGCCGCCGCCGAGGCCAAGGAACAGGCGCGCCTCGCCAAGATCGAGGCCGAGAAGGCCGCCCGCGACGCCGCCGAAGCCCAGGCCGCCGCGGACGCCGAGGCCGCCGCCGCTGCCGCCAAGGCCGCGCGCGACGCCCGCTACGCCGCCCGCAAGGCGCGCAAGCAGGGCTGATCGGCCCCTCCTCGACCGTTCCGAACGGAAACGACCGTCGCCCCCGGGCGACGGTCGCATCGTCGTGTCCGAGTGGATCCGGCGGCCCTCAGGCCGCCGGCTTTCCCGGCTGATAGGCGAGGATCGGCGCCAGCCACCGCTCGGCGGTGGCGAGATCCCAGCCCTTGCGCTTCGCGTAGTCCTCGACCTGATCGCGCTCGATCTTGCCGACGCCGAAATAATGGCTGTCGGGATGCGAGAAATAGAGCCCCGACACCGACGCCGCCGGATGCATGGCGAAGCTCTCGGTCAACTCGATCCCGGCACGATGCGACGGATCGAGCAGCTTCCACAAGGTCGCCTTCTCGGTGTGGTCGGGCTGGGCCGGATAGCCCGGCGCCGGCCGAATGCCCTGGTACTTCTCCGCGATCAGATCGGCCGGCGTCAGCGCCTCGTCGCTCGCATAGCCCCACAGCTCCTTGCGGACCTGCTGGTGCAGCCACTCGGCGAAGGCCTCCGCCAGACGATCGGCGAGCGCCTGACTGAGGATCTTGGAATAGTCGTCGTTGGCCCGCGCATAGGCCTCCGCGATCGCCGCCTCGCCGATGCCGGCGGTGACGGCGAAGGCGCCGACCCAGTCCTTCGGCCCGCCGATCGGCGCGACGAAGTCGGAGAGCGCCAAGTTCGCGCGCGCCCCGCCCTTGCGGTCCATCTGCTGACGCAGGGTGTGGAGCGTGGCGATCCGGGTGTGGCGGCCGTCCTCGGCATAGATCGCGATGTCGTCGCCGTCGGCCTGCGCCGGCCAAAAGCCGACCACGCCCTTGGCGACGAGCGACCCTTCCGCGATCAGCTTCTTCAGCATCGCCTGCGCGTCCTCGAAGAGCGCCTTCGCCGCCGGGCCGACCTTGGCGTCGGAGAGGATCGCCGGATAGCGGCCGATCAGCTCCCAGGTGGCGAAGAACGGCGTCCAGTCGATGAAGGGCACCAGCGTCTCGATCGCCACGTCGATGGGTCGCAGGCCCAGGAGCGACGGCTTCTTCGGCGGATGGGCGACGAAATCGGGCTTGAAGGCGGCGGCGCGCGCGTCGGCCAACGATACCCGCTCCTTCTCGGCTCGACCACGCGCATGACCCTCGCGGATCTTGACGTAGTCGGCGGCGATCTCCGCCTTGACGCGGGTCCGGTCGGCGCCGATCAGCGACGAGGCGACCCCGACCGCGCGGCTGGCGTCGACCACATAGACCGCTTGATTGCGGTCGTAGGCCGGATCGATCTTCACCGCCGTGTGGACGCGCGACGTCGTCGCGCCACCGATCAGAAGCGGCACGTCGAAGCCCTGCCGCTCCATCTCCGAGGCGACGTGCACCATCTCGTCGAGCGACGGCGTGATGAGGCCGGAGAGACCGATGATGTCGGCCTTCTCCTCGCGCGCCCGCTCCAGGATCTTGGCGGCCGGCACCATCACGCCGAGGTCGACCACGTCGAAATTGTTGCAGGCGAGCACGACGCCGACGATGTTCTTGCCGATGTCGTGGACGTCGCCCTTGACGGTGGCGAGCACGATCTTGCCCGCCGTCGAACGCCCCTCGCCGCCACCGGCCGCCTTTTCCGCGTCCATGTAGGGCATCAGCACGGCGACCGCCTGCTTCATCACCCGGGCCGACTTCACCACCTGCGGCAGGAACATCTTGCCCGAGCCGAAGAGGTCGCCGACCACGTTCATGCCGGCCATCAGCGGCCCCTCGATCACGTCGAGCGGACGCGCCGAGGCGACGCGCGCCTCCTCCACGTCGGCCTCGATGTAGTCGGTGATGCCGTTGACCAGCGCGTGTTCGAGCCGCTTCGCGACCGGCGCCTCGCGCCAGGAGAGATCGACCTCGCGCGCCTTGCCGACCTCGCCCTTGAAGCGCGGCGCGGCTTCGAGCAGCCGCTCGGTGGCGTCCGCACGGCGGTTCAGCACCACGTCCTCGGCGAGATCGCGCAGATCCGGCGTCAGCTCGTCATAGACCTTGAGCTGGCCGGCGTTGACGATGCCGAAGTCCATGCCGACCTGGATCGCGTGGTAGAGGAACACCGAATGCATCGCCTCGCGGACGGGATCGTTGCCGCGGAAGGCGAAGGAGAGGTTCGAGACGCCGCCCGAGACATGGGCATGCGGCAGCGTGTCGTGGATGAAGCGGGTCGCCTCGATGAAGTCGACGCCGTAATTGGCGTGTTCCTCGATGCCGGTCGCCACCGCGAAGACGTTGGGATCGAAGATGATGTCTTCCGGCGGGAAGCCGACTTGCCTCGTCAGGATCTCGTAGGAGCGGGCGCAGATCTCCTTCTTGCGGGCGAGCGTGTCGGCCTGTCCGGTCTCGTCGAAGGCCATGACGACCACGGCGGCGCCATAGGCGCGCACCTTCCGCGCCTGCGCGACGAAGGCTTCCTCGCCCTCCTTGAGCGAGATCGAATTGACGATCCCCTTGCCCTGCAGGCACTTCAGCCCCGCCTCGATCACCGACCATTTCGACGAATCGACCATCACCGGCACCTTGGCGATGTCGGGTTCGGAGGCGACGAGATTGAGGAAGGTCGTCATCGCGGCCTCGCCGTCGAGCAGGCCCTCGTCCATGTTGACGTCGATGATCGCCGCGCCCGCCTCGATCTGCTCCTTGGCGACGGCGAGCGCCGCCGTGTAGTCGCCCGCCTGGATCAGCTTGCGGAACTTGGCCGAGCCGGTGACGTTGGTGCGCTCGCCGATGTTGACGAAGCGCATCTCGGGAAGATGCACGAAGGGCTCGAGGCCGGAGAGGCGCATGCGCGGCTCGATCTCCGGCACGACGCGCGGCGCATGGCCGGCGACGGCCTTGGCGATCGCCGCGATGTGGTCCGGCGTGGTGCCGCAGCAGCCGCCGACCACGTTGACGAGGCCGGAGGCGGCGAATTCGCCGACGAGCGCCGACATCGCCTCCGGGCTCTCGTCGTAGAGGCCGAATTCGTTGGGAAGCCCCGCGTTCGGATAGGCGCAGACGAAGGTGTCGGCGACCCGGCCGATCTCGTCGATGTGGGCACGCATCTCGCGCGCGCCGAGCGCGCAGTTGAGGCCGATCGAGAACGGCTTCGCATGGCGGAGCGAGTACCAGAATGCCGCCGGCGTCTGGCCGGAGAGCGTGCGGCCCGAGAGATCGGTGATCGTGCCGGAAATCATCACCGGCAGGCGGAAGCCCTTCTCCTCGAACACCTCGTCGATCGCGAAGAGCGCCGCCTTGGCGTTGAGCGTGTCGAAGATCGTCTCGACCAGGAGAATGTCGGCGCCGCCGTCGACGAGCCCGCGCGCCGCTTCCGCGTAGGCCACCCGCAGATCGTCGAAACTCACGGCGCGGAAGCCGGGATCGTTGACGTCCGGCGAGATCGAGGCGGTGCGGTTGGTCGGCCCGATCGCCCCGGCGACGAAGCGCGGCCGCGACGGATCGGCGGCGAAGGCCGCGTCGCAGGCCTCGCGCGCCCGCCGCGCGCCCTCGACGTTGAGATCGTAGGCGGCGCTCTCGAGCGCGTAATCGGCCTGCGCGATCGTCGTCGCCGAGAAGGTGTTGGTCTCGACGATGTCGGCGCCGGCGGCGAGATACTGGGCATGGATGCCGCGGATCACGTCGGGCCGGGTGATCGAGAGGAGATCGTTGTTGCCCTTGAGGTCGCGCTCGTGGGCCGCGAAGCGGTCGCCGCGATAATCGGCCTCGGTCAGGCCGTGGCGCTGGATCATCGTGCCCATGGCGCCGTCGAGGACGAGGATGCGCGCGCTTGCCGCCGCGTTCAGCGTCTCGGCGAGTTTCGCGGCGGTGGCGGCGGAATGGGTGAAGGGCGCGGTCATGGACGTGTCTTTCGATCGGGAAGCGAGGATGGACGAGGGGTCGGTCAGGCGAGCGTCTCGGGCGACCAGATCCCCAGCGCCTCGACGATGCGCGTGACCAGATCCGCGCGGTTCATCGTGTAGAAATGGAAGTCCTCGACGCCGCGCGCGCGCAAGTCGGCGACCTGCTCGATGCCGAAGTCGATCGCCGCCTGCGCCCGTTCCTCGGGCGTGTCGCCGACCCGACCGAAGCGTTCGCCGACCGAGCGCGGGACGCTGGCGCCGGTCTTCTCGGCGAAGCCCGCGACGGCGGAGAAATTGTGGATCGGAATGATCCCCGGCACGATCGGGATCGAGATCCCGGCCGCGCGCACTCGCTCGAGGAAATCCTCGAAGAGATCGTCGTCGAAGAAGAACTGGGTGATCGCCCGGCTAGCCCCGGCATCGACCTTGCGCTTCAGATTGTCGATCTCGGTCGCCCAGTCGGCGCTCTCGGGATGGCGCTCGGGATAGGCCCCGACCGAAATCTCGAAGCCGCCGATGGCCGCGATCCCGGCGACGAGATCGGAGGCGTAGGCGTAGCCGCCCGGATGGGGCCGATAGGCCTCGCCGACGCCCTCCGGCGGATCGCCGCGCAGCGCCACGATGTGGCCGACGCCCGCCGCCGCATAGGCGCGGATCACCTCGTCGACCTCCGCCCGCGTCGCCGAGACGCAGGTCAGATGCGCCGCCGGCTTCAGCGTCGTCTCGCGCACGATGCGCGCGACCGTGTCGTGGGTGCGCTCCCGCGTCGACCCGCCCGCGCCGTAGGTGACCGAGACGAAGGACGGCGCGAGCGGCGCCAGCGCCTCGATCGCCCGCCACAGGGCGGCTTCCATCTTCTCCGTCTTGGGCGGGAAGAATTCGAAGGAGATCGAGGGACGAGAGGGCGAGGACGCGGTCATGTCGTGACTTTCGAGTGAGTATCGGAGGCGACGAGGATCCGGGGATCGCGGGCGAGCCAGAGCGTGACGGTGAGCGCCCCGTCGCCGCCGCAGGCGCGGTCGGGGCTCGGCGGCAGGTCGCGGATCTCGACGAGTTCGAGCCCGGCCTGTTCCATCAGCCGGGCGAGATCGGCATGGGCGAAGCCGAGCCGGCGATGGGCGTGGCTCTCGCGCAGGAACTCGAGCGCATGCGGCGCGAAGTCGACCACCAGCAGCCGCCCGCCCGGCCGGAGCGCGCGCGCCGCCTCGCGGATCGCCGAACCGGGATCGTCGAGATAGTGCAGCACCTGATGGATGGTGACGACGTCGAAGGCATCGCGCGGCTGCCCGAGCGCATGGACGTCGCCCTGCTGCACCCGCGCCCGCGTCAGTCCGGCGCGATCGAGCTCGCTACGCGCCGCCGTCAACATGTCGTGCGAGGCGTCGATGCCGACGGCGCGGTCGTAGCGATCGGCGAGGAGCGTCAGGAGCCGCCCGGTGCCGGTGCCGACGTCGAGCAGCGCCGCGAAGGGCGCGTTGCCGAGGATCGAGCGGATCGCCTCCTCCACCCGCGCCTCCTCCACATGGAGCGAGCGCAGCCGTTCCCAGTCCCCGGCATGGGCGGCGAAATAGGCGGCGGTGCGTTCCGCATGCGCCCGCTTGACCGCCGCCAGCCGCTCGAGATCGCGCGACGTCGTCGGATCCGCCCGGTCGAGCGCGGCGATCAGCCCGCCGACCAGCGCCCCCACCGCGCCGCGATCGGCGAGCCGGTAATAGACCCAGGCCCCCTCGGGGAAGCGATCGACCAGCCCCGCCTCGGTCAGAAGCTTCAGATGGCGCGAGATGCGCGGCTGCGATTGGCCGAGGATGCCGGTCAGATCCTTGACCGTGAGATCACCCTCGGCGAGCAGCGTCAGGATCCTGAGACGCGACGGTTCGCCCCCCGCCCGGAGCGCCGCCACCATCGCCTCCGACGAGACCCCGTGGAGGCGCGGCGAGGCGAGCGCCACGGCGCCGGAACCCGGTGTCGCGTCGCTCGCGGAGAAAGGAAGGTGGGGCACGGCCTCGGTCGTCATGGAAGAACGATATAAAGATATCTTTATATCATTTCAACGACCGAATGATCGCGCCGTTCGGATCGGCGTCCGAGGCGGGGAGGCGGGGGCGGGCGGCCCTCGCCTGCCCTCAGTAGGCGTTCTCGTCGAAGAAGACCTTGAGCGCCGTCAGCAGGATGATGCGGATGTCGAGCCAGATCGACCAGTTGTTGATGTACCACAGATCGTGCTCGACCCGCGCCCGCATCTGCTCGACGTCGCGGGTCTCGCCGCGCAAGCCCTTCACCTGGGCCCAGCCGGTGATGCCCGGCTTGACGTGCTGGCGCAGCGCATAGGAGGCGATCAGCCCGTCGTAATAATCGTCGTGGGCGACCGCGTGCGGCCGCGGCCCGACGATCGACATGTCGCCCTTCAGCACGTTGAAGAGCTGCGGCAGTTCGTCGATCGAGGTGCGGCGGATCATCCGCCCGACCCGCGTCACCCGCGCGTCGCGGCGCGAGGCCTGGACGACGTCGTCGCCGTTCTCGCGCACCGTCATCGAGCGGAATTTGAGGATGGAGAAGGGCCGCGCCCCGAACCCCTTGCGATGCTGCCGGAACAGCACCGGGAAGCCGCTCTCCGCCACCACCGCCAGCGCGGTGAGCCCCATCAACGGCGCCAGCAGCACCAGCCCGACCAACGCCACGACGATGTCGAGCATCCGCTTCAGCGCGCGGTCGAGCCGGGTCAGCGGCGCGCGCTGCAGCTCGAGCCCGATCAGATCACCGACATGGACCTGGGGACGCCGCAGCATCCGCTCCATCTCGTGATCGGCGAAGAGATGCATCTGCACCGGAACCGGCGACAACACCGCCTTCAACTCCTCGATCCGGCGGCGGTCGTTCCACGAGCCGAACACGAAGATCCCGTCGAGACGACGATCGGCGAGCGCCGTGCGGACGTCGACGGCGACGCTGCGCCCCGCCTCCTCCGCCGCCGCCGCGCTCTGCTCGGACGGCGAGATCAGCGAGACCGAGGCGATCTCGATCCCCTCGCGCGCCAGCCGCTCGACGATGCGGATCGCCCCGACCTCCTCGGCGATCGCCACCACCGCCACCCGGCTGTGCGCGATCCGCCCCTCGACATAGGCCCGCGCCAGCATCTTGGCGCCGAAGCCGTGCGCGGCGAAGAGCAGGAAGCCGCCGATCACGAACCACAGCGAGACCGTGCCGCGCGAGAACGCCTCGGTGCTTCTGAGGAGGAAGGCGATCCACGCCAGATTGAAGAAGACGAACGCCCAGCCCTGCAACACCCACACCGCCTGATGGCGCGCCTCGCTCAGATGAGCGATGCGATAGGCGCCGCGCAGCGCCATGTAGCCGACCAGAAGCAGCGCCGCGAGCAGCGAGACCGAGACCAGAAGGTCGCTCATGTCGGCCGGGAAATAGCCCTGATAGACATAGGCCGCGAGCAGGGCGCTGCCGATGGCGAGGACCACGTCGACGACCACGGCGGTCGCCTGAAGGAATTCGATCGACCATCGCCGGCTGTTGCGGCCGACCAGACCACCCTTCCAGAGATGTGCGCTTGGTCGACTGTGATCGAACGTGGCCATGACCCAACCCGAGACGAAACTGTACCGACGCCATAAACGATTTCTCAACCATTTGACCTCGGGTCAGGCCCGCATTCCAGCGAGAACTGGTTCCAGGGTTAATGTCCACCGCCGCGCCGGAAGGCAGAAGCGCCCGGATCGCGGCGAAAAAAGGCCGGCGAATCGCTCCGCCGGCCGCTGTTCGTCGAATGGAAGGAGATCAGGCCGCGTGACTGGCCGCCGCCGCCCGCGCCCGCTCCAGAACCTTCTGGGCGACGTGGCCGGTGACCTCGGCGAGATTGTCGAAGACCTGGGTGTAGGAGCCCACACCCTGCGTCGCCGACCGGATCTCGACGATGAGATGATCCATCTCCGCCTGCGGGATCAGCGCCTCGACCACGTCCCAGCCCTCCCAACCGGGCCGCGCGTCGTAGCCGAGCAACTGCCCGCGACGACCCGAGACGATCTGGTTGATCCGCGCCGTCGCCTCGGACGGCGTGGCGATCGACACCTTGAGGATCGGTTCGAGCAACACCGAATTGAGCTGGCCCATCGCCTCGCGCATGCCGAGCTGTGCCGCCGTCTTGAAGGCCATGTCGGAGCTGTCGACGGTGTGATAGCTGCCGTCGACCAGCCGCACCTTCAGATCGACCACCGGGAAGCCGTTGAGGCCCTTGTGGAGGAACTCGCGCACCCCTTCCTCGACCGCCGGGATGTATTGGCGCGGAACCACGCCGCCGGTGATCTCGTCGACGAAGGTGAAGCCCGAGCCGCGTTCCGCCGCCGCCACCTCGAGCGCCACGTCGCCGAACTGACCGTGACCGCCCGACTGCTTCTTGTGGCGCCCACGCACCGACGCCTGTCCGTGGACCGACTCCTTGTAGGGAACCGACGTCGGCTGCGTGCGGACCTTGATGCCGTACTTGTGCTCGAGCCGCTCCAGCGCCACCCGCAGATGCATCTCGCCCTGACCCTCGACGATGGTCTCGGCGGTGTCCTGATCCTGGCGCACGACGATCGAGGGATCCTCCTCGGCGATCTTGGTGAGCGCGGCCGACAGTTTGACGTCGTCCTTGTGCTCCAGCGCGGCGATGGCGAAGCTCATCACCGGCGCCGGCGGTACCAGCGTCACCAGGTCGGGCATGCCGGCCTTGGCGGTCGTCAGCGTCCGCCCGGTCTGGGCCGGTTCGACCTTGCCGAGCGCCACCGTCTCGCCCGCCACCGCCTCCGCCTTCTTCTGCTGATCCTTGCCGACCAGCTTGTAGATGCCGGAGATGCGGTCCGCCGCGCCGTCGGAAGCGGTCAGCGTGACGCCGTCGACGACCTTGCCGGCGAGCACGCGGCTGATCGAGAGCTTGCCGCCGTGCGGGGTGTGCACGGTCTTCAGAACCTGGACGACGGTCTCGGCGCCGGCCGTCAGACCGAGGCGATCGCAGGTCTCCTCGAGACCCGGCGCCTCGTGACGCAGCGCCTTCATCAGGCGTCCGACGCCGTTGCCGCGCTCGGCCGAGCCGATGAACACCGGACAGATCAGACCCGACTGCAATTCCTTGGCGAGATCGCCGAAGACCTCGTCGGTCGGCGGCTGCACGTCGGTGAGGAGTTCCTCCATCAGATGATCGTCGTAATCGGCGATGCGCTCGAGCATCGCGTAACGCGCTTCGACTTCCGCCGCCTTCTCCGCGTCGGGAATGGGCGCGATCTCCGACGGCGCGTGATCGTGCCAGACATAGGCCCGCTCCAGCGCCAGATCGATCGATCCGACCGTCGCTCCGTCCTTCATCAGCGGGATCTGGCGCAGCACCAGGGGCGCGCGCGAGGCCGGCTGCATCAGTTCGAGCACGTCACGGACGCCGCCCTCGGTCTTGTCGAGCTTGTTGAGGAAGAGAATGTGCGGAATGCCGCGGTCCTCGAGCAGGCGCAGCGAGAGCTGGAGCGCGGGGATCTTCTTCTCGTCCGCCTCCGCCACCACCACCGCGACGTCGACGCCGGCGAGCACCGCTTCCGATTCGAAGAGATATTCCACCGACCCGGGGCAATCCAGGAAGGTGTAACGGTCGCCGAGGAATTCACATTCGGCGATGTTGAGCTCCACACCCATGCGGTGATCGCGGGCTTCCTGCGAGGCGTCGCCCACCGACGTGCCCGCCGCCACGGCTCCGGCTCGGTTCACGGCCCCCGTGCGTTCGAGGATCGCCTCGAGCAACGACGTCTTGCCGCTGCCGAAAGGCCCCACGAGCGCCACGCACCGGGGCCCGCCTCGTCTGCCGCTGCTCGATCCTCCGTTGGCGTCGGTCATGACTGTCTCCAATTCTGTTGTGTTCTCTTTATGTTCACGGCCGTCACGCCCCCCGCGACCGCTGGATCCGGGGGGCTCGGCGCCGGGACCGCACCGAGGAGGGCCGATCCGTCGCCGGGCCGGATCGTTGCGCCGTTTCGCCGCGCTGACAAGCGGCGCGGCCCCCTTCGCCCCGCCAATTCGATGCTGCGCCGCCGCGAGACCGACGCCGGGGAAGGCCGGCAATTCCTTGATGAGAAAGGATCTTTTCCACGCCGGCGGTGCACGCCTCGGCGTCTTTCCGATCCGGTATGCCCCTTAGCCGCGAAAGACCTGCGCACTAGGCGCGCGAAGTTCCCCCCGCGGCGGCGATTTCTGATAGGGTACGGACTTCACGGTTCGGAGGGGCTCGGCCCGCGTCTTGGATGTTGATCGTCGAACTCTCGGTTTTCGCGGTACTGACCCTCGTCAACGCCTTCTTCGTCGCCTCCGAAATGGCGCTGGTCTCGGTGCGCCGGGTGCGCCTCGTCACGCTGGCCGAGGATGGCGACCGTCGCGCGCAGCGCGCCCTCGATCTCGGTGAGCATCCGAGCCGCTTTCTCTCCACGGTCCAGATCGGCATCACCGTGACCGGCCTCGCCGCCGGCGCGTCCTCCGGCGCCCAGCTCTCGGCGCGCCTCGCCGGCTGGATCGCGGCCATGACGCCGAGCCTCGCCGTCGCCGCCCACGAGATCGCCTTCACGCTGGTGATGGTCGCCATGACCTTCTTCACCATCGTCTTCGGCGAACTGGTGCCGAAGCGCATCGCCATCGCCCGGCCCGAGCCGATCGCCATCGCCGTCGCCGGCGTGGTCGACCTGTTCTCGCGGGTGACCGCCCCCTTCATCTCGCTGCTGACCGTGACCTCCGGCCGCGTTCTGCGCCTGCTGCACGTCGACGAGACGACCGGATCCGACGTCACCGAGGACGAGGTGATGCACGTCCTCGCCGAGGGTGTGCAGTCCGGCGTCCTCGATCCGGAGGAGCGCGAGATGCTGGAAGGCGTCATGCGCGTCGCCGACCGGCCGGTCCGCGCGGTGATGACGCCGCGCCCCGACCTCTATTGGATCGACCCGTCCGACCCGCCCGAGCGCATCCGCGCCGAGATCCTCGACTGCCCCTATTCCGCGATGATCGTCGCCGAGGGCTCGGTCGACGAACCGATCGGCCTTCTCTACAAGAAGGATCTGCTGCGCGACGCCGTCGAGGGCCGTCCGCTCGATCCGCGCGCCCACATCAAGGATCCGCTGGTCGTCCCCGAGACCGCCCCGGTCCTGAAACTGCTCGAGCGCTTCCGCGGCACCCCCGTCCACGCCGCCTTCGTCGTCGACGAATACGGCGGGCTCCAGGGCCTCGTCACCCTGACCGACATCGTCGAGGGCATCGCCGGCGACTTCGCCGACGTCGACGCCCCCCAGGTCTCCGGCCCGACCCGCCGCGACGACGGCTCCTGGCTGATCGACGGCGACGAATCGATCGACGAACTCGAACGCCTCGTCCAACTGCCCGACCTCGAGCACGGCGGCTATCACACCGTCGGCGGCATGATCATGGCGGCGCTGAACCGCATTCCGACCGAGGGTGACAAGGCGGTGATCGGCGACTGGATCTTCGAGGTGGTCGACATGGACGGCCGCCGCATCGACAAGGTTCTGGCGAGCCCGCGCACCCCCGCCGAGGCGATCCCGGAGGAGGACGAGGCGTGAGGCTCACGCCTCGCCCGTGACCGTTCCGCGCCCGACCCGTCGCGCCACCACTGCGAACAATGCGGCGACGACCAGCGGCGCGATCGGCACATGGAGCCCGAGCGCCAGCGGCCGCGCCAGCGCCGGCAGCACGAAGGCGGCGAGGAGCGTGATCTTCTCGTAATCCTCGAAGCCGTGCCGCAGCCCCTCGCGCGCGACGACGGCCATCGCCACTGCCAGGATCATCAGATCGTAGTCGAGCACGAAGGGGCTCGCCGTCACCGTGGCGACGGCGGCGAGCACCACCGCGCCCTCGGCCGAACGCCCGCGCCGCGCCGCGACCCAGGTCGCGACCAGCACCAGCGCCGTGACCGCGCCCTGGACGAGCGAGGCCACCGCGCTCGACCCACCGAGCACCCGCGTCGCCGCGAAGGCGCTCACCATCTTGCCCGGCTCGACGAAGCCGAGATCGAGCGTCGCCCGCGCCACTTTCGACATGGCGAGAAAGGCGACCCACGCCTCGGTGCCGAACAGCGCCCAGGCGAGCGCGCACCACAGCGCCGCGAAGGCGCCGGTGGCGAGGAAGAGCCGCCACGCGCCCGCCGCCGCCAGTGCCACCGGCAACGCGATCGCCAATTGCGGCTTGAAGACGAGAGCCCCGAGCAGCGCCCCGGCGAGGATCGGACGGCTCGTCGCGAACCGCGCCCCGCCGGCGAAGAGCGCCGTGGAGAGAAAGGCATTCTGACCATGGCCGAGGGTCACGAAGGTCGCGGGATAGGCGAGAAGGGCGATCGCCCCGATCCCCTCGCCGATCGCCCCGCGCGCCAGCGCCGCGAGCCCCCGCCACGCCGCGACCCAGGTCACGGCGAGCCACGCCGCGAGCGCCGCGAGATAGGGCAGGAGCCCGAGCGGCCACACGATCATCAGGAACACCGGCGGGTAGAAGAAGGCGGTGAACCCCTCGCGCGGACCGAAGGTCGCGTCCTGCTCCGCCTGGAGCCGCGCCCCGTCCCAGACCGCCGCCGCCCCGTCGGCGATCGCCACCCGCGCCGCCGTCCAGAACGAGAGGAAGTCGGTGCCGAGCGGCCGCCCGAGCGGATCGACCCCGCCACGCGAGACGACGATGCCGGCGAGGACGACGAGACCCGTCATCGCCGCCGCGATCACCAGCCATGCCCGCACCCGCGCGCGGTCGAGAAAGTCCGCCCGTCTGAGGATCTCTATCACGCCCGTCCCCGTCTCCGATCGCCGTCGGCGACAGTCTCGCCGACGAGGCCTCGAGAAAACGAAAACGGCCGGCCCCTTTCGGAACCGGCCGCCGTCGAGAAGGCGGGATTACTCAGCGCAGATTGCCGCAGAAGCGCTGGATGCGCTTGCAGGCTTCCTCGAGCGCCGAGGTCGCGGTCGCGTAGGAGATGCGGAAATGCGGCGCCAGACCGAAGGCCGAGCCCTGCACCACCGCCACGCCTTCCGTCTCCAGAAGCTCGGTGACGAAGTCGTCGTCGGACGTGATCACGTTGCCCGACGGCGCGGTCTTGCCGATCGTGCCCTTGCACGAGGGATAGACGTAGAAGGCGCCTTCCGGGGTCGGGCAGGTGAGGCCCGAGGCCTGGTTGAGCATGGCGACGACGAGATCGCGGCGCTCCTTGAACACCTTGTTGTTGGCGGCGATGAAGTCCTGCGGCCCGTTGAGCGCCTCGACCGACGCATACTGTGAGATCGACGAGGGGTTCGAGGTCGACTGCGACTGCAGCGTCGCCATCGCCTTGATCAGCTTCTCCGGACCGGCGCCGTAGCCGATGCGCCAGCCGGTCATGCAATAGGCCTTGGAGACGCCGTTGACCGTCAGGGTGCGATCGTAGAGGCCGGGCTCGACCTGGGCCGGGGTGGCGAACACGAAGTCGTCGTAGACGAGGTGCTCGTACATGTCGTCGCTCATCACCCAGACCTGGGGATGGCGCATCAGCACGTCGGTCAGCGCCTTGATCTCGGCGAAGGTGTAGGCCGCGCCCGAGGGGTTGGAGGGCGAGTTGAAGATCAGCCACTTGGTCTTGGGCGTGATCGCCGCCTCCAGCGCCTCGGCGGTCATCTTGAAGCCGGTCTCGATGCCGGCCTCGACGAAGACCGGAGTGCCGCCGCCGAGCAGGACGATGTCGGGATAGGAGACCCAATAGGGCGCCGGGATGATCACCTCGTCGCCGGGATTCAGCGTCGCGAGCAGGGCGTTGTAGAGCACCTGCTTGCCGCCGGTGCCGACCGACACCTGGCTCGGCTTGTAGGTGAGGCCGTTCTCGCGCGCGAACTTGTCGACGATCGCCTTCTTCAGCTCGGGGATGCCGTCGACGGCGGTGTACTTGGTCATCCCGTCGCGGATCGCCTTGATCGCGGCTTCCTTGATGTTCTCGGGCGTATCGAAGTCCGGCTCGCCGGCGCCGAGCCCGATGACGTCGCGACCGGCCGCTTTCAGCTCGCGCGCCTTGTTCGTCACCGCGATCGTGGCGGACGGCTTGATGCGCGAAAGGCTGTCGGCGAGGAAGGCCATGATGGGTCTCCGAAAGAGATGAGGTGAGATACCGAAACCCACGCCGACGGGCTCGTCGGCTCGCGCCGCGTGAGGAACGCCGGACCGTAGTCTCGCCCCACCGCGACGGCAAGAGCTTTCCCGTGACCCCGCCTCAGCCGTGGCGGATCTTCTGGAACACGATCGCGAGATTGAGCACCAGCGAGAACATGTTGGCGAGGATGACCGGCCACGAGCCGATCAGGATCCCGTAGACCAGCCACAGGAAGATGCCGCCGGAGAAGATCACGAAGGTGAAGAGCGACAGCGACGCCACGTCGCGATGGCGGATCGCCCGAATCGTCTGCGGCAACCAGCACAGCGTGGTCATCAGCGCGGCGAGCCCGCCGAGCAATTCGATCTGGAGAGGCGACAGAAACACGTCCACATCCTCGATTGTAGGAAATCGGCCGTCGGCGACGCCCCCGGAATTCGAACGCCGACATCGCGACGGCCGTATGACCGATCCCCCGCCCGCTCCCTCGCGCGCAGGTCTCTTCGATCAACCCGTCCGGTCCGCGAAGATGAGATTGACCGGCGTCGCCGCGATCAGATCGTAGCCCTTGGTCGCCATGAATTCGAAGATCTGGCGACCGTTGCCGGCGATGTGATGGTTGGACGGCTCCGCCTGGACGAACCACGGCCGGTACTTCGAGAAATCGAGATCCTTGAGGATCCTGAGATCGAGCCCCTCGACGTCGATCGAGACATAGACGGGCGGAGCATCGGGAAAATGCTCGGCGAGAATGCCGTCGATGCGCAGGGCCGGCACTTCCACGAGCGCCTTCTCCCCGACGCTGCCGCCGGCCCATTCCTTCACGAAGCGCCGATCGAGCGAGCTCAATTCACTCTGGTTCGATTTCGACAGCATCACCGTCTTGCGATCCTCGTCCTGGACCGCGCCGAAGACCACCGTGTCCTTGGGCCGCCCCTTGCGCAGATCCGCCAAGAGATCCTCGTTCGCCTCGACGATGACGCCGGTCATGCCCAACGTCTTCCCCAACAGATAGGTCGCCGAGGTGGCGAAGGGGTGATTGCCGCCGACCTCGAGATATTTCCGGGTCTTGAGCTCGACGCCGCGTGACGCCGCACGCGCCTCGAGCAGGGCACGAACGATCAGATCTTCACCGCACTGGCCGTAGAATTCGTAGGACCGACAAGGAATGTCGGGGAAGCGAACCCCTTCGCGAATACACTGGGCATAGACCCAATCGTTCAACAACATGTCGATTCCATCCTCAGGTTCTGCACCCGAATCGCCTCGATCCGCGCTTCCTTCGCCAGTTTCGGCCCGAATACGTCGCGGGCCTAGCCCTCGCGTGCCTCACCATTTCTGAAAAACGAGCCCCGCCCCGAGCGCGATGAAGCCGAAGCCGAGCAGGTGGTTCCACCCCAACGGCTCCTTCAACCACAGGGCCGAGAACACCGCGAAGATCACCAGTGTCACCACCTCCTGGATCGTCTTCAACTCGATCGCGGAATAGAAGGCGTGGCCCCAGCGATTGGCCGGCACGGCGATGCAATATTCGAAGAAGGCGATCCCCCAGGAGACCACCACCACCAGCCACAGCGGGCGGTTGGGATAGGCGAGGTGGCCGTACCAGGCGAAGGTCATGAACACGTTGGAGGCGACGAGCATCACGACCGGCAGCAGCAGGCCGGGAAGGGACGAGGAAACGGGCATCGAAGGCGTCCATGCGAGGGGTGACGGAAGGTGAAGGGCATCGAATCGCGCCCGGAGCGGGGAAATTCGATGAATTTCCAATGGATCGTTTTTGATCCGGCTCAAGGTCTCCCCCGTCGCGGCGGGTCACTATGCGCGGGCCGACCTCGAAAGAGCCCAACCAAGAAGAACGACGGACGGCGAGGAGACGGAGATGGAGATCGCGATTGCCAAGGTCCTGGAACTGATCGAACACCTCAGGATGCTCGACGCCGAGAACGGCGACGGACGGATCGAGGGAGCGGACGACGACGTCGAATCCGGTGCCGGTCATCTCTTCGAGGATTTCGATCAGGACGGCACCGAGAGCCAAGTGCGCGGTGTCATCGACGCGCTCAACGTCGACGAGCAGGCCGATCTGGTCGCTCTGGTATGGATCGGTCGCGGCGATTTCGAGGCCGAGGAATGGCCCGTCGCCCGCCGCCGCGCCCTGGAACGCCGCCACCGCTCGACCGCCACCTATCTGATGGGTATCCCCAACGCCGGCGACCTCCTCGAGGAGGGCCTCGCCGCCGTCGCCGTCGACGCCTGATCCCTCAGTCGTCGACCAGGAACGGATTGGAGACCCGCTCCTGCCCGAAGGTGGAGGTGGGGCCGTGCCCCGGCAGGAAGCCGACGTCGTCGCCGAGCGGCAGCAACTTGTCGCGGATCGAGGCGATGAGGGCCGCATGATCGCCGCGCGGCAGATCCGTGCGGCCGATCGACCCGGCGAAGATCACGTCACCGACGATGGCGAACCGCGCCTCGCGCTGGAAATAGACCACGTGCCCCGGCGAATGGCCTGGGCAATGGATCACCTCGAACGGAATGCCGCCGACCGAGACGGTGTCCCCGTCGGTCAGCCAGCGATCCGGCGCCACCGAGGAAAAGCCCGAGAATCCCCATTTCGCCGCCGCCTCGCTCACCCGCGACAAGAGGAACTCGTCGTCGACGTGCGGCCCCTCGATCGGCACCACCCCGCCCTGACGCGCCTCGAGCGCCGCCTTGAGCGGCGTCGCCCCGCCGGCATGGTCGAAATGGCCGTGGGTGAGGAGAATCCGTTCGACCCGCACCCCGAGCTGGTCGAGCGCCTGGAGAATCTGGTCGACGTCGCCCCCCGGATCGGTCACCGCCGCCCGTTTGCTCGCCTCGTCGAAGACGATCGAACAGTTCTGCTGGAGCGGCGTCACCGGAAGGACGGCGAGCCGGAGACGGGAAGGCGTGTCGCTCATCGGAACTCCTCGAAAGGCTCGAGCGTCGCGCGGCATCGACGATCGAGAGGAACGCATCGAGCCGGAGGTCGGTCTGGTGCGGCGCGGCGATGCATACCATATTGATATCGACGAGGCACGACGATCGAACCGCTCCGCTTCGCGCCCCTCGACGGAGGATCCCCCCGGCATGCGCCTTCCCCGCCTCGCGACCGCCGCCGTCCTCGCCGCGACCGTCGCCGGCCTCCTCTTCCACCCCGCCTTCGCCCAGGACGAACCGCCCGCTCCCGTCCCCGGCCCCTTGCGTCCCCTCGCCCCCGTCGTCTCGGATCCGCAGGGAACCCCGGCGACGCCGCCGAAGCGTCCGCTCGCCCAGCGCCGCGACCCGACGCCGCCGCAGGCCGTGCGGACCTGGAGAGGCGCCCTCGCCCCGCGGGCGAGCGGCGAACTCGCCCGCGGCCGGGTGGTCCTCGACGTCGTCACCCATCAGGTCCGCATCGACGACTTCGCCGTCACCGACTCTCCCGGCCTCGAGATCGCCCTCGTCGCCGGCGACCCGCCCAAGACCAATGCCGACGTGCTCGCCGCCAAACGCGTCTCGCTCGGCCGACTGCGCCGGATTCGCGCCACGGTGATCCTGCGTTTCCCGGCGGAACTCGACCCGGCGGTCTACCGCACGCTGGTGGTGTGGTCGCGCCGTGACCGGGCCCCGCGAGGGCTGGCGCGCCTGACGCCGAGCAGGGCCGGTTGAGGCCGTCGAAGGCGCTCTGTCCGGACGCGGCGCCCTTGCCCTTTTCTGCCGTTTCGTCCATAAATCGGAGCGGCGGCGGTTCGGAACTTGGGCGAGACGGTCGGCGCGACCGGTTCTTCAAGTCCTCGATGATCGGGATCTCGATCCACGACGTCGGGGATGGCGGGAAAAACAGCGCAAATCATGTCCCGACGTGTAACGTACCTGCCTGGTCTACCCCTGTGACCATCGAGTCCCGGGGGGACGTGTCGTGCAAACGGGGCGAGGCCCCGCGGGAAAGGACTTGGAATGAGGGATCGTGGTTTCGGCGGCGGACGTGGCGGCGACCGCGGCGGTTTCGGGCGTGATCGTGAAGGTTTCGGCGGCCGCGACGAGGGTTTCGGTGGCGGCCGCGGTGGTGATCGCGGCGGCTTCGGTGGTGGTGATCGCGGCGGCTTCGGTGGTGGCGATCGCGGCGGCTTCGGCGGCGGCCGTGGTGGATTCGGTGATCGCGACCGTGGCTTCGGCGGCGGCGGCGGCGACCGCGGCGGCTTCGGCGGTGGTGATCGCGGCGGCTTCGGCGGTGGCGAAGGCGGCGGTTTCCGTCCGCGTCGTCCGTTCGGCGGTGACGAAGGCGGCTTCGGCGGCCCGCGTGCGCCCCGTCCGCCGGTCGAGCGTGGCCCGCGTCAGAACGGCGTGGTGAAGTTCTTCAACGCCGAAAAGGGCTACGGCTTCGTGACTCCCGACGAGGGTGGCGCGGACGTGTTCGTCCATGTCTCGGCGGTCGAGCGCTCCGGCCTCGGCACCCTCGACAAGGGCCAGAAGGTCTCCTTCGAGACCGAGCCGGACAAGCGCGGCAAGGGCCCCAAGGCCGTCAACCTGCAGCCCCTCGAGGGCGGTGAGGCTCCGGCCGACGACTTCGAGATGCCGGACTCCGACGAGGAGTGAGGCCGGGCGGCTCGGTCTCGAGCCGCTTCCTCCGCCGGCCCTCTCCGAGGGCGCCGGCGACGCATCCGTGAACGAAAACGACCCTCCCGCGCGTCTCGCCGGGAGGGTTTTTCGTGGGCCGACCCCGACGCCCACGCTCAACGAGACGACCCGCGCCGATGAACTATCGCCACGCCTTTCATGCCGGGAACTTCGCCGACGTCGTCAAACACGCCGCGCTCGCCCGCATCCTGGTGCATCTCGCCGCCAAGCCGACGCCCTTCCGCGTCCTCGACACCCACGCCGGCATCGGTCTCTACGACCTCGCCGGCGATCCGGCCGAGCGCACCGGCGAATGGCGCGACGGCATCGGCCGCGTCCTCGCCGCGCCCTTCCCCGCCCCGGTCGCGGCCCTGCTCGAGCCCTGGCTCGCGGCGGTCGCCCGGGTCAACGGACTGACCAGCCCCGACCATCTGACCCCGGAGCGCCTCGCCGTCTATCCCGGCTCGCCGCTGGTGATCCGCGCCGGTCTCCGGCCCGGCGACCACGCCGTCGTCACCGAGCTGCACCCGGCCGACGCCGCCACCCTCGCCGACCTCTTCGCCGGCGACGCCCGCCTCAAGGTGGTCGAGCTCGACGGCTGGCTGGCGCTGAAGAGCTTCCTCCCCTTCAAGGAGCGGCGCGGCGCCGTGGTGATCGACCCGCCCTTCGAGCAGCCCGGCGAATTCGACCGTCTCACCCGCGGCCTCGTCGCCGCGACCCGGCGCTTCGCCGGCGGCATCTACCTGATCTGGCACCCGATCAAGGACCGCGCCGACCTCGCCCGATGGCACGCCGATCTGATCGCGACCGGGATCCGCCGGATCCTCGCCGTCGATTTCGCGGTCGCCGCGTCGCGCGCCGACGGGCCCCTCGTCGCCTGTGGCCTGACGATCGTCAATCCGCCCTGGAAGCTGGCCGAGGAGCTGGCCCTCCTGCTGCCGGCCCTGGTCGAACGCCTGGCGATCGGCCCCGGCGCCGCCGCCCGGGTCGAGTGGCTGGTGCCGGAATGACACCCCTTCGGCGGTGCGGCGATCGCGGTGCCGTTCTCATGGCTTGACCCGGAGCCGTCACTCGCCCATCGTCGCCGTGACCCTCGATGTTCGGAAGGGAAATCCCGATGTCCATGCCGTTCTCGTCCCGCGTCCGGTCCGCCGTCGCCGCCGCCCTCGGTCTCGCCGCCCTCGCCGCGCCCGCGCTTGCGGCCGACCCCGTCCGCGTCGCCGCGCGCGACCTCGACGTGCCCGCCTGCGACGCCCCGGAGGTGCTGGCGCGGGTCCGCACGACCTTCGAATACGGCGCCGCCCACGTCGAGAAGCGCACCCTCGCCATCGCCGACTTCGGCCGGATCCGCAGCCAGGGCGTCCATGTCAACGATCCCTCGCCGATCGCCCGGCGCTGGTGCTACGCCCCCGTCACCCTGACCGACGGCCACCGCTCGACCGCCTATTGGCGCATCGATCGCGGCATGGGCTTCGCCTCGCCCGGCTATGCCGGCCTGACCGACGACGTCGAATCCTGCGTCCTCGGCCACGACCGCTGGCGCGTCCACGACGGCACCTGCCGCACCACCCGCCGCTGGTGGTGAGCGGCCCCCTGCTCGTCGCCCCTCCCGATCCCGATCTCGCAAGGTGCCCGATGTCGAAGGTCGCCGCGTTCGCCCGTCTCCGTTCGGCCGCCTCGGCGCTCGCCCCTCTCCTCGCGATCGCCTGCTTTCTGGCGGTCGCGCTGGTCGCGCCGGTGGAGGCGCGGTCGCGTGACCGCGCCGGCGACTATGACTTCTGGGTGCTGTCGCTCTCCTGGTCGCCGAGCTGGTGCGAGGCGACCGGCAACGCGCGCGGCGACGCCCAGTGCGCCCGGCCCTTCGCCTTCGTGGTCCACGGCCTGTGGCCGCAATACGATCGCGGCTTCCCCTCCGATTGCCCGACCCGGGCGGCCGAGCCGACCCGCGCCCAGATCGACGCGGTGCTCGACGTCATGCCGAGCCCCGGGCTGGTGCGCCACGAATGGCGCAAGCACGGCACCTGCTCCGGCCTCACCGCCGACGGTTATCTGAAGGTGATCCGCAAGCTCTTCGAGAAGATCCGCATCCCCGACGAGTTCAAGGCCCCGGCGGAACCGCGCATGGTCCAGACCCGCGCGGTCGAGCGCGCCTTCATGGCGATCAACAATGGCCTCGACGCCGAGGAGATCTCGATCCTGTGCGACCAGCGCCGGCTCCAGGAGGTGCGTCTGTGCCTGAAGAAGGATCTCTCCGCCTTCGTCTCCTGCCCCGAGGTGGAGCGCCGCGAGTGCCGCGCCGACCGTGTCTACATGCCCGCCGTACGCTGACGAGCGAGATGATCATGCGTTTCCCGTCCTTCTTCGCCGTGGCCGGGCTCGTCGCCCTCGCCTCCCCCCTCGCCGCCGAGACGGTCGAGACCCGGATCGCCGGCTGGAACGCCGTCTGCGAGGCGCCGGTCTGTCGCGCCAGCCTCGCCTCCGCCTCCGGTGAGCAGGCCCTGCTGATCGGCCGCTTCGAGATCGGCGACGGCATCGCCGTCGGCCTCGCCACCCCCGGCGCCGCCGCCGATCGCGAGCGCCCGATGACCGTGCGCCTCGACGGCCGCCGCATCGGCGACGCCGAGCCGAGGAGCGGTTACCGCCCCTTCGAGAAGCCCGAGACCTTCTGGATCACCGACCCGCGTCTCGTCGAGGCGATCCTCGCCGCGCGCGGCACCGCCAAGACCCTGCGCATCGAATATATCGACGTGATCGGCGCCCCCCACGACGCCGACTTCGACCTGACCGATCTCTCCAAGGTGATCGCCTGGACCGGCGAGCGGCTCGGCCGCCCCGCCGACAAGGTCGTCGGCACCGCCCCCAAGGGGCTCCTCGCCGCGCCCGAGATCGGCCGGTCCGAACTGGTCGCCAAGCTCGGCATCCCCCCGCGTCTCGCCAAGAAGCACATGACGGTGAGCGAATGCGAGGCGCCCGATTCGCCCCTGCTGCGCGCCTTCAAGCCGGTGATCGGCGTGCTCTCCTCGACCGCGACCCTCTACGCCATCCCCTGCACGGCCTCGGCCGGCAACGTCTCCTTCCGCCTGTGGGTTCTGGAGAACGGCGAGATCGGCGGGCTGACGCCGCAGTATTTCGCCACTTTCGACCCCGCCTACGGCTGGCGCGGCTCCGATCTTCTCCACAACGTCGCCTACGACGAGAAGACCCAGCGCCTCACCTCGACCTTCCGCGCCGGTGGCGGCTGCGGCGCGCGCGGTGTCTGGCACTGGAAGAAATGGACCTTCGAGATGCTCGAGACCCGCGTCGCCTCGACCTGCGTCGAAGGCAAGGACCCCGCCGACTGGCCGGTGGTCTGGCAATCGCCCGCCCCCTGACGCCTCTTCTTCCGCTCGAACCCCTCCGGAGCCCCGATGCCGATCCTGCGTTCGTCGCCCCCCTCGCCCTTCGGCCGCAAGGTCAAGATCGCCGCCGCCGAACTCGGCCTGATGGATCGTCTCACCATCCAGATGGCCGACACGTCCGACCCGAGCGACAGCCTGCGCGCGCAGAATCCGCTCGGCAAGATCCCGGCTCTCGTCTTCGACGACGGCGCGACGCTGTTCGACAGCCGAGTGATTCTCGAATGGCTCGACGTCGAGGCCGGCGGCGGCCGCATCCTGCCCGCCGCGCCCGAGGCCCGATTCGCCGCGCTCCGCCTCCAGGCCCTGGCCGACGGCATCACCGACGCCGCGATCCTGATCGTCTACGAGAACCGCTTCCGCAACGAGGGCGAGCGCAGCGCCGCCTGGATCGAGCATCAGTCGGGCAAGATCGACCGCACCCTCGCCCATCTCGAGGCGAACCCGCCCGCCGACGACGCCCCGCTCACCGTCGGCACCATCGCGCTCGCCTGCGCCCTCGGCTATCTCGACCTGCGCTTCGCCGGACGCTGGCGCGAGACCCACCCGCGCCTCGTCGCCTGGCTCGACGGCTTCACCGCCCGGGTGCCGAGCGTGGAGACCACCCGCTTCAAGGGCTGACCCGCGCCGATCGGACATGAGACGCGAACGCCCCGCCGGAGAGATCCGGCGGGGCGTTCCCGATGAGCGCTCCGGTGTGAGAGCGCAGGCTCTTGCGAGCAGGAGATCAGAACTTGTAGGCGGCGCCGGTGCGCAGCACGGTGCTGCTGACGTTGTTGTCCTGCACCGTCCAGGCGTTGATGTGGCTGGTGCCGCCGAAGCCGGTGTGCATCAGCTCGCCCTTGACCGAGATCTTGTCGGTGACGCGCCCCTCGACGCCGAGGCCGACGACATAGCCGACCTTGGTGGTGGTGTCGGTGGCGCCGAAGCCCTTGACGGTGTCGTCGGCGAAGGCGATGCCGACGGTCGCATAGGGCATCACCTTGTCGAACGCGACGCCGGCGCGCGCCCGCACCGCGGCGTTCCAGTCGGACGACTTCTTGATCAGCTCACCGGCACTCACGGTGTGGCGGGTCTGGCCGGCGATGTTGACCTCGGCCTCGGCGCCGACGACGATGTTCGAGCCGATGGCGGTGTTGACGCCGCCGTAGATGCCGCCCTGCGGACCATGCAGGCCGTCCTTGCCCCAGGCATAGCCGAGCTGACCGCCGGCATAGGCGCCGGTCCACTGGGACGCGGGCCCTGCGCCCGAGTCCTGATAGCCGTAAGAGGCCGACGGAGCCGGGCTTCCGTACATGTCGGCGGCGGCGGCGGGGGTGATCGCCGCGACGGTGGCGACGAGCGCGAGAGCTTTGAGGGCGCGGGACATGTTCGAACCTTCGCGTTGCTGTTCAGCGACAATCCTTCGGAGTTTCCAAAGGAGATGTTGACCATATTGGCCCCGACGCGGTTAAGAACAGGTAAGTCGACATGCTTAATTTTTCGTGAAAATTCGTTTCCGAAAGACTAATCACGCAGAACAAATAAAAACCCGGGCTCTTCATCGAGGAGCCCGGGTTCGTTTTCGAGATCTTTCGAGGTCGAAAGATCAGAAGCGATAGTTCACGCCGACGCGAACCAGATGATCGGAGAGGTCGTGAGACGTCACGCCGACATTGGCCTTGCCGTAATCGGCGTAGAGATACTCGCCCTTGACCGAGATGTTCCGGTTGACGGCGTATTCGAGGCCGCCACCGACGGTCCAGCCGGCGCGGGTGGTGGTGCGGCTGTCGACGCCGTCGGCGAGCTTGAAGTTCGCCCAGGCGAGACCGCCGGTGCCGTAGACCAGCACGTTGTCGAAGGCGTAGCCGGCGCGGGCGCGCACGGTGCCCGACCAGTTCTTCTCGAAGCTGACGGCACCATTGGTGCCCTTGGCGCGGCCGTAGCCGACATCGGCCTCGGCGCCGAGCACCCACGGGCCGGTCTGGAAGTTGTAGCCGCCCTGGAGGCCGCCGAAGACGGTGCCGGGGTTGATCGAGCCGGTCGAGGCCGCGCCGAGCTTGTCGCGCGCGAAGTCGCCGCCGAGGTTCACACCGGCATAAAGGCCGGTCCAGTTGTAGGCCGTCACGGGCGCCGCGATGGGGGTCGCCGGCGGGGCCTTCCGGTACATGTCGGCCGCATTGGCGGCGCCGGCGACGGTCAGGAGCGCGACACCGGCAACGGTGGCACGAAGGAAGGTCGTATTCATCGCAAGTCCTCGTCTACACACGGTCGTCCGCCCCGCCCCACACCTGGGTGCCGCCCCCTGCTCCTCATGGAGCGGACGGCCGGGACCGGATCGACATCACTCGGTCACTGGGTCCGAATGACTCGAGGAAGCGCGGCGAATGTGGCGATCCTCGAGCAAAAAGGCGACCACCTCGCCATGATCGAAATTTCGCACATGCATTTCACTGCATGGTGAACGAGTGGTGTATGCGTGCAACACATGCCTCAACGGAACCCGCAATCCGCCTTCGCATCCGTCGCCGGAGCGCATTAGGATCGTCGTCGAAGCCCACGCCTGCCGAGACGGTGCCCTCATGTCCCTCGCCCCCGCCCCCCGGACCGCCCTCGTCACCGGCGCCGCGCGCCGCATCGGCGCCGCCGTCGCCCGCGATCTCGGCCGTGCCGGCTGGCGCGTCGCGCTCCATGCCAACACCTCCCGGGCCGAGGCCGAGTCGGTCGCCGAGGAGATTCGCGCCGCCGGCGGCGAGGCCGTCGTCGTCCTCGCCGACCTCGCCGACACCGCCGCCCTCGCCCCGCTGGTCGACGAGGCCGTCGCCGCGCTGGGGCCGCTCGGCCTCCTGGTGAACAATGCGTCGGAGTTCGAGCCCGACGAGATCGGCAGCCTCGATCCCGTCCGGTTCGAACGCCACCTGCGCGTCGACCTGGTCTCGCCCTGCCTCCTCGCCGACGCCTTCGTCGGCCGGCTGCCGGCCGACATGCGCGGCCAGATCGTCAACGTGATCGACCAGCGCGTCCTGCGCCTCACCCCGCGCTTCTTCTCCTACACGCTGGCGAAATCGGCGCTGTGGACCGCCACCCGCACCATGGCCCAGGCGCTCGCCCCCCGCGTGCGGGTCAACGCGATCGGCCCCGGCCCCTCCTTCGCCAACACCCGCCAGACCGCCGAGGACTTCGCCCGCCAGTCGGCCGCCGTGCCGCTCGGGGCCGGCCCGGCGCCGGAGGAGTTCGGCCGCGCCGTCCGCTTCCTGGTCGAGACCGCCTCGATCACCGGACAGATGATCTGCCTCGACGGCGGCCAGCACCTCGCCTGGGAGACCCCCGACGTGGTCGGCATCGGCGAGTGACCCCACCGCGCCGCCCCGCCGCCCGCGCGGGCGGCCCTGCGCATGTGCATTTCGCGCGTGACGACCGCCCGTCCCTGGCGCCCGCGCCCGGCCTGCGCCATATGGGGAAGGGGCGCCGGTGAATCGCGCCCGGATCCTTCAGCCAGCACCATGACCGACGACACCGCCGCCGACACGCCCGAGCCGACCGCCCCGCCGCCGCCCACGCCGGCGAACGAGATCGCGCCCGAGGCCCCGCCCGAGATCGTGCACGCGCCGCCGCGTATCGGCGTCGAGGTCGTGGCCGATCAGGTCAAGCGGCTGCCCAACGCGCCGGGCGTCTATCGCATGCTCGGCGTCGACGGCGCCGTCCTCTATGTCGGCAAGGCGCGCAATCTGAAGAAGCGCGTGGTGAACTACACCCGCGGCCAGGGCCTCACCGCGCGTATCCTGCGCATGGTGCGCGAGACGGCGGCGATGGAATTCGTCCAGACCCGCACCGAGACCGAGGCGCTGCTCCTCGAGGCCAATCTCATCAAGCGCCTGCGGCCGCGCTTCAACGTCCTGCTGCGCGACGACAAGTCCTTTCCCTATATCCTGGTGACCGGCGACCACGACGCCCCGGCGCTGGTCAAGCATCGCGGACCCCGCAAGCGCAAGGGCGCCTATTACGGCCCCTTCGCCTCGGCGGGAGCCGTCGGGCGCACCATCAACGCGCTGCAGAAGGCGTTCCTGATCCGCACCTGCACGGACTCGGTCTACGACGTCCGCACCCGGCCCTGCCTGCTCTTCCAGATCAAGCGCTGCGCCGCTCCCTGCACCGGCGAGATCTCGCTCGCCGACTACGCGACCCTGGTCGACGAGGCCGGCCGTTTCCTCTCCGGCAAGAGCCGATCGGTCCAGGGCGAACTCGCCGAGGCGATGCACGCCGCCGCCGAGGATCTCGACTTCGAGCGCGCCGCCGTCTACCGCGACCGCCTCGCCGCGCTCTCCCATGTCCAGTCCCATCAGGGCATCAACCCGCAAGGGGTCGAGGAGGCCGACGTCTTCGCCCTCCACCAGGACGGCGGCCAGACCTGCATCCAGGTCTTCTTCTTCCGCACCGGCCAGAACTGGGGCAATCACGCCTTCTACCCCCGCGCCGACCGCTCGCTCGAGCCGGAGGAGGTGCTGGAGAGCTTCGTCGCCCAGTTCTACGACGACAAGCCGGTGCCGCGCCTGATCCTGCTCTCCCACGAGACGCCGGAACGCGACCTGTTGGAGGAGGCGCTGTCGGAGCGCTCGCAGTACCGGGTCGAGATCGCCGCGCCGAAACGCGGCGAGAAGAAGGATCTGGTCGACCATGCCCTCCTCAACGCCCGCGAGGCGCTCGGCCGCAAACTCGCCGAGACCTCCAGTCAGGCGAGCCTGATGGAGGGCGTCGCCCGCGCCTTCGCGCTCTCCGAGACGCCGAAGCGCATCGAGGTCTACGACAACGCGCACGTCTCCGGCACCCACGCCGTCGGCGGCATGATCGTCGCCGGGCCGGAAGGCTTCGTGAAGGGCCAGTATCGCAAGTTCGACATCAAGTCGCCCGACACCACCCCCGGCGACGACTACGCCATGATGCGCGAGGTGCTGACCCGCCGCCTCTCCCGCCTCGTCAAGGAGAACGGCAGCCGCGCCGAGGCCGCCCGCGACGAGCAGGGCTTCGGCCCCTGGCCCGACCTGATCCTGGTCGACGGCGGCAAGGGCCAGCTCGAGATCGCCCGTCAGGTCGCCGAGGAGACCGGCGTCCTCGATCAGATCGCCTTCGTCGGCATCGCCAAGGGTCCCGACCGCGACGCCGGCCGCGAAAAGTTCTTCTTTCTGGACCGCCCCGACATCATGCTGCCGGAGCGCGATCCGGTGCTCTATTTCGTCCAGCGCCTGCGCGACGAGGCCCATCGCTTCGCCAACGGCACCCACCGGGCGAAACGCTCCAAGGCGATCCGCCAATCGACGCTCGACGAGATCCCCGGCATCGGCCCGACCCGCAAGAAGGCGCTGCTGAACCACTTCGGCACCGTCAAGGCGATCGGCCGCGCCGCCGTCGGCGACCTGATGGAGGTCGACGGCATCTCCCAGGGCATGGCCGAGACCATCCGGGGCTGGTTCCATCAGGGCGAGGGGTGAGGTCGCCGGTCGACCCGGGCGGACCTCGGGGATCCGACGTTCGGAAGGAGAGCCGAATATGGCCCGATATCCCGAAAAGGCGCTCCAGCTGCGCGCCACACTCCGGCTCGCGCAGGATCGCGGCTATGTCGAACACTTCTCCGACGAGGAGGGGCGTGGCGCGCGCATGGACAGCGCCGGCCTGATCGACGGCCGATTGGTTCTGATCGAGGTCAAGCATCGGATCGGCGCGAGCCTCCTCGCCGCGGCGAGCGCCGAGGCCGGCCCGATCGAGGCCAAGATCGCGGCGGCGCTCACCGGCCTCTACCGCGCGCACCCCGACCCGCTCTCGACCGTCGCCGGCGCGATCTGGGATCGCCGCCGGCCACCTCTCGTGGCGCTTCTCGCCGAACATTGGTCGCCGAAGGCGCGCGGCGATCTCGCCGTGCTCTGCCGCCGCCGCGCGGACGAATGGGGCTTCGACTGGGCATTCTGGCGTTGGACCGGCGAACGGGTCGAGACGATCGACGAAGGCTCGACCTCCCTTCCCCCACCCGTCGACGCCGCCGCCTGGGCCGCGCTCCCCATCCCGGGCCTGCGCGCCACGGCGAAGCGCGCGCCGAACCGAACGATCGACGATCTCCGCGCGATCGCCGCCGAACGTGGCGTCGCCGATCTCTTCGAGACGTTTCTGGCGGAGGCCGGCGCCGCCGGTCATCGGACGAAGCCGGCCCGCGCCAGCCTCACCGTCCAGGTGCGAGGCCAGCCCGGCTACGCGACCACCGCCGCCGTCTATGCCGCCTATCTCGACGCCTCCACGCCCGGCCGGCTCGCCGTCGGCGTCTGGAGCGAAAGGCTCGCGGCCGCCCCCGGCGACCTGCCGGGCGCCGCGAGCCCCCACCCTTTCGGTTTCCTCGGAGACGATCGATTCCTGTCGGAACCGGACGAGGTCACCCGTCTCTTTGCTCTGCCCCTTCGCGCATCGGGATGATCACGGCGACGAAGGACGCGTCCGATCGTCCATCCGGCCGTTGACGCCCCCGCCTCCCGCATGCTCTGTCTGGAATGTCGACGAGGAAGTCCGATGTCCGCGCTGAGTCTGCCCAATATCCTGACCTACGGCCGTATCCTGACCGTCCCGGTGGTGGTGGCCTGTTTCACCCTGCCGAGCATGCCGACCTTCACGTCGCGCTGGATCGCCTTCACCTTCTATGCCCTGGCGGCGGTGACCGACTTCTTCGACGGCTACCTCGCCCGCATCTGGAAGCAGCAGTCGAAACTCGGCCGCATGCTCGATCCGATCGCCGACAAGCTCCTGGTCGCCTCCTGTCTCCTGGTGCTGGTCGCCGACGGCTCGATCGAGGGCCTCTCGGTGATCGCCGCCGTGATCATCCTCTGCCGCGAGATCCTGGTCTCGGGTCTGCGCGAGTTCCTCGCCGAACTGCGCGTCTCGGTGCCGGTGACCTGGCTCGCCAAATGGAAGACCACGGTCCAGCTCTTCGCCCTCGGCTTCTTCATCACCGGCCCGGCGGGCGTGCCCGTCTATCCGTGGACGGTGGAGACCGGCACCGTTCTGCTGTGGATTTCCGCCCTTCTGACCCTCTACACCGGCTGGGACTACTTCCGCTCCGGCATCGGTCACGTGATGGACGAATGAGCCATGAAGGTCCGCTATTTCGCCTGGGTTCGTGAACGCATCGGCAAGGCCGAGGAGATCCTCGATCCCCCCGCCGAGGTCGTCACCACCGCCGATCTCCTCGCGTGGCTGAAGACGCGCGGGCCGGAATACGAATGGGCGCTGGAGAAGTCGGACTTCATCCGCGTCGCCGTCGATCAGGTCCACGCGAGCCCCGACACGCCGCTCGGGCCGGCGCGCGAGGTCGCCCTGTTCCCGCCGATGACCGGGGGCTGACATGGCCGACGTGCCCCTGACGATCCGCGTCCAGGCCGAGCCTTTCGACGTCGCCGCCGAGACCGAGCGCCTCACCGCCGGCCGCACCGACATCGGCGCCGTCGTCACCTTCACCGGCCTCTGCCGCGCCGAGGAGGGCCGCCTCTCCGCCCTCGAGCTCGAGCATTACCCCGGCATGGCCGAGGCCGAGATCGAGCGCACCGCCCACGAGGCGCTGGCGCGCTGGCCGCTCTTCGGCGTCACCGCCATCCACCGTCACGGGGTGATCCGGCCGGGCGAGCCGATCGTTCTGGTGATCACCACCTCGTCGCATCGGGTCGCCGCCTTCGAGGCGGCCGAGTTCCTGATGGACTTCCTCAAGACCCGCGCCCCCTTCTGGAAGAAGGAAGTGGCGCTCGACGGCACGAAGGGCGGCTGGGTCGACGCGCGCGAGGTCGACGACGCCGCCGCCGCGAAATGGGGCGCGTGAGGCCCACCCCACGCGACGACCAAAGTCGGTGGGCGGGCCTCTCGTCCCGGTGGTAGACTGCTCCCGCGCGGGCGACGCATCCCGCCACGCAGTCCCAGGAGGACCACATGACCATCCCCGCCGTGTCCCGCCTCCCCCTGATCGCCGCCCTCTCGGGCCTGACGCTCGGCCTCCTCGGCCTCGCCCCCGCCTCGGCGCAGACGCTGATCGAGAGCTACACCGCCCGCCTGTCGAGCAACGATCACTACAATTCGAGCGGCGAACGCCTGACCTCGCCGGCCGCGATCATCCGCCAGGATCGCGCCAACTTCCACAAGTTCGGCCTGCGCGACCCCGAGGACGAGGGCGACCGCTACTTCGCCTCCGCCTCCAACCGCGCGCTGATGGAGCGCCTGCTGGAGCGCGGCCGCACCACCGGCTCGGCCCGCCGTTCGATCGTCGACGGGACGCCGCTGATCCACATCGAGGTCTACGACGCCCCCGGCGGCGCCTACGTCAAGGCGACCGTCGACTGAGCCGACTTCGACGAGACGGACGCGCGCCGAGCCGGCTCGGCGCGCACCCTCGCGATCAGAAATAAAAGAACTGTTGGTTCGCCTTGCCGTGGCAGGGCCACAGGATCATGCGCGTGCGCGGCTCGAGCTTGCCGCCGGCCGCATCCCAGCAGCGCCCGTCCTGGCTGCGCATCTGGCTCCTCGCCGCGTCGTAGCTCCACCGCATCCGCGTGGCGTTGCACTTGACCAGCGCCAGCCCTTGCCGCACCACGTCGTCGACGCAGAAGCTGCGATTGCCCCGCGCCACCACCGCCTTGCGGGCGGGATCGTAGTCGAGCAGCTGCGGCGCCTTGCCGTGGCACGGCCACAGCATGATCGGCGTCCCCTCGACGAACCTGCCTCCGGCGATGTCGACGCAGAGCGTGCTCTTCTGCGCCAGATAGAAAGTCTCCGCCCGGGCCGCGCCGGTCGTCGCCAGCCCCGTCGTCACGACGGCCGCCATCGCCGCGGCGCGAACCGCGGTCCTCCCCCATGTCGTCATATTCGCCCCCCGTCGGGCCACACGGCCCTCGGGGGGAGAGAATGCCGGTGGAATTCGACGTCCGTCAAATTCATTCGAAGGCCGAATGCGGCCGGCGCCACTCCCCTCGGGGCGGCGTCGGTCGAGCCCTCGTCACTTCGGCTGGACTTCCGCCATATAGGCCTCGAGCAGGCCGAGCGAGATCATGCCGGGGGTGAAGGAATAGGGGCCGATCTCGGCGACCGGGGTCACCTCCGCCGCCGTTCCGGTGAGGAAACACTCGGAGAAGCCGGCCATCTCCTCCGGCAGGATGCGCCGCTCGACCACCTCGATGCCGCGCGCCTTCGCGAGCCCGATCACCGTGCGGCGGGTGATGCCGTCGAGGAAGCGGTCGGCGAGCGGGGTGTGGATCACGCCGTCCTTGACGAAGAACACGTTGGCCCCGGTCGCCTCGGCGACGTTGCCCTCCCAATCGAGCATCAGGGCGTCGGCATAGCCCTTCTTCTCGGCGGCATGTTTGGAGATGGTGCAGATCATGTAGAGCCCGGCCGCCTTCGACTTCGACGGCGCGGTGCGCGGATCGGGACGGCGATATTCGGCGAGATCGAGCCGGATCCCCTTCATCCGCTCCTCCGGCTTGAAGTAGCTCGGCCACTCCCAGGCGGCGATGGCGACGTGGATGGTGTTGGCCTGCGCCGAGACGCCCATCATCTCCGAGCCGCGCCAGGCGATCGGCCGCACATAGGCGTCGACGAAATTCATCCGCCGCAGCACCGCCTCGCAGGCCTCGTCCAGCACCTCGACCGAATAAGGGATCTCGAAGCCGAGGATGTTCGCCGAGGCGTGCAGGCGCTCGTGGTGTTCGCGCTGCTTGTAGACCACGCCGCCATAGGCGCGCTGCCCCTCGAACACGGCCGAGCCGTAGTGCAGCGCGTGGGTCAGCACATGGATCTTGGCGTCGCGCCAATCGACGAACGCCCCGTCGAACCAGATGACGCCGTCGCGATCGTCGAAGGTGGGGCTCATGGTCTCGGTCTCCTCCCGGGATGATGTCGGTTCCGCGCGCCTCCTGGGAAGCGCCGGCCCTCGGCTCTACGGTTTCTCCGAAACCGGGGTCCGACGCAAGCCGGCGAAGGACGCGGATCGACCGGCCGAGCGACTTTGCCAGAACGGTCGTCCTCGAGCTATCGTGTCGCCACTTCTCGCGAGGGTCCCCGACCCGCGCGCCATTCGACGAAGGCTCATGGTCGACACGCCCCCGCCCGACGATACCGTGACCCGCCCGATCGCCCGTCCGCGCCGCCCGTCCGCGCCGCCGCGCGCTCCCGGCGCCGCGCGGCCCGAATTGCCGGCTTCCGCCTTCCTCGAGATGCTGGAGCTGTTCTTCTTCGCCTATCGCGACTTCGTCGCCGACCCGGACGTGATTCTCGCCCGCTATGGATTCGGCCGCGCCCATCACCGGGTGCTCCATTTCGTCGATCGCAATCCCGGCCTTTCGGTCGCCGAACTGCTCGACATCCTGAAGATCACCAAGCAGAGCCTCGCCCGTGTGCTGAAGGAACTCGTGGAGACCGGCCACATCGAGAGCCGCACCGGCTCCACCGATCGCCGCCAGCGCCTGCTCTACGCCACCGACAAGGGTCGGGCGCTGGCCCGTTCGCTGTCGCTGCCGCAGATCGGGCGCATCGCCGCCGCCTTCCAGGCGCTCGGCCCCGACGGCGCGGCCCGCGCCCGCGACTTCCTGCGCCTGATGATCGACGCCGACGAGCGGCCCCGCGTCAGCCGCTACACCAATCGGCCGGACAATCGCACCGATCCGCGTCGGGAGCGCGACCCCGCATGAGCGACACGATCGAACCGCGCGCGCCCGTCGACGAGGCGCCCCACCTCCTCGTGGTCGACGACGACAGCCGCATCCGCACCCTGATCTCGCGCTTCCTGGTCGAGAACGGCTTCCGCGTCACCGCCGCCCAATCGGCGGAGGAGGCGCGCAAGAAGATGGGCATCATCGCCTTCGATCTCCTCATCGTCGACGTGATGATGCCGGGCGAGAACGGCATGGACTTCACCGCCGCCGTTCGTGCCGCCTCCTCGGTGCCGATTCTGATGCTGACCGCCCGCTCCGAGACCGAGAACCGCATTCGCGGCCTCGAGCTCGGCGCCGACGACTATCTCGCCAAGCCCTTCGACCCGCGCGAGCTCCTGCTGCGCCTCAACAACATCCTCAAGCGCGGCGCCCCCGCCGTGCGGGTCCGGGCCAAGGATCTGCGCTTCGGCCCCTTCGTCTGGGACGGCGAACGCGACGAGCTGCGCCGTGGCGACGAGGTCGTCCGCCTGACCGACGGCGAATTGCGGCTGATGCGCATGTTCGCCGAACGCCCGGGCGAGACCATCCCCCGCCATGAGATCGTCCAGGGCGAGAGCGCGCTCGGCGACCGCACCGCCGACGTCCAGATCAACCGCCTGCGTCGCAAGATCGAGGCCGATCCGGCCAACCCGCTCCATCTGGTCACGGTGCGCGGCCAGGGCTACCGCCTCAAGACCGATCAGGCCGCGCCATGACCCCGGTCGACCCCGGCCCCGCCCGTGCCGCGCGGCCGCTGCGCGACGAACCGTGGATCCGCGTCCGCCTCGCCTGGCGCCGCTTCGCCCGCCGCATCGCCGACCGCATGCCGAAGGGCCTCTACGCCCGCTCGCTGCTGATCGTCATCCTGCCGATGCTGATCCTCCAGTCGGTGGTCGCCTATGTCTTCATGGAGCGCCATTGGCGCCTCGTCACCGGCCGCCTCTCCGAGGCGCTCGCCCGCGACATCGCCGCCATCATCGAGGTCATCGACACCTGGCCGCAGGATCCCGACTGGCGCAAGATCGGCGGCATCGCCGAGCGCGATCTCGGTTTCTCCGTCACGGTCCTGCCCGGCTCGACCCTGCCGCCGCCGATGCCGAAGCCCTTCTTCTCGCTGCTCGACAGCGCCCTCTCCGACGAGATCGAGGTCCGCGTCGGTCGGCCCTTTTGGATCGACACCGTCGGCAATTCCGATCTGGTCGAGATCCGCATCGTCATGAAGACCGGCATCCTGCGCGTCATCGCCCGGCGCTCGCAGGCCTATGCCTCCAATTCCCACATCTTCCTGGTGTGGATGGTCATCACCTCGCTGGTGCTCTTGACCATCGCCATCCTGTTCCTGCGCAACCAGATCCGCCCGATCCAGCAACTCGCCGACGCCGCCGACAGTTTCGGCAAGGGCCGCTCGATCGAGGAATTCACCCCGCGCGGCGCCCGCGAGGTCCGTCGCGCCGGCGAGGCCTTCACCCTGATGAAGCGGCGCATCGAGCGCCAGATCGAACAACGCACCGCCATGCTCGCCGGCGTCAGCCACGATCTGCGCACCGTGCTCACCCGCTTCCGTCTCCAGACCGCGCTGATGCCGCCCGGCCCCGACCGCGAGGCGCTCGAGACCGACGTCGACGAGATGCAGGCCATGCTCGAGGCCTATCTCGCCTTCGCCCGCGGCGAGGGCAACGAGGAGGCCGTCGCCACCGACATGGCCGAGCTGCTGCGCGCCATCGGCCAGGACGCCGAGCGCGCCGGCTTCGAGATCCGTCAGGTCTTCGACGGCGATCCGATCGTCGTCGTGCGCCCCAACGCCATCAAACGGCTGATCGGCAATCTGGTCGGCAACGCCCTGCGCCATGCCGACGTGGTCGAGGTCTGGGCCCGCCACGCCGACGATTGGCTGACCGTCTACGTCGACGACGACGGCCCCGGCGTGCCCGAGAGCGAACGCGAGAACGTGTTCCGCCCGTTCTACCGGCTCGACGAGGCGCGCAACCAGGACGAGGGCGGCACCGGCCTCGGCCTCGCCATCGCCCGCGACATCGCGCGCGGCCATGGCGGCGACATCGAGCTCGACAGCTCGCCGCTCGGCGGCCTCAGGGCGATCGTCCGCATTCCCGGTTGATCAGATCGCCGGATCGATCGCCTCGCCGGCCGCTTCCGCCGTGGCGGTCGTCTCGCGCTTGCCGGGACGGCAACGCGTCAGGATCGACCGGCATCGCGCCCGGACCCGGCCCGTCCGCTCCGCCAGCCGCCCGAGCCGGTCGAGCGCCGCGTCGAGCGCCGCCATGGTCTTGGGCAGACCCGCCTCGGCATCGGCGAAGAAGGTCGGCGCCAACCGCACCAGCGCCGCCGACAGCGCCGCCGCCTTGGCCGCGCCGTAAGGACCGTTCGCCGAGACGCCCGAGGCCTCGAGGATCCACGCCTGCGAGCCGATCAGGAGGCGGGCGAGATGGACGGCGAGCACCGGATCGCGCCGCGCCGACCGGGCGAGCCCCTCGAGCCCCGGCCGATGCGGCGCCAAGAGGTCGTAGCGCCGCATCAGCGCGTCGAGCAGCCGATCCTTGATCGGCTCGCCCGCCATCGCCGGATCGTCGCCCTCGAGCACGGCGACGTCGATGCGCCGGGTGAAACCGGAGAGAATGTCGAGCGGCCCCTCGTAGGCCCGCCGCAGATCGGCGAGCGGCACGCCGGCCCGCGTCGCGACGTCGACGAGGCGGACGTCGCGAAAGGGCGTCTCGGCGAGAAGCCCGAGCAGGGCCTCCTCGGCACGGCGGGTCGGACCATCGTCGTTCATCGCGGCCTCCTGAAGTCGGTCCCCGTCGATATGGGGTGCCGGCCGCTCGCCCGCCAGTCCCTGCCCGAGGCGTCGCTCAGAACCGCCAACGCTGATCGGTGAGCGAGCCGTTGGGATTGCGCCCGCTGGTCTCGCAGTCCCAGAGCAGGAGCGGCGCTCCGTTGTTCGTGCCGGGCGCCCCGGAGACGTCGATGCACTTCATCGAATATTGATTGACGATCGAACCGTCGTCGCGCGTGAACCACATCTGATCGCTCGGCTGCCCGTTCGGCGACCGTTCGTTGAATTCGCACTTGGCGAGGATCAGGCGACTGCCGTTCGCCGTGCCCGGTTGTCCTTTGACGTCGAGGCAGAGACCGGAGAGGACGTTGCGAATGAAACCGCCCTTCACCCACTCCCAACGCTGATCGGTGACGGCGCCGTTCATGCTGCGCCCACGGGTCTCACAGTCCCACAATTGAAGAGCCGTGCCCTGCGCGGTGCCGGGCTGCCCGGGTACGTCGATGCACCTGTTGGACAGGAGATTGACGATCGGCCGGCCCTGAGCGAGGGCCGCCGATGCGCCGAGCGCGAGAACCACGAAGGCGCAGGCGGCGGCCAGAACCGAGAACGAACGCATCAGACTGTCTCCCGACGATCGAGACCCCGAGGGCGCGCGCGACGATCCGGCGTTCCCGTGCCTCACGCACGATCCCGACATGACGCGAGTTCGAACATACGTAAAATGACGCAGATCGCGTCCCCGAGCCGGGTCGCGGGGTTGCCACGGGCCCGAAGACCACGTTACCTCTCTCTAGGGAAGATTGCGTATGCGACGTAGAGGCATCGCGGCGTTTTCGCGCGAGAAGCGAAGGGAGAGAACCATGAAGTTCGGGATCGCATCGGCCGCCACCTGCCTGATCCTCGCCGCCGTGTCGCAGGAGGCGGCCGCCGCCGGTCGCAATTGCCCCGCGCCCGGCACCGAGCGCTCGACGAACAGCTCGACCAAGGTCGTGCTGCACTTCGCCAATTCGAGCAATCGCGCGGCCAAGCTCTATTGGCTCGACTATCAGGGCGTCCGCCAGTTCTACAAGGAGCTGAAGCCCGGCCAGGACTATAAGCAGCCCTCCTACATGACCCATCCCTGGATCGCCGTCGACCCGAAGGGCGACTGCATCGACGGCGTCATGAAGGCGCACCAACCGGGCGAGAACGTCATGGAATTCTTCGGGGACTGACCCCGCGACGCGAAGAACCCCGAACGCGAAGAACCCGGAGCCGCGAGGCCCCGGGTTCTCGAAGATCGCGATCGTGGCGGCGGGGCCCGATCAATCGAACAGGCTCGACACCGACTTTTCCTGCGCGGTGCGGGCGATCGCCTCGCCGAGCAGCGGCGCGATCGACAGGACGCGGATGTTGGAGGCCGCCCGGACCGCGTCGGTCGCCTGGATCGAATCGGTGATGACCAGCTCCTTCAGCGCCGAGGAGGTGATGCGGGTGACCGCGCCGCCCGACAGTACGCCGTGGGTACAATAGGCGGAGACGTCCTTGGCGCCGCGCTTCAGGAGCGCCTCGGCGGCGTTGCAGAGGGTGCCGCCCGAATCGATGATGTCGTCGACCAGGATGCAGGAGCGTCCCTCGACGTTGCCGATGACGTTCATCACTTCCGATTCGCCCGGCCGCTCGCGGCGCTTGTCGACGATGGCGAGTTGGGCGTCGATGCGCTTGGCGAGCGCGCGGGCGCGCACCACGCCGCCGACGTCCGGCGAGACCACCATGACGGTGCCCGGCGCGTAGCGTTCCTTGATGTCGCGCATCATCACCGGCGCGGCATAGAGATTGTCGGTCGGGATGTCGAAGAAGCCTTGGATCTGCCCGGCGTGGAGATCGAGCGTCAGAACGCGGTCGGCGCCGGCATGGGTGATCAGATTGGCGACGAGCTTGGCGGAGATCGGCGTGCGCGGACCCGGTTTGCGGTCCTGGCGGGCGTAGCCGAAATAGGGCAGCACCGCGGTGATCCGCTTGGCCGAGGATCGACGCAGCGCGTCGGTCATGATCAGGAGTTCCATCAGGTGGTCGTTGGCCGGATAGCTCGTCGACTGAATGACGAACGTGTCCTCACCGCGCACGTTCTCCTGGATTTCGACGAAGATCTCCTGATCGGCGAACCGCTTGACCGAACAGGCCGACAGCGGGATCTCGAGATACTTGGCGATCTCTCCGGCCAGCACTCGGTTCGAATTGCCGCAGACGAGCTTCATCGGATGCCTCACGACGGAAACGACGGGAGAGGCGGTTCCCCGCCCGCCCCCGTCTGAACGCGACGCCCCTCGGGCGCCCTGGGATGGCCGGCCTTTTATCGAGTTTGCGGCGGCGCGTAAACCGCGACCTCGCCGGCAAGGCTCATCGCCGGCTGCGATTGAGCCATGCCTGAATGTCGCGCGCCGAGCGCTTGGCCAGCCGGGTCTGCACGTCGCCGTCGACCGCGCCCCACGGGTCGCCGTCGGCGCCCCCCGCCACGTCCTGGCCGACGATGCGATGCACCGGCGTCCCCGCGGCGTCGTAGATGTCGTAGGTGTAGAGGATCGTCGAGGAGGTCGAATGGCCGAGCGCGACGAAGTGGCCCTGGATGCGCCACGTCGCCGGATCCTCCAGCCGATGGACCAGATCGATGTTGGCGGCGGCCGCCTCGGTGCGGAAGCTGCGATAGATCGCGTCGCCGATCGTCACGGGAATGCCGCTGAAGGGCAGCATCTGCACCGTCTCGCGGCCCGCCGGCGGCGCCTCGCGCAAGGGGGCGAGACGAATGCGGCCGGAGAGCGTCGCCCCGGCCTGTTCGAGCGCCGACTGATCGCTGCATCCGGCGACCAGCGTCAGACCGAGCGCGACGAGGCCGGCGCGCGCGAGGGTACGCGGAAGACGAAGGCCGAGGGGACGGAAGGACAGCATCGCTTGGGCGCCTCGTCGGACGATGGGGGTTCCGCGCCTGTCTAGCCGGAAACCGAGCCTCGGTCCAGAAATCATGGCCTCGTCGGCACCGCGCCGACGAGCCCGAACCTCACGCCACCAGAGCGATCGCCGAGACCAGCCGCCCGTAATCGGGCTCGCCGCGATGGGTCGTGCGCCGATAGGAGAAGAACCGCTCCTCCTGCGCATAGGTGCAGAGCGCCAGATCGCCGGCCGCGCCGACCCCGGCCTCGGCGAGCCGCAGCGCGATGAAGGCCGGCAGATCGAACATCGCATGGCCGACCCGCCCCGACGGCCGGAAGAACCGCGCCCATCCCGCCTCGCGCGCGACGAAGCGCTCGACGAACTCCGGCCCGACCTCGTAGGCCTCCCCCGAGATCGTCGGCCCCAACACCGCCGTGATCCCGCCGCGCGAGGCGCCGAGCCCCTCCATCGCCGCGACCGTCGCCTCGATCACGCCGTGAAACGCCCCCTGCCAACCGGCATGCGCCGCCCCGACCACCCGCGCCCGCGCGTCGGCGAAGAGAATCGGCCCGCAATCGGCCGTCGCCACGCCGACCGCCACCCCCGGCCGCGCCGTCACCACCGCGTCGGCCTTCGGCCCCTCGCCCGGCGCCCACGCCTCCTCGACCACCACCACGTCGGGCGAATGGACCTGATAGGGCATCGCCAGACGACCCGGCGCGACGCCGAGCGCCGTCGCCACCCGGCCGCGATTGGCCATCACCCGGTCGCGATCGTCGCGCGAGCCGAGCCCGATGTTGAGACTGGCGTAGATCCCCTCGGAGACGCCCCCCTCGCGGGTGAAGAAACCATGGGCGACGCCCGGAAGATCGGAGAGGAGCGGCGAACGGATCACGGACGGGACCTCGTGTCGGAAAGGGGGAACGTCGGCGCCAGCCCCGGCAGGGCCACGCCCGGGCGAGTGACCGCCATGACCTTGAAGAGCGAGCCCATCTCGTCCGGGCCGACCAGCCGCTCGACCTGACCGACGATGTCGGCCCGCGTCGCCTCGTCCTTGTCGGCGCCGAGCCGGCCGGCCCGCTCCGCGAGACCGAGCGACAGCAGGAAATCGCCCTGCTCGACCGGCCCGTGCACCGCCGCCCCGGCCCCGCGCGCCGCGGCCCCCAGCGCAGTGAAATCCACGTGCGCGGTGAGATCGGCCTCGCCCGGCCGCTCCAGCGCCTCGACCGGGGTGTGACTGCGCACCGCCTGGAACGTGTCGCCGAAGGCCGGGCCCGAATAGCCGTAGTCGATCGCCAGCAGAACCCCGCCCTCGGCGGCGATCCGTCGCGCCAGCCCGGCCATGATCGCCACCCCGACCGGCGAGACCTCGACGATCGCGCCGTCCTCGGCCGCCGCCAGACGCTCCGGCAGGCCCGCCCCCGGCAGCGCCGTCGCGCCGAGGCCCATGACGAGACGCCCCTCGCCGTCGAGCCCGACCATGCGCTCGCGCCACGCGTCGCCGGCCCGTTCGAACTGGCGGATCGGCAGCGCGTCGAAGAATTCGTTGGCGACCGCGATCAGCGGCCCGGCCGGGATCTCCTCGGCCGCGGCGTACCACGTCGGCGAGAGCGGCCCGCCGGCGAGCGTCGCCGCTTGCCGCGCGCGAAGCCGCGGGCTGGTCTCGACGAGCCCGAGCCGCGCCGCCGCCACGAAGGCCGGCGCGCGCCTGGCGACCCGGAGGAGATCGGCCATCAGCGTGCCGCGCCCCGGCCCGAACTCGACCAGCTGGAACGGCGCCGGCCGGCCGAGCCGCTCCCAGGTCTCCACCAGGAAGGCGCCGATCACCTCGCCGAACATCTGCGAGACTTCGGGCGCGGTGACGAAGTCGCCGCCGGCCCCGAAGGGTTCTCGCGCCATGTAGTAGCCGTGTTCGGGATCGCCCAGGCACGTCCCCATGAAATCGAACACCGACATCGGTCCGTCGAGACGGATCCGAGCCTTGATGCGATGTTCGAGGGGCGTGACGGTCATGGCCTCTCCGCGCTCGTGACGGTGGTCCCGCGCCGCGCCGCCCAGATCGCCAGCGCCGCCCCGGCCGCCACCATCGGCAGCGACAGGATCTGGCCCATGGTGATGAAGCCCCAGAGATAGCCGAGCTGGGCGTCGGGCTCGCGGAAATACTCGACCGTGAACCGCGCCAGCCCGTAGCCGATCGCGAAGAGACCGGCGATCACGCCCGGACGCTTCAGCAGATCGGTGCGGAAGACGAGATGGCCGATCACCGCGAAGAGGACGATCCCCTCGAGCGCCGCCTCGTAGAGCTGGCTCGGATGGCGGGCGAGCGGCCCGCCGTGCGGAAACACCATCGCCCACGGCACGTCCGCCGCCCGGCCCCAGAGCTCGCCATTGATGAAATTGGCGATCCGCCCGAAGAACAGGCCGATCGGCGCCGCCGCCGCCGCCAGATCGAACAGGGTCAGCAGCGGATAGGGCTTCCTTCGCGTGAACAGCACCATCGCCGTGATCACGCCGAGGAAGCCGCCGTGGAACGACATGCCGCCACCCCACACCATCGGGATCTCTTCCGGATGGGCGAAATAATGGGCGGGGTTGTAGAAGAGCACGTAGCCGATGCGCCCGCCGAGCACGATGCCGAGCGTCGCCCACAGCACGAAATCGTCGAGATCGGCCGCGCTCGGACGCGCCGCCCGCCCCCACAGCCGATCGGCCGCGATCAGTCGCCGCATGTACCACCAGCCGATCAGGATGCCGGCGACATAGGCCAGCGCATACCACCGGATCGCCAGCGGACCGACTTGCAGCGCGATCGGATCGATCACCGGGAAGGGCAGAGCGAACAGGGGCATGGGCGGCGAAATCTCGTGAACGTCGGTCGGCGCGGACAGTGCGGCGCCGGCCGGTGCCCGTCAAGCGCCGGTCCGGCCCGCGCCCCTTGCGGGAGGCGGATCGCCACCCCATAACACCGACGATGGGGCGAAACCATGATCGCCCGCCCGGCCACCATGGGAGCCACCGACCATGACCCAGACCAGCAACCGCTTCTTCGACGACATCGCCAAGCTGATGACCGATGCCGCCGGCGTCGCCCAGGGTTTCGGCAAGGAGGTCGAGACCGCCGTGCGCGCCCGCGCCGAGAGCTTCGTCACCGACATGGATCTGGTGAAGCGCGAGGATTACGAGGTCGTCCGCGAGATGGCCGCCAAGGCCCGCGCCGAGAACGAGGCGCTCTCCGCCCGCCTCGACGCGCTCGAAGCCCGGCTCGCGAAACTCGAGGGCGGCAAGAGCAACCTCTCCGAGACCCTGATCGCCGGCGGCGATCCCGCCGCGCCGATGATCGGCTGACCACCTTGGACAGGATCCTGGTCTCGGCCTGCCTGATCGGCTGGCCGGTCCGCTGGGACGGCGGCGCCAAGACCGCGCACCACCCCCTCCTCGCCCGATGGGCCGAGGAGGGGCGGCTGGTGCCGCTCTGCCCCGAGACCGTGGCCGGCCTGCCGACGCCGCGCCCCGCCGCCGAGGTCGAACCCGGCGCCACCGCCCGCGACGTGCTCGAGCGCCGCGCCACCGTGCGCGACGCCGCCGGTGGCGATCACGGCGACGCCTTCCGCGAGGGCGCCCGCATCGCGCTCGCCACCGCCCGCGTGCGCTCGATCCGCTTCGCGCTCCTGACCGACGGCAGTCCCTCCTGCGGCACGACGGGGATCGCCGACGGCACCTTCTCGCGCACCCGCCGCATCGGTGAGGGCGTGACGGCGCGCGCGCTCGCCGACGCCGAGATCGAGGTCTTCCCCCTCCACGAAATCGAGGCCCTCGCCGCCCGGCTCGACCTCTAGGGTCGCGCCGCTATCCACAAGCCCGCGAACTCTCCACAGTTTCGCGGGCGCGGCCCGGGGAAATCGATCGCGCCCAGGTCTTCCGCGCCTATACTGAAATCGTACGAGAGATTCGCTCTGCGGTGTTCGGTCTTTCGAGTGAGTGGCCTGTCTCGATGCTGTTCCGGCCGACGTACTCGTCGTCACCGGCGGCCGGGAAGGATGCTTTCGGTCTAGTATTCCCCGCGTTCGGCCCACATTCCACGCGAGGCCTCCTCGATGAGCCTGATCGAATTGGAACTGGAACGGCATGCCAATCCGGTCGACGTGATCGAACACGTCGCCGCGCTCGAGGACTGGAGCTTCGAGCGCTCCGGAGACGACGAGATCACCATCTCCATCGCCGGATCCTGGTGCGACTACCACGTCTCCGTCTCCTGGATGGAGGACGTCGAGGCGCTGCATCTGGCCTGTGCCTTCGACCTCAAGGTGACCGAGCCGCGCCGCGCCGAGGTGATGCGCCTGCTCACCCTCGTCAACGAACAGATGTGGCTCGGCCATTTCGACCTGTGGTCGGGCGACGGCGTCGTGATGTATCGTCACGCCCTGCTGCTCGCCGGCGGCGCCGAACCCTCGGCGCGCCAGATCGGGGCCATGCTGGTCGGGGCCATCGAGGCCTGCGATCGTTATTATCAGGCGTTCCAATTCGTCGTCTGGGCCGGTCGCACCGCCCAGGAGGCGCTCGAGGGCGCTCTCTTCGAAACCATGGGCAACGCATGATCGAGACCTTCACCGCCGCCGCTCCGCTCGTCCTCGTCGGTTGCGGCAAGATGGGTGGCGCCATGTTGACCGGCTGGCTCGACCGCGGCCTCGCTCCCGAGGGCGTGGTCGTCGTCGAGAAGATGCCGTCGCAGGCGCTCTCCGCCCTCGCCGCCGAACGCGGCCTCACCCTCCATGCCACCGCGCCGGAGGGCGTCACCGCCCGGGTGATGCTCGTCGCCGTCAAGCCGCAGGGCCTCGACGCCGCCTTCGCGACGTTGAAGCCGCTGGTCGGACCCGAGACCGTGGTGGTCTCGGTGGTCGCCGGCAAGACCATCGCCGCCTTCACCGCCGGTCTCTCGAGCGAGCGGATCGTCCGCACCATTCCCAACACCCCGGCCCAGGTCGGACGCGGCATCACCGCCGCGGTCGCCGGCCCCGCCGTGACCGCCGCCGACCGCGAGTTGGTCTCCGCCCTGCTGGCGGCGATCGGCGAGGTCGAGTGGGTCGAGGTCGAGGATCACATCGATCTCGTCACCGCCGTCTCCGGCTCCGGCCCGGCCTATGTCTTCCACATGGTCGAGGCACTCGCCGCCGCCGGCGCCGCCGCCGGCCTCGCCCCCGATCTCGCCGCCCGTCTCGCCCGCGCCACCATCGAAGGGGCCGGCGAACTGCTGTGGCAGAGCCCGGAGACCCCGGAACAGCTGCGCGTCAACGTCACCTCGCCGGCCGGCACCACCGCCGCCGCCCTCGCCGTGCTGATGGGCGAGAACGGGTTGACGCCCCTGATGACCGAGGCCGTCGCCGCCGCCGCCCGCCGCTCGCGCGAACTGGCCGGCTGAGACCGAACTCACGACGTCTCGACCGCTTCGAAACGTCGCGACCGAAAGCGAGCCGACCGGGCATCATCCGGCCGGTCGTGGCGCTCGTGAGACGAGGACACGTCCGAAGGTCACGAGCCGAGCCCGAGCCGCCGCGCCCTCCCGGGCGGCCGGTCAGCCCCCCTTCTGCTTCGCCGCGAGATCGGCGTCGATCGCCGCGGTCTTCGCCGCCGCCGGCCGCGCCGCGAAACGCTCGACATAGGCCGCGATCCCCGGCGTCGCCGGCACCAGGCCGAAGGCGGTGAGCCAGGTCAGCGCCGGCCCGAAGACCCCGTCGACGATCGTGAAGCTCTCGCCGAGGAACCACGGCCCGGTCGCGAGCTGCCCCTCGACCGCCGCCATCGTGTCCTCGTAGGAGCCGTAGCCGGCCATGCTGGCCTTGGGCGCCTCCCATTTCATCGCCTTCTGCAGCACCGCCGGCTCGACGCAGTCGCCGTAGAAGAAGAGCCAGCGCAGCAGCGACCCGCGCAAGGGATCGCCCGGCTGCGGACACATCCCCGTCTCCGGAAAGAGGTCGCCGAGATAGAGCGCGATCGCGCCCTGTTCCGTCACCACCACCTCGCCATGGCGGATCGCCGGCACCTTGCCCATCGGATTGATGGCGAGATAGGCCGGTGCCTTGTGCTCGCCCTTGGCGAGATCGAGGACGTGGAGGTCGTAGGGAAGGCCCATTTCCTCGGCGAGCCGCAGCGTGCAGCTGGACCGCGTCTGCGGGGCGTGGAAGAGCGTGAAGCGACGATCGGACACGAGCGACTCCTGCGCTGGAACGGAGAGCGCAGAATGGAACAAACATCGAACACAAACAAGAGGGCGACCACCACGAATTCGGTCTCGCCGCCGCAATCTCGGCGGGTTCCTCTCGTGGAATATCAATCTCGAGATCGTTCGAACCGACGGATCGCCCCATGCTCCCCGCCCTGTCTCGCCTGCGCTCCCTCCTCGCCCTCGGCGCCCTCGCGCTCCTCGTCGCCGCGCCGAACGCCGGCGCCGCCGGCCTCGTCGAGACCGCCCGCGCCTGCCGCGCCGATCGCGCCGCGTTCTGCGGCGACGTCTCGCTCGGCGGTGGCGCCGTCCGCGCCTGCCTGCGCGCCCGGCTCGACGCGCTCTCCACCCGCTGCCGCGAGGCCCTCCTCGCCTCCGCCGACGCGACCCCGTCGCGGACGACGGCGCCCGACGCGCCCTTGCGCGACCTCGCCTACGGCCCCGACCCGAAACAACGCCTCGACGTCTACCGCCCCGCCGAGGCGCGCGGCGCGCCGGTCCTCTTCATGGTCCACGGCGGCGCCTGGGCGATCGGCGACAAGGAGGCCGACGCCGTCGTCGACGCCAAAGTGGCGCATTTCCTGCCGCAGGGCTGGATCTTCATCTCCGTCGACTACCGCCTCCTACCCGCCGCCGATGTCGCCACCCAGGCCGAGGACGTCGCCCGCGCGCTCGCCTTCGCGCAACGCCATGCGACCGAATGGGGCGGCGACCCGCGCCGCTTCGTGCTGATGGGCCACTCCGCCGGCGCCCATCTCGTCGCCCTCCTCACCGCCGATCCCGCCCTCGCCCGCCGCTTCGGCGCCGCGCCCTGGCGCGGCACGGTCGCCCTCGACAGCGCCGTCTACGACGTACCCGCGCTGATGACGGCGCGCCACCTGCGGCTCTACGATCGCGCCTTCGGAACCGACCCGGCCGCCTGGACCGAGGTCTCGCCACTCCATCGCCTGAGCGGGCGTCCGGCGCCGATGCTGCTGATCTGCTCGACCCGACGCGACGACGCCTGCCCGCAGGCTCGCGCCTTCGCCGCCGCCGCCCGCGCGCGCGGCGGCGACGCCCGGATCTTCGCCACCCCGCAGAGCCATCGCGAGATCAACCGCGACCTCGGCGAGGCCAATGCGGAGACGCGCGCCGTCGACGCCTTCCTCGCCGCCGCCGTCCCCTGAGATCGGCGGCGAAAAGGGCGGAAATCCTTGCGCCTCGTGCCCTTCGGTGCTAGGAACCCGCCCGTTCCCACACGCCGACACCCCTGGAGGCACCGTGAGGGACCCCGCCCACGCGCCCGTGAGGGTCCGGGAGCGGGAGGCGAAAGGGCCGGTCGACCGGCCTTTTTCTTTTGATCTTCATCGAGAAGGAAGCACCCCATGAGCCGCAAGTCCTACGAGCTCGAGGCCTCGGTGCGTGAACGGGTCGGCAAGGGGGCCGCTCGTGCACTGCGTCTGGAAGGCCGTGTCCCCGCCGTGATCTACGGCGACAAGAAGCCCCCGCTGGCGATCTCCCTCCCCTTCAAGGAGGCGGACAAGCGCCTGCGCGCCGGCGGCTTCCTCACCACCGTCGCCACCATCGTGGTCGGCGCCGAGAAGATCCGCGTGATCCCCAAGGATTACCACATGCACGTGGTCAAGGACACGCTGACCCACGTCGACTTCCTGCGCATCTCCGACGAGACCATCGTCACCGTCTTCGTTCCGGTCCATGCCGTGAACCAGGAGGCTTCGGTCGGCCTGAAGCGTGGCGGTGCCCTGTCGATCGTCCATCACGAGATCGAGTGCAAGTGCCGCGCGGACGCGATCCCGGAGTCGATCGACGTCGACGTCGCCCCCCTCAACATCGGCGCCTCCGTCCACATCGAGGACGTGGTCCTGCCGAAGGGCGTCGAAGCGGTCGTCCACGAGAAGAACTTCACCGTTCTCTCGATCACCGCGCCGGTCGGCTTCTCCGAGACCGCCGAGGCCGCCGAGACCCCGGCCGCCTGATTTCGCGAGCGCGACGCGCCGGAGGTTCGCCCATGCTTCTCTTCGTGGGGCTCGGCAATCCCGGCGCGGACTACGCCCGGAATCGCCACAACATCGGATTCATGGCGGTGGACACGATCGTCCGCCGCCATTCCTTTTCCCCCTGGCGCGCCAAGTTCCAGGGCGAGGTCTGCGAAGGCGTGATCGGATCGGAGAAGATCGTCGCGCTGAAGCCGATGACCTACATGAACGAGAGCGGCCGCTCCGTCGCCGCCTGCGCCCAATTCTACAAGATCGAGCCGAAGGACATCGTCGTCTTCCACGACGAACTCGACCTCGATCCCGGCCGCATCCGCGTCAAGCTCGGCGGCGGCCATGCCGGCCACAACGGCCTGCGCTCGATCCACGCCCATCTCGGCCCCGATTATCGCCGCGTCCGCCTCGGCATCGGCCATCCCGGTTCGAAGGAACGGGTCACGGCGCACGTGCTCGGCGACTTCGCCAAGGTCGATCGCGAGTGGCTGGAGCCGCTCCTCGACGACGTCGCCGACGCCGCGACCTTCCTCGTCGAAAGCGACGACACCGGCTTCATGAACCGAATCGCCGGCAAGCCGGCCGAAAAGTCGGCGCCGGCGAAACCCACCCCGGCCACGCCGAAATCGACCGGCCCCGGCCCCGAACCGGCGGCCCGCAACGCCATGGCCGAGACCCTGCGCCGGCTTCTGGCACAGAAGAAACGCTGATCTCGGCGATCGAACCGATCCATCCTTGCCGTTCCCCCCTCGAAGGAGTATGGTTCGGCATCGGACTTTGGCCGGACGCTGGGCTATATCACTCGAAGCCGATTTCGGGTGCTCTCGTCAGATCTCTCCAAAATTCGACTGAAACGAACGGGGCACGATTCGTCGCGCCGCGTTCGACTGCACATGAAACGACGAGAAGGAAACTCTCCAATGCCGGTCGGAACTGTCAAGTTCTTCAACGAATCCAAGGGTTACGGCTTCATCCAGCCGGAAGACGGCTCCAAGGACGTGTTCGTCCACATCTCCGCCGTCGAGCGTTCGGGCATGCGCTCGCTGATGGAAGGTCAGAAGGTCTCCTTCGAGATCGAGACCGACCGTCGCTCCGGCAAGGCCGCCGCGGCCAATCTCGCCGCCGTCTGAGGCCGCGACATCGCCGATTTCGGGCCGGGAACACGGGCTTTCCCCGTTTCCGGCCCGATGCATTTCGGCTATATGCCTCACCCGAGCGAACCATTTGGATGGAACGACGCCACATGGCCAAGGAAGAATTGATTCAGTTCGAGGGATTGGTACTCGAAATTCTGCCCGACGCGCGGTTCCGCGTCCGTCTCGAAAACGGTCACGAGATCATCGCCTATACTGCCGGCAAGATGAAGAAGAACCGGATCAAGACCCTGGCCGGCGATCGTGTCACCGTCGAGATGTCGCCTTACGATCTCGAGAAGGGCCGCCTGGTGTTCCGTCACCGCGAAGTCCGTCCCGACGGCGCTCCGCGCCCGCCGCAGCAGCAGTTCCGCCGCCGCTGACGGCCGGCCTTCTTCGAGACGGATACGAGACCCATGGGCTTCAAGTGCGGCATCGTCGGACTGCCGAACGTCGGCAAGTCGACCCTCTTCAATGCGTTGACCCGGACCGCCGCGGCCCAGGCCGCCAACTATCCCTTCTGCACCATCGAGCCGAACACCGGCGAGGTGGGCGTGCCCGATCCCCGCATGGACGCGATCGCCAAGATCGGCAAGTCGGCGCAGATCGTCCCGACCCGCATCACCTTCGTCGACATCGCCGGCCTGGTGCGCGGCGCCTCCAAGGGTGAAGGGCTCGGGAACCAGTTCCTCGCCAACATCCGCGAGGTCGATGCCATCGTCCACGTGCTGCGTTGCTTCGAGGATGGTGACGTCACCCACGTCGAGGGCCGGGTCGATCCGGTCGCCGACGCCGAGACCGTCGAGACCGAGCTGATGCTCTCCGACCTCGACAGCCTCGAGCGCCGCGTGGTGGCGACCCGCAAGAAGGCCGCCGGCGGCGATCGCGACGCCAAGCTGGTCCTGCCCGTGATGGAAGCCGCGCTGGCGCTGCTCCAGGACGGCAAGCCCGTGCGCCTGCTCGAGGTCTCGCACGAGGACAAGCCCCTGCTCGACGGGCTGATGCTGCTCACCTCCAAGCCGGTCCTCTACGTCTGCAACGTCGAGGAGGCCGCCGCCGCGACCGGCAACGCCCATTCCGCCGCCGTCGAGGCGATGGCGAAGGCGCAAGGCGCGAAGTCGGTGGTCATCTCCGCCGCCATCGAGGCCGAGATCGCCCAGCTGTCGGACGAGGAGGAGCTCGAGTTCCTCGAAGGCATGGGGCTCCACGAGCCCGGCCTCGATCGCCTCATCCGCGCCGGCTACGACCTGCTCGGCCTGATCACCTATTTCACGGTCGGCCCCAAGGAGACCCGCGCCTGGACGATCACCAGGGGCACGAAGGCCCCCGGTGCCGCCGGCGTGATCCACTCCGACTTCGAGCGCGGCTTCATTCGAGCCCAGACCATCGCCTATGACGACTTCGTCCGGCTCGGTGGCGAGGCGGCGTGCAAGGAAGCCGGCAAGGCCCGCGACGAAGGCAAGGAATACGTCGTCCAGGACGGCGACATCCTGCTGTTCCGCTTCAACGCCTGAGACGAAGACCCGGCGACGCGCGGCGGTTCGCCCTCCGCGCGTCACGCCGTGCGCGACACCCGAGCCCCGATCGCCTCGCCGGCGGCGCGTTGAGCGAAGACGATCGTCACCGCCTCCGCCGTCAGCCGGACGCCGAGGAACACGGTGACGCCGGTGAGCCCACCGATGCCGATCACGAAGAGGCCGAGCAGGACCGACCAGGTCATGGTCGCCACGCCGAGCAGAAGGCCGATCCCCGCCAGAAGCAGAGCCAGCGCGCTGCCGGCGATGTAGAAGGGACGGACGAGCAGCGGTCCGACGGGCGTGTCGAGCGTCGACAGGGCGGCGATCATCGAGGGGTCCTCGCGCGATTCGAACGGGTCGGCGAGACGACAGTTTGGACGGGGGCGACGGTCGACGCCATGGCCGAGACGACACGATGGTTCGAAGACTTCCACGCCGGCGAGGCGATCCCGCTCGGCTCCCATGAGATGACCCGCGAGGCGATCGTCGCCTTCGCACGCGCCTGGGATCCGCAGCCGATGCATCTCGACGACGTCGGCGGCGCCACCTCGCTCCTCGGCGCGCTGTCCGCCTCCGGCTGGCATTCGGGCTGCGTCCTGATGCGCCTCTTCGTCGACAACCTCCTCGCCGGCTCCGCCTCGCTCGGCTCGCCCGGCATCGAGACGCTGAAATGGCTGAAGCCGGTCCATGCCGGCGACCGCCTCACCGCCGTGATGAACGTGCTCGAGACCCGCGCCTCCGGCAGCCGCCCGCGCATGGGCCTGATCCGCGCCCGCTTCGACGTCACCAATCAGGCCGGGGCCCTCGTGCTGATGATGCGCTCGACGCTGATGATGGGCCGGAGGGCGGCCGCATGATGTATCTCGAGGAAATCCCCGCCGACTGGGCGGTCGATCTCGGCACCCACACCTTCACCGCCGAGGCGATCGTCGCCTTCGCCCGCGACTTCGACCCGCAGCCCTTCCACCTCGACGAGGAGGCGGGCAAGGCCTCGCTCTTCGGCGGTCTGGCGGCCTCCGGCTGGCACGTCGCCTGCGCCTGGATGGCGCTGTGGATCGCCCATCAGAACCGCGAGATGGAGGCCCGTGCCGCGCGCGGCGAGATCGTGCCGGTGCCCGGCCCCTCCCCGGGCTTCGACGACATGAAATGGCTGAAGCCGGTGCTCGCCGGCCAGACGGTGAGCTATCGCTCGTCGCTGGTGCGCGCCCGCCCCTCGGTCAGCCGGCCCGAATGGGGCATCTTCACCACCCGCAACGAGGGCTTCGTCGACGGCGAGCTGGTGTTCCACTTCACCGGCAACGTGATGTGGCCGCGGCGGCCGCACGGCGACGAGTGACGCTCACACGAGCCGCCCGTCGACCGGATGCAGCATCCGCGAGGCGACCGCGACGCGGTTCCAGATGTTGATCGTGCCGATCGCGACGATCAGGCGGGCGATGTCCTCGTCCGAGAAATGCGCCCGGATCCCCTCCCAGGCTTCGTCCGGCACGCCGGTCTCGGCGAGGCGGGTGACACATTCGGTCCATTCCAGCACCGCCCGGTCGCGCGCGTCGAAGAGCGGCGATTCCCGCCACGTCGCGACGAGATGCAACACCCGCGCGTCGATGCCGGCGGCGAGCGATTCCGCGACGTGCAGATCGACGCAATAGGCGCAGCCGTTGATCTGCGACGCTCTGAGCTTGACGAGATGCAACAGGCGCGTATCGATGCCGGACGCCTTCACGGCACCGTCGAGGGCGCGGATCGCACGGTAGAGCTCGGGAGCGGCCTCGGCCACGTTCAGTCTGCGCTTCATGTCGGTTCTCCTCTCGTCGACGGCACGCGATGTCGCGTCGAATCATGGATAAAATATATCGATGATTATGAAACACAATGCCCGTCCGTCGAAATCCGTGCGAAGGCCGCCGCCATGAGGCGTCTCGGCGACGGCGTCGAGGCGGCGCTGCACTGCCTCCTGGTGTTGGCGGGGCTCGAACGCGGACGCGTCCTGCCGGGCAAGGCGCTCGCCGAGATCCACGGCGTCTCGGAGAGCTATCTTCTGAAGCACCTGCGCGAACTGACCGCCGCCGGTCTGATCGAGGCCGTCGCCGGCCCGCGCGGCGGCTATCGCCTCACCCGCGAGCCGGTCGCGGTGTCGCTGCTCGACGTCGTCGAGGCGATCGACGGGCGCGAGCCGACCTTCGTCTGCCGCGAGATCCGCCGCAACTGTCCCGGCAAGTCGCAGGACCCCGCCGTCTGGCGCCAGGACTGCTTCATCAAGACCCGCATGATGGCGGCCGAACGGGTCTGGCGCGACGCGCTGCGCGCCCAGACGCTGGCCGATCTGGTCGCCGACGGCGAGCGCCTGATCGACCCGGAGAACAGACGCATCGTCGCCGGCCACGTCGAGAAGGCGCAGCGCTGACCGCGCCTCGGCCCTCGCCGAACACATCGTTTCTCGTTCGGCGACTGGTCTGCCGGCGCGAATGCGCCATCTTCTCCCGAGAAGAGGAGAGCCCGATGACCGCCACCGCCGCCCTGCCCCCGATCGAGAAGGTCGTCCTGCCCCGTCTCCACGATCTCGGCGACGGGTTCGAGGTGCGCCGCGCCCTGCCGACGGTCGAGCGCCGCATGGTCGGCCCCTTCGTCTTCCTCGACCAGATGGGCCCGGTGGCGCTCGCCCCCGGCCACGGCCAGGACGTCCGCCCCCATCCCCACATCGGCCTCTCGACCCTGACCTGGCTGTTCGAGGGCGAGATCCGCCACAGAGATTCCACCGGCGCCGTCGAGGTGATCCGCCCCGGCGCGGTCAATTGGATGACCGCCGGCCGCGGCATCGTCCATTCCGAGCGCACGCCCGAGGAGAGCCGCCCCCACGGCGGTCGCCTGTCGGGGCTGCAATTGTGGATCGCCCTGCCGCGCGACCGCGAGGAGATCGAACCGAGCTTCCATCACGTCGCCGCCGAGGCGCTCCCCCGGCTCGACGGCGACGGCGTGAGCGCGACCCTCGTCGCCGGCACCGCCTTCGGCCGCGTCTCGCCGGTACCCACGCTCTCGCCCCTGATGCAGCTCGACGTCACCCTCGAGGCCGGCGCCCGCTTCGCGCTCCCCGCCGAGATGCCGGAACGGGCGATCTACACCGTCTCCGGCACCGTCTCGGTCGAGGGTGAGGAGGGGGCGTTCGAGCCCGGCCGTCTGGTGGTGCTGCGTCCCGGCGCCGAGATCGTCCTGCGCGCCGAGACCCCGGCCCGCTTCGCCGTCGTCGGCGGCGAACCCTTCCCGGAACGGCGCTTCCTCTATTGGAACTTCATCTCCTCGTCCAAGGACCGCATCGAGGCGGCCAAGGCCGACTGGCGCGCCGGGAGATTCCAGGGCGTCCCCGGCGAGACCGAATTCATCCCGCTGCCGCCCGACCCGCCCGGCGTCGTGTGGAAAGGGTGAGGCGTGGGCGCATCCGTCCCTCGCTCATGGTTCGAGGGCCGACCTGCGGTCGGTCCCCTCACCATGAAGCCTCACGAGGCGTCGCCCCGTCGCCCTGCCGCCCCGCCACCCGTTCGGCTTCACCCTGAGGCGCGAGCGGAGCGAGCCTCGAAGGGCGAAGCCCCGGCACTCCTTCTCCACACGAAAAAACCCGGCCTCACGGCCGGGTTCTCCATCTCTCGTCGCAGGAGGGCGGGGCGGATCGGCCGCCCACACGCTCAGTCCTTGGCGCGTTCGACGTAGGAGCCGTCGGCGGTCATGACGACCACGCGGGTGCCGACGCCGACATGCGGCGGCACGGCGGTCTTGACGCCGTTCGACAGGATCGCCGGCTTGTAGGACGACGAGGCGGTCTGGCCCTTGGTCACCGGCTCGGTCTCGACGATCTCGAGGGTGACGCGGGCCGGGATCTCGATCGACACCGGAACGTCCTGATAGACCGCGACCTGGCACTCCATGTCTTCCTGGAGATAGGCCGAGAGATCGCCCACCACGTCCTTGGGAACCACGATCTGGTCGTAGTTCTCCTTGTTCATGAAGTGGAAGCCTTCGTCGTCGTTGTAGAGATAGGCGTAGGCACGCTCGTCGAGCATGGCGCGCTCGACCTGCTCCGTGGTCTTCCAACGCTCGGACACCTTCACCCCGTCGGAAATGCGGCGCATGTCGATCTGGGTGGTCGGCGTACCCTTACCCGGATGGAAGCTTTCGGCCGAAAGAACGACGTAGAGCTTGCCGTCCATCTCGACGACGTTGCCCTTGCGGAGATTCTGAGCATTGACTCTCATGGAGACCGGACCTCTATCGAAACGAATAAGAGCGCGCGCCGACCCGGCGGGCCGCGCGTTGTCGGGTCTCCTGTCTCACGTCTGACGCCTCGAGGAAAGCAAAAAGTCATGAAAACCGCCGATCCCTGGTGGGACCGCGACCGCCACGCCGATCGTCGGCCCGCTCTCCTCGCCCGCAACGCCGTCAAACGCGCCTTCCGCGCCCATCTCGAGGCCGACGGCTTCACCGAGGTCGAGACCACCGCGCTCCAGATCTCCCCCGGCAACGAGACCCATCTCCACGCCTTCGAGGTCACCGCGATCGGCGACGACGGTGCCCCGCGCACGCGCTATCTCCACACCTCCCCCGAATTCGCCATGAAGAAGCTGATCGCCGCCGGCGAGACGAAGATCTTCGATTTCGCCCGCGTCTGGCGCAATCGCGAGGGCGGACCGACCCATGCGCTCGAATTCACCATGCTCGAATGGTATCGCGCCGGCGCCCCCTACGAGACCTTGATGGAGGATTGCGCCGCCCTGCTGGCGCTCGCCGCCGACACCGTGGGCGCGCGCGACTTCCGCCACCGCGCCCGCGCCTGCGATCCTCGCCTCGCCCCCGAGCGGATCACCGTCGCCGAGGCCTTCGACCGCTTCGCCGGCGTAGACCTGCTGGCGACGATCCCGCCCGACCCCACCGCCGAACCCGACCGCGACCGCCTCGCCGCCGCCGCGCGCGCGCTCGGGCTCCGCGTCGCCGACGACGACACGTGGTCGGACGTCTTCTCACGCCTCCTCGCGGAGCACGTCGAGCCGCGTCTCGGCGACGGCCGCCCGGCGATCCTGATGGAATACCCGTCCCGCGAGGCCGCCCTCGCCCGCCCCTGCCCGCACGACTCGCGCGTCGCCGAACGCTTCGAACTGTGGGCCTGCGGCGTCGAACTCGCCAATGCCTTCGGCGAACTGACCGACCCGGTCGAGCAGCGCCGCCGCTTCCGGATCGAGATGGACGAGAAGGAGCGTCTCTATGGCGAGCGCTATCCCCTCGACGAGGACCTGCTGGCGGCGCTCGCCCATATGCCGCCGACCAGCGGCATCGCCCTCGGCTTCGATCGCCTCGTCATGCTGGCGACCGGCGTCCCGCGCCTCGCCGACATCCTGTGGACGCCGGTCCCGTGACGCCCATGGTGCGGGCACGACTGTAATTGTATCCGCCCGCGTCTCGGGCCACTCTCCCTCGCACATGCGAAGGACCGAGGCGCAATGAGCGGCGACACCCATTCCCACGATCACGATCACGGCCCCGCCCAGTGCCAGGGACACGGGCACGACCACGACCACGACCATGATCACGGTCACCATGATCATCACGGCCACGCCCATGGCGGTCTCGGCCATGTCCATGCGCCCGTCGACTTCGGCCGCGCCTTCGCCGTCGGCATCGCGCTCAACACCGGCTTCGTGGTGATCGAGGCCGGATTCGGCGTCGCCGCCAATTCGATGGCACTGCTCGCCGACGCCGGCCACAATCTCTCCGACGTGCTGGCGCTCATCGTCGCCTGGGTCGCCGATCGCGCCACCCGCCGCGCCCCGAGCCCGCGCTTCACCTACGGCTTCGCCGGATCCTCGATCATGGCGGCGCTGTTCAACGCGGTCTTCCTGATGCTGGCGGTCGGCGCCATCGCGCTCGAGGCGGTGCAGCGCCTGTTCAGCCCCGAGCCGGTCTCCGGCCTCACCATGATCGTCGTCGCCGGCATCGGCATCCTCGTCAACGGCGTCACCGCATGGCTCTTTGCCGGCGGCTCCAAGGGCGACCTCAACATCCGCGGCGCCTATCTGCACATGCTGACCGACGCGCTGATCTCGGCCGGCGTCGTCGTCGCCGGCCTCGCGGTCTGGGCGACCGGCTGGATCGCGATCGACCCGATCGTCTCGCTGATCGTCGTCGCCGTCGTCGTCTGGGGCACCTGGGGGCTCCTGCGCGAGAGCTCCGCCCTCTCCGTCGCCGGCGTCCCCGCCGCGATCGACCCCGCCGAGGTCCGCGCCGCGCTCGCGAGCCTCCCCGGCGTCGTCGCCCTGCACGATCTCCACATCTGGGCGATGTCGACCACCGAGGTGGCGCTGACCGCCCATCTGGTGATGCCCGACGGCGCGCCCGGTGACGATTTCCTGCACACCGCGTCCGAGATGCTGGAGCACCGTTTCGACATCGGCCACATGACACTGCAGATCGAGACCGGCGACGGCGCCTGGTGCCGTCTGGTCCCCGACGCGGTGTTGTGACGCCCGGCCGGGACCGGCCGGCGCGCCTCAATGCCCTTCGAACGACACCAGCGAGCGCACCGGCACGTTCATCGCGCGCAGTCTCGAAGCACCGCCGAGATCCGGAAGGTCGATCACGAAACAGGTCGCCACCACGTCGGCGCCGAGATTGCGCAGAAGCTGCACGGCGGCGCAGGCGGTGCCGCCGGTGGCGATGAGGTCGTCGACCAGCACCACCTTCTCGCCCTCGAGAACGGCGTCGCGATGGACCTCCATCTGATCGACGCCGTATTCGAGGCTGTAGGCGATCGACACCACCTCGTGCGGCAGCTTGCCCTTCTTGCGGATCGGCACGAAACCGGCCGAGAGCTGATGCGCCACGGCGCCGCCGAGGATGAAGCCACGCGCCTCCATCCCCGCCACCTTCTCGATCTTCTCGCCCGCGAAAGGCTGAACCAGCTCGTCGACGGCGCGGCGGAAGGCGCGGGGATTGCCGAGCAGCGTGGTGATGTCGCGGAACATGATCCCGGGCTTGGGATAGTCGGGGATCGAGCGAATCGTGTCGCGCAGGTTCATCACCAGTAGTCCTTCATGATTTCTCTGGCCCAATCCGGCTCGCGGAGGACCCCTCGCGGCTCGAAGCCGCTCATCACCGGCTTGATGTCGACCACCGGCGTGCCGTCGATGGCGTCGAGCCCGCGCACCCGCACGACCCCGCCCTCGACCCCGAGGATCTCCACCGTCGTCACCCCGAGCCGGTTCGGCCGCGGGCTGCCGCGCTGCGCGAAGATGCCGACCTCCGGCCAATCCGCGCGCCCGCGCGGCCGCCGCGCCCCGACGACGATCGCCTCCGGATCGATCATGTCGAAGTGAAAGACGATCAGCGCGTGGGAGAATTGATCGAGCCCGGCCAGCGCCGAGACCGGAAAGGCGGGATCGAGCACGATCTCCGCCTCGACCGTACCCCAGTCGTCGTCGGTCGCCTCGGCGCGGCCGCCGCGCACCCGCGCCACCACGTCGAGTTCGAGACGGCTCATGGGCGCGCCCCCAGAACCCGCCCGGCGACCGCGTCGAGCTTGGCGAGCAGCAGCGGGTCGCGCGCGTCGCGCGCCGTCATGATCGCGTGGTCGAGCGCGTGGTCCGAGCCGATCGGACAGGCCGGATGCTCGACGGGGAAGTCCTGGGCGAAACGCGCCACCAGCCGCCGTGCCTTGTCGGCATTGTCGTGCACCACCTTGATCACGGCGGCGACGTCGACGTGGTCGTGGTCCTGGTGCCAGCAATCGAAGTCGGTGACCATGGCGACGGTCGCGTAGGGGATCTCCGCCTCGCGCGCCAGCTTCGCCTCGGGCATGTTGGTCATGCCGATCACGTCGAACCCGGCCGACTTGTACCAGAGGCTCTCCGCGAGTGTGGAGAACTGCGGCCCCTCCATGCAGACGTAGGTGCCGCCGCGCCGATGCGGGATCGCTTCCGCCGTCGCCGCCGCCTCGAGCCGATCCATCAACCCCGGGCTGACCGGGTGGCCGAAGCCGACATGGGCGACGCAGCCCGCGCCGAAGAAGCTCGACTCGCGCTTCACGGTGCGATCGACGAACTGGTCGATCAGCACGAAGGTGCCCGGCGGCAGATCCTCCCGGTAGCTGCCGACCGCCGACACCGAGACGATGTCGGTCACCCCGGCCCGCTTCATCGCGTCGATGTTGGCGCGATAGTCGATCTCGGAGGGCGGGATCCGGTGGCCGCGCCCGTGACGCGGCAGGAACACCAGCGTCTTGCCGCCGATCTCGCCGATCAGGAGATCGTCCGACGGCGTCCCCCACGGGCTCGACACGGTCATCCACTCGGCATTGGTCAGCCCCGGCAGGTCGTAGAGCCCCGAACCGCCGATCACCCCGATCACCGATGCCGTCATGATTCACCTCTCCGGTCGCGTGCTGCGAGTGTCCCCATTCCGCGTCGCAATGCAATCCGGGAAGCACGCAGTCCGCCCCGTCGGCGCCGCGAAAGACCCACGAAACGCGAAGGGCTCCCGGTCACCCGGAAGCCCTCGCCGTCGTCGGTGTCGAACCGCTCAGTGAGCGACGCTCGACCAGACCTTGCGCTTGGTCAGATAGAGCAGGCCGGCGAAGACGATGAGGAACATCATCACCTTGAGGCCGGTCGACTTGCGCGCCTCGAGCTTGGGCTCGGCGGTCCACATCAGGAAGGCGGCGACGTCGCGGGCATAGTTCTGAACGGTGCCCTTGGTGCCGTCGTCATAGGTGACGATGTCGTCGGTCAGCGGAGGCGGCATGGCGATGCAGGTGCCGCCGATGAACGACTGGTTGTACTGCAGCGCGCCGTCGCAGGTCACGCCGTGCGGCGCTTCGACGTAGCCGGTCAGCAGGTTGTAGACGTAATCCGGACCCGCTTCCGCATAGAGGGTGAAGGGGTCGCCGAGGAACGAGGCGCCGCCGCGATGAACGGCGCGCGCCTTGGCGATCAGCGACAGATCCGGCGGCAGGGCGCCGCCGAAGGAGGCGCGGGCCGCCTCGTCGTTCGGGAAGGGCGCGGCGAAGCGATCGGACGGACGGCCGTCGCGCTCGAACATCTCGCCGGCGTCGTTGGGGCCGTCCTTGACCTTGATGGTCGCGGCCAGCGCCTTCGCCTGGTCCATGGTGAAGCCCGGTCCGCCGGCGTCCGCGAGGTTGCGGAAGGAGACGAGGTTCATCGAATGGCAGGTCGAGCAGACCTCCTTGTAGACCTTGTAGCCGCGCTGCAGCTGAGCCTTGTCGAACCGGCCGAACGGGCCGGCGAAGGACCAGGACTGCGTCTCGACGACCGGCCCGCCGGCTTCGCTGGCGAAGGCCGGAGCGGCGAAGGCGAGGCCGGCGACGAGCGCCGCGGCGCCCATCGCACGACCGATCTTGGTGACGGAAAGGATCATGGTCATGTCAGTGTCTCCCGATCTCTTCCGTTCAATGCGCGGCGTTCTTGGCGAGCACGGCGGCCGTCACCGATTCCGGCAGCGGACGCGGCTTCTCCACGAGGCCCAGGACCGGCAGGATCACCAGGAAGTGGAAGAAGTACCAAGCAGTGAGGATGCGCGAGGCGACGACGTAACCGCCCTCGGCCGGCTGCGAGCCGAGATAGCCGAGGCCGAGGCCGCAGATCACCAGGACCCAGAAGAACTGCTTGTAGAGCGGACGATAGGTCGCCGACTTCACCTTGGACGTGTCGAGCCAGGGCAGCACGAACAGGACCGCGATGGCGCCGAACATGGCGAGGACGCCGCCGAGCTTGTCCGGGATCGAGCGCAGGATCGCGTAGAACGGCAGGAAGTACCATTCCGGAACGATGTGCGCCGGGGTCACCATCGGGTTGGCCGGGATGTAGTTGTCCGGGTGGCCCATGTAGTTCGGCGAATAGAACAGGAACCACGAGAAGAAGATCAGGAACACGACCATGCCGAACGCGTCCTTGACGGTCGCGTACGGGGTGAAGGCGACGCTGTCCTGCTCGCTCTTCAGCTCGACGCCGGTCGGGTTGTTCTGGCCGACGACATGCAGCGCCCACACGTGCAGCACGACGACGCCGACGATGACGAAGGGCAGCAGATAGTGCAGCGAGAAGAAGCGGTTGAGGGTCGGGTTGTCGACCGAGAAGCCGCCCCACAGCCAGGTCACGATCGGATCGCCGACCAGCGGGATCGCCGAGAACAGGTTGGTGATGACGGTGGCGCCCCAGAAGGACATCTGGCCCCAGGGCAGCACGTAGCCCATGAAGGCGGTCGCCATCATGAGGAGGAAGATCACCACGCCGAGGATCCACAGGATCTCGCGCGGCGCCTTGTAGGAGCCGTAGTAGAGACCACGCAGGATGTGGACGTAGACCGCGATGAAGAACATCGAGGCTCCGTTGGCGTGCATGTAGCGCATCAGCCAGCCCCAGTTCACGTCGCGCATGATGTGCTCGACGGAATTGAAGGCCATCAGGGTGTTCGGCGTGTAGTGCATCACCAGCACGATGCCGGTGATCAGCTGAACCGCCAGCATCATCGACAGGATGGCGCCGAAGGCCCACCAGTAATTGAGATTCCGCGGGGTCGGGTAGGCGACGAAGCTGTCGTAGCCGAGCCGGATGATCGGCAGCCGCGAGTCGATCCAGCGCGTGAAGCCGTTCGACGGCGTGTAGGTCGAGTGACCACTCATGTCTTGCTCTCCTGAGGCGCTGGCGTCAGCCGATCTTCACGACCTTGTCCGAGATGAACTCGTACGGCGGAACGGGCAGGTTGAGGGGCGCCGGGCCGGCATGGATACGGCCGGAGGCGTCGTAGACCGAGCCGTGGCACGGGCAGAACCACCCGTCGAACTCGCCGGCATGACCGAGCGGGACGCAGCCGAGATGCGTGCACACGCCGACGACGATGAGCATGTGCTCGTGGCCCTTCTTGACGCGGGCCTCGTCGGTCTGCGGATCGCGCAGCGCCTTCACGTCCATCCCCGCGAGCTTCTTCATCTCGTCGTCGGTGCGGTTGCGGATGAAGACCGGCTTGCCGCGCCACTTGACGGTGATGATCTGCCCCGGAGCGACGGACGAGACGTCGACCTCGGTGGAGGCGAGAGCCAGCGCCGAGGCGTCGGGATTCATCTGGTCGATGAACGGCCACGCGACGGAGGCGACGCCGACGGCGCCGACGGCGCCCGTCGCGATGTAGAGGAAGTCGCGGCGCGACGGTTCTGCGGTGTCCATGGTAGCCAAGGTCGGATCCTCTCGAAGGTCGTCGGATCGATCACCCCCGCCGCGTCCGCCGACCGCATCACCTCGGGGAAATCGTCCCGAGAGACCCGATCGATGGGCCACGTGAGGAGAATTCACGCGGAAATGGGACACCGAAAGCCGATTGCCCCCAGTCTCCGATCGGCCGCCGTTTTGACACCACGTCGACGCAATGTCCAGATGCGGGCGCGGCCCCACCCCCCCGACCTTGGAATTGTTTCACTCGAAATATGTCATTGAAGACACTGCCCATCCCTCGAGCCTGCGACGATAATGCGCACATGTCCGTAGAAACCCCGATGAACGACGATCGTGCCACCGCGACGGCCCCTGTTTCCGCCGCCGATCCGCTCGCCTTCGCCCTCTCGACGCGCCTGCGTCTGGCGCTCTACGAGCCCGACATTCCCCAGAACACCGGCACCCTGTTGCGCACCGCCGCCTGTCTCGGCCTCGCCGTCGATCTGATCGAGCCGGCCGGTTTCGCGATCACCGACAAGACCCTGCGCCGTGCCGGCCTCGACTATCTCGACGCCGCCGTCCTCACCCGCCATGCGAGCTGGACCGCCTTCGACGCCCGCCGCCGCGACGAGGGGCGCCGCCTCGTCCTGCTGACGACCAGGGCTTCGACGCGCCACGTCGATTTCGCCTTTCGCCCCGACGACGTGATCATGGTCGGGCGCGAATCGGCGGGCGTGCCCGACCACGTCCACGACGCCGTCGACGCCCGCCTGATCGTGCCGATGCGCGCGGGCCTGCGCTCGCTCAACGTCGCGGTGGCCGCCGTCGTCGTCCTCGGCGAGGCGCTGCGACAACTCGACGCCTACCCGGCTCTCCCCCGAGGATGCCCCCGATGACCACCGCCCTCCCCGCCGATCTCGACGCCCTGAAGGCCGCGACCGCCACCTGGTTCGAGGCGCTGCGCGATCGAATCACCGCCGCCTTCGAGCGCCTCGAGGACGAGATCGCCACCCCCGGCGTCGATGCCGCCCCCGGCCGCTTCGTGCGCACGCCCTGGGCGCGGGTCGATCACACCGGCACGCCGGGCGGCGGTGGCACCATGGCGATGATGCACGGCCGCGTCTTCGAGAAGGTCGGCGTCCACGTCTCCGCCGTCCACGGCGAATTCGCCCCGGAATTCCGCAAGGAGATCCCCGGCGCCGCCGAGGATCCGCGCTTCTGGGCCTCCGGCGTGTCGCTGATCGCCCATCCCTGGAACCCGAACGTCCCCGCCGTCCACATGAACACCCGCCACGTCGTGACGACCCGGCGCTGGTTCGGCGGCGGCGCCGATCTGACTCCGGTGCTCGATCGCCGTCGCGTCGAGACCGATCCCGACACGATCGCCTTCCACGCCGCCATGAAGGCCGCCTGCGACGCCCACGCGGTCGCCGACCACGAGCGCTACAAGGCCTGGTGCGACGACTATTTCTTCCTGCCCCATCGCGGCGAGCCGCGCGGCGTCGGCGGCATCTTCTACGACCGCCTCGACAGCGGCGACGTCGCGGCCGACTTCGCCTTCACCCGCGCGGTCGGCGAGGCCTTTCTCGGCATCTATCCCGAACTGGTGCGGCGAAACGGCGCGACGCCCTGGACCGCGGCCGATCGCGAGGAACAGCTGATCCGGCGCGGCCGCTACGTCGAGTTCAACCTGCTCCACGATCGCGGCACCATCTTCGGCCTGAAGACGGGCGGCAACGTCGCCTCGATCCTGTCGTCGATGCCGCCGGTGGTGAAATGGCCCTGAGACGCGTCGCCCGGCCGTCATGAAGCGCGCCCACCCTCGATCTCGCGAGCGGCATCCGTTCCGCCGCGATTCGAGGGAGCCTCCCATGAGCGAGACAGAAACGCCCGTAACCACCCTGTCGGCCGGCGACGTCGTGGTTCTGAAATCCGGCGGTCCGATGCTGACGGTCGCCTCGATCCTCGGCGATCTCGCCTCCTGCGTCTGGTTCTGCGAGGAGGAACAGGCCTATCGCTTCGAGGACCTGCCCGCCGCCGTCCTGATCGCCGTCGCCTTCGAGGACGACGAGGACGAGGACGCCGGCTGAGCCCGTCCCGCCGGCTCCGCCCGACCTCGGTCGGCCCGCGACCGTCGGGGCGCCGCCCCGACGCTCACGCGGCGCTGGAGAGGGCGCGTCCGCCCGGCGCGATCTCGCACGGATCGAATGCGTCGCAAGGCGCGCCCTCGGGGCGGAGATCGAGCGGCGCGACCCGATTGCGGCCCGCGCGTTTGGCGGCGTAGAGCTCGGCGTCGGCGGCGCGCAAGAGATCGTCGATGGTATGGTGGGCGGAGACGACGCCGGCGCTGCAGCCGATGCTGACCGTGACCACGCGCCCGGCTCGTCCGCCCGCCTGCGGAATCTCGAGCCGTTCGATCGCCACGCGGATCCGTTCCGCCACCCGCATCACCGCCTCGAGCCCCGCCCCCGGCAGCACCGCCAGGAACTCCTCGCCACCGAACCGGCCGATCAGATCGTCCTTGCTCCGGATCTGATCGCTCGCCGCCCGCGCCACCGCGATCAGACAGCGGTCGCCCTCCTGATGCCCGAAACGGTCGTTGAACGACTTGAAGTGATCGACGTCGATCATCATCACCGCGACCACCTCGCCCTCGCTCGACGACTGTTCGGAGATCTCCGGCAGACGCAGATCGATCGAGCGGCGATTGGCGAGCCCGGTCAGCGTGTCGACCTCGCTCAGTACCTTGAGCTCGTCGTTGCGGTGGGTGAGGCGATGCGCCGCGAGGTCGCTGCGCAGCCGGCCCATGTGTTCCCGCCGCAACGCCCCCTCGACGGTCTGCCCGGCCACCAGCGCGATCAGCACCACCGCGCTCGCCACCGCCAACGGCCCCAGCACCGCCGGCGCGAAATCCCCGCTCGGGATCACCGCCCCCCACAGGAGGGCGAGCCCGATCCCGGCGACGGCCGTCGCGACGGCGCGGCCCGGCCGCACGAAGAGACACAGCGAGAGGATCGGCAGAACCGCGACGAGATCGAACGCCCGTTCCTCGCGCGCCGCGCCGACGCGGTGACCGATCAGCGTCGCCGCCACCGCCATCAGCGCCACGCTCCCCGCCTGCACCTCGGCCGGCAGGGCCGACCGGCGCCCGTCGACGCGGCTGCCGATCAGCAGCGCCCAGGGGATCACCATGCCGAAATGCAGCGCCACCATCACCGGCGACACCGCCGTCGACAGGAGGCACTCCATCAGCGGCACCAGGCTCCACAGCCCAGCGAACCAGATCATCGCCCGCCCCAGGCGCCGGGCCTCGAGCGTGCGGCGATCCGCCTGGAAACGCAGACGAACCAGGGCGTCGAACCGCTCCTCGCCGTCGAAATGCGGCGCGAACGCGGATCGAGAGGAAACGAGCGTCGTCATGAGGCGGATCCGGGAGCAGGAGGTCTCCCGGTTCTACGAAGCCGGCCTTCAGGGAGGGTTTACCGATTGGTTAAAATGCCGGCGATCTCTGCCTCAGCGGAAGCGAGCAGGGAGGCACGATCCGGACGGAACCCCTGGTTGATCCAGAGAGCGCGCAAATCCGCCAGAATTCGCCCGACCGCGGCGCCCGACGGCAGGCCCAGTGACACGAGGTCGCGCCCGGCGATCGGCAGCACCGGAACCGGCCGCGAGGCCGCCTGTGACAAAGCTGTGGAAACTTCTTCACGCCCCGCCAGGGCCCGCGCATGGGCGAGGACGAGCGCGTCGCGCGCGCCCTCCCGACCCGCCTCGAACAGCAGCCGATCGATCGCCGCCGCCGTCGCGAGCGTACCCTGCGGAAGCGTCCGCGCCCGACCGACCGCCGCCACCATCCGCTCGCGCGTCGCGTTGGAGAGGCGCAGGCGCTGCCACAGGTCGAGCGCGTCGGCCTCGCTCCAGGCCGCCAGCGCCGCCAGGAACACCGCCGCGTCACCGTCGCGGGTCGGCCCGCCGTCGCAGCCGACGAGACCATGCGCTCGCGCGAACCCGCCGAGATCGGCGGCGCGCCCGATGACCCGTTGCAGGAGGCCGGCGTCGCTCATCGCCGCCACCGTCGCCGGCGCGCCCTCGGCCACGACGAGCTTCATCGTCTCCTGGCCGATCCGCTCGGCCGAGAGCCCGGCGAGCCCGTCGCGCGCGGCGATCGCCGCCGCGAGCCCCTCCGGGTCGAGCGCCCCGCGCCCATAGGCGGCGTGAAAGCGGAAGAACCGCAGGATCCTCAGCCGATCCTCGCGGATCCGCGCCGCCGCCCGGCCGATGAAACGGACCCGCCCGGCCCGGCAGTCGGCGATGCCGCCGACGAAGTCGTGGACCACCCCGTCGAGCGAGACGTAGAGCGCGTTCATCGTGAAGTCGCGGCGATGGGCGTCGACCGACCAGTCGCGCCCGAAGGCGACGGTGGCATGGCGGCCGTGGCTCTCCACGTCCTGGCGCAGCGTCGTCACCTCGTAAGCGTGCCCCTCGACCACCACCGTGACGGTGCCGTGGTCGATGCCGGTCGGCACCGGCTTCAGCCCGGCCGCCGCCGCCCGCGCCGTCACCACCGCCGGCAGCGCCGTGGTCGCCACGTCGACGTCGCCGACGGGTCGCTCGAGCAGCGTGTTGCGCACCGCCCCGCCGACCACATAGGCGGTATCGCCGTCGCGTTCGATCGCCGCGAACAGGCGATGCAGCCGCGGATCGGCGAGCCAGTCCGCCGCGATTCGCGTCTCGGTCGCCGCTCGCCTCACGGCACGATCCTCATCTGACGCCTCAGTCGATGTGACCGGGGACGATCCGCCCGTTCTCGAACCGATCCGGCACGTAGGTTCCCGACACCGATCCGCCGTCGAAGGCCGCCAGCACCAGGAAGGCGACGATGGTCAGCACGAAGCCGATCGCCGCCAGCTTGGCGAGCGGCGCCCGCGCCTCGACCTCGAGCAGATCGCCGTCGCTGCCCCGGAATTTCGCGACGATCGCCCACACCGCGAAGGGAAGAAGGAACAGCGCGACCTGGATCGCCACCAGCCGAATCATGAAGTCTCCTCACTCGCCGGATCCGGTTCGCCGATGCCGATCCCCGGCGTCCCCGGGGCCGGCGGCGCGCCGCGACCATAGGTCCGCTCGAAGATCTGTCGGACGATCCCGGCCGTCACCCCCCAGATATAGCGATCGCCGAAGGGCATTTCATAGAAATATCGCCGCCGCCCCTGCCAGACCCGATTGCCGACGCGGTGATTGGCGCCGTTCATCAGGAACCCGAGCGGCACCTCGAACACGTCCGCCACCTCGTGCGGATTGGCGACGAGCTCGACCCCCGGCCGGACCAACCCGATCACCGGCACGATCCGGTATCCGGAATTGGAGGCATAGGCCGGGAAGCATCCGAGCGGCATCACATGAGCGCGGTCGAGCCCGATCTCTTCCTCCGCCTCGCGCAGGGCCGCCTCGATCGGCCCGGAATCCTCCCGGTCGATCTTGCCACCGGGAAAGGCGACCTGCCCGGCATGGGAGGAGAGATGCTCGGTCCGCTGCGTCAGGATCACCCCCGCCTCGCGCGGCCGGGTGACGATCGGCACGAGCACCGCCGCGTCGCGCAGCGTCGCCCGCGCCATCGAGGCCGCGAGCGAGGGATTGAGCGTTGTGTCGCCGAACCGGGGCGGCAGCGTCACCTCGTCGCCCTCGCGAACGAGATGGGGCGCGACCCGAGCGGCGAAGGCCTCGGCGCGATAATCGATCGGACCACCGCTCATGAGAGTCTCTCGAGCTCGGCGGTCGGCACCACGGGGAAGAAGCGGCCCGCGCTCCACACCCCGAACCAGGTCTCTCCGTCGATCACGCTCTCCGAGCCGCGCTCGACGAGATCGTAGAGAACGGCCCGGGTCAGCCGCGCCTCGAGCCGCCCCCGCACCAGGACATAGGGCTTGAGGCCGTGATTGTGCTCGTCGTGGGCGAAGCGCAGCGGATGAGCGTCGTCGACGGTGACGACGTCGCCGACATTGGTGCGGAACCCCAGCACCTGGGCCTCGTCCTCGCCCTCCGCCGACAGCTCGACGGCGAGGAACGGCACGTCCTCGACGGTGATGCCGCATTTCTCCACAGGCGTGACCAGATAGGTGCGGCCGTCGTCGTCGCGTCGGAGCACCGAGGCGAACAGACGCACCATCGCCTCGCGCCCGATCGGCGTGCCGCCGTAGAACCACGTCCCGTCGGCCGCGATGCGCATGTCGATGTCGCCGCAGAAGGGCGGATTCCAGCGCTCCACGGGCGCCGGCCCGCGTCCGCCGCCGGCCTCGCCGAGCCGCGCCGCCAACCCTGTGATGCCCGTCGATCCGGTCGTCGCCGTCTTGTCCTCGACCACGGTTTCGCCGTCTCCTCACCGCACCATGTCGCGATGCGACGTTTCGGGGTGCCATCCGTCCCCGATCCTGTCAAACTCCCGCCCCCGAGGGAAGACGCCCGCGATCAACTCCCCACGCACGATCGTCCGGGACCCGAGATCGAGACCTGTGGACGCCATCATGACCGAGCCGACGACCGAGACCTCCGATGCGACCGTCGTCGCGCGCGCCGAACGGGCGATCGAGCGCATGAGCCGCGTGCGCGAGGCCATCGGCCGCGTCGTCTTCGGCCAGGAGGAGGTGGTCGAGCGCGCCCTGGTGACGCTGCTCTCCGGCGGTCACGGCCTCCTCGTCGGGGTGCCCGGCCTCGCCAAGACCCGCCTCGTCGAGACTCTCGGCGTGGTGCTCGGCCTCGACACCCGCCGCATCCAATTCACCCCCGATCTGATGCCCTCCGACATCCTCGGCTCGGAAGTGCTCGATCAGGCCCCCGACGGCACCCGCTCGTTCCGCTTCGTGAAGGGGCCGGTCTTCACCCGTCTCCTGATGGCCGACGAGATCAACCGCGCGAGCCCGCGCACCCAGTCCGCCCTGCTCCAGGCGATGCAGGAGGCCCACGTCACCATCGCCGGCGTCCGTCACGATCTGCCGCGCCCGTTCCACGTCCTCGCCACCCAGAACCCGCTGGAGCAGGAGGGCACCTACCCCCTGCCCGAGGCCCAGCTCGACCGCTTCCTGATGCAGATCGATGTCGATTGGCCCGATCTCGCCACCGAGCGCCGCATCCTGCTCGAGACCACCGGCGCGAGCGAGACCAAGCCCGAGCCGGTCCTCGGCGGCGACGAACTGATGGATCTCCAGGCCCTGGTGCGCCTGATGCCGGTCGGCGAGAGCGTCGTCGACGCCATTCTCGCCCTGGTCCGCTCCGCCCGTCCCGCCGGTCCGCCCGCCCCGAACGATCCCGCCGCCGCCGTCGCCTGGGGTCCCGGCCCGCGCGCCGGTCAGGCCCTGATGCTGACGGTGCGCGCCCGCGCCCTCCTCCAGGGTCGCCTCGCCCCCGACGTCGGCGACGTGATCGCACTCGCCGAGCCGATCCTGCAGCATCGCATGGCGCTGACCTTCGCCGCCCGCGCCGACGGCGTCGGCGTGCGCGACGTCGTCGCCCGCCTCACCGCCCGCATCGGCTGACCCGCCACACGAGGCCCGAGCCCTTGGATCGTCCGTCCCCCGCCGTCCCGCCCCACCCGCCGTCGTCCGCGACGAAGGCGGGGGCGCGACCGCGCGACGCCCGGCCGCTCCTCGCCGCCCGCCGTCTCGCCGAGGCCCTGCCCGATCTCCTGGTCGAGGCCAACCGCGTCGCCGCCACCGTCGCCGCCGGCTGGCACGGCCGCCGCCGCGTCGGCGCCGGCGAGACCTTCTGGCAATATCGCCCCCACATCCCCGGCGAGCCGACCCACGCCATCGACTGGCGCCGCTCGGCGCGCGGCGACGATCTCCACGTGCGGGAACGGGAATGGGAAGCCGCCCACACCGTCTGGATCGTCCTCGACCGCAGCCGCTCGATGGACTGGCGCTCCGATCTCGCTTCCGTCACCAAGGCCGAGCGCGCCCTGGTGCTGGCCCTGGCACTCGCCGAACTCCTCGGCCGCGCCGGCGAGCGCGTCGGCGTCCCCGGCCTTCTCGCCCCGCGCGCCGACCGCCGCTCCGCCGAACGCCTCGCCGAGGCGCTCGCCCGCGCCGAGAACGACGCCGTCCCCGCGCCCACCGCCCCGGTCGGGCGCGCCTGCGAGGTGGTGGCGATCGGCGATCTCCTCGACGACCCCGGCGCGATCGAGGCGCGGCTCGGCCGCTTCTCCGCCGAGGGCGCGCGCCTCCACCTGCTCAGGGTCCACGACCCGGCCGAGGCGGCGCTGCCCTGGTCCGGGCCGATCGAATTCCGCGACCCCGAGACCGGCGAGCGCTTCCACGGCCGCCGCGCCGAGGCGCTGGTCGCCGGCTGGTCGGACCGCTGGGCCGCCCATGGCGAGGCGCTCGCCCGTCTCGCCGCCCGCCACCGCTGGAGCCTCGTCACCCACGCCACCGACCGCCCGGCGAGCGAGGCCCTGCTCGCCCTCCACGCCGCCCTCGGCGGCGCGCGCCACCTCGACGGCGGACGAGGGCAACGGCGATGAGCGCGCTCCTCGCCCTCGGCTTCGGCGCCCCGGCCGCGCTGCTCGCGCTCCTCGCGCTGCCGGCGCTGATCTGGCTGTTGCGGCTCACCCCGCCGCGCCCGAAGACGGTCGACTTCCCGCCGACCGCCCTGATGCGCGATCTCGAGAACCGCGAGGAGACCCCGGCCCGCACGCCGTGGTGGCTTCTTCTCCTGCGCGTCGCCGTGGTCGCCTGCCTCGCCCTCGCCCTCGCCCGGCCGGTTCTGAACCCCGGCGGCGACGACGACGGCGGCACCGGCCCGCTGTGGCTCCTGGTCGACGACGGTTGGCCCGCCGCCGCCCATTGGGAGGAGACCGTCGCCCGGCTCTCCCGCCGCCTCGACGCCGCCGAGGCGCGCGGCCGCCCGGTGGTGCTGATCGGGCTCGCCGGCGAGGCCGATCAGACTTTCGCGCCGCAGAGCGTGGAGGCCGCCCGCCGCCGCCTCGCCGTCGCAGCGCCCCACCCCTGGGCCGAGACCCGCGCGGCGCTCCTGCCGGCGCTCGCCCGCTCCGCCGAGACCGATCCGCCCGGCTCCGTCGTCTGGGTCGCCCATGGCGCCGACCTCGCCCCGGCGGCCGAGACCCGCGCCTTCCTCGACGGTCTCGTGAAGGCCGCGAAGGACGCCCCGATCGCCGTCTCGCTCCCCGGCCGGGTCGACGCGATCGCCGTCGACCGGCTCGACAACGGCGCCGAGGCGATCACCGCCGGCCTCCTCCGCGCCGAGACCGGCGGCGGCGAGGAGGGCCGCCTCGCCGCGCTCGATCGCAAGGGCCGCCGCCTCGCCGAGGTGCCCTGGCGCTTCGAGGCCGGCGCCCCCCGCGCCGAGGTCCGCTTCGAACTGCCGCTCGATCTGCGCAACGACGTCGCCCGGGTCGAGATCGTCGATCGTCCCGGCGCCGGCGCCACCCGTCTCGTCGACGACCGCTGGCGCCGCCGAACCGTCGGCCTCGTCACCGGCACCGGCTTCGACCGCGACCAGCCCCTGCTCGCCCCGACCCATTATCTCGACGCCGCCCTCGCCCCGGTCTCCGAGCGGCGCCTGCCCAAGGCGACCGAGATCGGCGCCGGCATCCGCGAGCTGATCGATCACGGCCTCTCGGTCCTGGTGCTCGCCGACGTCGGCGCGGTGCCGCCCGACGCCGCCGCCGCGCTCGCCGCCTGGGTCGAGAAGGGCGGCATCCTGCTGCGTTTCGCCGGACCGCGCCTCGCCGCCGCCGCGACCGACGATCCGCTCCTGCCGGTCGGCCTGCGCCGGGGCGAACGCGCGCTCGGCGGCGCCCTCTCCTGGGCGAGCCCGCGCGGCCTCGGCCCCTTCCCCAAGACCGGCCCCTTCGCCGATCTGACCGCGCCCTCCGAGGTCCGCGTCACCCGCCAGATCCTCGCCGAGCCCGGCCCCGAACTCGCCGAACGCACCTGGGCCGCGCTGACCGACGGCACGCCCGTCGTCACCGCCGTCCCGCGCGGACGCGGGCGCATCGTGCTGTTCCACGTCGGCGCCGACACCGCCTGGTCGGATCTGCCGCTCTCCGGCGTCTTCCCGAAGATGCTGCGCCGGATCGTCGCCCTCGCCGGCGCCCCGGCCACCGCGCCGGCCGACGCCGCCGCGACGGAGGCCGGGACCTCCGCCCCCGCCGCGACCGCCCTCGCCGCGACCGATCGCGCCACGCTGCCGCCCTGGCGGCTCCTCGACGGCTTCGGCCGGCTCGGCCCGCCCGGCCCCGAGGCCCGGCCGATCACCGCCGCCGCGATCGCCGGGACCCGTCCCGACCGCCGTCACCCGCCCGGCCTGTGGGGCCGTGGCGAGGCCCTCGCCGCGCTCCAGCCGATCGCCTCCGGCGCGACGCTGGAACCGCTCGAGCCGCGCCTCGCCGAGGCGAAGGTGACGCTCCTCGGCCGGGCCGGCGCCGACGCCACCCCGCTCGCCCCCGGCTTCCTGGTGGCGGCGATCGTCGCCGCCCTGATCGACGCGATCCTCCGCCTCGCCCCCGCGTGGTGCCGCCGCCGCCCGCGCCCCGGCCTCGCCGCGAGCCTCGTCGTCGCCGCCGCCCTCGGCCTCCTCGCCCTCGCCCCGAGCCCGGCCCATGCGGCGGAGGCGCCGCCGATCGACGACAAGGCGAAGGCCGCCGCCCTCGCCCCGCGCCTCGCCTGGATCGAGACCGGCGACGCCACCCTCGACGACGTCGCCCGGCGCGGCCTTCTCGGCCTGTCGCGCGCGCTCGCCGACCGCACCTCCTTCGAGCCCGCCGACCCGGTCGGGGTCGATCCGGCGAGCGACGATCTCACCGTCTATCCGCTGCTCTATTGGCCGGTGGCGCCGGACGCCGCCGTGTCGCCCAAGGCCCTCGCCCGGGTCGACGCCTACATGCGCTCCGGCGGCACGGTCGTCTTCGACACCCGCGACGCCGACGAAGCCGAGGCCCTGCGCGGCACCGGCCGCTCGACCCCGGCCGGCGCGGCGCTGCGCCGTCTCCTCACCGGGCTCGATCTGCCGGAGCTGGAGCCGGTGCCCCCCGACCACGTCCTCGGCCGCACCTTCTATCTCTTGCAGGCCTTCCCCGGCCGGTTCGACGGGCGCCTCTGGGTCGAGGCGTCCGGCGCCGAGCCGCGCGACGATCTCGCCCCGGCCGGCCCCGCTCCGGACGGCGCCCCCGGCGAGCGCGCCGCGCCCGCCCGCCCCGTCCGCGCCGCCGACGGCGTCTCGCCGATCCTCGTCACCGGCAACGATCTGGTCGGCGCCTGGGCCCGCACCGACGGCGACGACGACCTCCTGCCGATGGCGAGCGCCGATCCGCGCGGCCGCGAAATGGCGCTGCGCACCGGCATCAACCTGGTGATGTACGTGCTGACCGGCAACTACAAGGCCGATCAGGTCCACATCCCCGCCCTGCTCGAGAGGCTCGGCCGATGAGCGGGAGGCGCGCGCGATGACCTGGAGCCTCGACTTCGCCCCCTTCGTCGGGTCGACGCTGCTGATCGGCCTCGGCCTCGCCGTCGCGGCCGTCGCCGTCGCCGGCCTCCTCGCGCGCCGTCGCGGCGCCGGCCTGCGCGCGCTCACGCTCGCCCTTCTCTTCCTCGCCCTGACCGGCCCGGAGATCCGCCGCGAACGCTCGGAGACCCTGCCCGGCGTCGTCGTGCTCCTGACCGACCGCTCGGCCAGCCAGCGCCTGCCCGGCCGCGAGGCGACCACCGAGGCCACCCGCGCCGGCATGGTCGAGCGCCTGCGCGCGCTCCCCGGCATCGAACTGCGCGAGGCGATCTTCGACGACCGGACCGACCCCGGCGGCGACGGCACCCGCCTCTTCGAGACCCTCGCCCGCACCCTCGCCGACGTGCCGCCCGAACGTGTCTCGGGCGTCGTCGCGATCACCGACGGCGTCGTCCACGACGTCCCGGCGAACCCCGCCGGGCTCGGCTTCACCGCGCCCGTCCATGCCCTGATCACCGGCCGCGCCGACGAGATCGACCGCCGCACCGTGGTCGTCGCCGCACCGCGCTTCGGCCTCGTCGGCAAGACCCAGACGCTGACCTTCCGTGTCGACGACGAGGGCGTCGCCGGCCCGCGCCCGCCGGTCGAGGTGCGCCTCGCCCGCGACGGCACCGAGATCGCCCGCCGCAAGGTGACGCCGGGTCGGCCGTTCTCCTTCGAGGTCGAGGTGCCGCATGCCGGCGAGATCGTCTTCGAGGCGACGGTCGAGCCGCTTCCCGGCGACGTCACGCCCCTCGACGATCGCGCCGTGGTGAGCCTTCGCGGCGTGCGCGAGAACCTGCGCGTGCTGCTGATCTCCGGCGAGCCCCACCCCGGCGAGCGCGCCTGGCGCAACCTCCTGAAATCCGACGCCTCGGTCGACCTCGTCCATTTCACCATCCTGCGCCAGCCCGAGAAGCAGGATCTGGTGCCGGTCGGCGAACTGGCGCTGATCGCCTTCCCGACCCGCGAATTGTTCCAGGAGCGGCTGCGCGACTTCGACCTGATCGTCTTCGACCGCTATCGCCGGCGCGGCCTGCTGACCTGGGGCTATTTCCACAACATCGTCGACTATGTCCGCGCCGGTGGCGCCGTCCTGGTGGCGAGCGGCCCCGATCTCGCCGACCCGGACGGCCTGACCGACACGCCCCTCGGCGAGATCCTGCCCGCCACCGCCCGCGACGCGCCCGCCGTCGATCCGTTCCGCCCGGCGCTGACCACCCTCGGCACCCGCCACCCGGTCACCCGCGACCTGCCCGGCGGCGGCACGACGCCCGACTGGGGACGCTGGCTGCGCCTCTCCCCGGTCACCGCCGCGCCCGACGCCGCCACCCTGCTTGCCGGCCCGGCCGAGCGCCCGCTTCTGTTGCTCGCCCATCGCGGCAAGGGCCGCGTCGGCCTCCTCGCCTCCGATCAGATCTGGCTGTGGGCGCGCGGCTTCGACGGTGGCGGCCCGCATGGGCCACTGCTGCGCCGCGTCGCCCATTGGCTGATGAAGGAACCCGACCTCGAGGAGGAGGCGCTGCGCCTGGCGAGCGACGGCCGCACCCTCACGATCGAGCGCCACACCCTCGCAGACACCGCCGCCCCGGTCACCGTGACCGACCCCACCGGCCGCGAGCGCAAGATCGATCTCGCCGCCGCCGAGCCCGGCCTGTGGCGTGGCGGTCTGCCCGCCGACGTCCAGGGCCTCTGGCGCGCGAGCGACGGCAAACTGACCGCCCTCGCCCATGTCGGCCCCGCCGATCCGCTCGAATTCGCGGCGATGCGTTCGACCGAGGCGATGCTGCGCCCGCTCGCCACGGCGACCGGCGGCTCGGTCCGCCGCCTCCTCGCCGGCCCGGGCGACACGCCCCGGCTGCCGCGCGTCACCGTGCGCGACGGCGCCGGCCCCCGGGCCGGCGACGATTGGATCGGACTTTCGGCCTCGCGCGCGGTCGTCACCAGGGGCGCCGAGCGCACCGCGCTCGCCTCCGGCCTCGCCGCCGTGGCGCTCCTCTTCGCGCTCTTCGCGGCGGTGTGGTGGCGCGAGGGGCGCTGACCTCGCTCGCTCGGCGCGGCGTCGATCGGCGTGGCGAAGATCAGTGCGGCGCCCGCGCGACCAGCCCCTGCGCCGCCTCGCGCGCGCCCTCGACCAGTTCGGCGACGAGCACCCGGCGCGGATCGACCGGCCCCGGCATCCGCACCCGCTCCGGCGACACCGGATGGAACCCGAGCCGGCCGTAATAGGGGCCGTCGCCGACGAGAAGCACCAGCCGATGCCCGGCCGCCGCCGCCCGCGCCAGGGTCTCGCGCACCAGCGCGCGGCCGATGCCCCGGTTCTCGAAGTCCGGATCGACCGCGAGCGGCCCGAGCAGCAGCGCCGGCTCCGCGCCGATCAGGATCGGAGTCATGGTGACGGACCCGGCCAGACGCGGCCCGACCCGCGCCACCAGCGACAGATCGGGATCGGCCGCCACCCCCTCGCGCAGACGCGAGGCGGTGCGGGCGAACCGGCCCGGTCCGAAGGCATGGTCGTGCAACGCGGCGATCGCGTCGTGGTCGGCGGCCGTCTCGGGCCGTATTTCGGGAGAAAGATCGATCATGTGGAGCGCATCCGGTCGTCGGGTCGAACCGTCGCGCTCCTCGGCCGAGCCGCGCCGAACGCTCGACGTCAACGAGCGAGGGCGGCGGCGCGGTCGCGACGGGGCGCGACGACGGCAGGGGCGAAGCCCCGTCGCTCGGTTCGTCGTCGCTGAATGCGCGCCATCGGCATCGTCACGCCCGTCTCGTTCGTCGCCCGGATCGCGGGCCCGGCAGCCGGTAGCACGACAGCCGAGGCCGACGCAAGTCCGAGTTCCCTCACCACACCCGCTCCGGCCGCCGCCCCTCGATCACCTCGACAATCCGCCGCGCCGTCGCCCCGGTCACCCCCTCCGGCAACGTGTCGGGCGCGAAGAACCCGACCTCCGCGATCTCGCCGGTCCGCGCCCGCGCCGTCGCCGCCTCGGTCCGGCCGACGAAGAAGGCGACGTGGTCGCGCGGCGACACGCGGATGTTGAGGTGCATCGATACCAGTCGCGGCGGCTCGACGAGAACCACCGCCGTCTCCTCGAGAACTTCCCGCTCCGCCGCCTCCGCCGCGGTCTCGTTCGCCTCGACACCCCCTCCCGGAAAATACCATCCGGGGACATAGGTATGTCGCAGGAGCAGAACACGCCCGTCGGGGCCGAAGACCAGCGCGCGCGCACCCAGGGTGGTTCGCGCCGCCAGTCGCGCCTTCAGAACCGCAAGACGCCTTGCCGCCGAAGCGATCAGGGGCCATTCACGCATGATTCACCTCGTTCACCGATCACGGAGCCGACCATGGCACGATTGTGACGCTTTCCGACGGCCATGCATGGCACGCATGGGTGACCGGCTCGCCTCCGACTGGTTCTTTCTCGAGCAATTGCATATATCTGCGTCATACGAATTCAACGAGGCGATGTCGCCCTCGGTCCACGACGGATCGACGGTTCCCGTCGTCGTCGCCGAGAGGCGCCGACGGCCCCGCTCGCCCGAACTCTGGAAGACGACGATGTTCTCGCTGTTCCGCCGCAAGGCCCCCAAGACCACCTCCTACACCTGGAAGCCCGCGCTCGATCTCACCGATCCCCGCGTCTCGGCGATCCTGAAGACCTTCGGCTGGGCCTGATCGCCCCGCCATGCCGTGCCGTTCGAGGCGGATCCCGGGGGGATCCGCCTTTTTTTTGTGCCGTCACACCGCCGTGTTCGCCCTTGTGCAGGCTGGACGTCCGCCTTCCGGAACGGTAGTTCCTGCCGCATGTTTCGCCTCGCTCACGTCTCCGATCCCCACCTCGGCCCGCTGCCCGACGTTCGCCTCCGCGAACTGATGGGAAAGCGCATGCTCGGCTGGATCAATTGGCGCCTCAATCGCGGCCGCGGCGGCATGCGCCCCGCCGTCCTCGGCGATCTCGTCGCCGATCTCCGGGCTCATGGCCCCGATCATGTCGCGGTCACCGGCGACATCGTCAACATCGCCCTCGACGCCGAACTCGAGCCGGCCCGCCGCTGGCTCGCCTCGCTCGGGCCGGCGCGCGACGTCTCCGCCGTCCCCGGCAACCACGACGCCTATGTGCCGAGCGCCGTCAAGCGGACGTCGGAAGCCTGGGGCGCCTTCATGAAGGGCGACGACGCCGGCGAGACCATCCACTGGCCCTATGTGCGCCGCCGTGGCCCGGTCGCGATCATCGGCGTCTCCTCGGCCGAGGCGACCGCCCCCTTCATGGCGACCGGCCGCTTCGAGGCGGGTCAGGCACTGCGTCTGACCGAACTGCTCGAGCACACCGCCCGCGACGGCCTCTATCGCGTGGTGTTGATCCACCATCCGCCCGCGCGCAAGCCGATCCATTGGGCCGGCCGCCTGATCGGCGCCTCGCGCCTGCGCAAGGTGATCCAGACCCACGGCGCCGAGCTGATCCTGCACGGCCACACCCACCGCTCCTCCGTCGAATGGCTCGCCGGGCCTCACCGTCCGGTACCGCTGGTGGGCGTGCCCTCGGCCTCGCGCAATCCCGGCCCCGACCGCCGCGGCGCCGGCTGGAACCTGTTCGAGATCGACGGGGAGCCCGGCGCCTGGCGCACCCTCAGGATCGAACGCGGGTTCCGCGACGCGACCTCCGGCCTGATCGAGATCTCGCGCCGCAAGCTCCTGCCCGAGGACCAGTCCTCATGACCGGCGCTCCCGAGACACCGCTGCGCGACAGCGCCGTCCGCGTCGCCGAGGCCGCCCGCGCCCTCGGCCTTGCCGTCACCGTGCGCGAGATGCCCGGCTCGACCCGCACCGCCCAGGAGGCGGCCGACGCCTGCGGCTGCACGCTCGCCCAGATCGCCAAATCGCTGATCTTTCGCGGCAAGACCAGCGGAACGCCATGGCTGTTCCTGGTCTCCGGCGCCAATCGGGTCGCCGAGAAGCGCATGGTCGAGGTGATCGGCGAGCCCGTCGTCCGGGTCGATGCCGACGACGTCCGGGCGCTGACCGGCTATGCCATCGGCGGCGTGCCGCCCTTCGGCCACGCGACCGCCCTTCCGACCGTCATGGACGAGGATCTCTTCGCCCATGACGTGATCTGGGCCGCCGCCGGCACCCCCTTCGCGGTCTTCGAGACGACGCCGCGCGCCCTCGCCGACGCCGTCGGCGCCCGCATCGCCCGCGTGTCGTGACGCGCGAGCCCTCTCGGCACGCTCGCGGTTTTTCGCGCCGGCCTCTCGCCACCGCCGCCGCCGGGCGCTAGAGGTGGAGCGCCCGCGCGCCGGTCCGAAGGAGCGATCATGAGCCGCCTCGCCGATCTCCTGCCCGATCTCGGCCGTCGCACCCTGGTGATGGGCATCCTCAACGCCACGCCCGACAGTTTCTCCGACGGCGGCCGCTGGAACGAACTCGACGCGGCACTCACCCACGCCCGCGACATGATCGCCGAAGGCGCCGACCTCCTCGACGTCGGCGGCGAATCGACCCGCCCCGGCCACACGCCCGTCGACGCCGCCGACGAGATCGCCCGCGTCGTCCCCGTGATCGAACGCCTCGCCTCGGAGACCGCGCTGCCGATCTCGATCGACACCTTCAAGGCGGCGACCGCCGAGGCCGCCTTCCGCGCCGGCGCCACCCTCCTCAACGACGTCTGGGGCCTCACCCGCGATCCCGACCTCGCTCGCGTCGCCGCCGATCACGGCGCTCCCGTGATCGTGATGCACAACCGCGACACGCCCGATCCGGACGCCGACGTCGTCGCGGAGATGCGCGCCTTCTTCGCCCGCTCGATCGAGATCGCGCTCGCCGCCGGCATCCCCGAGGACGACGTCGTGATCGATCCCGGCATCGGCTTCGGCAAGACGCCGGAACAGGATCTCGCCGCCCTCGCCCGCCTCGACGAGCTGAAGGACCTAGGCCGGCCGATCCTGCTCGGAACCTCGCGCAAGCGCATCGTCGGGCGCATTCTCGACCTGCCCCCGTCCGAGCGGCTCTACGGCACGCTCGCCACCAATGTCGTCGGTTGCTGGCTCGGCGCCGACATCCTGCGCGTCCACGACGTGCGGCCTCACGTCGAGGCCGCGAAGGTCACCGACGCCCTCGTCCGGAGTCGTGCATGACCGACCGCATCCTGCTCACCCGCATCGCCGTCTACGCCTATCACGGCATCCACCCGGAGGAAGAACGGCTCGGCCAGCGCTTCTACGTCTCGCTCGATTGCCGGCTCGATCTCCGCCCCGCCGCCGTCGCCGACGACTGGAAGCGCACCGTCTCCTACGACCGCCTCGCCAAGATCGTGGTCGACGTCGCCACCGAGCGCCGCTTCTCGCTGATCGAGGCACTGGCCGAGGTGATCGCCAAGCAGATCCTGACCACCTATTCCCAGATCCACACCGTCACCGTGAAGGTGGAGAAGCCGGCCGCGCCGATCCCCACCATCCTCGACGGCGTCGCCATCGAGATCGAGCGCCGCCGCGATGGCTGACGCACTGATCGGCCTGGGCGGCAATCTCGGCGACGTCGCCGCGACCTTCCGCGCCGCCCTCGCCCGGCTCGAGGCCGGCGGCTGCCGGATCGTCGCGCGCTCGTCGCTGTGGAAGACGCCGCCCTGGGGCGTCGCCGATCAGCCGGCCTTTCTGAACGCCTGCATCCGCGTCGAGACCGATCTCTCCCCCCGCGCCCTGCTCGATCTGTGTCTGGCCACCGAGACCGCGCTCGGCCGGGTCCGGACCGAGAAATGGGGCCCGCGCACCCTCGACCTCGACCTCCTCGACGTCGACGGCCTCGCCGTCGACGAGCCCGGCCTGACCCTGCCGCATCCCTGGATCGGTGAACGCGCCTTCGTGCTGGTGCCCCTCGCCGAGATTGCGGCGGACCGGGTCGTCGCCCGACGAAGCGTCGGCGAGATGGCGGCGGCGAGCGACCGCGCCGGCCTCGAACGGGTCGGATCCTTCGCGTGAAGCACCCGAATCGGAATCGGAACGTGAAGGCGTGAAGGCGGACCTGGAAGTTCAGCCGGTGGCCCCAAGCGATTCTCGGGACTCGTCTTTTGCGAAGAGCCTCGAGCGGCGCTCGTGATCTCCCCGGCCTCAGGCGGCGTCGCGCGCCGTCTTGGTCCGGGCGAGATCCTCGATCAGCGCCGCCGCCGCCTCGACCGTCTCGACCACCTGTTCCAGCCCGCCGCCGAAGGCGCGGAAGCCCTCGACATGGTCGGCCGTGACCCCGACCAGCAGCGGCACGCCGAGCTCGACCGCGCGCTCCACCACTTGGCGGAACCCGTGGCCCTCGATCTCGCGCTTGCCGAATTTCGACAGGACCAGAAGGTCGGGCAGCGTCTCGCCGGAGAGCGCGGCGAGCGCCAGACCCGCCGCCTCCTCGAGTGCGGCGTGATCCATGCGGCAGCCGCGCGTGTCCTTGCCGCGATCCTCCGAGAGGGGGATCTTGCGCCCCGAGCCGAGGTCGACCAGCGTCATGTCGCAGCGCCGGCGGTCGGGCCGCCGCTCGTCGTGCTGGATCATGCCGGCGACGTCGAGCCCGAGGCCGAGCGCCGCCTCCGCGAGCCGCCCCATCACCGCGCCCTCGCCGGTCGAATAGACCAGCGCCGCCAGGATCGGATCGTCGTGAGCCATGGTCATGCGCCCTTCGGCCGGAAGGCGATCATCCGCTCCGGCTTGGTGTCGAGCCGGTAGCCCCCGGCGAGATCGATGCAATAGGGAACCGCCGGCATCACCGCGTCGAGACAGTCGCGGATCGAGGCGGGCTTGCCCGGCAGGTTGATGATCAGCGAGGACCCGCGCAGACCCGCCTCCTGCCGCGACAGGATCGCCGTCGGCACGATCGTCAGGCTCTTCGCCCGCATCGCCTCGCCGAAGCCCGGCATCATCCGGTCGCAGACGGCGACGAGCGCCTCCGGCGTCACGTCGCGCGGCGCCGGTCCGGTGCCGCCCGTGGTCACCACCAGTGAGCAGCCCTCGCCGTCGCAGAGTTCGATCAGCGCCGCCTCGATCGCCGGCTGCTCGTCCTCGACGATCCGCTTGACGATCCGGAACGGCGTCGCCAGCACCTCGGCGAGATAGGTCTCGATCGCCGGGCCCGACAGGTCCTCGTAGATGCCGCGCGAGGCGCGATCGGAGACGGTGACGACGCCGATGGGCACGGCGGTGGACGGGGTCTTCTCGTCGGTCATGCGATCTTTCCGAGGGTCTGATGAGGTCGGCCGGTGCGGACGCCCTATTTTCTCGCCCATCAAAGCCCCCGGTCTTATCGAGGATCAAGGGCGGGATCACCCGCACGTGGGATCACCCTCGAGAATTTCCTCCCAAAGAAGGATGAAACCCCCATGGCGAGAACCGCCGAAGGATTGCGCGCCCATCGCGGCCCCGCCCTGCTCGCCGGTGGCTTCCGGCCCTTCTTCCTCCTCGCCGCCGCCTGGGCCGCGATCGCCATCCTCCTGTGGCTGCCGATCTGGGAGGGCCTGATCACCCTGCCGACCGCCTTCTCGCCACTCGATTGGCATGTCCACGAACTGCTCTACGGCTACGGCCCGGCCGCGATCGCCGGCTTCCTCCTCACCGCGATCCCCAATTGGACCGGCCGCCTGCCGGTGGTCGGCCGGCCGCTCGCGCTCCTCGCCGGCCTCTGGGCACTCGGCCGCCTCGCCGTCTTCGTCTCCGCGGCGATCGGCGCGATCCCGGCGGCCGTCGTCGACGTCGCCTTTCTCGCCGCCCTCGCCTTCGTCGCCGGCCGCGAGGTCGTCGCCGGCAAGAACGGCCGCAACCTGAAGGTCGTCGGCCTGATCGTCCTCCTCGCCCTCGGCAACGCGATCTTCCACCTCGAGACGATCACCCGCGGCACCGCCGCCTTCGGCCTGCGCATCGGCATCGCCGCGACGCTGATGCTGATCGTGATCATCGGCGGCCGCATCGTCCCGAGCTTCACCATCAACTGGCTGCGCAATCGCGGCCCCGGCGCCGCCGCCAGACCCTTCGCCCGCTTCGACATGGTGGTGAGCGGCGCGACCGCCGCCGCCCTCGCCCTCTGGGTCGCCTGGCCCGAGGGGCCGGTCACCGCCGGCGTGCTGCTGGTGACCGGCCTCGCCCATCTCGTCCGCCTCGCCCGTTGGGCCGGCTGGCGCACCTGGGACGAGAAGCTGGTGGTGGTGCTCCACGTCGCCTATCTCTTCGTCGCCCTCGGCTTCCTGCTGCTCGCCGCGAGCCTCTTCGGCGCGCCGCTCCTGCCCTCCGCCGCGCTCCACGCCTGGACCGTCGGCGCCATCGGCCTGATGACGCTGGCGGTGATGACACGGGCGAGCCTCGGCCATACCGGCCGCCCGCTCCGCGCGACCCGGCCGATCGCCCTCCTCTATCTCGGCGGGCTCGTCGCCGCCCTCGCCCGCATCGCCATGGGGCTCGGCTCGGCGGAATTCCTGTTGCTCCACCTCGCCGCCGTCGGCTGGCTCGTCGCCTTCGCCGGCTTCGTGGTGATCTACGCCCCGATCCTCGCCCGGCCACGCTGAGCCGAAACGGAAACGGGGGGCGGTCCCGCGACCGCCCCCCCCGTCTCTCGTCGTCCGTCGTCGCGATCGCGCCGCCGTCAGTGCCCCATCGGCTTCATGCCGGAATGGTCCATCGGCTTCGCCGCCATGTCCTGGACCTGGAACTCGACCTCGACCTTGCCGGCCTTCTCGAAGGCGAGCGTGCCCTTGAAGGTCTGCCCCGCCTCGAGCGGCTTCTTCAGACCGATGAACATCACGTGATAGCTGCCCGGCTTGAAGGCGACGCTGCCGCCGGCCGGAATGACGATGCCCTGGTCGAGCGGCTTCATCTTCATGATGCCGTCGATCACCGCCATCTCGTGTATCTCGACCTTGGCCGAGACGTCGGCGGAGGCCGACACCAGACGGTCCGGCGCGCCGCCGGAATTGGTGATGGTCATGTAGCCGGCACCGACCGGCGCCGACTTCGGCGTCGCCCGGCTCCAGGGATGATCGATCTTCAGCGCGCCGACCGTGTAGTCGTGGGCGAAGGCCGCGCCGGACGCGAGGACGAGGCCGGCGGCGAGAGCGAGTGTGCGGATGAGGGCCATGATGGGTCTTTCTTGTGGAGCGTCGCTCGGTCGGCGGATCTCGCCGCGACCTCGATCGCGAACGAGAGCACCGGACCATCGACCACACCGCCGAAGCGGCGTCATTGTCGTCGGATAAGTCGCAAGAATCGAGGTCACGCCCACCGTGGTGGCCCGCGCGCCCGCGCTCGCACCACACTCGCCGAACGCCAGGCCTCGGCGACGACCGTCACCGGCTCGATCCCGCGCCCCGGCGGCGGTGGCGGCACGATCTCCGCGACCGCCCCGAGGCCCGGCGCGGCGAAGAGAACGCAGGCGTCGCAGACCCGAAGCGTCGGCCCGCCCACGGGCGCGCCGTCCTTCGCCGACACCGGCCGCGACGCCACGCAGAACGAGCCGAAGGCGATGTTCGAGGAGCCGATCGTCGCCGTGGCCGCGTCGAACCCCGGCAACGGCCGATGCGCGAATCCGACGAGAATCGTCGCCACGGTGAGACACACCGCAGCCGCAAATCGCATCCAGGGTCGAGTTGCGCGTTCGATCATGACGGGAGCTTGCGAAATTCCGGAATGTTCCGTCAATCCGCAACTCTCGCGACTCCCCGCCGCGCCCCCGGCCTTGCGTCGGAGCAGCCGGCGTGGTTACGGTGACGACAGGATGGTGCTGCGTCGGTGCTTCGCCGGCGCGCTGAAAAGGGAACACGGAAACGCGACGTCGCCGAGCGATCGACGCCGTCGGAAGCCGTGGCTGCCCCCGCAACTGTATGCGGAGAGGGTTCGGTCCCCGAGGGTCGCGGTCGCCGCGACCGGCCACTGATCTCCCCGAGTTCCACCCGGGGGCGCGAGATCGGGAAGGCTCGACCGAACCACGACGACCCGCGAGCCAGGAGACCTGCCATCCGTCGTTGCGTCGTTCGCGTCCCTCGGGCGGGGTGTCCCGGCAGACGTGCCCTTTGTTCCGAGGAAGCGGAACGGGCAATATCGGGCGGCGCGCTCGAAGTCAGAGGTGGACGACATGCACATCATGGAAGGTTTCCTCCCCGCGAGTCATGCGCTGGGATGGACCATCGTATCCGCACCCTTCGTCGTGGCCGGCGCGGTCTCCCTGCGCCGGATCCTGCGCGACCGCCCCGAGGCGCGCCTGACGCTGGCCGCCGCCGGCGCCTTCACCTTCGTTCTCTCGGCCCTGAAGCTGCCGAGCGTCACTGGCTCCTGCTCCCACCCGACCGGCACCGGCCTCGGCGCGATCGCCTTCGGCCCCTCGGTGATGGCGCTGATCGGCACCATCGTCCTGCTGTTCCAGGCGCTGCTTCTCGCCCACGGCGGCCTGACCACTCTCGGCGCCAACGTCTTCTCCATGGCGATCGTCGGCCCCTGGGTCGGCTGGGCCGCCTGGAAGGCCGCCTCCGCCGTCGGACTGCCGGCCTCCGTCGGGGTCTTCCTCGGCGCCGCGCTGGCCGATCTCTCGACCTATCTGGTGACCTCCTTCGAGCTCGCCCTCGCCTTCCCCGATCCGGCGTCCGGCTTCTTCGGTGCCTTCGTCAAGTTCGCCGGCATCTTCGCGGTGACGCAGGTTCCGCTGGCGATCGCCGAGGGTCTCCTGGTGATCGTGGTGATGAACGCCCTGATCGGCCGCCTGCCCGGCCGCATCGACGGCACGATCGCGGGAGTGCGCTGACATGACCTCGACCCTCACCCCCCGCACCTCGATCATCCTCCTCCTGCTCGCCGCCGCGCTCGTCGCCGCCCCGATGATCCTGCCGATCACCGGCGAATTCAGCGGCACCGACGACGTCGGCTCCAAGGCGATCGAGGCCTCCCATCCCGGCTATGTCCGCTGGACGCAACCCTTCTGGGAGCCGCCCTCGAAGGAGATCGAGAGCACGATCTTCGCGCTCGAGGCGGCGATCGGTGCCGGCATTCTCGGCTACGTCATCGGTCGTCGTCACGGGAGCCGCCGTCGCGATGACACCGATCGATAGGATCGCCGCCACCAACCGCTGGCGCGATCACTCGATCACCGAGAAGGCCCTGCTCGGGCTCGGTCTTCTCGGCCTCGCGCTGACGACTCCGCCCTGGCCGACCGCCGTCGCCGTCCTCGCCGTCGCCACCCTCGCGGTGACGCGCGGGGCCGGTGTGCCGGTTCGCGTCTGGGTCAAGATCCTCGCCGCCCCGCTCGGCTTCGTGCTGACGGGCGCGGCGACGCTCCTGATCGAACTCGGGCCGCACGGGATCGGCTTCGCCGCCGACGGACTGCCGCGCGCCGCCGGGCTGACGCTGCGCGCCACCGCCGCCGTCTCCGGCCTCCTCACCCTGACGCTGACCACCCCGGCCACCGACCTCGTCGCCGGCCTGCGGCGGTGGAAGGTCCCCGCCGAAATCGTCGAGATCGCGCTGCTGACCCATCGTTTCCTGCTCCTCGCCGGCGACACCGCGAGCGCCATGCACACCGCCCAGACCGCCCGCCTCGGCCATGTCGACTGGCGCCGCCGCATCCGCTCGACCGGGCTCCTCGCGGCCAATCTCCTGCCGCGCACCCTCGACCGCGCCCGCCGCCTCGAGACCGGCCTCGCCGCGCGCGGCTGGAACGGCGCCTCGCTGGCGGTGCTGACGCCGAAGCGCCCGGTCTCGCCGCGACGCCTCGCCGCGATCGTGGCGACGCTCGCCGCCCTCGCCGCGCTCGGCCTCGCCGACGCCGACGGCCTCCTTCCCATGCTCGGGATGTTGCCCGCATGAGCCTGCTCGCGGCGGAAGCCCTCACCTACGTCTATCCCGGCGGCGTCCCCGCCCTCGACGCGATCGATCTCGAGATCGCACGCGGCCGCCGCCTCGCCGTGCTCGGCCCCAATGGCGCCGGCAAGACCACGCTGCTGCTCCACCTCAACGGCACCTTGCGGCCGACCACCGGCCGCATCCTCCTCGAAGGTGCCGCCGTCGACTGGAGCCGCGCCGGCCTCTCCGCCTGGCGCCGCCGCGTCGGCCTCGTCCTCCAGGACGCCGACGACCAGCTCTTCGCCCCGACCGTGTTCGAGGACGTCTCCTTCGGCCCGCTCAATCTCGGTCTCGGCGAAGCGGAGGCGAAGGCGCGGGTCGAGGAGGCGCTGACGGCCCTCGGCATCGCCGATCTCGCCGGCCGCGCCACCCACATGCTCTCCTTCGGCCAGAAGAAACGCGCCGCCATCGCCGGCGCCATCGCCATGCGGCCGGAGATCCTGCTGCTCGACGAGCCGACCGCCGGCCTCGACGCCCGCTCCGCCCGCCGCCTCCTCGCCACCCTCGAGGAGCTGGAGGCACGCGGCACCACCCTGGTCTTCACCACCCACGACGTGGCGATGGCCCATCGCTTCGCCCATGACGCGGTGCTCTTCGCCGACGGCCGCATCGTCGCGCGCGGCCCGGCGTCCGAGCTGCTGGTCGACGCCGAGGTGATGGATCGCGCGGGGTTGGACGCGGTCGAGGGGTGAGACCTCACACCGCCCAGAAGGCGACGGCGCCCGCCGGCAACTCGGCGAGCACCCGGTCGAAGGCCGCTTCGTCGACGACGCCGCGCAGGGCCGCGGCGACGTCGGTGATGGCGGTGTCGGGCGCGAAATTGTGGTGGACGCGCAGCGAACGAACCTCTTCGGTCGCCGCCGCGCGATCGACGAAGGGGACGGGCGCCGCCTCGACGTCCCAGTCGACCACGAACAAGGCGCGCAACACGGGCGGCAGCACCGCCGCGAAACGCAGCCCCTCGGCGACCGTCAGGCGTCGGCGGAAGACCCGAAGCACCCCGTCCACCATGGTCCAGGTCTGATTGCGGGTCGTGAGCCCGGCCCGCTCCCCGGCGATCGCCAGGAAGCGCTCGAAGTCGTCGGAGGCGTGCTGATACTCCATCGGAATGGGCATCGCCGCCTCCCCCACCCTCACCCGTCGAGCCGTTCCACGCCTTCCGGCACACCCTTGCGGATCATCGCCGCGAGCAGCGCCAGCGCCTGTTGGCGCGGCGTGTTGGCCCGATGCACCAGCCGGACCCGGCGGAAATGGTGGTCGCCCTCGAGCGGCCGCGTCTCCAGCTTGCCGACCAGACCGATGTCGTTGCCGACCGCCAGACGCGGCACCAGGGTGATGCCGTAATTGGCGGCGGTCAGATGCAGCAGCGTTTCCAGCGACGTGGCGCGAATGTCCGCCCCCGCCCCTTCGCCGCGATCGGGATGACCGCAGAATTCGAGCGCCTGATCGCGCAGGCAATGGCCGTCGGCGAGCAGCAGCAACGACTTCGGATCGAGATCGGCGGCGTGGATCGTCTCCCGCGCGGCGAGCGGATGGCCGGGCGGCAGCACCACCCAGAACGGCTCGTCGAAGAGAAGATGCGAGGTGAGGCGCGAATCGCCCGGGTCGGAGGCGATGATCGCCGCCTCGAGCCGCCCCTCGGTCAGCGCCTGCAGGAGATTGGCGGTCAGATCCTCGTAGAGCATCAGGGGGGCCGCCGGCAGCGCCTCCGCCGCGATCGGCAGCACGAAGGGCATCAGATAGGGCGCCAGCGTCGGGATCACCCCGAGCCTGAGCGGCCCGGCCAGCGGATCGCGCGAAGCGCGCGCCAGCGCCGTGATGTCGTCGGCCGAGGAGACCGCGCGGCGCGCATGGGCGAGAATCTGTTCCCCGACCGGGGTCGGCCGGATCGAACGGCCCACCCGCTCGAAGATCCGGACCCCCAATTCGTCCTCGAGCTTGAGGATCTGGCCCGAAAGGGTCGGCTGCGACACGTGGCAGGCCTCCGCCGCGCGCCCGAAATGGCCGAGATCGGCCACCGCCAGAACATATTGCAGATCGCGCAGGTTCATCGATCGGCTCCCGCTGACGCCGCATATCGATCGGCGCAGACGATTATGATCACAAATCGGATCCGCCAAATCAATCGAATTCAACCCTACCTCTAGCGCCGGGGCGCTCGCACGCTTCGGTGCCTACGGAATTTCACGATTGACCTCGCGCCCACAGATGCTATTGAATATGACAATCACTCGCAAATAGGAGGGCTTCATGCCGTCTCGTATCGCTTTCGCCTCGTTCCTCGTGCTCGCCTCCACCGCCCTCGCCGAGGCCAAGGAATATCCGATCGGCAAGCCCCAGACCAAGGCCGGTCTCGAGGTCGCCGCCGTCTATCTCCAGCCGATCGAGATGGAACCGGCCGGCATGATGAAGGCGACCGCCGACAGCGACATCCATCTCGAGGCCGACATCAAGGCGACCAAGGACAACAAGAACGGTTTCGCCAAGGGCGATTGGGTCCCCTATCTGGTCATCGAGTTCGCCCTGACCAAGGACGGCAAGGAAGTCGCCAAGGGTCCGTTCATGCCGATGGTCGCCAACGACGGCCCCCACTACGGCGACAACGTCAAGCTCGCCGGCAACGGCAAATACGAGCTGACCCTCAAGGTCGCCCCGCCCTCCGCCGACATGCACGCCCATTTCGGCCGCCACGTCGACAAGGAGACCGGCGTCGGTCCGTGGTTCGAGCCGTTCGAGCTGAAGTACGATTTCGTCTACGCCGGCACGGGGAAGAAAGGTGGCTACTGATCGCGACCACAGCCTCTCGCGAGGCCTCTTCGTCCTGCGCCTGATCGGCGCGGGGCTCGTGCTCGCCGCGGTCGCCATGGGGCTTCCGCAGACGGCGCGAGCCGACGACCCCGTCTTCCGCATCGTCTTCGAGGACGGGAAGATGACGCCGTCGCGCCTCGAGGTCCCCGCCGACACTCGCATCGAGCTGGAGCTCGTCAACGCCGGCAAGACCCCGGCCGAGTTCGAGAGCCTGCCGCTGCGCAAGGAGAAGGTGATCGCCCCCGGCGTCACCACCTCCATGGTGATCAAGGGCCTCGACCCCGGCGAATATTCCTTCTTCGACGATTTTCATCCCGATGCGCCGCCCGCGGTGCTGATCGCCAAGTGACGAGAGACCGAGCCGGATGCAGGGCAACGTGATCTTCGTGGTGTGGCGGGAGAGTGTCGAGGCGTTGCTCGTCGTCGGCATTCTCCAGTCCTGGCTCTCCACCAACGCGCCCGACGCCCGCCGCGCCCGCGCCTTCCTGTGGTCGGGCGTGGCCGCCGGTCTCGCCGTCGCGGGCCTCCTCGGCTGGGCGCTGATCGCCCTCACCGAGGCCCTCTCCGACACCGCCCAGGAGATCCTGCGCACCGGCCTCGTCCTGGTCGCCGCCGCGCTGATCCTGCAGATGGTCGTATGGATGCGCCGCCACGGCCGCACCCTGAAGCGCGATCTCGAGGGCTCGCTCGACAAGGCCGTCGCCACCGAGAACTGGTGGGGCGTCTTCCTCCTCGCGCTGATCGCCATCGCCCGCGAGGGAAGCGAGACCGTCGTCTTCCTCACCGGCATCCTCTCCGTCGACCTCGGCGGCGGCCGGCTCGGTGCGATCGCCGCCGCCGGCCTCGGCCTCGTCGCGGCGCTGGCGACCTACGCCGCGTTGCAGATCGGCGCCCGTTTCCTCTCCTGGCGTCTGTTCTTCCGCATCACCGAGACCATGCTGCTGTTCCTCGCCCTGGCGCTGCTGATGACCGGCGTCGACGGCCTCGTCGAACTCGACGTGGTGCCGCGCCTGTCGCGCCGATTGTGGGACACCTCGATGATCCTCTCCGACGGCGGCGCCTTCGGCGGCCTCGTCTCCGGTCTCACCGGCTATCGCGCCCGGCCCGACCTCACCCAGCTCTTGGTCTTCCTCTCCTATTGGATCCTCGTGCCATGGCTCTTGTCGCGCCCGCGCCGGTCGACCGTCCCGAACCCGACGTGATCGCCGGCCCCACCCGCCTCGACCGCGCGCTCGCCGCCCTCGGCGAGCGCATGGCGCGGTCGCGGCATTGGATCATGGGGATCCAATGGACGGTGGTGGCGATCTACGCCGTGCTGATCGTCGTGCCGACCGTGGTCACCCTGCCCGGTCGGCTCGACCACGTCTGGAACCACGTCACCGTCTTCGCCCAATTCGTGTTCTGGGGCATCTGGTGGCCCGGCGTTCTGCTCTCGATGATCCTGGTCGGGCGTCTGTGGTGCGGCGTCCTCTGCCCCGAGGGCGCGCTGACCGAGACCGCCTCGCGCCACGGCCTCGGCCGCGCCCTGCCGCGCTGGATCACCTGGAAGGGCTGGCCCTTCGTCGCCTTCGTCTCGACCACGATCTACGGCCAGATGATCAGCGTCTATCAATATCCGGCGCCGGTGCTGGTGATCCTCGGCGGCTCGACCGGGGCGGCGATCGTCGTCGGCCTGATCTGGGGCCGCGACAAGCGGGTGTGGTGCCGCTACCTCTGCCCGGTCAGCGGCGTCTTCGGCCTCGTCTCCAAGCTCGCCCCGGTCCATTTCCGCGTCGATCGTCCCGCCTGGGACCGCTGGACGAAGCCGGTCGGCACGCCGATGCCCCGGGTCGACTGCGCCCCCCTGGTGCCGCTGCGCACCCTCGAAGGCAATTCCGCCTGCCACATGTGCGGCCGCTGCAGCGGCTTCCGCGACGCCGTCACCCTCGCCCGCCGCTCGCCCAATCGCGAGATCGTCCACGTCGCCGGCCGCGAGGCGAAGCCGTGGGAGACCGCGCTGATCGTGCTCGGCCTGCTCGGCGTCGCCGCCGGCGCCTTCCGCTGGACCGCGAGCGCGACCTTCATCGCGTTGAAGCAGACGCTGGCCGAGACCCTGGTGGCGATCGGCGCCGACTGGGCCCTCGACTTCACCCTGCCCTGGTGGATCCTGACCGACTACCCGGAAAAGAACGACGTGATGACGCTGCTCGACGGCGCCTCCCTCCTCGGCTTCATCACCGGCGAGACCGTGCTCGCCGGTGTCGTGATCGGCGGCGGGCTGGCGCTGGCGACCCTGTCGCTCGGCCCCTGGCGCTCGGCCCGATTCCATCATCTGGCGCAGGCGTTGATCCCGCTCGCCGCCGTCGGCGTCATCCTCGGCCTGTCGATGACCACCGTGTCGCTGCTGCGCGCCGACGGTTTCGCGCTCGACTTCGTCGATCCGCTGCGCGCCGCCACGCTGATCGGCGCGACCTTGTGGTCGGCCCGTCTCGCCGGCTCGATCGTCGCCCTCCACACGCCCTCGCCGGCGCGCCGCACCCTCGCGATCGCCGCCATGGCGCTGCCCGTCACCGCCGCCGCCGCGACCTGGGCGACGCTGTTCTGGAGCATCTGACACCCGTTCGGGCGTGCCTTCGCTCGCGAGAGTTCGAACAGGTCGACACTTCGCGACCCCGCTACGACACCCCGCGACACGCACCACATACCTCGATCGGAAGTTCGACGGATCCGTTTCCGGGATCGTCTTAAGACGGCGGAAAGAGATGTCTGTCGGAATCGTTTCCTGTCCGTAACCGACGGATGACGGTCCTGTCGTCGGCGCGGTCGTAAACACCGTCGCATGAAGGTCGAGAACCATGGTGTCGCGCCTGTCGTCCCGCATCCGCTCGTCGATGACCTTCCTGATGATGGCGACGGGCTTCCTGGCGATGCTGGTGGCGACGGGCCTCCTGACGGCCGCGTCCTGGGTGGTCCTGGTCGACCACGTCGACGGCGACGCCGCCCAGCGTCAGGCGACCAACATCCGCACCGCCGCGGCGATCCTCGAACGCGACCTCTCCGGCACCCGCGTCGACTGGACCGCGCCCGGCAGCCCGAGGATCGTCCTCGAGCGCATCCCCGCCTTCGCGGATCATCGCACCATCGACGCCGTCAGCCGGATCACCGGCGACACCACCACGCTCTTCGCGCTCGACCCGGCGACGGGCGAGTTCGTGCGCCGTTCGACCAACGTGAAGAAGCCGGACGGCACCCGCGCCGTCGGCACGATCCTCGGCAAGACCGGCCCGGTCCACCCGGTGGTGGCGCGCGGCGAGACCTTCTCCGGGGTCGTCGGCATCCTCGGCGTGCCCTACGTCACCACCTACGCCCCCGTCTTCTCGCCCTCCGGCGAAGTGATCGGCGTGCTCTATTCGGGCGTGAAGACCTCGGCCGTCGACGGCGTCGTCGCCGCCTGGCGCGATTCGATCTTCGCCGCCACCGCCGTCGCGCTGCTGGTCGCCGGCCTGCTGCTGTTCGTCCTGGGGCGCCGTCTCGTCCGGCCGCTGGTCGATCTCAAGGAGGCGCTCGGCCGCGTCTCCGCCGGTGAACTCGACACGAGCGTGCCCCATTGCGACCGCCTCGACGAGGTCGGCGCCGTCGCCCGCGTCGCCGAGGCGCTGCGCGCCACCGCCCGCGAGCGCGAGACGCTGGTCGCCGCGCAGGACCGCGATCACGCGCGCCGGCGCGCCGACCAGGATCGCATCACCGGCCGCATCGCCGATTTCCGCGGTTCCGTCGCAGGCGTGATCTCGGCACTCGGCCGAGACGTCGGCACGCTGAACGAGACCGCCCACGACCTCGTCGGCCTCGCCGACGAAGCCAATGCCCGCGCCGACGGCGCCACCCGCGCGACCGAGGAGGCCTCCTCGGGCGTCGCCACCGTCGCCGAGGCGGTCTCCGATCTGACCGAGTCCGTCGCCGAGATCGACCGGCGCGTCGGCGCCGCCGCCGGCATCGTCGCCGCCGCGCGTGGCGCCGCCGAGGACTCCAGCCGGCGCATCTCCAGTCTCGCCGACGCCTCGGCGCGCATCGGCGCGGTTCTCGACCTGATCCGCGACATCGCCGCCCAGACCAACCTGCTCGCCCTCAACGCCACCATCGAGGCGGCGCGTGCCGGCGACGCCGGTCGCGGTTTCGCGGTCGTCGCCAACGAGGTCAAGACGCTCGCGGGCCAGACGGCACACGCCACCGACCAGATTTCCGGTCAGATCGGATCGATCCGCGCGGAAGTGGACGCGGCGGTTTCCGCGATCGCCGTCATCGTCGCGCGGATCGAGGAGACGGCGACCTACACCGACGCGATCGCCACCGCCGTCGGCCGCCAGACCACGGCCACCGCCGCGATTTCCGACAGCGCCCGCAGCGCCGCGCGCGGCACCGCCGAGGCGGCCGAAGGCGTCGCCGGCGTCGGCGGCGTCGCCGCCCGCACCGACGAGGCGGCGAGCCGCATCTCGACCCTGTCGAACGATCTCGAGGCCTGCGCCCGCCGCGTCGACACCGAGATCGAACGCTTCCTCGCCGACGTCGCCGCCTGACCCCGCCGGCAGACCGCCCGCGAGGGAACTCGCGACCCGGGACTACCGCGAATTTCACCGCGCATCGGCGTGTGTGAGCCGCGATGAGACGCGGGCTTCGGGGGCACCCGGTGTTGACCGAGACCGAAAATCGCCTGGGGAAACCCACGAGCGATTTCACAACCATCTGATCCGAATGGAATTTTTTGGTGGCGGGGGGCGGGATCGAACCGCCGACCTGAGGGTTATGAATCCTCCGCTCTAACCATCTGAGCTACCCAGCCGACCGGACGCCTATCTAGTTTCGCCCGAACCACCTGTCAAGCGAACTCTCCCCCTCCGTCCACCCCGCCTGTGGACGACCGCCCGACGCCCGTGCTCGAACGCGCTCCGCACGCCGCGCCGGCTCGCGCTGGGATCCCCGCGCATGCTCGCCCACCCCCACGACGAAACACGGCGCCGGGGGTGGCCGGCGCCGTTTCGTATCGATCCATTCGGGCTCGCGGAAGGATCAGTCGGCCTTGCGGCGCAGCACCGCCACCGTGAAGATGCCGAAGAGGCCAAGCCGCTTCTTCTCCACCAGTTCGAAGCCGGGACGGCCGAGGATGCGCTCGATCGGGAAATCCGGGCGCCAGCCGAGCTTCTTGGTGAAGGGCGTCAGCGCATGCTCGATCGCCTTGCGCCAGCCGCTCTCCGAGGCGAAGTGCGAGGCGAAGATCGCCTCGCCGCCCGGCTTGGTGACGCGCTCGATTTCCGCCATCACCGCATCCGGATGCGGCACCACGGTGATCGTGTACATCACCGCGACCGTGTCGAACGACGCGTCGGGAAAGGTCAGCCGCGTCGCGTCCATTTGATGGAGCGCCTCGACCGTCTCGATCTTGCCGTCCTCGACGCGGCGGCGCGCCACGGAGAGCATGTCCGGGGACAGGTCGATGCCGGTCACCTTCAGATGCGGCTTGTAGCGCGGCAGCGTCAGCCCGGTGCCGACGCCGACCTCGAGCAGCCGGCCCTGACGGCGATTGATGATCTCCACCGCGAGACGGCGGCCGGCGTCGAACACCCGCCCGAACACCCAGTCGTAGATCGGCGCCCAACGCGAATAGGCGGCGAGAACCGCCTTCTCGTCGAGCCGCGCCTCGGCGGCGAGATCGACGGCGTCGAGCGCGCGCTCGTCACGGAATTCGGCCGCGTTCGCGCCTTCGACCTTCATCTGATTCTCGAACATGTCCCGTCCCGACCTCATCGAGCGGCCGAGCCGCTCGTCGCTTCGCCGCGCGGCCGAGGCCGCCGTCCGCTTCATCCTGCGGCGGATGCCGCCGTTCGCTTCACCCCGCGGCGGATGCCGCAACTCGCTCTACTGCGCGGCCGAAGCCGCGTCGGCGGCCGGACGCACGACGATCTCGTCCGACGAGCGCACCACCCCGGCGATCGTGCCGCCGCCGAGGACGCGCGCGCCCCCTTCCGGAGCGTCGTAGAACACCGCCGCCTGGCCGGGCGCCACGCCGTGTTCGCCCTCGACCAGTTCGACCACCACCCGATCGCCGTCGAAGCCGAGGAGCGCCGGCTGGGGCGCCCGCGTCGAGCGCACCCTCGCCCAGATCTCGATCGGCTCGGCCGCCAGCGACTCGAGCGGTTCGTCGCCGAGCCAATTGACGTCACGAAGATGAAGCCTGCGTGTCATCAACGCCTCGCGCGGACCGACGATCACTCGCCGGCGATCCGCGTCGAGCCGCACCACGTAGAGCGGCTCGCCGATCGACACGCCGATGCCGCGCCGCTGGCCGACCGTGAACCGAATGATGCCGTCGTGGGTTCCGAGCACCCGCCCGTCGACGTGGACGATCTCGCCCGGCTCGACCGCGTCCGGCTTCAGCCGCTCGATCACCTCGGCATAGCGGCCCGAGGGCACGAAACAGATGTCCTGACTGTCCTGCTTCTCGGCGACCGGCAGGCCGAGCTGGCGCGCGATCTCGCGCGTCTCGCTCTTCGGCAGGGAACCGAGCGGGAAGCGCAGGAAGTCGAGCTGATCCTGGGTGGTGGCGAAGAGGAAGTAGCTCTGGTCGCGATCGAGGTCGGCCGGGCGATAGAGCCCGCGATGACCGGAGGCGAGCGGACGGGTGGTGACGTAGTGCCCCGTCGCCAGCGCCGCGGCGCCGAGCGAGCGAGCGGTGTCGAGCAGGTCGTGGAACTTGACGGTCTGATTGCAGGAGACGCAGGGCACCGGCGTCTCGCCGGCGAGATAGCTCTCGGCGAAGCGATCGATCACCTCGCGGCGGAAGCGGTCCTCGTAGTCGAGCACGTAATGAGGGATGCCGATCGTCTCGGCCACCCGGCGCGCGTCGAGAATGTCCTGGCCGGCGCAGCACGAGCCGGGCCGATGGGACGCCTCGCCGTGATCGTAGAGCTGGAGGGTGACGCCGACGACGTCGTAGCCCTCGCGCTTGAGAAGCGCCGCGACCACGGAGGAATCGACCCCTCCGGACATCGCGACGACCACGCGCGTCTCCTCGGGACGGCCGGGAAGATCGAGGGAATTGGTCATGGAGCGGGCGCACCTCGGCCTGTGGGGCCCCATCGGCGGCAGAGGAACCGCGACGGGAACGGCGAGACCGACGCCGCCGTCTCCGGGTTCCCCGCCCGTCGCCGTCGCCGCTCTCGCGAAGGCGGGACTATAACCGAGCCCCGCCGCCCGCGAAACCCGGCTCGCGGCTCGCGCCCACCGGGCATCGCTTGCCGGTACGGCAGACATTGCCGCCCGCGAGGATCGTGCGCGACCACGGCGCCCGACGCCCGGATCTCGGCTCCACGCGCCGATCCGCGCCGTTTTCCGACCTCGCGCGGCCCTGCGACCGCGTCTCGCCGAGGAGGGCGCGCGGCACGCGGCCGTTGGCCCGGCGCTTGCGAAGAGCGATCCGATCACCGTCACGTCCCTCGCCGGGAGGCAGAGTTTGCCCAGCGTCGAATCCGCCAACTCCGTCGCCACCGCCCTGCGCTCCGCCGCCGGGACGACCGCCTCCGTGCCCGGCGTCGGCGGCGCCTTCGCGCGGATGATGGAAGCCTTCGCCGCCTCCCTCGAGGGCGGGGAAGCCTCGGCGACCGCCACGGCGACCGCCGCCGCCACGCCCGCGACCCCGGCCACCGGCGCGACCACCACGGAGACCGGCGAGACCAAGTCCACCGAGACCGCCGACGCGGCCACCGCCAAGGCCGCCTCCACCGCCGCCACCGACCTCCTCGGCGCCCTCGCCCTGGTCGCCCAGGGCACGATCGTCACCTTCTCCGATGCCGGCGGCCTCGCCTCGCCCGCCTCGCTCGGCGCCGTCGGCGCCACCGCCTCGGCGACCTCCTCACGCAAGGCCGGCATCGATCCCGGCGCCGACCCGGCGAATGCCCACGCCGCCCCGACCTCGCCCGCCGCCGGTGGCGCCGCCGCGACCACCGCGACCGCCTCGGCGAGCGCCACCGCCGCTGCCGCCGCCACGGCGGCGACCGCGACCTCGACGACCGACGCCACCGCCACGACCGCCACGACCACCGCCGCCGCCGGCACGGCCGCGACCGCGTCCGCCGACCAGGAAGCCCTCGCCGCCGCCGCAACCCTGCCGCAGCGCTCGGGCCGACGGACCCTCGACGCCGGGACCGCCTCCGCCGTCATCGCCGCCGAATTGACCCGCCGCGCCTCGGGCGGCGAACGTCCCTCCCCGACCGCCGTCCCCGCCTCCGCGACCGCCGCCCCCACGACGGCGGCCGCGACCAACACCCCGGCCGCGTCCACGACCGCCGCGACCGCGTCACCGACCACGACCGACGCCACCGCGACCACTCCCGCGACCGTCGCCGGCACCGTCGTCGCAGGCACCATCGCCGGTGGGCTCGCCGCCGCTGCGGCGGCGACCCGCGCCGCCGTGCTCTCCGCCCTCTCGACCGCCGATACCGGCGCCGCTGCCGATGCCGATGCCGATGCCGGGACGAGCACCGCCGCGACCACCGCCCCCGCGACCGCGTCCACCACGACGACGACCGCCACGACCACCGCCTCGACCACCGCCGCGTCGACCACCTCGGCCGACGATGCCGCCGCCGCGCGCGATCCCCTCGCCTTGAAGACCTTCGTCGCCGAACGGGTCGTGCCCACCCACACCGATCGCTCGGCGAAACCGATCTACGCCGATCCCTCGTCGCCCGCCGCCGCCACGTCCGATCGCCGCGCCGCCGACGCCGGCCGTGGCGAAACCGCGACCGTGCCGACCGGCGAGACCACGTCCCTCGCCCGCGCCGCGACCCCGACCGCGACCGCCGCCCCGACGCCCGCGCCGACCGCGACGCCCGCCGCGAGCGAGCGTGGCCGCGCCGAGGCCCCCGCCCCGACCGAGAAGGACGACGTCACGACCACCGCGACCACCGCGACGCCGGCCGACGACGCGACCGCCACCGGCGACGCCTCCGTCGCGGCGCCCACCTCGACCGCCCGTGTCGCCGGCCTCGACCCGTCCGCCGCCCGCGCGCCCGTCGACGTGTCGCCCGCCGTCGCCGCCGCCGCGATGGCGGCGCTCGCCGAATCGATCGCCAAGCGCGGCCACCAGGGCACAAGCCGCTTCAGCGTGCGTCTCGATCCGGCCGAACTCGGCTCGGTCGACGTGCGTGTCGAGGTGAAGGCGAATGGCGAGGTCAAGGCGCATCTGGTCGTCGAGCGCGCCGACACGCTCGACATGATGCTGCGCGATCAGAAGACGCTGGAGCGCTCGCTCGCCTCCGCCGGCCTCGACGTCGGCTCGTCCGGCCTCCAGTTCTCGATGCGCGATCGCGGCGACGGCTCCGCCACGCCCGAGCGCGACGCGACGCCGACCCTCACCACCGCGATCGAGGAGGAGGAGGACGCCGGCCGTCCGAGCCCCGACGTCGCGATCGCCGCCTACCGCACGGCCCGCGCCGGCGGGGTCGACCTCAGAATCTGAATGCCCCGCGCGCGAGCGTGAACCCTCGGAGTCCCGCGCATGTCCATCCTCGGTATCGCCACGCCGACCCTGACCTCGTCCACCTCGACGACCGCCAGCGACACCGCCAGCCTGTCGTCGAACTACGAGATGTTCATGACGCTCCTGGTGACGCAGATGCAGAACCAGGATCCGCTCAACCCGACCGACACCGCCACCTTCACCAGCCAGCTGGTGCAATATTCGGCGGTGGAACAGCAGATCAAGTCGAACGCCTATCTCGCCGATCTGAAGGCGCTGGCGACCACCCAGAACGCCTCGAACCTCGTCTCCTACGTCGGCAAGACCGTCGAGGCCGAGGGCAAGACCGTCACCTTCGACGGGACCGAGGCGGCCGCCTGGAACTTCGATTCCTCGGCGAAATCGAGCGCCGCCACCATCACCATCACCAATTCCGACGGCAAGACGGTCTACACCACCACCAAGGCGCTCGCCACCGGCAGCAACACCTTCAACTGGGACGGAACGACCACGGCCGGCGGCACCGCCCCCGCCGGCGACTACACCATCAAGGTCGCCGGCACCGATGCCAGCGGCAACGCCGTCACCATCACCACCGCCCTGACCGGCGTCGTCTCGGCGATCGACTTCTCCGGCACGACGCCCCTCCTCACCATCGACGGCCAGACCATCAGCGCCTGGAAGGTGACCACCGTTTCCGGCGGTTCGTGATCCCGCCCTGGGACGAACATGTGTCGATCCTGGTCCGACGAAACTCCGGAACGCCCCCTCGGCGCGCCGGATTTTCTCGCGTTTCCGCCCCGGATCGAGTCCCGGCCGCGACACTTCGGGAAAAAATCACCGGGGTGTCCGCGTTTAGCCATATTTTAAGGCCCGGCCGCTAGTCTCACTCCCGATGTGATCGCATCGAATGTGTGAGAGTACGATGACCGATCAATTTAGACCGCGTGTGAAATACGTCATCGGCCCGGACGGAAGTCCCCTGACCATCGCCGACCTGCCTCCGCAGGGGACGAGACGTTGGGTGATCCGTCGAAAGGCCGAGGTGGTGGCCGCAGTACGAGGGGGCCTTCTGTCCCTCGAGGAGGCGTGCAACCGCTATACTCTGACCGTCGAGGAATTCCTGTCCTGGCAACAGTCGATCGACCGCCATGGACTGGCCGGACTGCGCACCACGCGCATCCAGCAATATCGGCAGTGATCCCCAGGGATCGATGCGACCGTGCGCAGGGAGTTTCGACCTCTTCGAAACGTCGTGCGTGACGTCGAGCCCGACCGGGTGTCGGTCGGTCGGGCCATGACCACGGGGCGTTCCGACGAATCGGAACGTCGTGTGGCCGGTATGAGACCCGAGGCCGCGTCGCGAGACGCGGCCTCGGGTCGTTTCGGGGCCGGCGAAGACCGAATCCGCAAGACCGAACCGGGGCCGCGCCGAAGGGTGTCGGCCCCGGCGTCGTTTCGAAGGCCCCGCGCGCCTCGCCGCCGCCGCTCGAGGGCGCCTCGTGAAAAGATTGACGCGACCCGGCAAAACCCGCCGCCGTCCTGGCGAATTCGAGCGAATTTTCTCACCTCTCGGCCACCCTCGTGCCGGAAGGAGGCGGCGCGTTAACCATCCGTTTACCAAGCACTGGGAAATTCTTGCCCAGTGGCGCCCGGGATTCTCCGCCCCCACCGGACCGGACCGCCACCGTCGCGCCCCTCGCGACGCGGAAACCCCATCGTCGGCGGCCGGATCCATCGCCTCGGACCCGGCCGCCACCACCTCGCAACCGGGAAGGTCGAGACGTGAACGGCGCCCTCGAGTTCATCAAGACTCTCGACATGGCCCGCCTCGCCGCGATGGGCGTGGTCACCGCGCTGCTGATCGGCTTCTTCGCCTTCGTCATCACCCGCGCCACCGCGCCGGTCATGACCCCCCTCTATTCCGACCTGTCCGACCGCGACAGTTCCGCGATCGTCAAGGACCTGGAGGCCCAGGGCATCGCCTACGAACTGCGTCAAGACGGATCCCAGATCCTGGTTCCCAAGGACGCCGCGCTGCGCCTGCGCATGAAACTGGCGGAGAAGGGTGTCCCGACCGGCGGCAGCGTCGGCTGGGAGATCTTCGACAAGACCGACAGCCTCGGCACCACCTCCTACGTCCAGAACATCAACCACCTGCGCGCCCTCGAGGGGGAACTCTCCCGAACCATCCGCGCCATCGACCGGGTCCAGGCCGCCCGCGTCCACCTCGTCATCCCCGAACGTCAGGTCTTCCAGCGCGAGAAGAAGGAACCGACCGCCTCGATCGCGCTGAAACTGCGCGGCCAACTCGACCCCGGCCAGATCCGCGCCATCCAGCACCTCGTCGCCGCCGCCGTCGAGGGCATGAAGCCCTCGCGCGTCTCCATCGTCGACGAGACCGGCCGCCTGCTCGCCACCGGCGAGGGCGAGGACCCGAGCGGCCTCGTCGCCGCCTCGCTGCAGGAACGCACCACCGCCTACGAGACCCGCCTCGAGAACCAGATCGAATCGATCGTCGGTTCGATCGTCGGCCAGGGCCGCGTCCGCGTCCACGTCGCCGCCGAACTCGACTTCAACCGCGTCACCCAGACCTCCGACACCTTCGATCCCAACGGACAGGTGGTCCGCTCGACCCAGACCAAGGAGGAGAGCTCCACCAACGCCTCCGCCGAGAAGGGCGTCACCGTCGCCACCCAGGTGCCCGGCACGCCCCCCGATCCGGCCGGCCCGACCTCCAAGGAGGCCTCCAGCACCTCCGAGGAGACCGTCAACTACGAGATCTCCAAGACCAGCCGCACCGAGGTGCTCGAGGCCGGCCGCCTCAAGCGCATCTCCGTCGCCCTTCTGGTCGACGGCGTCTATGCCACCGGCACCTCCGGCGAGGTCACCTATCAGCCCCGCTCGAAGGAGGACCTCGATCGCATCGCCGCCCTGGTCCGCTCCTCGGTCGGTTTCGACGAGAAGCGCGGCGATCTGGTCGAGGTGGTCAACCTGCGCTTCGCCGAGGCCCCCACCGCGGTTCCCCTCGAAGGCCAGAAGACCGGCTTCGCCGCCCTGCTCGACTTCCGCTCCGACGACGTCGTGCGCTTCGCCGAACTGGGCGCCCTGCTGCTGATGACCGCCCTGGTGCTGCTCTTCGCGGTGCGCCCGCTGATCAACCGCGTCATCGCCCCGCAACTGCCCGCCCTCGCCGCCGGTGAGGTCGCGGGCGCCGAGACCGCCGCCGGCCACCACCCCGGCGAAGCCCTCGCCCACGCCCTCGCCGGTCACGCCGGTATCCCGGCCGCCGGCGGCGACCTGATGATCGCCACCGACACCGGCCCCCATCCGACCCACATGCGCCTCGACGAGGCCAAGGCGATGGGCGCGGTTCAGGCCGGGTCGATCAAGAAGATCGGCGAGATGATCGACGAAACCCCGCTGGAAGCCGCCGCGATCATTCGCGGCTGGCTCTCCGAAGCCGCCGCCTGAGGACCCACCATGGCCCTGCCCGCCAAGACCGCGCCCCACGGCTCCCCCACCCTCCAGGTGAGCCACACGGAGAACTACCGCGAGCTCGCCGGCGCCGAGCGCGCGGCCGTGCTGCTGTTGGCGCTCGGCGAGGAACACGGCCGCAAGGTCTGGGAACAGCTCGACGAACTGGAGGTCCGTCAGGTCTCGCTGGCGATGGCCCGCCTCGGCCCGGTCAGCCCGGAGATGCTCGAGAACCTCTTCGTCGACTTCGTCACCCGCCTCTCCTCCAAGGGTTCGCTGACCGGCAACCACGACAGCACCGAGCGCATCCTCTCCTCGTTCCTGCCGCCCGAGCGCGTCAGCGCGATCATGGAGGAGATCCGTGGTCCGGCCGGCCGCAACATGTGGGAGAAACTGTCGAACGTTCAGGAGAACGTCCTCGCCAACTATCTCAAGAACGAATACCCGCAGACCGTCGCCCTGGTCCTCTCCAAGATCCGCCCGGACCACGCCGGCCGTGTCCTGGCGATCCTGCCGGAGGAGTTCGCCCTCGAGGTGGTCAACCGCATGTTGCGGATGGAGGCGGTGCAGAAGGAGATCCTCGACAAGGTCGAGCAGACGCTGCGGGTCGAGTTCATGTCGAACCTCTCGCACACCTCGCGCCGCGACGCCCACGAGCTGATGGCCGACATCTTCAACTCCTTCGACCGCCAGACCGAGGCGCGCTTCATCACCGCCCTCGAGGAGGAGAACCGCGAGAGCGCCGAGAAGATCAAGTCGCTGATGTTCACCTTCGAGGACCTCGGCAAACTCGATGCCGGCGGCATCCAGACGCTGCTCAGGAACGTCGAGAAGGACAAGCTCGCCATCGCCCTCAAGGGCGCCACCGAGGCGCTGCGCGACGTCTTCTTCCAGAACATGTCGTCGCGCGCGTCGGCCATGCTCAAGGAAGACATGGAGGCGCTCGGCCCGGTGCGTCTGCGCGACGTCGACGAGGCCCAGGGCATCATGGTCAACGTGACCAAGGACCTCGCCGCCAAGGGCGAGATCATGGTCTCCAAGTCGAAGGGAGAGGACGAGCTCGTCTACTGACGGCTCGGCGACCATCATGGCAGCACCCGCACGCTTCCTCTTCGACACCGATTTCGGCAAGCCCGAGCCCGCCGTCGCCGCCGCGCCGATCGAGCCGCCGCGCCCGACCATCGACCTCGACCAGCATCTGGCCGAACTGGTCCAGGTCGAGGAACGCGCCCGCGCCGAAGGCTATGCCGAGGGCCGCGAGGAGGGGTTCGCCAGCGGTCGCCTCGACGCCGAGGCCCGCGCCGCCGAACGTCTCGCCGATGCCGCCTCCGCCCTGGTCGGCACCGCCCGCACCCTGCTCGCCACCCTCGATGCCGAGCGTCTGGCGGCGGAGACACGCGCCGTCGAACTCGCCGTGGTCGCCGCTCGCCGCCTCGCCACCCACCTGATCGACCGCGAACCGCTCGCCGAGATCCGCGCCCTGCTCAGGGAATGCCTCGGCCCCTTGCGCAAGTCGCCGCATCTGGTCGTGCGCCTCGACACCCGCGACGCCGCCGCGCTGGAGCCGGAGGTCAAGCGCATCGCCCGCGAGACCGGCTTCGACGGCCGCATCGTCATCCTCGGCGAGGACGACGTCGGCCGCGGCGATTGCCGCATCGAATGGGCGGATGGTGGTATCCTTCGCGACGGCGACGCCCTCGCCGCCGAGATCGACGCGACCGTGGCCCGCTGGATCGAGGCGCGCCGCGCCGCTCTCGACATCACCGACGACGCCGGAACCCCGGCCGACGACCATCGGAGGACCGCCCCATGAGCGCGACGCCCGACGACGAGCCCCGCGACGGCCTGACCCTGGACATGATGGACCCTTCCACCAAGGATCGCTCCGGCGACGACGGGATCCCCCAACCGCGCACCGCCGGCGACCTCGAGGCCGTCTTCGACGTGCCGGTGAAGGTCTCCGCCGTGCTCGGTCAGGCCCGCATGCAGGTGGCCGATCTCCTCAAGCTCAATCAGGGCACCGTGCTCGAGCTCGACCGCAAGGTCGGCGAGGCGATCGACATCTACGTCAACGATCGGCTGGTGGCGCGCGGCGAGGTGGTCCTGGTCGAGGACCGGCTCGGCGTGACCATGACCGAAATCATCAAATCGGACAAATGAGGGGACGGACATGAGGCTCCTCATCGTCGGCACACTCGGTGGACAACTCGCGGTCGCCTCGCGCATCGCCATGGATCGCGGCGCCTCCGTCGCCCATGCCGATACCGTCGAGATCGCCCTGAAGACGCTGCGCTCCGGGCGCGGCGCCGATCTCCTGATGATCGACGTCGGCCTCGACGTCGGCGATCTCGTCAGGAAGCTCGAGCTCGAGCTGATCCATGTGCCGGTGGTCGCCTGCGGCGTCGCCAACGACGCCCGTGCCGCCGTCGGCGCCATCCGCGCCGGCGCCAAGGAATACATCCCCCTGCCCCCCGACCCGGATCTGATCGCCGCCGTCCTGGCGGCGGTGGCCGAGGACGGCGGCGATCTCGTCGTCCGCGACGAGGCGATGGCCCGCGTCGTCCGCCTCGCCGATCAGGTCGCCCCCTCCGACGCCTCGATCCTGATCACCGGCGAGAGCGGCACCGGCAAGGAGGTGCTCGCCCGCCACGTCCACAGGAAGTCGAACCGCGCGTCGAAGCCCTTCATCGCCGTCAACTGCGCCGCGATCCCCGAGGCGCTGCTCGAGAGCGAACTCTTCGGCCACGAGAAGGGCGCCTTCACCGGCGCCATCGCCCGGCGCATCGGCAAGTTCGAGGAGGCCGACGGCGGCACGCTGCTGCTCGACGAGATCTCCGAGATGGATCTGCGCCTCCAGGCGAAGCTCCTGCGCGCCATCCAGGAACGCATCATCGACCGCGTCGGCGGCACCCGGCCGGTCCCGGTCGACATCCGTATCCTCGCCACCTCCAACCGCAACATGGCCGAGGAGGCCCGCGCCGGCCGCTTCCGCGAGGACCTGCTCTACCGCCTCAACGTCGTCAATCTGAAGATTCCGCCGCTGCGCGATCGCCCCGCCGACGTCCAGGCGCTCGCCGACCACTTCCTCGACCGCTACGCCAAGGCGAACGGCATGAAGCCGCGCCCGCTCTCCCCCGAGGCGCGCCGCGAGCTGACCCGCTTCCGCTGGCCCGGCAACGTCCGCGAGCTCGAGAACTGCATGCACCGCGCGGTGCTGCTCGCCTCGGGCGACGTGATCGATCTCGACGCGGTCCGCACCCCCGACGGCCTGCGCCTCGACGAGGCCCACGGCGACGGCGCCCCGGCGCCCGCCCGCGACCCCGCCGCCCGCGCCGCCGAGACCGCCGAGGCCGTCACCCGCGCCCTGGTCGGCCGCACCGTCGCCGACGTCGAGCGCGAACTGATCCTCGAGACCCTCGGCTCGACGCTCGGCAACCGGACCCATGCCGCCAACATCCTCGGCATCTCGATCCGCACGCTCAGGAACAAGCTCAAGGAATACGGCGACGACGGCTTCGACATCACCCCGCCCGGCGGCGGCATCGAGGCGGCGTGAGCGGCGCCCCTTCCGAAACGACGGACGAGACCACGACCGGCGCCGACGCGCCGGTCGTCGCGTATCCGGCCGGCTTCGAAGCCGGACCTCACCCGTCCGTGACCCCGGGCCCGCGCCGATTTAACCTCGCGTTAACCATACACCCGGCAAAGATTGCCCAGTCGCGTTAACCTCGCGATGCGGGACGCCCCGGGTGACCCCGCGCCCGTCGATCGAGCCCGAGAGGACACCCGGTGCCCGTGACCGTCTCCGAGAGTTTCCAGATCATAGCCACCCTCGCCGCCGCGCAGATCGTCATCGCCATGGTGCCGGGGCCGAACACGATCCTCGTCGCCCATGCCGCGACGCGCGGGCGCCGCTTCGGTTGGGCCGCCGCCGCCGGGGTCTTTCCCGTCGGGCTCGCCTGGGCGACACTCGGATTGACCGGCCTCGGCGCGACCTTCGAGGCCCTGCCCCGCCTCGCCGTGGCGATGAAACTCGTCTGCGGCCTCTATCTGCTCTGGCTCGGCGTGAAGACGGTCCGCCTCTCCTTCGCCGCGCCCGAGGCCGTCGCCGCCCCGGTGCCCGCCTTCACCCTCTTCGGCGCCTGGCGCGCCGGGGTGATCACCAACGTCACCAATCCCAAGACCATCGCCTATTACATGTCGATCTTCGCCGCGACCGGCGCCCATCGCCTCGGCGCCGGCGAACAGGCGATCGCCCTCGTCATGATGCCGGCGATCTCCTGCCTCTGGTACGGGCTCGTCGCCGCCACGGTGGCGAGCCCGCCGGTCGCGCGCGTGCTCGATCGCGGCCGCTCCTGGCTCGACCGGCTGGCCGGCGGCATCATGCTGATCTTCGGCCTGCGCCTCGTCTTCGGCCGGGATTGAGCCGCGCGCCATTCGTCGCGCCACGACCGATTACGGACGCGCTCGCCCGCGCGCGGCGCTAGACTCGCGATCACCGAGGGTTCCACCCTCTCCTCACCGAGGAGGTCGCCATGGATCCCGCCGTCGTCGCCGGTCTGATCGAGACCATCGGCTTTCTCGTCGTCGTGGCGGTCCTCGCCATGATGACGAAACGACTCTTCTCCCGCGCGATCGGGTCCCGCCGTTCGGAAGGGCCGACGATCGCCCCTTCCGGCGGCTGGTCGGATCTCGCCGCCCGCTTCGGCGTCGAACGCGGCCCCGAGCCCCCGCTCGTCCGTGGCGCCACCCTCATGGTCGGCCCCGTCGTCTGGAAGAACTGCGTCGCCGTCGGCGCCGAGGTGGACGGGCTTCGCCTCGCGGTGAAGATGCCGCTCTTCGGTGGGGTCGGAAAGGCGCCGCTGCGCATTCCCTGGGACGAGATCGTCGAGATCGCCCCGGCCCGCCTCCACTGGGGCGCCGCCCGCCTCGTCGTCGTCGGCCGTCCCACCGTCGCCACGCTGACCCTGCCGGAGACGCTCTTCCAGGCGATCGCGGCGCGCGGACATCTCGGCGCCGACCTCGCCGCCTCGGCACGGGCGACACCGTCTTAACCACCCGTTAACCATGACCCCGGCAAATATTGCCGAGTGGCGACGCGCGGCCCCCGCGCGTCGCCCCCGACGACGATCGAGCCGAGGCCACGATGACCGACACCACCGTCGAACCGAAGGGTCCCGCTCTGGCGATGCCGTTCGGCCTGCCCGGACCGAGAGGGCTCCTCGCCCACGCCCGCCGTGGCGACGTCGGTCTGGCGATGGGCGTCATGACCATTCTGGTCGTGCTGATCGTCCCGCTGCCGGCGTGGATGCTCGACGTCTTCCTCGCCGTCTCGATCACCCTGTCGGTGCTGATCCTGATGACGGCCCTGTTCATTCAGGCGCCACTCGAGTTCTCGTCCTTCCCGACCCTGCTGCTCATCGCCACGATGCTCAGGCTGTCGCTGAACCTCGCCTCCACCCGCCTCATCCTCGGCCACGGCCACGAGGGAACCGCCGCCGCCGGTCACGTCATCGAAGCCTTCGGCAACTTCGTGATGGGCGGCAACTTCGTCATCGGCATCATCGTCTTCGCGATCCTCCTGATCGTGAACTTCATCGTCATCACCAAGGGTTCGGGCCGCATCGCCGAGGTCGCCGCCCGCTTCACCCTCGACGCCATGCCCGGCAAGCAGATGGCGATCGACGCCGACCTCTCCGCCGGCCTGATCGACGAGAAGGAGGCGAAGAAGCGCCGCAAGGAACTCGAGGGCGAGAGCAGCTTCTTCGGCGCCATGGACGGCGCCTCGAAATTCGTCCGCGGCGACGCCATCGCCGGCCTGCTGATCACCTTCATCAACGTCATCGGCGGCATCGTCATCGGCGTGATGCAGCAGGGCATCACCTTCGCCGAGGCCGGTCACTCCTACACGACCCTGACCGTCGGCGACGGCCTCGTCACCCAGATCCCCGCGCTGATCGTCTCGACCGCCGCCGGTCTGCTGGTCTCCAAGGCCGGTGTCGCGGGCGCCGCCGACAAGGCCTTGAGCGCCCAGCTCTCCGGCTATCCGCGCGCGCTCGGCATGTCGTCCTTCGTGATGATCGTGATGGGCCTGCTGCCGGGCATGCCGACCCTGCCCTTCCTGATCCTGGCCGGCGGCGCCGGCGCGCTCGCGCTCGCCGCCGAGAAGAAACGCAAGGGCGAGGCCGCGGTCGTCACCGCCGAGAAGAAGGCCGAGGAAGCCAAGGCCGCCGCCCCGAAGGAGGAGCCGATCACCGAGAGCCTCCGGATGGACGACCTCAAGATCGAGTTGGGCTATGCCCTGCTCGGCCTGATCAACGGCCCGGATGGCTCCGACCGCCTCACCGAGCAGATCAAGGCGCTGCGCCGCCAGATCGCCGGCGACATGGGCTTCGTCATGCCGCCGTGCCGGCTCCTCGACAACGTCCAGCTCCAGCCCAACGAATACGTGGTCCGGATCAAGGAGGTCGAGGCCGGCCGTGGTCAGGTCTTCCCCAACCTCTTCATGGTGATGGACCCGGAAGGCCGCCAGATCGACCTGCCCGGCACCCACACCACCGAGCCGACTTTCGGCCTGCCCGCGACCTGGGTCGATCCGGCGCTGAAGGAGGAGGCGGCGATTCGCGGCCTGACCGTGGTCGACCCCGCCACCGTCATGTCGACCCATCTGACCGAGCTCCTGAAGGCCAACATCGCCGACCTCCTCTCCTATGCCGACGTCACCCGCCTCCTCGCCGAACTGCCCAAGGAACAGCACAAGCTGATCGAGGACATCGTCCCCGGCTCGATCACCGTCTCCGGCATCCAGCGCGTCCTCCAGAGCCTCCTCGCCGAGCGCATCTCGATCCGCGACCTCTCCACCATCCTGGAGGGCGTCGCCGAGGCGGTGTCCTTCACCCGCACCGTGCCCTCGATCACCGAACACGTGCGCTCGCGCCTCGCCCGCCAGATCTCCGCCGCCAACCTGTCGCCGCTCGGCTATCTGCCGATCCTGTCGCTGTCGCCGGCCTGGGAAGTGGCCTTCGCGGAGGCCCTCGTCGGCGAGGGCGACCAGAAGTCGCTCGCCATGGCGCCCTCCAAGCTCGGCGAATTCGTCAACGCGGTCCGCGACGGCTTCGAGGCGGCGGCCCGGATCGGCGAGATCCCGGTGCTGCTGACGAGCCCCGGCATCCGCACCCACGTCCGCGCCATCGTCGATCGTTTCCGCCCGCACACGGTCGTCATGTCCCAGGCCGAGGTCCACCCGCGCGTCCGCCTGAAGACGGTCGGGACGATGTGAGGCGCGATCTTTTCGCATTGTGGCCGTCGCGCACTGGACCTTCGGTGACGAACGGTCAACCATCCCGTGCCAAGACTGCGACATCGATCCCCGCCGGGATCCTCGACACCTCAGGGACGACCATGCGCCGCCTTCTCCGCTCCGCCCTCGCCACGAGCCTCGCCGGCGTCGGCCTCCTCGCCGCCGCGCCGGCCCTCGCCCAGAGCTTCCCCGGTCCGGCCGACGACGTCGTCCTCACCGTCGGCGGCGGCCTCAACGTCTCGCCCGATTGGGAAGGCTCCAAGACCTACGTCCTGTCGCCCTGGCCGATCGTCGGGCTGAAGTTCCTGCGCTCACCCCTGACCGGGCAGCCCTCGTCCGATACCGGCTTCGGCATCGCCCCGAGCTTCCGCTATCTGTCGAAGCGCACCTTCGGCGGCGCATCGGTGCTGGCCGGCCTTCCCGACGTCCCCCAGGCCTTCGAGGCCGGTCTGACGGTCGACTACACCGACACCAACTTCCGCGCCTTCGCGAGCCTGCGGCAGGGCATGGGCGGCCATCACGGCCAGATCGCCGAACTCGGCGTCGACGCCATTCTCCATCCGATGGACAAGCTCACCATCGCCGCCGGCCCGCGCGTGTCCTTCGCCTCGGCCGACTACATGCGGACCTATTACGGCGTCTCCCCCGTCGCCGCGCTGGCGACCGGCATCCCCGCCTATGATCCCGGCGCCGGCTATCGCGGCGCCGGCCTCGGCGCCACCGTCACCTGGGACATCGACAAGCGCTGGTTCGTGAAGAGCGAGGCGTCGTGGACGCATCTCTCCGACGCCATCGCCCGCTCGCCGATCGTCAAGGCCGACGGCGCCCGCGATCAGTTCTCGATCTCCGCCGGCGTCGGCTGGCGCTTCGGGATCGACGCGTGGTGAGCGAGGGGGGCGAGGAGAACGGAGCCGTGACCCTGACCTTCCCGGCGGAAGGCTACGGCCCCCTGCCGCCCGGCTGGCTCGCCGCCGCCGTGACCTACCTCGAAATGCGCGCGCCCCCGCCCCGCGCCGCGCCCCCTCTGCCCGAGGGCGTCGCCCTGGAGCCGATCGGCGCCGCCGACGTCGCCCGTTACCGCCGCCTGTTCGCCGCCGTCGGTGAGGACTGGCTGTGGTTCGGCCGCCGCCTCCTCGACGACGCGGCGCTGGCGGCGATCCTCGCCGACGCGGGCGTATGGTGCCGCGCCGTCGTCCGCGACGGCCGCGACGTCGGCCTCGTCGAACTCGACCGGCGCGTCGAGGGCGAGGTCGAACTCGCCTATTTCGGCCTGACCCGGGAGGCGATCGGCGGCGGCCTCGGCCGCGCCCTGATGGGGATCGCCCTCGACGAGGCATGGAAGGACGCGCCCGAACGGGTCTGGGTCCACACCTGCCATTTCGATCATCCCGGCGCGCTCGGCTTCTACCGCCGCTCCGGCTTCACCCCCTACGCCCTCGCGCTCGAGCTCGGCCCCGACCCGCGCCTGACCGGCGTGCTGCCGCGCGACTGCGCCCCCCACGTTCCCTTGATCGACCCGGCGGCGTGATCCCTCCCCCCGAAACGAAGAAGGCCGCCCGAGGGCGGCCAGTTCGTTCGCGTTCACGTCTCGACCCCACTGGGGTTCCTGCGGCGGCGCCCCCCGACGCCGCCTCGTCTCTCAACGCCCGAAGGCGTGACGGCGCGCCGCCACCTCGTCGAGCGCCTCCTGCTCGTGAGCGTCCTTCTCGGCGCGGTCGCGCGCCTGATCACGCTCCTCGATCAGTTCGATCTTCTTCAGATCCTCGACGGCGATCGACAGTTCCTCGCGCGCCGCTTCCATCTTGTCCTCGAGATCCTTGACCGACACCCGCAGATTTTCGCGCCGCTGGATCGCCGCCTTGGCGAAGGTCGGATAGGCGAAATGGGTGATGTCGTGGATGCCGACGCGGTTCTGCTCGCCGACGATCTGGTCGTCGAGATCGGAGATCATCCGCTCGAAATCGGCGATCATCATCTCGATCTGGGTCACCTGGCGACGTTTCTCGTCGACCTGGAACCGCTTCAGACGAATGAGACTGTCTCGGGACTTCATACTCGATACTCCCCCGTGGTGCAGACGACCTTAACGGAGATCGGTTGCCAAAAGGTGAGTCGGCGCACTCAAGACGTCAGAATTGCCGCCAGCCGATCGTAGCCCTCGGCCATCGAGGTGGATTCGCTCTTCCCCTGTTGCAGAAATGCCTCGAAGGCCGGATTGAGCGCGATCGCCCGGTCGACTTCCGGGCTCGATCCCTTGCGATAGGCGCCGAGCCGGATCAGTTCCTCCATGTCGCCATAGGTCGCCATCAGCCGTTTCGCCTCGGTGATGAGCGGGCGCCGCGCCTCCGGAATGGCGCGCGGCATCGTCCGCGACACGCTCTTCAAGACGTTGATCGCCGGATAGCGCCCGCGCTCGGCGATCTGCCGTTCCATCACGATGTGGCCGTCGAGAATGCCTCTGACCGCGTCGGCGACCGGCTCGTTGTGATTGTCGCCCTCCACCAGCACGGTGAAGAGGCCGGTGATCGAGCCCTCGCCGACCCGCCCCGGCCCGGCCCGCTCGAGCAGGCGCGGCAACTCGGTGAAGACCGTCGGCGTATAGCCCTTGGAGGCGGGCGGCTCGCCGGCCGCGAGCCCGATCTCGCGCTGGGCCATGGCGAAACGCGTGACCGAATCCATCATGCACAGCACGTCGCGCCCCTCGTCGCGGAAGTGCTCGGCGACCGCGAAGGTCATGTAGGCCGCCTGCCGCCGCATCAGCGCCGGTTCGTCGGAGGTCGCGACGATCACCACCGAGCGGGCGAGACCCGCCTCGCCGAGATCGTCCTCGATGAACTCCTGCACCTCGCGCCCGCGTTCGCCGACGAGGCCGATCACCGCCACGTCGGTCGAGGTGTAGCGCGCCAGCATCGACAGGAGCACCGACTTGCCGACGCCGGAACCGGCGAAGATGCCCATGCGCTGGCCGCGGCAGCAGGTGACGAAGGTGTTGAGCGCGCGCACGCCGAGGTCGATCGGCCCACCGACCCGGGCCCGCTCGCCCGCCGGCGGCGGCCCTGCGCGCAAGTGCCGCGACACCGCCCCCTGCGGCAACGGCCCCTTGCCGTCGAGCGGCTCGCCGAGCGCGTTGACGACGCGCCCGAGCCAGGCATCGGACGGCCGGATCGACCCGTCCGCCGCCGCCACCACCGCGCGGCAGCCCATCCGCACCCCCTCGAGCGCCCCGAACGGCAGGCAGAGCGCGCGATCTCCTTGAAATCCCACCACCTCCGCCGGCACGACCCGCCCCGAGGCGGCGTCGATCGCCAACCGCGAGCCGACGCTCATCTCGTGGATCGGCCCGGCGACCTCGATCATCAGACCGCGCACCGCCACGACCCGCCCGAAGGTGGTGACGGGGGACAACTCCGCGATCTCACGGCTCAGGGAATCCATTGGTTTCGAATCTCTTGATGAAGCAGGCCGTCTCGGGCCGCTCCAGTAACGGCTTGTTAACGTCCTTCGTCAAACAATATGAACGAGCGGGCGATGTGGGGTCGCACGCGACGCTTTCCGAGGGACCTCGGAGAGGTGATTCCGCAGAATCGGTTAGGCGCCCTTCCTAAAGTGACGCATTAACTTTTTCGCCGCGAGATTCCCTTTTCGTTTCAGTCACCTGGAGAGAAATTAGGCCGAGGCGTCACTCGACTCTTGCCGAGGCGAATCAGAGTCTGTTAACCATTGTCCGGTACGCTACCGAGTCGGGGGTTGACGGGGGTGCTTCGCTGAGGCCGGTCGGGGGCCGATGCGCCAAACCCGGTAGAGGCGACAAAGGGGATTGGCATGCGCGTACTACTCATCGAAGACGACAGCGCCACGGCGCAGAGCATCGAGTTGATGCTCAAGTCGGAAAACTTCAACGTCTACACGACGGATCTGGGCGAAGAGGGCATCGACCTCGGCAAGCTCTATGATTACGACATCATTCTTCTGGATCTGAACCTGCCGGACATGTCGGGTTACGAGGTCCTGCGGACGCTGCGCGTCTCGAAGGTGAAGACCCCGATCCTGATCCTCTCCGGTCTCGCCGGCATCGAGGACAAGGTGCGCGGCCTGGGCTTCGGCGCGGACGACTACATGACCAAGCCGTTCCACAAGGACGAGCTGGTCGCCCGCATCCATGCCATCGTCCGCCGTTCCAAGGGTCACGCCCAGTCGGTCATCACGACCGGCGATCTGGTGGTGAACCTCGACACCAAGACGGTCGAGGTGAACACCCAGCGCGTGCATCTGACCGGCAAGGAATATCAGATGCTGGAGCTCCTGAGCCTGCGCAAGGGCACCACGCTGACCAAGGAGATGTTCCTCAATCATCTCTACGGCGGCATGGACGAGCCCGAGCTGAAGATCATCGACGTCTTCATCTGCAAGCTGCGCAAGAAGCTCGCCTCCGCCACCGGCGGCAAGAACTACATCGAGACCGTCTGGGGTCGCGGCTACGTGCTGCGCGAGCCCGACGAGAGCGACGTCTACGCCGACATCGCCTGACCCCCGACGTGCCTCCCCACTCCGTCCAGACCCCGCCGCGAGCCTCGTCGGCGGGGTTTCGCGTTTCTCGCCCGGCGAGCCGCCGAGGCCGCCGTCTCGGCGTCGACATCCCCACCCGCATGAATTAAGAGAAAGCCGTTACACCCCGGAAAAGCGGCTCGGACGAGCCCTCCTCCGTCTTCCGATCGTTCGTTGCCGAAAGCTCCTCCCATGACCTCCCGTCTTCGCAGGAAATACACCCGCAGCCTCAAGAAGCGGACCTTCGCCGTGCTGGCCCCGGTCATCCGCTGGCTCAAGGAAGACGAAGATCTCTTCGGTCGTTCCGACGTGTTCTATCGCAACGTCGCCAAGACCCTCGACGGCACCGTGACGGTCATCGATCCCTTCGAGATGGCCCGGCGCGCGCTGGCGATCCTGCGTCCCTTGCGCCCCTATTCGGTCCAGGGCGTCGCCAAGATCCGCCTCGGCAGCGACGGCGACGGCGGCTACGTCTGCCTCGACGACTTCGCGAACGTCCGCGTCGCCCATTCGCTCGGGATCGGCAACAACGACACGCTCGACGTCGAGCTGGCGAACAAGGGCATCGACGTGCGCCAATACGACGGCACCATCAAGGCCGCGCCCAGCACCCACCCCAATCTGCACTTCTTCCGGGAAATGATCGCGACGGAGGATTCCCCCGGCAATCGCTCCATGTCCTCGTTGATCCGCGAGACCGGCGGCGAGGCCACCGACCTCTTCCTGAAGATCGACATCGAAGGCTTCGAATGGCCCGCCTTCGACGCCACCCCGATCGAAGAGATCTCCAAGTATCGCCAGATCGTCACCGAGCTGCACGGCTTCGAGCGCCTCGCCGAGACCGATCAGTACGAGATCATGCAGCGCGTGCTGGACAAGCTGAATCAGGCGTTCTTCGTGTGCCACGTCCACGCCAACAACATCAGCGGCCTGTCGAACTACGGCAGCGTCGTCGTTCCCCAGACGCTCGAGGTGACCTTCGCCAACCGCGCGCTGTTCACGCCGGTCGACGATCGCCGCACCTTCCCGACCGAGCTCGATCACCCCTGCACGATCGAGCGCCCGGACATCACGCTCGGCACCTTCTGGTACTGATGCCAAAGGCCGAAGGTGCTGACGCGCCCGGCCTTTGAAGACACGCGAATTTCCCATCTGCGTCAGAAGCATGAGAAGTTCGCGTCAGGAATGCCATCGGCCATTTTCAATGCCCGACGGTATGCCCCGACGACGGGTCCGGGCGGATCGTCCGTCCACGCCGCGCCGGCACGCGTCGCCCCACGCCCCCACCCGAGCCTCGAAACGTTGCGGCCCGCGCTCTCCACCGAGAGCGCGGGCCGATCACGTTGCGACGCGCGTCGCCCGACCGTCGTCGATCGGCCCGCCGCGCGGCCGATCACGGGACGATCACTTGCAGGGAACGAGCTTGTAGTGATCGGGTTCGACCGTCTTCGACGTCTCGAAGTAGACCGCCGGGCTGCGCACCTTCTCCCAGCGATCACCCGTCACCACCCAGCCGACGCTCTCGCGCTTGGCGAGAATTCCGCGCGTGTTGTACTGCACGGTGGCGGGAACATACACCTGCTGATAGCAGGCCATCACGGTCCCGCGGGCCTCCTTGACCACATACTTCTCGGCGAAGGCAGCCGAAGACACGCACAGACCGGCGAGCATCGCCGTCATACCCAGAATATACCGCATGATACCCTCCTGTGTTCTGTTCAGTAGCCTCGGTATTCGCCGCGCGCGAACGTTACGCCGCCGAGAAATGAAGGTCAACGATACTTTCCAATGCGGAAACAACGCAAATCGTATACGTATCACAGCGAAGGATCCGACTCCGACCCGACGGCCATCGAAAATTATTCAAACGTTTCATATCTTTGTCGAAATCGAGAGGCGCCCTCGCGACACGCGTCAACCAGCGGCCTCGAGCCCCCTCCCGCCGCCCTCGCGCCCTCGGACGGCATGCGAAAGGGGCGCGCCGTCACCGGCACGCCCCTCGATGTCGTCTCGGTCCACGGCGTCGCCCGTAGTCAGCGCCCGAAGCTCGCAAACCGCGAGGCCCCGATCGGGGCCGCCGTTCCGACCGCCCCCAGGGAGCTCGACCTGAGCCCCGGGGCAGTGCCGTCGCCGACCTGATAGAGGCCGCGCTTCTCGGTCATGGGCCGGAAGACGTCGGTGAGACCGACCACGGTCTCCGCCGCGCCCAGCACCAGATAGCCGTCCGCCGGCATCATCTTCGCCATCCGCTCCAGGATCTCGACCTTGGTCTTGTTGTCGAAATAGATCAGCACGTTGCGGCAGAAGATGATGTCGAACTGGCCCAACGAGGAGAAATTCTCCAAGAGGTTGAGCTTTCGATACTGCACCATCGAACGCATGTTCGAATTGATCTGCCACGTGTCGCCGATCTGCGTGAAATACTTCAGCAGATGGTTGATCGGCAGACCGCGCTGCACCTCGAATTGCGTGTAGACGCCGGCTTTGGCCTTCTCCAGCACGTCGGTGGAGAGGTCGGTGCCGAGGATCTCGACGCGCCAGCCGGCGAGCTTCGCCTCGGCGTCCTTGAGACACATCGCCAGCGAATAGGGCTCCTGGCCGGTCGAGGCGGCCGCGCACCAGATCCGGAGACGGCGTTCGCGGGCGCGGGCCTCCAGCATCTTCGGCAGCATCGTGTCGGTGAAATGCTCGAACGGCGTCTTGTCGCGGAAGAAGAAGGACTCGTTGGTGGTCATCGCCTCGACCACCGTCGCCGCCAGCATCGACTGCCCCGGCTCCTTGATCTTGGCGATCAGCGCCGAGAGCGAGGCGAGCCCGGCCTTGCGCGCCACCGGCAAAAGGCGGCTTTCGATCAGATACTGCTTCTCGTTGGTCAGGACGAGGCCGGACTGCTGCTTGAGAAACGCTCTGAGCCAGTCGAACTCTTGCGGCGTCATCGACGTCCCCCCAGGATACGCGTGATCTTCGAACCGATCTGGTCGAGCGGCAGGATCTCCGCCGCCGCGCCCGCCTGCGCCACCGCGCCGGGCATGCCCCAGACCACGCTCGATTCTTCGTCTTGTGCGATCACCGAACCACCACCGTTGGCGATCCGGACCGCGCCGGCGGCGCCGTCGTGCCCCATGCCCGTGAGCACGCAGGCCAGGATCGAGGCTCCGAAGATCGAGGCCGCGCTTTCGAACAGCGGATCGACCGCCGGCTTGCAGAAATTGACCGGCGGCAGGTCGTTGAGCAGCACACAGGTCTCCATGCCCTGCTTGCCGACCACCATGTGCCGGCCGCCCGGCGCCACGTAGATGCGCCCCGGCATCAACGGCTCGCCGTGCACGCCCTCGGCGGCGCGACGGCCGGCCGCCTTGGTGATGTGCTCGGCGAGGATCGAGGTGAAGGTCGCCGGCATGTGCTGGGTGACCAGCACCGGCACGTTGACGATCGCCGGACCGATCTCGGAAAAGAGCTTGGTGAGCGCCTGCGGTCCGCCGGTCGAGGAGCCGATCAGCAGCACCTTCGGCGCCATCGAGGAATAGGGCCGCAGCGACGGCCCCGCCCCGGATGTCGTCGCGCGCGGCGCGGGCGACGCGATCGGACGCGCCGTCGGCGCGGGCGAAACGGGAGGCGCCTGACGCGGGCTCGGCTCGGGGTGTGACACGTGTCCGCGCCCGCCGCGCATCTGCGCGCGCTGCCCCAGCGTCTTGACCTTCTGCACCACCTCGGTGCGGAACCCGGCTGAGGTGGTCACGCCGCTGTTGGATTCCGGCTTCGGCACATAGTCGGCCGCGCCGAGCGACAGACACTTGAGCGAGATCTCGGCATTGCGCCGCGTCAGCGTCGAGGCCATCACCACCACGAGGCCGGGCTTGGCCTTCAGCATCAGCGGCAGCGCCGTGATGCCGTCCATCTCCGGCATTTCCACGTCGAGCACGACCACGTCGGGGTTGGAACGCACGATGTCGTCGACCGCCAGCTTGCCGTTGCGGTGGCTGGCCACCACCGCGAGCGCCGGATCCTCGTCGATCCACCGTCCGATCAGGCCGCGCACGACGACGGAATCGTCGACGACCATCACCCGGACGGGATCCGTCACCGTCGTCTGCGGCCGCGCCGTCGCGGCCCCCCCCATGAACGCCATGCCGGCCTCCCGTTCAGATCAGGCCGACTTCTGCGAACTTCGCTTCCACGATCTCGCGGTCGAACGGCTTCATGATGTACTCGTCCGCCCCCGCGCGCATCGCCTTGGCAATGTGACCGACGTCGTTCTCGGTCGTGCAGAAGACCACCTTCGGCTTCTCCCCGCCCGGCTCGCGACGCAGATGAGCGAGGAATTCGAGCCCATCCATCACCGGCATGTTCCAGTCGAGCAGGATCGCGTTCGGCATCTCCTTACGGCAGGCGTCGAGCGCCTGGGCGCCGTCTTCCGCCTCGACGATCTCGAAGGCGAGATCCTCGAGGATGCGGCGGGCCACCTTGCGAATGACGCTCGAGTCGTCGACGACCAGACAGTTCTTCATCGAAGTCCACTCCATGCGGCCGGTCAGGCGGCGATCGCTTCGGCCATCCCGCCGAGGACACGATCCACGTCGAGAATGACCATCAGTTGTCCGTTGAGGCGATGGACACCGCCGGAGATGGCCGCCCAACGCTGATCGAGGTTCACCGGATTGGGTTCCCGCCCGTTCGACGGGAGATCGAGGACCTCGCCGACGTTGTCGATGAGGAGGCCATAGCTCTCGCCCTTGTGCTCGATGCCGACCGCCATCACCTGAGCGCCGTCGCCGCGCGGCGGCAGATCGAGCCGGCGGCGCATGTCGATGGTGGTGACGATACGGCCGCGCAGATTGAGCACGCCGGCGATTTCGGGACGCGACAGGGGAACGCGCGTGATCGATTCCGGCACGAACACGTCGTGGACGCGCGAGATCGGCAATCCGAACAATTGTCCGCCGATCACCACGGTGACGTATTGGATGCTGTCGTTGAGGACGTTGACGTCGTCGGTCATGCCGCGATCCCCATCTCGTGGTTCGACACTTCCTTGAGGGCGGCGATCAGGCCGGGACGATCGAATTTGGCGATGTAGTCGTCGAATCCGGACTGACGGCCGCGCTCGATCGAGGCGGGCGTGCACACCGACGACAGCGCCAGGATCGGCAGGCTGCGCAGCCGCGGATGACGGCGCACCGCCTCTGCGAATTCGAAGCCGTTCATGTCGGGCATCTCGATGTCGGAGACGACGACGTCGAACTTGCGCCCGTCCTCGAGCATCGCCAGCGCGTCGACCGCCGAGGCGCACACCGTCACCCGATAGCCCGCCGCCTTCAGCACCGGACCGAGCATGTTGCGGAAGAACGGCGCGTCGTCGATGAACAGCAGCGAGCGCGTCAGCGCCTCCGCCGAGATCTCCTTGCGACGGAACCAGTCCTCGAAGGCCTGCGGCAGGAAGTGACCGATGTCGACCACTTCCGTCGCCTTGCCCTTGATCACCGCGGAGCCGAGCACGCCCGGACGTTCCGAGCCGACCTCGATCTCGAGCCGGTCCTCGACGATGTCGATGATCTCGTCGACCACCAGTCCCATCGACCGGCCGGCGTCGGAGAACACCAGCATCGGCAGACCGCCCTCGGTCTTGCGCTGGGCATATTCGTCGAAATAGACGAGCGGCATCAGCGAGCCGCGATACTGCACGAGATCACGCCCGTTGGAGCGCTCGACCTTGTCGACCGAGAATTCCTCGAGGCGGGTCACCAGCGACAGCGGCACCGCCTTGGGCTGATCGGAGCCGGCGCGGAACAGGAGCAGCGACACGAGCTGAGCCTCGTCGCGCGCCTTCTCCTCCTCGTGTTCGGTCTCCTCGATCCCGGCCGCCGCCTGCGACGGGCCGATCGCCTGAGCGATGCCGTTGGGATCGATGATCATGATCACCGAGCCGTCGCCGAGGATGGTGTTGCCGGAGAACATGCCGATGTGACGCAGCATCGTCGACATCGGCTTCACGACGATCTCCTCGGTGTGGAACACCGCGTCGACGACCACGCCGAAGGTCTGATTGCCGATCTGCATGACGACGATGAAGCCGTCCTCCTCCGACACCGGCTCGCGGGCGTCGCCGCCGATCGCAGTGATGCCGAGAAGCTTGGAGAGATGCACCAGCGGCAGGAGCTTGTTCCTGAGGCGCAGCACCGGCGTGTCGCGGATCCGCTCGATGCGATGCTCCGAGTTCTGCTGAGCCCGGACCAGTTCGACCACCGACAGCTGCGGGATGGCGAAGCGATCGCCCGCCGATTCCACGATCAGCGTCGAGACGATCGCCAGCGTCAGCGGGATCTTGATGGTGAAGGTCGTGCCCTTGCCGGCCACGCTCTTCAGATCGACCGTGCCGCCGATGGCGTCGATGTTGGTCTTGACCACGTCCATGCCGACGCCGCGGCCGGAGACGTTGGTGACCTTGCTGGCGGTCGAGAAGCCCGGCGCGAAGACGTACTTGAAGATCTGCGCCTCGGTCATCTTCTCGAGCTCGAACTCGGTCGCGAGCCCGTTGTCGACGATCTTCTGGCGGATCTTCTCCACGTCGAGGCCGCGTCCGTCGTCGGCGATCTCGATGATGATGTGGCCGCCCTCGTGATAGGCGGCGAGGCGGATCGTGCCCTTCTCCGGCTTGCCGGCGGCCTTGCGCGCCTCCGGACCCTCGAGACCGTGATCGGCGGAATTGCGCACCATGTGGGTGAGCGGATCCTTGATCAGCTCGAGCACCTGACGGTCGAGTTCGGTCTCCTGACCGACCATCTCCAGCTCGATCGCCTTGCCGAGTTCGTTGGAGAGGTCGCGCACGATGCGCGGCAGCTTCTGCCAGGCGCTGCCGATCGGCTGCATGCGCGTCTTCATGACGCCTTCCTGCAGCTCGGCCGTCACGTTGGAGAGCCGCTGCAGCGGCACCTTGAATTCGCTGTCCTCGTGACGACGGACGATCTCGAGCAACTGGTTGCGGGTCAGCACCAGTTCCGAGACCATGGTCATCAGATGTTCGAGCGTGTCGACCGCGACGCGGATCGACTGCGACGAGACGCTGCCGGCGGTCGACTTGCCCTCGCCGTCCTCCTTCGCCTCGACGACCGCCTTGGCCGGCTTCCTGGCGGCGACGGCCGCCGGTTCGGCGTGGACGGCGGGCTCGGCCGCGGCGACCGGCTCGGGCTCGGCCTGGACCGCGAACACCGACTCGTCGACCGTCGCCTCGCGGAAGGCGCGCTCCAGATCGTCGAGCGAGACCTCGCCGGGACGCAACTGGCGCTCGAGCACCTGATAGACCATCGCGCCTTCGGTGTGCTTGGGCGCCTCGGCGGCGATCGCCGGCTTGCCGGCTTCCGACATCCGCTCCAACTCGGAGATGAGATCGCGGTCGTCGCCGACCGGCTCCGTCTCGCTCGCCTCGAGATCGGCCACCAATTGCTTGATCCGGTCGATCGACTGGAGCACCAGCGTCACCGCCGCCTCGGTCACCGGGACACCGTCCCGGAACTTGCCCATCAGCGTCTCGGCCGCGTGCGCGATCGCCTCGAGCCGCGGCAGGCCGAGGAACCCGCAGGTTCCCTTGATCGTGTGCACGAGCCGGAAGATGTTTCCGAGGATCTTCTCGTTGTTCGGGTCTTGCTCGAACTTGACCAGCTCCACGTCGACGACGTCGAGGCTCTCATTCGTCTCGGTGAGGAATTCGCGAAGCAGATCGTCCATGGCCCCTACCTTGAAGCAGTCGTCGACGGGGACGTCGCGAGGGGGCTTCCCCCGGTTCGAAACCGAGTATCGAGACAAAGCGTTAAGAGAGACTTTCCGGGACGATTCACCGTCCGCGACAGCGACGATCGAAAGAAGAGAATGTCGGGCAGGAGGCGAGAATGCCGATTTCGACACGCTCAGATCCACACCGCGAGCCGTCGCACGCGGCTTCGGAGAAGGAAAAATCACCCCTCCTGCGTATCGTTCCGGATATGACCTTGCGGAATATCCAGTTTCCGTGAAGTCGTCGCCGCCCGGGCGTGCAAAGAAAATGGCCCGCCTCCCGAAGGAGAACGAGCCTCTTCACCGCCGACCGCGCCCGAGGGCGCCGTCGCCTCGCTCCGGATCCGCGATCACTCCGCGCCGGCGGCCTCGACCGGCTTCGGCCGCGCCTCGAACACCACCACGTCGCCGTCCTTGGTGACGCTCACCGCCATGCCCGCCGCCGCCGCCAACAGGCCGGCGTAGATCGGCTGCACCGTGTGGGCGTCGGGCGCGTGCGCCCCGATCCGTCCGGCGAGCGCGTCCTCGGCATGGGCGGGGATGCGGGCATTGGTGCCCTTGCAGGAGAGGGTGAAGGTCGGCCGTTCGGCCTCGCCGGTCACCACCACCTCGATCACCCCGCCGCGCGGGATCGCATGGCCCGCCATCAGGATGAGATTGAGCAGCAGCTTGACCAGGTTCTTCGGCATCAGCACCCGGGTCGCGGTCCAGGTGAGATCGGCCTTCTCGCCGGCCATGAAGCCCTTGGCGACGGTCTCGGCGTCGCCGAGATCGATCGAGGCGCCGGCGGAGCCGGCCGCGCCGAAGGCCAGACGCGCGAACTGCAGCTTGGCGGAGGCCTGACGGGCGCTCTTGCTGATCAGCTCCATCGCGAAGGCGCGCATGTCCTCCGACTGGCCCTCCTCGGCGAGGACCTCGAGGCCGTTGTTGATCGCCCCGACCGGCGAGATGATGTCGTGGCAGACCCGGCTGGCGATCAGCGCGGCGAGGTCGAGAGCGGTGATGTCCGACGTGGCATCCATGGCGGCGAAGCTCCTCGGCAACGAGCGGAGCACGGCCGTCGACGAGGTCGAATCGGCCGTGGCGGCGTTCCCCGAGGGTTACAGGGGCCGCGCCGCGATTTCAAACGGCCTGCCCCCGTTCTCCCGCGAGAAGGCGCGCTCCGGCGCCCTCCCCTCACGGCATCGACAGCTTGTAGTGATGCGACTTCGGCCGCGTCAGCGTCTCGTAGCCGACCGCCGACAGCGCCGCACCCCGGCCGGTGTCCTTGACCCCGGTCCACACCAGACCCGGATCGACGTAGTCGCAGCGGTTCATGAAGACCGTGCCGGTCTCGAGATCGGCGTCGATGGCGCGCGCGGCGGCGACGTCCGAGGTCCAGATCGAGGCGGTGAGCCCGTAGCGGCTGTCGTTCATCAGCCGCACCGCCTCCGCGTCGCTCGCCACCTTCATGACGCCGACCACCGGCCCGAAACTCTCCTCGCGCATCACCGTCATCGAATGATCGACCCCGGTCAGCACCTGCGGCATGAGATAGGGCGTCCCCGCCTTCGAGGCCGGGAACAGCGCCGGATCGATCGCGCAGCGCGCGCCCTTGGCGACCGCTTCCGCCGTCTGCGCCCGGACCGTCTCGGCGAAGGCCGTGCGCGCCATCGGCCCGAGCGTGGTCGCCGGGTCGAGCGGATCGGCGAGCACATATCGCTCCGTCGCCGCCACGAAGGCGTCCAGGAACCGATCGTGGACGGCCTCGTGGACATAGACCCGCTCGATGCCGCAGCAGCATTGGCCGGCATTGAAATAAGCCCCGTCGACCAGCGCCTCCACCGTGGCCTCGAGCGCGGCGTCGGGCCGGACATAGGCCGGATCCTTGCCGCCGAGCTCCAGGCCCGACGTGGTGAAGGTGCCGGCGCAGGCCCGCTCGATCGCCCGCCCCGCCTCGACCGACCCGGTGAAGGCGACGTGGTTGACGTGACCGCCCGAGATGATGCCGAGCGTCTGCTCGTGATCGAGCACCAGATGCTGGAACAGGCCCTTCGGCAGATCGGTGGCGTCGAACGCCGCCTGGAAGCGATCGCCGACGCCGAGCGTCTGCGCCGCGTGCTTGAGGATCACCGCATTGCCGGCGATCAGTGCCGGCACCACCGAATTGACCGTGGTGAGATAGGGATAGTTCCACGGCGCCACGGTGAAGACGATGCCGACCGGCTCGCGGCTGACCCAGCGCTCGAACCCGGGCCGCGGCGGCGGCACCACCGGCGCCAGCGCCTCCGGCGCGATCTTCGCCATGTGCTCGGCCCGCTCGCGGCTGCCGCGCAACTCGCCGAGGCCGTAGCGGATCGGCCGCCCCATCTGCCGGGTCAGATCCTCGCCGAGGCTCGGCCCCATCGCCTCGAGGGCGTCGATCAGACGCACCACGATCGCCGCCCGATCCGCGACCGGAACCCGCCGCCAGTCCCGCTGCGCCGCCCGCGCCCGCGACAGCGCCGCCGCGACCTCCTCGGAGGTCGCCGTCCGGCGGCGCAGATATTCGCTCCCGTCGACCGGGGAAATGCAGACGATTTCGCGTGCCATCATCGCGCCTCGTGCTCGTCGACGGCCGCTCCGGCCGTCCGTCGCGGCGAATGTGATCACATTTCCGGCCGGACGAAAAGACGCTTTCGCGCGCCGCTCTCGTGGACCCGGCGCCCGCGTGATCACGGATGGCGCGATGCGCTCAGGTGGGCCCGGCCGCCGCGGCCTCCGCCGCCTGCCGCCGCAGCCGCCGGATCCGCGCGGCGAGACTGGGCGCCTCGCCCTCCCCCGCCTCCGGCGCCGCGACGATGCGGTCGATCGGCGAGGTCGGCCCCTCGGCGAGCCGGGTGAGGTGGACTATTTCCGCCGCGAGATCGGCGAGCGAGTCGCGCAGCGCCGCCCGGGTCGTCGCGTCGCCCGGCCCCGTCGCGACGCCGGCCGGCGCGGGCGCCTGGCCGCCGGCCAGGGCGGCGAGCTTCTCTTCCAATTCGCGATTTCGGCTTTCGACCTGGGCGAGCGAGCGCAGCAGATTGTCGCCCGCCGTCGGCGGCGCCCCGTCGGTGCCGCTGGTCAGGGCCGCGACCCGCGCGTTGGCGAAGACCAGCGCCTCGCGCGCCCGGTCCAGCTCGCGCCCGCGCCGATCGGCCATGTCCTCGCGCGCGGCGACGTCGGCGACCAGCCGCTCGATGCGCCGGTCGAGCCGGTCGGCGCGATCGCGCTCCTGCGCCGCCGCCGCCTCCGCGAGCCCGCGCGCCGTCTCGCTGGCGTCGTATTTCGCCGCGACCTCGGCCGCCTGCAGACGCAGCGACCGGATCTGCGCCTCGTTCGCCGCGAGCGTCGTCTTGCGCGCCGCCGCTTCGACGCCGGCCCGCGCCAACTCGTCCTCGAACGCGGAGACCGTCGCCTCGTGCTCGCCGATCAGCGTCGCCGTCGCCTCCTCGTGCGCCGTCGCCGCGTCGGTGACCGCGCGCCGATGTTCCTCGATCAGCCGTTTGATGCCGTCGTCGCGCTCGACGATGATCTCTCGGAGCGACGCCGCGTCCTCGAGCGACGCCCGAAGATCCGTCTCCAGGGCGTCGATCCGCCGGTCCCGCGTCTCGAGCGTCGCGACGAGCGTCGCCTCGCGCGCCTCGGCCGCCGCGCGCGCCCCCGTCTCCGCCGCGAGCGCGTCGCGCACCGCTTCGATCTCGACCCGTCCGCGGCCGACCGCCAGACGCTCGTCGGCATGGCGCCGGCGCAGATCGGCGAGAGCGAGTTCCATCCGCCGCTGGTCGCGCGCGTGCCGGGCGCGCAGGAGATCCTTCTCCGCGAGGACGTCGTCGACCCCGGCCGGGACGCGCGCCGCCATCCGCCGCGCGGTCAGCCGCACGGCGCGGCGCCACACCGCTCCCATCACCAGCAGAGCCAGAATTCCGGCCGCCAAGAAGCCGAGAGCGAACCACATCGCCCACTCGATCGACATGCGCCCCCTCTCGGATCCGTCGACAGTCTCCGCTCGGGTCTAGCATCTTCCCCGACGGCGTGCATCCCGTTCGCGCCCGCGCGTCGCCGCCGGCGCCCCGAGGCGCGACGGACGGCCGCGACGCGCGGCCGTCGCGTCGATCGATCCCGAACTCAGAAGGGGTTCCAGGTCGCCTGCGGCGTGAACTTCAGATAGCCGACGTTGACGCCGAGCCGGAGCCCGACGCCCGAGCGCACCGGCACCACGTAGATGCGGTTCGCCACCAAGGCCGTCATGCCGAAGCCGCCGACGAAATAGGCCGATCCGTCGACCCCGGCGAAGCGCTGCCACAGCGCGTCGGTGCCGGGGAGGTTGTAGACCAGCATCATCGTGCGCGAGCCTTCGCCGCCGAAGTCCCAGCCGAGCGAGGGGCCCTGCCAATAGACCTTGCGCTTGCCGCGATCGCGGGTGTTGAGCTGGCCCTCGCCGTAGCGCAGGCCGCCGACGAAGGCGCCGCCGCCCTCCTCGCCGAGAATGTAGCCGTTGGGGTGTCCGTAGCGCGACACCGCCTCCTCTATCACCGTCGCCAGTCCGCCCGACACCGTTCCGAAGAACTTGTGTCCGGTGCGGACCAGTTCTTCGGTGGAATAGGTGCCGCCGCGGTCCTGCGCCCGCGAGGGCGAGGCGAGGCCGATCCAGGCCAAGAGCGTCGCGGCCAGGACGAGGCCGAAGACCCGGGCCGGTCCGAAATTCGTCACATCGAGCTTGCGCATGCGTCCTCATCCCAGCTTTCGTGAGAAGCCGATCGGCGAATCGACGATTCGCTCGACCGAGGTCCTCGCGCCGCGATCGTCGTCGTCCGCCGCCCGAGCCCCCACGGAGGTCGAATCGTACATGTCGGACTTTAGCGGAATTCGGGCGACGGCGCGGCGGAACCGGGACGGAGGCGCCCGCGCCCGATCGGCGCGCCTCCCCCTCGGTCTCGCCACCGTCCTCGCCTGCCTCGCCGCCGCCGTCGCCCCTGGTGTCGGCCGGGCCGAAGATCCCCACGCCGCGACCCCGGCTCCGGCGACCCCGGCCGTGCCCGAGGCGCTGCGCTCGCCGCCGCCCCGGCTCTCCGGGCCTATCGCCGCGGCCCGCCCGCGCCCCCGCCTCACCTGGCTCGCCGATCCCGAGAGCGGCCGCGCCCTCGGCGGCTACGATCCGGTCGCCTATTTCCTCTTCGGCCGGCCGGAGCCGGGCGATTCCGAGCGTCAACTCGACTGGGGCGGCACCACTTGGCTCTTCGTCGACGAGGGCACCCGCGCCGCCTTCCGAGAGGCCCCCGAGGCCTACGCGCCGCTCTTCGGCGGCCATTGCGCCTTCGCCGTCGCCCAGGGCCGGCCGGCGGAAGGATCTCCGCAATTCTTCCTGATTCACCGGCAGCGGCTGCTCCTCTTCGCCGACGCGGTCTCGCGCGCCGCCTTCCTGCTCGATCCCGACCGCCGCCTCGCCGAGGCCGAGCGGCGCTGGCCCGACCTGCTCGCCGATCTGCCGTGAAGGGGCGGCCGCGTCGCCGCCCGGTTATCCCCGCCCCCGGACCGCACGTCACCTTTCGGCCACGATTCCCCATTGCGCAACGAACCGCATTGCGATTTGATCGCCCGCACAGGAAGCGACGTTCGGTTCGGCATCGGTGAAATTCGCGAGCAATTGCTCCTTCCTTTTCGCTCCTCCCCGTATGGCCTCACGGCATTCGGTGCGTTTGTGGAAAGGATTTTCCCTGCCCCGACCACCGAACTCGCCGACCGGCAACCGTTCGATCCCCTCGCGGAACGTGAAGGAGCATTCTCGATGAAACGGACCCTCACCACCGGCGCCGCAACGCTTCTGGCGATGCTCGCCCTCGGCGCCACGGCGCTCCAGGCCAAGACGCTGGTCTATTGTTCGGAAGGCAGTCCCGAGAACTTCACGCCGGCGCTGAACACCACCGGCACCTCCTTCGACGCCGCGCGGCCCGTCTTCAACCAGCTCGTCGAATTCGAGCGCGGCTCGACCAACGTGGTCCCCGGCCTCGCCGAGAAGTGGGACATCTCCGCCGACGGCCTCACCGTCACCTTCCATCTGCGCAAGGGCGTGAAGTTCCACACCGGCGTCAACGGCTTCAAGCCGACCCGCGACTTCAACGCCGACGACGTGTTGTTCTCGTTCAACCGCCAGTGGAAGGACGACAACCCGTACCACAAGATTTCCGGCGGCGCCTACGACTACTTCTCCGACATGGACATGCCGAAGCTGCTGAAGTCCGTCGAGAAGGTCGACGACTACACCGTCAAGATGGTGCTGACCGAGCCCAACGTGACGATCATGGCCAACCTCGCCATGGACTTCATGACCATCCAGTCGGCCGAATACGCGGACTATCTGCTGAAGAAGGGCACCCCCGAGCAGTTCGACCAGATTCCGGTCGGCACCGGCCCGTTCTCCTTCGTCGCCTATCAGAAGGACGCGGTGATCCGCTACAAGGCCTTCGCGCCCTATTGGGGCGGCAAGTCCAAGTTCGACGATCTCGTCTACGCCATCACGGGTGACGCCACCTCGCGCTACGCCAAGCTCAAGAAGGGCGAGTGCAACGTGATGTTCGGCCCGAACCCGGCCGACCTCGAGGCGATCGGCAAGGACACCTCGCTGAAGCTGATGAGCCAGCCCGGCCTCAACATCGCCTATTGGGCCTTCAATCTGGAGAAGCCGCCCTTCGACAAGAAGGAAGTGCGTCAGGCCTTCGCCATGGCGATCGACAAGGCGGCGATCATCAAGGACGTCTTCCAGGGTGCCGGTCAGGCCGCCAAGAACCTGATCCCGCCGACCATCTGGTCCTACAACGACAAGATCGTCGACTACCCCTACGATCCGGCCAAGGCCAAGAAGATGCTCGAGGACGCCGGCGTCAAGCTGCCGCTCGACGTCGACCTCTGGTACATGCCCAAGCAGCGCCCCTACAACCCGAACGGCAAGCGCATCGGCGAGATGATGCAGGCCGACCTCGCCAAGGTCGGCGTCAACGCCAAGCTCGTGACCTACGAGTGGGGCGAGTATCGCAAGCGCATGCAGCAGGGCGAGCACATGACCGGCCAGCTCGGCTGGACCGGCGACAACGGCGACCCGGACAACTTCTTCTTCCTGCTCGGCTGCTCGGCCGCCCGTCCCGGCGGTCAGAACCTGTCCAAGTGGTGCGACAAGGGCTTCGACGACCGTCTGAACGAGGCCAAGAAGCTCACCGACAAGGCCGCCCGCACCAAGCTCTACGAAGAGATGCAGCAGATCGCCCACGACGAGATGCCGACCTACTACATCGCCCACTCGGTGGTGTTCGAGGCGACCACCAAGAACGTGGTCGGCTACAAGATCTCGCCGTTCGGCCGTCACGAGTTCTACGGCGTCGAGATCCAGTGATCGCGGCGAAGCTCTGAACCCAACCCCCGGCGAAACGTCCCTTCGCCGGGGGTCTCGCATTCGAAGCAGGAGTGGGAGTCTCCATCCATGCTGGCCTTCGTCCTGCGCCGCATCGCATTGACGGTCCCGACGCTGTTCGCGTTGAGCTTTCTCACCTTCGTGGCGATCCGCCTCGTCCCCGGCGACCCGATCGAGGTGCGGCGCGGCGAACGCGGCATTTCGCCCGAGCGCCTCGAGTTCTTCCGCCACGAACTGGGTCTCGACCAGCCGGTGTGGAAGCAGTTCCTGGATTACATCTGGGGCCTCATGCACGGCGACTTCGGCGTCTCGATCATCTCTCAGGACTCGGTCTTGCGGGAGTTCCTCACCCTCTTCCCCGCGACCCTCGAACTGTCGCTCTTCGCCATGCTGTTCGCGGTCGTCTTCGGTGTGCCCTTCGGCGTGCTGGCGGCGGTCAAGCGCGGTTCGGTCTTCGACCACGGCCTGATGGGCGTGGCGCTGTTCGGCTATTCGATGCCGGTGTTCTGGTGGGGTCTGCTCCTGGTCCTGTTCTTCTCGGTGACGCTGGATCTGACCCCGGTCTCCGGCCGCATCGACCTGCTCTACTATTTCGAGCCGGTCACCGGCTTCATGACCGTCGACAGCCTGCTCTCCGGTCAGGAGGGCGCCTTCTCCTCGGCGCTGTCGCATCTGGTGCTGCCGGCGATCGTGCTCGGCACCATCCCGCTCGCGGCCATCGCCCGCATGACCCGCTCCTCGATGCTCGAGGTGCTGGAGGAGGACTACGTCCGCACCGCCCGCGCCAAGGGCCTCTCGCCCTTCCGGGTGATCGGCCTCCACGCGCTCCGCAACGCGCTGATTCCGGTGGTGACCACCATCGGCCTCCAGGGCGGCACCATGCTCGCCGGCGCGGTCCTGACCGAAACCATCTTCGCCTGGCCCGGCGTCGGCAAATGGCTGATCGAGTCGATCTTCCGTCGCGACTATCCGGCGCTTCAGGGCGGGGTCCTGCTCATCTCGACCCTCCTGGTGCTCGTCAACATGACCGTCGATATTCTCAACGCCGTCATCAACCCGCGGATCCGCCATGGCCGATGACGTCGCCCTCGCCCCCCCTTCGCCGGCCCGTGCCCTCTGGGCGGACTTCGCGGTCAATCGCGGCGCGGTCCTCGGCCTCGCCGTGCTGTGCACCATCCTGATCATCGCCGCCTTCGCCGACGTGATCGCCCTGCACGACCCGATGATCCAGTTCCGCGAGCACGTGCTCCAGCCGCCGGTCTGGGCGGCGGGCGGCTCGTGGGAGTTCCCGCTCGGCACCGACGACGTCGGCCGCGACCTGATGGCGCGCATCGTCCACGGCGCCCGCTTCTCGCTCTTCATCGGCTTCTCGGTGGTGGTGGTGTCGCTCGCCGTCGGCGTCTGCCTCGGCCTCGCCAGCGCCTTCATGGGCGGCCTCGTCGACACGCTGATCTCGCGAGTGATGGATCTGATCATGTCGGTGCCGAGCCTGGTGCTCGCCATCGTCGTCATCGCGATCATCGGCCCGTCGCTCGCCAACACGATCGTCGCGGTGACCGTGGTCTACATGCCGCGCTACGTGCGCATCGTCCGCGCCACCGCCCAGGCCGAACTCGCCAAGGACTATGTCACCGCGAGCCGCGCCTGCGGCGTCGGCCCGTTCCGCCTCGCCTTCGTGACGGTGCTGCCGAACTGTCTGGCGCCGCTGATCGTCCAGGCCGCGCTCGGCATCTCCGACGCCATCCTCGAGGCGGCCGCCCTCGGCTTCCTCGGCCTCGGCGCCCAGCCGCCGACGCCGGAATGGGGCGCCATGCTCTCCTCCGCGCGCGAGTTCATCCAGCGCGCGCCCCATGTGGTGACCCTGCCCGGCCTCGCCATCCTGATCACCGTGGTGTCGATCAATCTCATGGGCGACGGCCTGCGCGACGCCCTCGACCCCAAACTCAAGCGGAGCTGAGCCCATGCCTCTGCTCGAGATCGAAAACCTCTCCGTCGACTTCGAGACCCGCGCCGGCGGCCTGTTCCGGGCCGTCGATCGCGTCTCGCTGAAGGTGGAACCGCGCGAGATCGTCTCCGTCGTCGGCGAGTCGGGCTCCGGCAAGTCGGTCGCCATGCTCGCGGTCATGGGCCTCCTGCCCAAGACCGCCCGCGTCACCGCCGATCGCCTCGCCTTCGAGGGCGAGAACCTGCTCGGCCTGACGCCCGCCGCTCGGCGCAAGCTGGTCGGCAAGGACATCGCGATGATCTTCCAAGAGCCGATGTCGTCGCTGAACCCGTGTTTCACGGTCGGCTTCCAGATCGGCGAGGCGCTCGCCACCCACCTCGGCATGGGCCGCGCCGCCCGCCGCGCCCGGGCGATCGAACTCCTCGAGCAGGTCGGCATCCCCTCGCCCGAGAGCCGCCTGTCGGCCTTCCCCCATCAGCTCTCCGGCGGCATGAGCCAGCGCGTGATGATCGCCATGGCGATCGCCTGCTCGCCCAAGCTCCTCATCGCCGACGAACCCTCGACCGCCCTCGACGTCACCATCCAGGCCCAGATCCTCGATCTCCTGGTGCGGCTGCGCGACGAGAAGGACATGGCGCTGGTGCTGATCACCCACGACATGGGCGTCGTCGCCGAGACCGCCGAACGGGTGGTCGTGCAATATGCCGGCCGTCAGGTCGAGGAGGCGACCACGGTCGATCTCTTCCGCGACCCGCATCACCCCTATACCGCCGCCCTCCTCGCCGCCCTGCCCGAGCGCGCCACCGAGAAGCGCCTGCCCGCCATCCCCGGCGTCGTGCCCGGTCAATGGGATCGCCTCGAGGGCTGCATGTTCGCGCCGCGCTGCGACTTCGCCACGCCGCTGTGCTCGACCACGCGCCCGTCCCGCGCCGCGCCCGAGCTCGGCTACGCCCTCTGCCACACGCCGTTGGTCGCCGGCCGCCCGACCGAGCGAACCGCCCGCCGCGAGGAGCTTCCGGCATGAGCGACGCCGCCACCCTCCCCCGCGCCGAGGCCGCCGTCACGCCGGTCATCGAGGCCCAGGATCTGGTCAAGACCTACGAGGTCGGCCGCGGCCTGTTCTCGCCCCCCGGCGTGGTCCGCGCCGTCTCCGGCATCTCGCTGTCGCTGGCGCCGCGCCGCACGCTGGCCGTGGTCGGCGAGAGCGGCTCCGGCAAGTCGACCCTCGGCCGCATGCTGGCCCTGATCGAACCACCCACCGGCGGCCATCTCGCCATCGACGGGGTCGACGTCACCGGCGTCGACGGTGCCCGCCTCAAGGGCCTGCGCCGCTCGGTGCAGATGGTGTTCCAGAACCCCTACGGGTCGCTCAATCCGCGCCGCACCATCCGCGCCTCCCTGGAGGAGCCGCTGCTGGTCAACACCGACCTGACGCCCGACCAGCGCCACGCCCGCGCCGTCGACATGCTGACCCGCGTCGGCCTGCGCCCCGAACATGCCGAGCGCTATCCGCACATGTTCTCCGGTGGCCAGCGCCAGCGCATCGCCATCGCCCGCGCGCTGATGCTCAGGCCGAAGATCATCGTCCTCGACGAGCCGGTCTCCGCCCTCGACGTGTCGGTGCGCGCCCAGGTCCTGAACCTGCTCGCCGATCTCCAGCAGGAGTTCGACCTCGCCTATGTCTTCGTCAGCCACGACCTCTCGGTGGTGCGCCACATCGCCGACGAGGTGATGGTGATGTATCTCGGCGGCGTGGTCGAACAGGCGCCCAAGGAGGCGATCTTCGCCGATCCGCGCCACCCCTATACCAAGGCGCTCCTGTCGGCGACGCCGGTCGCCGATCCCGGCCGCAAGCGCGATCGCATCGTGCTGACCGGCGAGCTGCCTTCGCCCTTCGCCCCGCCGCCGGGCTGCGTCTTCCATCCCCGCTGCCCGGTCGCGATCGACAGGTGCCGCGTGGAGAAGCCGGTGCTCGCCGGCGACGGCACCCGCCTCACGGCTTGCCATCTGGCGCCGTGACCGCCTCCGGGCACGGCGCCCGGGGTACCCGGGGTGCCGGGCCGCTTCAGGCGCGGCGCGATGTTGTGGCGACGAGCTGCGCCGCGTCGAGGGCCTCGGCCCTCTCTTCCGGCGTCGCCTCGGAGCCGAGCACGCGGATCATCGCGTCCTCGCCCGACAGCCCGTTGGGCGAGACCCGCGAGAAGCCGACCATGTCCTGCGTCAACCGGCCGCCCTCGCGCCCGCCGGCGCCGCCGAAGGCAGAGAGTCCGGTCTGCCGGCCCGCCCGCGCCGGGCCGATGTCCTCCATGCCGACGATGACGAAATGGGTCCCGCCGGCCGCGAGCGTCGTCTCCGCCGCCTTGAGTAGAACGAAGTCCTGAGCCGTCGCCGCCTCGGTCAGCGCACTGGCGCGCCCGGAGATGCGCCAGACGTCGTCGGTCATCTTGGAGGCGCGCACGCCCCCCTCACCGGCCCCAACTCCGGATACCGCGACGCGCACCCGCCCAGACCCAGAGTCACCGCCGACACCACACCCCAGCGCATGCCACACCTCGACTGCCGAGGATCACAGCCTGAGGCAGCAGAATGAGGCACCGGAGGCGAGTCCGACAAACGCCCATACCCGCCCCGCGCCCCGCCGGCGCGGCGAGCGCGACGCGAGGCGACGGTGAGAGGACGCGGGGATCGGCGGCCCCGAAACGCCGAAGGCCACCCCGAGGGGTGGCCTTCGCAACCGGCGCTTCCGCCGCGAATGGTACAGCTGGGTGGACTCGAACCACCGACCTTCGGAGCCACAATCCGACGCTCTAACCAACTGAGCTACAGCTGCATGTCTCGCGACCGCGCTCCTCATAGGGGCTGACGACGCACTTGGCAAGCCCCGTTCGTTCCTGTCCACACCCGACGTGATCCCCCCGCCCCGCGACGCCCCGAAACGACGACGCCGCCCCCCGGGGGGAGCGGCGTCGTGAGCACGTTCGAACGTCGGTCCGGCCGATCGATCAGTCCTTCTTGAGGACCTCGAGCGTCTTGCCGAGCACGTCCTTGGCCGGCTTGGCGGCGTCGCCGGCGAGCTTGGTGGCCATCTCCTGGAGTTCCTTGGCCTGAGCGCTGAGCGCCTCGTACTGCTGGCGCAGGAAGGTCGACTGCAGCTCGATCGCCTCGGCGAAGGTCTTCACGCCGAGCATGTCCTTGGCATGGCCGAGGGTGGCGTCGGAATTGGCCTTGGCCGCGTCGATCGACTTGGAGCTGAATTCGATGGCGCCGGCGCGGGTGGTCTCGTAGGCGTCTTCCATCGCGTCGGTGGTCTCTTCGGCCACCACCTTCAGCTTCTCGTAATTGGTCTTGGCCTGGGCGACGGCCTTCTCGGCGAACTCGCGCAGAGCCGCCGGGATCTCGGCTTCGGTCAGCGCGGTGACGTCGAACTTGGGAACGTCGAACTTGGGCAGGTCGAAGGTCGGGAACTCGAACTTCGGCAGGTCGAACTTGGGCAGCTCGAACTTCGGGAACTCGAACCCGGCGAAGGGCGCGGCCGCCGCCTTGGGCGCGGCCGCGGCGGGAGCCGCGACGACCGGAGCGGGCGCGGGCACGGGCGCCGGCGCCTCGACGGCCTCGGGGGCCGGGGCGGCGGCGGAGACTTCCGCCGGCTTGGCGGCCGGAGCGGCCTTGGTGGTGCGCTTGATCGGGGTCTTCGCCTGGGTCGTCATGCCTCGTCTCTCCTGAATGTCGTTCTGGTTCGGGCTCGGTGATCGGATCGTCCGCCGCCGGACGTCGTCGGAGGGGGCGCCCGCTGGGGCACGCCGGGCGTCGCGAGCCCGTTCATCCGCGCGAGGAGAACCGAGCTCCTCGAGGACGGTCGGATTCTACGGCAACCAATATTGCGTTGCAACAATATATTGCATCGCAATATCTACATCCGGGTTACTCCGTATTCGGAACGACCCGCCGAAAGACGTGAAGGGCGGAGGCATCCGCGATGCCCCCGCCCTTCCGAAATCCCCCGAAGGGACCGGCAGAACCGAGAGCCTCAGCCCTTGGTGACCTTCTCGGTGATCGAGGAGACGGTCTTGGCGGCGGCGTCGCCGATCTGACGGACCTGCTCGCCGAAGGAGGCGGCCTGGGCCTTCAGGAACTCGCCCTGGAGGGTCAGCAGTTCCTGGGCGTCCTTGGCCTTGATCAGCTTCTGCGCATGGTCGAACGCGGCCGAAAGGTTGGCCTCGGCCAGCGACAGGACCTTCTTGTTGAGATCGAGCGCGCCGGACTGAACTTCCGCGGACGAGGTCTCGACCTTGTCGACCGCCTTGTGGGACGCGGCGAGGAACTCGTCGACCGCCTTCTTGGCCTGCTCGACGCTCTTCTCGGCGAAGGTGCGGATCTGCTCGGGGATCTCGAAGGTCTTCTCAGCAGCCATGTGTCTCTCCTCGGCCGGTCTCCGCCGGCGCGCGTCCCGGGTTCGAAACACCGTTCGAACCGATCGTTTTCGTTCGGCGGTCTCGATCCGCCCGTCGCTCGCGAAGCCTACGCCCCGACCGACGGGAAGATCACTAGCAGATCTCATGCTGCAGTGCAACATAATCTTCCGTCGGGGCGTATTTTTCTCGAGGCCCTCACGCCGATTAACCCTTCGACGCGAAGCTCGGGGGCGGACCGCCCTGCCAGGTGGACCCGACGGCGGTTTAGACTATATTAACGGGAGGTTAATGACATCATCATGATGGGCGGGACGTCTCGACGAGATCGCTCCCACCGACGTCTCGGCAGGCCCGAGACGTCTCGAGACGAAGGCGGCGACGTCTGTTCCGAACACTTCGGACCGGCCGCCGGTGTAGAGGCGTTGGCGACGATGGTCGATGGATTCGCTGAAGTGTGGCCGGTCGTCGCCCTCGAGGGGGTGGGCGCGTTGATCGGCGATGCGCGCCCCGGCTTCGTCGCCGTCGATGCCGGCCGCCGCCTCGCCTTCGCCAATGCCGCCGCCGGGGCGATCCTGCCCGGCGCGGTCTGGGGCGCGGCGCTCGCGCTCGACCCGCGTCTCGCCGAACGCCTCGCCCGCTTCGCCGACCGCGCCGCTCCGGCCGAGGAGGCGCGCGAGCTCCTCCGCCTCGCCGAGCACGGCCGGCCCGTCCTGCGCACCGTCGTCTTCCGCCGCCCGATCGACGACGACGACGCGGTGATCGTCACGATCGACGGCGTCCGCGCCGATCCGAGCACCGCCGGCATCGAGGCGAGCCTCGCGCCCTTCGTCGCGACCGGCGGCCTCGCCGCCCTGTTCGATGCCGACGGCGGCGTCCTCGGTGCCCTCGGCGATCACACCCTGGTCGACGGCCGTGAGGCCGAGATCGAGACCATCCTCGCCGAGGCCGACGAGATCGCCGTGATCGAGCGCCGCCTCGACGGTGCCGCCCGCCCACTCGATCTCGCCCTGGTGCGCTTCGGCGATCGCCCCGACGCCCGCCGCCTGCTGTGGATCTCCCCCGTCGCCACCGCCGAGCCGGCGCCCCTCGAGTCGAGACCCGTCGCGCCGTCCCCGGCGGAACCCGCTCGACTCGCCGAGCCGGCGCCCGCACCGGCCGCCGCGATCGCCGACGTCGCCTCCGAGGACGAGACCACGAGCGCGGCCCTGCCGCTGCTCGCCGCCGCCCTCGCGCCCGAGGCCCCCGCCGCCGAGGCGGCCGAGATCCCGCCGGCCGCGCCCGTGACGGCGCCCACCGAGATCGAAGCTCCGGCCGAGCTCGCCGACGACGACCTCTTCGTCGCCGCGCCGCCCCTGCCGCTCGATCTCTTCTCCGATTTCGACGACGGCGAGACCGAACTCGCCGACGCCTGGTCGGCGACCGTCGCGCCCCCCGCCGTGACGTCGATCGAAGCCGAGACCGGAACCCTCTCGGCGGAAGCCGTGACCACGCCGGACGTGACGGACGAGCCCCCCGCCGCGAACCTCGAGGCCGAGGTGCCCGCGCCGCTCCCGCTCGAGACGCCGATCGCCGTGACGCCCGCCGCGTCGACGGTGTTGCCGCGCATCGAGGAGCGCGAGACCGACGAGGCGGACCTCGCGCCGTCCTTCGACGCCGCCCCCCTGCCGCTCGCCGCCGCCGCGATGCCGCTGCCGCTCGCCGCCCAGCCGATCGAAGCCGAGCACGACGCCGCCCCCGTCGCGCCGGTGAATTTCGCCCTCCCCCTCCCCGAGACGGCACGCGAAGCCGCGACCGAGGCCGCCGAAATCGAGCCCGAGGTCGGGGAGACGGAGCCCGAGGCCGTCGAAGTCGAAGCCGAGCCCGCCGCTCCCGTCACGGACGTCGCCGCCCCGAGCGAGACCACCCCGGCCGCGGCCACCGCGCTCCCCCCCGAACCGGCGCCGGCGCCCGGCCGTCGTTTCCAATTCACGCCGCCCGAACGGGCGGTGAAGTTCGTCTGGCAGATGGACGCCGACCATCGCTTCACGCTGGTGTCGGAGGAATTCGCCGCCGTGGTCGGCCCCGCCGCCGCCGATCTCGTGGGACGCCGCTGGTCGGAGGTCGCCGAGGATTTCGATCTCGATCGCGACGGCACCATCGCCGGGGCGCTCGCCCGCCGCGACACCTGGAGCGGCCGCACGCTGCCGTGGCCGATCGAAGGCGAGGCGCTGCGCATCCTCGTCGATCTCGCCGCCCTGCCCGCCTTCGCGCGGGGCCGCACCTTCTCCGGCTTCCGCGGCTTCGGCACCTGCCGCACCGACGCCCCGCTGCCCGACCCGACCGGCATCGGCCTGAGGCTCGCCGCGCGCGCGCCGGACGAACCCGTCGCCGTCACGGACGAACCGCTCGTCCCCGTCGCGCCGACGTCCGAGGCGGCGCCGACGCCCGACGTGGAACCGACCGTCGCCTGCGTCGTCGAGACGCTGGCCGAGCCGCCGCTCTATCCGGGCGACGGCGAGAGCGCCACCTCCGAGGTCGATCACCCGATCGAACCGGCCTTCGCCGGCGACATCGGCGACGATCCGATCTTCCATCCCGAGGCCGAGATCGCTCCCGCCGAGGCCGAGCCCGAGACGGCCCCCGCCGCGACCGAAGACGCGACACCCGACCTCGGCGCGACGACCGCTCCGGTCGTGGGTCTCGCGTCCCTGCCCGTCGACGACGTCCCGGCCGAACCCATCGCCGCCGAGCCGGCCGCCCTCGCGGCGAGCGAGCCGGCGCCCGCCGCCCCGAGCGAGCCCGCGCCCGCCGCTGCGCCGACGACGCCGGCCGAGCCCGCCCCACCGCGTGCCGAGGCGCGGTCCTCCGCCCGGGTCGTCGCCTTGTCCGGTGTCGCCCGCGTCGCCACCGACGCCGACCACCTCTCCGGCCCAGAGCGGCTGGCCTTCCGCCAGATCGCCGAGGCCCTCGGCGCCCGTATCGAGGGCGAGACCGAGGCGCCCGCCCCGCTCGCCGCTCCGGCCCGCCCGTTGCCCGCCGCCGGACCGCTCGCCACCCAGCCACGCGGCCCCGCGCCGGTCCTCGACGCGCGCCTGCTCGACCGTCTCCCGGTCGCGGTGGCGCTGCTGCGCGACGACACGCTGATCCACGCCAACGAGCGCTTCCTGTCGCTGCTGCGCTACCCCGATCTCGACGCACTGCGCGCCGCCGGTGGCGTCGATGCCCTCTTCGCCGGCTCCCACGTCGCGCGCCGTTTCGAGACCGCGGCCGGCCGGATCACCCCGCTGATCGCCCAGGACGGCACCGTGGTGCCCTGCGAGGCGCGGCTGGCGACGGTGCCGGTCGAGGGCGGCTCGGCGGCGATGCTGACCCTGATCGAACGCCCGGCCGCCGCCGCCGCCGAACAGGATCGCGAGCGCATCGCCGAGCTTCAGGCGATCGTCGACACCGCCACCGACGGCGTCCTGATCCTCGACGCGAGCGGCCTCGTGCTCTCCGCCAACACCGCCGCCGAGGTTCTGTTCGGCGTCGAACGCCGCGCCATGGTCGGCCGCCCGCTGACGGAACGGCTCGCCCCGGAGAGCCGCCGCTCGGCGATCGACTATCTCGACGGCCTCGCCGCCAACGGCGTCGCCTCGGTCCTCAACGACGGCCGCGAGGTCATCGGCGCGGTCGCGCCCGAGGGGCTGATCCCGCTGTTCATGACCATCGGCCGGGTCTCGTCCGGGCCCGTCGCCAAATATTGCGCGGTGCTGCGCGACATCACCCAATGGAAGAAGTCGGAGGAGGAACTGACCTCCGCCCGCCGCCGCGCCGAGGAGGCGTCGATCCACAAGTCCGACTTCCTCGCCAAGATCAGCCACGAGATCCGCACGCCGCTGAACGCCATCATCGGCTTCTCCGAGCTGATGCTCGACGAGCGGTTCGGGCCGGTCGGCAACGAGCGCTACAAGGACTATCTGCGCGACATCCACGTCTCCGGCAGCCACATCATGAGCCTGGTCAACGACCTGCTCGACCTCTCCAAGGTCGAGGCCGGCAAGATGGACCTGCGCTTCGAGGCGGTGCCGCTCGCCGACGTGGTCTCCGAATGCGTCGCCATGATGCAGCCCCAGGCCAATCGCGAGCGCATCATCATCCGCTCGTCGCTGCCCGCCGGCGTGCCGCCGGTGGTCGCCGACAGCCGCTCGATGCGTCAGGTGGTGCTGAACCTCCTCTCCAACGCCATCAAGTTCACCCCCGCCGGCGGCCAGGTGATCGTCTCGATCACGGCGGAGGACAACGGCGAGGTGATCCTGAGGGTCCGTGACACCGGCTACGGCATGTCCGACAAGGAACTCCAGACCGCGCTCGAGCCCTTCCGCCAGCTCCACACCACCCGCTCGCGCGCCGGCGGCACCGGCCTCGGCCTGCCGCTGACCAAAGCGCTGACGGAGGCGAACCGCGCCGTCTTCCGGATCGATTCCACCGTCGGTCAGGGCACCCTGGTGTCGATCGCCTTCCCGGTCACGCGGGTCCTCGCCGGCTGAAAAACGATTTCTCCATCGGCCCGCTTCATGGAATTCATGACCAGGATTGATCGATCCAAGGCCTTTCGGAGTTTGATTTCTCGCGCGCCGAGGCACTAGATTCCTCGCCGAGACCCCCGTCTCGCCGAGGAACCGAGAGACCGACCCCATGCCCACGCTCGCCGACTTCGAGACCGCCGCCCGTCTGGTCGCGCGCCACGTCCCGCCGACCCCGCAATATGCTTGGCCGCTCCTCGCCGAGGCGCTCGGGGTCGAGACCTGGATCAAGCACGAGAACCACACCCCGACCGGCGCCTTCAAGGTGCGCGGCGGGCTGGTCTACGTCGAGCGCCTGCTCGCGAACCGTCCCGACGCGCGCGGCATCGTCTCGGCGACGCGCGGCAATCACGGCCAGTCGCTCGCCTTCGCCGCCCGCGCCCATGGGCTCGCCTGCACCATCGTCGTGCCGCGCGGCAATTCGGTCGAGAAGAACGCCGCCATGCGCGCCTTCGGCGCGGAACTGCTGGAGATCGGCGCCGACTTCGACGAGGCCAAGGCCGCCGTCCCCGCCGTCGCCGCCGAACGCGGCTTCGAGGTCGTTCCCTCCTTCCATCCCGATCTGGTGCTCGGCGTCGGCACCTATGCGGTCGAACTGTTCCGTGCCGTGCCCGATCTCGCCGTGGTGTTCTGCCCGATCGGCCTCGGCTCCGGCGTCTGCGGCCTGATCGAGGCCAAGGCCGCGCTCGGCCACGGCGTCGAGATCGTCGGCGTCGTCTCGACCCGCGCCGATGCCTACAAACAGTCGCTCGAAGGCACGACCCTGGTCGAGACGAGCCACCCCGCCGACACCTTCGCCGACGGCATGGCGGTGCGCTGCCCCTCGCCCGACGCGCTGGCGATCATGCGGCGCGGCCTCTCGCGCATCGTCGCCGTCGACGATGCCGCCGTCGCCGAGGCCGTGCGCCTCCTCTTCACCGCCACCCACAACGCCGCCGAGGGCGCCGGCGCCGCCGCCCTCGCCGCGCTGGCGGGCGAAAGGGAACGCTGGAAGGGCCGCCGCGCCGCCGCGATCCTCACCGGCGGCAACATCGATCGCGACTGGTATCGCGCGGTTCTGGCGGGGGAAATCCCCCGCCCCGCGCTCGGCTGATCGAACCGCACCAGCCCCGGCGAAACGCCCGGCGTGACCGCGAATCCTCGCGCGGAGCGGATAATCCGGTTCGCAACTCCGCCCGCCCGTTGCATCGCCCCCGCCGGCCGGTTAACCCGGTAACATGAACGATCTTCGCCCCCACGGTGGAGCCTCGCCATGAGGCGCGCGCTCCTCGCCCTGATCGTCCTCGCCGGTGCGATCGCCGCCGCGCTCTTCGTGCGCGGCGCCGTCGCTCCCGAGGTGGTGCGCGAACGCATCGAGGCGACGCTGTCCGCCTGGGCCGGAACCCCGCTGCGTCTCGGCGGAACCGTCGAGACCCATCTCCTGCCGACACCCGGTCTGCGCTGGAGCCGGGTCACCCTGACCGATCCCTCCGGCACCATCCTCGCCGACGCCGACGCGATCGACGTCGGCCTCGCCGTCCTGCCTCTGTTGAAGGGCCGGTCGGAGATGACCGGCCTCGCCGCCCACGGCGCCTCGGGGCGGCTGCGCCTCGCCGATCTGCCGGCGGCGACGGCCCTTCTCGCCCGCCTCGCCGCCCTGCCGCCGATCGACCTGCGCTTCGACGGCGCCGGCCTCGCCGTCGAGGCCCGCGACGGCGCGGTCGAGCGCCTCGACCGGCTCGAGGGGCGCCTCACGCGCGGCGACGGCGGCCGTCTCGATCTCACCCTCGCCGGTCGCCTGCGCGGCGAGACCATCGGCCTGAGCCTCACCCTGCCGACCGATCCCGCCACCTCGCCGCGCTGGCGCCTCGCCGCCACCGGCCCCGGCGCCGAGATCGAGGCCGGCGGCACCCGCGGCGTCGATGCCGAACACCGCTTCGGCGGCACCGTCTCGATCGACGCCACCGACCCCGCCCGCTTCGCCGCCTGGACCGGGATCGGCTCGATCGCCGACCTGATCCGCGCGCCGCTGCGCCTCGACGCGACCCTCACCGCCGGCGCCGCCACCACCACCCTGACCGACCTGCGCCTGTCGCTCGCCGACGCCGCCGCCACCGGCTCCCTCGTCATCTCCCACGGCGACGGCGAACCGGCGCTGAGCGGCACCCTCGCCTTCGACACGCTCGACTTCGCCGGCCCCACCCCGCTCTTCGGCGAGGGCTGGAAACGGATCTCCCTCGATCGGCGGCGCCTGCCGGTCGCGCTCGACCTGCGCCTCTCGGCCAAGCGGCTGAAGACCGCCCACCTCGACGTCGCCAAACTCGCCGCCTCCCTCAACCTCGCCGACGGGCGGCTCAACGCCGAGATCGGCGAAGCGGGCCTGTGGGGCCGCACCGTCTCCGCCGTGGTCGTCGGCGATCTCGACGACGCCGGCCTCTCCGGCCGCCTGCGCGCCGGCGCGAAGGACCTGCCCGCGACCGAATTCGGCACGCTCTTCGCCATCGAGGGGATCGAGGCGGGCACCGTCGGGATCGGGTTCGAGGGCGAGACCGTCTGCGCCCGGCTCGGAGACTGTGTCGACGCGATCGCCGGCCGCCTGCGCCTCTCCGCCCGGGCCCTCACCGTCACCGGCGCCTCGCCCTTCGGCGACGTCACCCGCTTCCACCCGATCGTCGTCGCTCCGAAGGCGGCGGCGCGCAAGGCGGTGTGGTCGCAGGCGGAAGCCGACATACGCCTCCAGGGCCGCGACGCCCGCATCGAGAGCCTCGAGATGACCTCGACGGACGCCCGCTTCGCCCTGCGCGGCGTCGGCGATCTCTCCACCGGCGGCGTCGATCTCTCCGGTCACGCCTTCTTCCGCAATCTCCGGGCGACCGCGCCCGGTGGGCCGGCCGAGGAGATCCGCATCCCCTTGAGCGTGCGCGGCACCCTGCGCAAGCTCGAGGTGACGCCGGCCATGCCCGAGGCGATCCCGGCCGACCCGATCGCCGTGCCGCTGGCGCCGATCCCGATCGTCCCGCCGATCGGCGCGCCGGCGCAGCGATGAGGTCCCGGGCTCGATCGAGCCCGTCGTCTCGACGGCCCGGCGGAAACGGTCAGGTCGCGATCGCGTAGATCTTGCGGCAGGGCTCCAGCGTCTCCCAGACGCCGGAAAAGCCCTTGGGGACGACGAAGGCCTCGCCCGGCCCATAGGTCTCGCTCGACCCGTCGTCCGATACCAGCCGCGCCCGGCCGGCCAGCATCACGCAGAGTTCGGTCTCCTCGTAGGCGACGCGCCAAGCGCCGACCTCCGATTCCCAGACGCCCGACCAGAACCCCGCCGCCTCGTCGTCGTGAGTGGCGCGAAACCCGGTCATCGGCCGGCCGGAGACGAGCTTCTCCGCCGCGATCGGCTGATCGAGGGGCGAGACCGGGCTGGTGTCCACGCGGATCGTCACGACCATCGTCTTCTCCTCATGCCAAAGGCCGGAGGTGCGGACGCACCCGGCCTTTGAAGACACGCGAATTTCTCATCTGCGTCGGAGGCATGAGAAATTCGCGTCGGGAATCCCATCGGTCATGTTCATTGGCCCGATGGGATCAGCCGCCGGCGAAGGCGGCGCGTTCGGCCTTCTCGCGCTCGACCTCCTGACGCTTGGTCAGGATCGAGGCGACGATGACGGCGATCGAGATGATCGCGATCACCAGGGTACAGACCGCGTTGATCTCCGGCTTCACCCCGAGGCGCACGTCCGAATAGATCTTCATCGGCAGCGTCGTCGCCCCCGGCCCGGTGGCGAAGGAGGCGATGACGAGATCGTCGAGCGACAGCGTGAAGGCGAGCATCCAGCCCGACACCACCGCCGGCCAGATGATCGGCAGGGTGATGCGGAAGAAGGTCGCCGTCGGCCGGCAGCCGAGATCCATCGCCGCCTCCTCGAGGCTCCGGTCGAAGCCGACCAGCCGCGACTGCACCACCACCGCCACGAAACACATGGTGAAGGTGATGTGGGCGAGCGTGATCGTCCAGAAGCCGCGATCGAAGTCGACGGCGACGAAGAGGAGCAGCAGCGACAGGCCGGTGATCACCTCCGGCATGACGAGCGGCGCATAGATCATGCCGGAGAACAGCAACCGCCCGGGAAACCGCCCGAGCCGCGCCATCGCCAGCGCCGCCATGGTGCCGAGCACCGTCGCCACGCTCGCCGAGACGAGCCCGACCTTCAGCGTCACCCAGGCCGCGTCGAGCAGTTGCTGGTCGTCGAAGACCTCGACGTACCAGCGCACCGACCACCCCTGCCACACCGCGACGTTGCGTCCGGCGTTGAAGGAATAGATCACCAGGATCAGGATCGGGATGTAGAGAAAGGCGAAGCCGAGCGTCAGCGACACCACGTTGAACCAGGAGAACCGTCTCATCGACCCGCCTCCTGCGCCTTGGCCTGAGCGTTCTGGAAGATCACGATCGGCACCACGAGGAGGAGCAGCAGCGTGATCGCCACCGCCGAGGCCGCCGGCCAGTCGCGATTGTTGAAGAACTCCTCCCACAACGTCTTGCCGATCATCACCGTGTCGGACCCGCCGAGCAGATCCGGGATGACGAACTCGCCGACGGCGGGGATGAAGACCAGGAACGAACCGGCGATCACGCCCGGGATCGACAGCGGGAAGGTCACCCGCCAGAACGCCTGGAACGACGTGCAGCCGAGATCCTGCGCCGCCTCGAGCAGGGTCTCGTCCATCTTCTCGAGGCTCGAATAGAGCGGCAGCACCATGAACGGCAGGTAGGAATAGATGATGCCGATATAGACCGCGCGCTGGGTCGCCAGGAACGTGATCGGCTCGTCGACGACGCGCAGCGACACCAGCAACCAGTTGAGCAGCCCCTCGTCGGCGAGGATGCCGATCCAGGCGTAGACCCGGATCAGGAAGCTCGTCCAGAACGGCAGGATCACCAGCATCAACAGCGTCGGCCGCCACGCCTTCGGCGCCCGCGCCATGCCGTAGGCGAGCGGATAGGCGATGAAGAGCATGATCACCGTCGAGGAGAAGGCGATCCACAGGCTGGAGAGATAGCTCTCCACATAGATGCTCTCCTGCACCAGCCTGAGATAGTTGAAGAAGGAGAATTCGCCGATCTTCCGCCAGAGGTCGGTCAGGCTCTCCACCACCGGGGCATAGGGCGGCAGCGCCATGACGCTGGTCGACAGCGAGATCTTGGCGACGATCAGGAACGGCACCAGGAAGAAGACCAGCATCCACGCATAGGGGATGCCGACCAGGAGGAAGCGACCGCTTCGGGATTTCTCCGTGCTCATGCGCCGATCTCCCCTCACGCGGTCAGAACCACACCCGCCGTCTTCGACCAGGTGAGCCACACCCGGTCGTCCCAGCCGATCGGCCGTTCCACCGTGCGGCTGACGTTGGCGACGGCGGCGCGGAAGGTGCCGCCGTCGTCGAGCTTGACGTGATAGACCGAGGTGTCGCCGATGTAGCCGATGTCCCAGACCTCGCCATGGACCGCGTTCACGCCGGTCTCGATCGGCGCGTCGTGCGAGATCCGCACCTTTTCCGGCCGCACCGCCATCCACGCCGTCGCCCCGACCGAGGTCGCCGCGTCGTCCTCCATGACGATCGAGACGCGGGGCGCCGCCGCCTCCATCCGGATCAGCCCCCCGTCGATCGCCGTCACCCGGCCCTCGACGATGTTGATGTCGCCGATGAAGTCGGCGACGTAGCGCGAATTGGGCTGTTCGTAGATCTCGGACGGACCGGCCACCTGGATCAGCTTGCCGTGGTCCATGACGGCGATCCGGTCGGCCACCGTCATCGCCTCCTCCTGATCGTGGGTGACGATCAGGAAGGTCATGCCGAGTTCCTGCTGCAGGTCCATCAGCTCGAACTGGGTCTCCTCGCGCAGCTTCTTGTCGAGCGCGCCGAGCGGTTCGTCGAGCAGCAGCACCTTGGGCCGCTTGGCGAGAGAGCGCGCCAGCGCCACGCGCTGACGCTGGCCGCCGGAGAGCTGATGCGGCTTGCGCTTGGCGAATTTCTCCAGCTTGACGAGCTTCAGCATCTCCTGGACGCGGGTCTCGATCTCGCCCTTCGGCATCTTGTCCATGACCAGACCGAAGGCGATGTTCTTCTCCACGCTCATGTGCGGGAAGAGCGCGTAGGACTGGAACATCATGTTGACCGGCCGCTCGTAGGGCTGCTTGCCGGCGAGACTCGCCCCGGCCAACCGGATCTCGCCCTCGCTCGGATGCTCGAACCCGGCGAGCATCCGCATCAGGGTCGTCTTGCCGCAGCCCGAGGGGCCGAGCAGCGCGAAGAACTCGCGCTCGTAGATGCCGAGAGAGACGTCGTCGACCGCGGTGAAGTCACCGAAGCGCTTGACCACGTTGCGGAACTCGATCAGCGGCTTGGCCGTCGGATCGTTCCAGGGCGAAAACTTGCGGCGGACCGGACCGAGTGTCTTGGCCATGGGAACCTCACTCCAAGAGCGAACGGGCGACGAGAACGATCGCGGGTCGGTGGAAACCGAGGCCCAGAACGGGCGAGGGGCGGTCTCGCCGCCCCTCGCTTCACCCCCTCGGGGGTCTCACTTGCGCTTCATGTCGCGCCACACCTGGGTGAGGACGCGCTGCGATTTCTGATCGAACGGCGAGATCACGTAGAGCTTCTTCATCGTCTCCAGCGACGGATAGACGCTCTTGTCCTCGAGCACCGCCTTGTCGACGTACTTCTGGGACTCCAGATTGCCGTTCGGATACTTGACGTAGTTCGACGCCTTGGCGATCACCTCGGGCTTCATCATGTAGTTGATGAAGGCGTAGGCCTCCTCGACGTTCTTCGCATCCTTCGGGATGACGAAGTTGTCGAAGAACATATAGGCGCCTTCCTTCGGGATGATGTAGCCGATCTCGACCTTCTTCTTCGGATCGGTGACGGTCTTGTTCTTCTCCTCGGCGCGGCTGGCGGCCTGCTTGATGTCGCCGGACCAGCCGATCACCAGACAGACGTCGCCGTTGGCGAGCGCGTTGATGTATTCGGAAGAATGGAACTTGCGGATCGCCGGGCGGATCTTCTTGAAGTATTCCGCGGCCTTCTTCAGGTCCTCGGGCTTCTTGCTGTCGGGATCGATGCCGAGATAGTTCATCACCGCCGGGACGATCTCGTCCGGGGCGTCGAGCATCATCACGCCGCAGTCCTTGAGCTTGAGGACATACTCGGGATCGAGCGCCAACTTCCAGCTGTCGAGCGGCGCATCCGGAATGCGCTCCTTGACCTTGGCGACGTTGTAGCCGATGCCGGTCGTGCCCCACATGTAGTTGACGGAATACTTGTTGCCGGGATCGTACTTGGCGAGGATGTCGGTCACCACCGGCCACATGTATTTGAGGTTCGGCAGCTTGGACTTGTCGAGGGGGGTGAACACGCCGGTCTGGATCTGGCGGCCGAGGAAGTTGCCCGACGGCACCACCACGTCGTAGCCGGTCTTGCCGGCGAGCAGCTTGGTCTCGAGCAACTCGTTGGAATCGAAGACGTCGTATTTGACCTTGATCCCGGTCTCCTTGGTGAAGTCCTCCAGGATCGACTCGTCGATGTAGTCCGACCAGTTGTAGACGTTGACCACCTTCTCCTGCGCCGCCGCGCCGGTCGCCATGGCGACGCCCGAGACGAACACCGATGCGATGAGATGCTTCTTCATGGTTGTGCGTCCTCTCGTCCAATTCGGCCCAGGTGGTTCCCCGATGAACCGAGCCTAGACCTGTTTCGATCGATCTGTCAGCCCCTTGCCCTGTCGCCGCTGCCCAAATCGCAGGCTGCCCGGAAGGGGATCACAGATAGGTGGTGCGCTCCAGCGGGGTGATCTCCGCCTCGAAGGCGGCGACCTCCGCCTTCTTGAGATGAGCGAACAACGAGCGGTATTCGACGCCCATCGCGCGTCGAATGAATTCGGACCGTTCGAACAGACGGATGGCGTCGTCCATCGCGTCCGGCAGGCGCTGGGCCGGTTCGTCGTAGGCGTTGCGCACGATCGCCGGGGGCGGGGTGATCTCCCGCTCGAGCCCCTCGATCATGCCGGCGAAGATCGCCGCCAGCACCAGATAGGGGTTGGCGTCGGCGCCGGCGATGCGATGCTCGAGCCGCCGCGCCTCCGCCGGGCTCGCCGGGATCCTGACCCCGACCGAGCGGTTGTTGTAGCCCCACGAGGCCGTGGTCGGCGCGTAGGAGCCCGGCTGCATGCGCCGATAGCCGTTCCAGGTCGGCACGAACAGGAGCGTCGCCGCGTTCATCGTGTCGATCAGGCCGCCGATGCAGTGCTTGAGCTTGCCCTCGCCCGTCACCGGATCGGCGAAGACGTTGTGGCCGAGCGCGTCGAGCAGGGAGACGTGGACATGGAAGCCGTTGCCGGCGACGTCCATGAAGGGCTTGGCCATGAACGAGGCCTTGAGCCCGTGCTTGCGCGCCACCTCGACCACCAGACGGCGCAGCATCACCCCGTCGTCGGCCGCCGCCATCGGCTCGGCGCGATGCTTCAGATTGACCTCGAACTGACCCGGCGCGGCCTCGCTGACCATCGTGTCGATCGGCAGGCCCTGCTGCTTGCCGTAGTCCCAGATGTCGGAGAAGACGGCGCGATATTCGGCGAGATCCTCGAGCGCGTACATGTTCTGCGGCGTCGGCCCCGAGGTCGCCCGATAGACCGGGGACATCATGCCGTTGGGCATCGGCGGCAGTTTCGGATCGAGCAGATAGAATTCGAGCTCGATCGCGCAACACGGCGTCAGCCCCATCGCCGTCATCCGGTCGACGATCCGTTGCAGGCAGACGCGCGGATCGCCGTCGAAGGGTTCGCCGCGCTCGGCGTGCATGGTCAGCAGCACCTGCGCCGTCGGCCGCTCCGCCCAGGGCACGATCCGGAGCGATCCCGGCACCGCCTTGCAGAACCCGTCGCGGTCGCCGGTCTCCACATGGAGCCCGGTCTCCATCACCTCGCGGCCCCACACGTCGAGACCGAACATCGAGACGGGGAAGTTGATGCCGTCGGTGAAGGCCTTCTTGAGGCTCTCCACCGGGGCCCATTTGCCACGCAGGACACCGTTGGAATCGGTGATGAGATATTCCACCGCCTCGATGTCGGGATGAGCGGCGAGAAACCGCTCCAGTTCCGAGGCCCCGTCGAGATGCGCCGCGGTCGGCTCGCTCAAGATGTCCACTCCGTCGATCGAAGCCCGCCCACCCTCCTCGCGAGGTCCGGTTCGAGCGATCGAGTTGCAAGTCGGCAAAATTGTGATCACATTGACATCGGACTGTCAATCACGGTCGCCGGACCCGTCCGGCGCAATCCCCGAGCGAGGCCCGACATGGTGAAACGAACGAGCGACCTCGGCGCGCCGGCGGACCCCTCCCCCGACGACGACCCCGGATCCGACGACGGACCGCTGCACGATCGGGTCTATCGGGCCTTGCGTGACGCGCTCGTGACGGGCCGGATCGTGCCCGGCCGCGCGGTCACTCTGCGCGGCCTCGCCCAGTCGCTCGGCGTCTCGCCGATGCCGGTGCGCGAGGCGATTCGCCGCGTGTCCGCCGAGGGCGGTCTCGTCGTCGGCGCCAACCGCCGAGTCTGGGTGCCCGACATGGACGCCGCCCGCTTCGACGAACTGGTCCGCGCCCGCATCCTGCTGGAGCCGGAGGCCGCCGTTCGCGCGCTCCCCCACATCGACGCCGCCCGCCTCGACCGCCTGCGCGCCATCGACGAGGCGATCGACCGGGCGCTGGCCGAGGGCGACGTCGAGGCCTACATGGCCGGCAATCATCGCTTCCATTTCGAGATCTACGCCGCCGGCCCGTCGCGCGTCCTACTGCCGCTGATCGAGAGCCTGTGGCTCCAGTTCGGGCCCTTCATGCGCTCGGTCTACGGCCGCGTCGGCACCGCCATCCTGGTCGACCATCACGTCCACGCCGTCGAGGCCATCGCCGCCCGCGACGCCGACCGCCTCGCCGAGGCGATCCGCGCCGACATCCTCGACGGCATGGAGGTCATCGACGACACCGTCCTGCGCCGTCCCACCGGCTCCGAGACGTCGTCGTCCCCCGAAAGCGATCCCTGTCTCCACGTCCCCGGTTGACGGACGCGGCCGCACCGACCAGAATGTGATCACATTTTTCGAAAAGGTGGCCCATGGCCAAGAAGAAGAAATCGTCTGCTTCGACCTCCGACTTGCGCGGCGTCGCCGACGCGTCCGCCGCCGCCGACTGGCTCGAGGATCGCGGCCTCGAGGACATCGAGTGCATCGTGCCCGACATGTCGGGCGTGGCGCGCGGCAAGATGATGCCGGTCTCGAAGTTCATCGACGCCCCGACCATGTCGATCCCGGGCTCGATCTTCACCCAGACCATCACCGGCGACTACCCGGACGACGACGACGCCTTCCAGATCGACGCCGCCGACAGCGACATCAAGCTGGTGCCGGACTATTCGACCCTCGCGGTCGTGCCCTGGGCCTCCGACCCGACCGGCCAGATCATCCACGACGCCTATCACCAGGACGGACGGCCGGTGGAGATCGCGCCCCGTCAGCTCCTGCGCCGGATCATCGGCCTCTACGAGCACAAGGGCTGGAAGCCGGTGGTGGCGCCCGAGCTCGAGTTCTATCTGGTCGAGCGCAATCAGGATCCCGACTATCCCCTGAAGCCCCCGGTCGGCCGCTCCGGCCGTCCCGAGAGCGGGCGCCAGTCCTATTCGATCGCCGCCGTCAACGAGTTCGACGATCTCTTCGACGACATCTACGACTTCTCCGAGGCCCAGGGGCTCGAGATCGACACCCTCATCCACGAGGAGGGCGTCGCCCAGATGGAGATCAACCTGCGCCACGGCGACCCGCTGGCGCTGGCCGATCAGGTCTTCCTGTTCAAGCGCACCATCCGCGAGGCGGCGGTGCGCCACGACATGTACGCGACCTTCATGGCCAAGCCGATCGCCGACGAGCCCGGCTCGGCCATGCACATCCACCAGTCGGTGGTCGACCTCGAGACCGGCGAGAACATCTTCTCCAACGCCGACGGCGGCCCGACCCGCGAGTTCTTCCACTTCATCGGCGGCCAGCAGAAGTTCCTGCCCAACGTGATGTGCATGCTCGCGCCCTACGTGAACTCCTATCGCCGCCTGATGCGCAAGTCGGCCGCCCCGGTGAACGTCCACTGGGGTTACGACAACCGCACCGTGGGCCTGCGCATCCCCAATTCCGGCCCCGGCGCCCGCCGCGTCGAGAACCGGGTGCCGTCGTCGGACGCCAACCCCTATCTGGCGCTCGCCGCCTCGCTCGCCTGCGGCTACATCGGCATGGTCAACGGGTTGAACCCCGGTGATCCCGTCGAGGGCTCGGCCTACGACCTCGACTTCGGCCTACCGCGCGGCCTGCTCGAGGCCGTCGCCCTGTTCGAGGAGAGCGAGGAACTGGTCGAGATCTTCGGCAACAGCTTCTCCTCGACCTATCGGGCGATCAAACAGGCCGAATTCGAGACCTTCATGCGGGTGATCAGCCCGTGGGAACGCGAATATCTGCTGCTGAACGTGTGAGGCTCGTAGGGCGGATCAGGCGAAGCCGTAATCCGCCCTCGACGCCCGAGGTGGACCGTGGCTTCGCCTGATCCGCCCTACGGTTTTGAAGCCGACCCTGCCCTCCCCCGCCGAGCTCCGTTCGGCGGAACCGTCTCTCGTCGTCCTCTCTTCGGAGACCCACCCCGAAATGACCGCCTCCAACGTCTATCCGACCGCAGAACTCCAGGCCCTCGACAGCGCCCATTACCTGCACCCCTTCACCGACTTCGGCGCCCTGGCGAAAGAGGGCAGCCGCGTCATGGTCAAGGGCGACGGCGTCTGGCTGACGGATTCCGACGGCAACCGCTATCTCGACGGCATGGCCGGGCTCTGGTGCACCAACGTCGGCCACGGCCGCGCCGAGATCGCGGAAGCCGCGCACGAACAGATGCTCGAACTCGCCTATTACAATTCCTTCTTCAAGACCTCGAACGCGCCCGCCATCCGCCTCGCCGACAAGCTCGCCTCGATCGCGCCCGCGCATATCGAGCGCGTCTTCTTCTGCGGCTCCGGCTCGGAGGCCAACGACACGGTCTTCCGCATGGTCCGCCACTATTGGGCGATCAAGGGCGAGCCCGCGAAGCAGCACTTCATCTCGCGGCGCAACGGCTACCACGGCTCCACCGTCGCCGCCGCCTCGCTCGGCGGCATGAAGCCGATGCACGGCCAGGGCGGCCTGATCCCCGGCATCTCCCACATCCCCCAGCCCTATTGGTTCGGCGAGGGCGGCGACATGTCGCCGGCCGAATTCGGCCTGTGGGCCGCCCGCGAGCTCGAGCGCGAGATCGAGCGGATCGGCGAGGAGAACGTCGCCGCCTTCATCGCCGAGCCGATTCAAGGCGCCGGCGGCGTCATCATCCCGCCCGAGACCTATTGGCCCGAGATCAAGCGCATCTGCGCGCGCCACGAGATCCTCTTGGTGGTCGACGAGGTCATCTGCGGCTTCGGCCGCACCGGGTCGTGGTTCGGCGCCGACACCTACGACGTCCAGGCCGATCTGCAGCCGATCGCCAAGGGCCTCACCTCCGGCTATCTGCCGATGGGCGGCGTCATGGTCTCCGGCAAGGTCGCGAGCGTGCTCGATCAGGGCGGCGAGTTCTATCACGGCTACACCTATTCCGGTCACCCGACCTGCGCCGCCGCGGCGCTGGCCAACCTCGCCATCATCGAGCGCGAGAACCTGGTCGCCCGCGTCCGCGACGACATCGGCCCCTATCTCCAGAGCCGCTGGGCGAAGCTCGGCGATCACCCGCTGGTCGGCGAAGCCCGCATGAAGGGCCTGATGGGCGCCCTCGAACTGGTTCCCGCCAAGCCCTCGCGCAGCGAGAAGTTCGCCGACGAGGGCAAGGTCGGCACCATCGCCCGCGACCTCTCCTTCAAGAACGGCCTGATCATGCGCGCGGTGCGCGACAGCCTGATCCTGTCGCCGCCCTTGACGCTCTCCCACGACGAGGCCGACCAGTTGGTCGCCCTCGCCGAGAAGACTCTGAACGACACCTGGATGGTCTTGAAGAAGGACGGCCTCGTGAAATGATGCCTTCGGCCGGGCGGCTCCCCGCCCGGCCGCGCCCCGAGGATCCGGCCCACGGAACCCGATCGATGACCGCGACCGCCTATCCGCCCTCCTACTACGCCGCCACCGCCCACGAGGCTCCCGAGCGGCCGCCCCTCGACGGCGACGTCTCCTGCGACGTCTGCGTGATCGGCGCCGGCTACACCGGCCTCTCGACGGCGCTGCATCTGGCGAAGAAGGGCCGCAGGGTGGTGGTGATCGAGGCCGAGCGGGTCGGCTGGGGCGCCTCCGGGCGCAACGGCGGCCAGCTCCATTCCGGCCAGCGCCGCGACCAGGAGACGCTCGAGGCGTGGTTCGGCGAGGCCCGCGCCCATGCCCTCTTCGAACTGGCGGAAGAGGCCAAGCGTACCGTCAAGTCGCTGATCGCCACTCACGCCATCGACTGCGACTGGCGCGACGGACTGATCCACGCGGTCCACAAGAAGTCGTGGCTGCACTCCGCCAATGCCGAGGTCGAGCATCTGATGGCGCGCTACGGTTACGAGGGCACGTCCTTCCTCGACGCCGAGGCGCTGACGCGCGCGATCGGCACCGACGTCTACCACGGCGGCTGGCGCGACGGCACCGCCGGCCATCTCCACCCGCTCAACTACGCCCTCGGCCTCGCCCGCGCCTGCGAGGAGGCCGGCGTGCGCATCTGCGAGGGCACCCGCGCCACCGCGATCGAATCCGACGGCGGCGGCCACCGCCGCGTCGTCACGCCGACCGGGGCGATCGCCTCGCCCGACGTGGTGATCGCCGCCAACGGCTATCTCGAAGGGCTCGAGCGCGACGTCGACGCCCACGTCATGCCGATCCGCAACTACGTGCTGGCGACCGAGCCGCTCGGCCACCGCGCCTCGCGTCTGATCCCCTTCCGCGAGGCGGTCGCCGACAGCCGCTTCGTCGTGCACTATTGGCGCATTTCCAGCGACGGCCGCATGATCTTCGGCGGCGGCGAGACCTATGGCCGAACCGAGCCGAAGGATCTGAAGGGCTTCGTCCGCGCCCACATGCTGAAGGTTTACCCCGACCTCGCCGACGTCGCGATCGACTACGCCTGGGGCGGCACGCTCGCGGTCACCATGAACCGCATGCCCTATTTCCGGCGGCTGCGCCCGGGCGTCTACACCGCCTCGGGCTATTCCGGCCACGGGGTGGCGATCGCCACCTTCGCCGGCAAGCTTCTCGCCGAGGCGATCGAGGGCGACACCTCGCGCTTCGACCTGATGGCCTCGATCCCCGCCAAGACCTTCCCGGGCGGGCGCTGGCTGCGCCACCCCACCCTGGTGCTGGCGATGAGCTGGTTCGCCCTGCGCGATCGGCTCGGCTGAGCCGATCGCGCAGGGCGAGAAGAGGGGGATCGGCTCGGACGAGCCGATCGCGCAACCGCGAGAAGAAGCGATCGGGACGGGCCCGCCTCAGCGCACGTAGCGGATCGAGGCATCACCCGGATCGCGGTGCCAATGGCACCGAACCGTGCGATGGAACGCCATCTCCTCGGTCGGCCAGGCGTGATAGTGGCAATTCTCCGCCTGCGGTGCCCGCTGCATCGCCTCGCGCGGCGGCGGCTCCTCGAACGACCGCAATACCGGACCACGCGGACCACCGTCGAAGAACGGCGGGATGAAGCCCCAGCGGCGCGGCCGCGGCGGCTCGACCACGATCACCTCCTCGTCGTCGTAGGCGGGCGGCGGCGGCGGGGCCGCCTCCACCGCGCGACGGCTCTCGGCCCGGCGGATCGCCGCCAGCCGATCGGCGAAGTCGTTGTTGCCGGTCGTGGGAGCCGCGCGTGTCGCGGTCTCGCGCTTGGGCGGCAGCGGCACCTTGACGGTCTCCGGCGCGCTCGGCCGCGCGACCGTGACCTTGGGCTCGGCCGGCTTCGCCGGAGCGGTCTCCACGGCGGCCGGCGGCGTCGACCGCGCCGCCTCGACGGGCTTCTGTTCGGCAGGCCTCGCTTCGACGGGTTTGGGCTCCGCCGCCTTCGCCTCGGCCGGCTTCGGGGCGATCACCACCGCCTCGGGGGCGACCGACTTCGGCGCGGCCGGCGCGGCCTCGGCCGCTTTCGGCGCCGCCGGAACCGTGGGCTCAGGATCGGCCTTCACCACCGTCGGCGCGGCCGGAGCCGCGGCCGGCGGGGCCGCGACGACGGGAGCGGCCGCCGGAAGGGGAGCGGCGGCGGGGGCGGGAGCGGTCTCGGCCTTGCGTTCGGCCGGTTCGGTGATCGTTCCGCGCGGCGTCGCCGCCTCGATCGCCTCGACCGGCTTGGCCGGAGCCGGGGCGGCGACCGTCGGCGCGGGCGCGGGGGTCTCGGCGGCGGTCGTGGCGGCCGGCTTCTTCTCCGCCGGCAGCACCACGGTCGGTTCTTGATCGTCGGAACGGCGATCGAGGCCGATCACCCGCACAGGACGCCCGTCGGGACCGACGGCACGCGGCGTCTCGGTCGAGGCGGCCTCCGCCTTCGGCGCGGGCTCGGCCTTCGTCTGGGGGATCGGCGCGGCCATATAGGGTTGATTGCCGCCGGACGTGTCGGGCGCGGGGCCGACCGACGTCGGCGCGGCGGCCGGCGCGTCCTGCGCCGCCACCTTCAGCGGCGGCTTCGGCGCGGCCGGAGCGAGCGTCGCCGCAGCCGGCTCGATCGTCGCGGGACGGACCGGCGCATCGCCCGACTTGGCGTTTTCGCCGAACACCGCCACGGCGAGCAGCGGCGTCGCCAGGATCGCCACCGCCGCCAGCAGCACACCCTTGTTGCCGCGCCGCTTCGGCGGACGCTCGTCGGGATCGGGCGGCGGAACCGGCGGGACCCAGAGCACGGGGAGATTGGACATGAGAGGAGATCTCCGATGCGGCACGATCGAGGGGGCGACGTCGGTCAGCCCCTGGTCTTCCGATCAGACTACGCAGCAGAAATCGGCGAGACGAGGGCACGGTTTCGGCAGCATCGCGGCGGCCCCCCGCCACCCGCGCGCCCGGCGCGACTGGACAGACCCCCGTGCCCGGGGCCAAGGTGGCCGCTCCCTCGACCGGAGTCCCTCCCTTGTCCGACCCCACGACGTCCGCCTCCCCGCCGCCCGGCCTCGCCGAGGCGCTCGCCCGCCTCGACCGCCTGGAGGCGACCGTCGCCGATCAGGACCGCGTCCTCGAGGACCTCAATGCCGTCGTCCTCGATCAGTGGAAGCACATCGAGGAGCTGAAGCGCCGCGCCGCCGTGCTCACCGACCAACTCCTGGAAATGGAGAGCCGGTCCGGTCTGCGCGGGGCGCCCGAACCGCCCCCGCCGCATTGGTGAGAAGATCCTGCGACGCGTCCTCGTCGGGTCGGTTGGCGATCGTGGTGAAGCGCTTGCGCAGCCGGAGGAACGGCAACTCGAGCCCGTGGTAGGAGACCATCGCCATCACCACCACGATCGGCAGCGCGGCGAGATCGATCACCTCGAGCGGCGTCCGGAACGGCAGGTAGGAAAAGAGCTTCTTCGAGATCCACATCGCCAGGACGTGAAACACGTAGAGGCCGAAGGAGATCTTGCCGAGATGGACGAGGACCGGCGGAAACCGCCAGGGCGCGTCGACCACGGCGATCACCGACACCACGCAGCCGAGCGCCACCACCGCGTATCCCGCGGCGATCGGAAGACCCGAGGGCGCCGGACCGACCGTCTTGATGCCGAACACCGTCGTGGCGAGAGCGAAGGCCGCGACCACCACCGGCACCGCGGCGAGACGCATCGCGCCGCTCACCGGCGCGATGCCGCGACGATGAGCCACCGCCAGAAGCATCCCGGCGCCGAAGAAGATCGCCTGTGACGCCGTGTTGGTCCAGATCGCCGTGTCGACCTCCATGTGCCGTTCGCCCTGGAGATGAAGCGCGACCAGCGAGGCGATCGTCACCATTGCCGCCGCCGGCCCGAGACGGCGGGCGCCGACGGCGACCGTCAGCAACGGCAGCACCAGATAGAACTGCTCCTCGATCGAAATGCTCCACAACGGGAAGAACGGACTGCCGGCCCAGGGGTGATCGAAGAAGTACCAATTGCCGACGAAGCCGCTGAAATAGGCGAACATGGTCAGGCTGGCGCCGTCGCGCAGCGCCAACGCCAGCGCCACCCCGAGCGCGATCGCGAAGAAATAGAGCGGCCAGATCCGCAACAGCCGGCGCATGTAGAAATCACCGATGCGGATCCTTCCCGTCTTCTCCATCTCCATCGTCAACAGGGTCGTGATCAGATAGGCGCTGAGGAAGAAGAAGAGACAGAGGCCGAAACTCATGGCGGTGACCGCCTCGGCCAGGATCGTCGCCGCGGTCGGCCCGAACCAGCCGAGATAGGCCTCCGGGACGCGCGGCAGGGCATGATGCAGAAACACCATCAGGAAGGCGACGAACCGCAGGACATCCAATTCCGGCCGATAGTAGCGACCCACGACCTGCGACATGCTCGCCTCCACACTCCACTCGGACGACCGGACCGTACGAGCGATCGACACCACTCAAAGTAGAGCAGCGGACACGCGGAGGAAACATCGAGGTGACCGAATGCTTAACGCCCGCCGCTCCGGCCATCGCCCGGCGTGTCGCTTGCCCTTCGGCGCGAAACCGATGAAGCTGACCGAACGACATCGTGGGGGGGACGAGATGGAGCGGACGATCCGGAGTGGACTTCTGGCCGTGGCCATGCTCGCCGCCGGTCTCGGGACGGCCGCCGCGCAGAGCTTCGCCTGCATGGGCCGGCTCACGATCGACGAGACCACCGTCTGCGACGACGCCGAGCTGCGCGAGGCCGACGAGCGCGTCGCCGCCGCCTATACCCGGCTCCTCGACATCCTGAAGCGCGCCGATCGCGGCTTCATCCCCGAAGTACGCCGGCACCAGCGCGACTTCCTCGCCCGCCGCAAGGCCTGCCGCGCCGACGTCGCCTGTATCCAGGACGCCTACGACGAGCAGTACACCTTCCTGCGCCGCATGGGGAACAACGCCCAAAACCCGTGAACGCGACGACCGTCGCGGCTCACGCCGCCGCGCGCTCCCGCACCGTCCAGCGCTCGATGTCGGCCTCCGCGCCGATCAGCGCCAATCCATAGGCGATCGACAGGAGCTGATCGCCGGTCTCGAGCCGCGCCGCGCCGAAACGATCCTCGAACATGCGCCGGACCGCCGGCACGAAGGACGTGCCGCCGGTGAGGAACACCCGGTCGATCTCGCCGTCGGTGACCCCGGCCCGCGTGATCGCCTCCTCGAAGGAGACGCGGATCCGCTCGAGATCGTCGGCGATCCAGGTTTCGAAGTCGGCGCGCCGCACCACCTCCTCGATGGCGATGTCGCGATGGCGGAAGACGAGCGTCGCCTCCTCCGACTTCGACAGCGCCGTCTTGACCTCCGACACCGCCCGATAGAGCGGATAGCCGAGATCCTCCTCGATCACCTCGATCAACTGCTCGAGCCCGGTCGGATCCTCGCAGGCCGCCGCCAGCCGCGCGAGTTCGCGCAAGGTCTCGCCGGTCTTCATCACCGCCAGCCGATTCCAGCGGGCGAAATCCGCGAAATAATGGTTGGGCACGTCGAGCCACTTGCCGAAGCTCTCGTAGCGCGAGCCCTTGCCGAGATGCGGGCTCACCACCTTGTCGAGAATGCGGAAGTCGAACCCGTCGCCGGCCACCCCGACGCCGGTCTGGGCGAGCGGATGGGCATGGACCCCGTCGGCGCCGACCGTGAAACGCACCACCGAGAAGTCCGAGGTGCCGCCGCCGAAGTCGGCGACGAGAACCGTCGCGTCGCGCTTCAGCCCGCGCGCGAACCAGAACGCCGCCGCGACCGGCTCGTGGACGTAGTGGACCTCCTCGAACCCCGCCGTGCGAAAGGCGGTGTCGTAGCGCGTCTGCGCCAGCAACGGATCGGGCGCGGCGCCGGCGAAGGTCACGGGACGGCCGACGATCAGCCGCTTCGGCAGCGGCGCGACCTCGGCCGCCGCATGCGCGCCGAAACGCTCGAGGAAGGTCGCCAGCAGATCCTCGAAACGGAACGACTTGCCGTGGATGTTGGTGGAACGGAACGAGGCGCTCGCCGCGAAGGTCTTGAACGACTGCAGGAAGCGCGACCCTTCCGGGCTCTCGATGAAATGCGCGATCGCCCAGGGGCCGGCTTCCACCAGGGTCCGGCGCGCGTCGCGCGCGCCCTCGGTCCAGAAGTCGAGCGCAGTGCGGAACACCGAATGGGTGACGTCGCCGTCGGGAAAGGTCACCGGCACGACCGAGCCCGGCCGGCCGGGATCGGAGAGGGCCGCGACCGAATTGGTGGTCCCGAAATCGAGGCCGAGAGTGACGGGAGCTTTCGAGGAGAGGGACACGCGCGCGACTCGCAAGGCAAAAACCCGAGCCCTCGCCCGCGCGGCGAGGCGCGGCGAGCCCGGATCGAGAGGGGGCGGACGAAGAACCGCCGATCCCGGGGACCGGCGTGCGGGCGGCTCGCTTAGCACGCGCGGCCGCCCTGGTCACCCCCTCGCGCCGCCGGCGCGGCTCGGGCCTGCGCGAAACGCCGCCCTCGCCGCGCGGTCGCCGTCGCCGGTCACGCCGCGTCGGAGCGCTTCGGCAGCTTCCAGCCCGGACGGACGAAATGGCAGGTGTAGCCGAACGGGTAGCGCTCCAGATAATCCTGGTGCTCCGGCTCCGCCTCCCAGAAATCGCCCGCCGGCGCCAGTTCGGTGACGACCTTGCCCGGCCACAGACCGGAGGCATCGACGTCGGCGATCGTATCGAGCGCCACCTGCTTCTGCACCGCGCTCTCGTAGAAGATCGCCGAGCGATAGCTCGGTCCGAGATCGTTGCCCTGCCGGTTCGGCGTGGTCGGATCGTGGATCTGGAAGAAGAACTCGAGCAGATCGCGGTAGGTCGTCGCCTCGGGATCGAACACGATCTCCACCGCCTCGGCGTGGGTACCGTGGTTGCGATAGGTGGCATGCGCCACCTCGCCGCCGGAATAGCCGACCCGCGTCGAGACGACCCCGGGCAGCCGCCGGATGAGCTGCTGCATGCCCCAAAAACAGCCTCCGGCCAGAAGGGCGCGTTCCGTCGTCATGGCGTCAGTCCTCCACCTGGTCGAGATAATCGCCGTAGCCTTCCGCCGCCATCGCCGCCTTCGGCACGAAGCGCAGCGACGCGGAATTGATGCAGTAGCGCAGGCCCCCCCGGTCGCGCGGCCCGTCGGGGAAGACGTGGCCGAGATGACTGTCGCCATGGGCCGAGCGCACCTCGGTGCGGACCATGCCGTAGGTCGTGTCGCGCAGCTCGGTGACGTTGGCCGGCGCCACCGGCTTGGAGAAGCTCGGCCAGCCGCAGCCGGATTCGAACTTGTCGGTCGAGACGAACAGCGGCTCGCCGGAGACGACGTCGACATAGATCCCCGGCTCGAACGTGTGGACGTGTTCGCCCGTGCCCGGCCGTTCGGTGCCGTTCTCCTGGGTGACCCGGTACTGCTCCGGGGTCAGCCGGGCGATCGCGTCGGGATCCTTGCGGTACATGAGTGCCCTCCTCGATGGTCGAGACCATGACATGTGGGACGAGATCACCCGACGGAAAGGGGTCGCGCCCGCAATCCGATCGAAAGGACGGCGGCACGCGCTCTCGTCACGGCGGAAACGAACCGCCGGCGGTGGAGCCCGCCGGCAGTCTCGCCATCCACTACGTCGGAGGGAAGAGGTTCGTTACGGAAGACGCGAGACGCGCGGGCCCGAGGATCGGGCGTCCCGGCTCGCCGAGCCGGGACCCCGGCTCAACTCTCGACCTTGAGAACCTGGATGAAGGCTTCCTGCGGGATCTCGACCTTGCCGAACTGCCGCATGCGCTTCTTGCCCTCTTTCTGCTTGTCGAGGAGCTTGCGCTTGCGGGTGGCGTCGCCGCCGTAGCACTTCGCGGTCACGTCCTTGCGCAGCGCCCGGATCGTCTCGCGCGCGACGATCTTACCACCGATCGCCGCCTGGACCGGGATCTGGAACATGTGCGGCGGGATCACGTCCTTGAGCTTCTCGCAGATGGCGCGACCTCGGCTTTCGGCGCGGGTCTTGTGGACCAGCATCGAGAGCGCGTCGACCGCCTCGCCGTTGACCAGGATCTGCAGGCGGACGAGGTCGGATTCGCGATAGTCGGCGATGTGATAGTCGAACGAGGCATAGCCCTTCGACACCGACTTCAGCCGGTCGTAGAAGTCGAACACCACCTCGTTGAGCGGCAGCTCGTAGACCACCAGCGCCCGCGACCCGGCATAGGAGAGGTCGAGCTGGATGCCGCGTTTGTCCTGACAGAGCTTGAGGACCGAGCCCAGATACTCGTCCGGCGTCATGATCGTCGCCTTGATCCAAGGCTCCTCGATCTCGCGGATGCGGGTCACGTCCGGCATGTCGACCGGATTGTGCAGCTCGATCTCCGAACCGTCGACCAGCTTCATCTTGTAGACGACCGAGGGCGCGGTCGCGATCAGGTCGAGGTTGAACTCGCGCTCGAGCCGCTCCTGGATGATCTCGAGATGCAACAGGCCGAGGAAGCCGCAGCGGAAGCCGAAGCCGAGCGCGGCGGAGGTCTCCATCTCGAAGGTGAAGGAGGCGTCGTTGAGCCGCAGCTTGCCGACGGCGGTCCTGAGGTCCTCGAAATCGGCCGCGTCGACGGGGAAGAGCCCGCAGAACACCACCGGCTGAGTCGGGCGGAAGCCCGGCAGCTTCTCGGCGCAGGGCTTGCGCTCGTCGGTGATGGTGTCGCCGACCTGGGTGTCGGCCACTTCCTTGATCGAGGCGTTGATGAAGCCGATCTCGCCGGGGCCGAGTTCCTTGAGCTCGACCATCTTCGGGGTGAAGACGCCCATGCGCTCGACCTCGTAGGTGGCGCCGGCCTCCATCATGCGGATCTTCTGGCCCTTCCTCATCACGCCGTCGACGATGCGCACCAGCACCACGACGCCGAGATAGGTGTCGTACCAACTGTCGACCAGCATCGCCTTCAAGGACGCGTCACGGTCGCCCTTGGGCGGCGGCAGACGGGTGACGATCGCCTCGAGAACGTCGGGAATGCCGAGGCCGGTCTTGGCCGAGATCGGCACCGCGTCGGAGGCGTCGATGCCGATCACCTCCTCGATCTGCTCCTTGACGCGGTCGGTGTCCGCCGCCGGCAGGTCGACCTTGTTGAGGATCGGCACGATCTCGTGGTGATTGTCGATCGCCTGATAGACGTTGGCGAGCGTCTGGGCTTCCACCCCCTGCGAGGCGTCGACGACCAGCAGCGAACCCTCGCAGGCGGCGAGCGAGCGCGACACCTCGTAGGCGAAGTCGACGTGGCCGGGCGTGTCCATCAGATTGAGGACATAGGTCTCCCCGTCCTTGGCCTTGTAGGAGAGGCGCACGGTCTGCGCCTTGATGGTGATCCCGCGCTCGCGTTCGATGTCCATGCTGTCGAGCACCTGCTCGACCATCTCGCGGGTCTCGAGACCGCCGGTCGTCTGAATGAGTCGGTCCGCCAACGTCGACTTGCCATGGTCGATGTGGGCGATGATCGAGAAGTTGCGGATGTGGTCGAGCGCTGTCGTCATGGCGCCGTGATTAGCAGTGCGGACGGCCGAAAGAAAGGCCCGTTTCACGTCTCGAGAGGGGTTCCGATCGCCGTTCGGTACGCGATGTCGCACCCCGCGTCCACGATGTCACATGTGACCCCGCGGACACTTCAGAATTGGTATTTCAGAACGTATTCATATTCTCATCTGGCTCCGGCGCGCGGAGGGACTATCGTGCTGGGCAGGTCGCCGATCGAAGAGCGGCCACGGACGGGCACTCGATCGCTCGGCCCCATACGGAGGACGTCCCATGCATTTGAAACATCTCGGTCTCGCCGCCGTCCTGGCCTTCGTCGCCGCGCCGGCTCTCGCGGCCGGACCCGATGGAGTCTATGCCCGCCCCAACGGCACCACCGCCAAGGTGTGGACCTGCGGCGGCAAGCTCTGCGCCAAGGTGCAGGAGAGCAATTTCGACATGTTCCTGTCGGGCATCGCCGCCGCCGGTGACGGCAAGTGGCAGGGCGACATGAAACATCCCGACATGCCCGGCTTCATGACCTTCAACGGCACCGTCACCACCACCGCCAAGGGCCTCAAGGTCCAGGGCTGCGCGGTCGGTCAGTCGATGTGCGATTCGGAAGCCTGGACCCGCAAGTGACCGGATCGGGGACGCCGTAGGCGTGGCCCCATGCTTCCGGCGAGCCTCGGCGATCCGGGCGTCCCCGCGCCCGGATCGTACTTCCGCGTCGTGCGAGGGATGCGCGCTCAGGGCTTGCGCCGGAGACGCACCACCACGTCCCAGCCGACGATCTCCATGCCCTCGGGCGGCTCCGGCAGACGCGAAATTTCGACCGTGTCCCGGCTCACGTCGATCATCGAGCCCTCCCCCTCCACATAGAAGTGGTGATGGGGATCGACGCGCGTGTCGAAGAAGGATTTCGCCCCCGACACCGCCAGCTCGTTGAGGAGCCCGGCCTCGGTGAACTGTTTCAGCGTGTTGTAGACGGTGGCGAGCGACACCGAGACGCCGTGTCCGAGCGCCTCCTCGTAGACCGCCTCGGCCGAGACGTGCCGATCACCCTTGGAATAGAGCACGTGAGCGAGATCGATGCGCTGGCGCGTCGGCCGCAGCCCGTGCGACCGCAGACGGTCGGCGATGATCGCCGCGTCGCCCGGCGCCGTGGCGAGCCGCCCCCGGCCGGGCCGCGCGCTCGACGCGGCCACCGCGCCGGGCTCCGGACGAAGCGAATCGACGGGATCGAGATCGAACATGGCGCAGGTCTCCGACGCGGTAGGGGGATCGAACCACCGTTCTTCAATAATGCGAGGCATTCGCAAAATCAAGTCCGCCACCGTTCTCTCGCGCCCAGCGACTGGCCGAGCGCCCTGGAGCACGCGCGCGTCGCGCGTCGATCGCCCCCACCCCGCCCCAGCGTCACCCGATCGGCGGCATCGGGCCCTCGGGGCGACGAAAGGCCGTCATACCCGTGTCTCATCCGATCTTTCGGCCGCATCGCGCCTATGTTAGGAAGTCCGCGACTTCGAGGGTCCGCACCCGCGACCGTTCCGTCGCGTGGTGTCGAGAGGACCCCGCCAAACCCGATCGGGGGAAGAAGAAGAAACGATGTCGGACCGGCGCTCCAGCTTCACCTATGAAGACCTGCTCACCTGCGGCCGCGGGGAACTGTTCGGCCCGGGCAACGCCCAGCTGCCGCTTCCCCCGATGTTGATGTTCGACCGTATCGTCGAGATCTCCGAGACCGGCGGCGCCGCCGGCGTCGGCTTGGTCCGCGCCGAATTCGACATCCGTCCCGACCTCTGGTTCTTCCCCTGCCACTTCCAGGGCGACCCCGTCATGCCCGGCTGCCTCGGCCTCGACGCGCTGTGGCAGCTGACCGGCTTCTACCTCGGCTGGCTCGGCCTGCCCGGCCGCGGCCGCGCGCTCGGCGTCGGCGAGGTCAAGTTCTCCGATCAGGTCCTGCCGACCACCAAACTGGTGGAATACCGCGTCGAACTGAAGCGCGTCTTCAAGACCAAGCTCAAGATGGGCATCGCCGACGGCACGCTTCTGGCCGACGGCAAGCCGATCTACGAGGTCAAGGACATGCGCGTCGGCCTGTTCCAGGCCTGACGCCACCACGGATTCGCGACCGCCGCGCCCTCGTGTCGCCACGGTCCGAGTGCCATCCGTGTTAGAATTCATGTGCGCCGTCGCGACGACGGCGGTCGGGGCCACCGATGGGTGGCACGAGAGGACCAGAGCGGGCGCCGGTGGGCGACCCCGCCAGGACGAGAGGACATCCCCATGAGGCGGGTCGTCGTGACGGGTATGGGCATCGTTTCCTCGATCGGAAACGACACGGCTGCGGTTCTGACCAGCCTGCGCGAGGCGAAGTCCGGCATCATCCGGGCCGACGACTATGCGGCGATGAACTTCCGCTGCCAGGTCCACGGCGCCCCGCAGATCGACGTCACCGCCCTGGTCGACCGTCGCGCCATGCGCTTCCACGGCGGCGGCACCGCCTGGAACCACGTCGCCATGGATCAGGCGATCGCCGATTCCGGTCTCACCAAGGAGGACGTCTCCAACGAGCGCACCGGCATCGTCATGGGCTCGGGCGGCCCCTCGACCCGCGTCATCGTCGACGCCGCCGCCATCACCCGCGACAAGGGCCCCAAGCGCATCGGCCCGTTCGCGGTGCCGAAGGCGATGTCCTCGACCGCGTCGGCGACGCTCGCCACCTGGTTCGAGATCAAGGGCGTCAACTATTCGATCTCCTCCGCCTGCGCGACCTCCAACCACTGCATCGGCAACGCCTACGAGCTGATCCAGTGGGGCAAGCAGGACGTCATGTTCGCCGGCGGCTGCGAGGATCTCGACTGGTCGCTGTCCGACCTCTTCGACGCCATGGGCGCGATGTCCTCGAAGTTCAACGACACGCCCGCCACCGCGTCCCGCGCCTACGACAAGAACCGTGACGGCTTCGTCATCGCCGGCGGCGCCGGTGTGCTGGTGCTCGAGGAACTCGAGCACGCCAAGGCGCGCGGCGCCAAGATCTACGCCGAGATCGTCGGCTACGGCGCCACCTCCGACGGCTACGACATGGTCGCCCCCTCGGGCGAGGGCGCGATCCGCTGCATGAAGCAGGCGATGGCCTCGGTGAAGACCAAGATCGACTACATCAACCCGCACGCCACCTCCACGCCGGTCGGCGACCAGAAGGAGATCGAGGCGATTCGCGCGGTGTTCGGCGCCGACTGCCCGCCGATCTCGGCGACCAAGTCGCTGACCGGCCACTCGCTCGGCGCGACCGGCGTCCAGGAGGCGATCTATTCGCTCCTGATGATGCAGAACGACTTCATCTGCGAGAGCGCGAACATCGAGGAGATCGACCCCGAGTTCGCCGACATGCCGATCGTGCGCAAGCGCATCGACGGGGTGAAGCTCGGCACCGTCCTGTCGAATTCCTTCGGCTTCGGCGGCACCAACGCGACCCTGGTGTTCTCGCGCCACGACATCTGACCGGACGACGACGCCCGGTCCGCGTGAAAATTTCCACGGCTTTCTCCGAGGGCACTCGTCTTGCCCGGAGAAAGCCGTCATCTTTCTGCAACGAGATCGGATGAGCAGTGTCCGTCGCGCGACCGCCCCTCGTGAGGGAAGCGCCGCGACGGACCGACGAGAGTATGTGAGGGGACTATATGAGCGGGATCATGGCGGGTAAGCGCGGCCTCGTGATGGGCGTCGCCAACGATCATTCCATCGCCTGGGGCATCGCCAAGAAGCTCGCCGAACACGGCGCCGAACTCGCCTTCACCTATCAGGGCGAAGCCTTCGGACGCCGCCTGAAGCCGCTCGCCGAGAGCGTCGGCTCGAACCTGCTCCTGCCCTGCGACGTCGAGGACATCGTCTCGGTCGACGCCGTCTTCGAACGTCTCGCCGCCGAATGGGGCAAGATCGACTTCCTGGTCCACTCGATCGGCTTCTCCGACAAGAACGAGCTGAAGGGCCGCTACGCCGACACCACCCGCGAGAACTTCTCGCGCACCATGGTGATCTCGTGCTTCTCCTTCACCGAGGTCGCCAAGCGCGCCGCGGCGATGATGAACCGTGGCGGCTCGATCATCACCCTGACCTACGGGGGCTCGACCCGGGTGATGCCGAACTACAACGTCATGGGCGTCGCCAAGGCGGCGCTGGAGTCCTCGGTGCGCTATCTCGCCATGGACTTCGGCCTCGACGACATCCGCGTCAACGCCATCTCCGCCGGTCCCGTCCGCACCCTCGCCGGTGCCGGCGTCTCCGATGCCCGGCTGATGTACAATTTCCAGAAGCGCAACTCGCCGCTCGGCCGCACCGTGACCATCGAGGAGGTCGGCGGCACCGCCCTCTATCTCCTCTCCGATCTGTCGACGGGCGTCACCGGCGAGGTCCACTTCGTCGATTCCGGCTATTCGATCGTCTCGATGCCGCGCCTCGAGGAGCTGAAGGCCCAGGAGAGCCGCGAGGCCGAGGTCGCCAAGGCCTCCGCCGCCGAGTGATCCCGAGCTCATGAAGTCTCGACTTCCTCGAGGCTTCATGAGCGAAGGCGAGCCCGAACGGGCGTCGGCCGGTCAGGCCGTAACGCTCACGATATTCGGACGTGTCCGAATATCGTGAGCCCAGGATGAGCCGCCTACGGTCTTCCCCCGAACCCGTGCTATGAACCACGGCCGCGCCGAGCCCCGCTCGCGCGGCCGTCGTCGTCTCGCCGGAGCCCGCCCCCCGTGTTCGCCTCGCTGTGGATCTTCACCACCATCACCGCCGCCGGCGCCCAGTCGCTGCGCAACGCCCTCCAGCGCGGCCTGACGACGAGCCTCGGCACCCTCGGCGCCACCAACGTGCGCTTCCTCTTCGGCCTGCCCTTCGCGATTCTGTTCCTGGCCGGACTGATCATTGCGACCGGCGACCGGCCGGTGCCGCAGGACCTGTTCTGGCTGTGGGCCGCGCTCGGCGGCATCGGTCAGATCCTGGCGACCGCCTGCATGCTCGCCGCCATGCGCGATCGCTCCTTCCTGGTGACGATCGCCTACACCAAGACCGAGCCGGTCCAGGTGGCGCTGTTCTCGCTCGCCTTCCTCGGCGAGGTCCCCACGCCCATGCTGATCGGCGCCATCCTGATGGCGACCGTCGGCGTGATGATCCTGTCCTGGCCGAAGGCCTCACCCGCGCCCACCTCGGAGACGGCGACGAGCGCCCCGGAGCCCGGCCGCCTCGCCCGCTGGCGCCCGGCCCTGCTCGGCATCGCCTCGGGCGGCTTCTTCGGCCTCGCCGCCGTCTTCTTCAAGGGAGCGATCCGCGCCGCCGATTCCGGGGGCTTCCTGGTCGATGCCGCCACCGCCCTGGTCGCCTCGCTGACGGTCCAGACCGCGATCCTGACCGGCTGGCTGGCGTGGCGCTCGCCGTCGGTCCTGGTGGCGACGCTCAGGGAATGGCGACCCTCGATCGGCGCCGGCTTTCTCGGCGCCTTCGCCTCGCAGATGTGGTTCGTCGGCTTCGCCACCGCCCCGGTCGCCGCCGTGCGCACCCTCGGGCTGGTCGAGATCCTGTTCGCGCAGGCCCTGTCGCGCGGCCTCCTGAAGGAGCGCCCGACCGCCCGCGAACTCGTCGGCGTCGGCCTCCTGATCCTCGGCGTGGCGATGGTGCTGCGGTCCTGAAGGCCGGGCGCCACCCGGCCCCGGCGTTCGAGCCTCAGAAGCCGCCGCCCGAGGAATGGTCGCCGTCGCCGCCAAAGCCGCCGCCGGTCGAGAAGCCGCCGCCGTCGCCGCCGAAGCCGCCCGACGATCCGCCGCCGCCGAACCAGTCGCCGCCGTCCGGCACGCGCGGTCCGCCGCCGATCCAACCGCCGTCGTGGCCGCGCGGCGCCTGATAGCCGCCGAGGATCACCCGCCACAATTCCGGGCTCGAGATCACCCCGCCGATGATGCCGCCGATCACGCTGCCGATCATGTTCTCGTTGTTGAACGACACGCCCGGCCGGTCGTAACCGGAGCGACGGAACTTCTCGCGCGTCTCTTCGAGGTCGCCGCGTCGCCGCGCCGCTTCGCGGATCGCCGCGCGCGTCGTCGCGATCTCGTGCTCGGCCTTGTCGAGCCCCTTGGAGATCTCCTCGATCCGGCGGACGATCTTCTCGTCCTCCGGCGTCGGCGTGGCGAAGGCGTCGGCGTAGAGCGTCTTCAGATCGGTGCCCGCGAGCGAGGCCGCGACCCCGTCGAGCGCCTGGGCGAGCGTCGGATCGTCGCCGCCGACCAGCGCCTCGTGGCTGGCGTCGAGCGTGGTGAGATCGGACTGGGTCGCGGCGATGCCCCGATTGCCCACGTCGATCTCCGCCTTGACGGACGCGAATTCCGCCTCGAGCGCCTTGATGCCGTCGGCCTCGAGCGCGGTCCGCTCGATCGCGGTGCGCTCGGCCGCGATCTCCGCCACCTCGGCCCTGAGCCGCTCGGCATGGGCCTTCAGCCGCACCGGGATCTCCGTCAGCATGGCGTAGTTCGGCCGTGCCTCGACGAAGTTGCAGAGCCGCGCCACCTTGCGGTCGAAATAGCGCGTGAAGAACGAGGCCGCATAGGCCGAGGTGCCGAACCCCTTCGTCCACAGATACATGAAAAGCCGATCGCTCTCGAAGGGCTCGCCCTTGGAGACGCGATCCTCCTCCGCCTGTTTCGCCTTGGCCTCGGCGCGGGCGGCGGTCGCCTCCGCCGCCTTCACCCGCCCGTCGGCCGCGACCCAGGCGGAATTGCTCGGCAGCCGCCGCCGCGTCGCCTCGTCGAGCGCCGTCAGCCGATCGGCGACCGCCTCGAGACGGCCGGCGATCTCGTGGCGGGTGCCCTGCGCCTCGGCCAGTTTCGCCGCCGCCGCCTTGCGCTTGGCGGCGATCTCGGCGAGCGACTTGCGCTTCTCGGAGAGGATCGCCAGGGCCTCGCTCTCGGCCCGGTCGAGCCGTTGGCCGATCGCCCCCTCGGCGAGCGAATCGAGCCGCACCTTGGCGAGGCGGCGGAAGGCGTCGGCCTGTTGGGCACGCAGCCGTTCCGCGTCCTCGGTCGCCGAGGCGAGCGCGTCGTCGAGACGGGTCTCGTCGTCGCGGCTGGTGGCAATGGCTCGCTCCAACTGGGCGAGTGCGTCACGTCCGGAAATCATGGGGGTCACCACTCGGTGATGGCGCCGGTCTCGACCGGCAGGGTCCAACGGACGTCGAGTTCGCCGCGACGCTTCTCACCCAGACGCGGCTGCTGGATGATGTCGTCGTCCCGTTTGTCGGCGGCGACCCGGTCGTAGGTCGCCTGCGGCACCCGTTGACCCCAGATCGTCACCGTCTTCTTCACCTGGTTTTCTTCGTTGGTGATCTCGCGCGGCAGCGCCTTGCCGTCCGGGCCGATCGCCTCGACGATCAGATAGTAGTTGCGCGACTGCTTGCCCGGCGGCAGCCGATAGACGCCGGAGCGCACGCCCGAGCGCGACACCACCCGGATCTCGTAGCTCTGCCGGAGCGTCGCCGTCAGCCCATCGAGTTCGCCGATCGCCGCCTTCGCCGCGGGCGCGTCGGAGCGCGCGATCGCAGCCCGACCGCGCTTGGCGACCTCGTCGATCCACGCCGTCGCCGCCGGCACCTTGGCCTCGTCGCGCGCCGCCTGCGCCGCCTTGGCGAGCGCCTGCGGCAGGGTCTGGGCGATCTCCACCCGCGCCGCCTCGGCCGCGCGCTCGGCGCCGCCGACCACGAAATAGGAATAACCGCCGATACCGACCGCCAACGCCACGACGACGCCGGCGACGATCGCCGCCCAGCGACCGCGATCGATCCACATCAGCGCCAGCGTCCGGGCGAAGCTCGGCGGCGTCGGCGTATAGGAGAAGCGGCTCTCCTCGAGCCCCTTCACGCCCTGCTCGATGATCGAATCCGGCACCGAGATGCCCTGATCGGCATAGAGCTTCTTCAGCCGCTCCACGAGCGCCGCCTTGCGGGCGTCGTCGTCGAGTTCCCGGAGCGCCACCGTCTCCTGGTGGCGCAGGGTGTCGACGACGTCCATCGCCAACATCAGATCGTCGAGCTTCTGGGGCGCCGGGGGCGTGGCCGGGGAAACCCCGGCCACGGTCGGCGACGTCATGGCGACGTCGGTCATCGCATGCACCTTCGCGTCAGGAGGCCTTGTCCAGCTCGGCACCGGCCGTGATCAGCCGCGCCATGCGGCGCTTGCCGTCCTCGACCGCGTCGCGGATCTCGGCCGAGTTCCTGGTCGACTGATCGCGCATCTCGGCGATGATCTCGGTCGACTTGATCTGGAAGTTGACGACCGAGTCGACCAGCTTCTTGACCGCGTCGGCGCGGATGGTCGGGCCGTAGCCGGCGCGCACCGCCGCCTCCTGGACCTTGTCGCCGATCTCGGCGAGCGACTCCAGGCTCTTGGAGACGCCCTCCTTCATCGCGTTGAGGGTCTGGGTCGATTCGTGCAGGCCGAACATGCCGGTGAACGAGGCCTTCAGCGCCGTCAGCACCGAATCGTTGGTCGAGAAGAAGCTGACCGACTGCTGATAGACCCGCTCCTTGGCGTTGGTCGTCTGCATCAGACGCGCCATGATGACCTCGGAGGTGTTGTAGCCGATGGTCAGATTGTCGGAGAGATCCTTGGCGATCTGATAGCGCTTCTCCTCGTCCTGGGTGCGGCGCACGTGTTCGTCGCGCTCGAGCTCGAGCCGCGCCTTCTCGGCCGGCTCGCCCTGGAAGGCGGCGACCTTGTCGGCGGCGGCGGCGAGATCGGCCTTGGTCTTGTTCCAGTGATCCTCGGCCTGCTTCAGCACCTCGAGGGCGAGCACCTCGGCCTGCTTGAGGGCGCCGCGATAGTCGCGATAGGCCTCGAGGATGGTGCCCTCGCGCTCGATCTGGTTCTTGGTCTCCTTGGAGACGTCGAGATAGATCGCACGCACCTTGTCGAAACGGTCGGCGATGTCGCCGCGCGACAGCTTCATCCAGGCGTTGGTGGCGCGCTCGAACATGTCGATCTTACCGTCGGCGATCTGATCGACCATCTTCTTGGCGTCGTCGCGGATCGAGTCGAAACCGGAGGTGATCGCCTTGTAGCGCTCGCCGATCTCCATCTGCGAGACTTGATTGCGCACCACCTCGTTGAACACCTCGGCCTGACCGAGGGTGCGGGTGATGATCACGATCTTGTCGGGGGAGAGATCGGAGATCTTCTCGAGCAGCCCGACGATCGGCGCCTCGGCGGTGGTCGGCGGGGCGAGACCGAGGTCGCGCAGGGCGCCCATGGCCTTGTCGAGATACTGCATCGGCGTTTTGACGAGGACGTCGGACACGGGGCTTCTCCCAGTTTCGTGACACGGCGGACGGACCCACCCGCGTCGACAGATGGGGTCGACGGTCGTGAGTCTCCAGGGCCTGACCTTACGACAGTTCCGCCGAAGCTCCATGACGCCCGCACTTCGCGGCGCCATTCGACACCCGCGCCCGGGCCTTTGTCCACCGCTCTCGCATGCGTGAGGGGCAGACACGCGCCACCTCCCCTGGCGTCCGGACGGCAAGTCGATACTGTCTAATCGATCGAAATCGGAAAATGCGCCCGTGCCCACCCTCGTCGTCCTGGTCTTCGGCTATCTCCTCAGCCAGTTCTATCGCTCCTTCCTCGCGATCATCGCCCCTGAACTCGCCACCGACGTCGGCCTCGACGCGGCTTGGCTCGGCGTCGTCTCGGCCGCCTTCTTCGCCGCCTTCGCCGCGGTGCAGATCCCGGTCGGCGCCTCGCTCGACCGTTTCGGCGCGCGGCGCACCGTCGCCGGGCCGATGCTGCTCGCCATGATCGGATCGATCGTCTTCGCCACCTCGCACACGCCCTGGGTCTCGGTCGCCGGCATGGCGCTGATCGGCTTCGGCTGCGCCCCGATCTTCATGGGCGCGCTGTGGGTGATCGGCCGCACCAGCACGCCGGCCCGTTTCGCGCTGTTCTCCTCGGTGATCGTCGGCATCGGCTCGCTCGGCAATCTCGCCGCCGCCACGCCGCTCGCCGCCGTCGCCCAGGCCTGGGGCTGGCGCGCGACCATGCTCGCCATCGCCGCCGCGACCCTCCTCGCCGCCGCCCTGGTCTTCTTCGTGGTGCGCGATCCCCCGCCCCTGATCGAGAAGACCGAGACCCGGGAGCGCGCCCCCGGCCTCGTCGACGTCCTGAAGATCCGCCAGTTGTGGCCGCTCTATCCGATCGCGCTCCTCTCCTACCCGATCGTCGTGGCGGTGCGCGGTCTCTGGGTCGGCCCCTATTTCTCCGACGTCCACCATCTCGCCCCCGTCGAGCGCGGCAACGCGGTCTCGGTGATGGTCTTCGCCATGATCTTCGCCTCCTTCGCCTACGGTCCGCTCGACCGCTGGTTCCGCACCCGCAAATGGGTGGTGGTGGCCGGCACGGTGCTGACCATCGGCGGCCTCGCCGCCCTGGCGCTGATCCCGGCCATGGGCGTCGGCCCGGCGAGCCTCGCCTTCGGCGCCATCGGCGGCTTCGGCATGACCTACGGCGTATTGATGGCGCACACCCGCGCCTTCCTGCCCGCCCCCCTGCTCGGCCGCGGCCTGACCTTGATGAACATGGCCCTGATCGGCGGCGCCGCGGTGATCCAGCCGCTCTCCGGCGCCTTCATGAAACATCTCGCCGCCCAAGGCCTCTCGCCGGCGGCGGCGCACGCGAGCCTCTACGGCGTCTTCGCCCTGGGGCTCGGTGTGACGCTGGTCGTCTATCTCCTCTCCGAGGACGCCCGCCCCCACTGAGCCCACGCTCGAGCCGGCGCCGAACACCCTCTCGCGGGAGGCTTTCCCCGCGCCGTTTCGCGCGGGCGCCGAAGCAGGAAAATCTGTTTCGCCGCCTCCCGCGATTTCGCAAACGCGAACGGCGCGGGCCGATCCCGCCTCCTCTAGAAACGAGGTCGAGCCGCCCGGATCCGGAGATCCGGACCCCGTCCCCGTCGTTTCGAGAGGCCGCGCCATGCAGGTCGTCACCGCCAACCGCCTGATCGACGGCCGCGTCGTCTTCCGCGATGCCGAGGGCCGTTGGGTCGAGGCCTTCGCCGCCGCCGCCGTGCTCACGCCCGAGGCCGCCGCCGCCGCGATCGCCGCGGCGGGCGAGGACGTCGCCGCCCGCCGCATCGTCGATCCCTATGCGGTCGCGCTGATCGACCTCGACGGCCGGCCGACGCCGGCGACCATGCGCGAGCGCATCCGCGCCTCCGGCCCGACCTCCGGGTCCGAGGCGGCGGCCCGCGCCGACCGCGCCCGCGCCGCCTGAGGCGAGATCGAAGGAGACCCGCCATGTACGTCTACGACGATTTCGACCACCAGTTCGTCGCCGCCCGCGTCGCCCAGTTCCGCGATCAGGTGGCCCGGCGCCTGTCGGGCGATCTGACCGAGGAGCAGTTCCGCCCGCTCCGTCTGATGAACGGCGTCTATCTCCAGCTCCATTCCTACATGCTGCGGGTCGCCATCCCCTACGGCACCCTGTCGAGCCGCCAGTTGCGCTCCCTCGCCCGCATCGCCCGGGTCTACGACAAGGGCTACGGCCATTTCACCACCCGCCAGAACATTCAGTTCAATTGGCCGGCGCTGAAGGATCTGCCCGACATCCTCGAGGAGCTGGCGGCGGTCGAGATGCACGCCATCCAGACCTCGGGCAACTGCATCCGCAACGTCACCGCCGATCATTTCGCCGGTGCCGCTCCCGACGAGATCGCCGATCCGCGCCCCTACGCGGAGATCCTGCGCCAATGGTCGTCGCTCCACCCGGAGTTCACCTACCTGCCGCGCAAGTTCAAGATCGCCGTCACCGGCGCCACCGAGGACCGCGCCGCCATCCGCTTCCACGACATCGGCTTCGCGGTGAAGAAGAACGCGGCCGGCGAGATCGGCTTCGAGGTCCACGTCGGCGGCGGTCTCGGCCGTTCGCCCTTCGTCGCCTGGAAGCTGCGCGACTTCCTGCCCGAGGCGGATCTGCTCGCCTATACCCAGGCGATCCTGCGCGTCTACAATCTCTACGGACGCCGCGACAACAAGTACAAGGCCCGCATCAAGATCCTCCTGCACGAGGCGGGACGCGAGACCATCCGCGACGAGGTCGAGGCCGAATTCGCCGCCCTCGGCGATCGCGCCCTGACGCTGCGCCCCGACGACGTCGCCCGCATCGCCGCCCATTTCGCGCCCCCCGCCTTCGAGACCCTCGCCGCAGAGAGCGCGATCGAGGCGGCCGCCGCCGCCCGCGATCCCGCCTTCGCCCGCTGGACCGGCGCCAACGTCTCCGCCCACAAGGTCGCGGGCTACGCCTCGGTGACGATCTCGCTGAAGCCGGAGGACGGCGTGCCGGGCGACGCCACCGCGACCGAGATGGAGGCGATCGCCGACCTCGCCGACCGCTTCGCCTTCGGCCATCTCCGCATCTCCCACCGTCAGAATGTGGTGTTCCCGCACGTGAAGCGCGACGATCTGCCGGCGCTCCACGCCGGGCTGGTCGCCGCCGGGCTCGCCACCGCCAACGCCGGTCTCGTCACCGACACCATCACCTGCCCCGGCCTCGACTTCTGCGCGCTCGCCAACGCCCGCTCGATCCCGATCGCGAAAGACATTTCGCGCCGCTTCGCCGACCCCGCCCGCGCTGCCGAAATCGGCCCGCTCGACGTCAAGATCTCCGGCTGCATCAACGCCTGCGGCCATCACCACGTCGGCGCGATCGGCATCCTCGGCGTCGACCGCAAGGGCAGGGAATTCTACCAGATCACCCTCGGCGGCGACGCCGGTGATGCCGCCCGCATCGGCGATGCCGCCGGCCCCGGCTTCTGGCCCGATCAGGTCGCCGACGCGGTCGAGACCATCGTCGACACCTATCTCAGCCTCAGGTCGTCGCCGCGCGAGACCTTCCTCGAGGCCTATGGCCGCGTCGGCGTCGCCCCCTTCAAGGCCGCCCTGGCGACGCTCGGAGAGCGGACATGACGGCGATCGAGATCGTCTCCGCCGAGGCCCGGCGCCGGCTGGCGGCGGCGGAGGCGGCCGAATTCCGCGCCGCCGCTCTCGACGGGCTCCACGCCGGCCTGCCGACGGCCGAGCTGATCGATCTCGCGATCCACCGCCTCTTCCCCGGCCGGATCGCGGTCGTCTCCTCGTTCGGGGCGGAATCCGCCGTGCTGCTCGATCTCGTGGCGGAGGTCTCGACCTCGGTGCCGATCCTCTTCGTGGACACCGAGAAGCTCTTCGAGGAGACGCTTCGTCACCGCGACCGTCTCGTCGAGCGGCTCGGCTTCACCGACGTGCGGACCCTGCGCCCCGATCCGGTCGCCGTCGCCGCGACCGACGCCGACGGCTGGCTCTGGCACACCGACCCCGACGCCTGCTGCGCCCTGCGCAAGGTGGCGCCGCTCGCTCGTGCCATCGAGGGGTTCGATGCCTGGATCTCCGGCCGCAAGCGCTTCCAGGCCGCGACCCGGACGGCCATTCCGACTTTCGAGGCCGACGGTCGCCGCATCAAGGTGAACCCGCTCGCCGCCTGGACGCCCGAGGCGATCGCCGAGCGCGTCCGCGCCCGCGATCTGCCCGCCCATCCGCTGGTCGAGAAGGGCTTTCCCTCGATCGGCTGCCTGCCCTGCACCAGCCGCGTCGCGCCCGGCGAGGATCCGCGCGCCGGACGGTGGCGGGGCAAGGCCAAGACCGAATGCGGCATCCACCTCGGCCTCGGAGCCGGTGACGACAACGACGGCAGTGGGATCTGAACGATGAAGGACGTCTTCCGCAAGACCGGGTTCACCCTCGACGCCCGCGTCGTCGTCGCCGACGGCGAGACGATCGGCAATCGCGCCTTCTTCGTCTCCAAGGCCCGCTTCCTCGCCGAGCGCGAGGCGCTGCTGGCGCGCGGCTCCGACCTCGGCATCGTCCTCGATCCCGGCGATCGCCTCGACGATCTCGCCGCCGATCTGGCGGTGATCGGCGCCCTGGCGATCCGCTTTCCGAAGTTCGGCGACGGCCGCGGCTCCTCGCTCGCCCGCCTCGCCCGCGAGCGCCACGGCTTCACCGGCGAATTGCGCGCCGTCGGCGACATCCTGTGGGACCAGCTCGAGGCGCTCTGCCGCTGCGGCTTCGACACGATCGAGGTCGAGGACGAGCCGACCCGCCGCCGCCTCGAGCGCGGCGAGCGCCCCGCCCTGCCGGTGCGCTATCAGCCGACCGGCGCCGGCGACGGCTTCGCCCCCCTCCAGCATCGCCCCTGGGTGTCGACCGCCTGGCGCGACGCCTGGTGCGGCGCGTGATACCGAGCGCACGACGTTTCGACCCGTTCGAGACGTCGTGCGCCGAGGCGAGCCCGACCGGACGTCGGCCGGTCGGGCCGTAACGCTCATGAAATTCGGACGCGTCCGAATTTCATGAGCCCAGTAGGACAGGAGCTTCGCCGAACGATGGAGCGCGTGACGATTGAACCGGACGAGGCGGTGCGCTATGCCCCCGGCACGGCGGAATTGCGCGGCGCGAAAGACGACATCATGACCGACACCCCCCAGCCGATCTTCGAGGAGGATCCGTTCGATCCCTTCGACGAAGGCTCGATCAAGATCACCGTGGTCGACCGCGACGGCGTCGAACACACGCTCGCCGCCCTCGACGGCTGGCGCGTGATGGAGGTGATCCGCGACTGGGGTCTGCCGATCAAGGCCGAATGCGGCGGCGCCTGCGCCTGCGGCACCTGCCACGTCTACGTCGATCCCGAATGGATGGACCAACTCCCGCCGCCGACCGACGAGGAGATGGATCAGCTCGACCAGATCTTCGAGGTTCAGGAGAATTCCCGCCTCGCCTGCCAGATCCTCACCGCCGAGAACCTCGAGGGCCTGCGCCTGACGCTCGCCCCCGGTTCCGAGCTCGACGGATGAGCGCGCCCGACGACGCATCCGGCGCCCGGCCCTACCGGATCCTCTCGCGCGAGACCATGTGGAAGGGCTTCTGCAGCCTTGAGCGCGTCACCTTCGCCACCCGCCGCCGCGACGGACGCGACCACACCCAGACCTTCGAGATCGAGAACCACGGCTGGGCCGCCGCCGTGCTCGCCTATGATCCCGCCCGCCGGGAAGCGGTGCTGGTGCGCCAGTTGCGCCTGCCCCAGGCGCTCCAGGGCGACGATCCCCTCAGCCTCGAGGTCGTCGCCGGCCTCCTCGACGGCGACGGCGAGGGCCCCGAGGCGACCGCTCGCCGCGAGGCCATGGAAGAGGCCGGGCTCGACCTCGGCCGCATCGAGGCGATCGGCGCGTTCCGCCCCTCCCCCGGCCTCGTCGGCGAGAAGGTGTGGCTCTACCTCGCCGAGGTCGACCTCGCCGCCGCCCGTGTCGGCGACGGCGGCGGCCTCGCCCACGAGGGCGAGGACATCGAGGTGGTGGTGATCGCTCTGTCGGACCTCGCCGCGCTCGTCGACCGGGGCGAGGGCCTCGATCTGAAGACCGCCCATGCGGTCCAGACGCTCAGGGTTCGGCGGCCCGAACTCTTCGCCTAACCGCGCGCCTCGGCGCCCGCCGCCCGCCGCCACGCCCCCGGCGCGAGCCCGGTCGCGGCGCGGAAGGCACGGGTGAAATGGCTCTGGTGCGACCAGCCGCAGGCGCTCGCCACCTCCGCCAGCCCGACGCCCGCCCGCATCAACCGCCGCGCCTCCGCGACCCGCGCCGCCTCGAGAAACCCGTGCGGGCTGAGACCGTGGCTCACCCGGAACATCCGCTGGAAATGAAACGGGCTGAGCCCCGCCTCCGCCGCCAGATCCTCGAGGCTCGGCGGCGCATCGAGCCGCGCCCGCAGCCGCTCGACCGCCCGCCGCGAGACAGCCGGCGCGAGCCCGCCCCGCAACGGCCGCGCGGCGGCGGCCCCGTGCGCCGGCGAGGTGAGGAGCCGGTGACAGAGATCGGCGAGCACCGCCTCGGCGGCGAAGACGTCGTCCCGCTCGCAACAGGCGGCGAGCGCCGTCATCGCGGCGGCGAGCCCCGGCTCGCGGTAATAGGTGAGGTCGGGCAGCGACAAGGTCGCCGGTTCCCGGTCGAGCGTCTCCGCCATGAAGGCGCGCAGCCGCTCGTCGGAGAGATAGAGATGGACGAAGCGGAAGCGGCCGCCGATCGCCCAGTCCGATCCCGAGCCCTGCGGCAGGAGACAGAGCGCGCCGGGCCGCCCGCGCACCGCGCCGCGATCCATCCGCCGGCTCTCCTCGCCGCCCTCGAGATAGAGGCTCAGCGTGTGGAGGCGCGTGTTCTCGTAGCGCACCCGATCGGCGTCGTTGGTCCAGATCGCGACGCCGCGCCCGCGCCCGACGTCGAGCCGCCCCTGCAACCGGGCCGCCGAACGCGACAGTTGATCGAAGACGGAGAGCGCGGCGGACATCGAGGCTCGGTCGGCGGAGGAGATCCCGCCCACTGTGGCAGCCGCCGCGACCCGGGACAACCCGTCCGCCGTGCGCCGTCGACGTTTCACCGCAAGATCGTGCAAGCCGGCGCCGGCCGATCGCGGCATGGTCCTCGCCCAATCGAGGAACCTTTCCGATGAACGCCCTTCTCTTCGCCACCACCGTCTTCGTCTGGGGCACCACCTGGATCGCCATCGCGATGCAGCTGGGGCCGGTGCCCGTGCTGACGTCGATCTTCTACCGCTTCGCGCTCGCCGCGCTCCTGCTCCTGCCGGTGCTGGCGCTCCTCGGCCGCCTCGCCCCGACACGGCCGCGCGACCATCTCTTCATGGCGCTGCAGGGGCTCTGCCTCTTCAGCCTCAACTTCGTCTGTTTCTACAACGCCACCCGCTTCATCCCGAGCGGGCTCGTCTCGGTCGTCTTCTCGCTGGCGACGATCTACAACGCCGTCAACGCCCGCCTCTTCTTCGGCGAACGCATCGCCGCGCGCACCCTCCTCGCCACCGCGATCGGCGTCGGCGGCCTCGCCGTGCTCTTCGCCCCGGCGGTGCGCGAGGGGATCCTCGGCCCCGACGCGCCGCTCGGCCTCGCCTTGGCGGCGCTCGGCACCCTGTTCTTCTCCTTCGGCAACATGGTCTCGCGCCGCAACTCCGCCGCCGGCGTCCCCCCGCTCACCGCCAACGCCTATGGCATGACCTACGCGAGCCTGTTCCTCCTCGCCGTCCTCGCCGCGACCGGAACCCCGCTCGTCGCCCCGCCCGACACGCGCTACCTGCTCGCCCTCGGGTGGCTCGCGGTCTTCGGCTCGGTGATCGGCTTCACCACCTATCTGATGCTGGTCGCCCGCATCGGCTCCGGCCGCGCCGCCTATGCGACGGTGATGTTCCCGGTGATCGCCCTGCTGCTCTCCGCGCTCTACGAGGGCTACGTCTTCGATCTGCGCACCGCGATCGGCCTCGGTCTGACCATCCTCGGCAATCTCGTGATCTTCGGCGGCCTTCGCTGGCCGGGCGCGCGGGCCTCCGTCGCGCCCCCGCTCCCCGGCCGATCCTGACCGGGGAGGACGCGAAGACGGCCGTGCCTGTGGGGAGAAGCGCCTCCCCTCTTGCCTTTTCGCCGTTCATCCCCGATATGAAGCCCTGGGAGGTCGGCGGTGGACGTTGTCACTCGCCGACCGGGTCAGGTCCGGAAGGAAGCAGCCCAGACGAGTCGGACGCGGGTCGCGCGTCGGCCTCCTTCTTCGCTTTCGAGAGCGGCCCCGATCGATCGGGTTCTTGAGGTTTCTTCGAGAGAGGCGCCCGCATGGACGGTCTGTTTCCGCCCGACGCCGCCGAGAAGCCCGCCGCCTCCGGCGCCTATCGCGTCCTCGCCCGCAAATATCGCCCGCAGAACTTCGACGACCTGATCGGCCAGGAGCCGATGGTCCGCACCCTCTCGAACGCCTTCCAGATCGGCCGCATCGCCCAAGGCTGGATGCTGACCGGCGTGCGCGGTGTCGGCAAGACCACCACCGCCCGCATCCTGGCGCGCGCGCTCAACTACGAGATCCCCGGCGAGATCGACCGCCCGACCATCGAGATGCCGAAGCTCGGCGTCCACTGCAAGGCGATCATGGAAGGCCGCCACGTCGACGTCATCGAGATGGACGCCGCCTCCCACACCGGCATCGGCGACATCCGCGAGATCATCGAGGCGGTGCGCTACAAGCCGGTCTCGGCGCGGATGAAGGTCTACATCATCGACGAGGTGCACATGCTCTCGTCGCAGGCCTTCAACGGCCTCCTCAAGACGCTCGAGGAGCCGCCCGAGCACGTCAAGTTCATCTTCGCCACCACCGAGATCCGCAAGGTCCCGATCACCATCCTGTCGCGCTGCCAGCGCTTCGACCTCAGGCGCATCGAGGCCGAGGTCCTGGTGCGCCACCTGCGCCGGATCGCCGACGCCGAGGCCGTCGAGATCGACGACGAGGCGCTGCGGCTGGTCGCCCGCGCGGCGGAGGGCTCGGTCCGCGACAGCCTCTCCCTGCTCGATCAGGCGATCGCCCACGGCGACGGCCGCATCGAGGTGGCGGAAGTGCGCCAGATGCTCGGGCTCGCCGATCGCGCCCGCATCATCGATCTCTTCGAGCATCTCATGAAGGGCGACGCCGCCGGCGCCCTCGCCGAGCTGCGCGCCCAATGGAACGTCGGCGCCGACCCGGCCGTGGTGATCGCCGATCTCGCCGACTTCACCCATTTCGTCACCCGCCTGAAACTGGTGCCGGAGGCCGCCGCCGACGCCGGCATCTCCGAGGACGAGCGCGTGCGCGGCGGCGCCTTCGCCGCCGGCCTGTCGCTGCGGGTGCTGTCGCGCGCCTGGCAGATGCTGCTGAAGGGTCACGACGAGGTCAAGAACGCCCCCAAGGCGCTCGCCGCCGCCGAGATGCTGCTGGTCCGCCTCGCCTATGCCGCCGACCTGCCGACCCCGGACGAGGCGCTGAAGATGCTGCGCCAGGGTGCCGCGCCCGCCGGCACGCCCGCCCCGTCGGCGCCGCGCGGCCCGGGCGGTGGTGCCGCGCCGACCGGCCAGACCACCACCATGGCGGTCTCCGGATCCGGCGGCGCCCAGGCTCGCCAGGCCGATCCGTCGCCCGTCGCGCGCCTCGCCGAACCCGATCCGACGCCCCGCGTCGAGCCGGAGAGCCCACCCCCGCCCGGCCCGCGCCTCGTCGCCAGCAACGCCACGCCGACGCCGCCCGCGCCGAAGCCCGCCGTCACCCGGCGCGGACCGGCGCTCACCCAACTCGCCGACGTCGCCGCGCTCGCCGCCGAACATCGCGACATCCGCCTGAAGATCGCGGTCGAGCGGCAGATGCGCCCGGTCGCCTTCCAGCCCGGCCGCATCGACGTGTCGCTGGAACCCGGCGCCGCCTTCGACCTGCCTCAGGATCTCGCTCGCAAACTGTCGGAATGGACCGGCGAGCGCTGGATCGTCGCGGTCTCGCGCGAGGCCGGCGGCGCCACCGTCGCCGAGGAGCGCGAGCAGTTGCGCGATCGCCTCGTCACCGACGCCCGCGCCGAACCGCTGGTCGCCGCCGTGCTGAAGCGCTTCCCCGGCGCCGCCATCGTCGACGTGCGCGTCCGCAGCGAGGCGACCGAGGAGACCGGCGACACCGAACTCGCCTGGGACGCCCCGCCGGCCGGCGACGAGGGCGATCCCGGCTGGACCCCCGACGACTGATCGCGGCACGAAGAGCGATCCCGAGCCCGAGGAGCACGCCATGGACTTCATGAAGATGATGAGCAAGGCCAAGGAGATGCAGGCCAAGATGGCCGGTCTTCAGGACGATCTCGCCCAGATCGAGGTGACCGGCGTCGCCGGCGCCGGCCTCGTCTCCGTCACCATCACCGGCAAGGGCGAGCTGAAGCGCGTCGCCATCGATCCCTCGCTGATGAAGCCCGAGGAGGCCGAGATCGTCGAGGACCTGATCGTCGCCGCCCACCGCGACGCCCACGCCAAGGCCGAAGCCGCGATCGCCGAGAAGATGGCCGAGATGACCGGCGGCATGGGCCTGCCCGGCGGCTTCAAGCTTCCGTTCTGAGCGAAGGCGCCCACACCTCTCGCCCCCCGACGCGTCCCCCGCGGGACGCCCCGCGCCGGCGGGGTCGAGGTGGAAACCGGCGAAATCGATGCGCTCATGGCGGACGGTCCCTCGTGACGTCGTGCCGGCCGACCTTGGCCGGAAAAGGTTCGGAAACACTTTCGGAGATCACGGAAATCTTCCGCGATCCCACGCGTCGCAGCGAAACCCCGCCCGAGGGGGCTCGGGCGGGGCTCGGTGCATCGAGGAGGAAGCGAACATCGAGGCGCCGGGTGTGACGACGCCGGGCGATGCCGGGATGGTAGTCGGGGTAGTCGGGGTGGTCGTTCGGGGTAGCTCGTCGGGGTGACGATGGGGGGTCCAGGGTCTCCTCTGCCGGGGGCACGGGTCTCTCGCATGACCATGTCGAGCCGTTCGATACCTCGATAAGCCCGCCCGCCTTGTCGACGCGTTTCCTCCGGTCGCGCAATTTTAATCGTTTGAATTTTTCTCCGGCGTCCGACGCCGACGGTTCGCGACCCCGGCCCGGAACCTTGGCGCGCGCCTGCCGCGCCGGGCTAGACTGGCGCTCCGATTCGCTCCGCCTCCGAGAGATTCCATGGCCAGACACGTCGCCGGACCCGAGATCGAGCGCCTGATTCAGCTCCTCGCCAAACTGCCCGGCCTCGGGCCGCGCTCGGCCCGCCGCGCCGCGCTGCATCTGATCGAGAAGAAGGAGAGCCTGCTCGCCCCGTTGACGCGGGCGATGGAGGTGGCGCTCGAGAAGGTCGGCGTCTGCTCGGTCTGCGGCAACATCGACACGCTCGACCCCTGCACCGTCTGCCGCGACGAGCGTCGCGACGCCTCGGTTCTGGTGGTGGTGGAGGGCGTCTCGGATCTTTGGGCGCTGGAGCGGGCCGGCGCCATCTCCGCCCGCTATCATGTTCTCGGCGGCGTCCTGTCGCCGCTCGACGGGGTCGGTCCGTCCGATCTCACCATCGACGCCCTGGTCGAGCGCTGCCGCTCCGGCGAGATCCGCGAGGTGATCCTGGCGGTCAACGCCACCGTCGAAGGCCAGACCACCGCCCATTACGTCACCGACCAGCTCGCCCGCCTCGCCGAGGAGGGCCACGAGGTCACGGTGACCCGGCTCGCCCACGGCGTCCCCGTCGGCGGCGAACTCGATCATCTCGACGACGGCACGATCGCCCAGGCGATGCGAGCGCGGACGAAGTTCTGAAACCGTGATGACGACGTTTCGACCTCTTCGAAACGTCGTCGGTGAAGGCAAGCCCGAACGGGCGTCGGCCGGTCAGGCCGTAACCTCATGAAATGCCGACGAGTCGGGATCTCATGAGACCGGAAGGCCCCCTCACGCCCGCCCGGGGGCGAGGCGCGGCCCGAACACGTTGACCACCAGCCCGGCGATCACCAGACCGGCGCCGATCGCCTCGAGCCCACCGACCGGCTCGCCCAGCACCGCCCAGGCGCTGGTCATGCCGAACACCGGCACGAGCAGCGAGAACGGCGCCACCGTCGCCGTCGCGTGCCGGCTCATCAGCCACGACCAGACGCCGAAGCCGAGCACCGTCGTCGGCCAGGCGAGATAGGCGACCGCGCCGATCGCCGTCCAGCTCGGATGGGCGAGCGCCGCACCGATCGCCGCCGGCCCCTCGATCGTCCAGGAGAGCGCGAAGAGTGGCAGCGGCGCCACCAGGCTCGCCCACACGACGAAGCCGAGCATGTCGACCCGGCCGGCCTTCTTGGTGACGATGTTGGCGAGGCCCCAACAGGCCGCCGCCGCCAGAACCATCAGGAACGGCCCGAGTGCCGCCCCCCCGCCCGAGCGCGTCGAGGCGATCACCCCGACGCCGATCGCCGCGATCGCCGCGCCGACGATCTGCACCCCGAGCGGCCGTTCGCCGAGCAGCAGGAACGCGAGCGCCATCGTGAAGAAGGCCTGCATCTGCAGCACCAGCGAGGAGAGCCCGGCGGGCATGCCGAGCTTCATCGCCGTGAACAGGAGGCCGAACTTCACCACCCCGAGCACCAGCCCGAAGGTCACCACCCAGTGCCACGCGCAGGCCGGTCGCTTCACGAAGAAGACAGCCGGCACCGCCGCGAACAGGAAGCGCAGGCCGGTCAGCAACAAGGGCGGCACGTCGGCGACGCCGATCTTGATGACGACGAAGTTGAACCCCCAGATCGCCACCACCAGGACGGCGAGAAGGACGTCGCGAAACGGCATGACGCCCTCCTCCCACCGCTCACGCCATCGAGCGCGCGATCAGCCGTCCGAGCCGGGCGATGCCTTCGGCGATCTCCGCCTCGTTCGGCGAGGAGAAGTTGAGGCGGATGGTGTTGGTCATGGCGTCGACCGCGAAGAAGGCGCTGCCGGGCACGAAGGCGATGCGCTCCTCGGCGATCGCCCGGGCGAGCAGATCCGCCCCGTCGAGCCCGACCGGCAGCGTCACCCAGACGAAGAGACCGCCCTCCGGCTTGGTCCACTCGACACCCTTCGGCATCGAGGTGGCGAGCGCCGCCATCATCGCGTCGCGACGGCCTCGATAGAGCGCGATCGCCCGTTCGACGTTGGCGTCGTAGGTGGTCTCGGCGACCCGCGCCATCACCATCTGATTGAGGGTGGAGGAATGGAGATCGCCGGCCTGTTTGGTCAGGACGAGCTTCTGGATCAGCGGCTGCGCCGCGACGATCCAACCGATCCTGAGCGCCGGCACCAGCGTCTTGGAGAAGGTGCCGCAATAGACCGTCCGGGTCTTCTCGATGTCGCCGCCGTTGGCCGCGCAGTCGAGCGCCAGGATCGACGGCACCCCCTCGCCCTCGAAGCGCAGCGCCTGATAGGCGCTGTCCTCGATCACCGGGATCTCGAGATCGGCGGCGAGCGCGAGCAGCTTGCGGCGGTTCTCGACCGACATGGTGATGCCGGTCGGATTGGCGAAATCGGGCACGCAATAGGCGAACTTGACCCGGCCGCCGTTGGCCGCCGCCGCGGACGCATAGGCCGCCGGCGTGACGTTGCCGCCCTCGAGCGTCAGACGGTCGTAGCGCGGCTCGTAGGCGTTGAAGGCCTGGAGCGCGCCGAGATAGGTCGGCGCCTCGACCAGCGCGGTGTCGCCCGGCGTCAGCAGCATCTTGGCCAGGAAGTCGAGCCCCTGCTGCGAACCGCAGGTGATCAGCACGTTGTCGAGCGTGCAGGGAACGCCGTTCTTCGCCATGAAGTCGATGATCCACTGCCGGAGCGGCACGTAGCCTTCCGAGATCGAATATTGCAGCGCCTGAGCGGCGGTCTTGGGATCGGAGAGGATCGCGTCCTGCGCCTCGCGGATCGCCGCTACCGGGAACAACGCGGGATCGGGGATGCCGCCGGCGAAGGAGATGATGTCGGGCTGGTCGAGCAGCTTCAGCAATTCGCGAATCTCGGACGCGCGCATGCGTTCCGAACGGGTGGCGAAGACATGGGACCAATCGAGCGCGGACATCGGATCTGCCTTGACGTATGAGAAGGCCCGCACGCTACGCCCGCCCCGAATAAGGGTCAACAGTGCTGACCTAAAAATCGTCCGAAAATCGCCGATTTTCGGATGGATCTTCCGAAAATCGATGCTGCGGCGCGAGATGAGGAAAATCTGTTCGCCGACTTTGGGCTTGCGTGGCCGCGCGTCCTCGATCACAGTCGAGGCGTTCCGAGGGGTGCTCTCGAAGGAGAGCTGAGATGGCGCGATCCCCGTGCCGAACCCTTCGAACCTGATCCGGGTCATGCCGGCGAAGGGACGGGAACCATGAAGAACGCCATAGCACCCCCTCCCGGATCCCCCTCCTGCCCCGCCCCCGATCGGGTCGAGCGATGGAGATCCGCGTGCCCCCGTCCCTGAACCGCTTCGCGCGCCGCCTCGCCGCCGCCCTCCTGCCGCTCGCCCTGCTGGTCGCGGCCTGGGGCGTCGCCGTCGCCGTCCTCGCGCCGCCGCCCTATCTCCTGCCCGGTCCCGATCGCGTCGTCCTCGCCCTGATCCGTCAGGCCGGGCCGCTCGCCGAGAACGGCGCAATCACCGCGCTCGAGATCGTCCTCGGCCTCCTCGGCGGGGTCGTCCTCGGCGTCGGCACGGCGGTGATCATGACGCTGATCCCCTGGACCGCGCGCCTCTTGATGCCGGCGATCGTGGTGATCCAGGCGTTGCCGGTCTTCGCCATCGCCCCGGTGCTGGTGTTGTGGTTCGGCTTCGGCCTCGCCTCCAAGATCGTCATGGCGACGCTGGTGATCTTCTTCCCCGTCACCGCGAGCCTGCACGACGGCCTCTCCCGCCTCGATCCCGGCCTCGTCGATCTCGCCCGCCTGCACAAGGCGACGCGTTTCGACACGTTTCGCTTCCTGCGCCTGCCCGCCGCCGTGCCGGCGCTCGTCTCGGGCCTGCGCATGGCCGCGACCGTCGCCCCGATCGGCGCGATCATCGGCGAATGGGTCGGCGCCTCCAAGGGCCTCGGCCTCCTGATGATGCACGCCAACGCCCGCCTCCAGACCGACGTGATGTTCGCAGCCCTCCTCGTCCTCGCCGTGATGGCGGTGGCGCTGCGCGGCCTCGTCGAGATCCTCACCCGCCGTTGGGCGCCCTGGGCGCCCGAAACCGGCCCCGCCTTCCTCTGAACACCCCCTCCTCTGACCGACGGAACCCCCCAGTGTCGCGCAAACTCCCTCTCCTCGCTCTCGCCGCCGCCCTCTTCGTCACCCCGGCCGCCGCCGCCGAGAAGATGACCGTGGTGCTCGACTGGTTCCTGAACCCCGACCACGCCACCCTGGTGGTGGCGCGCGACCGGGGCTTCTTCGCCAAGGAGGGCCTCGACGTCGAGCTGATCGCCCCGGCCGACCCGTCCGCCCCTCCGCGTCTCGTCGCCGCCGGTCAGGCCGACGTGGCCGTGACCTACCAACCCGATCTCCATCTCTCGGTGAAGGAAGGCCTGCCGCTGACCCGCTTCGCCACTCTGATCGAGACCCCGCTCAACACGGTGATGGCGCTGGAGGGCGGGCCGGTGAAGGCGCTGGCGGATCTGAAGGGCAAGAAGATCGGCTATTCGGTGTCGGGCTTCGAGGACGCGATTCTCGCCGCCATGCTCGCCGAGGCCGGGCTGAAGCTCTCCGACGTCGAGCTGATCAACGTCAACTTCGCGCTGACCGCCGCGCTGATGTCGGGTCAGGTCGACGCCGCCGTCGGTGGCTATCGCAATTTCGAGGCGACCGAACTGGAGCTCGCCGGCAAGAAGGCCGTCACCTTCTTCCCCGAGGAGCACGGCGTGCCGCCCTATGACGAGCTGATCCTCGCCGCCCGTAGCGACAAGGCGAAGGAGCCCCGCTTCGCCCGCTTCACCGCCGCTCTCGAGGCCGCGACCCTGTGGGCGACCAACCATCCGGCCGAGACCGCCGCGATCCTGAAGGCGGCCGACGCCAAGCTCGACGACGAGCTGAACCGCCGCGCCCTCGTCGACACCATGCCCCGCTTCGCCAAACGCCCCGGCGCCCTCGACCGCGTCCGCACCGAGCGCTTCGCCGCCTTCCTGAAGGCGCGCGGTCTGATCGACACCATCCCGCCGATCGACACCTACGCCATCGAGCCGAAGTGAGCCGCCGACCCGAGCGGGCGCGTCCTCCCGCCCGTTCGGGTCGGCACCGAAAGTCGAAGCCTCGACGGCGAAAATTCGTGTGGCCTCGAACAGGTATCGGTTATGTTTCGACGTCGTCGACCGAGGCCGGGGAGGAGGGGGCGGCATGGACGTCGGAGAGACCATTCACGACGCGGTTCGTTCGATCTACGACGCCGCGACGAGGCCCGATCTGTGGCCCGACGCGTTGCAGGCGATCGCCGCCTGCTCGGGCGACGTCGGGACCGTCCTCATATGGCGCCGCGACGACGGCAGCCTCGGCACCATCGTCTCGCCGGCACTGGAGGCGAGCCACGCCGAGTACGTCGCCCGTTGGGCCTCGAGCGACACCCGCGCCTTCAGAGTATTGGAACGCGGATTCGACCTCACCACCGACGCCGTGACCGATCGCGACGTCGTCGAGGACGACGAAGTCGCCACTCTGCCGATCTATACCGACTATCTGGTGCCCCAGGGTCTGGGCTGGTTCGCCGCCGTCAACGTGGCGCCGAATCCACGCGTCACCGTGTTCATTTCGGTTCAACGCCGGTTCGACAAGCCCCGCTTCGGCGACGACGAGCTTCGTCTGGTCGCCCATCTCGGCCGCCACGTCGAGCAATCGCTGCGTCTCGGCATTCGTCTCTTCGACGCGGAAATGCGCGCCGACGGCTTGGCGCGCGTGCTCTCCTCCATGAACATCGGCGTCTTCGGCCTGGATTCCCTGGGTCGCGTGACCATGTCCAATCCGGCGGGAGGCGCCCTGCGCGGCGCTCTGCTCGACATCCGTGAGGGCCGGCTCGCCCCCACCACCCGAGCCGAGCGCGCGGCCTTCGCGGCAGAGTTCGCGCGCTGCCTCGACGCCTCGTCATCCACCCCCAAGCCGGTCCTGCTCGGCGCCGACGGGGGCGGCGATCGCGTCGTCCTCCACGTCCTGCCGCTCACCACGCCGGACATGTTGGCCGACGCGATGCTCGCCGACACGCGGGTGCTCGTCCTCGCCGTACCGCTCGACCGAGGCGCTCCGGTCGACCCGACCGTGCTGCGCGACCTGCTCGGACTGACCCTGAACGAAGCCCGCATCGCCTCCCTGGTCGGCACCGGCCTGCAACCGCGCGCCGTCGCCGAGCGACTCGGCATCGCCGAAGACACCGCCCGGACGGTATTGAAGCGGGTCTTCGCGAAGATCGGCGTCTCACGTCAAGCCGAATTGGTCGGCCTTCTCGCCCGTCTGTCGATCAAGTCTTGACGGGAGCCGCCGGGTTGATCGAACCGCGCCGGTTTCGAACCGAGCGACATACCCCAATTGGGAGATGTGGCCGCGCATCGAATCCAACATCTTTTCGATATGGCTGTCGCCGTCCGTCGGAGGGGTGGGATCCAATGGCGTTTCTGTCGATCAAGGAGGTCGTATCGCGAGCGATCACCCCTGCGGCCGCTGTGGCGACCGTCATGGGCATCGTCTATTTCGAGACCATGATTCCGATCGTCCTCAAAACGACCGTCGCCGCCGCTCTCGCTCTCGTCGGCTACGCGTCCTGGACGGGATATCGGCAGAACAAGGGCGTCAACGGCGAATGGCCCTTCAACCTGGCCCTGACCGGGGCCTGTGGCGCCGGGGCGATCGTCCTCGTCGCGTCGCTCGCCCTCTGACGAGACCACGAGACCGGCACGCCGGCCTCGGTCCGTGCAAGCCGTCCACCGGACGTCTTCGTTCGTCTTCGCCGGAGGCGAAGACGAACCGCCGCTCACCCCTCGATCTCTTCCTTCAGCATCTCGAGCGCCAGCCACTCGTCCTCGGCGGCGGCGAGCGCCGTCTGGGTGTCGTCGACCGCCTTGGAGACCTTGGCGAACCGCGCGGGATCGCGGGCGTAGAGACCCGGATCGGCGAGCAGGTCGTGCAGCTTCGCCAGATCCTTCTGCATCGCCTCGATCTTGCCCGGCAGCGTCTCCAGCGCGTGCTTCTCCTTGAAGGAGAGCCGCCGCTTCTTCGGCGCCTCCTCGGCCGCCGGCGCCGCCTTGGCCGGCTTCGGCTGCGCCTCCGCCTTCTCCACCCGCCGCGCCGCCACGCCGGCCCCGCGCTGCGCCACCATGTCGGAATAGCCGCCGGCATATTCGACCCAGCGCCCCTCGCCCTCCGACATCAGCACCGACGAACACACCCGGTCGAGGAAGTCGCGGTCATGGCTGACCACGATCACCGTGCCGGGATGATCCCCCAGCATCTCCTCGAGCAGATCGAGCGTCTCGAGGTCGAGATCGTTGGTCGGCTCGTCGAGCACCATCAGATTGGCCGTGCGCGCCAGGGCGCGGGCGAGCATCAGGCGGCCGCGCTCGCCGCCCGAGAGCACCGAGACCGGCGTGTTGGCCTGCTCCGGCGAGAACAGGAAGTCCTTCATGTAGCCCATGACGTGGCGCATCTCGCCGCCGACCGAGACGTTGTCGCCGCTGCCCCCGGTGAGCGTCGCCTTCAAGGTCGCGTTCGGATCGAGCGCCTCGCGCTTCTGGTCGAGCGTCACCATCTCGACGCCGGCGCCGATCTTGATCGTGCCGGAATCCGGCTGGAGCCGCCCCGTCAGGAGCCCCAGCAGGGTCGTCTTGCCGGCCCCGTTGGCGCCGATCACACCGATCCGGTCGCCACGGGCGATGCGGATCGAGAAATCGACGACGATCGGCCGGTCCCACGCCTTGGAGACGCCCTTGGCCTCGATCACCAGCTTGCCCGACTGCTCGCCCTCGGTGAGGCTCATCTTGACCTCGCCCTGGACCCGCCGCTCGGTCCGGCGCTTCTCGCGCAACGCGCCGAGATCGGCGAGGCGGCGCTGGTTGCGCTTGCGCCGCGCCGTCACGCCGTAGCGCAGCCAGTCGAGTTCCATCGCGATCTTACGGTCGAGCTTGTGGCGGTCCTTCTCCTCCTGCTCGAGCAGGTCGTCGCGCCACGCCTCGAAATCCTTGAAGCCGCGATCCATCCGCCGCGTCTCGCCGCGATCGAGCCAGACCGTCGCCCGCGAGAGGTTCTCCAGGAAGCGCCGGTCGTGCGAGATCAGCACCAGCGCCGAACGCATGGTCTTCAACTCCGCCTCGAGCCATTCGATGGCGGGAAGGTCGAGATGGTTGGTCGGCTCGTCGAGGAGGAGCACGTCGGGCTCCGGCGCCAGCACCCGCGCCAGCGCGGCCCGGCGGATCTCGCCGCCGGAGAGCGTCTTGGGATCCTCGTCGCCGTGGAGACCGAGATCCTCGAGCAGCCGCCGCGCCCGATAGACGTCGTCGCCCGGCCCGAGCCCCGCCTCGACATAGGCGAGCGTGGTGGGAAAGCCCGAGAGATCCGGTTCCTGCGGCAGATAGCGGATGGTGACGCCGCCCTGGACGACGCGCTCGCCACCGTCGGCCTGAAGGATGTCGGCGGCGACCTTGAGGAGGGTCGATTTGCCCGAGCCGTTGCGGCCGACCAGACAGATGCGCTCGCCCTCGTGCACCATCAGCTCGGCGCCGTGGAGGAGCGGCCCGCCGCCGAAGGTCAGGGTGATGTCGCGAAGGGTGAGAAGAGGTGCTGCCATGGCGTCTCGCTTACCCGATCGGCTCGCGAAACGCCATGGCGGCGAGGATCACACCACGTGTTCGGGTCCCGGGAAGACCCGCGCCTTGACCTCGTCGGCATAGGCCGAGGCCGCGCCCGAGACGATCGTCGCCAGATCGGCGTATTTCTTGACGAACTTCGGGGTGAAGTCGGTGAAGAGACCGAGCAGGTCGTCGATCACCAGAACCTGCCCGTCGCAGGCCGCCGAGGCGCCGATGCCGATCGTCGGGATCGAGATCGCCTCGGAGATCGCGGTCGCCACCGTCGCCACCGTGCCCTCGATCACCACCGAGAAGGCACCCGCTTCCTCGACCGCCTTCGCGTCGGCGATGAGCGCCGCCGCCCCCGCCTCGTCGCGGCCCTGGGTGCGGAAACCGCCGAGCGTGTTGACCGACTGCGGCGTGAGGCCGATGTGCGCCATCACCGGAATGCCGCGCTGGGTGAGGAAGCGAATGGTCGGCGCCATCTCGACGCCGCCCTCGATCTTCACCGCCTGCGCGCCGGTTTCGATCATCGTCCGCGCGGCGCTGCGATAGGCCTGTTCCGGGCTCTCCTGATAGGTGGCGAAGGGCAGATCGATCACCACCACCGCCCGGCTCGAGCCGCGCACCACCGCCGCGCCGTGGGCGATCATCATGTCGAGCGTCACCGGCAGGGTCGAGGAGAAACCGTAGACCACCATGCCGAGCGAATCGCCGACCAGCAACAGGTCGACATGGGGGTCGAGCAGCTTGGCCATCGGCGCCGAATGGGCGGTGAGACAGACCACTGGCACCTTGCCCTTGGCGTTGCGGATGTCGCGCACGGTCCGCCGCCGGATCTCACGAATGGCACTCATGTTCGCTCTCGCTGGTTCGAAGGACGAGGAGGGGCGGCCGATCAGCCGCCCTGCCCCCAGGCCGTCATCGCGTCGGCGAGCGCCTGATCGCCGCTGCCCGCCTTCTCGAGGGTGAGGATCGCCCGCCGCCCGTTCTCGTAGAGAAGCGGCACGTCGATCCAACCGCGCTCCTTGAGGAGCTTGAAGTTGCGCTCCTTCTCGGCCTCTCCCGAGCCGAGCGCGATCCAGAAGAAGTTGTCGGCGACCTTGGCGGAGGCCGCGACCAGCGGGTCGCCGCGCGCCTGTTCGGTCGCCTTCATGATCAGCGCCGGAACCCCGGTCACGGCTTTGCCGTCGAAGTCGCTCGGCACCTGGAACTTGATCTCGACCAGATGGCTCGCCGGGAACGAGGCGTCCGCGTTCGGCCGCATCGACAGATTGACCACCATCTTGCGATCGGGGATCTCGGCCCGCACCCGGAGCATCACCGCCCCGTCCTTGCCGACGGTCGGATCCGGCACCACCTGCCACACCACCTTGCCGGAGGTGATCAGCGCCTGAGCCCCGGCCTTGCCCTCCTCGTAGAGGATCGCCTTCTGGGCGACCAGCGGCACCGCCTGTTTCGGCGGCGCCGGCGGCTCGGCCGGCTTGGTGCCGGTATCGCCCTGGATCTGCGGCGTCGTGGTGATGGTCTGGGTCGGCACCGGCTTGACCGTGCCCGCCGGCCGCGCGCCCGTATCGTCGGAGGCGAGACGGTCGGTCGCCTTGGGCGCCGGCTTGTCGCCGGCGTTGCGCTTGGTGACGTCGGCGATCTTCTCGCCGGAGCCGCCGAAGAAGGCGGAGATCACATCGCGCTGCGACCACAGCGCGACGATGCCGATCACGAAGACCACGATCGCCGCGCCGAGACCGATCACCACCGGCAGACGCGACGGCGGCTTCTCGCCGTTGACCACCGTGTCGCGCCGGCGCCGGCGTTCGGCCGCCTCGCGCTTGCGCGGCGGCTCGCCGCCCTCGCGACCGAAGCTCGGAGCCGGCGGCGCCTCCGGCGCGCTCGGTTCGGCGAGCGCGTCGCGCGCCTGTCGCCCGAGCTCGGCCGCCGCCCCGCCCAATTGCCCCGCCTCGACCACCACCGCGCCCAGAGCCGCGCTCGGCGCGGTGTGGCCGGGAACCGTCGGCGGCACCTCGCGCGAGGGCTCCTCCTCGGCGGGAACCTCCGCCGCCGGCTCGGGGGCCGCCACGCTCGGCACCGCGGCCGGAGCGGGTTCGGGAACCGGGGAGCGCACCGCCGGCGCGCTCGGCGTCGGCTTCAGGAGCCCCTTGGCCGCCTCCGATTCGACCTTGCGGATCGCTTCTTCCAATTGCAGGCGCTGTTGGGTGATCTCGGAGGGCGACAGCGGCGGATCGAACGCCTTCAGCTGATTGACCAGCGCCGAGCGGGCCTTCTCGTAGACCGCCCGGCGCGCCTCCCCGTTGGGAGCGGGCAGGGCCGAGATCGCCCGTTTCAGGATCGCGTGATAGTCAGCCATTCCAAGCCTTCCGCAGGCGGTTTCGAGGACGCCCCCGCAAGCGCGCCTCGCCCATCCGTTGCCTCGGCGTCACCGCCGTCCCCGAGAGTCTCGGCGGCGTTGTGCCGCTTCGAACCATACGCCCTGTCGTGGCACCGAGCGAAGCCCTCGATGAGGGTTTCGCCCCGCGCCCGTCCCCGTGCCGCCGGTGCCGGCCGAGCCGTTCCGGCGGCGTCCTTGCTCAGTCGCGGAACGGATCCTGGACCAGGATCGTGTCCTCGCGTTCCGGCGAGGTCGACAGCATCGCCACCGGCGCGCCGATCAGTTCCTCGACGTGACGCACGTATTTGACCGCCTGCGCCGGCAGATCGGCCCAGGAGCGCGCGCCCCGGGTCGTGCCCTGCCAACCCTCGAGCGTCTCGTAGACCGGCACCACCCGCGCCTGATCGGCCTGGGAGGCCGGCAGATGGTCGATCTCCTTGCCGTCGAGCAGATACTTCACGCAGATCTTGATCTCGTCGAGCCCGTCGAGCACGTCGAGCTTGGTCAGCGCGATGCCGTCGATGCCCGAGACCTGCACGGTCTGGCGCACCAGCACCGCGTCGAACCAGCCGCAGCGCCGCTTGCGCCCGGTCACCGTGCCGAACTCGTGGCCTTGGGTGCCGAGGAAGTCGCCGATCTCGTCGGTCAGCTCGGTCGGGAACGGGCCCTCGCCGACCCGGGTCGTGTAGGCCTTGGTGATGCCGAGCACGTAGCCGATCGCGCCCGGTCCGAGGCCCGAGCCGGTCGCCGCCTGACCCGAGACCGTGTTGGACGAGGTCACGAAGGGATAGGTGCCGTGATCGATGTCGAGCAGCGCGCCCTGGGCACCCTCGAACAGGATCCGATCGCCGGCGCGCCGGCGCTGATCGAGCAGCCGCCAGGTCACGTCCATGAACGGCAGTACCTTGTCGGCGACCGAGGTCAGCTCCTCGAGCAGCGTCTCGACCGCCACCTCGGGCTGGCCGAGGCCGCGCCGGAGCGCGTTGTGATGGGCGAGCAGACGCTCGATCTTGGCCGGCAGGATCGACGGCTCGGCGAGATCCATCAGACGGATCGCGCGACGGCCGACCTTGTCCTCGTAGGCCGGGCCGATGCCGCGCCCGGTGGTGCCGATCTTGGTGCCGGAATTGGAGGATTCGCGCTTCTGATCGAGTTCGCGATGAACCGAGAGGATCAGCGTGCAGTTCTCGGCGATGCGCAGATTCTCCGGCGTCACCGAGACGCCCTGCGCCGCGAGCCGGCCGATTTCGGCGACCAGCGCGTGGGGATCGAGCACCACGCCGTTGCCGATCACCCCGAGCTTGCCGGGGCGCACCACGCCGGACGGCAGCAGCGAGAGCTTGTAGGAGACCTCGTCGATCACCAGCGTATGGCCCGCGTTGTGGCCACCCTGGAACCGCACCACCACATCGGCGCGTTCCGACAACCAGTCGACGATCTTGCCCTTACCCTCGTCGCCCCACTGCGACCCGACGACAACCACGTTGGCCATTGCGCCCTTTCCCGCGCCGGTCTCGAGACCGGCCGAACCGAAACGCGCCCTCGCGCCGTTCGCCTCCGGCGCCACGCGTCGCGCGGGTCGGAGGGACGAAGGCGCCCGAGGGCGATCGAACCACGCCGCGCGTCCGCCACCCCGAGGAGGTCGCGCGCGGCGGCGGGACTATAGCCGCAATCCTCCGTTGGCGCGACCCTCCCGACGTCGGGGTCCGAGCGCCGGTAGCCCGCGCCGATCGCGGCCCGCGACCAGGGGTCGCGCCCCCCGCGCCCGACCCGCGCCCGATCGTCGCGAATGCCGGATTTCCCTTAAAGATTCCGGTAACTTCACCGAGCGTAGAGTGGCAGGGCGCCCGAACGTCCCCACGGAAGCGGCGCTTTCCGGATGGTTCCGATGAGCCTGTCGACGGAACCGCTCCCAGCGTGAGGATGGAATGCGAATCGTCTTGGCCGAACCGAGTCGCATCGGGCTGCGTCTGATGACCCAGATCCTCACCGAGGGTGGGCACGAGGTGCTTCCGTTCAACGACGGGGCGGTCGCCTTGGAATGTCTCCACGGCGACGAGACGGTCGACGTCCTCATGACCTCCTTCGAGGTGCCCAACGTCTCCGGCCTGGAACTGTGCTGGGAGGCCCGCCTCATCGCCAACGGCCGCCGCCCGATCTACGTCATCGCCATGTCCTCGACCCACGACCGCGATCGTCTGATCGAGGCCCTCGACAGCGGCGCCGACGACTTCATCACCAAGCCCCCGGTCCCGGCCGAGCTGTTCGCGCGCCTGCGCGCCGCCGAGCGCATGACCAAGGCGAGCCGCGAACTGTTGCGCCTCGCCACCGTCGACACCCTGACCGAACTGCCCAACCGCCGCGCCTTCTTCGACCGCGCCGGAGCCGTCATGCTGCGCCGGGAGAACGACCCGCCGGTCTCGGTGTTGATGTTCGACATCGACCATTTCAAGCGGGTCAACGACACCTGGGGCCACGACGTCGGCGACGCCGTCCTGACCGCTGTCGCCGAGGTGGTGCGCACCCGCGCCGGCCATCCCGCCCGCCTCGGCGGCGAGGAATTCGCCCTGCTGCTCGACGGTTGGGACATGCTCGACGCCTATCACGAGGCCGAACGCCTGCGCCTCGCCGTCCAGGCCCTCGTCATCCCCGTCCCGGGATCGACTCTTTCGGTGACGATCTCGATCGGCGTCGCCGAGCACGTCTGCGGCCAGACCGTCGATCAGGTGCTGAAACAGGCCGACATCGCCCTCTATGCCGCCAAGACCAGCGGCCGCAACCGGGTCGTCGCCGCCCATTCCACCAGCAAGCCGCACGAGGAGACCGGCTTCGCCGAGGCCTCCGAACCGGCCCAGACCATCTATCTGGCCTGCTGACCCCCCGGCCCGATCCGGCGCTCGCGCCGACCCGCCTCCGCGCCCGTCCCGAACCCCGTCTCGCCCTCGTCCGGGCGGCGAACCCACGACATGGCACCTGCGCGCGCCCTCGACTTTACTTTACCCCCCGCCTCGGCTTCCTTGACCGCGCCCGCCCCTCTCGAAGAGCAAGCCCCGTGCGTCCCACCCCCTCCGGCATCTGGCAGAGCCCCTATCCGCTGCTGACGCTCGCCTCGATGCAATGGGCGGCCAACACCGTGGCCGGCCGCCTCGCCGTCGGCGAGATCTCGCCGATGTTGCTGGCGTCGCTGCGCTGGGGCCTCGTGCTCCTGGTGCTGATCGCCTTCGACGCCCGTTCGATCCGCGCCGAGCTGCCGGTGCTGCGGCCTCGCTGGAAGCTGCTGTTTCTCCTCGGCACGGCCGGCTACACCGCCTTCACCGCCTTCTTCTTCGCCGCCGCCCATCACACCACCGGCGCCAACATGTCGATCATCCAGGGGGCGATGCCGTTCTTCGTCTTCACGCTCGCCTTCGTCACGCGCGGCCGCCGCGTCCGGCTCGCCCAGGCGCTCGGCATGGTCTTCGGCGTCGCCGGCGTCGCCCTGGTCGCCACCCGCGCCGACCCGGAGGTGATCCGCACCCTCTCCTTCAATCTCGGCGATCTCTTCATGATCGGCGCGACCATCTCCTACGCGATCTACACGGTCTGGCTCGAGGATCGGCCGAGCGTCTCCTCGCTCACCCTCTTCACCGCGCTGGCGGCGGTGGCGCTGGTGACCTCGATCCCGCTGACCCTGATCGAGGCGGCGACCGCCGGCACCTTCTGGCCGACGCCGAAGGGCTGGCTCATCACGCTCCTCGTCGCGATCTTCCCCTCGTTCCTCGCCCAGGTCTTCTACATTCGCGGCGTCGAACTGATCGGTCCCGGCCGCGCCGGCATCTTCGTCAACCTCATTCCGGTGTTCGGCGCCGCCATGGCCGTCGCCTTCCTCGGCGAACCCTTCGGCTGGTATCAGGGCGTCGGTCTGGCGCTGGTGATGGCCGGGATCGTCCTCGCCCAGAAGCGCTGACGCGGGCGCGATCGAAAATCGGGTGGCGCGAAGCCCCGCGCCACGCCATGAAGGGCGAAAGACGACCGACCAGACCGGAGCCGACCATGCCGATCGCCGCCTGGGGAATGCTCCTCGCCCTGTCGGGCCTCTGGGGCGGATCCTTCCTGTTCAATCGCATCGCCGTCGCCGAGATGCCCACCCTGACGGTGGTCTTCGCCCGCGTCACCCTCGCCGCCCTCGCGCTCCTCGTCGCCGCCCGCCTCGCCGGGATCGACCTGCCGCGCGATCGCGCCTCCTGGCGCGATTGGCTGGTGATGGGCCTCCTCAACAACATCGTCCCCTTCTGCCTGATCGTCTGGGGCCAGAAGACCATCGGCGCCGGCCTCGCCTCGATCCTCAACGCCACCACCCCGATCTTCGGCGTGATCATCGCCCATCTCTTCACCCGCGACGACAAGGCGACGCCCCTGAAGGCGCTCGGCATCGCCTTCGCCTTCGTCGGCGTGGTGGTGCTGATCGGCGTCGACGCGCTCGCCGGGGTCGGCGACCATCTGACCGCCGAGCTCGCCTGCCTCGGTGCCGCCGTCTCCTACGGCTTCTCGGCGCTGTGGAGCCGCCGCTTCCGTGGACGCCCGCCGATCGCCACCGCCGCCGGCCAGCTGATCTGCTCGAGCCTGATCCTCGCCCCCGCGATCCTCCTCCTCGACGCACCCTGGACCCGCCCGATGCCGAGCGACGCCGCGATCGGCGCCGTCGTCGGCCTCGCCCTGCTCTCCACGGCGGTCGCCTATATTCTCTTCTTCCGTCTCAACACCCTGGTCGGGCCGACCAACACCATCCTGGTCACCTTCCTGATCCCGCCGAGCGCCATCCTTCTCGGCATCCTCGTGCTCGGCGAAAGACTCGCCCCGCAGCACGTCGCCGGCGTGCTGCTGATCGGCGCCGGCCTCGCCGCGATCGACGGCCGCCTGGTGCGCCGCTTGCGCCGGCCCTGAACGAAGAGAGGCGGCGGGATCGCTCCCGCCGCCTCTCTTCGTTTCGACCTGGACTCATCGGTTCAGAAGGTCAGACGCTTGGCCTGGACCACGCCCTCGAGCCCGCCGACCTTGGCGAGCAGCTCTTCCGACACCGGCCCGTCGACGGCGATCAGGCAGATCGCCTCCTCGCCCGCCGCCTTGCGGCCGAGCGCGAAGGTGGCGATGTTGGTCTCCACCTCGCCCATCAGCGTGCCGAGCCGGCCGATGAAGCCGGGCTTGTCCTTGTTGGTGACGTAGAGCATCGACGGCTGGAACTCGGCATCCATCTGGATGCCCTTGATCTCGACGATGCGCGGCTTGCCGTCGGCGAAGACGGTGCCGGCGACCGAGCGCTCCTGCCGCTCGGTCTTCACCGTGAGGCGGATCAGGCTGTCGTAGGTGCCGGCCGATTCACGCCGCACGTCCTCGACCGCGATGCCGCGTTCCTTGGCCATCACCGGCGCCGAGACCATGTTGACCGAATCGAGCTGCGGCTTGAGGAGCCCGGCGAGCGCCGCCGCGCCGAGCGCGCGGGTGTTCATCGTCGAGACGTCACCTTCGTATTCGATGCGGACGCCGGTGATCCCGGTCTCGGTCAGCTGACCGGCGAAGGAGCCGAGGAGTTCCGCGAGCCGGACGAAGGGCGTCAGCTTCGGCGCCTCTTCCGCCGACACCGACGGCATGTTGAGCGCGTTGGTGACCGCGCCGGTCAGAAGGTAGTCGGAGAGCTGCTCGGCGACCTGCAGCGCCACGTTCTCCTGCGCCTCGTTGGTCGAGGCACCGAGATGGGGCGTGCAGACGACGTTCGGATGACCGAACAGGACGTTCGAGGTGGCCGGCTCCTCGACGAAGACGTCGAAGCCGGCGCCGGCGACGTGACCGGACTCGAGCGCCGCCTTGAGCGCCGCCTCGTCGACCAGACCGCCACGGGCGCAGTTGATGATGCGCACGCCCTTCTTGCACTTGGCGAGGTTCTCGGCCGAGAGGATGTTGCGGGTCTTGTCGGTCAGCGGCGTGTGCAGGGTGATGAAGTCGGCGCGCTTCAGGAGTTCGTCGAGTTCGACCTTCTCCACGCCGAGATCGGCGGCGCGCTCCGGCGACAGGAACGGATCGAAGGCGATCACCCGCATCTTCAGGCCGATGCCACGTTCGGCGACGATCGCGCCGATGTTGCCGCAGCCGATGATGCCGAGCGTCTTGGCGGTGATCTCGACGCCCATGAAGCGGTTCTTCTCCCACTTGCCGGCCTGGGTCGAGGCGTCGGCGGCGGGGATCTCGCGGGCGACCGCGAACATCAGCGCGATGGCGTGTTCGGCGGTGGTGATCGAATTGCCGAAGGGGGTGTTCTCGACGATGATTCCCTTGGCCGAGGCGGCGGGAATGTCGACGTTGTCGACGCCGATGCCGGCCCGGCCGATCACCTTGAGCCGGGTCGCCTTCTCGAGCAGCTTGGCCGTGACCTTGGTCGCCGAGCGGATGGCGAGACCGTCGTAGTCGCCGATCACCTCGGCGAGCTTCTCCTTGTCCTTGCCGAGCGAGGGCAGGTAGTCGACCTCGACGCCGCGATCCTTGAAGATCTGGACGGCGGCGGCGGACATGGAATCGGAAATGAGAACGCGCGGAGCCATGAGTTGCACCTCGTGAGACGGGGTCGCGCGTCGATCTTCGCCGCGACCGCGACGTCTGAAATCGGAGTGAACGGGAAGGTCGGAGACGGCCGGCTGGCCGCCCCCGAGGTCTGTCGTGCGCTCAGAGCGCCGCCTTGGCTTCCGCCAGCGCCCAGTCGAGCCAGCCCGTCAGGGCCTCGACGTCGGCGGTCTCGACGGTGGCGCCGCACCAGATCCGGAGACCCGCCGGCGCGTCGCGATAGGCGCCGATGTCGTAGGCGACGCCCTCCTTGTCGAGGCTCGCGACGATCGCCTTGGCGACCTTGGCGACCGTCTCCGCGCCCTTGGCGACGACGTCGGCGTCGACGATCGACAGGCACACGGAGGTGTTGGAGCGGGTCGCCTCGACCTTCGGCAGGAAGGCGAAGGACTTCGACGCCGCCACCCAGTCGGCGATCGCCTTGGTGTTGGCGTCGGCGCGGGCCATCAGGCCCTTCAGCGAGCCGACCGTCTTCGCCCATTCGAGCGCGTCGAGATAGTCCTCGACCGCCAGCATCGACGGGGTGTTGATGGTTTCGCCGACGAAGATGCCGTCGATCAGCTTGCCGCCCTTGGTCATGCGGAAGATCTTCGGCAGCGGCCACGCCGGCTTGTACGTCTCGAGCCGTTCGACCGCGCGCGGGGAGAGGATCAGCATGCCGTGCGCCGCCTCGCCGCCCAGCACCTTCTGCCAGGAGAAGGTGACGACGTCGAGCTTGGCCCAGTCGAGATCCTGCGCGAAGGCGGCCGAGGTCGCATCGCAGATCACGATGCCCTCGCGGTCCGCGGCGATCCAATCGGCGTTCGGAACCCGCACGCCGGAGGTAGTGCCGTTCCAGGTGAAGACCACGTCGCGGGTCTTGGTGTCGACGGCGGAGAGATCGGGCAGCTCGCCATAGGCCGACTTGAAGACGCGCACGTCCTCGAGCTTCAGCTGCTTCTGAATGTCGGTGACCCAGCCTTCGCCGAAGCTCTCCCAGGCCAGCATGTCGATGCCGCGCGCGCCGGCCATCGACCACATCGCCATTTCGACGGCGCCGGTGTCGGAGGCGGGCACGATGCCGATCTTGTAGTCGGCGGGCACGCCGAGCACTTCGCGGGTGAGATCGATCGCGCGCTGGAGCTTGGCCTTGCCGGGCTTGGCGCGGTGCGAACGACCGACCAGAGCGCCCGAGAGGGCTTCGAGGGACCAGCCGGGGCGCTTCGCGCAGGGGCCGGAGGAGAAGTTCGGGCAGACGGGCTTGGTGGTCGGACGAGCAGTCGTCATGTGATTTCCATCCTTTCAGATGGGCGCCCTTCGGTGGGGAAGGGTGTCCCGGAGACGTCGCTATCGGAAGCGGGGCCGGGAATCAATCGTCTCCCCTCACGAGAGGTGGATGTTCGCGTGGCGCCATATCGTCGCGGGGCCCCCGCGGAAGCGTCGCCGAACACGAAAGAGGCGCGGCCCTCGCGGCGCCGCGCCTCCTCGATCGACGGGTCCTTTCGGACGGATCAGTACTTCGCCACGACCGGCGCCGAGGCGTAGATCGGGGCCTTCGGCACGACCGGATCGATCACCCAACGCGCGCCGATGTGGACGTCGTGGAAGCCGAGGTTCTTGATCTTCAGCTGCTCGTTGCAGCCCGTGCCGCTGAAGCAGGTCAGATTGCCCGAGGTGATCGTGCCGTAGTCCTTGTAGGAATAGCCGACGTCGAGCTTCAGGTTGGGGTTGACGTCCCAGGACATGCCGGTGTGCAGCGCCCAGGCGAAGTTCCACTTCGAGCTGCCCGCCATCACGCCCTTCTGGGGCACCTGCGGGCTGCCGGCGACGTAATAGCTGGTGTCGATATAGGTGTCCGACATCTGGTTGTAGGCGACACCGAGGCCGGCGCCGACATAGGGCGTGATGCCCGACCAGGTGCCCATGTCCACGTAGCCGTTGGCCATGAAGGCGAGCGAGCGGGTGTGGGTGTCGTAGTTCACGTAGTTGGTCGAGGGCAGGCCGCCGTAGGTGCTGGCATAGGTCGAGACGCCGCGCAGACGCGAGCTGCCGCGATATTCGGCGGTGATGTCGCCGCGCAGATAGTCGTTGAACTGATAGCCGACGCCGAGCTGAATCATCGGCGCGTCGGTCATGTCGCGGTGAATGATCGTCTTCGCCAGACCGGGCTCGACGTCCTCGATCGAGGGCTTGCCGGCGATCGCCACGCCGACGTCGCCGCGCAGATACCAGCTGCCCGACACGATCGGATCGGCCACCGACGGCACGATCGCCGGACCACGCAGAGGCGACGCCATGTCGGCCGCCTGCGCGACCGCCACGAGGCCGAAGAAGGCCGTACCGGCCAAGAGAGACGTCACGATCTTGGTCATGGGATCATTCCTGCCTGTTCCGAAGGCTCGCGGGGCGAACCGACCTGCTGTCTTGCTCGGGTCGATTTCAGCACGGTCTTGGTTAATGAAGGGTTGAAGTGCTCGAAGGTTTCGCGCCGCGTCATCAACCATGTACATCGCCGACGACTTGGAGCCGGGAAATCCGTCGCGACCGCGCCGCCCGTCCGGATCGCCTCGGCGATCCGCGAAACCCCGCCGAACGGACGGATTTCCGCCGCTTCTGGGGCGGATAGAGGGCGATCCGAGCGGAGGCGGCGGCCGCCTTGCTCGACCGGCACCTTGCCCCCGATTTGTTGAGCTTTTCTTAACCGTGACGATGTTCGTGAAAAATCAACCTTGATGAAATCTTGACGACCGCGACGAACGAAGACGCCCCGCGTCCCGGGGGGACGCGAGGCGCGATCGTCGTCGAGAAGAATTCGGTCGGATCAGGTCGCGGCGCGGCTCAGCGCGGAGACGATGTCCTCGACCACCGAGTCGAGCAGCGCCGCGTCGTCGGCCTCGCCCATCACCCGGATCAACGGCTCGGTGCCCGAGGGACGGATGACGAGACGGCCACTTCCATTGAGACGTCCCTCGCCCTCGCGGATCGCCGCCTGCACATGGGCGTCGTCGAGCGGGCGCCCGCCCTGGAAGCGGACGTTGCGGAGCACCTGCGGCACCGGCTCGAACCGATGGCAAATCTCCGAGACCGGCCGATCCTGCCGCTGCACCACGGCGAGGATCTGCAAGGCGGCGATCAGCCCGTCGCCGGTGGTCGAATAGTCGGAGAGCACGATGTGGCCCGACTGCTCGCCGCCGACGTTGTAACCGCCGTTGCGCATCTCCTCGACCACGTAGCGATCGCCGACCTTGGTGCGCACCAGCTCCAGGCCGATGCCGGAGAGATGCCGCTCGAGCCCGAGGTTCGACATCACCGTGGCGACGATGCCCTTGCGCGACAGGCGCTGGTCCTCGGCGAAACTCTCCGCCACCACCGCCATCAGCTGATCGCCGTCGACGATGACGCCCTTCTCGTCGACGATGATCACCCGGTCCGCGTCACCGTCGAGCGCGATGCCGATGTCGGCGCGCAGTTCCGTGACCTTGCGCTGCAACTGCCCCGGCGCGGTCGAGCCGCAGCCGTCGTTGATGTTGCGGCCGTCCGGCTCGACGCCGATCTTGAAGACCTCCGCGCCGAGTTCCCACAGCGCGTCCGGCGCCACCCGATAGGCGGCGCCGTTGCCGCAGTCGATCACCACCCTGAGACCCGACAGCGACAGGTGACGCGGCAGCGTCCGCTTGGCGAATTCGATGTAGCGATCCTGCACGCCGTCGATGCGCTTGGCCCGCCCGAGATCCGGCGAGGCCGCCAGCCGCGTCGACAGATCCTGATCGAGCAGATCCTCGATCTCCTTCTCGATCTCGTCGGAGAGCTTGTAGCCGTCCGGACCGAAGATCTTGATGCCGTTGTCGTAATAGGGATTGTGCGAGGCCGAGATCATCACCCCGAAATCGCAGCGCAGCGACCGCGTCAACATCGAGACGCCCGGCGTCGGGATCGGCCCCGTCATGAACACGTCGACGCCGACGGCGGTGAAGCCGGCCACCATCGCGGTTTCGATCATGTACCCCGAAAGGCGCGTGTCCTTGCCGATCACCACCCGATGGCGATGACTTCCCTTGCGGAAAGACAAACCCACCGCCATGGCCACCTTCATCGCCAGTTCCGGCGTGATCGGCCATGAGTTGGCGCGGCCGCGAATGCCGTCGGTGCCGAAGAGTTTACGACCCATGTCCCTGCGTATCCCGTCGTCGTCGCGAGGGGCTCGGGTGCCCGCTCGTCGGCGCGCACCCTACAACACGGCCCCCGGCACGACCAGTGCGCTCCGCCGCAGCCCCTGGTCGCACGACCCGAGGCGGCGGTGGAGGACGGGATCGTCGGCCCGACGCTCCCGCGTCAGGCGTGTTCGACCGCCTTGGCCGCCTCGGCCGCCGCCGCCAGCGCGTCGCCCTCGCCCTTCACGCCGTTGAAATAGGCGTTGAGCAGGACCGCCGAGATCGAGGCGAGCAGGATCCCGGACTCGAGCAGCGGCGCCATCACCTTCGGCATGTGCTCGAAGAACTTGGGCGCCACCAAGGGGATCATGCCGAAGCCGATCGAGAGGGCGACCACCAGGAGGTCGTTCTTGCGCGCCTTGAAGTCGACGTTGGCGAGGATGCGGATGCCCGTCGCCGCGACCATGCCGAACATGCAGAGACCGGCGCCGCCGAGCACGAACTGCGGCACCGCCTCGACGAGCGACGCCATCTTCGGCATCAGGCCGAGCAGCAGCATGATGACGCCGCCGACCACCGCCACCCAACGCGACTTCACGCCGGTGACGCCGACCAGCCCGACGTTCTGCGAGAAGGACGTGTAGGGGAAGGTATTGAAGACGCCGCCGAGGAAGGTGCCGACGCCGTCGGCCCTGAGACCCTTGGTCAGGCGCGCCTCGTCGACCTCGGTGCCGGTCATCTCGCCGAGCGCCAGGAACATGCCGGTCGATTCGATCATCACCACGATCATCACCAGGCACATCGTGACGATCGCCGCCACGTCGAACTTCGGAATGCCGAACTGGAAGGGCAGCACCAGCCCGAACCACGGCGCGGAGCCGACCTTCTCGAAATGCATCAGCCCGAAGACGGAGGCGATCACGCAGCCGACGACGATGCCGAGAAGAACCGAGACGTTGGCGAGGAAGCCGCTGCCGTATTTGGTGAGGACCAGGATCGTCACCAGCACGAAGAAGGCGATCGCCAGATAGGCGGGATCGCCGAAGGCCGGATTGCCGACACCGCCGCCGGCCCAATTGACGCCGACCCGCATCAGCGTGATGCCGATCACCGTGATGATCGTGCCCGTCACCACCGGCGGGAACAGGGGCAACAACCTGCTCACGAACGGAGCAATCAGCACACCGAAGAGGCCCGCCGCCATCACCGCCCCGTAGATGCCGAGGATGCCGAGTTCGGGGTTGGTGCCGATCGCGATCATCGGCCCGACCGAGGCGAAGGTCACCCCCATCATCACCGGCAGCCGAATGCCGACCCCCGGCACGCCCCAGGCCTGGATAAGGGTGGCCAGCCCGCCGGCGAAGAGATCGGCGCTGATCAGCATCGCCACCTGCTCCGGCGGCAGCTTCAGGGCCCGTCCGACGATCAGAGGCACCGCCACGGCACCCGCGTACATCACCAACACATGCTGTAGGCCGAGCGCCCCCAGGCGCGGCAACGGCAGACGCGCGTCCACCGAATCGATGTTCTCCGACATGAATTCGTCCCCCGGATCCATTGGTGGCCGGTGCCCCTCAGGACCCGCCCCGGAGAAACGAAGCAAGCTTCGGGCCAGATCGTATACATATTTCACCACCGCCGAAGACGGTCGGAAACGACGATGCCCGCCGAGGGGGCGGGCATCGCGAGATTCCGGATGGGGCGAAGGAAGCCGATCAGCTCGGCTGCGGCATCGGATCGATCCCCGGTTCGCCGCCCTTGCTGTCGCGCCCGGTGGAACCGGCCGGCGGCACCGCCGAGGACCGCGGCGTCGCCGAGACGTCGCCCCCGTCGCGGCGCGGCGGCTTGCCGGCCAGGATGTCGTTGATCTCCTCGCCGGTCAGCGTCTCGTATTCGAGCAGGGCCTCGGCGAGCGAAATGAACTGATCGTGGTTCTCGGTCAGGATGCGCTTGGCCTCGTCATAGGCGGTCTGGACGATGCGCTTGACCTCGCGGTCGATCTTCTGCGCGGTGTCCTCCGACATGGTGGTCTTCTGACCCATCGAATAGCCGAGGAACACCTCTTCCTGATTGTCGCCGTAGGCGACGGTGCCCAGCTCGTCGGAATAGCCGAAGCGCATCACCATGGCGCGCGCCATCTTGGTCGCCTGCTCGATGTCCGAGGAGGCACCCGAGGTGATGTTCTCGCGACCGAAGGTCAGTTCCTCGGCCGCGCGTCCGCCCATCGCCGAGGTGAGACGCGAGGTATACTCGATGTATTTGGTCGAGTAGCGATCGCCTTCCGGCAGATAGGCGACCATGCCCAGCGCCCGGCCGCGCGGAATGATCGTCGCCTTGTGGACCGGCCAGCCCTGCGGCACCTTGAGGCCGACCAGCGCATGACCGGCCTCGTGATAGGCGGTCAGACGCTTTTCTTCCTCCGACATGGCCATCGACTTGCGCTCGGCGCCCATCATGACCTTGTCCTTGGCGTCCTCGAACTCGGACATGGTGACGAGGCGCTTGTTGCGCCGCGCCGCCAAGAGCGCCGCCTCGTTGACGAGGTTCATCAGGTCGGCGCCCGAGAAGCCCGGCGTTCCGCGCGCCAGCACGCGCAGATCGACGTCGGGCGCGGTCGGCACCTTGCGGACATGGACCTTGAGGATCTTCTCGCGGCCGTTGACGTCCGGGTTCGGCACCGTGATCTGACGATCGAAGCGGCCGGGACGCAACAGCGCCGGATCGAGCACGTCGGGCCGGTTGGTGGCGGCGATGATGATGATGCCTTCGTTCTGCTCGAAGCCGTCCATCTCGACCAGCAACTGGTTCAGCGTCTGCTCGCGCTCGTCGTTGCCACCGCCGAGGCCGGCGCCGCGATGACGGCCGACCGCGTCGATTTCGTCGATGAAGATGATGCAGGGCGCGTTCTTCTTGGCCTGCTCGAACATGTCGCGGACGCGGCTGGCGCCGACGCCGACGAACATCTCGACGAAGTCGGAGCCCGAAATGGTGAAGAAGGGCACGTTGGCCTCGCCGGCGACGGCGCGCGCGGTCAGGGTCTTACCCGTGCCCGGGGGGCCGACCAGGAGCACGCCGCGCGGGATGCGGCCGCCGAGCCGCTGGAACTTCTGCGGATCGCGCAGGAACTCGACGATCTCGAGCAGATCCTCTTTGGCTTCGTCGATGCCGGCGACGTCCTCGAAGGTGACGCGGCCGTGCGCCTCGGTCAGGAGCTTGGCCTTCGACTTGCCGAAGCCCATCGCCTTGCCGCCGGCACCGCCCTGCATCTGCCGCATGACGAAGAGCCAGATGCCGATGATCACCAGCATCGGCATCCACGAGATCAGCGCTCCGAGGAGCGAGAAGTTCTCGCCCGCCGGCCGCGCGACGATGGCGACGTCCTTCTGACGCAGCGTGTCGACGACGTTGGCGCCCGCCGGCGCATAGGTCTGGAAGGTGCCCTGCGCCTTGTAGGAACCGGCGATCTGCTGGTCGGTGATGGTGACCTGCTTGACCTTGCCCGCCTCGACGTCGTCGAGGAACTGCGAGAACGCGATCTCGTTGGTGCCACCGCCGCGACCCGGGTTCTGGAAGAGTTGGAAGAGCGCGATCACCAAGAGACCGACGATCACCCAGATGGCGAAATTCCTGAGATTGGCGTTCATCGAAGATCCTGTTCTCGCGCTCGCGAGGCACCCGCTGTCGCCGTCCGACCCGCGTCCGTGAAGGGAAGATAGGGTTCACCCCCCCGAATGCCAAGACGATGGCGAAAAACTCGACCGACCCTATGACGAAATCGTTACCGTTTCTCCCGCCCCGGCGAGGCCGAAACCGCCGATCGCGACGCCTTCGAGCCCCCCCTTCCCGGCCCCCATGTCGCCGAGGCCCGGCACCGTCGTCGTCCCGCGCGCGTCGCGGATCGCCGTCGCCCCGGCGAGCACCCCGGCGCTCGGCGCCGGCCGGCCGAGCCGATCGGCGGAAAGACATCGCCCGGCGAGAAACGCTCGCCGCCCCGCCTCGCCGAGCGGTCCGACCGCGACCGGCCCCGGCGCCGCCGCGTCGACTGCGACGACCCGCCCCGCCCAGACGATCCGCTCGCCCGGCCGCACCAGACGCTCTCGCGCCCGCCCCGCTTCCGGGACGAACCACAGAACGCCGCGCCGCCGCTCGACGCGCACCCCGGCGAGCGTGCGCACCACCCGGTCGCCCGCGCCGAGCGCCGCGTCGAGCTCCTCGCAAGCCGCGAGCCGCGGCCCATAGGCGGCCCCGCCGATGGTGGCGATCAGCCGCGACAGGAGCCGCAACCGAACCTCCGCCCGCGCCGCCGCGTGGAGCCCCGCCTCGAGGCGTACCCAGCCGGCCGGATGAGCGCTCCCCGCGCGTCGCATCAGATCGTCGACCGCCTCGTCGATCACCGCCGCGCCGCGCGCCATCGCCGCCGCCGTCGCGACGAGCCGGTCGCGGGAGAGCCCGAGCGCGATGAGCCCCGGCATCGCCGCGCGCATCCGCGCCCGCTCGAAACGCTCGTCGCCGTTGGAGGGATCCTCGGTCCACGTCGCCCCGCGTGCCGTGAGCGTCGCCACCAGCCGCGCCTTGGGAAAGGTGAGAAGTGGCCGAAACCACGCCAGCCCGTCGTCGCGGCGCACCCGCGCCATGCCCGCGAGCCCGGCGACGCCGCTGCCGCGCGCCAATCGCAGGAGAAAGGTCTCGGCCTGATCGTCGGCGTGATGGGCGAGCACCACGGTGTCGAGCCCCTCGGCCCGCGCTGCCGCCGCCAAGAGGCGCCGTCGCGCCGCGCGCGCCTCCGCCTGGAGATTGGCGACGGGCTTCTCGCCCTCCCAACGCAGGACCCGGTGAGCGAGCCCGCGTTCGGCCGCGATCCGTCCGACGAAGGCGGCCTCGTCGCGGGCTTCGGCCCGCAGTCCATGATCGATGGAGACCACCACCGCGCGCGGCAGGCTCGGCTCGAGCGCGCGGACATCGGCCCACAGATGGAGGAGCGCCAGCGAATCGGCGCCGCCGGAGACGGCGAGCACGACGCCGTCACGTCCCGGCATCGGCGTCAGCGCCGCGAGCGCCTCCGCCGGCGAGACGGGAAGGGCGTCAGCACTTGCCACGGGCCCGCTCGGCCGCCGCGCGATCGCGCACGGTCTTGGAGGCCTTGGGATATTTGGCCAGCAACTCGTCCCAGGAGGCGCAGGCGGCCTTCTTCTCGCCGAGACCGGAGAGCGCCATGCCGAGCTTCAGCAGGCTGTCCGGCGCCTTCGGCCCGTCGGGAAACTGGGTGTAGCTCTTGAGGAAGGCGTCGGCCGCCTCCTTGTTGCGCTGACGCGCGAAATAGCTCTCACCGAGCCAGAATTGCGCCGCGCCGATCCGCTTGTCGGTCGGATGATTGGCGAGGAAGGTCTTGAAGCTCTGTTCGGCGAGATCGTATTCGCCGTTGAGAATATAGCCGTAGGCGGCGTCGTATTCGTCGCGCGGGCTCGCCGTCGGCGCCACCGACGCATAGCGCGGATCGACGCCCGGCACCGGCGCGCTCTCAGCCGGCGTGGCCGACCGCGACCGCACGCCCGGGGCGCCCAGTTCCATCGGCGCGCTGGAACCGATCAGGCCGCCGATCGGATCGGCGCCGCCCGGCAACTGCCCGAGCGTGGCCGGCGGCGCGCCCCGGCTCGGCGCCGCCGCCATGGCGGTGGAGGCGCCGTCGTCCGGCGCCTCCGACTTCTTCTGCGGCTTGGGCGCGGCGTGCCCGGCGCCGTTCTCCAACTCCTGCAGACGGAACTCGAAGTCCTTCTGCTGGCGCGCCAGCGTCTCCTGGAGCTGGCGAATCTGGAACGACAACTGCTCGATCTGGCCGTTGAGGCCGCGCATCTGGCCCTCGAGCTGGTTGAGGCGCACCGACATCTCGGCCGCCTGCCGATCGTCGCCGCCACCACCACCACCGAAGAGGCCCTGCGCGGCCGCCGGCCGTCCGGCGAAGACGGCGAGGCCGATCGCCAGGCCGAGCACCGCGAGAGGCGCGACGAAGCGTCGAGCCGCTCCCCGTCGCGGCGAGAAAAATGAAACTGGTGTCCGTTGCGCCATGAACGACGACGCTCCTTCCCCTTGTCCGAACGGACCGCGCCGACCGGGTCCGACCGAGGATCCTCCTAACATGACCCGCCGCATTCGGCCAAAATTTGTCGCCCGAGCGATCTTTTCGCGAGACACGACCCGAGTCGCGGTCTTTTCGCGAGGCCGCGCCGAAACCGCCGCCTCGCCGCGCGATCGGCCGGCCGAAACGAAAACGGCGGCCCCGAGGAGCCGCCGTCCGATGCCGTCGCGTCCGGCCGACCCTACCACTCGGGCGGGGCCGCCGATCCGTCCGATCACATGGCGCCGCCGAGCACCGTCACCGCGCGGCGGTTCTGGTTCCAGCAGTTCTCCGCGTCGCAGACCGCGACCGGGCGCTCCTTGCCGTAGGAGATGGTCTTCAGGCGGGTCGAGGAGACGCCGCGCGCCATCAGATAGTCGCGGGTGGCGGCCGCGCGGCGGGCGCCGAGGGCGATGTTGTATTCGCGGGTGCCGCGCTCGTCGGCGTGACCTTCGACGGTCACCGAATAGCGCGGATAACGGGCGAGCCACGCCGCCTGACGATCGAGCGTCGAGCGCGCCTCGGTGGTCAGGTCGGTGCTGTCGACGGTGAAGAACACGCGGTCGCCGACGTTGACCACGAAGTCCTGCTGCGAGCCCGGGGTCGCAGCACCCGCGCCGCCCAAGCCGCCGGCACCGTCGCCGGCGCTGTCCTGCTGACTGGCGCAGGCGCCGAGCGTCAGAGTGGTGGCGAGAACCGCCGCGAACTTGAATCCGCGCCCGAGCGCGATGCTGCTGAACATCCTGGAACTCCTTCGGATCACCCCGATGACCTTCCGGTAACCTTGACGGACCGTGGTTAAATCGTGGTTCAGAAACTTGGTGAACGAAGTCTTGACGCGAACTTTTTTCGAAGAGAAAGGCGCGGCGTTTCGTCGAATTCGACTTCACCGCCCGAGCATGGCGGAAAGGTGTCGCCGCGACGGCCTTCGCGCGACCGTCGGGGACGGTCGCGCGACGTTGCCGAAATGCATCACTTCTGCAGCGGCGACCACGCCGGATCCGAGGCGGAGCCCGGCGTCTTGACCTGAGTCAGCACGTGGCCGGTGACGTCGGCGAGCCACAGTCGCGAATCGCCGCCCTCTTCCTTGAAGAACATCACGTAGCGGCCGTTCGGCGCGAAGGTCGGCCCTTCCGCGTGGAAGCCCTCGGTCAGGATGCGTTCGCCGGTGCCGTCCGGCTTCATCACGCCGATCTTGAATCCGCCGCCGTCCTGCTTGGTGAAGGCGATGAACGGATTGTCCGGATCCGGCGACCACACCGGCGTGGCATAGCGGCCCGAGCCGAAGGAGATGCGCTTGGCGCCACCGCCGCCGGCCGACATCACGTAGAGCTGCTGGGTGCCGCCGCGATCGCTCTCGAAGACGATCTGCGATCCGTCCGGCGAGAACGACGGATGGGTGTCGATCGCCGCGCCCTCGGTCAGCTGGCGCATCCCGCGACCGCCCAGTTCCATCGCGAAGATGTTGGCGTTCGCCTCCTTCTGCATCGAGAAGACCAGCGTGTGGCCGTCCGGCGAGAAGCGCGGGCTGAAGGTCATGTTGGGGAAGTCGCCGACCAGCTGGCGCGCGCCCGAGGCGACATTGAGGATGAAGACCTTCGGCTCGCCCGCGCCATAGGCCATGTAGGCGATCTGCTGGCTCGACGGCGAGAAGCGCGGCGTCAGAACGAGTTCCTGGCCCCGGGTGAGGTAACGCACGTTGGCGCCGTCCCAGTCCATGATCGCGAGCTTCTTCACCCGCGCCGTCTTCGGCCCGGACTCGTCGACGAAGACGATGCGGCTGTCGAAGAAGCCCTTGAACCCGGTCAGGTTCGAATAGGCCGCGTCGGCGACGATGTGGGCGAGCCGGCGGACGGCGTCCTGCCCCGCGCCGACCTGGGTGCCGACCAGCTGGGTGCCGCCGAACACGTCCCAGACGCGCACCTGCGCGGTGACCTGATTGCCCGACCGCGACACCGTGCCGGCGATCAGCGCCTGTGCGCCGATGCCCTTCCAATTGTTGAAGTTCGGCATCTGATCGGCGCCGACCGTCCCCTCGAGATAGGAGGACGGATCGAGCACCGTGAAATAGCCGGAGAGCCGCATGTCGGCGGCGACGATCTGCGCCACCTCGCGCGCCAGGGCCGGATCGCCGCCGAACTGCGGCACCGCGATCGGCATCGGCTGGAACGCCGCGCCGGGCGTCACCGTGATCTTCAGCTCGGCCGAAGCCGGCGTCGGCGCGATCGTGAGCCCCGCCGCCGCGCCGAGCAGCGTCAGCGCCAGAGCAGTCGCGGCACCGAACCTGCGACCGACGCGCTTCGCGTCGGCGGCCCGCGCCGTGGGGGGGAACTCCATCGATGTCGTCGTCATCGTCGTCCTCGTCGTCGGGAGGGAGCGTCTCGCCTCGTCGCGATCATGCCCCTCGAACATCACAGATCCTTGGGATCGAAGGTCGCCTGCACCTGACTCCACGCGGAGAACTTCTCCGAGGGCAGTTTGTAGGGACCGCATTGAATGAGCGCGCGCCGGGCCGAAGCGGCCAGGCTGACGCCGAGCGGGTGGGCCGGCGCCTCGATCACCGACGGCTGACCGTTGAGCGAGCCGTCGGCGTTGAGCGAGAAGCGCATCGTCACCTTGAGCCCCGCCTCGGCCGCGCCGATCGGTGGATTCCAACACTTCTTGATCTGGCCGATCAGACCGTCGGTCTCCGCCTGGGTCATCCGCACCACGTTGATCTTGCCGGTGGGCGAGCCGAGCGACGCGGTCTTCTGTTCGTGACCCGAGGCGGAACCCGTCTGGTTCTTGTTGAGCACGTCGGAAATCTGCGACGAGAACGCCTTCGAGCTCGACGCCTGCTTGGCCGCGGCCGCCTTCGCGTCTGCCGCCGCCTTGGCCTTGGCGTCGGCTGCGGCCTTCGCATCCGCGGCCGCTTTCGCCGCCTTGGCATCCGCCGCGGCCTTCGCGTCCGCGGCCGCCTTCGCGTCGGCGGCGGCTTTCGCGTCGGCCTTGGCCTTGGCGTCGGCGGCGGCCTTCGCGTCCGCCTTCGCCTTGGCATCGGCGGCGGCTTTGGCGTCCGCCTTGGCCTTGGCCTCGGCCGCCTTCTTCTCGTCGAGCTTCTTCTGCTCCTCGATCAGCTTGTCGAGCGCCTTGGTATCCTTCGGCGGCTCCTTCGGCTGAGGCGGCTTGCCCTCGCCGACATCCTTGGCCTTCTCCGCCTCCTTGGGCAGATCCGGCTTCGCCTCGGCGACCTTGACCGGCGCCGGCTTCGGCTCGGGCGCCTTGACCGGCTCGGCCTTGGCGGGCTCGGCCTTGGCCTCCTGCTTGGGCTCGGGCTTCGGCTCGGCCTTCGGCAGCGGCTTCGGTTCGGGCACCTTGATCGGCTCGGGTTTCGGCGGTTCGGCCGCCTTCGGCGGCTCCGGCGTCGGTTCGGGCCGGGGCGTCGGGCGCGCCTCAGGGAGCGGCGGCGGCGGCTCCTCGTGCGCGTCGGTGCCGGCACGGGCGCCGTCGGCCTCCTTGGCCGCCTTGGCCATGTCCTTCGGCGTCACTTCGTCCTTGGGCTTGGCCGTCTTCTGGCCGAGCTTCAGGTCCGCGACGGTCGCGATGGGCACGAATTCGATCGGCATGGCGTCGACCGCCGGCGTCTCCTCGCGCTTCTCGAAGCCGGGGAATCCGAACAGGATCCAGGCGAGGAGCGCGGCATGGAGAAGGGCGGAGGACGGGAGACCCGGGCGCATGCCGCGATCACCTCGACGCGGTTTCGGGAAGCGAGACGAGACCGATCTTCTTGTAACCGGCGTCGTTCAGCCGACCCATCACCTTGAGAATGGAGCCATAGTCGGTCGACTTGTCGCCGCGCACCAGGATCCGCTCGTCGACGCCGTTCTTGGCGATCGCCTGCAGCTTCGGCACCAGCTCGTCGATCTTGAATTCGGCGTCCTGGATGTAGATCCGGCCCTGACCGTCGAGCGAGACGGTGATCGGCTGGGTCTGGCCCTCCATCGCCTTGGCGCGGGTCTCCGGCAGATCGACCGGCACGCCGACCGTCATCATCGGTGCCGCCACCATGAAGATGATCAGGAGCACCAGCATGACGTCGATGAACGGCGTCATATTCATTTCGCTCATCACGCCGCCGCGCGAGCGCCGCCGTCCGCGCCGCCCGCCCGAGACACCCGATCCGCCGACCGCCATACCCATGGGTCTCTCCTCAGGCCGCCTGCCGCTCGTCGATCTGACGCGACAGGATGGCGGAGAATTCGTCCGCGAAGGTCTCGAGCCGGCCACCCAGCGCGCCGGCGTCCGACGACAGCTTGTTGTAGGCGATGACCGCCGGGATCGCCGCGACCAGACCGATGGCGGTGGCGAAGAGCGCCTCGGCGATGCCGGGCGCCACCACCGCGAGCGAGGTGTTCTTCGAGGCCGCGATGCCCTGGAACGCCGTCATGATGCCCCACACCGTGCCGAAGAGGCCGATGAACGGGCTCGACGACCCGATCGTGGCGAGCACCAGGAGATTGGACTGGAAGCGATCGACCTCACGGTTGATGGTCACGTCCATCACCTTGTCGATGCGCTGCTGGAGCGAGCCGATCGCCGGCCGTCCGCCCTCGTGGGAGCGCTTCCATTCGCGCATGGCGGCGACGAAGAGCGCGGGCATGCCGTGATTGGCGCGCGCCGACAGCGTCCGATAGAGATCCTCGAGGCTCTGGCCCGACCAGAAGATCTGCTCGAAGTTGTCCATCTGGCGACGGGTCTTCATGTAGAGCACGATCTTGTCGACGATGATCGCCCAGCACCAGACCGAGGCCGAGAACAGGCCGAGCATCACCAGTTTGACGACGATATGCGCGCTCCAGAACATCGAGAGCAGCGTCATGTCGGTATGCGGCGCGGCCAGCGCGGCCTGAGCGACTTCGGGATTCATGTGTCGAGTACCCTTTCGGCCGAGAAACGGCGCGGGCGACGGACCAACCGGCGGGATGACCGACGGCGATGGAAGAGACGGATCCGGCGGCGCCGGGTCGCGCCCCCGTGAGGGGCGACCTTTCGGCGCGCATCGTCGTTCCCGTCCTCGGACCCGAGATCCTTCTGCCCGGCGAATGTGACCAAACGAGGACCCTGCCGGGTCCCCTTCACCCGTCAGCAAGCCATTGTCATGGTTAAGGAACCGTTACGGTTGTTGCACTGCGGAGGAGATCGCGCGGCGGCGGTTCACTCCGGATGACCGATCAGGGCCCGGATATCGGCCGGCACCCGATGCGGCCGCGCGTCCGGTCCGAGGCACACGACGGTGACGACGGCCGTGGAGATCGTCTCCTCGCCGCGCTTGAGAACCTGATCGAGCACCATCCGCGCGCCGCCGATCTCGCGGGTCGAGGTGGTGACCTCGAGCAGGTCGTCGAGCCGGCCCGGCCTGAGATAGTCGACCTCCATGCGCCGGACGGCGAAGAGCAGCGGATGGTCGGACGCCTGCATCTCGGACTGGCTGATGCCGAGCGCGCGCAGATATTCGGTGCGGCCGCGCTCGAAGAATCGGACGTGGGAGGCGTGATAGACGATCCCGCCTGCGTCGGTGTCCTCCCAATAGACGCGGACCGTGATCGTGTCCTCGAAATGGGGGGTGGGATTGCCGGGCTTCTCGATCGTCATCACACCGTCTCCGCTCGCGGCGGAAGCAGGATCCGCCCTCGACCCCGACACGACGGAACACGGCCGAACGGGGTCCATGCCGCACTGCGACAGGCGACGAATAGAGAATGTCGGTGCCCACATCAACCCGAACCGGATCGAAGCCGGCGTCCTCGCGCCCAGATCCCTCGATCGGGCGATCGATGCCGACCTCGGATCGCCGATCGGTTCGGCGTGCCGCGCTCAATCGAAGCGATACCGCGCGCCGACGAGGAACTGATTGAAGGAATTCTGCTTCGACGTCGCGGTGATGGTGTAGCCACCAAACTCCTTCGACGTCTTGATCCGATCGACATAGAGATATTTGTAGCCGAGATCGATCGTCAGATTCCTGGAGACGTCGTACGACAGACCCGCCATGGCCGAGGCGGCGAAACTGGCGCTGTTCGAACTCGCGATCTGGTACTGCGTGCTCACCCCGCCCGAGGTCAATCCGGCCGTGAGGTCGCTCCACGACACGGCGACGCCGACGCCCGCGCCGAGATAGGGTCGAAGCGCCGTCTTCGTATCGAAGTCGTGATAGACGTCGAACATGATCGGAAGGATCGTGCTGGTGTTTCTGACGCTCCCCGAATAGGTCGTTCCGCTCACGACGGCCGCCGGGGCATTGTACTCGATCCGGCTGTTGAGGATCGGGCTGACACTCAGTTCGACGCGCCAATCGGGCGTGACGTGCCCCCCCAGACCGAAACTCGTGGCGAGAGAGCCGTTGCGCGACAGACCGTCGATCGACCAACCTTCGATCGAAACCTCCGGCTTGTTGCCGATGCCGTATCCGACCGCGCCGCGCAGATACATGCCGTTGTAGAGGTCCTCCTCGGTCGCCTGCGCATAGGGCGTGCACCCGCCCGGCGGGAAACAGGATGCCACCGCGCTCCCGCTCCCGAACGACGCGAACAGAACCGTCGCCAGGGCGACTGCCGGCGATGAGCGATGTCTCATTTCGATGACCCCCGAGAACGCTTGCGACTCTGAGTAGCATCGTCTCGTTAGGGTTAATGAACCGTGAAACCTGCGGTCGCCGTCCCCGCCGGTCCGAACCGACGGTCGGGCTCGGGCACGCTCCGACACGAGCCCTCCCCCGCCTCACTCCTCGTCGAGGCCGAGGCCCAACTGCTCCGGACGACCGCTCGGCGGCTCGATCCCGAGATGGCGGAAGGCGCCCTGCGTCAGCATGCGCCCGCGCGGCGTCCGTTGCACGAAGCCCTGCTGGATCAGATAGGGCTCGACGATCTCCTCGATCGCGTCGCGCGGCTCTGACAGCGCCGCCGCGATCGTCTCGATGCCGACCGGACCGCCGCCGAACGAGACCGCGATCACCTCGAGATAGCGCCGGTCGAGCTGGTCGAGACCGGCCCGGTCGACCTCGAGCCGCACCAGCGCGCGATCCGCGATCTCGCGATCGATCGCCGCCTTGCCGCCGACGATGGCGAAGTCGCGCACCCGGCGCAGAAGCCGTCCGGCGATGCGGGGGGTGCCGCGCGAGCGCCGCGCGATCTCGTTGGCGCCCTCCTCGGTGATGGCGAGCCCCATCAGCCGCGCGCCGCGCTTCACGATGAATTCGAGCTCGGCGACCGTGTAGAAGTTGAGCCGGATCGGAATGCCGAAACGGTCGCGCAGGGGCGTCGTCAGGAGCCCGAGCCGGGTCGTCGCCGCGACCAGGGTGAACCGCGCCAGATCGATCTTGACCGACCGCGCCGCCGGCCCCTCGCCGATGATCAGATCGAGCTGATAATCCTCCATGGCGGGATAGAGGATCTCCTCCACCGCCGGATTGAGCCGATGAATCTCGTCGATGAAGAGCACGTCGCGCTCTTCCAGATTGGTCAGCAGCGCCGCGAGATCGCCCGCCTTGGCGATCACCGGCCCCGAGGTCGAGCGGAAATTGACCCCGAGCTCGCGGCTGACGATCTGCGCCAGCGTCGTCTTGCCGAGCCCGGGCGGGCCGACGAAGAGAACGTGATCGAGCGCCTCGCGCCGGGTCTTGGCCGCCTCGATGAAGACCGAGAGATTCTCGCGCGCCGCCTGCTGACCGACGAAATCGCCGAGCGCCTGCGGACGCAGCGAGGCGTCGAGATCCTCCTCGCGCTTCTCTCCCGTGACCAGTCGTTTGGGTGTCGCCATCGAATCGCGTCGTCCTCGAGATCGGCTCTACCGTTTCCCTAGCATGATGCGCGTCCGAGGACGAAGCGAGAACGAAGGAAGCGCTCCGACGCCTTTCCACCGATCGGCCGGTTCGGTGTAGTGTCGCTCGCCACTCGCCCGAACGGAGCAGCGACCATGACGATCCGTGCCCCCCTCCTCGCCGTCCTCGCCCTCGCCGCGACGGCGGCCCCGGTCGCCGCCCAGGGCGCCGCGCCCGCAACCCTCGCCTGCGCCCCGCCGCTCGGCCCGAAATCGTCCCACGCCGAGGTCGTCGCCGCCTATGGCAAGGCCAATGTCGTCTTCCGGATGATCGACGGCGCCGAGGGCGAGAAGATCGCCGCCACCGTCGTCTTCCCCGACGATCCGAAGCGCCGCCTCGAACTGATGTGGGCGGACGAGAAGAAGCGCTCCGGCCTCCTCGCCGTCCGCCCCGCCAAGGAGACCGCCCTCGTCGCCCCGAACGGCATCCGCCGCGGCATGACGCTCGCCGAGGTGGAGAAGCTCAACGGCCGGCCCTTCGTCCTGGTCGGCTTCGATTGGGACTACGGCGGCGCCGTCACCGATTGGAAGGGCGGCGCGCTGGCGGGCCCGGCCGCCGGCGGCTGCACCGTCTCGGTCTCCTTCGCCCTGCCGGAAGACGTCGACGAGGCGGTCTCCGCCGCCGTCGCCGGCGACACCGAATTCTCCTCGTCCGACACGACGATGAAGGCGGCGAAGCCGGTCGTCGACGGCTTCGCCCTCGGCTGGCCCCAACCCTGAGCGGCCCTTCGGTCACCCCGCCGCCATGTCGCGCGCCGCCCGCCTCCTCGATCTCGTCCAGGCCCTTCGCCGCCGGCGCGGCCCGGTCGCCGGCGCCGTGCTGGCGGGCGAGCTCGGCGTCTCCCTGCGCACGCTCTACCGCGACGTCGCCACGCTCCAGGCCCAGGGCGCGGCGATCGAGGGCGAGGCCGGCGTCGGCTACGTGCTGCGCTCGGGCTTTCTGCTGCCGCCGCTGATGTTCGCCGACGAGGAGCTCGAGGCCCTGGTGCTCGGCTCGCGCTGGGTCGCGGCGAACGGCGATCCGACGCTCGCCCGCGCCGCCCGCGACGCCCTCGCCAAGATCGCCGCCGTCCTGCCCGGCGAACGCCGCGAGACGTTCGACGAGCCCGGCCTACTGGTCGCCGATCGTCAGCTCCTCGCGACCGCCCCCGTCGGGCTCGACCTGCTGCGCCGGGCGTTGCGCGAGGAGCGGAAACTCACCCTCCTCTATCGCGACGCCGAGGGCCGCGAGACCCGCCGCCTCGTCTGGCCGATCGCCCTCGGCTTCTTCGAGACCACCCGCGTCCTGGCGGCCTGGTGCGAGAGCCGCGCCGCCTTCCGCCATTTCCGCGTCGACCGCATGGTCGCGGCAGAGATCGAGGAGACCCGCCCGCCACGCCGCCGCCGCGCGCTCCTCGCCGAATGGCGCCGCGCCGAGGGCATCCCACCGCGCCCGTGACGATCGCGCGCCCATGCCGCGAGAAGCGCCGCGAGAGGCGCCGCGCGTCGCTCGCACGCGTCGACTGCTGACGCGGATCGTCAGCAGCCCTGTCGCAGGATCGGGGCCTCCACCAACGAGGACCCCACCATGATCACGCCCCGTCTCCTGCTTCTCTACGTCGCCGACGCCCGCCGTTCCGCCGCCTTCTGGGCCGACCTGATCGGCACCCGGCCGGTCGAACTCTCCGACACCTTCGCCATGCTGCCGCTCCGCGACGGCCTGATGCTCGGCCTGTGGACGATCGACGGCGTCGCCCCGGCCGCCACGATCACCGGCGGTGGCGGCGAGATCGCCGTCGCCGTGGCGAGCGACGCGGCGGTCGACGCGACCCACGCCGACTGGTCGGCGCGCGGGCTCACCATCCTCCAGGCGCCGACCGCGATGGACTTCGGCCGCACCTTCACCGCCGCCGACCCAGACGGCCATCGCATCCGCGTCTATCACCCGGCCGGCTGAGGGCACGGGATCGTCGGAAGATCGTCGCAGGCCGGATACATCGGCCTGCGATGATCCCGGCGAGCCCCGTCCTCGCCGGAACCCGGACCATGATCGACCGCCGCCGTCTCCTCGCCACCGTCCTCGCCGCTCTCGGTCTCGCCGCCGCCCGTCCCGCGCGCGCCGCCGAGGAGCCGCGCGACTGCCCGACCCGCGATTGCGGCTGGGTCTACGATCCGGCGATCGGCGACCCCGAGCACGGCGTCCCGCCGGGCACCGCCTTCGCCGACATCCCCGACGACTGGGTCTGCCCCAATTGCGGACGCATCAAGGATCTGTGGTGACCTCGGACGCGGACGGATCGCCGAGACCGCGCCGCGCCCACATCGCCGCGCTCACGCCCGCCGCGACGAAGACCGCCGCGCCGATCCCGCCGTAGAAGACGGCCGGATCGAAGAGCCGAAGACCCCGCTCGCGGTGCTCGAGCCCGATCGCGAGCAGGACCGTCGCGATCGCGCTGCCCGCGGCGAAGGCGGCGATCGCCGCGCGCTTCGACCCCGGCCGCTCGAACCACCCGGCGAAGGCGAGGCCGACCGGAAGGCTCGCCCCGCCGACCACGCCGAGGACCGGCGGCAGGACGCCCGGCAGATCGCTCGCGAGATCGACGAGCGTCGCCCCCATGTCCCGCGCGGTCGTCATGCCGGCGGCGAGCACGACGACGATCAGCGCGACGCCGGCCGCGATCGCCGTCGTCGCCGCCAGCCGGATCGCCACGCCCCAACGGCGGCGCGGCGTCATTTCGCCAATTCCTTGAGGCCCAGCCGGATCAGCTTTTCGGTGGTCGCGTCCTCGCCCGCCTCGCGCGACGCCGCCGCCACCGCCGCGCTCGCCTGGATCTGCGGATAGCCGAGATTGACCAGCGCCGAGACCGCGTCGGCGAGCGGCTTCGGCGCCGTCTTCTCGGCGATGCCGCCGGAGAGCGCCACCAGGGCCGGATCGACCGAGGCGAAGGCCGGCGCCTTGTCCTTCAGCTCCTGGGCGATGCGCTCGGCGAGCCGCTTGCCGACGCCGTTGGCGCGGGAGAGCGCGGTCACGTCCTTCAGCGCGATCGCCGAGGCGATCTCGTTCGGCCGGAGCGCCGAGAGGAGCGCCAGCGCCACCTTGGTGCCGACGCCCTGGACCGTCGTCAGCAGGCGGAACCAATCCCGCTCTTCCGCGTCGGCGAAACCGTAGAGTCGGATCATGTCCTCGCGCACGATCGTCTCGATCGACAGAACCGCCGCCTCGCCCGGCGCCGGCAGATGCTGGAGCGTGCGCGACGAGCAGTAGCAGACGTAGCCGACCCCGCCGACGTCGAGGATGACCCAGTCGTCGCCGTATTCGTCGACCAGACCTCTGAGCTTGCCGATCATGCGCGCGTCCTCATCTTGCCGCGATCCGGAGCGCCCGGCCGAGCGTCTGGCGATGGTGGGCGTGGCAGATGGCGATGGCGAGCGCGTCGGCCGCGTCAGCCCCCTTCCACACCGCCTTGGGCAGGAGGATCCTGACCATGTGTTGGATCTGATCCTTGTCGGCGTGACCGGCCCCGACGATCGCCTTCTTGACCGCGTTGGGCTGGTATTCGGCGACCGACAGCCCGGCCCGCGCCGGCACCAGCAGCGCGACGCCGCGCGCCTGACCGAGCTTCAGCGTCGAGGTCGGATTGGTGTTGACGAACGTGTGCTCCACCGCCGCCTCGTCGGGGGCGTGATCGGCGATGACGCTCGTGAGCCCGTCGTGCAACTCCACCAGCCGCCCCGCCAGTTCGTCCGTCGCCGTCGAGGTGACGGTGCCGCAGGCGACGAAGGACAAGCGATTGCCGACGCTGTCGATCACCCCCCAGCCGGTACGCTGGAGGCCGGGATCGATACCGATGATTCGAACGACCTGGGTCATGCGCGCGACGCTACATGTTCTCGCTTCGTTTCGCAAAGGGGCGAGGCTTCGGAAGATCGCTCGTGACGCCCGCGACGTCGGGTCGAAATCGATCGACCCCGCCCCCGGCATCGACGGCGCGCGTTCCTCTTCTCCCCATCGCTGAAGAAGCGGCCCGAAGCGCGGACGAGGGCGCTCGGACGCGCACCGAGCCCTCCGATTTCCATCGCTTGACATTAGATCGTGCACGATATAAATCTCTCCCCATGACGACGAACGACCCGATCGGCCCCACGCCCCAGTTGAAGCTCGACGCGCAGCTCTGCTTCGCGCTCTATTCGACCATGCACGGTGTCGCCAAGGTCTATCGCCGCCTGCTCCGCGATCTCGATCTGACCTATCCGCAATATCTTGTCCTGCTGGTGTTGTGGGAGAAGGACGAGATCAACGTCTCGGAAATCTGCCAACGCCTCCAGTTGGAGACGACGACCCTGACCCCGCTCCTCAAGCGCCTGGAGGGACGCGGCCTGATCCGCCGCACCCGCTCGGCCGAGGACGAGCGGCAGGTGATCGTCACGCTGACCGCCGAGGGCCGGGCGCTGCGCGCCACCGCCGCCGGCATCCCCGACTGCATCGCCGCGGCGGCCGCCCTCCCGCGCGAGGATCTCGCCGACCTGCGCGGCCGACTGACCCGCTTGCGCGACAACCTCGCCGCCGCCGGCTGACCCGGGAGAGCCCCTCCCAGTCCGGCCGCATCGAGACACGCCGCCACCGCGAACCACGGCGCCCTCCTCCGGGGCCGCGTTTCGCCTGCCTTTCGCACAAAAATATATCGTGCACGATATGAATACGAACGATGTATCAACCGAGGAGAAGACCGATGTCCCTGGAAAAAGTTCTCTACCGCGCCACCGCGACCGCCACCGGCGGCCGTGACGGCATCGCCGCCACCGACGACGGCCACCTCGCCGTCAAGCTCACCGTGCCGAAGGAACTCGGCGGCCCCGGCGGCGAGGGCACCAACCCGGAGCAGCTCTTCGCCACCGGCTATTCCGCCTGTTTCCTCGGCGCGATGAAGTTCGTCGCCAACCGCGACAAGCTCCCCGTCCCCGCCGGGACCACGGTCACCGGCAAGGTCGGCATCGGTCCGCTGCCGACCGGCTTCGGCATCGAGGTGGAACTGCGGATCGCGCTCCCCGGCGTCGACCCGGAGGTCGCCCGCACGCTCGTCGAGCGCGCCCACGTGGTCTGCCCCTATTCCAACGCCACCCGCGGCAACATCGACGTCACCCTGACGCTGGTGTGACCGCCACCGGCGACGGAAAAGAAAAACGGGCGCCGGAGGTCTCCCTCCGGCGCCCGCTCGTGGTTTCGGTTCGGCTCCCGCGCCTCAGGCGGCGGTGAGCTTGGCCATGACCTCGTCGGAGATCTCGAAGTTGGTGAAGACGTTCTGCACGTCGTCGTCGTCCTCGAGCATGCCGATCATCTTCATCAGCGACATGGCGCGCTCCTCGTCGACCGGCACGGTGTTCTGCGGCTTCCAGTTCATCTTGACCGAGCTCGCCGTCCCCAGCGCCGCCTCGAGCGCCTTGGAGACCTCCGACAGGCCCTCGAAGGTCGTGACGATGACGTGGCTCTCCTCGTCGGAGACGACGTCGTCGGCGCCCGCCTCGATGGCGGCTTCCAGCACGGCGTCGGCCGAGCCGACCGAGACGGGATAGGTGATCTCGCCGATCCGGTCGAAGGAGAAGGAGACCGAATTGGTCTCACCCAGCGCTCCGCCGAACTTGGTGAAGGCCGCGCGGACGGCGCCGCCGGTGCGGTTGCGGTTGTCGGTCAGCGCCTCGACGATCACCGCCGTGCCGCCGGGGCCGTAGCCCTCGTAGCGAACCTCTTCGTAGTTGTCGCCGTCGGCACCGGACGCCTTCTTGATGGCGCGCTCGATGTTGTCCTTGGGCATGTTCTCGGCGCGCGCGTTGAGGATCGCCAGACGCAGCTTGGCGTTCATCGAGGGTTCCATGCCGCCCTGCTTGGCCGCGACGGTGATCTCGCGGGCGAGCTTGGAGAAGAGCTTGGAGCGGACCGAGTCCTGCTTGCCCTTCCGGTGCATGATGTTCTTGAACTGTGAATGTCCGGCCATGGTCGTCGTCTCGTCGGTCGCAGGCTGGAGTGAAAGCGGCGGCCCCGAGGCCGCGCGTCCCACCCGATCATGTGTCGAAGTGCGCCGCTTATAGTGTGCCCGGCCGCGAAAATCCAGCCGAGGCCGGTCAGAAGCGCGGCAGCGCCTGCGACAGACGGCCGCCGATCCGGATCGGCTCGACCCGGGTGGCGAGACCGCTCGCCTCGTCGACCTCCACCACCAGCCCGCACACCGTCGCCTCGCCGCCGGCCGGCTCGAACCGCGCCCGGCCGATCTTGGTGGTGAAGCGGTTGATCGGCTCGTCCTTCTCCATGCCGATGACGCTGTCGTAGTCGCCGCACATGCCGGCATCCGACTGGAAGGCGGTGCCGCCGGTCAGGATCTGCCAATCGGCCGTCGGCACATGCGTGTGCGTGCCGATGACGAGGGAGACGCGCCCGTCGAAATGATGCGCCATCGCCTGTTTCTCCGAGGTCGCCTCGGCATGGACGTCGAGGACGATCGCGTCCGCCTGCTCGGCGAGCGGACAGGCGGCGATCTCGCGCTCGGCGACCGCGAACGGGTCGTCGAGCGGATCCATGTAGATCCGCCCCATCACCGAGACGACGAGCACTCGCGCCCCGTTCTTGGCGACATAGAGATTGGCGCCCTTGCCGGGCGTCCCCTTCGGGTAGTTGGCCGGGCGCAGGAGACGCGGCTGTCGCTCGATGAAGACCAGCGCCTCGCGCTGATCCCACGAATGATTGCCCAGCGTCAGCGCGTCGGCGCCGGCGTCGATCAGATCCTGAGCGATCTCCTCGGTGATGCCGAAACCACCGGCGGCGTTCTCCGCGTTGACCACCACGAAGTCGAGGCGGAGATCGTCGACGAGGCCCGGCAGCCGATCGACCACCGCCTTGCGCCCCGCGCGCCCCACCACGTCGCCGAGAAACATCAGTCGCATGAAGGCGTCACTCCGAGGATGGGATGCGGGGCGTGATCGCCCCGGTTTCGGTGAGGATCAGATCGAGCCGCCGATCATGAGCCTCCGCGGGCACGCCGTCGACCCGTTGGCAGGCGAAGGCGAGCCCGATCTTGAGCCGCGGGCGCCGGCTCTCCAGCCGATCGAGGGCGCGGTCGTAATGGCCCTTGCCGTAGCCGATCCGGTGGCCGGCGCCGTCGAAGGCGGCGAGCGGCATCAGGAGCACGTCCGGCTCGACCTCGCCCGCCCGCGCCGGCGGCACCGAGAGGCCGAATGAGGCGGGCTCCAGTGCGTCGCCCTCGCGCCAGTCGCGAAAGACCATGGTGACCCGGTCCTCGCCCACCACCGGCAGGGCGAGCCGCGCCCCCGCCGTCGCCAATCGGCGCATCAGCGGACGCGGATCGATCTCGCTGCGGATCGGGAAATAGCCCGCCACCACCGTGCCCGGGGCGATCGGCGGCAGCGCGTCGCTCCGCGCCAGGGCCTCGGCGCCGAGGCGTCGAGCTTCGGGATCGAGCCCGTCGCGGCGCGCCAGGGCGGCGCGGCGAAGATCGGCCTTGGCGGCGGCGAACGGAGCGAGGGAGGGCGGGGTCTCGGTCATCGGCGGCTTCGAACGGTGGCCGATGCCACGAGAGAAGGAAGGAGTGACGAAGCCACCTCGATCGATGGAGATATCGATCCCGGGAAACCTACAACGTAGGTGGGCGCCGTTATGGGGAAGTCCACGGACCTCCCCAGGGACAGCTCCCGTTCGGATCGATAAGGCCCCGGGGATGCAAACTCCTGTCGCATCGCGCAGCCTCGTCGAGCGCGAATATAGGGCCGCGCCCGATCCTCCGCCAGTGCACCCCCGACGATCTCGGTGGACGGGCGCCGCTCGGACGGACTCTCAGCCCTCCGACGCGTCCGCCCGGCGCCGTCCCAGCGCCTCGGCGACCGAGCCGATCCGCCGCGCCGCCTCGTCGATGCGCCGGGCGATCTCCACCTCGACCTCGTCGCGCCGCTCGATCACCGCCGCGCGGGTCTCGCGTAAGGAGCGGTTCTCCGCCTCGAGGCTCTTGAGGCGGCGCTGTGTCTCGGAGAGCTCGTCCATCACCGTCACCGCCGCCATCACGGTCAGGCGTTGATCGCCGATCTCGCCGAAGGAGCCGCGCAGACCGTGGATGATCTCGTCGATGCGCTGCGCCAGGCCCTGCAGATGAGCCTCTTGGCCGTCCTCGCAGGCCATCCGATAGACGCGCCCGTTGATGGTCACGTTGACTTGAGCCATCGCCTCGCCTCAGCCGCCGTGCGCGTCGAGCACGGAACGGATCGATTCCATCGCCGCCACCAACCGCCGCGACACCTCGCGATTGGTCTCCTCGAGCAGATTGGCGCGCGTCTTCTCCTGGTCGAGCGTCTGACCGAGCTGCGAGCGGTCTTCCGCCAGCCGCGCGATCTCCTCCTCGAGCTCGGTATTGGAGCGATCCGTCTCGAAACGCCGCTCCGTCGCCGTCTCCAGCGCCTCGAGCGCCGCCGACAGTCGCCCGAGCGCCGCCTCGACGGCGGGTGCCTGAACCATCTGGACCCCTCCCGTGGCCGCCCGGGCCTCCTGAGCCCCGCGACCTCTCGTCCTGCGACACGCCGCCTCGTGGTCGACCCTCGACCCGACGGCCCGCGTCGTCCGGCCACCGCCGGCGACGCCGATCCGCCACGACCGATACCGTCGACCCGATCGTCGTCCGATTCGCCGAATGCGCGTCCAGAGCGGAATTTAGGCTTCCGCCGAAGCATGGGTCAATGTGATGCCGTCACCATGATCGTCGCGGCCGCGCGCGGCCGACGGCGGCGTCCACCGGAAGCGTCCGGGACCGCGCGGCTCTGACGCGCATTCGTTCGGATTGACACCCTCGACTGCCCTGCTATCAGTGCCCCGACCTCGATTTCGAGCGCGGTCTCGGCCGGCGCGTCACGCGACGCGCGAACGCCCTCGAAGGCGAATGCAGTTTTCCCGCCGCCCAAACCCGTTCCGACGGGTGGCGACGGAGGGGTGGAAACCCTCTCGCCGATCGGCCCTTCGGGATCGATCCCGGACCGAGCGGACCGCCCGACGGAAGTTCAACCGCCGATCGGGCGGAGAATCACTCGAGAGGAGAACATCCATGGTCGTCCGCGTCGCCATCAACGGGTTCGGTCGCATCGGTCGCAACGTGCTGCGGGCCATCGTCGAGTCGGGTCGCACCGACATCGAGGTGGTCGGCATCAACGATCTCGGCCCGGTCGAGACCAACGCCCATCTCGTGCGCTACGACAGCGTCCACGGCCGCTTCCCCGGCACCGTGACCGTCGCCGGCGACACCATCGACGTCGGCCGCGGCCCGATCAAGGTCACCGCCATCAAGGATCCGACCCAGCTCCCCTGGGCCGATCTCGGCGTCGACGTCGCGATGGAATGCACCGGCATCTTCACCGCCCGCGACAAGGCCGCCATGCATCTCGCCGCCGGCGCCAAGCGCGTCCTGGTCTCCGCGCCCGCCGACGGCGCCGACCTCACCGTGGTCTACGGCGTCAACCACGACAAGCTGACCAAGGATCATCTCGTCGTCTCCAACGCCTCCTGCACCACCAACTGCCTCTCCCCCTTCGCCAAGGTGCTCAACGACACCATCGGCATCGAGAAGGGCATGATGACGACGATCCACTCCTACACGGGTGATCAGCCGACCCTCGACACCATGCACAAGGACCTCTACCGCGCCCGCGCGGCGGCCCTCTCGATGATCCCGACCTCGACCGGCGCCGCCAAGGCGGTCGGTCTGGTGCTGCCGGAACTGAAGGGCAAGCTCGACGGCTTCGCGGTGCGCGTGCCGACCCCGAACGTGTCGGTGGTCGATCTGAAGTTCATCGCCAAGCGCGCCACCTCGAAGGACGAGATCAACGACGCCATCCGCGCCGCCGCCAACGGCCCGCTGAAGGGCATCCTCGGCTACACCGACGACAAGAACGTCTCGTCGGACTTCAACCACGACCCGCATTCCTCGATCTTCCACACCGATCAGACCAAGGTCATGGACGGCACGCTCGTCTCGGTCCTCTCCTGGTACGACAACGAGTGGGGCTTCTCCAACCGCATGTCCGACACCGCCGTCGCCATGGCGAAGCTGATCTGATCCGCCGGATCGAAACGAAGGGGCCGGTCTCGACCGGCCCCTTTTTTCTCGGAAATCATGTCAGGGAGAGAGATCATGAGCGCCTTCAAGACCCTCGACGACGCCGACGTGAAGGGCAAGCGCTGCCTCGTCCGCGTCGACCTCAACGTGCCGATGGAGGAAGGGCACGTCACCGACGACACCCGCATCCGCGCGGTGTTGCCGACCATCACCGAGATCGCCGACAAGGGCGGCAAGGTGATCCTGCTCGCCCATTTCGGCCGCCCCAAGAACGGACCGGAAGACAAGTATTCGCTGGAGCAGGTGGTGCCCGCGCTCGCCTCGCGCCTCGGCATGCCCGTCGCCTTCGCCGCCGATTCGATCGGTCCGGTCGCCGAGGCGGCGATCGCCGAGATGGCCGACGGCGACGTGCTCCTGCTCGAGAACACCCGCTTCTACAAGGGCGAGGAGAAGAACGACCCCGCCCATGTGAAGGCGCTCGCCGCCCTCGGCGATCTCTACGTCAACGACGCCTTCGCCACCGCCCACCGGGCGCACGCCTCCACCGAAGGCCTCGCCCATGTGCTGCCGGCCTTTGCCGGCCGCTGCATGCAGGCCGAGCTCGACGCGCTGACCAAGGCGCTCGAGACGCCCGAGCGGCCCGTCGCCGCCGTCGTCGGCGGCGCCAAGGTCTCCTCCAAGCTCGAGCTGCTCGGCAATCTGGTCAAGAAGGTCGACTACCTGATCATCGGCGGCGGCATGGCCAACACCTTCCTCGCCGCCGAGGGCGTCGCCGTCGGCAAGTCGCTGTGTGAGCACGACCTCGCCCCGACCGCCCGCGAGATCGTCGAGAAGGCGAAGGCCGCCGGCTGCACCATCGTGCTGCCGGTCGACGGCGTCGCGGCCAAGGAATTCAAGGCCGGCGCCGAGAACCGGGTCGTCGCCAACGGCGACATCGCCGCCGACGAGATGGTGCTCGACGCGGGCCCCGCCTCGATCGCCGCGGTCGTCGAGCTGCTCGGCAAGGTCAAGACGCTCGTCTGGAACGGCCCCTTCGGCGCCTTCGAGATCGAGCCCTTCGACGCCGCCACCAATGCGGTCGCTCTCGAGGCGGCGCGTCTGGCGGCAGCGGGCGAGCTGGTCGCGGTCGCCGGTGGCGGCGACACCGTGTCGGCGCTGAACCATGCCGGCGCCGCCGAGGACTTCACCTACATCTCCACCGCCGGTGGCGCCTTCCTCGAGTGGCTCGAGGGCAAGGCGCTCCCCGGCGTCGAGTGCCTGCGCAAGGCGTGATCCGCCCGCGCCCGACGTGACCCACGGCCCGGACCTCACCGTCCGGGCCGTTCGTCGTCCGTGCCCGCCTTACCCGCGCCGAATTCGCGGGCGATTTGACATCGTGGCCCGAAGGGACTTGAACCTCGGGAGCCCCATTCATTCGAGGAACCGCCCGTGGCCCGTCTCTGTCTCGTCACCCCGCGCAGCATCGATCTCGCGAGCTTCACCGCGAGCCTCGAGGCGGCGGTCGCGGCCGGCGACGTCGCCTCGCTGATCATCGATCTGCCGACCGCCTCCGACGCCGACCGCCGCCGCGCCGCCGATCACCTGACGCCGATCGCCCAAGCGGCCGACGTCGCCGTCCTCGTGCGCAACGACACCCGCGCCGGCGGTCGCGCCAAGGCCGACGGCGTCCACATCGACACCGGCATGGCCGACCTGCGCGCCGCCCTCGACACCTTCCACCCCGGCGGCATCGTCGGCGTCGGCGGCCTCGAGACCCGCCACGAGGCGATGGAGGCCGGCGAGACCGAGGTCGACTACGTCTTCTTCGGCGATCTCGACCGCCCCGAGGAGCCCGAGGCCGCCCGCCGCGCGCTCGACCTCGCCGAATGGTGGACGCCGCTGTTCGAACCGCCCGTCGTCCTCCTCGGCGGGTCGACGCTTCTCTCCTGCGACGAGGCCGCCGCGACCGGCGCCGAATTCGTCGCGCTGCGCGACGCGATCTGGAACGATCCGCGCGGACCGGCCGAGGCCGTGCGCGAGGCGAGCGCGCGTCTCGCCGCCGTCGAACCCGAGAGCTGAGGCCGCCGATGTCGTCGCGTCCGCGCTCCTCGCTCGCCCTCGCCGTCGCCGCGCTCGCCCTCCTCGGCCTGCCGGCGCTCGGCCGCGACGCCCGGGCCGAGACCCCCGCCAAGGCGCGGACCGCGCCGCATCGGTCCGACGCGAAGGCGCCGCCCGCCCCGCTGCCGCCCGGAGCCCTGGCGCCCCGGCTGGCGCCGACCCTGCCCGAGTCGACCGAGCGCGTGCTCCACGGCCCGACCATGTCGCCCTCGCCGCCACCGAGCGAGGACGATCCCGATCCGGTCTATGCCGCCTTCCAGCGCGGCCTGTGGCTGCGCGCCCTGTCGCTCGCCATTCCCCGCGCCGAGGCCGGTGACACCGCCGCCATGACCATGATCGGCACGCTCTACGAAGGCGGCATCGGCATCCCCGTCGATCTCGCCAAGGCCGCCAGATGGTACCGCCTCGCCGCCGACAAGGGGGATCGCGAGGCTCGCTCGGCGCTCGCCCAGATGTATGTCGCCGGGCGCGGCATGCCGAAGGATCTCGGCGAGGCCTGGAAGCTCTTTTCCGCCGCCGCCGCGCAGGATCAGCCGATCGCCCTCTACAACGGCGCGATCATGATGTTCGACGGTCGCACCGCGCCGCACGACCCGGAAAAGGCGACGGCCTGGCTGAAACGTGCCGCCGAACTCGGCAACATCGAGGCGCAATACGCCTACGCGACTCTCCTCTCCGACGAGGAGAACCCGCGCCACGATCCCCTCACCGCCGCTCGCTGGATGCGTGAGGCGGCGATGTCCGGCTTCGAGGCGGCCGAGATCGACTTCGCCCTGATGCTGCTCAACGGACGCGGCGTCGCCAAGTCGCCCGAGAACGCCTTCGTCTGGTTCCATCGCTCGGCGCTGCGCGGCAACGCCATCGGCCGCAATCGGCTGGCGCGCATGTACGCCGTCGGCATCGGCAGCGCGCCCGATCCCGTCGCCGCCCTCACCTGGCACACGCTCGCCAAACGCCAGGGCCTGCCCGACATCTGGCTCGAGACCCGCCTCGCCGATCTCTCCGACGAGGCGCGCCGCCGCGCCGTCGCGGAGGCCGACCGCATCGCCGCGCGCGGCGCCGGCGTCGACCTCGAAGCGGACGAAACGCCGCAGCCCCGCCCCACATCCCCCGCCGACGCCGCCCCGAAGCGGCCCTGAACGGCATTCCCCCTTGAACCGGGCGGCGTTTCGTGGTGACGAGAGGCCGAACCCAGAAGCATGGAACGATCGATGGCACGCTCGGCACTCCTCAACGTCATGGTCGACGCCGTCCGCAAGGCGGGTCGCTCGCTGGTGCGCGATTTCGGCGAGGTGGAGAACCTCCAGGTCTCCCACAAGGGACCGGCCGACTACGTCTCCGCCGCCGACCGCAAGGCCGAGCAGATCCTGCGCGACGAACTCGCCCGCGTCCGCCCCGGTTACGGCTTCCTGCTCGAGGAGAGCGGCGTCGTCGAGGGTACCGACCCGACCCACACCTGGATCGTCGACCCGCTCGACGGAACCACCAACTTCCTGCACGGTATCCCGATCTTCGCGATCTCGGTGGCGCTCCAGCGCAACGACCAGATCGTCGCCGGCGTGATCTACAACCCGATCATGGACGAGCTCTACGTCGCCGAACGCGGCGCCGGCGCCTTCGTCAACGATCGCCGCCTGCGCGTCGCCGCCCGGCGCGAACTTCACGAATGCGTGATCGGCACCGGCATTCCCTTCCTCGGTCACGGCGATCACGCCCGCTTCCTCGCCGAGGCCGGTACCGTGATGCGCGAGGTCGCCGGCATCCGCCGCTGCGGCGCCGCCTCGATCGACCTCGCCTGGGTCGCCTCGGGCCGCCTCGACGGCTTCTGGGAGCGCAGCCTCAAACCCTGGGACATGGCGGCCGGTATCCTGATGATCCGCGAGGCCGGCGGCTTCGTCACCGACCTCTCCGGCCGCGACCGCATGCTCGAGACCGGCTCGGTGATGGCCGGCAACGAGAACGTGCACAAGCGTCTGGCCACCCTGCTCGCCAAGGCCTGACCCGGCCCGACCGACGCTCGCGGATGTCATGGCCGTGACGCAGGCTGCGTGCTTGTGTCGATCCCCGTCGCCGGTCATGCTGGCGACGGAACCGACGAGAGGTCTGGAATGGCTCGCGATCTGGAACACGAACGTCTCTCCAGTCCTCAGGTCTACCTGTGGCGGATGGTGATCTTCCTGGTGATCGCGGGCTTCGTCGGGGTGATCCTGCAGCGTCAGGCGATCACGGCGTTCCACGCCAATCCCGGCCTCAACGGCTTCATTCTCTTCGTCGCCGCCCTCGGCATTCTCCTGGCGATGCGTCAGGTGGTCCGGCTCTTCCCCGAGGTGCGCTGGGTCAACGCCTTCCGGCGCGGCGACATCGACACCTCGACGCTCGCCCGCCCGCGCCTGCTCGGGCCGATGGCCGCGCTGATCGGCGATCGCGGAACCACCGGGCTCACCCCGGCGGTCAACCGCTCGATCCTCGATTCGATCGGCATGCGCCTCGACGAGACCCGCGAGATCACCCGCTACATCGCCGGCACCCTGGTCTTCCTCGGCCTGCTCGGCACCTTCACCGGCCTCTCCGAGACGGTCTCCTCGGTCGGCGACACGCTGAAGACGCTGAACGCCGGGGCGAGTGATCTCGGCGTCGTCTTCGAGGACCTCAAGAGCGGCCTCGCCAGGCCGCTCGCCGGCATGGGCATCGCCTTCTCGTCCTCGCTGTTCGGCCTCGCCGGCTCGCTGGTGATCGGCTTCCTCGACCTCCAGGCCGGCGCCGCGCAGAACCGCTTCTACAACGAACTCGAGGATTGGCTCGCCGCCGAGACCGATCTCGAGGTCGCGAGCCCCGCCGCCGGTGGCGCCACCGAGAGCCTGCGCGCCTCGATCGATCGCCTCGCCCGCGCCGCCCAGGACGGCGGCGGCGGCCGCAACACCGCGGCCGCTCTGGTCGATCTCTCCGAATCCTTGCGCGAGCTGGTCGGGCAGGTCCGCTCCGAACAGGCGCAGATGCGCACCCTGATCGACAGCCAGTCCGACGAGGCCCGCGCCACCCGCGCCGCGCTCGAGCGCATCGCCGACGGCCTCGCCCCCCGCTCCCGCGAGACCGACGAGAGGTGACGATGCGCTCCGCCCGCCGTCGTTACACGCCCTTCGACTATTGGCCCGGCTTCGTCGACGCGCTGTCGACTCTGGTGCTGGTGATCGTCTTCCTCTTGTCGGTGTTCATGCTCGCGCAGTTCTTCCTGTCGCGCGAGATTTCCGGCAAGGACAACGCCCTCGTCAAACTGCAGAAGCAGATCGCGCAATTGACCGAGCTCCTGTCGCTCGAGCGCGGCGGTCGCGCCGAACTCGACGGCGAGGCCTCGCGTCTGCGCGCCGGCCTCGCCGAGGCGACCGCCGAGCGCGACCAGCTCCAGTCGCGTCTGACCGCGCTGCAACAGGGCGCGGTCGCCGGGGCCGACGCCCGCGCCGGCGCCGACGTCGCTCTCGACGCCGAAAAGCGCCTCTCCGCCCAGGCCCTCGCCCAGATCGAACTGCTCAACCAGCAGATCTCGGCCCTGCGCCGCCAGATCGCCGCGCTCGAGCAGGCCCTCGACGCCAGCGAGAACCGCGACAAGGAGAGCCAGACCAAGATCGCCGATCTCGGCAAGCGCCTGAACGTCGCGCTCGCCCAGCGCGTCCAGGAACTCCAGCAATATCGCTCGGACTTCTTCGGCCGCCTGCGCGAGATCCTCGGCAACCGCCCCGACATCCGCGTCGTCGGCGACCGCTTCGTGTTCCAGTCGGAGGTTCTGTTCCCGGTCGGCTCCGATGCCTTCGACGAGCAGGGCAAGGCCGCGCTCGACCGGCTCGCCGGGGCCGTGCGCGATCTCGAGCGCGAGATCCCCCCCGACGTGCCCTGGACGCTGCGCATCGACGGCCACACCGACGATCGGCCGATCGCCGCCGGCGGCCGCTTCGCCTCCAACTGGGAATTGTCGGCCGCCCGCGCCATCGCCGTGGTGCGCCGTCTGGTCGAGGACGGCGTCTCGCCGAAGCACCTGGTCGCCGCCGCCTTCGGCGAGTTCCAGCCGCTCGAGGACGGCAAGACCGAGGAGGTCTATGCTCGCAATCGCCGGATCGAGATCCGCCTGACCGATCGCTGACCCCGCGCCTCCTCGGAGCCGATCATGAGCGATGCCCCCGCCTCCGCCCCGCCGATCCGCTACCCGCCCGGCATCGCCGGCAAGCGCCGCAAACCGTGGCTGAGGAAACAGGACCGCCTGCGCCGGACCTTGCGCGAGATCGTCGCCTACGTCCCTGCCCATGGCGCCGAGGTGGTCGACCTCTGGGTCGCCTCCTGGGCGCGCACCCTGCCCGAGATCGATTTCGAGGCACGCCGCCCCTGGATCGCCGATCGCCTCGCCGCGGCCGGAGACAAGGGCGTCGCCGTGCGGGTGGCCTTCTCCGAGGTCGGCGAGGCGATGGGCTTCGTGATGATCGATCCCGCGACCGGCTGGCTCGATCAGATCGCCGTCCACCCCGCGTTCTGGGGCGCCGGCATCGCCGAGGCCCTGATCGATGCCGCCCGCCGGATCTCGCCCGCCCGCATCGGCCTCGACGTCAACGCCGACAATCCCCGCGCCGTCGCCTTCTATCGCCGGCAGGGCTTCGCGGTCACCGGCGAGGGCCGCAATCCCCGCTCCGGCCTGCCGACCCTGGTGCTCGAATGGCGCCCGGTTGGGGCCGTCGCGCCTTCCCCCGGTCCATGAACGAAGACCCCCTGGCGAGGGTTCGCCGCCCTCTGAACGAAGAACGCCGGGCGAAGGTTCGCCCCCCTCTGAACGATGAACGCCGGGCGAAGGTTCGCCCGGCGTCGGTCGTCACGAATCCGGCGGCGAGCCTCGCAGCCGACGCCTCGCGTCGGGAGAGTCCTTCGCCGAGAAGAAGGATCAGGCGCAGCGCTTGAAGAGGTCGTCCAGCGCCTGCAGGCGGCTGTTCATCGACTCGTTCATCGCGTGAGCGACCGGAATGGCGGCGATGCCGATGCGCTTGCCGGTCACCAGCGAGACCGAGATCTCGCCGCCCGCGCCGTCGACGGCGACGGACTTCACGGTCGGCAGATCGGAAACCATGGCGGCGATGAGATCGGTCATCTCGCAGACCGAGAGCCGAGCCTTTCCGAGGAGTTCGTTCGGGTTGACGCGTTGGCCGGCGATCATGATGGTTGCCCTCGGGTTGTTCTCCGGATCTTCCCTTCGAAGATCCGTCTGTTTGTCTTCGAATTGTACCGATCGAGTATTGCGCGGAGCTTAAGGTCATGGCGCGCCGCTCTACTCGTCCACGTCACGACATCGACTTGGTTAACCCGTCCCTCGACCGGCCGCCACCGGCGAGGAAGGCCCGAGCCGTCGCTTCGCGGCCGCTTCCTCGCAACGACTCGTGACTTTTTTGCGACCGCGAAGACGGCCCTCGCGAATATCCCCGCCGCCGCCGTCTCCGCTCTCGATCCCGTCGAGGGACGAATCGTCGAAGCGCCGGCGCCCCCTGTCCCGAGACGGTGCAAAACGCCTGAGAATAGCCACGATTTCACCGTCGATTAAGGTTTCCGAACGATCATCGTGGGGTCCGGTCATCCGGATTTCGAGTGGTTCGCCACTCGGCTCGTTGCCTCCCATGAGACTTGCGCGAGAGCCGCGCGACCCGCGGCTCTCGATTTTTCGAGACGGCCGCGCTCCGGCGCCGGAATGCGCCCCGGCGTTAACCCTGTCTTCGAAAAGTAGAGGGAAGTCCGAGGTTCGGCTGCGGTTCTGGCATCGCGGCTGCTATGCCGGAAGGATCGAAGATCGGTGTCCCACGCGGAGACCGTCGGCGACGCGACGAGGAGATGGGTGATGAACCGGGACGTTCCGACCGATCGAGGCCCCGAAGGCGGCGAGACCGTCGACTTCGCGACGCGCTTTGCCGGCTCCGAGACCTTCCGCGCGCTGTTCCGTGAGGGCATGGCGCTGGTCGAGGAGACCGCCTCCTATCTCGACGGCCCCGGCCGCAGCGAGAGCCGTGGCCTGTCGCGCGCGGCGTCCCTGATCTACGCGACCGAATCCATGCGCCTGACCACCCGCCTGATGCAGCTCGCCTCCTGGCTCCTGCTCCAGCGCGCCGTCAACGAAGGCGAGATGACCCAGGAACAGGCCGGCCTCGAGAAGGCCAAGGTCCGCATCGAGAGCGACCGCCCCGAGCGCACCGGCCCCGGCTGGGACGAGGTGCCGGAGACGCTGCGCGATCTCGTCGACCGCTCGCGCCGCCTCCAGGAACGCATCCGCAAGCTCGACGATGCCATCTATACCGCCGAGGAGCCGCAAGCCCGCGAGGCCGTTCCCAATCCCGTCGCCGACCAGCTCGGCCTCCTCGCCCGCGCCTTCGAGGCCGACTGAGCCCCCGGCGGCGCGACGCCCCCTCCGTCGCATGATCGGGGCGCAGCTCCCACCCCGTCGCAAGGACGTGAAAAAACCCCGGCCTCTCGACCGGGGTTCCTCATGTCGTCGACGTCGTTCGGGTCGATCAGAGACCGAAGCCCTTGAACTTGTCCTTGAAGCGCGAGATGCGGCCGGCGCGGTCGAGCATCGTCTGCGAGCCGCCGGTCCAGGCCGGATGCGAGCTCGGGTCGATGTCGAGGTTCAGCGTGTCGCCTTCCTTGCCCCAGGTCGAGCGCGTGAAATACTCGGTGCCGTTGGTCATCACCACCTTGATGGTGTGATAGTCGGGATGGATGCCCTGCTTCATCGTGACTGCCCCACTCTGGTGACCCACCTCGCAGGACGCGCATCGTCGATGCGGAGCGAGAGCGATCACGTGATCGTGTCCAAAGAGATCGCAACGAAGACGAGGCCGCGTCGGCGCATGCGACGTAGCCGTCTCGTCGGTTCGGGCGCGTACATAGCTCAATTGAACGAGGGGAACAAGGGCGAGTGGCGCCCCGTCACGCGCTTTCCCGCCGCGTTCGCCGCGGGCTTGGGCCGAAATCACGGTGTCGGGACTTGATCCGACGCTTCGAAGAGTTCAAGGAAAACCCTTCCCGCGCTCCGAGCCGACTTCGGGCGCCCTCGACGAGGACCCTGAGACAGTGGCGAGATCCGCGAACACCACCGATGCCTCCGGCCGGCCCGCTCAGCGCCGTTCCGTCCGCCCCCTCAAGGCCCTCTTCCCCCTCGTGGCGCATCATCGCGGTCATGCTTTCGCCGCCCTCGCCGCCCTGATCGCCGCCGCCGGTGTCACGCTGGCCCTGCCGCTCGCGGTCCGGCGGATGATCGACCACGGCTTCTCCGCCGCCGACAGCGCCTTCATCGATCGCTATTTCGCGGTCCTGATGGTGCTCGCCGGTGCCCTCGCCCTCGCCTCCGCCACTCGCTACTATCTCGTCACCTGGCTCGGCGAGCGCATCGTCTCCGACCTGCGCCGCCAGGTCTTCGCGCACGTGACCCGGCTCTCGGCCGATTTCTACGACCGCTCGCTCTCCGGCGAGATCGTCTCGCGCCTGACCGCCGACGCCACCCAGATCAAGGCCGCCGTCGGCGCCTCCGCCTCGATCGCGCTGCGCAATCTCTTCCTCTTCCTCGGCGCCGTGACGATGATGGTCGTCACCAGCCCGCGCCTGTCGGCCTATGTGCTGCTCGCCATTCCCTTCATCGTGCTGCCGTTGGTCGCCTTCGGCCGCAAGGTCCGCGCCCGCTCGCGCCTCGCCCAGGACACGCTCGCCGGCGCCGCCGCCTTCGCCTCCGAGAGCATCGGCGGCATCCGCGCGCTCCAGGCCTTCGGCAACGAGGGCGCCGCCGTCTCCCATTTCGGCGCCGCCGTCGAGCGCGCCTTCGAGGCGGCCCGCTCCTCGACCAAGGCGCGCGCCTTTCTGACCGCCGTCGCCATCTTCATGGTGTTCGGCTCTGTGGTGGCGGTGTTGTGGACGGGGGCCCGCGACGTGCTCGACGGGCGCCTGACCCCCGGCACGCTGTCGCAATTCGTGCTCTATTCGGTCTTCGCCGCCGGTGCTCTCGGCGAACTCTCCCAGGTCTGGGGCGAGATCTCCCAGGCCGCCGGCGCGGCCGAGCGCCTCTCCGAGCTCCTCGCCGAGACCCCCACCATCGCCGCCCCGGCGAACCCGGTCGCCCTGCCGACGCCGCCGCGCGGCGAGGTCCGCTTCGAGGCGGTCCGCTTCGCCTATCCCGGCGCGCCCGATCGCGGCGTCCTCGACGGCGTCGACCTCACCGTCACGCCGGGCGAGAAGGTCGCCCTTGTCGGCCCCTCCGGCGCCGGCAAGTCGACGCTCTTCCATCTGCTGCTGCGCTATTACGATCCCGCCTCCGGCCGCGTGCTCGTCGACGGCGTCGACGTCAAGACCGCCGATCCGACGCTGGTGCGCGATCGCATCGCCATCGTTCCCCAGGACACGGTGATCTTCGCCGACACGATCATGGAGAACATCCGCTACGGCCGCCGCGACGCCACCGACGCCGAGGTGATCGAGGCCGCCCGGACCGCGCTCGTCGACGAATTCGTCGCGAAGCTCGCCGAGGGCTGGGCGACGCAGGTCGGCGAACGCGGCGTCACGCTCTCCGGCGGTCAACGCCAGCGCATCGCCATCGCCCGCGCCGTGCTCCGCGCCGCGCCGATCCTCCTCCTCGACGAGGCCACCAGCGCCCTCGATGCCGAGAGCGAGGCCTTCGTCCACACCGCGCTCGAGCGCCTGATGGTCGGCCGCACCACTCTGGTGATCGCCCACCGCCTCGCCACCGTGCTCGAATGCGATCGCATCCTCGTGCTCGACGACGGCCGCATCGTCGAGGAAGGCACCCACGAGCGCCTCGTCGCCGAGGACGGCCTCTACGCCCGTCTCGCCCGTCTCCAGTTCCAGGGCGGCGCAGGAACCGAAGCGCCGGCGGCGTGAGATCCTCGCTCTTCGCCGAGCCGAAAGAAGACGGGGCCCGACGAGGGCCCCTTTTTTTCGTCTCCGCGCGCCGCGTGGCGACGCCCGCGATCAACGCTTCAGATAGATGCTCGACGTGCCGACCGATCCGCTCGCCGCCGAGATCGGCTTGTCGCTCGACGCCAGCGTCCAGTTGACGGTGTTCATGATGAGCGTGTTGAGCACCATGGTCAGCTTGTTGGACGAGACGCTGGCGCCCGAGTTGAGGGTCAGGTTGCGGCTCGGCAGATACATCAGCCCTTCCATGTTGGCGCCGTTGGTCGCGTTCATCGTGAAGGAGGTCTTCGCGAGGTTCGACGCCTCGTACCACAGGAGATTGGCGTAGGTGCCCGTCGTCGGCGCGGTCAGATTGAGCTTCACCGTGCCGTTGAACTGGATGTAGGACGTGTCGGCGAAATAGAAGGTCACGCCGGTGCCGTTCCAGGTGCCACCGTTGACGTTGACGCCGCCGCCCTTGAAGACGTAGACGCCGGGCTGGAAATTGACCGTCGGGGCGTTGTTGAGGTTCTGCCAGCCGCAATAGACGCCCGGATAGGCCGTGATCGTGCCGCCGTTGACGTTCTGATTGGAATAGGTGCAAGTCGCCGAGGCCGGCACCGGCAGCGTCCCGGCGAAGGGATCGGCCGCCGTGGTGCAGCTCTTGGCGAGCGAGGCATGGCTGCCGCCGTTGTCGAGCACCTGCGAGCCCGCCACGCAGGTCTTCTTGGTGGAGAAGACCGTGCCGGCGTTGAAGGTCGCGGCGGGATTGCCGGTCGACTTGACGTCCACCTGGCAATCGGGCGCCGACAGATTGGCGCCGCTGTTGAGCAGCAGCCCCGGCGTCGCGGTCGTGCTCAGGAGCAGGATACAGACCTTGTTGGCCGTCACCGGCTTCACCGCCGTCGCCGTCACCTGCAGCGCCAGCGCGTCGACCGAGAAGAGCCCCGCGACCGAGGTCGCCAGCGACGCCGCCGCCGTGCCCTTGTAGTTGCCGTCGGCGTCGTAGCCGAAGGATTTGGAGGTGACGTTCACGCTCGTGTCGAGCGCGCCGGTGAAGGTCTTGTCGGCCACCGTCGTCCACGACGTCGTGCCGTCCTTGGCGCCGGCGAGCACCGCCGCGTCCATCGCCGCCTGCATCTCGGCGCGGGCGCTCGAGGCGCGGGAGAAGTCGATCGCCATGCCGATGCCCATCATCATCGGCAGGGCCGCCAGGGCCACGATCACCACGATCTGCCCGCCGCGATCGGCGAGGAAACGGTCGAACAAAGTCTTCGATCCGACCCGCCGACCGATACCGCAGAGAGAGGTGCGGCGTTTTCTATCGAAGATGGGCATGCCCCGACTCCACTGTCATACGATCTTCGATATGGCAGCAAAGTTTGAAGGGGCTGTTAGCAGCTTCGGTAAATGATCCTTATTCGCAATCTCGGACTCGATCGGGTTCCCCGGCGTCGCACGCTCGGATTCATCGCGTCACCCAGGCCGGCATCGCCTCCCAGCCGAGCTGCTCCTCGAGGCTCACCCGGCGCCGCACGACCGCGAAACGTCCCGCATCCACGAGCACTTCCGGCACCAGAGCGCGGGCGTTGTAGGTGCCGGCCATGGTCGCGCCATAGGCGCCCGCCGTCGCCAGGACCACCAGATCGCCGGCCGAGAGCGGCGGAAGTGCCCGCCGCTTGGCGAACGTGTCGGAGGATTCGCAGATCGGCCCGACCACGTCGTAGGCGAGGTATTCGATATCCGATTCCGGCAGCTTCACCGGCACGATGTCGTGGTGGCTGTCGTACATCGCCGGGCGCATCAGATCGTTCATGCCGGCATCGACCACCGCGAAGCGGATCTCGCCGCCGTCCTTGACGAATTCGACCCGGGTGACCAGCACGCCCGCATCCGCCACGATCGACCGCCCCGGCTCGACCGCGAGCGCGCAACCGAGATCGCCGACCGTCTCGCGGATCGTCGCGGCGATTTCCGAAGGCGTCGGCGCCAGCTCGTTCTGATAGGGAATGCCGAAACCGCCGCCGAGGTCGAGCCGCTCGATCGTGTGGCCGCGCTCGCGCAAGCCCCGCACCAGACCCGCCATGCGGCGGTAGGCCTCCGCGAAGGGCTTGGTCGCCAGGATCTGCGAGCCGATGTGCACCGCGAGCCCGACCAGCCGGATGTTGCCCATCGCCTTCAGCTCGTTGTCGAGCCGGCCGAGCCGATCGGCGTCGACGCCGAACTTGTTGTCGCGCTTGCCGGTGGTGATCTTGGCGTGGGTATCGGCATCGACGTCCGGATTGACCCGCAGCGCCACGTCCGCGACCAGCCCGAGTTCGCCGGCGATCCGATCGATCCGCCACAGTTCCTCGTAGGATTCGGCGTTGATCTGATGGATCCCCGCCTTCAGCGCCTGGGCGATCTCGGCATCGGTCTTGCCGACGCCCGAAAAGACCACCCGCGCGGCCGGAATGCCCCCGGCGAGCGCCCGGGTGAGTTCGCCGCCCGAGACGATGTCGGCGCCGGCGCCCTCCGCGGCCAGGATCGACACCACCGCGACGTTGGCGCAGGCCTTCATCGCGTAATGGACGGAGACGCCGAGCGGCGCCAGCGCCTCGGCGAGCCCGCGATAATTCTCGCGCACACGCTGCGTCGAATAGAGATAGAACGGCGTGCCGACCGCCGCCGCGACCTCGGAGACCTTCACGCCTTCGAGCGCCAGTTCGCCGTCGAGAACGGACCAACAGGAGGCGGGCAAGCGGCGGGTGAGATCGGTCATGACGGGGTCCGTGGAGAACGGGGGGATCGGGACCCGGCGGCGTAGCATGTTTCGCGGGCGGACGGGAGATCGAAGACGCCCGAATTCGCGGCCGAACCATCGGCGTGCACCGCGGCCCGCCCCCCTCGCCTCGCGCAGAGGCACGAGCAATGCCTCAATTTTACTCGGATCGAGGGTATTGCGGACTCGTTCCCGGCGGAAACGTCATGGTAACATTGCAATCACTGCGGATGATACCGCCGTCGGACACGTCGTCCGACGGACACCATTGTCAGTAGGTCTTTTCAGCGAAGAACCGGCGAGAGCGATCTCGCCGGTTCTTTTTCTTCGGTTCCGCGATGTCCGCGTCCGTCACCGCGTCAGCGGCTTGTACTTGATGCGATGCGGCTCGACCGCCTGGGCGCCGAGACGGCGCACCTTGTCGGCCTCGTAGTCCTGGAAGTTGCCCTCGAACCACTCGACGTGGCTGTCGCCCTCGAAGGCCAGGATGTGGGTGGCGAGACGGTCGAGGAACCAGCGGTCATGCGAGATGACCACGGCGCAGCCGGCGTAGTCCTCGAGCGCCTCTTCCAGCGCGCGCAGGGTCTCGACGTCGAGATCGTTGGTCGGTTCATCGAGGAGCAGCAGGTTGGCGCCGGTCTTCAGCATCTTGGCGAGGTGGACGCGATTGCGCTCACCGCCCGAGAGCATGCCGACCTTCTTCTGCTGGTCGCCGCCCTTGAAGTTGAAGGTCGAGCAATAGGCGCGGGAGTTGATCTCGCGCTTGCCCAGATAGATCACGTCGTTGCCGCCGGAGATCTCCTCCCACACGGTCTTCTTCGGATCGAGCGCGTCGCGCGACTGGTCGACGTAGCCGAGTTTGACGCTCTCGCCGACGGTGATCGTGCCGCCGTCGGGCTTCTCCTGCCCGGTCAACATGCGGAACAGCGTCGTCTTGCCGGCGCCGTTGGGACCGATCACGCCGACGATGCCGCCCGGCGGCAGCTTGAAGGTGAGGTCGTCGATCAACAGGCGGTCGCCGTAGCCCTTCGACAGATGCTCGAAGTCGACCACGTTGTTGCCGAGCCGCTCGGCGACGGGAATGATGATCTGGGCGGTGGTGACCTGCTTCTCGGCCGCCTTCTGCACCAGCTCCTCGTAGCGCTGGATACGCGCCTTGGACTTGGCCTGACGCGCCTTCGGCGAGGCCGAGATCCACTCCTGCTCGCGGGCGAGCGAGCGCTGGCGGCCCTCCTCGTCGCGGCCTTCCTGGATCATCCGCTTCTGCTTCTGGCCGAGCCAGGCGGAATAGTTGCCCTCGTAGGGAATGCCGCGGCCGCGATCGAGCTCGAGGATCCACGAGGTGACGTTGTCGAGGAAGTAGCGATCATGGGTGACGATCAGCACGGCACCCTTGTAGTCGCGCAGATGGCTTTCCAGCCACGCCACCGATTCCGCGTCGAGATGGTTGGTCGGCTCGTCGAGCAGCAGCAGGTCGGGCGCCGAGAGCAGCAGCCGGCACAGCGCCACCCGGCGGCGCTCGCCGCCCGACAGCGCGGTGACGTCGGCATCCGCCGGCGGACAGCGCAGCGCGTCCATCGCCATCTCCACCTGACTGTCGAGATCCCAAAGGCCCTGGTGATCGATCTGATCCTGGAGCGTGGTCATCTCTTCCATCAGCTCGTCGGAATAGTCTTCCGCCAGCTGCATCGAGATCTCGTTGAAGCGGTCGACCAGCCCCTTCTTGGCGGCGACGCCCTCCATGACGTTCTCGACGACCGACTTCGCCGGATCGAGCTGCGGCTCCTGTTCGAGATAGCCGACGGTCGCGCCCTGCGCCACCCAGGCCTCGCCGGTGAACTCCTTGTCGAGCCCGGCCATGATCTTCAGGAGCGTCGACTTGCCCGAGCCGTTGACGCCGAGCACGCCGATCTTGGCGTCCGGGAAGAACTGGAGGTGGATGTTGTCGAGGACCTTCTTGCCCCCGGGATAGGCCTTCGACAGGCCGTGCATGTAATAGATGTACTGATAGGACGCCATGTGGAGTTCGCCGCTCGCCGTCTGGAATGGGGGACCACGGCCGGCGTTCGCGTCTTCCGCGCCGCTCCCCGTGTCGATCCAGGTCCTTCTACCGTCCGAACCGTCGGCGAGCAATGAAATCCCGCCGTTTCACCGGCCGAGAACCGCGAGCCGCTCCTTGCCGTCCATGAGGACGAGGTGGTTCACGCGTCCGACGTCGAGATCGAGCCGCAGCGTCTCCTCGCCCACCGTGTATTCGACCACCGCCGTCCCGCTCTCGCCCCCGACCGCCAGGATCTCGAGCCGGTCCGGAGGCAGCGTGACGAGATCGCCAGCCCCCCATTTGGCGCGCAGGTGGACCGGAACCGGCAGATGGTTGACGACCGCGACGAAGCCCGGCGCCACCACCGGATCGCGCAGGCGGCGGAACCGGAAGGTGCCGGGCGCCGCGCCGTCTCTGCCGTTCGGGACGATCTCGACCAGCACCGGCCGGGCCGCGGCGTCGCCGAAGAAACACTCCGGACAGACCTGACGGACGATCGTCGCCGGCACCGCGGCGGGATCGATGACGGTCATCGGCGCCCCCACCGCGACATGTCCGGGAAAACCGAGGATGCGTTCGCCGCCGTCGCGGCGGGGCACCAGCACCTGCAGGTCGGCCCCGAAGTTCGGCGTCAATCGGCCGGCTCGGCCGGACATCTCATGGGACAGGGTCTGCGCGAGGGCCTCGCCCCCGAACAGGGCCACGACGAACCAAGTCGAGAGGAAAACAGAACGCCGCATGCGGATCTCCCCCGATGTCGCGCGCCACCGGGCCGAGGCGCGCCCGCAGCCCTCGCTAGATCCCCTTGGGCGCTTCGCCTTCTCCGGCCGGTCGCGCCGGCTTTCCTTCGTCCGGATTCTGATTGAGCCGCCCCAGCATGTAGCCCACGATCGTGCCGAACAGGCCGAAGGCGGGCGCGATCTGCTCGTTGGTGAAGCCGGCGACGATCAGCACCAGCGACGAGACGACGATCACCACGATGATCAGCGAGCGCAGCAACTGGTCCTTCGAACCACCCCTGGTCGCCGTCGTCATGATCAGGATGACGGCGAGGCCGAAGGCGCACACGACCAGAACCAGACCGGCGGAGAGCAACGCCTTGAAACGCTCGACCTCGGGGTCGACGGTCGGCACCGGCATCCAGGCCTTCGCCGCCTCGCGGCGTTCGGCCTCCTGATCGGTGATCGCGCGGCGCGCGGCGCCGAGATCGGTGGCCGGCGGCGCCGACTGGGCGACGGCGGCGCCCGAAGGGGCGAACGGGAGCCGCCCGGCATGCGGCACCGACGATGCCGTCAGACACGCGAAGACGAGTACGGCGAGAATCCAGAGGCGTCGCATGCGGGGCCTCCATCGTCGATCCCGGAGGATGGGGAGAGAGGAGAACAATCTACAAGAAACAACTTTAGGATGCAATCACCGCCGATCGTACGGCGGCGCACCATGAAACCGCCGCAAAGAGATTCCATTTGCGCAAGGCGGCTCATCGTCGACGGGAATTTTCTCGTGGTTACTGTTTCGTAAACATCTGGTTCTCCATACTCTCCTTTCGACGCAATCCATCGGGCCAGCGAGGGCCACCCGTTCCATGTGTCGTATTCTCGCCTATACCGGCAGCCCGATCCTCCTCGAGGATCTGGTCTGTCGCCCCGAGCACTCCCTGGTGCATCAGGCGCTCTCCGCCCACGAGGGCAAGACGCCGACCAACGGCGACGGCTTCGGCATCGGCTGGTACGGGGAACGCCCCGTGCCCGGCTGTTACCGCGAGACCCTGCCGGCGTGGTCGGACGAGAACCTGCGATCGATCTGCGCCCAGGTGCGCTCGCCGCTGTTCTTCGCCCATGTCCGCGCCTCCACCGAGGCCGCCGTCGCCCGCGTCAATTGCCATCCCTTCGTCCACGGCAAGTGGATGTTCATGCACAACGGCCAGATCGGTGGTCACAAGAAGATCCGCCGTGGCGTCGAGGCGCTGATCCCCGACGCGCTCTACGAGCGCCGGGTCGGGTCCACCGATTCGGAGGCCTTCTTCCTCGCCGCCTTCGCGCAAGGGCTCGACACCGACCCGGTCGGCGCGGTCGCCCGCACCATCCACCACGTCCTCGATCTGCAGAAGGCCGCCGGCATCACCGAGGCCTTCCGCTTCGCCGCCTGCCTCACCGACGGCGAACGGCTCTGGGCCTTCCGCTGGTCGTCCGACCCGTTTCCGCCGACCCTCTATCTCTCGACCCGCGACGACGGCGCCATCGTCGTGTCCGAGCCGATCGACGAGGCCTGCGACAGTTGGGTCTCCGTGCCCAAATGCGGCTACGTCACGCTGACGCGCGGCCGCGCTCCGGAATTCGGCAGTCTCGATCGCGTCATCTGTGACTGCGATTGTCACGACGCGCGACTGGGTTGATCCGGCGCAATGTCTTCGTGACCACTGCGACCTATCGTAGCGGCAGGCGAAGAGTCGGCCGAACCGACGACGACGCGACGGTTCCCCGCGATCCGCCGTATCGTTCGCGCACCGAAACCCGAAACGAGGGGCCGCATGACCACCGCGATCGATACTGGCGATACCGAAGGCTCCGAGACCGCACCCAAGCAGGTCCCCTCTCCCCGATCCCGTCGCAGACCCGCCGCGTCGAGCCGCCCCCCCGCCGAGACGACCGCACCGCCCCCCGCCTCGCCCGAGCCCCCGGCTCCGCCGGTCCACGTCTCCGAGGCCCCGTCCGCCGAGGTCATCCCTCTCCCCGCGCCGGCCGAGCCCACCGCGACCGAGCCCGCGCCCGCCGCCCCGGCCGGGATCGAGAAGCGCGACGGCGGCGAGACCCGTCACATCCTCGCCGAGATGCGCCGCGACCCGGAAGCCATCGCCCATGTCTTCGAGAGCGGCGAATACCCCTACAAGACCAAGATGCGCGCCAAGACCTACGAGGCGCACAAGCTCGAGCTCCAGCGCGAGTTGCTGAAGCTCCAGCGTTGGGTCGAGGAGACCGGCGAGCGCGTCGTGATGCTGTTCGAGGGGCGCGACGCCGCCGGCAAGGGCGGCACCATCAAGCGCTTCACCGAGCACCTGAACCCGCGCACCGCCCGCGTCGTCGCCCTCCAGAAGCCGACCGAGCGCGAACGCACCCAGTGGTACTTCCAGCGCTACATCACCCATCTGCCGGCCGCCGGCGAGATCGTGATGTTCGACCGATCCTGGTACAACCGCGCCGGCGTCGAGCGCGTCATGGGCTTCTGCAGCCCGACCGAATATCTCGAGTTCATGCGTCAGGCGCCCGAATTCGAACGCATGCTGACCCGCTCCGGCATCCGCCTCTACAAATATTGGTTCTCGGTCACCCGCGAGGAACAGAAGCGCCGCTTCGACAGCCGCGAGCACGATCCGCTCAAGCAGTGGAAACTGTCGCCGATCGACCGCGCCTCGCTCGACAAGTGGGATGACTACACCGAGGCCAAGGAGGCGATGTTCTTCTACACCGACACCGCCGACGCGCCCTGGCACATCGTCAAGTCGAACGACAAGATGCGCGCCCGCCTCGAGTGCATGCAGCATTTCCTGCAGACCATGCCCTATCCCAACAAGGACTACGGCATCGTCACCGGGCCGGACCCGCTCATCGTCGGCTCGACCGAGCACGTCATCGGCCGCGACAACAAGATGCTGGTGAAGGCGCTCCACCCCGACCTGAAGCGCGGACGCTGAGCCGTCCCGCGATCGTCATGGACATGCGGCATCGTCCGCCCGGCCGTGAGCCACCCGCTCGCGGCCGCGTCCTTTCCCCCACCCCGTCACCTCGAGGATCCTTCATGACCGCGGTCACCAACGTCGTCTTCGACATCGGCAACGTGCTGATCCGCTGGGATCCGAAGCTCCTCTATTCCCGCCTCTTCCCCGACCCGGCGCTGCGCGACTGGTTCCTGAGCGAGGTCTGCAGCCCCGATTGGAACCTCGAGATGGATCGCGGCCGTTCCTTCGCCGAGGGCATCGCCGAGGGCATCGCCCGGCACCCCGAATGGGCGACCGAGATCCGCGCCTGGGATCTCCGCTGGCACGAGATGGTCCCCGGCGCGATCGAGGGAAGCGTCGCCCTGCTCGAGGCCCTGCGCGCCGCCGGTGTCGCGACCTGGGCGATCACCAATTTCTCCTCCGAGAAATTCGCCGAATGCCTGGAGCGCTTCCCCTTCCTCGGCGGCTTTCGAGACACCGTCGTCTCCGCTCACGAGAAGCTGGTGAAGCCGGATCCGGCGATCTACCGCGTCCTGCTCGAACGCAACCGGCTCGATCCGGCGACCTGCCTCTTCGTCGACGACAATCCCGACAACGTCCTCGGCGCGAGGGCCGTCGGCATGAAGGCGGTCGCCTTCACCTCGCCGGAGCGTTTCGCCGACGATCTCGCCACGCACGGCCTCACCGTCGCCTGAGCAGGGTCGCGGTTGCGGCCTACCCTCCCCACCTGCCATGGTCCAGTCTGCACGGGAGTATTGCAGTGCGAGATTCGAAGGGGTCGATAGAGTCATGGCCGGAGCGGCGATCGAACTGACGGTGATGAAGGATGCGTTGGTGGTGCTCGGCACCGCCGGCGTCGTCGTGCCGTTGATGCATCGCCTCAAGGTCGGCTCGGTGCTCGGCTTTCTCCTCGCCGGCGCGGTGCTCGGGCCGCACGGCCTCGCCCGTTTCGCCGACGTCGTGCCGCCCCTCGGCTGGATCACCATAGAGAAGCGCGGCGAGATCGCCGGGATCGCCGATTTCGGCGTCGTCTTCCTGCTCTTCGTGATCGGGCTCGAGCTCTCTCTCGCCCGCCTCTCCGCCCTGAAACGTCTGGTCTTCGGCCTCGGCGGTCTCCAGGTGGTGCTCTCCGCGATGCTGCTCGGCGCGCTCGCGCTGCGCCTCGGCCAGCCCCCGGCCGCCGCCCTCGTCCTCGGCTCCTGTCTCGCGCTCTCCTCGACCGCGGTGGTGATCGAGGTTCTCGCCGAACAGAAGCGCCTCGCCTCGATCACCGGCCGCACCGCCTTCGCGGTGTTGCTGTTCCAGGATCTGGCGGTGGTGCCGATCCTCATCATGGTCGAGCAGCTCGGCGGCGGCGGTTCCGGTCATTCGGTCTGGCTCGATCTCGGCGTCGCCCTGTCGAAGGGCGTCCTCGCCGTCGCCGCCATCGTGGTGATCGGCCGGCTGGCGCTGAAGCCGCTCTTCCGCGTCGTCGCCGAGACCCGATCGGTCGAGCTCTTCATGGCGACGATCCTCTTCGTCGCGGTCGGCACCGGCGTCGTCACCGCGCTGGTCGGCATGTCGATGGCGCTCGGCGCCTTCGTCGCCGGCCTGCTGCTCGCCGAGACCGAATACCGCCGCGCCATCGAGACCATGATCGAGCCCTTCAAGGGCCTGTTGCTCGGCGTCTTCTTCTTCTCGGTCGGCATGACCGTCGATCTCGACTTCCTCGCCGCCCACCCGATCCTGATCGCTGCCGGCGCCGTGACGCTGGTGCTCGTCAAGGGCCTCGTCACCGGCCTCGGCGCCCGCGTCTTCGGCATCGACCGGGCGCACGCCCTGAAGACCGCGCTGCTGATCGGCCCGGGCGGCGAATTCGCCTTCATCGTCGTCGGCCTCGCCGAGTCGCTGAAGGTGGTCGATGCGGAGACCGCCACCTTCGTGGTCGCGGTGGTCGGCCTCTCCATGGCCGCGATCCCCTTCTTCGACACCGCCGGCAAGCGCGTGTCGCAGGAGATCGTTCGCCGCTCGCCGCCCGACCCCGTCGCCCTCGTCACCCCGCCGGAGGATCACGCCGCCCGCGCCGTGGTGGTCGGCTTCGGCCGCGTCGGCCGCCTCGTCGCCGATCTCTTCGACGAGCATCGCATCTCCTGGATCGCCGCCGACCTCGACACCGCCAACGTCGCCGAGGGGCGCCGCGCCGGCCGGCCGGTCTATTTCGGCGACGTCACCAATCCGCTCTTCCTCCGCAGCTGCGGCGTCGCCGACGCCGAGGCCGTGGTCGTCACCGTCGACAGCCCGACCGCCGTCGATTCCATCGTCGACGCGGTGCGCGCGGAACGCCCCACCGTGCCGCTGGTTGTCCGCGCCCGAGACGCCGGCCACGCCCGCCGTCTCTACAAGAAGGGCGTCACCGACGCCGTCCCCGAGACCATCGAGGCGAGTCTCCAGCTCTCGGAAGCCGCGCTGGTCGGCCTCGGCATCGCCATGGGACCGATCATCGCCTCGATCCACGAGAAGCGCGACGTCTTCCGCCGCGAGCTCTCCGAGGCCGCCGAAGCCTCCACCCAGGCCTCGCCGCTGGCGCGCAAACCGGCGCTGCGCACCCGCCGCCGCGACCCCGCCTGATCCGTCGGAGGACTTACGCAAGGCTCCCGACGGGAGAGAATGACTCTCGAAATCGTAATCGCCGCCGTGCTAGAAATTTCTTGCTGAATTGGGAGTGAGATTTCGACATGCCGACCGTTCTCGTCGCCGGCGCCGCCGTGCAGGACTTCATCTACCGCTTCGACGCGGCGCCCGCGCGCGGCACCAAGGGTCGCGCCAAGGACTTCATCTCGATCGGCGGCGGTTCCGGTGCCAATGCCGCGGTCGCGGTGGTCCGTCTCGGCGGCAAGGGCCAGGTTCTCGCGCCGCTCGGCGACGATCTGATCGGCGAGATGATCATCCGCGGCCTGCACGCCGAGGGCGTCGACACCTCCAAGATGCTGCGCATTCCCGGCCGTGAATCCCCGGTCTGTTCCTCGATCGTCGACGGCGACGGCGAACGCACCATTCTGACCTGGCATCCGCCCCAGGTCGCGCCGCCCGAGATCGACGACCCCGACGCCCTCGTCGCCGACGTCGACGCGGTGATGACCGACGACCGCTATCCCTCGATCGCCGTGCCCCTGCTCGAGGCCGCCAAGAAGCGCGGCATTCCCGGCGTGCTCGACGGCGACCGCGCCGAGGGCGATGCGCCGCAGATGATCCGTGCCGCCTCGCACGTCGTCTTCGGCACCCCGGGCCTGCGCGGCTCCTCCGGCCTCTCCGACCCGACCAAGGGCCTCTTGGCCATGCGCAAGGTCACCGACGCCTTCATCGCCGTGACGCTCGGTTCCGGCGGCGTGCTCTGGCTCGACGGCGAGCGGGTCCGCCGCCTCCAGTCCTTCCCGGTCCATGCGGTCGACACGCTCGGCGCCGGCGACACCTTCCACGGCGCCTTCGCCCTCGCGCTCGCCGAGAAGATGCCCGAACCCGAGGCGCTGCGCTTCGCCTCCGCCGTCGCCGCGATCAAGTGCTCGCGCTTCGGCGGCCGCGCCGGCGTGCCGACCCGCGCCGAGGTCGAGGAATTCCTCGCCGCCCATCCCGCGTGATCGAAACGACGATCGCGAAAGGAAGATGGGCGCGAAAGGAAGACGGGGGCCGACGGCCCCCGTTTTCGTGTCTGTCGATGCGCGTTCGCCGCCCGTCAGCGGGCGATCCAGATCCCGCCCCAGACGATCAGTCCGGCCGCGACGAGACAGCCGATCGCCAGCCCGATCGACCCCGGCGTCGCCGCGGCCATGTCGGCATAATCACGCGCCGGCTTGCGGCCGGTCACCATCGCCGGCGCCAACCGCTCCTTCTTCACGACGGAGTGGAACGCCACCGCCGCCAGATGCAGGACGATCGCGATCAGCAGGAGATCGAAGGCCTGATGATGGATCCGATGGGCGAGAGAGACCGCCGCATCGGAGAGCTTCGCCGAGAGCGGACCCTCGATGATCATCCGATCGGTGTCGGCGTTGAAGAGACCGGAGAGCCCCATCACCGCCGCGAGCCCGAGCAGTACCATCACCATCCACCCGCCGAGCGGATTGTGGCCGAGGTAGTGGGCCTCGCGCCCGCGCAGGAGATCGAGCCCGTAGCGGATGGTCGCGAGCGGCGCGCGCAGGAACCCCGCGAACCGCGCCGTCGATCCCCCGACCAGTCCCCACAGCAGCCGGAACACCACCAGCACCAGAACCGCGTAGCCGTTCCAGACGTGCCAGGCGACGTTGCCGGCGCCGTATTTGTTGGAGACCCAGGCCGAGACCACCGTCGCCACCAGCGCCCATTTGAAGAGGCGCGTCGGCCCGTCCCAGGCGAGAACCTGCGGCGCGGCGGACGACGAAACGGTGGCGTCGGTCATGGCTCGCCTCACTTCTTGACGCGATAGTCGTCGTGACAGGCCTTGCAGTTGCCCAGCACCTTGGGGAAGTTCGCCTTGAACGAGGCCTGATCGGTGATCGCCGCCGAGGCGGTCTCCGAGTCGGTCTTCAGCTTGGCGAAGATCCCGTCGAACTTGGTCTTCTCGTCCCAGATCTTCGGCGACGCCTCGGTCTTGCCGGTGCGGGAGTTGTCGGGGAAGAGGCCCGGCAGCTTGGCCGCCCCCTCCGCGTAGGTCGCCAGCGTCGCCTTGACCTTGGCCAGGTCGAACGGCGCCTCGCCCTTCATCATCGCCACCACCGGCCGGGTCTCGTCGCCGAAGCCCTTGAGGATGGTCTGGCGCTCGCCGAGCGCGTCGGCCGCGAAGGCCGCACCGACCGAGACGCCGGCCGTCAGGCCGACCAGGGCGAGAATCTGCAAGGTCTTCATGAAACACACCTCTCCGTCGACGCCACCGTGCTCTCTGCGGGGCGCCTTCCACCCATGCTGCATCGCACACGGGACGAGGGGGCTCCAATGAACTCTGCGTGAGTCGACCGCGTCCCGTGGTCGCGGGATTTACCCTTTCTGGTAGTCCTTGACGTCGGTGAATCTCAGCATGTCCCAGCGATCCTGCTCGTATTTGAGCGCGAAGGTCGAAGTCGCCAGATAGACCGGGTCGCCGTCGAGATCGGTGCACATGGCCGAGGTGTCGCGCCGGCCGAACTCGTCGACCTTGGCCGGCTCGTCGGACGTGACCCAACGCGCCACCGCGAAACGGGTCTGCTCGAACGAGATCTCGAGCCCGTATTCCGCCCCCATCCGCTCCTTGAGCACGTCGAGCTGGAGGTTGCCGACCACGCCGACGATCGGCTGCGAGCCGTCGCGCGGCTGGAACACCTGGACGACGCCCTCTTCCGCCATCTGCTGGAGCGCCTCCTTGAGCTTCTTCGCCTTCATCGCGTCGGCGACGCGGACCCGGCGCAGGATCTCCGGCGCGAAGGACGGCACGCCGCGGAACACCAGATCCTCGCCCTCGGTCAGCGTGTCGCCGATGCGCAGCGTGCCGTGGTTGGGCAGGCCGACGATGTCGCCGGCGAAGGCCTCGTCGGCGATCGAGCGATCCTGCGCGAAGAAGAACTGCGGCGCCGTGAGCCCGATCGTCTTGCCGGTGCGCACGAGCTTCACCCGCATGCCGCGCGTGAGCTTGCCCGAGCAGACCCGCATGAAGGCGATGCGGTCGCGATGGTTCGGATCCATGTTCGCCTGGATCTTGAAGACGAAGCCGCTCATCTTCGGCTCCTTCGCCTCGACGACCCGGCTCGCCGCGTGTTGCTCACGCGGCGGCGGCGCGAAGCGGCCGACCGCGTCGATCAGATCCTGCACGCCCATGTCCCTGAGCGCCGAGCCGAAATAGACCGGCGTCATGTGCCCCTCGAGGAAGGACTGGAGCACGAAGGGCTTGGCCGCCCCTTGCGCCAGCTCCACCTCGTCCTTGAACTGGGCGAAGTCGTGCGGCGGCAGCAGCGCCTCGATGCGCGGATCGTCCGGCCCGGAGACCGGAATGCTCTCTTCCGCGTCCTTCAGGCGAATGGTGTTCGTGTCGAGATCGTAGGTCCCGGCGAAGGCCTTGCCGCGCCCGATCGGCCAGCACTTCGGCGTGGTGTCGAGGGCGAGCGAATTCTCGATGTCGTCGAGAAGCTCGAACGGATCCATCGTCTCGCGGTCCATCTTGTTGATGAACGTGACGATCGGAATGTCGCGCAGACGGCACACCTCGACCAGCTTCAAGGTCCGCGCCTCGACGCCCTTGGCCGCGTCGAGCACCATCACGGCGGCGTCGACGGCGGTGAGCGTCCGGTAAGTGTCCTCCGAGAAGTCCTCGTGACCGGGCGTGTCGAGCAGGTTGAAGACGTGGCCGCCATATTCGAAGGTCATGACCGAGGTCACGACCGAAATGCCGCGCTCCTTCTCGATCCCCATCCAGTCCGACCGCGTCTGCCGCCGGTCGCCCTTGGCGCGCACCTGTCCCGCGAGCTGGATCGCGCCGCCGAAGAGCAGCAGCTTCTCGGTCAGCGTCGTCTTGCCGGCGTCCGGATGCGAGATGATCGCGAAGGTGCGGCGACGGGCGACGGGATCGGCGGCGCTGTCGTGCGCCGGAAGATGAGCGGACATGGGCGTTCTCGGGAGCATCGAGGGCGCGCGCGGCCGTTCCGCGCGTACGTGGGTGGGAATGCCGGGGATGGGCGCTCCTGTCAACCGATCGCACCCGCGCGTCGTCGATCCGCGACCGGAGGCGGCTTGACATGTGACCATATGGTCACCTATCGTCTCCCCATGGACGACGTCTTCGACGCGCTCGCTCACCCGATCCGCCGGGATCTGCTCGACGCCCTTCGCGAGAAGGACGGGCAGACCCTCGGCGAACTCGAGCGCCGCCACGCGGTCACCCGCTTCGCGGTGATGAAACACCTGCGCCTGCTCGAGGAGGCCGGGCTGGTGACGTCCCTCAAGACGGGGCGCGAGAAGCGTCACTATCTCAACCCCGCGCCGATCCAGAGGATCGTCGATCGATGGGTCTCGCGTTACGCGGCCCCCTTCGTTCGCACCATGGTCGATCTCGCCGAAACCTTCGAAAGAGGTGCCGCAATGTCGCGTCCCGGTCCGAAACACGTATGGGAGATCTTCGTCCGCGCCGCGCCCGAGGAAATCTGGACGGTCCTGACCGACGACGCCCGGACGCCGCTCTGGCAGCATTTCGACATGACCTCGAAGACCGATTGGCGGCCGGGCGGCGCCATCACCTTCTTCGTCGGCGACCGACCGATGATCGTCGGCGAAATCCTGGAGCTGGAACCGCCGCGCCGGCTGGTTCATTCCTTCTCCGCCCGCTGGGCGCCCGACGTCGCCGCCGACGCCCCCTCGCGCGTGACCTGGGAGTTGCTCCCCATCGGCGCGACGGCCACCAAATTGGTCCTGACCCACGACGATTTCGAAGGCGAGACCGCCACCAGCCGCGCCGTCGGCGGCGGCTGGCCCGAGGCCCTGTCGCGTCTCAAGACCCTGGTGGAGACGGGCGAACCCTTCCTCATGCCGCCGCAGCACGGCTGAACGCATCGGCGCGCGACGAACGCCGCGCGCCCCGGTCACGCCGGCGCGAGGGCCTTCGCCGCGCCCTTCTTGACCGCCTCCTGCACCTTCTCGAAGGCGCGGACCTCGATCTGGCGGACGCGTTCGCGGGAGATGCCGAATTCGGTCGAGAGATCCTCGAGCGTGATCGGATCCTCGGCGAGGCGTCGCGCCTCGAAGATGCGGCGTTCACGGTCGTTGAGCACATCGAGCGCCGAGGCGAGCAGCGCCTTGCGCCCGTCGAGCTCCTGGCGATCGGCGAGCTGGGTCTCCTGGTCGTCGGCATGGTCGACCAGCCAGTCCTGCCACTCCGCGCCTTCCTCGTCGGAGCGGACCGGCGCGTTGAGCGAGGCGTCGCCGCCGAGACGGCGGTTCATCGAGATCACGTCGTTCTCGGTCACGCCGAGTTTGGTGGCGATGGTCTTGACCTGATCGGGATGGAGATCGCCCTCGTCGAGGGCGTGAATCTGGCTCTTCACCCGCCGCAGATTGAAGAAGAGGCGCTTCTGATTGGCGGTGGTGCCCATCTTCACGAGGCTCCACGAGCGCAGGATGTACTCCTGGATCGCCGCCTTGATCCACCACATCGCATAGGTCGCGAGCCGGAAGCCCTTCTCGGGCTCGAACCGCTTGACCGCCTGCATCAGGCCGACGTTGCCCTCCGAGATCACTTCCGAGATCGGCAGGCCATAGCCGCGATAGCCCATCGCGATCTTGGCGACGAGACGGAGGTGGGAGGTGACGAGTTTTTCCGCCGCGGTCGGGTCCTCGTGCTCGCGCCAGCGCTTGGCGAGCATGTATTCTTCCTGAGGCTGGAGCATCGGGAAGCGACGGATTTCGTCGAGATACCGCGACAGGCCGCCTTCGAGAGAGGCGAGCGCGGGAAGTGAAGCACGGGCCATGGAGCAGCGCCCTTTCCGATCTCTGTGGGGGACGTATCCCCCGAGGAACCCCCGACCCTTCGGCGGGTTCCGGCCTTCGGCGCCCCTTCCTGGGCACGCCGGGGTGAGATCATACGGCAACTCTCGGCGAAAATGCGACCATCTTCGCCATCACGTCCGCTCGAGGAGCCCGTGACCCGAGGTCGCGCCGGCCGAAAGACTCAATCGAGAGTGCGCAGCGCCTCGACCAGACGCTCCATGTCCTCGGGCATCTCCGCCTCGAAGCGCATCACCTTCTTCCGGCCCGAGGGATGGGCGAAGGCGAGCAGAAAGGCATGGAGCGCCTGCCGGTTCAGCGCCTTCAGCGCCTCCGCCGCCTCCGGCGCGATCCGCTCGAGCTTGTCGAGCTTGGTGCGGAAGCCCGAGCCGTAGAGATCGTCGCCGAGGAGCGGATGGCCGATCTCGGCCATGTGGACGCGGATCTGATGGGTGCGCCCGGTCTCGAGCGAGCACTCGACGAGGCTCGCCACCGGGCCGGCCTCCGCCTCGCGGATCTTGGCGCCGGGCCGCGGCGCCCCGAAGGTCTCGAGCACCCGGAAATGGGTGATCGCCTCGCGCCCGCCCGACTTCACCGCCGCCATCGCCTGACGATTGCGCGGATCGCGGCCGATCTGGGTGGTGATGGTGCCTTCCATGTACTTCGGCACGCCCCAGACCACCGCGTGATAGGCGCGCTCGAGCGGCCCGGTGCGGCCGTGATCGGCGAATTGCGCGGCGAGGCTCTGGTGCGCGCGGTCGGTCTTGGCGACCACCATCAGCCCGGACGTGTCCTTGTCGAGGCGATGGACGATGCCCGGCCGCTCGACCCCGCCGATGCCGGAGAGCGAGCCCTTGCAGTGGTGGAGGAGCGCGTTGACCAGCGTTCCCGAGGCATTGCCGGCGCCGGGATGGACGACGAGCCCGGCCGGCTTCATCAGCACCACCACGTCGTCGTCCTCGTGGACGATGTCGAGCGGAATGTCCTCCGGCTCCGGCTTCGCCACCGCCGGCGCCGGCAGATCGACGACGATCCGGCCGCCTGCGTTGATCTTGCGCGAGGCCTCGGTTACCAAGGTGCCGTCGAGCGTCACCCGGCCCTCGCCGATCAAGGCCTTCAGCCGCGATCGGGAGAGCGAGGGGATGCGTCGCGCCAGCGCCGCGTCGAGCCGTTCGGCCGAGGCTTCCGCCTCGATTTCGATGTCGATCGGTCCGGCCGTCGGCGCGGACGCCGCGCTCTCGTCCTCGGTCTCGTCGAGATCGTCGGCGGGCATCGCGGCATCCACCTCGGGCAGGCCGGCGGCGTCGGCCTCGTAGGCCGCGGCGATCCGCGCCATCCGCTCCCGCTTCGTCTCTCTCACCATTGCCGAGATCTCGCTCCCCGATGACCAATCCCAATTTCGAAGACGACGAAAAGCCCCTCGACGCCGCCCAACTCCGCCTTCAGGCCAAGTTGAAGAGACTGCTCCTGGGCTCCACCGCCGTGATGGTCATCGGGTTCGTGGCGGTCTTCGCCGCGATCTTCTATCGCGTCACCCGCGTCGATGTGAAGCCCGCCGTGACCTTCGATCACCCGATCATCGCCGAACTGCCGCTGCCGGAGGGCGCCCGCGTCACCGCGACCCGCCTCGACGGCGACCGTATGACGGTGACGCTCGAGAGCCCGAAGGGCGCCGCGATCCTGATCGTCGACATCACCACCATGAAGGTGATCCGCCGGCTCGATCTCACGGCCGGGAAGTGACGCCCACCCCCGTCGACGACGTCTCCGGCGACGGCGCCGCCGTCGGCCGGGCCAGCATCGCCGCGAAGAGCGGCGCGAGCCGCTTCGCGCCGAGCCGCGACACATGGTCGGAATCCATGTAGAGCGGCCCCTCCGGCGTCAGCACCGTGCAACGCTCCGCGTCACAGAACGTATCGGCCGGGTCGACCGACTCGACCCAGGTCCGCCCCTTCACCGCCTGTTCGAGCAGCGCCCGCGAGGTCGTCTGCCGCGCCGTGTGTTCGGCCCGCGTCGGCCCGAGCGGGACCGGCCGGCCGAGCCGCATCGCATTGGCGACGACGTTGGGCACGTCGAATTTGACCTCCGGCGTCGAGGCCATCAGATGCACCCGCCGGCCGGCGAGCGCGTCGAGCGTCGCCTCGAGCGAGGTCTCGAGCACCGCCCAGCGCTCCGCCTCGCCGAGCGTGCGCCCGTTCGAGCGGATGGCGTGGAGCCGGGCCGGCGAGCGGCCGTAGTCGTGTCCCGTGACGGTCCAGGCCCAGCGCGCCACGATGATCACGTCGGTGATGTCCGGCTGCGCCGCGATCTCGGCGAGCGCCGCCTTCACATGCGCCGCGCAGCGCAGATCGTTGCCGACCGTCTGATCGATGCCGACGAGCGGCGGACACCCGCCCTTGCCGAGATAGAGCCCCTTGCGTCCGGCCTCCCGCGCGACGTCGGCGATCGCTCCGGCGGTGGCGCGCGAATGGGAATCGCCCAGGATCGCGAAGCTGATCGGTTTCGCGGGATCCCCGGTCGCCCCGATCACGCAAGGCGCGCGTTCCCCGGCGATGCCCTCGTCGACGCCCGGACAGAGCTCGCCGATCGCCACGCCCTCCTGCTGCACGGCGGCGATCGCCGCCTGCGCCGGCGTCGTCCACCGGCCGAGGTTCTTGGTGTTGAAGGTGACGATGCCGGCGGCGACCACCGCCAGCGAGACGACGCCCGCCGTCGCGAAGAGGCGGCTGCGCCGCGCCAGCACGCCGCGCGAGCGGATCGGCGTCTCGAGCCACACCAGCGTGCCCCACGACAGCAGCACCGTCGCCACCGCGATCACGGCGCCCTCGACCGGCGTCACCGGGTGGAAGAAATAGACCTGGGTGAAGACGATCAGCGGCCAGTGCCACAGATACATCGGATAGGAGATCCGGCCGATGAAGGTGAAGGGCGCCGTGGCGAGGAGCCGCGCCGCCGGACCGACGCCCGAGGCGAGCACCAGCGTCGCGCCGATCACCGGGCCGGCCGCCACCCATCCCGGAAACGCCATGGAATCGTCGATCCGGAAGAGCGACAGGACGATCAGCCCGAGCCCGACCACGCCGAGCCCCGAGCGCACACGCTCCGAGGCGCCGTCGAGCGGCCGCAGCGCCAACAGCGCGCCCGCGCCGAGTTCCCAGAGACGCATCGGCAACAGGAAATAGGCGTCCGCATAGCCGAGGACGCCGCTCACCACGCTGGCGAGGAAGGAGAGGACGACGAGCCCGCCGACCAGCTTCACCCGGTCGATCGAAAAGCGCGCGGCGCCGAGCAGCAGCAGCGGAAAGACGATGTAATACTGTTCCTCGACGCCGAGCGACCAGGTGTGCAACAGCGGCTTGGTCGCCCCGTCCGGATCGAAATAGCCGGTCTGCCCCATGAAGACGAAATTCGAGGCGAAGAGCGGCGTCCACGACAGCGAGCGACCGAAATAGCGCAACTCCAGCGGCACGAACAACAGCCACGCCAGCGCCGCCGTGACGATCAGCACCAGGAGCAGCGCCGGATAGATGCGCCGGATGCGCCGCTCGTAGAAGGTGAGATAGGAGAAGCGCCCCTCGTCGCTCTCCCGCGCGATGATCCCGGTGATCAGAAAGCCCGAGATCACGAAGAACACGTCGACGCCGATGAAGCCGCCCGGCATCCAGCTCGCGCCGAGATGGTGCAACAGCACCGCCGTGACCGAGACCGCTCGCAGACCGTCGATATCGGGACGATACCCGGATCCCCTCGGGGTACTGGCTTCGATCGCGGTCATTCGCAGGGTCCATCGGCAAGGCAAGGAGAGGCACGATCGTCTCGGCCTCGGTTCCCGGAACCTATAGAGATCCGGAAACCTGGACACAACGAACCAGATACGTTTCCCGGCGACGAGCAACCGGCCCGCCGTGCCGGCACCGCGCGCCGGTGCGCTCGAATTCATCGAACGATCACAGTCACTTGTGCTGATCACCCGACCCTCGGCCGGCGCCGCGCCCGCGCCCACCGCCGTGCCCGGACGGACACACGAGGCCGGCTTCGACATCGCTCCACCCCGAAACGGTGAAGGGGCCCGACCGCTTCGCGGCCGAACCCCTTCGGTCTCCTCCCAGAGACTTGGTGGACGAGGGGCGCCTGTGACGCCCCTCGGTATTTCTCAGACGCCGATGCCGCGATCGCGGATCGCCGCCTCGATCTCTTCCAGCACCGCCGGATCGTCGATCGTCGCCGGCATGTTCCATTCCTGCTGGTCGGCGATCTTCTGCATGGTGCCGCGCAGGATCTTGCCGGAGCGGGTCTTGGGCAGGCGGTCGACGGTGATCGCCACCTTGAAGGCGGCGACGGCGCCGATCTTGGCGCGCACCAGCGCCACCAGCTCCTTCTCGAGCGTCTCCGCGTCCTTGGTGACGCCGGCCTTCAGCACCACGAATCCGCAGGGCATCTGGCCCTTCATCTCGTCGTGCACGCCGATGACGGCGCATTCGGCGACGTCCGGGTGCGAGGCCAGAACCTCCTCCATGCCGCCGGTCGACAGACGATGGCCGGCGACGTTGATGATGTCGTCGGTGCGCGCCATGATGAAGAGGTAGCCGTCGGCGTCCATGTAGCCCGCGTCGCCGGTCTTGTAGTAGCCGGGGAAGTCGACGAGGTAGCTGTCGATGAAGCGCTGATCGGCGTTCCACAGCGTCGGCAGGCACGACGGCGGCAGCGGCAGCTTGATGACGATCGAGCCCATCTCGCCCGGCTTCATCGGATGCAGCCCGTCGTCGACGATCTGCACGTCGTAGCCCGGCATCGGCACCGTCGGCGAACCGTGCTTGACCGGCAGGAGCCCGAGCCCGACCGGATTGCCGGCGATCGCCCAACCCGTCTCGGTCTGCCACCAGTGATCGATCACCGGCACGCCGACGTGGGTCTCGGCCCACTGCACCGTGTCCGGATCGGCGCGCTCGCCGGCCAGGAACAGGGTGCGCAGCGACGAGATGTCGTACTTCTTCAGGTACTCGCCCTCGGGGTCTTCCTTCTTGATCGCGCGCAGCGCGGTCGGCGCGGTGAAGAAGCCGGAGACCTTGTACTCCTCGATGATCCGCCAGAACGTGCCGGGGTCGGGCGTGCCGACCGGCTTGCCCTCGAACACGATCGTGGTCGCGCCGTAGAGCAGCGTCGCGTAGCAGATGTAGGAATGGCCGACGACCCAACCGACGTCGGAGGCCGCCCAGAACACCTCGCCCGGCTCGATGCCGTAGTGATTCTTCATCGTCCAGTGGAGGGCGACGGCATGGCCGCCGTTGTCGCGCACCACGCCCTTCGGCGAGCCGGTGGTGCCGGACGTATAGAGAATATAGAGCGGGTCCGTCGCCAGAACCGGCACGCACGGCACGTCGCGGTCCTTGTTCGCCTCGACCAGCGCGCCGAGATCGTGGTCGCGGCCGGGGAAGAGATCCGCCGGCACCTGCGGCCGCTGGGTGATGAACACCGCGTCCGGCTTGTGGGTCGAGAGCCCGATCGCCTCGTCGAGCAACGGCTTGTAGGCGATGACCTTCTTGCCCTCGATGCCGCAGGAGGCGGTGATGATCGCCTTCGGCTTGGCGTCGTCGATGCGGGTGGAGAGCTCGCGCGGCGCGAAGCCGCCGAACACCACCGAATGGATCGCGCCGAGACGCGCGACCGCGAGCATGGCGACGATCGCTTCCGGGATCATCGGCATGTAGACGATGACGCGGTCGCCCGCGACCACGCCGGCGTCGGCGAGCGCCGCGGCGGTCGCCTGCACCCGGGTCTTCAGCTCGGCATAGGTGATCTTCGCCTTCACGCCGGTGACCGGGCTGTCGTAGATGATCGCCACCTGATCCGCCCGTCCGTTCGCCACGTGGCGATCGACGGCGTTGAAGCACGTGTTCATCTTCGCGCCGGCGAACCAGCGGCCATAGGGACCCGACGTCGGATCGAAGACCTTCTCCCAAGGCTCGACCCAATCGATCCCCTTTGCGGCCTCCGCCCAGAAAGCCTCCGGATCGGATTTCCAACTCTGGTAGACTTCGGCGTAACGGCTCGTCATGGGGTCTCCTCCGCTCCGGATCCCGCCGTTCGGGGCGTGGATTTCGGCACACGTTCGCTTTCACATCGAGCCGCCGGGCTCGCAATGCTACGTTCGACTACGCCCTCCCCGCCGCGACGCCTTGCGGTGGATCAAATTCGAAATTTCGCGGCCGAGACGCTCACTTCGCGATAGGGCGGAGCCTCGCGCTCTCCCCTGTCGTTCCCCACCGCGACCCGATAGAAGTCTCGGACTTTCGCAGCATGCTCCCGAAGGAAGTCCCATGATCGGCGCCGACGTCGCCTTCTATCTCGCCGCCCTGCCCGCCGCGATGCTGGTCGGCCTCTCCAAGGGCGGCCTGCCGATCGTCGGCATGCTCGGCGTGCCGATCCTCGCGCTCGTCGTCTCCCCGGTCCAAGCGGCCGGCCTGCTCCTGCCGATCTTCGTCGTCTCCGACTGGTTCGGCCTGTGGGCCTATCGCAAGGAATTCTCCGGCCGCAATCTGGCGATCCTGGTCCCCGGCGCCGTCGTCGGCATCGGCCTCGGCTGGCTCACGGCCGCCCACGTCTCCGAGGACGCGGTCACGCTGCTGGTCGGCCTGATCGGCCTCGCCTTCGTCGCCGATCGCATCCGCACCGCCGGCCACGCGCGCCCAGCCCGCCCCGCCGACGTGCCGCGCGGCCTGTTCTGGGGCGCGATCACCGGCTTCACCAGCTTCGTCTCCCATTCCGGCGCCCCGCCCTATCAGATGTACGCCCTGCCGCAGCGCCTGCCCAAGATGGTCTATGCCGGCACTTCGACCATCTTCTTCACCATCGTCAACGCGGTGAAGCTGATCCCCTACTGGGCGCTCGGCCAGCTCTCGCTCGCCAATCTGAAGACCATGTTGGTGCTGTTTCCCCCGGCGATCGCCGCCACTTGGATCGGCGTCCATCTGACCCGCCGGCTGCCCGAGGTCCTGTTCTTCCGTCTGGTGATGACGGCGCTCGCGGTGGTCTCGGTCAAACTGACCTGGGACGGCGCCGGCGCCCTCCTCGCCGGTTGACCCCGGGCCGTTCCGCCCGGGCGACCCCACCGAAACGAGAGGTCCCGAAAACGAAGACGCCGCGGTCGTGGGCCGCGGCGCCGGATCAGGGGTGTCTCGTGGGCGGAGACTTCAGTGCAGCGTGGCGTCGCCCCGGAGGCGATTGATCTCGTCCTTCAGCTGCAGCTTGCGGCGCTTCATCTCGGCGATTTCGAGCGAGTCGCTGCTGGGGTGAGTGGTGGCCTCCTTGATCTTGGTTTCCAGAGCAGCGTGTCGACGTTCGAGTTCCGCAAGATGCGATTCGATGGACATTTCGCATGCCTCCCTTGTTGGGACCTCACTTCATCAGCATGTCACAAAACCAGATCCGCGCAACGGTCGCGCGCCGATTCGCGAAGCCGGCAAATCGAGGCGTGATCGACGTTTTCTCAATGCTGCGCCGCACATTCAACGAAAGTTGATTCCATTTCCTCGTCGGCGTCCCCTCGACCGGAACGACGGGGACGAGTCCCCTTTTTCCTCGCGATGATCTATTCTGTCCCCCGGCGAGGTCCCGTGCCCCGCCGCCCGGATCCTCGGCTCCCTCGACGTCTCCGTCGTCGCGGGGGCGCCAGAACGAAATCGGTCGCAGCCCATGATGGAAGACGAAGAGAACGACATTCGGGGTGAGCTCATCCATCTGCGTCAGGAGCACCGCGATCTCGATTTCGCGATCTCCGCCCTGATCGAAAGCGCCCGCGGCGATCACCTCACCATCCAGCGTCTGAAGAAGAAGAAGTTGGCGATCAAGGATCGCATCAATCGCCTCGAGGACCGACTGGTCCCGGACATCATCGCCTGAGCCCGGGACGCCCTCGCCGTGCCGCTCCCCCACGACCTCCGTCCGGCTTGCACGCGCGCCGACCATCCCCTATACCGCGCGCTCCCTTGTTGGATCTCGAGAAAGAGAGCTCGATGACCGCGTCTTCGCCTCCGGTCGCCATCATCATGGGCAGCCAGTCCGACTGGGAGACCATGCGCCATGCCGCCGAGACGCTCGACTCGCTCGGTGTCGCCCACGACGCCCGCATCGTCTCCGCGCATCGCACGCCCGAACGGCTCTACGACTTCGCCCACGGCGCCAAGGCGGCCGGGTTCCAGGTGATCATCGCCGGCGCCGGCGGCGCCGCCCACCTGCCCGGCATGACCGCCTCGATGACCGCCCTGCCGGTCTTCGGCGTGCCGGTCGAGAGCAAGGCGCTGAAGGGCAAGGACAGCCTCCTCTCGATCGTCCAGATGCCGGCCGGCATCCCCGTCGGCACGCTCGCCATCGGCAAGGCCGGCGCCGTCAATGCCGCGCTCCTCGCCACCGCCGTCCTCGCCCTCTGCGACGAGGCCCTCGCCGAACGGCTCGAGGCGTGGCGGCGCCGTCAGACCGAGGCGGTCGCCGAGCGGCCGGTCGACCATGTCTGATCCCGTCCCCTCTCCCTCGGCCGTGCGCACCGTCGGCATCCTCGGCGGTGGTCAGCTCGGCCGCATGCTCGCCCTCGCCGGCGCTCGCCTCGGCCTCAAGAGCGTCGTCTACTGCCCCGACGTCGACAGCCCCGCCTTCGACGTCGCCGCCGGCCGGGTGATCGCCGCCTATGACGACGAGGCGGCGCTGGCCGCCTTCGCCGAGACCGTCGACGTCGTCACCTACGAATTCGAGAACGTCCCGGCCGCCACCGCCGCCTTCCTCGACGCCCGCGTGCCGGTACGTCCCGGCACCCGCTCGCTGGCGGTGTCGCAGGATCGCCTGTCGGAGAAGACGTTCCTCGCCGAACTGGGCATTCCCACCGCCCCGTTCCGCGCCGTCGACACGCTCGACCACCTCCATGCCGCCATCGCCGAGATCGGCTTTCCCGCCGTCCTCAAGACCCGCCGCTTCGGCTACGACGGCAAGGGTCAGGTGAAGATCAGCGACCCCGACGATCTCGAGCACGCCTTCGAGGCGATGAAGGGCGCGCCCTCGATCCTGGAGGGCTGGGTGCCGTTCCGCCGCGAGATCTCGGTGCTCACCGCGCGCGGCGTCGACGGCGCCTCGATCACCTTCGACGTCCCGGAGAACGAGCACAGCCGCCACATCCTGAAGTTCTCCCGGGTGCCCGCCGATCTGCGCCCCGAAACCCGCGACGCCGCCATGGCGATCGGCGCTCGCGTCGCCGACGCGCTCGGACACGTCGGTGTGGTGGCGATCGAGCTGTTCCTGCTCGAGACCCTCGAGGGTGAACGCCTGATCGCCAACGAGATCGCCCCACGTGTCCACAATTCCGGCCACTGGACCGAGAGCGCCTGCCTCGTCTCCCAGTTCGAGGCGCACATGCGCGCCGTCGCCGGCCTGCCGCTCGCCGACCCGCGCCGCCATTCCGACGTCGAGATGGAGAACCTGATCGGCGACGAGGCCCGCGATCCCGAACGCTTCCTCGCCGAGGCCGGCGCGAGCCTTCATCTCTACGGTAAGACCGAGATCCGGCCGGGCCGCAAGATGGGCCACGTCAACCGGATCCGCCCGCGCGCCGACCGCCGCTGACGCGACGTCGGGACGCCCCCGGGCGGGCTGATTTCGAGGCGCGTTCCGACCCGCTCCGAAGGGCGCGCCGGCACCGCCCCGAGCGCTCGGAACGGGGCGTTTTCCCCCGCTTTCCGGCGTTTTCGAGTGTGGACATCGCGGATCGATTCTGCTATCCGTCCGCGACTTCGCGAGTGTCGTCTTCAGACGCCACCCGCCCGTGCCCTTCCGAAGACGTCGTCGCCTCCGGCCGGTTACCCCGACCGAGGATCGTCGTTTCCGGTTCGTCGCGGTGACATCAACGACTGATCAAGATGGGATCGAACGCGTGCAGGTTCTCGTTCGCGACAACAACGTCGACCAGGCTCTCAAGGCGCTCAAGAAGAAGATGCAGCGCGAGGGTATCTTCCGCGAGATGAAGCTCCGCGGCCACTACGAGAAGCCTTCCGAAAAGAAGGCGCGCGAGAAGGCCGAGGCGGTCCGCCGCGCCCGCAAGCTGGCCCGCAAGCGCGCCCAGCGCGAAGGCCTGCTGCCCGGCAAGCCCGTCGTCAAGCGCTGATCCCGCGCCTGCGGCCGGTCGTTCACGAGCCTCCTCGGACGGCGTCGGACGACCCCCTCGAACCGTGTCGTTCGCGACCCCTTCGAACCGTGACGCGGGATGCCGCGTGACGGTTCTTTGCGTTTCGACTACGATCGCTCCGGCTCGAGCGTGCCCCGACCGGATCGATTCGACCCCGTGTCGATCCTCGTCCGTCTCGACACTCGCCCGCCTCGACTCCGCCCCCCCGGGAGACGCTCGCATGTCGCCGCTTCGCCGCCTCGCCCTCGCCCTCGCCGGCACCTCGCTTCTCGCCCTCGCCGGCTGCACCGGCTCGGACGGCGGCTATTCGGCCAGCGGCGGCTCCGCGCTGGTCCGCTCCCAGGACGCCGGCGCCGGCTCGGCCGCCAACATCTCCTCGCTGACCGAGGTGATTCGCGCCAATCCCAACGACGCCAATGCCTACAACCTGCGCGGCACCGCCTATGCGCGCGGCGGCGACAGCCGCGCCGCCATGGCCGATTTCGACGCCGCCCTGAAGATCGACCCGAGCTTCTATCGCGCCTGGGCCAACAAGGGCCTGGTGCTGCGCCAGATCGGCCAGCTGCAGCCGGCGGTCGCCGCCTATGATCGCGCGCTCGAGATCAAGCCGGACTATTCCGCCGCCCTGCTCGGACGCGGCAACGTCTACCGCCACATGGGCCAGCGCGAACGCGCCATCGCCGACTTCACCCAGGCGATCCAGGTCGACCCGCGCAATGCCGGCGCCTATCACGACCGCGCCCTGACCAAACAGTCGATGGGCGACCGCACCGGCGCCCTCGCCGACTATTCCGCCGCGATCGAGCGCGACGCCACCGCCCCCGAGCCCTTCAACGCCCGCGGCCTGCTCAAGGCCTCCGGCGGCGATCTGCGCGGCGCCCTCGACGACTTCAACGGCGCCCTCAACAACGATCTCCAATACGGCGAGGCCTGGATCAACCGCGGCGTCGTCGAGGAACAGCTCGGCGATCGCAAGGACGCCCTCGCCTCCTGCCAGCGCGGCGTCTCCCTGGTGCCCCAGTCGCAACTCGGCCAGGAATGCGTGAAGCGGCTCTCCGGCCGCGTCTGACGCGCCCCTCCTCCACGCTCCGAGACGATGCGTCCGCGCCTGAAATTCAGGTTGCGGACGCATGACTCCACCTGTTCGACGTGTTCGCCGAACCACCTGTCCGCGTCGGCCAGTGTCCGCCCGCGCCGGGCGGCCACAACCCTCGGTGAATTAAGCAAATAGTGAATACACGGGCCGCGCGCGTCACAATTAGACCGCGAAGTCGTATCATCGGTCATCCACTCTCGGACTGAATCAAGGGGGAGATTTCCAATGATCAAGATCGCAGCTCCGATCGCGCTCGCGCTGATGCTCGCCGCCTGCTCGACCACCTCGCAGACCGACCGCACCCTCGGCGGCGCCGCCATCGGTGCCGGCACCGGCGCGCTGATCGGCGCGGCCACCGGCCACGGCCCGGGCGCCACCCTCGCCGGCGCCGCGATCGGCGGCATGGGCGGCGCGGTGATCGGCGCGGCCACCACGCCGAAGAACTGCATCGCTCGCGACCGCTACGGCCGCCGCTATCGCGTCGCCTGCCCGTGAGCCGAGGTCCGGTCTCGCCGCACCCGCCGCGAGACCGACCGCGCAATGCCAAACGAAACCCCGCGCTTCCGACGAAGCGCGGGGTTTTCTCGTTTCGAACGACCCGAGCATGATGCCGGCCGGGAGGGACGGACCCTCCCGGCCGGCATCGATCAATGGATCGCCTTCAGCACCTCTTCGGTGACCTTCTTGGCGTCGCCGAACAGCATCATCGTGTTGTCGCGGAAGAACAGCTCGTTCTCCACGCCGGCGTAGCCCGAGCCCATGCCGCGCTTGATGAACAGCACGGTCTTGGCCTTCTCGACGTCGAGGATCGGCATGCCGAAGATCGGCGAGGCCGGATCCGACTTGGCGGCCGGATTGGTGACGTCGTTGGCGCCGATGACATAGGCGACGTCCGCCTGTCCGAATTCGGAGTTGATGTCCTCCAGTTCGAACACCTCGTCGTAGGGCACGTTGGCTTCCGCCAGGAGCACGTTCATGTGGCCCGGCATGCGGCCCGCCACAGGATGGATGGCGTATTTCACCTCGACGCCCTCTTCCTTCAGAAGGTCGCCCATCTCGCGCAGCGCGTGCTGCGCCTGCGCCACCGCCATGCCGTATCCGGGCACGATGATGACCTTCTGGGCGTTCTTCATGATGAAGGCGGCATCCTCGGCCGAGCCGTGCTTGACCGGACGGCTCTCCTTGACCCCGGCCGGCCCCGCCGCTGCCGCGGCGTCACCGCCGAAGCCGCCGAGAATGACCGAGATGAACGAGCGGTTCATCGCCTTGCACATGATGTAGGAGAGGATCGCGCCCGAGGAGCCGACCAGCGCCCCGGTGATGATCAGCGCCGTGTTGCCGAGCGTGAAGCCGATGCCGGCCGCCGCCCACCCCGAATAGGAGTTGAGCATCGACACCACGACGGGCATGTCGGCGCCGCCGATCGGGATGATGATCAGGCCGCCGAGCGCCAGCGACACGAACACGATCATCCAGAACAGGAAGTGGCTCTCGGTCTTGACCAGGAGCGCGATAAGGACGAGCAGCAGGATGGCGAGGCCGATGTTGATGCCGTGGCGCATCGGCAGCATGATCGGCTTGCCCGACATGTTGCCGTTGAGCTTGGCGAAGGCGATGACCGAGCCGGTGAAGGTGATCGCGCCGATCGCCACGCCGAGCGACATCTCGACGAGAGCCTGACCGTGGATCGCGCCGATCGAGCCGATGCCGAAGGCCTCCGGGGCATAGAGCGCGCCGGCGGCGACGAAGACGGCGGCGAGGCCGACGAGGCTGTGGAAGGCCGCGACCAGCTGCGGCATCTCGGTCATGGCGATCTTGCGCGCGATGACCGCGCCGATGCCGCCGCCGATCGCCAGACCCGCCAGGATCAGCACGGCCGAGCCGAACGACGGCTTGGCCGCGACCAGCGTCACCACGATGGCGACGGCCATGCCGACCATGCCGTAGAAATTGCCCTGCCGCGACGTCGCCGGGCTGGAGAGACCACGCAAGGAGAGAATGAAGAGAACGCCGGATACCAGATAGAGGACGGCGGTGATGTCGGCACTCATGATCACCGCTCCTTCTTCTTGTACATGGCGAGCATCCGGTTGGTGACCAGGAACCCACCGAAGATGTTGACGCTCGCCATGACGAGGGCGAGGAAGCCGAACACCTTGGCCATGATCGAGCCGGAATCCATCGCCGGCACCGCGACGGCGAGCAGCGCGCCGACCACGATCACCGAGGAGATGGCATTGGTGACCGCCATCAGCGGGGTGTGCAGCGCGGGCGTCACCGACCACACCACGTAGTAGCCGACGAAGATCGCCATCACGAAGATCGACAGACGGAACACGAAGGGATCGATCGCGCCCTTGGTGGCGGCGGAGACGGCGTGGCCGGCCGCTTCCGCCAACTGGTCGACGTAGGATTGCGCGGCCTGAGCGGCCGCGGCGGCGTCGGAGGCGGCGGTCTGCGCGGCCTTGGCCGCGGCAGTCGCCTTCTCGAGCGCCAGATCGGGAGAGATGTTGGCCATGGATCGAATGTCCTAGGGAAAAGGAAACCTCAGGAGAGCAGCGCCGGATGAACGATCGCGCCGTCGCGGGTGATCAGCGTCGCCTTGACGATGTCGTCGTCCCATTTGGGCGCGAACGTCTTCGTCTCCTTGTCGACCAGCGTCTCGAAGAAGGCCAAGAGGTTCTTGGAATAGAGCGCCGAGGCCGAGGCCGGGATCTTGGCGGCGAGGTTGACGTAGCCGACGATCGCCACGCCGTTGGCGGTGTCGACCACCTCGCCCGGAACCGATCCCTCGACGTTGCCGCCGTGCTCGACCGCGAGATCGACCAGCACCGAACCGGGCTTCATCGAGGCGACCATCTCGGCGGTGACGAGACGCGGCGCCTGACGGCCCGGGATCAGCGCCGTGGTGATCACCACGTCCTGCTTCTTGATGTGCTCGGCGACCAGCTTGGCCTGCTTCGCCTGATATTCCGCCGACATCGGCTTGGCGTAACCCGCCGCTGTCTCGGCCGCCTTGAACTCGTCGTCCTCGACCGCGATGAACTTGGCGCCGAGCGAGGCGACCTGTTCCTTGGCGGCCGGGCGCACGTCGGTGGCGGTGACCACCGCGCCGAGACGACGCGCCGTGGCGATCGCCTGGAGACCGGCGACACCGGCGCCCATCACGAAGACGCGCGCCGCCGGCACCGTGCCGGCCGCCGTCATCATCATCGGGAAGGCGCGATGATAGGCGTAGGTCGCCTCGACCACCGCCTGATAGCCGGCGAGGTTGGCCTGCGACGAGAGCACGTCCATGACCTGCGCGCGGGTGATGCGCGGCATGAACTCCATCGTGAAGGTCGTGAGCCCCGCTTCCGCCATCGCCTTGATGTCGTCCTTGTGGGCATGCGGATCGGCCATGGTGATGACCGTCGCGCCCTTCTTCATCAACGACCGCTCCTCGGCGAGCGGACGGCGCACCATCAGCACCACGTCCGCGTCGGCGAAGGTCGAGGCCATGTCCGGCGCCAGCGTCGCCCCGGCCGCGACATACTCGTCGTCGATGAAGCGAGAGGCGAGCCCCGCGTTCTTCTCGACCACCACGTCGAACCCCATGGCCTTGTATTTCTTGACCGTCTCCGGCGTTGCCGCCACACGCCCCTCTTGCGGGTAGCGTTCGACGGGAACCGCGATCTTCATGGACCTCTCCTCAACAATGACCCCACGCTCCCCCCGAATGGGCGCGCGGGCACTTCACAAACCCCGCCGCGACGATCCTTCGACGTCGCGTATCGTTTTGCTTCCCCCGGGCCGCCCGCCATGTATGACGACGACGACCGGCGCGTCGACCGCCCGTCCACTCCGAGGTGATCGGCGTGGTCCGTGCGGTCGCAACCCCTCTTCGACCCGCCGTCCCCGCGCGCGAGGACGCAATCGGATCGATTCAATGCGGAAGCAGGAAGATGCCCATCAGGCACAGGACGACGACCACCGTCACCGTTCCCCATTTGGCGAGCGCCAGGAACGACGCATAGGTGGCTTCGTGCGCGGCGATGTCGTTCGTCTGATGTCCGGCCATGACGTCCTCCCTGAAACGGCTTCGGCGGCTCTCGTCTCGGAGCCTTCGAACCAGTATCAAAGCGGTAGTCTCCGCCGGATGCAACGCCGATGTCGCCCACTTCCGTCGGAACGACGCGCGCACGCGCCTTTCCTCATGCTTCACTTGGTATTTTCGCCAGCCCGCACGATGCTGTCACTGCATCGAAGGAAGTAATTCGCAGCTGCGAAGCGCGGCAGATTGCCGCTCGTGCAGAGCCTCCCGCTGGAAGCCTTCGATCGCCGTCTCGAACAGGCGGTGGAAGTTCAACTCCGCGTCGAGATGGAGGAAGACACCGCCGAGGCCGAGCGCCGCGCGATCCATGAACAGGAACTCGCGCGGCGGCGTCACCGGCCCGTGCGTCCTGAGCGCCTCGGAGACCGCCATCGCCTGGGCGCGTCCGAATTCGATCGGCGACACCCCCTCCGCGATCCGCCGGACGCGGTCGGTGAGGAGCGGCCCGTAGACGAAGCGCGCCCAGATGTCGAGCGTGTCGATCAGATCCTTGGTGAGGTTGCGGAACCCCCACGCCTCGTAGGCCGCCACCACCCGTTCGCGATCGTCGTGGAGGAGGCCGCGATAGTGCTCGATCACCGCCTCGACGAATTTCGCCGGGAAGATCCGCACGCAACCGAAATCGAGCAGATTGATGCCCGCCGCCCGGCCCTCCTCCTCGAAGACCGCGTAATTGCCGAGGTGGGGATCGCCGTGGATCACCCCGAAGCGGCAGAACGGATGCCACCACGCCCGGAACATCGCCTCCGAGATCCGATTGCGGTCCTCCTGCGCGACGCCCTTGTAGGCGAGCAGCGGCCGCCCCTCGAGCCAGGTCATCGACAGGAGCCGCCCGGTCGAGAGCGCATCGACCGGCTCGGGAATGCGCACCCCCGGATCCGCCTCGTGGATCGTCCCGTAGAGCCGCATGTGGCGCCGCTCGAGGCGGTAGTCGAGTTCCTCGCGGATCCGCTCGCCGATCTCCTGGGCGATCTCGCGGGTGTCGATCTGCGGCCGGAGCCGGCGCATCAGCGCGAAGATCGCCGAGAGCTGTGAAAGGTCGGCTTCCACCGCCGAGGCCATGTCGGGATATTGCAGTTTGACGGCGAGGGGCCGCCCGTCCGGCGCCACCGCCCGATGCACCTGCCCGAGCGAGGCGGCATGCGCCGGCTCGTGCTCGAAACTCTGGAAGCGGCTCGCCCAATCGGCTCCGAGTTCGGCGACCATCCGCCGCTTGACGAAGGCCCAGCCCATCGGCGGCGCATGCGCCTGGAGCCGCTGCAACTCGGCCGCCCATTCCGCCGGGATGGCGTCGGGAATGGTGGAGAGGAATTGCGCCACCTTCATCAGTGGCCCCTTGAGGCCGCCGAGCGCGTCGGCGATGAGCTTGCCCTCGCGCGCCGGATCCGCCCCGCCGGTGAGCCGACCACCGGCGATCCGCGCGGCGGCGGTGCCGACGTCGACGCCGATCCGCGCATGGCGCAGAACCCGCCCGGTCAGACTGTTGCGTTCGTCGTCCTGGGCCATGCCGGGCAATCCTCGAGGGGGCGCGAAGTCGTCCCCCTCATATGGCGCGCCCGACCGGGACGGAAAAGAGGCCGCGCCTCAGACCGGCCAGCGATCGCGGATCCAGCGGGCGAGGCTCTCCTCGGACACGGACCCGGCGGCGAGGTCGAGAATGATCCGTGTCGCCTCGGCCTGGGGCGGCGCGAACCGTACGCCGTTCTTGCGCAGGAAGAGCATCATGGTGACGAAGGCGGCGCGCTTGTTGCCGTCGACGAAGGGATGGTTGCGGGCGATGCCGAAGGCATGCGCCGCCGCCAGCATGGCGAGATCCGGGCCCTCGTAGTCCCACTTGTTGCGCGCCCGCCCCAGCGCCGATTCCAGCGCCCCGCGATCGCGCAGGCCCGCCGGACCGCCGAAGCGCACCAGCTGCCGCTCGTGCAGCGCCACCGCCTCCTCGACGCTCACCCAGATCGGCGCCCACGGCTCCGGCGCCCGATCGGAGAACCCGAACCCGGGCTCGCCGATCATTTCGCCAGTTCCTTCAGCGTGTCGCGGTACTCGTCCATGATCTCGTCGACCAGCGCCATCGAGCGCTCGAAGTCGGGATCATAGGGCGTCAGCCGGACCCCGCCGGCCGCGTCCGGCACCACGTGGAGCTCGTCGCCCGGCTTCAAACCGAGCTTGACCAACAGCTCCTTCGGCAGGATCAACCCGGTCGAATTGCCGATCTTCTTGACTTCGAGCTTCATGGGCCGCCTCCGCGTCGTACGAAACGTATAACGAAAAAGGCCGTTGTACGCAACGTACAACAGCCTCCCGATCCGAGCGGCCGGAGCCGCGCCTCACCCTTCCATCGCCTCCAACTCGTCGATCAGCCCCTCGATCACCGAGAGCCCGATCGACCAGAAGCCCGGATCGGTGGCATCGAGCCCGAAGGGGGCGAGCAGCTCCTTGTGATGCTTGGTGCCGCCGGCCGAGAGGAGCGCGAAGTACTTCTCCTGGAAGCCGGCCGGGTTCTTCTCGTAGGCGCCGTAGAGCGAGTTCACCAGGCAGTCGCCGAAGGCATAGGCATAGACGTAGAACGGCGAATGGATGAAGTGGCCGATGTAGACCCAGAAGGTCTCGTAACCCTCGGCGAGCCGGATCGACGGACCGAGGCTCTCGCTCTGCACCTCCATCCAGAAGCGGCAGATGTCGTCGGCGGTGAGTTCGCCCTCGCGCCGGGCGGCGTGGACCTTGCGCTCGAACGTGTAGAAGGCGATCTGGCGCACCACCGTGTTGATCATGTCCTCGATCTTCGAGGCCAGCATCGCCCGCTTCTCGTCCTTGGTCTTCGCGTCGGCGAGCAGTGCGCGGAAGGTCAGCATCTCGCCGAAGACCGAGGCGGTCTCGGCGAGCGTCAGCGGCGTCGGCGCCATCAGCGCGCCGTTCGGGCCGGCGAGCACCTGATGCACTCCGTGCCCGAGCTCATGGGCGAGAGTCATCACGTCACGCACCTTGCCCATGTAGTTGAGGAGCAGATAGGGGTGCGCCGAGGGCACGGTCGGATGGGCGAAGGCGCCCGGCGCCTTGCCCGGCCGGGTCGGGGCGTCGATCCAGGGATTGTCGAAGAAGCGCTTGCCGAGCGTGGCCAGATCCGGCGAGAAGCGGCCATAGGCGGAGAGCACGATGTCGCGCGCCTCGTCCCAGCCGATCACCCGGCTCGGCGCCGAGGCGAGCGGGGCGTTGCGGTCCCAGTGATCGAGCTTCTCCTTGCCGAGCCACTTGGCCTTGAGCGCGTAATAGCGATGCGACAGACGCGGGAACGCCGCCCGCGCCGCCTCCACCAGCGCCGCCACCACCTCCGGCTCGACCCGGTTGGCGAGATGGCGCGAGTCCGCGAAATCCGAGAATTTGTGCCAGGTGTCGGAGATCTCCTTGTCCTTGGCGAGCGTGTTGGTGATCAGCGTGAAGGTGCGCAGGTTGGCCTTGAAGGTGGTGGCGAGCGCCTCCGCCGCCTCGCGCCGCTTGGCCTCGGTGCCGTCCTGGAGCCGGGCCAGCGTCGGCTCGAGCGTCAACTCCTCGTCGCCGACCCGGAAGCGCAAGGCAGCCACCGTCTCGTCGAAGAGTCGCGTCCAGGCCGCCGCGCCGGTCACGTATTTCTCGTGGAAGAGCTGCTCGATCTCCTGCGAGAGTTGATGCGGCTTCTCCTTGCGGATGTCCTCGAGCCACGGCCGATAATGGGCGAGCGTCGCATCCTTCGCGATCAGCGCGTCGATCGCCGCATCGTCGATCCGGTTCAGTTCCAGCTCGAAGAAGAGCAGCCGGGTGGTCGCCTTGGTGATGCCGTCCTGGACGTCGCCGTAGAACTTGGCCCGCTCCGGATCGGTCGTATCGCCGGAATAGACGAGGCCGGCGAAGGAGGCGACCTTGCCGAGCAGATCCTGGATCGCCTCGTAGTCCTTCACCAGGCCCGCCAGCGCGGCCGCGTCGCCGGCCGCCGCGATCCCGGCGAGCCGCCCCTCGGCGCGCGCCTGGAAGTCGGCGCAGAGCCGCTGCCCCCGCTCGAGATCGGCCTTGACCTCCGGCCCCGTCATCGACGGATAGAGATCGCCGAGATCCCATTCCGGCAGCCGGCCGAAGGGGCCGTCGCCGCCTCCGTTCGCGGTGTGGTCGAAGACGGCGGACGAAGCGGCGGTGATGGCGGTCATGCGAGGTGAACCCCTCTCCTGGGACGGCGCGGTCCGAGGGCGGAACCGCTCGGCCGAAGCTCTCGTCTCCTCCATATCGGGTTCCCCGCCGCCGCTTCAACCGATCGCGCGAAGGATCGATCGGGAAATCGGGGACGGCGCCATGTCGTTAACCAGTGGTCAACCTCCGCCCCCCACGATCGACCCGATTCGAGACGAACGAGTTAAAGCGGAGTCCCCGAGAGGATCATGGCCGAGCGCATTCTGGTCTGTGACGACGATCCCGTTCAGCGTCGCCTGCTCGAGGAGGCCGTACGCCGCTTCGGTCACCATCCCGTGGTCGTCGACAACGGCACCGAGGCGGTCGCCCGCATGACCGGCCCCGAGGGCCGCGCCATCGCCCTGGTGATCCTCGATCTGGTGATGCCCGATCTCGACGGGATGGGCGTGCTCCTGAAGCTGCGCGAGGCCGGGGTCTCCGCGCCGGTGATCGTCCAGACGAGCCACGGCGGCATCGACGTGGTGGTCTCCGCCATGCGCGCCGGCGCCTTCGACTTCGTGGTGAAGCCGGTGTCGCCGGAACGGCTCCAGGTGTCGATCCAGAACGCGCTGAAGTTCGGCGCCCTCGAGGACGAGGTCGCCCGCGCCCGCCGCACCGCGACCGGCACCCTGACCTTCGAGGATCTCGCCACCTCCTCCCCGTCGATGGAACGCGTCATCCGCCTCGGCCGCCGCGCCGCCGCCTCCAACATCCCGATCCTGATCGAGGGCGAGAGCGGCGTCGGCAAGGAGCTGATCGCCCGCGCCATCCAGGGCTCCTCGGAGCGCCGCGCCAAACCCTTCGTCACGGTGAACTGCGGCGCCATCGCCGAGAACCTGGTCGAATCGATCCTGTTCGGCCACGAGAAGGGCGCCTTCACCGGCGCCGTCGACCGCCACGTCGGCAAGTTCCAGGAGGCCCACGGCGGCACGCTCTTCCTCGACGAGGTCGGCGAACTGCCGCCCGAGATCCAGGTGAAGCTCCTGCGCGCCATCCAGGAGGGCGAGATCGATCCGGTCGGCTCGCGCAAACCCGTGAAGGTCGACTTCCGCCTGATCTCGGCGACCAACCGCTCACTCCTCGACATGACCAAGGAAGGCCGCTTCCGCGAGGATCTCTATTATCGGCTCAACGTCTTCCCGGTCTGGGTGCCGCCCTTGCGCGACCGCCGCGAGGACATCCCCGAATTGGTGAAGACCTTCGTCGCCCGCTTCGCGGCCGAGGAAGGGCGACGGCGGCTGATCGGCGTCACGCCGGAGGCGATCGCGCTGCTCGAGAGCTACGATTGGCCGGGCAACATCCGCCAGCTCGAGAATGCCGTCTTCCGTGCGGTCGTCCTCTCCGACGGCCCCTGGTTGACGGTCGAGGAATTCCCCCAGATCAGCGCCCAGGTCGGCGCCGCCCCGGTGTTGCCGCGACACCACAGGCTGGTCGCGATCGAGACGCCGGAGCTCCCGGCCCCGGTCCGTCGCGACACCCTGCCGAGCTCGATTTCCACCGCGACGGTCGAGACGGCGATGACCGGCTGGTCGCCCGCCGCCGGCGGGCTCACCGCCGGAAGCGGCCCGACACCCTTCGGATTTCTGCGATCTCTCGACGCCGACGGCCATGTGCGCGATCTTGCCGCCATCGAGGAAGAGATGATTCGTGTCGCCATCGACCACTACGGTGGCCGCATGACGGAGGTGGCTCGGCGCCTGGGAATCGGGCGCTCGACCCTCTATCGCAAGCTCAAGGAATATGGTTTGGAGGAAGGGAGCGGGATCGAGGCTGCGGAATGAACGAACCGGCGCAGAGCGCCGGTTTCGGTGCGTTCCCCGGCCGGTCGGGTCGTTCCCCTTCACCTTTCGCCAGAGACGATGACGCGTGACTTTCGGAGTGGTGCGAAGATGAAGACGTCCGACTGGTCCTCCCTCGTCGTCGGCCTGATGCTGACGACCGCCGCCTCCGGCCTCGTCCGAGCCGAGACCGTCGGCGAGGGCCGTCGCGCGCTCGAAGCGACCCTGCGCACCGCCCCGGTCGATCCCGCCGGCGTCACCGGCTCGATCGCCCCGGCCCAGGCGCCGATCCGCTCCACCCTGGCGCCGCTGACCGCCCGCCCCTCGACCGGCCTCACCGACGTCGACGGCGCGCCCCGCGCCCCCGCCCGTCCGGACGTCGCCGCCACCCGGCCCGCCACCGAGACCACGGCTCCCGCCGCCCCGGCCGCCTCCGAGACGCCCACGCCCGCCCCGGCGCCGGCCGCAGCCGCGCCGGTGGTCACTACGCCGGCCGCCGCCGCGCCGGTCGAAGCCGCGACGGTGCCCACGCCCGCGCCCGCCGCCGATGCCTCCTCGCTGATCGACGCCGCCGCTTCGGCGCTGCCGGTGCCCGAGGCGATCGACCTGAAGGCCGCGCCGGCGACCACCGCGACCACCACGCCCACGCCCACGCCCACGCCCACGACGATGCCGGCCACCGCCGCCTCGACGCCCGCCGCCGCGCCGGTCTCCTCGCCTCTCCTCGTCACGCCCGCTCCCGCCGCCGCCGCGGCGCCGGCTCCGACCGCCACGCCCGCCGTTGCGGCACCCGAGACCGCCGCCGCGCCCGCCCCGGTCTCCACCGACGCCGCTGTCGCCGCCTCGCTCGAGGATCAGCTCGTCGCCGAGGCGATGGAGAAGGCGGGCAAGGTCGCCGTGTCGCGCGCCGGCTCCGCCGACGAGCGCGCCGAACGCTCCGCCCTCGCCACCTTCTATCGTGATCGCGGCTGGCGCCCCTTCTTCGTCGGCGCCCAGGATCTGACCCCCGAGGGCCGCCGGCTCGCGAAGGCGATCGCCGCCTCCGATCGCGACGGTCTCGATCCGGCCGACTATGCCCTGCCGCAGAGCCGCGCCGGCACGCCCGAGGCGCGCGCCGAGGCCGAGTTCGCCGTCGGCGAGACCGCGCTGCGTCTCGTCCGCCACCTCGCCTCCGGCCGTTTCGCGCCGTCGCGGGTGTCCGACCTCGTCACCCCGCATCCGCCCAAGCCGAAGCCGGCCGAGGTTCTCGCCGAATTCGCCGACGGCCGCGATCTCGACGCGACCATCGCCGGCTACGCGCCACCGCACGAGGGCTATCGCCGCCTCAAGGCCGAGCTCGCGCGTCTGCGCGGCGAGCCCGAGACCCCGGTCGTGCGCCTGCCCGACGGCCCGCTGCTGAAGCCCGGCCAGAAGGACGAGCGCGTCGCCCTACTGCGCGAGCGCCTCGGCGTGGCGAGCATCGCCTCCGACGCCGATCCCGAGACCTACGATCCCGCCCTCGCCGAGGCCGTGAAGGCCTTCCAGCGCGAGCGCGGCCTCGCCGCCACCGGCAAGATCGGTCGCTCCACCGTCTCCGCCCTGAACGCCGAGGCCCAGGGCAACGCCGACCGCATCGCCGACGTGATCGTCAATATGGAACGATGGCGCTGGCTGCCGCGCGATCTCGGCGAACTCTACGTGATCGTCAACGTGCCCGACTTCCACCTCGACGTGATGAAGGCCGGCAAGTCGACCCACCACGCCCGCGTCATCACCGGGCGGCCGGAGAACCAGACCCCGATCTTCTCCGAGACGATGGAATACGTGGTCGTCAATCCCTATTGGAACGTCCCCTATTCGATCGTGAAGAAGGAGATGATGTCGAAGCTCCAGGCGGGCCGCCTCGGCGGCAGCTACGAGGTCGAGGTCGGCAACCGCACGGTCGACCCCTCGACCGTCGACTGGGCGACCGTCTCGCCCGGCAACGTCTCGATCCGCCAGCGCCCCGGCGACGGCAATGCCCTCGGCAACATCAAGTTCATGTTCCCGAACCAGCATTCGGTCTACATCCACGACACCTCGTCGCGCAGCCTTTTCTCGCGCGACTATCGCGCCCTGTCGCACGGCTGCGTGCGCGTCCACGAACCCTTCTCCTTCGCCGACGCGGTCCTGTCGGAGGAGCCCGAGACGCTCGACGGCTCCCGGCTGAAGAAGATGCTCGGACGCGGCGAGAAGACCGTCATGCTGAAGCGCCACGTGCCGGTTCACATCGTCTACTTCACCGAGTTCGTCGACGACGCCGGTCAGGTGCAGACCCGCCGCGACATCTACGGCCACGACGCCCGGATGCGCCGCATTCTCGGTCTCTGAGACCGAGCTCGCCGAGGTTCGAGCCCTTCGAGACTCGGCGAGCGAAGGCGAGCCCGAACGGGCTCCGGCCGGAAGGGCCGAGACTTCGGGAAATCCGGACGAGCCGGAATGCCCGAGACGGGTATGAGCCGAGGCCCGGGCCGCGCCGGTAGCCCGTTGCCCGAACACCACACGCCACTCTTCGTTGCATCGCGGTACAACGAAGAGCTGCGACATTTGCGCGCACTTCGTGATTCCCCCCAGGGTGAACACATTCCTTACGCAGAAGCGGTAGGGTAAAAGCTTCATTAACCGTTCTGGTCCAATGTCGGAGCCTGGAGACGGAATGTCCCGATGAGGACACGATGATCGCTTTCATCTGACGACGTTCCGTGGAATGACACCTTCGGGTCTCTCGAGGCGCAGGTAGATGGTAGAACGCCGTGACGTGGCGAGACTTCTCGCCGGGACGTTTCTTCTGGCCGGAACGGCCGGCGCCTCTCAGGCGGAAACGCGGGCTCTGAGCCTTTACAACACCCACACGCAGGAGCGTGCCACCGTCGTCTTCAAGCGCGACGGCGGCTACGACTCCCAGGGTCTCCAGGAACTGAACCGTCTGCTGCGCGACTGGCGCCGCAACGAGGTGACCCGCATGGATCCCATGCTGTTCGACCTCGTGTGGGACGTCTATCGCCGCGTCGGCTCGCATCAGCCGATCCACATCGTCTCCGGCTATCGCTCGCCCGCCACCAACAATGCGCTGCGCACCCGCTCGCGCGGCGTCGCCAAGTTCTCCCAGCACATGATGGGCAAGGCGATGGACTTCTATCTGCCGGACGTGCCGCTCTCCAAGCTGCGCGAGACCGGCATGAAGCTCCAGATGGGCGGCGTCGGCTTCTACCCGACCTCCGGCTCGCCCTTCGTCCACATGGACACCGGCTCCGTGCGCGCCTGGCCGCGCATGACCCACGATCAGCTCGTCCGCCTCTTCCCCGACGGCAAGACCGCCCATCTCCCCTCCGACGGCGCGCCGCTGCCCGGCTATCAGACCGCGCTCGCCGAGGTCGAGGCCCGCAAGGCCCGAGGCGGTGCCCCGGTCGAGAGCTCGTCTTCCGGCGGCGGCGGCCTGCTCGCCGCCCTGTTCGGCGGCGGCTCGTCGTCGAGCTCGTCCTCCTACACCGCCACTCCCGGCGACGACGAGGAGGAGAGCGCCCCCGTCCGTGCCCCGGCGCCGCGCAAGGCCCAGGAACTGCGCCAGGGTCCGCTGCCTCCCGGCGCCAATCCGCGCCTGATCGCCCGCGCCGGCGAGATGCCTCCCGGCGTCTCCGGCGGGCCGAGCGCGCCGCAGGACGCCGGGCGCTCGCGCGCTCCGGCCCAGGTCGCGCTCGCCGAGGAGGTTCCCCTACCGCCGCGGCCGCCGGTGCCGACCGCCACCGCCGGCGGTTCGCTGGTCGCGATGCCGGTCACCCCGCCCTCTGCCGGCCCGACCCGTCCGGCCGTCGTCGCCTCGGCCGAGCCGATGCCCTCGCGCTACGGCCCGGCCGCCGCCGCCACGGCCGGCGGCCTGCCCCCGGGATGGATCCAGGGCCCGAGCGGCCGCTCCGCCGGCCAGGACGAGCGCGCCCGCGGGGCCGAGACTCGTCCCGCCGTCGTCGCCTTCTCGCCCGGCTTGAAACCGATCGCCGCGCCGCTGCCGCAGGACCGCCCCGGCGCCCGGCCGATGGAGATGCTGGCGCTCGCCCAGCTCGCCGCCGCGCCGACCACCGGCACGCCGATCGCGGTCGCGCTGCCGAAGCCGCGCCCGACCGGCGCCATGCGCGTCGCCGAGGCGATGATCGCCCCGGCCGACGCCCACGCCGCCCTCTCCGCCTTCACCGGCGAGACCGACCGCACCGTCGCCCTCGGCTATGCCTCGGCCGCACCGATCGCCGCGCCCGAGGAGTCGATCCGCACCGCCGCCCTCGGCCCCGCGCCGAGCCCGACCCGCGCCGCCGCGACCGAAGGCCGCTCGGTGCCCGAGAGCCGCTTCTCGCCCTCCGCCGCGCAAGCCCGCGGCAAGGCCGACCGCATCGGCGCCAACGGCCATCCGGTCGCCCATTCCGCGCCGAAGACCGACCGCGCCGACGTCGATCGCATCTTCGACCCGTCGAACGAGGCCACCGGCGAGGCCTTCGCCGCCCTCAAGCATCCCGATCAGAACGCGCTCGATCCGCTCCTGATCAAGCCGCGCATGTCGCTGGCGGCCGGCTTCGCCACCGCCTCCCTCGACGAGGGCTTCGGCGCCCACACCTTCTCCGGCCCCGCCGTGATCTCGCTGCCGGTCATCCTGACCCAGTGAGCCGCCGCCGCGCGACCTCCGGAAACGACGACGGCGCCCGCGAGGGCGCCGTTCGTGTTTCAAGAACCCGGGCGCGGCCGGCTCAGCTCTCGACGCGGCCGTAGCCCATGCCGAGCGCCTGCATGTAGAGATCGAGCATCGCCTCCATCTCCTCGCGCTCCGACTTGTCCTGCTTGCGGATGCGAATCACCTGCCGCAGGATCTTGACGTCGAAGCCGTTGCCCTTGGCCTCGGCATAGACGTCCTTGATGTCGTCGGCGATGGTCTGCTTCTCCTCCTCGAGCCGTTCGATCCGCTCGACGAAGGACTTGAGTTGATCGGCGGCGACGCCGGCGGGATCGGTCATGAGGGTCTCCTGGGAGTGAACGGCCGCAGCCGAAACGGCGCGGCCCGAAAGGGGGATCGAAGAGCGGCGGATGAAGCCCCAAACCGCCCCGCCGGTCAAGACGCGGCGGAGGGCGCGTCGTCAGCGATCCGCCTCGACCGGCCCGGTCCGCGAGCCGTAGAGGCGCGGCTCGGCGAGATCCTCCCGCCGCATCGCCTCCTCGAGGATCGGCGCCAGACGGGCGACCCAGTCCACCACCCCGGCCGCGTCGGCGATCAGATCCTGACGCACCTCGAGAATGGCGTGGGCGAGGCCGCGCCGCGTGCCGTGGCGATACATCGTGTCCCCGGCGAGCGCGCCGTCGTAGGGCTCGTTGTCGCCCACCACCAGGGTCGGATCGGCGCGCAGCCGCTCGAGCAACAGCATCGGCAGGCGCGGATCGGCATCCCACAACACGCCGCAGTGCCAGGGCCGGGGATGGCCACGCCACACCGGCGTGAACGAGTGGAGCGAGAACACCACCGGCGCCCGCCCGGCCGCGAAGCCCGCGTCGATCGTCGCCCGGATCGCCCGGTGGTAGGGCCGCCAGAAGCGGGCGAGGCGCGCCTCGCGCTCGGCCGCGTCGACACCGGCGTTGCCCGGCACCACCGCGCCGTCGGAGAGCCGCATGATCAGGGTCGGGTCGTCGTCGCCGCGATTGGGATCGATCACCAGCCTCGAGAAGCGCGACAGGACCGCCGGCACGCCGAGCCGCGCCGAAAGGCCCCGCGTCAGCGCCGCGACGCCGATGTCCCAGGCGATGTGGCGGCGAAATTCGCTCGCCGGCAGGCCGAGATCGGCGAGGTCCGGCGGCACCCGGTTGGAGGCGTGATCGGCCAGCAGGATCAGCCCGGCCCCCGCCTCGCCCGGCAGGATCTCGTAGGCGTCTTCGTCGAAGCCGGCGGGACCGGACGGTTTCGGGGAGGCGGCATGCATGCGCGACGTGGACCTCGCTCGTGGGATCGACTAGGAGACGTTAGGCCGTCCCGCTCGGCCTGACCAGTCCGCGCGCCGCCCCGCCCAACTCCGAGCCCTCGATGTCCACTCCTTCGTCGTCCGAGGCATCCCACACCGCGGCCACGATCGCGCTCCTCGCGCTGGTCGCCTCCGCCTTCGCCATGGGCATCTCGCCGGTCTTCGTGCGCGAGGCCGGCGTCGGCCCGTTCACCTCGGCCTTCTACCGGGTTCTCCTGGCGCTGCCGCTGCTGTGGGGCTGGGCGCGCTGGAGCCTCGCCCGCGATCGCGCCGTCGCCGATCCCGGTTGGACGCGCGGCATCGTGCTGGCCGGCGTCTTCTTCTCGGTCGACCTCTTCTTCTGGCACCTTTCGATCCTCCACACCACCATCGCCAACGCCACCCTCCTGTCGTCGATGGCGCCGGTCTGGGTGATGCTGTTCTCGCTGGTGATCGGCGAACGAGTGACCCGAACCATGGTCGCCGGCCTAGGCCTGTGTATCGTCGGCGCGATCGCGCTGATCGGCTCCAGCTGGCAGCTCGCCCCGGAACGTCTCCTCGGCGATCTCTACGGCATCGGCACCTCGCTCGGCTTCGGCCTCTATTTCCTCGCCGTCCGCGTCGCCCGCCGCAACGCCTCCGCCAGCGTCGTGCTCGCCCGCTCCTCGGTGGTCACCGCGATCGTGCTCGGCGTCGTCGCCGCCGCCTTCGAGAACGCCTGGATCCCGTCGAGCCTCGGCGGCGTCGCCGCGCTGGTCGCCATGGCGACGATCAGTCACGTCGGCGGTCAGGGCCTGCTCGCCTATGCGCTCGGCCATCTCTCCGCCGCCTTTTCCTCGTTGGTGATCTTCCTCGAGGCGCTCGCCGCCGCCCTGTTCGGGTGGATGTTCTTCGCCGAGACGCTCGGCCCCTGGCAGATCGCCGGCGGCCTCGCCATTCTCGCGGGGATCTGGGTGGCGCGGCCGCGCGAGCCACGGCGCGCCCGCGCCGCGAGCAAACCCGCGACGTGAGGGAAACCCCTGTCGCGATTGACATCTCGCCCGGCGTCGGTTGACTCTTGCGCCGGTTTCGACGATCCACGACGGTGACATGCAGACGAGCCCGGACCCCCGCCGAGAGACGACTTCCGCCCCTGCGCCGCGCGCTCGGTTGTCCTCGCTCGCCGTCCTGATCGGCCTCGGCGTGCTGACCCTCGCCGGCCCCGCCCTCGCCGATCTGCGCGTCTGCAACAAGACGCCGAGCCGCATCGGCATCGCCGTCGGCTACAAGGACGAGGAAGCCTGGAAGACCGAGGGCTGGTGGAACATCGCCGGCAATGCCTGCGAGACCCTGCTCGCCGGGCCCCTGGTGTCGCGCTTCTATTATCTCTACGCCGTCGACTACGACCACGGCGGCGAGTGGAGCGGCCGCTCCTTCATGTGCACCCAGGAAAAGACCTTCACGATCAAGGGCATCGACGACTGCCTCAAGCGCGGCTTCGAGCGCACCGGCTTCTTCGAGATCGACACCGGCGAACAGCGGACCTGGACGGTGCAGCTGACCGAGCCCGGCCGCGCCGCCCCCGGGACGCCCTGACGCCGTCGCCTCGAATCGCAAGAATTTGCGCCGGGCGGTGATTTTGCGCTTGGGCACGTCCGCGCCCGGGTCTAGAAACGACGAACCAAGAACCATGGTGACGTCATGAAGCGCGACCGGCGAGTGAAGATCCTGGCGACCCTCGGGCCCGCCTCCTCGGACCCCGAGACCATCGAGAAGCTGTTCCGGGCCGGCGCGGATGTATTCCGCATCAACATGAGTCACACGAATCACGAGCGCCTCGCCGCGCTCGTCGCCACCATTCGCTCGATCGAGACCCGCGTCGGCCGCCCGGTCGGCATTCTCGCCGATCTCCAGGGCCCGAAACTGCGCCTCGGCGCCTTCGCCGACGGCCCGGTCGATCTCGCCGCCGGCGCCCTCTTCGTCCTCGACGGCGACCCGACCCCGGGCGACGCGAAACGCGTGCGCCTGCCCCATCCCGAGATCCTGGAGGCTGTCGAGGTCGGTCATCACCTGTTGATCGACGACGGCAAGGTCAAGCTGCGCTGCGTCGAGAAGCGCGGCCACACCATCGTCGCCACCGTCGTCGTCGCCGGCCGCGTCTCCGATCGCAAGGGCGTGTCGCTGCCCGACACCGACCTGCCGATCGGCGCCCTGACCGAGAAGGACCGCGCCGATCTCGACGCCGCCCTGGCCGAGAAGGTCGACTGGATCGCCCTGTCCTTCGTCCAGCGCCCCGAGGATCTGGCCGAGGTCCGCAAGATCGCCAAGGGCCGCGCCGGCATCATGGCCAAGATCGAGAAGCCGCAGGCGATCGAGCGCCTCGGCGAGATCATCGAACTGTCCGACGCGATCATGGTGGCGCGCGGCGATCTCGGCGTCGAAATGCCGCTCGAGCAGGTGCCGGCGCTGCAGAAGCGCATCTCGCGCGCCTGCCGCAAGCTCGGCAAGCCGGTGGTGGTCGCCACCCAGATGCTGGAGAGCATGATCAACGCGCCGGTCCCGACCCGCGCCGAGGTCTCCGACGTCGCCATCGCCGTCTACGAGAGTTCCGACGCGATCATGCTGTCGGCCGAGAGCGCCGCCGGCAAATACCCGGTCGAGGCGGTGGCGATGATGAACGCGATCGCCGAGGCGACCGAGCGCGACCCGACCTGGCGCCAGATCGTCGCCGCCCAGCGCACCGAGCCGGAGGCGACCGGCGCCGACGCCATCACCGCCGCCGCCCGCCAGATCGGCGAGACCCTCAACGTCGCCGCCATCGTCTGCCTGACCCAGTCCGGCTCGACCGGCCTGCGCGCCGCCCGCGAGCGCCCCTTCACGCCGGTCGTGGCGCTGACCGCCTCGCCCGCCATGGCGCGTCGTCTCGCCCTCGTCTGGGGCGTCCACTGCGTGGTCGCGGCGGATGCCCGCGACGTCGACGACATGGTCGATCGTGCCTGCCGCATCGCCCATGGCGAGGGCTGGGCCCGCCCCGGCCAGCGCGTCATCGTCGTCGGCGGCGTGCCCTTCGGCACGCCCGGCTCGACCAACATGCTGCGCATCGCCTTCGTCGGCGCCGACGGCTCCGGGGCGCTCTGAGCCCGCGGGAATCACGCCGCCGGTGGTTCCGGACGGGTCCACAGGAACACCGAGACGGCGACGAAGACCGCCGCCTGCACGCAGAGCAGCCACGCCGGCAGCCCCGCCACGGCGCCTACGACGAGCGTCGCGAGCATCACCAGCGCCGCCGTCCGCTTGGCCGAACGCGCCACCGCGCCGCGCTCGCGCCAATTGCGGATCGTCGGCCCGAATCGCCCATGCGCCAGCAGCCACGCCTCCGCCCTCGGCGACGACCGCGCGAAGGCCCAGGCCGCCAACAGCAGGAACGGCGTCGTCGGCAACAGCGGCAACACCGCCCCGGCGATCGCCAGACCGACCGAGCCGACGCCGATCCCCGCATAGAGCCCGCGCCGGATCACAGCGGCCGCCCCTCGACCTCGAGCGTCAGCCGCTCCACCGTCTCGCTCACCCCCGGCAACTGCGGATCGGCCGCCTGCGCCCGGCGCGCGAGATCGAGCGCCGCCGCCGGCTCGCCCGCCCGCTCCCGCAGCGCCGCCGAGACGAACAAGGCCGTCGCGTCGCTCGGATCGAGCCGCACCGCCGCGTCGAGATCGACCGCCGCCGGCCCGAAGGCGCCGCGTTCCACATGCACCAGACCGCGCAGACGCCGTCCCGCCGCCCAATGCGGCGCCACCGCGATCGCCGCGTCGAGAAGATCGAGCGCCGTGCCGACGTCGCCGGCCGCCCGCGCCGCGCCCGCCCGCGCCGTCAGGAGATCGGCCGCCGCGCTGTTCGAATGGAGACGCAGGATCTCGAGCCGTCGCCGCAGAGGCGCCGCCACCTCGGCCGTCTCCGCCTCGGCCAGGGCCCGGCGCAACGCCTCCGCCTCGACCGGCTGCTCGATCGCGGCCGCCGGCCGGTCGATCGGCGGCGCCGCGCCCGCCGGCATCCCGCCGCCGATCGCAAGGAAAGAGACGAGCACGGCCACCGCCGCGCGTCTCTTCCGCGCGGCGCGAAGGCAACCGCCGGAGAGCACGACGCGAACCGGCGGAGAGAATCGAAGGCGAGGCAGAAACGAAACGAGCCGCATGAAGGGAGAATGCTCCCCTTCATGCGGCTCGTCGAGATCACCCGGGATCCGGCGCGAAATCTCGCGCCTCGATCGCGCGCGGCTCAGCCCTGACGGGCCTTGAAGCGCGGGTTGGTCTTGTTGATGACGTAGACGCGGCCCTTCCGGCGCACCAGACGATTGTCGCGGTGACGGGTACGGAGCGACTTCAGCGAGTTCTTGATCTTCATCGTCTGATACCGAACGGTTGATCGACATGGAGGCCGTGACCCCCACCCCGATGCCGTCGTCGCCGGACGCCCCCTTCGGAGCCTCCTCGTCGACGGCGAGGAACATGCGAGAACGAGCGCGGTCGCCCGCGCTCGCTCGTGAATTCGAGCGGGACCATAGGGATGCCGCCGCCGCCTGTCAATCGGTCCCGCACGCGATCCCGGGCTTTCCCGCGACGAAACGAGGCCTCCGGACCCTCCGCCCGCCGGGCGGACCGCTGCCCTCGCCCACCCCCGTCCGAAGGGCCACGCCGGGAGCCGCTTCGGCCCCGATTCCCGCGTCCGCGGGCCGAAATTGTTAACAGCCCCTCGCCGCCGCGTCTCCGTGATTTCGTCTATTCATCCTTCGTAAACCATCATATGGCGCCCGAAATTCGAATGAAAACAACGCCGAGCGGATCGATAACAGAAACAGATCTCAACGAAATATGAAGTACACGATTCGTTAACCAAGGCTGTTTACTGATTTTTTCCTGTAAAATTCGAAGGAAAATATTGCCGACTGCCTCGACGTCAAGTTCACGGTAGACCTGGGCTGGGACTACACCAACCGTGGATCGAAGCGATGCCGCCCATCACCACTCTGCTCACCTGGTCGATCGCGACGATCGCCGTGCTCGCTCTGGCGACCAGCCCGGTCGGCGTCGAGACACAGTTGGTCTGTGGCGTCGCCGTGGTGGCCGCCATGGTGATTCTCCGCCGCACCGCGCCGACGCCGGTGCGCCGCCAGATCTATCTGGCGCTCGGCACGCTGGTGGTGTTGCGCTACGTGTGGTGGCGCACCACCGAGACGCTGCCGTCGATGTCGGACCCGGTCGGATTCGGCTTCGGCCTCGCGCTCTGGGCGGCCGAGATGTTCTGCGTCGGCATGTTGTTCGTCAGCCTGTTCGTGGTCGCCGCGCCCGTGCGCCGTCCCCCGACCCGTCGTCTCACCGCCGCGCAGAGCCCCAAGGTCGACGTCTACGTTCCGACCTACAACGAATCGGCCGACCTGATCGCCGCCACCCTCGCCGCCGCCGTGTCGATGGACTATCCGGCCGACAAGCTGCGGGTCTATCTGCTCGACGACGGCGGCACCGATCAGAAGCGCAATTCCGCCGACCCCGTCGCCGCCGCCGCCGCCCATGCGCGCCATGCCGAGATGAAGGAACTGGCCGCCCGCCTCGGCGCCACCTATCTCACCCGCGAGCGCAACGTCCACGCCAAGGCCGGCAACCTCAACGCCGCCCTCGCCCACACCGACGGCGACCTGATCGCGGTCTTCGACGCCGACCACGCCCCGACCCACGATTTCCTCCAGGAGACGGTCGGTCACTTCGCCGACGACCCCAAGCTGTTCCTGGTCCAGACCCCGCACTTCTTTCTCAATCCCGACCCGATCGAGAAGAATCTGTCGACCTGGGCGCGGATGCCGTCCGAGAACGAGATGTTCTATTCGGTGATCCAGCGCGGTCTCGATCGCTGGGACGCCACCTTCTTCTGCGGCTCGGCCGCGGTGCTGCGGCGCTCCGCCGTCGACGAGGCCGGCGGCTTCTCCGGCGTCACCATCACCGAGGATTGCGAGACCGCGCTCGACCTCCACGCGCGCGGCTGGCATTCCCGCTTCGTCGACAAGCCGATGATCGCCGGTCTCCAGCCGGAGACGCTCGCCTCCTTCATCGGTCAGCGCTCGCGCTGGTGCCAGGGCATGATCCAGATCCTGCTCCTGAAGAACCCGCTGATGAAGCGCGGCCTCAGCCTGCCGCAGCGCATCGCCTATGCCTCGAGCGCGCTGTTCTGGCTGTTCCCGCTGCCGCGCCTCGCCTTCGTGGTCGCGCCGCTGCTCTACATCTTCTTCGGCGTGAAGCTCTACGTCGCCAACGTCCACGAGTTCATCGCCTACACGGTCTCCTACATGATCGTGAACATGCTGATGCAGAACTATCTCTACGGCCGCGTGCGCTGGCCCTGGATCAGCGAGCTCTACGAATACGTCCAGATGCCCTATCTCGCCGGCGCCATCCTGTCGGTGATCCGCAATCCGAGGAAGCCGACCTTCAACGTCACGGCCAAGGGCCTGACCACCGAGAAGGCTCAGCTCTCCGAATTGGCGCCGCGCTATTTCGCCATCTTCGGCGTGCTCGCCGTCGCCTCCGCCGTCGCCTTCCAGCGCTTCTTCGTCGACCCCGAGGCCAACGACCTGATGCTGGTGGTCGGCCTGTGGAACACGTTCAACCTGATCATCGCCGGCGTCGCCCTCGGTGTCGTCGCCGAGAAGCCGGAGCGCCGCCGCAACCAGCGCCTCGACATCACCCGCAAGGCCGAGCTGCTCGTCGCCGGCGACAGCGTCCAGGTGGTGATCGAGGACGTCTCGATCGGCGGCGTGCGCCTGCGTCCGCTCGGCGCCACCCTCGGCGGCCCGCGCATCAACGGCGCCGTCGCCACCCTCCTGGTCGATCGTCCCGGCCGGCCCCAGCCGACGCCGATCACCGTCATCGTCCGCCGCGTCGCCACCGACGAGAGCGGGCAGTTCCTCGGCATGGAGTTCAGGGAGCTGACCAGCGCCGGCTACGTCGCCGTGGCCGAGCTGATGTACGGCCAGGCCGCCGTGCTCGACAGTTTCCGCGAGCGCCGCCGCTCCGGCCGCAGCCTCTTCGCCGGCACGCTCCAGTTCCTCGGCTGGGCGGTATCCCAGACCGGCCGTGCGGTGAAGATCGCCGCCAAGGAACGCGCCGAGCCGACCCCGGTCGAGATACCCGTCGCCGTCGAGGAGCCCCGGCCGATCCCGGTGCCCCTCGAGAAGACCCGCTTCGCCTGATGGCGACCGAGCCCACCACGGCCCGACCGATGAGAGGATCCGCCATGCCGGTTCGCCCGCTCCGTTCGCCCCTGCCGCGTGCCGCCGTCGCCGCCGTTCTCCTCGGCGCCCTGGCCTCGATCGAGGCCGCAGCCGCGCCGCGGGGCGAGCCCGCGCCGTCGCCGGTCACCACCGGCTCGTCTGCCGCCGGTCAGTCGATCGTCACGGTCGCCACCGAGACCGGCACCCTGCGCCGTCTGCCCTCGATCGGCCGCTCCACCAAGCTGACCGGCGAGAACGACCACCTCACCTGGCCTGTGTGGCTGACCGCGGCCGAGGCGGCGAGCGCCCCGCGCCTGCGCCTCACCCATGTCGCCGCCGTCTCGGTGATGCCGGAGGGTTCGCGCCTCACCGTCTTCGTCGACGGCAAGTCGGTCGGCTCCTTCCCGATCGCCACCAACGGCGGCGCCAAGACCGTCGAGCTGACACTCCCCGCCGGCACGCTCCACGCCGGCTGGAACGATCTGCGCGTCGAGGCCGAACAGCGCCACCGCGTCGAATGTTCCGCCGCCTCGACCTATGAACTGTGGACCGAGATCGACCGCGCCCGCACCGGCCTCGTCTTCCCGCAGACCTTCGCGCCCGAGCGCCGCAGCCTCGCCGACGTCGCCGACGTCGCCCCCGACGCGAGCGGCCGCGTCCGCATCCGCCTCGTCACCGCGACCGATCCCGACCCGGCCCGCCTCGCCCGCGCCCTGCGCCTCGCGCAGGCGGTATCGCTCGCCGGCGGCTTCCTCGACCCCGTCGTCTCGGTGGTGCGCGCGCCCGAGAAGGGACCCGGCATCGATCTCCTGATCGGCGCTCAGGCCCGCGCCGGGCTGGGCGCCACCGCCGCGCTGCCCGCCGACGTCGTCGCCCTGATCGACGATCCCGATCCGACCCGCCTCACCCTGGCGGTGCCGGAGGACGCGACCGCGATCGACCGCGTCGTCGCCGACTTCACCGCCGCCGCCGACCATCCGGAAGGCAGCCCCGCCGGCCTTCGCGCCCGCGCCGCGCTCGGCGGCCTGCCCGTCGCCGGCGGCGAGGGCCACACCCTCGCCGAACTCGGCGCCACCTCGACCGAATTCTCCGGCCGCCTGTTCCGCACCGCCGTCGACCTGCGCCTGCCGGCCGATCTCTATGCCGCCGACTACGCCAAGGTGTCGCTGAAGCTCGCCGGCGGCTACGCCCCCGGCCTCGATCGCGCGAGCCGCCTCACCCTGCGCGTCAACGGCCGTCAGATCGCCGGTATGCCGCTGTCGAACAAGGCCGGCGAGATCTTCTCCGACCGCGCCCTGAAGATCCCGCTCTCCGCCTTCCGCCCCGGCCGCAACCGGCTGGAGATCGAGGCGAGCGTGCCGCACGGCGACGACGAGACTTGCGATCCCGCCCTCCAGATCGATGCCGCCAAGCGTTTCCTCTTCGTCGACCGCAGCGAGATCGTCTTCCCGGCCTTCGCCCGGATCGCCCATCTGCCCGACCTCGGCGCGACCGGCGCCGGCGTCTTCGCGAGCCTCGACGCCGAGACCCGCCCGACCGTGTGGATGCCGCGCCCCGATCGCGGCACCGTCTCGGCGCTCGCCACGCTGCTGACCCGCATCGCCACCGCCGACGGCCGCGTCGGCGTGCCCGAGATCGCCTATCGCAACCCGCCCGCCGACGCCCCCTCGGCCTGGGTCGTCGGCGCCTTCGCCGACCTGCCCGGCACCATCGCCGGCGCCGTCGGCATCGAGCCCGTGGCGATCCGCGACGCCTGGAGCCGGCGCCCCGCCGCCGATCGCGTCTCCGAGGCGGCCCCGGCCGCGTCCGATCCCCTCGCCCGCCGCGTCGACGCGCTGCGCCTCGCCGCCCTCGAGGAGGCCTTCGATCCGATCGTCACCGGCACGCTCCAGTTCCGCCCGACCGCCCCCGCCGACGGCAAGACCGACCTCGTCGACCAGTGGCGCCGCTCGATGGAGAGCCCGTGGTCGCCGGCCGCCTTCGTGCGCGGCGCGGAATCCCAGATCCGCCGAGCCCTCGGTCCGGTCCTGGGCGGCGAGCCCGCCGGCCCCGCCTTCGCCCCCACGGCCACCACCGGCGTCGTCTTCGCCCAGGCTCTTTCCGGCGGCGGCGGCGTCTGGACGCTGACCACCGCCGCCACCGCGACCGCCCTCGCCGAGGGCGTCGAGATCCTCACCGAGGCCGAGCGCTGGGGCGAGCTTTCCGGCAAGGCCGCCGCCTGGGACCGGGTCGACGAAAAGCTCCAGACCGCCCCGACGGATGCTCGCGCCTTCTTCCCCACCACGGCCGCGAACCCCGGCAACTTCCGCCTGATCGCCGCCGGCTGGGTCGGCGAGCACCCGATCGTCTTCGTCGCCTTCGCGCTCCTCGCCGCCGGCCTGCTCGGTTTCTCCACCGCGCGCCTCATCCCCCACGTGGGAGTGCGCTCGTGACGTGGACCCCGTTCGGTGCCCGCCCCCTCGTCCGTCTCGCGCCGGTCGCCGCCCTGGTGCTGGCGATCGTCGCGGCGCTCTCGCTGGTCGGCCGGCCCGAGACCACGCGCGCCGTCGCCGCGCCCCGGGCGACCGACGTGACCCTGCGCGGCGCCCTGCCGGTGCCCGGCCTGTGGACCGCCTATGCGGCCCGCTTCGTCACCCCCGAGGGACGGGTCGTCGACGACGTCAACGGCGGCATCAGCCATTCCGAGAGCCAGGGCTACGGCCTGATCCTCGCGCTCGCCGCCGACGACCGCGACGCCTTCCGCCGGATCTGGACCTGGACCCGGGCCAATCTCTATCTGCGCAAGGACGGCCTCGCCTCGTGGCGCTGGCAGCCCGGCCCCGCCCCCAATGTGCGCGACCCCAACAACGCCACCGACGGCGACCTCCTCGTCGCCTGGGCGCTCACCGTCGCCGGCGAGGCGTGGTCCGAACCCGCCTTCACCCTCGCCGGCCGCCGCATCGCCCATGCCGTCTACGACCGGACGGTGATCCGCACCGGCTTCGGCCCCGCCCTGCTGCCCGCCGTCGACGGGTTCCGCGCCGGCGACCGCAAGGACGGCCCGGTGGTGAACCCGTCCTACTGGGTCTTCCCCGCCCTCGCCGACCTCGACCGCGCCGTGCCCGATCGCGACTGGAAGGCCGTGGCGGCGACTGGCCACGCGATCCTCGCCGCCACCCGCATCGGTTCGACCGGCCTGCCGCCCGAATGGGCCTCGCTTTCCGGCAAGGACGTCGCCGCCGCCGACGGCTTCCCGGCGGTCTTCGGCTACAACGCGCTGCGCGTGCCGCTCTACATCGCCTGGACCGCCGAGCATCGCCGCGAGAGCCTCGCCCCCTTCATGGCCCGCTGGTCGGTCGAGGGGACGGCGCGCCCCCCTCTCGCCGTCGTCGACCTGACCAGCGGCCGTGATCTCGAGCCCTTCGCCGACCCCGGCTATCGCGCCGTCGCCGCTCTCGTCGCCTGCAGCCTCGAGGGCACCCGCGTGCCCGACGACCTGCGCACCGCCGACGTCGACCACTACTACCCCGCGACCCTGCGCGCCCTCGCGCTGGTCGCGGTCAACATGAGGCATCCGACATGCTGGTGACCGCCCGTCGTCTCGGCTCCACGCTCGCGCTCCTCGGCTCCTTCGCCGCCGCCCCCGCCGTCGCGCTCGACCGGGCCGGCTGGTCGCAGGCGACGCTCGACGCCGGCGCCATGACCCGCGAGGACGCCGATCGCGCCTTCGCCGCCCCGCCGGTCGACCCGGCGGTGTCGCGCAGCGACGCCCGCGTCGACGAGAGCGCGCTGCGCTATTACGCCTCTCAGCACGCCACGGCCCGGGTCGAGGCCGAGATCCGTCGCCTGCGCGCGCTCTATCCCGGCTGGGAGCCGCCGGCCGATCTCTATCGCCCCGGCGCCTCCGACGAACAGGCCCTGTGGGACCTCTACGGCAAGGACCAGATCGACCAGTTGAAGCTCGAGATCGAGCGCCGCGGCGCCCGCCAGCCGGGTTGGCGCCCGTCCCAGGACATGGTCGACAAGCTCCGCCGCAAGGAACTGCGCAACGAACTGGTCAAGGCCTCCGACGCCGCCGATTGGGCCGAGGTGCTGAAGACCGCCGAGCGCGATCCGCTCCTGGTCGGCGCCGACGATCTCGACGTCACCTGGCGTCTCGCCGAGGCCTCCGCGAAGACCGGCGCCCGTGACCACGCCCTCGAGCTCTACAAGCTCGCGCTCGCCGGCGCCAAGACCGCCGAGGAACGCTCCGGCACCGTGCGCAAGGCCCTCGCCGTGCTCGGCGCCGACGCCGCCGGCCCCCTCTTCGCCGACGAGCGCAAGGACCCCGACGGCAAGGGCGAGTTCGAGGCCCTGCGCGTCGACGTCGCCCGCGCCGCCCTCGGCGACTGGCTGAAGGCCGACGCCGGCAAGCCCGTGCCCCCGGCCGACCTCGACCGCCTGACCAAGACCGCGTCCGCCACCGACGGCACCGCCGACGATGCCGCCCTGCTCGGCTGGGTCGCCCATCGCCGCAAGGACTGGAAGACCGCTCAGCGCTGGTTCGATCTCGCCGCCGACCACGGCGGCGGCGCCAAGGCGGTGCTCGGCGGCGTGCTGGTGCGCGAGGCGAGCGGCCGCCACGCCGAGGCCCTGACCCTCGCCATGACGCAGATCGACGATCCGGAAGTCGGCGCGCTGTTCCTCGACCTGATGGGCGCCGACCTGACCCGGCCGAACCCCGGCACCGTCCCCGCCGATCGCCTCGCCCGCTACGCGGCGCTGACCGAGAAGCTCGAATCCGGCGACGCCGCCCAGGCGCTCGCCTGGTACGCCCACGGCGCCCGCCAATATCGCGCCGCCGCCGCCTGGTTCGCCAAGTCGATGGCCTGGCGCCCGTCGGTGAAGTCGGCCGAAGGCCACCTCCTGGCGCTCGCCGCCCTCGGTGAGAAGAAGGACTTCGCCCGGCTCGAGACCGATTATCGCGGCCGTTTCCCCGACCTGCCGCGCCTCGTCACCTCCGATCCGAACGCCCACCGCGCCGTCGCCAAGGCCGCGCCGGTCGAACCGAAGCGTTCCTGCTCGACGCTGGTCGCCGAACGAATCCTGCGCTCCTCCGGATCGCCCGCCGACGCCCTCGCCGCCGGCTGGTGCCTGATGGATCAGAAGCGCGCGGAAGAGGCCGCCGTCGCCTTCGAGGCGGCGCGCCGGGGCGATCCCCGCATCGCCGCGGAAGCCGCCTATGGTCAGGCGCTCGCCCACCTGCGCTCGGGCCGCACCGACGACGCCGCTCGGGTCGCCGCCTCGGGCGGCCTCACCCCGGCGCGCCGCGACGAGATCGGCCGCATCGTGCTCGCCCAGCAGGCGATCGCCAATTTCGACCGTCAGGCGTGGAGCGCCACCCTCGACGTGCTCGACCGCCGCCGCGCCCATGTCTCCGAGCCGCGCGACCTGATGACCATGCGCGCCTGGTCGCTCTATCACCTCGGCCGGCGCGCGGACGCCTTCGAGATCTTCACCCTACTCGACCGCCAGCTCTCCACGCGCGAGAGCCGCGCCGGCCTCGCCGCCACCGGCCCCCTCGCCTATGGGAGGAGCTGACATGCTCAGGCTCTCGTCCGCCCTCGTCCTCACCGTCCCCGCCGCCCTGGCCGGCCTCGCGCTCGCCGGCTGCTCGGTCGCGCCGACGACCGGCCTGACCACCGCCTCGACGCCGGCCTCGACCCTCGGCGTGGCGCTGACGCCCGATCGGGCGCTCGCCGCCCTGCCGCCGGAGGCCGGATCCGTGGTCTCGGTGGTCGAGCGCCGCACCGGCGGCGACGGCCTCGTCCAGACCATCACGCTCGCCGGCGACCCCGGCAGTCGCGGCGACGACCGCATCGAGGTCACCCGCCGCGAGGCCTCGGGCACGGCCACGAACACCCGCGTCGACGTCGAGACCATCGAGGCGGAAATGGCCGAGGCCCTGCCGGGCGTCGCCATGACCGTGTCGCCGCGCGTCGTCACCACGCCCACCGGCCCGGTCGGCGTCGCCACCGGCAGCGCCGGCGACGGCACCACCTGCCTCTATGCCTGGAGCAACGCCCGCACCCGCGCTCGCGCGACGCCGGCCGCGAGCTTCCTCGGCCTCCAAGTCGCCTCGGTGTCGAGCGACGAGATGACGGTGCGCGTCCGCCTGTGCCGGCGCGGCCTCGGCCCGGATCGCCTGATCGGCCTCGCCGAGGGCCTGCGCCTGCGCACCGACGGCGTCCTCGCCGATCCGGCCGCCGGCGGACGCCGCGTCGCCGGGAGCGATGCCCTCGCCAGCGCCGGTTACGGCGGCACCGTCGCCGGCGCCGGTTACGGAGGCTCCGCCGCCGGCCCCGAGGCGGCCCCGCTGCCGGCCTATGTGCCCTCCGCCCCTCGCCGCGTCGTCGACCGGACCCCGCCGAAGGCGACCGAGCCGAGACACGCCGTGGCGAAACCGCGCGCCGTCGAAGCCTCCGCGAAGCCGGCGCCCGCGAAACCCGCTCCCGAGACGCCCGCCACGGTTGCCGCGCCGATCCCGCTCCCCTCCGGCGGCTGACCGCGACGCCTCCACGCGACCGGCGCCACACGCGACCGACGCCGCCGCCGCGACGCGCGACGCCGGTCGTGCGTGCGACGAGGGATCCCGTCTTCGAATGATCGAGGGGCTGCGCCTGCGCGGCCGACGCGGCCGGTGCGCACCGCCGGTCACCGCGCGGATCGCGGGCGAGAAGCCGCCGCCGTCCCGTCCGGACGGCCGCGACGGGTCAGGAGGTCGGCGTCTCGGAACTCGCCGCCACTTCGCCCCCGCGCGAGAGGCGGCGACGCGTCGTCGCCACGACCCGCCGAGCGACCGCCCGCAGGCGCCGCGCGAAGGCGCGCAGGCGCAGATAGGCGAGACCCTTGAAGGTCAGCGGCGTCTGCAACTCGTAGAGCTTCTCGACGTCGACACCGAAGTCGGTCTTGTAGGGCTCGTCGCCGATGGTGAAGTCGTAGACGGTGACGCCGCGCGCGCACAGGAGCGCGATCGAGCTCTCGATCGCCAGGAGCCCCGGCGACCAATTCTTGAAGTCGCCGTCGTGCGCGACCACCAGGAGCTGGAACGTGTCGTCGGTGAGCGTGCCGAAGCAGCCCGCCAGAAGTCGCCCGTCGAGGGTCAGCCGGCCCACGCGGGCGATGTCGGTGTGGAGGCACAGCGAGCGATAGAACGCCCCGATCCGCGCCGCGTTCTCCGGGTCGGCCCGTTCGGCGAAACGATTGCCGCGCCATTCCAGGATCCGGTCGAGGGTCGGCAGCGCCTCCGGCCCGGAATCGAGCGCGAATTCGAGGCTGCCCTTGTTCTGCAGCTTCTTGCGCTTCTTGGCGAGCGTCCGGCGATGGGTCGGATTGAACCGCGTCGCGGCGAATTTCTCGAAGTCGCCGTCGGCCGGCAGCGGCAAGGGATGGCGGGTGAATTTCGAGGCCTTGAGCCCGTCGACCTCCATCAGCGGATTGCCGATGTCGCCGACCACAGAAGGGAGTTTCTCGAGCTCCAGCAGGTCGGCCTTCGGCAGGGCGTGGAGCAGATCGGTCCACAACACCTTCATGTCGTCGCGCGTCGGCACGAAATTCTTCGACAGAACCGGCGCGTTGTAGTCGGAGACGCCGGAATCCCAGGCCTTGAGACGTACGATGCCGCCGCGGTTCTCCACCACCAGCGGCAGCACGAAGACCGGCTCGCCGGTCCGCGAATCCTCGATCGAGGCGGCATAGATCTCCGATGGCGCGGCCGCGAAGGACCCGAACCACGTTTCCAGCCATTGCGCGCGCTGGAACGGCGAGCGCTCCAGATCGGCGCGATCCACTCCGACGAGCCGCGCGATCTCTGCCGGGTCCTTGCGGACCGAGACGCGCCAGTTCGAATTCGACATCGGTGAGAGCCCCCTTCCCGTCGCTGCACTCTATCCGATCGATCGCTAAGAATTCGCCAAGGGCGGAGGGCGCATGTCGTCACGGCAGATCGATCGCCGCGCGCGGCACCACCCCGCCGATCGCCCGGGTGACGCGCGCCGCCGCCGCCGCCACCACCGGCCCCAGCGCCGCGAGCCGCTCCGGCCCGATCCGTTGACACGGACCCGAGATCGAGAGCCCCGCCACCGCCTCGCCGGTCTCGTCGTAGATCGCCGCCGCGATGCAGCGCATGCCGGGATTGCGCTCCTCGTCGTCGAGCGCGAAGCCGCGCGCCCGGATCTCGTCGAGAGCGGCGATCAGGCGCGCCGGTTCGGTGATCGTCGCCGGGGTGAAGGCTTCGAGCCTGCGTCCGCGCAACCATCGTGCCACCCGCTCCGGCGCCTGCGCCGCCAGGAGCGCCTTGCCGATCCCCGAGGCATGAGCCGCCCGCCGCTCGCCGGAGCGGAAGAAGGCGCGGATCGGCTCGCGGCTCTCCACCTGTTCGATGAAGACCACGTCGCCGCCCTCGAAGAGGCCGATGTTGGCGGTCTCGCCGGTCTCCTCCATCAGATCGCGCATCACCGGCCGCGCCGCCGCCGCCGGCTTCGACCGGCGCTGGAACGCCTGACCGACCCGGAACGCCTCGACCCCGATCGCCCAGGTGCGGTCGTCGTCGTTGGTCTCCACGAAACCATGCGCGGCGAGCGTCGCCAGCAGACGATGCGCCGTCGAGGGCGGCAGCCCGACCCGCTCGGCGATCGCCGTCAGCGTCGCCCCGTCGCTCTCCGCGATCGCCGCCACCAGCCGCAGCGCCCGGTCGAGCGACTGCACCGCCCCGCCGGTCTCGCCCCGGTTCGACCCGCTGCCCTTCGGCCTGCCCCTCGGCGCCATCTCCACCTCCCCCGAAAAGCGAGTCGCACGCGACCCCGCGCGAAGCTCTGGAAATCCGATTTCTCATTCATGATCATGGAATTGACCCGTGTCGACGGGAAAATGAAAAACATTTCCAGAAAAATTGACCCGCGCCCGCTCCTCCGCCATCTTGGGGACCGACACGACACGCCCGCGCCGCTCACGCGCCGCCTCTCGGGGAAACCGCCATGGCCCACCTCCGCATCGAAGATCTCTCCATCGACGACCGCCTCGTCGCCTTCGTCGAGACCGAGGCCCTGCCCGAGACCGGCATCGCCCCCGCCGCCTTCTGGGCCGGCCTCGCCGCCCTTCTGCGCGACCTCGCCCCGAAGAACGCGGCGCTCCTCGCCACCCGCGACGCGCTCCAGGCGAAGATCGACGCCTGGCACGCCGAACGGCGCGGCCGTCCCCACGACGCCGCCGCCTATCGCGCCTTCCTCGAGGAGATCGGCTACCTCCTGCCCGAGCCGACCGCCCACCCGGTCGAGACCGCGAACGTCGATCCCGAGATCGCCACCCTCGCCGGGCCGCAGCTGGTCGTTCCGATCGACAATGCCCGTTACGCCCTGAACGCCGCCAACGCCCGCTGGGGCAGCCTCTACGACGCGCTCTACGGCACCGACGCGCTCGGCGACGCGCCGACCGCCAAGGGCTTCGACCCGGCCCGGGGCCTGCGCGTCGTCGCCGCCGCCAAGGCCCATCTCGACACGATCGCGCCGCTCGCCGCCGGCGGCTGGGCCGACGTCGTCGGCTTCGCGATCGAGGGCGGCGCGCTGCGGCTCTCGCTCTGCGACGATCGCGAGACCGACCTCGCCGACCCCGCCGCCTTCGCCGGCTATCGCGGCGAGCACGAGCGCCCGACCGCCCTGCTCTTGCGCCACCACGGCCTCCACGCCGAGGTGATCGTCGACCGCTCGACCCCGGTCGGGGCGACCGACCCGGCCGGAATCTCCGACGTGATCCTGGAATCGGCGCTCTCCACCATCATGGACATGGAGGACTCGGTCGCCGCCGTCGATGCCGCCGACAAGGTCGCGGTCTATCGCAACTGGCTCGGCCTGATGAAGGGCACCCTCGAGGACACGTTCGAGAAGGGCGGCCGCACCATCCTGCGGCGCCTCAATGCCGACCGCGTCTGGGGCCGTCCCGACGGCGGCACCCTGACCCTTCCCGGCCGCTCGCTGATGCTGGTCCGCAACGTCGGCCATCACATGATGACCGACATGGTCCTCGACGCCGACGGCCGCGAGGTCCCCGAGACCATGGTCGACGCCGCGATCACCGCCGTGATCGCCCGCCACGACCTGTTCGGCGCGCACGAGACGAAGAACAGCCGCGCCGGCTCGGTCTACATCGTCAAGCCGAAGCTGCACGGCCCCGCCGAAGTCGCGCTCGCCGACGGGCTCTTCGCCCGCGCCGAGGCGATCGCCGCCCTGCCGCGCGACACGCTCAAGATGGGCATCATGGACGAGGAGCGCCGCACCACGGTCAACCTCGCCGCCGCGATCGACGCCGCCCGCCGCCGCGTCTTCTTCATCAACACCGGCTTCCTCGACCGCACCGGCGACGAGATCCACACCGCCATGGAGGCCGGCCCGGTCGTCCGCAAGAACGCGATGAAGGCCGAGCCCTGGATCGCGGCCTATGAGAACGCCAACGTCGACGTCGGCCTGATGATGGGCCTGCCCGGCCATGCTCAGATCGGCAAGGGCATGTGGGCCGCGCCCGACCGGATGGCCGACATGCTGACCCAGAAGGCGGCGCACCCGATGTCCGGCGCCTCGACCGCCTGGGTGCCCTCGCCGACGGCGGCGACGCTGCACGCGCTGCACTATCACGAGGTCGACGTCGCCGCCCGCCGCGCCGCCATCGCCGGCCGGCCGCGCGCCGCGCTCGACGACATCCTGACCCTGCCGCTGGCGACGTCGAACTTCGCACCCGACGCGGTCCGCGAGGAACTCGACAACAATGCCCAAGGCATCCTCGGCTACGTCGTGCGTTGGGTCGATCTCGGCGTCGGCTGCTCCAAGGTCCCGGACATCCACGACGTCGGTCTGATGGAAGACCGCGCGACGCTGCGCATCTCCTCCCAGCACATCGCCAACTGGCTCGCCCACGGCATCGTCTCCCGTGACGAGGTGATCGCCGCCCTGAAGCGCATGGCCGTGGTGGTCGATCGTCAGAACGCCGGCGACCCCGCCTATCGGCGGATGGCGCCCGCCTTCGACGGCCCCGCCTTCCGCGCCGCCGAGGCGCTGATCTTCGAGGGCCGCGCTCAACCCAACGGCTACACCGAGTTCGTGCTGACCCGGTTCCGCCGCGAGGCCAAGGCGCGCGGCTGATACCGAGTTCACGACGTTTCGACCCGTTCGAAACGTCGTGAACGAAGGCAAGCCCGACCGGGCGTCGGCCGGTCGGGCCGAAACCTCGGGCGATCCCGACGAGTCGGGATCGCCCGAGACTGGTATGCGGCCACGAAACGATTGGAAAAGCGCGAGCGGGCGGCACGATTTCTCGGGCCGCCCGCTCGACGAACGTCCCGTCTCGAGACATTCATGACGGGGAAGGCCGCATCAGAGAGCCCGCGAGGAAACCCATGTCGCTGACGATGCCCTTGCCCGAACCCGAGATCATGGCGGCGCGCGACGACATCGTCGCCCGCCTCCAGGCGATCCTGAAACCGTCGAGCGTCATCCACCTCGCCCGCGAACTCTCCCCCTACGAATGCGACGCCCTCACCATGTATCGCCAGACGCCGCTGGTGGTGGTGCTGCCGGAGACGGTGGAGGAGGTCGCCGCCGTCATGCGGCTCGCCGCCGAGCTGAACGTCAAGGTGGTGCCGCGCGGTTCGGGGACCTCGCTCTCCGGCGGATCGCTGCCGCTCGCCGACGGCATCCTGCTCGGTATGAGCAAGTTCAACCGCATCCTCGACGTCGATTTCGAGAACCGCTGCGCCCGCGTCCAGCCCGGCGTCACCAATCTCGCCATCACCAAGGCGGTCGAGCATCGCGGCTTCTATTACGCGCCCGATCCGTCCTCGCAGATCGCCTGCTCGATCGGCGGCAACATCGCCGAGAACGCCGGCGGCGTACATTGCCTCAAATACGGCCTCACCACCAACAACGTGCTCGGCGTGGAGATGGTGCTGATCGGCGGCGAGATCGTCCGTCTCGGCGGCAGGCATCTCGATTCGGAAGGTTACGACCTGCTCGGCCTCGTCACCGGATCCGAAGGCCTGCTCGGCGTGATCACCGAGGTCACCGTGCGGATCCTGCAGAAGCCGGAGACGGCGCGCGGCGTCCTCCTCGGCTTCTCCTCCGTGAAGGCCGGCGCCGATTGCGTCGCCGCGATCATCGCCGCCGGCATCATCCCCGGCGGCATGGAGATGATGGACAAGCCCGCCATCGACGCCGCCGAGGCCTTCAAACCCTGCGGCTATCCGGAGGATGCCCAGGGCCTCGTCATCGTCGAGCTCGACGGCACCGCCGCCGAGGTCGACCATCTCTGCGGCGAGGTCGCCAAGATCGCGGAAGCCGCCGGCGCCACCTCGATCCGCACTTCGAACTCCGACGCCGAGCGGATCGGCTTCTGGTTCGGCCGCAAGAACGCCTTCCCCGCCGTCGGCGCGATCGGCCCGGACTATCTCTGCATGGACGGCACGATCCCGCGCGGCCGCCTCGCCGAGGTGCTGACCGGCATGGGCGCTCTCGCCGCCGAACACGGCCTGCGCGTCGCCAACGTGTTTCATGCCGGCGACGGCAATCTCCATCCGCTGATCCTCTACGATGCGGCGATCCCCGGCGACATCGAGAAGGCCGAGGCCTTCGGCGCCGACATCCTGCGCCTCTGCGTCGCCGTCGGCGGGGTCCTGACCGGCGAGCACGGCGTCGGCGTCGAGAAGCGCGACTTGATGGGCGAGATGTTCGATTCCGTCGATCTCGGCCAGCAGGAGCGGGTCAAATGCGCCTTTGACGAGAACCACCGCCTCAACCCGGGCAAGGTCTTCCCGACGCTCCACCGCTGCGCCGAGATGGGCTTCATGCACGTCCGCTCCGGTGACCTGCCCTTCCCCGAGATCCCGAGGTTCTGATGGCACGAACCGTTCACGCCCCCCGCGACGAGGCGGACCTCGCCGCCCTCGTCGCGAGCGCTCGCGAGACCCGCGCCCCCCTCGCCGTCGAGGGACGCGGCACCCGCCGCGCGCTCGGTCGCCCGGTCGAGGCGCCCGCCACCCTCTCGACGGCCGATCTCTCCGGCATCACCCTCTACGAGCCGGCCGAACTGGTGATGACCGCCCGCGCCGGCACCTCGCTCGCCGAAATCCGCGCGACGCTGGCGAGCGCGAACCAGGAACTGGCCTTCGACCCGATCGAGCACACCGCCCTCCTCGGCCACGACGCCGGCTCGACCACCATCGCCGCCGCCTTCGCGCTCAACGCCTCCGGCCCGCGTCGTCCCAAGATCGGTGCCGCCCGCGACCATCTCCTCGGCTTTCGCGCCGTCAACGGCCTCGGCGAGACCTTCAAGTCGGGCGGCCGGGTGATGAAGAACGTCACCGGCTTCGACCTCTCCAAACTCGTCTGCGGCTCCTGGGGGACGCTCGCCGTCCTCTCCGAGGTCACCTTCAAGGTGATGCCGGCCCCCGAGACCACCGAGACCATCGCCGTCTTCGGCCTCGACGACGAGGCCGCCGGCCGCCTGATGCGCGAGGCCTCCGGCCTGCCGCAGGAGGTCGACGCCTTCGCCCACCTGCCCGCCGGCGCCGACGGGCCCTTCTCCCACGTCGCCACCACGCTGCTGCGCCTCGACGGCCCTCCGGTCTCGGTGGCGAGCCGCGAGGCCGATCTGGTCGCCCGGTTCAAGGCGCTCGGCCAGATCGAGATCCTCGGCGAGGACGATTCGCGCCGCGCCTGGACCGATCTGCGCGAGGCCGGGCCGATCGCCCGCCGCCCCGGCGCGATCTGGCGGATCTCGCTCGCCCCCTCCGACGGCCCGAAACTGGTGGCGGCGCTGCGCGCCCGCGAGCTGCCCCTCGCCGGCTGGTTCTACGATTGGGTCGGCGGTCTGGTCTGGCTGGCGCTGGAGCCCGAGGCCGGGCCGCAGGCCGGTCCCGTCCGGGCGGAAGTCGACCGCCTCGGCGGTCACGCCACGTTGATCCGCGCCGGTGAGCTGGTGCGTGGCGTCGACGACGTGTTCCACCCTCAGCCCGCCCCGCTCGCCGCCCTCGCCGCCCGCGTCAAACGCGCCTTCGACCCCGACGGGATCCTCTCTCCCGGCCGCATGACGAAAGGCGCGTGAGATGCAGACGAATTTCCTGCCCGAGCTCCTGGCCGATCCCGACACCGCGCTGGCCGAGAAGATCCTGCGCAAATGCGTCCATTGCGGCTTCTGCACCGCGACCTGTCCGACCTTCCTCGAACTCGGCGACGAGTTGGACAGCCCGCGCGGACGCATCTGGCTGATCAAGGAGATGCTCGAGACCGGCCGCCCCGCCGACACCGAGACGGTGACCCATCTCGACCGCTGCCTGACCTGCCTCTCCTGCATGACCACCTGCCCGTCTGGGGTGGACTACATGCATCTGGTCGACCATGCCCGCGCCCATGTGGCGAAGACCCACACCCGCGCCCCGCTCGACCGCGCCTATCGCCGTCTGCTCGCCGCCGTCATCCCCAATCCGACGCTGTTCCGCCTCGCCCTGATCGGCGCGACGCTCGCCCGGCCCTTCGCCCGGCTGATGCCGAAGGCCTTCTCCGCCCTCTTCGCGCTGGCGCCGAAGTCGGTGCCGCGCCCCTCCTGGGTCGACGCGCCGCAGACCATCGCGGCGACGGGCGAAAAGCGCCTGCGCGTCGCCCTCCTCAACGGCTGCGCCCAGACCGTGCTCGACACCGCCATCAACGAGGCGACGGTGCGGCTTCTCGCCCGCCTCGGCGTCGAGGTGGTGGTGGCCGAGGGCATGGGCTGCTGCGGCGCGCTCGAGCACCACATGGGCGAGACCGACGCCGCCCACGCCCGCGCCGCCAAGAACATCGCCGCCTGGACCCGCGAGATCGACGGCGCCGGGCTCGACGCGATCGTCGTCAACACCTCCGGCTGCGGCACCACGGTCAAGGACTACGGCCACATGTTCCGCAACGACCCGGCCCACGCCGCCGACGCCGCCCGCGTCTCAGGCCTGGCCCGCGACGTCTCGGAGGTGCTGGCGACGCTCGAGATCGAGGCCGCGCTGGTGCCGGGCCCGCGTCCGCGCGTCGCCTATCATTCGGCCTGTTCGATGCAGCACGGCCAGAAGATCACGACGCTGCCGATGGAGCTTCTCGCCAAGGCCGGCTTCGAGACGGTGTCGATCCCCGAGAGCCACGTCTGCTGCGGCTCGGCCGGCACCTACAACATCCTCCAGCCGGAGCTGGCGGGACGGTTGCGCGACCGCAAACTGGCCGCCATCGCCTCCGTCTCGCCCGACGTGATCGCCGCCGGCAACATCGGCTGCATGACGCAGATCGGCTCCGGCACCACCACCCCGATCGTCCACACCGTCGAGCTTCTCGACTGGGCCACCGGCGGCCCGGTTCCCGAGGGGCTCGAAGCCTTCACCGAAACGAAGAAAGTCCTCGCATGACCGATCTCACCCTCGCCCAGGCCCAGACCATCGTCACGCGTTCTCTCGCGGTGGCGCGCGAGCGCGGCCTCAACCCGATGGCCGTCGTCGTCCTCGACGCGCGCGGCGCGATCAAGGCCGCCGCCTGTGAGGACGGCTGCTCGGTCGGCCGTTGGAAGATCGCGCACGGCAAGGCCAACGGCGCGATCGAACTCGGCATCTCCAGCCGCCGCCTCGGCGCGATGGCCGTCGAGCGCCCGCATTTCTTCGCCGGTCTCACCACCGTCATCGGCGAGGCCGGCGCGATCCCCGTCGCGGGCGGCGTCCTGATCCGCGACGCCTCCGGCGCCCTCGTCGGCGTCTGCGGCATGTCCGGCGACACCTCCGACAACGACGAGGCGGCCGTGGTCGCCGGCATCGAGGCCGCCGGTCTCCTCGCCGACTGCGGCTGAACCGCCTCGCCCCCTCTGTTCGGCTTCAGGCCGAGGTGAGAGCGAAGCGAGCCTCGAAGCCCGAAGCCGGCGGCACGGCCCGTCGTCCCACACCCTTCATGGTTCGAGTCCCGGACCTTCCGTCCGCCTCACCATGAAGGGAGCCGTGCGGAATGCGAAGCGGGGCCGTGCGGGATGAGGACCTCCACCCGGAGACGGCCGCCCCCCGCCCTCAGCCGATCTCGGCGAGGCGATCCATATCGAAGCGATCGACCTCGGCGAGCAGCTCGAGGAATCCGGTCACCGCGTGATCGATCGCCGCCCGGCCCTTCTCCGGGGTCGAACGGCGTGGATCGCCGACCGCCCCCGATGCGTTCAGATCCCGTGCCGCCCAGCCGAAGGCATGTGGCCCATAGGCCCGGAGATGCGTGAACTCGCGCTCCATCTCCCCCTGGAGCGAGGGAAATTCGGCGAAGGCCTCGGGTCGCACCAGATCCGGCCGCAGCGCCATCACCATCGAGGTCTCGACGTCGCCGGCATGGATGCCGAGCCGCCGCTCGTCCGGATCGAACAGCCCCTCCGGCCGCCCGAATCGCGACCACGACGACGCCACCGCGAGCATGCCGTGCTTCATCCGAAGCTCGCGGCAGACGAGATCCATGATCGGCACGTTGCCGCCGTGCGCGTTGACGACGACGAGCTTGCGCACCCCCGCCTTCGCCACCGACGCCCCGATCTCGAGCCAGACCTTGGCGACCGTCTCCCAGGAGAGCGTCAGCGTCCCCGGCGTGCCCTCGTGCTCGGCCGACCACGCCACCGCCTGGACGGGGAGGAACGTCACCGGCAGCACCTCGGGAAGCCGCGCCACCGTCGCCGCAACGTGGCCCTCGGCGATGATCGTGTCGGTGCCGAGCGGCATGTGCGGCCCGTGCTGCTCGATCGCCGCGATCGGCAACACCGCGATCCACGAGGCGACGTTCGGATCGGCGAAGTCGGTGGTGACGAGGTCGGACCAACGAGGACGAGGCATGAGACGGTCTTTCAGAAGAGATCGAGGAAGGCGCGCGCCGCTTCCCCATGTTCGTAGCGGAGCTTCGCGACGTCGATGCCGACCGGCATCCCGTCGACCACCCGCCACTCGCCCGCCACCATCACCCGGTCGGCCCGATGCGCCCCGCACAGCACCAGCGCCGCGAGCGGATCGCCGGCCCCGGAAAAGCGCAATTCGTCGAGGGTGAAGAGCGCCAGATCCGCCTGTTTGCCGACCGCGATTTCGCCGATGTCGGCGCGCCCCAGACACCGCGCCGAACCCTTGGTGGCCCAGCGCAGCACGTCCGTGTGGGAGAGCGTCGCGTCGTAGGTGAGCCGGCCGATCATCAGGGCGTGGCGCACCCCTTCCATCAGGTTGGAATTGTCGTTCGAGGCCGACCCGTCGACCCCGAGCCCGACCGGGGCGCCCGCCGCCTCCAGTTCCCGCGTCCGGCACTGGCCCGAGGCGAGCACCATGTTCGAGGTCGGGCAATGGCAGATCCCGACCCCGTGCCGGCCGAGCCGCGCCACCTCGCCGTCGTCGAAATGGATGCCGTGGGCGAGCCAGGTGCGATCGCTCATCCAGCCGACCTCTTCGAGATAGTCGACCGGACGGCACCGGAGGGCCGAAAGGCAGAAGTCGTTCTCGTCGCGTGTCTCGCCGAGATGAGTGTGGAGGCGGCAGTCGTGCTTCGCCGCCAGATCCGCCGTCGCCTTCATCAAGGAGCGCGTCACCGAGAAGGGCGAGCACGGCGCCAGCGCGATCCGCGTCATCGAGCCGTCGGAGAGGTCGTGATATTTGGCGAGCACCCGCTCGCTGTCGGCGAGGATCGTGTCCTCGTCCTGCACCGCGGCTTTCGGCGGCAGCCCACCGTCCTCCTCCGAAAGATTCATCGACCCGCGCGTGACCGTCATGCGCAGGCCGAGCGTTCGTGCCTCCTCGACCTCGATGTCGACGGCATCCTCGAGACCGGGCGGGAAGATGTAGTGGTGGTCGGCCGCCGTGGTGCAGCCCGACATCAGAAGCTCGGTGCCGGCGAGCCGGACCGCGAGGCGAAACGCTTCCGGATTCAGCCCCTTGGTCCAGATCGGATAGAGCGCCTGGAGCCACGGGAAGAGTTCCTTGTTGATGGCGCGCGGGTGGGCCCGGGTCAGCGTCTGATAGACGTGGTGATGGGTGTTGACGAGGCCGGGGATGACCACATGCCGGGAGGCGTCGAACACCGCGTCGACCGGCGTGACCGGCTCACGGCCCGCCGCCACCGTCTCGACGATGCGGCTTCCCTCCACCACGACGCCGCGCGCCGCGCCCTCGGCCATGACGGCGAGCGGATCCTTCACCCACAGACGCATGATCACTCCTCGATTGCCCCGCCATCCTAGCCGACGCCGGCGCCCCCGTCACCGCGCGTCGCCACGCGTCACCGCCCCGGCTCCGGTCGACGGACCGGCCCGCCCGAGCTAGGGTCGGCCGCCCCGAACCGATCGGAACGCCCACGATGATCCCGCCCGCGCACCCCGACGCCATGCCCGCGACCACGATCGAGACGCCCGAGATCCTCGCCGCTCTCGACCATGTCGCCAAACGCTACCCCGGCGAACCGACCGTGCTCGACGACGTCTCGCTCGCGGTCGGCGCCGGCGAGGTGGTGACCCTGCTCGGCCCCTCCGGCTGCGGCAAATCGACGGTGCTGCGTCTCGTCGCCGGTCTCGAGACCGCCGATTCCGGACGCGTCGTCGCCCCCACCCGCGGCATCGGCCTCGTCTTTCAGGACGCCACGCTGATGCCCTGGGCGAGCGCCCTCGACAACGTCGCCCTGCCGCTCCGCCTCGATCGGCGCCCGAAGGCCGAGGCCCGGCGCCGCGCCCTCGCGGCGCTCGCCGGGGTCGGCCTCGCCGAGGCCGCCGGCAAACGCCCGCGCGAGCTCTCCGGCGGCATGCGCATGCGCGTCGCCGTCGCCCGCGCCCTGGTCGGCGATCCCGGCCTCCTCCTGATGGACGAACCCTTCGCCGCGCTCGACGAGATCACCCGCTTCCGGCTGGTCGACGACCTCCTGCGGCTGAAGACGCTTCGCCGCCTCGGCATTCTCTTCGTCACCCACTCCGTCTACGAAGCCGTCTCGCTGTCCGACCGCATCCTCGTCATGAGCGGGACCCCGGGGCGGATCGCCGAGGTCGTCGACATCCCCGCCGACACCCCGCGCGGCGGCGCGTTCCGCGCCTCCCCCGCCTTCGCCGAGACGGCCGCGACCGTTTCACGCGCCCTCGCGACCGCCATGGGCGAGGCCGAACCCGTCGACGCAACTCCCGGAAGCGGCTAAACTCTTTCGATAGTCGTCGTAAATTCGAAACATCCGACGCTTAAGGAACGGACATGAGCTTTCAACATCGCAAGTCCGTCACCTATCGTCTGGCCATGGCCGCCAAGGCCCACCGTGCCCGCTCCGGCACGCATCTGGCGCGCATCGGTCTCCACCCGGGTCAGGAGGCGGTCCTCAAGGCGCTGGCCGACGAGGACGGACGCACCATGAGCAACCTCGCCCAGGTGCTCGGCGTCCAGCCGCCGACCGTCACCAAGATGATCTCGCGCATGGCCGCGCAAGGCCTCCTGAAGCGCGTCGCCTCCCAGACCGACGGCCGCCTCGCCCGCGTCCACCTGACCGACGAGGGCCGCTCGCGCATCGACGAGATCGATCGCATCTGGACCCGGCTCGAGCGCGAGGCCCTCGCCGGCTTCGACGACAAGGACCGCAAGCGCCTGCGCCGCCTGCTGCGCGACCTCGAGCGCAACCTCACCCTCCCCCTCGACGGCCTCGCCGAGCCCCAGGCCGCGGAAGAGACCGAGGACGATCCCGAGGATTGAGCCGGCTTCGTCGCCGCGATCGCGGTTTTTTCGAGGCTCCGTCGCGATTTCGCCACGACTGGGTCGCAGGAGCATGTCCGGCGCCCGAGACGGCGCGCGGGGGCCGGAGTTTTCAGTGACGGGATCGATCGACATCGCACGCCGCGAGGGCGCCCCCGAGGCGTGGGAGCGCCGCCGCCGCCTCGCCGGCATCGGCCTGATGTGCCTCGCCCTGATCGGCTTCACCGGCATCGACTCCTCGGCGAAATGGCTCGGTCACACCCTGCCGCCGCTCGAGATCGCCTTCTTCCGCAATCTCGTCGCCTTCCTCGCCGCCGCCGCCATCTTCGCGCCCTGGCGCGTCCCCGGCGCCTGGCGCAGCCGCCGCCCGCTGCTGCAGATCGTCCGTGGACTCTGCCTGCTCGGATCGACGGTCTTCAACTTCATGGCGCTGCGCCATCTCCAGCTCGCCGAGACCATGTCGATCTCCTTCTCGGCGCCGATGATGATCGCGCTCCTCTCCGCGATCTTCCTCGGCGAGCGCATCGGGCTCGGCCGCTGGGTGCTGATCACCGTCGGCTTCGCCGGTGTCGTGGTGGTGGCGCAACCGAGCGCCGGCGGCTTCCAGCCGGCGATGCTGCTCGCCTTCGCCAACGTCGCCTGCTACGCGGTCTATGCCATCGTCACCCGCAAACTCGCCGGGGTCGATACCTCGGCGAGCATGTTGATCATCTCCGCCGGCCTGCCCGTCGTCGCGCTCGCGCCGTGGTTGCCGGCCGGCTGGGTCTGGCCGGAAGGACTCCAGACCTGGATCGTCCTGGTGATCATGGGCCTGTGCGGGGCCGCCGGCCATTTCCTGCTGATCCTCTCCTTCGCGCGCGCCCCCGCCTCCGTCGTCGCGCCCTTCACCTACACGCAGATCCTCTGGATGACGCTCTCGGGCTGGCTGCTCTTCGGCGACGTGCCCGGCACCTCGACTCTCGCCGGCGGCGCGATCGTGGTGGCGAGCGGTCTGCTGCTCCTGTGGCTCGAGCATCGTCCCGCGCGGCCCTCCACCATGTGAGCGTGCGACGTCCGCGCGATGCGTGACGGGTGGGTGAGTTGTTGCGGTTCGCTCGAGTTTCCGGCACAAACGGGCGACCGGCGGCGCGAGGGGCGCTCCGGTCGCAGGCCTTCTCACCCCTCGACCGAGATACCGATGGATACCCCTGGCGCCACGCCGAAACGACGTCTCACCCTGGCGATGATCGCCGAGCGACTGGACCTGTCGACCGCGACGGTCTCCCTCGCCCTGCGCAATTCGACGCTGGTCGCCGAGGAGACGCGCAAGCGGGTCCACGCCCTCGCCGAGGAACTCGGTTACATCTACAATCGATCGGCCGCGAGCCTGCGCACCGCGCGCACCAACATCGTCGGTCTGGTCGTCCACGACATCCTCAACCCCTATTTCGCCGAGCTGGTCTCGGCGGTGGAGACCGAGCTCGGTCGCCAGGGGCAGACCGTGATCCTCTACAATCACGGCGACGATCCGCAGCGCCAACGCCAGTTCCTGGAGACGCTGCTCCAGTATCGCGCCGACGGCATGATCCTGTGCCCGGCCGCCGGCACCACGGCCAAGGACGTCGCCCGCATCGTCGACGCCGGCCTGCCCACCGTGCTGATCGCGCGCGAACTGCCCGACCTCGCCGACGTGCCGGTGATTCGCGGCGACGATCGCGCCGGCATCCGCCTCGCCGTCGAGCATCTGATCGGCCAGGGCCACACCCGTATCGCCCTGGTCGGCGGCCAGCAGGAATCCTCCTCCGCCGCCTCCGAGCGTCGCGCCGGCTACGAGGACGCGCTGCGCGCCGCCGGCATCCCGGTCGATCCGGCGCTGGAGTTTCCGGCCGTCGCCAGCCGTCGCGCCGGTCGCGACATCTGCGGCGACGTCCTCGCCGCCCACCCGACCGCGATCGTCTGTTTCAACGACCTCCTGGCGCTCGGCATGTTGATGGAGCTGAAGCGGCGCGGCATCGATCCCGGCCGCGACATCTCGCTGACCGGCTACGACGACATCGACGAGGCCTCGGTCTGGTCGCCCGGCCTCACCTCGGTGTGGAACGGCCAGCAGGAGGTCGGCCGCATCGCCGCCGAGACCCTGCTCGACGTCGTCGCCGGCCGCCGGCCCGAACAGACCCGCGTGCTGGTCGAACCCCAGTTGCGCCTGCGCGAGACCACCTGCCCGCCCAAGGCGTGATACCGAGCGTAGAAAGGCCCGACTTGTTCGGAACTTTCTACGCGAAGGCAAGCCCGAACGGGCGTCGGCCGGTCAGGCCGCAGCGCTCACGAAATTCGGACGAGTCCGAATTTCGTGAGCCTGATATGACACCCCTCGCCCCGGAAGACGACGAGAAACGGCGCGCCCTCGCGGGACGCGCCGTCTTCGTTTCCGACGAACGAGAGGGGGCCCTCAGGCGCCCTTCACCTGCGCGGTGATCTCGGCGACGAGAGCGGCGTCGAGGCCGAGCCTGGTCGCCAAGGCGTCGAGATAGGCCTTCTCCGAGGTCTGATCGGGATCGATGGCGAGCAGCGAGGCGGCATAGAGATGGACCGCCTCCTGCTGATTGGTCGCGAGCGAGGCGACCCGGTCGAGATCGAGCGGCGCCGCCAGTTCGGTGTCGAGGAAGGCCTTGGCGGCCGCCTCGACCTCGCCGACCCGCGCCAGGATCGCCGCCCGCTCGGCCGCGTCGACGTGACCGTCGGCCTTGGCCGCCTGGATCATCGCGATGATCGTCGCGGCGGCGAGCTTCTGCTCCGCCTCGGTCGAGACCGGCGCGGGCATGGGCGCCTCCGCCCCGGGAACGGCGGCCGGCGCCGTCGCCGAGGCTCCGGCCGAGCCGCTCTGATAGGATTGATAGGCCTTCCAGGCGAGACCGCCGAGCGCGGCGAGCGAGCCGAGCTTCACGGCCGTGCCGCCGACCTTGCGGCCGGTCTCGGTGCCGACCAGGAGCCCGAGCAGACCGCCGGCGAGCGCGCCGACGGCGAGGCCGTCGCCCTGTTTGGCGAAGAGGTCCTTGGCCTGGGCGACCTTCTCGGCGCCGACGTATTGCGTCGCCGTCGCCTCGAGGGAGCCGAGCCCCTCGCCCAACATCGCCTTGCCCTTGGCGATCGTGTCGGCGCCGACGAAGCCTTCGACGGTCTTGGTGCCCTGATCGATGGTGCTCTGGACGCCGGCCGCGGCCTGCGGACCCAACAGTTGCTCCAGAAGCTTCATGGCGTCGAACATGTCCGATCCTCCTTTGCCGCTGAGGTTCCGTCCCGGCGGTAGGCAGGATCTAAGCACGCGGGCATGACGACACAAGGGCGCCTGCCCCAAAGGAAGGCCCGGTTGCGACCGACCCCGCCCTCAGCAGGCCGGGCCGAGATTGGCCGCCTCGCGCGCCAGCTTCTCGATCCGCCCCCAGTCGCTCGCCGCGACCGCGTCGCCCGGCGCGACCCAGGATCCACCGACACAGACGACGTTGGGGAGCGCCAGATAGCGCGACGCCTTGTCCGGTCCGATGCCGCCGGTCGGACAGAACTTGAGACGCGGCAAAGGCGAGGCGAGCGACTTCAGATGATCGACGCCGCCGATCGCCTCGGCCGGGAAGAATTTGAGCCGCTCGTAACCACGCTCCGAAAGCGCCATCGCCTCCGAGGCCGTGGCGATGCCGGGCAGGAGCGGGATGCTCGACCGATCGGCCGCCTCGAGGAGCTTCGGCGAGGTGCCGGGCGAGACCAGGAATTGCGCCCCCGCCTCGACGGCCGCCGCCAGCGCGAGCCCGTCGAGCACCGTGCCGGCGCCGACGATCGCCCCCTCCACCGAGGCGAGCGCCCGGATGCAGTCATAGGCGCGCGGCGTGCGCAGCGTCACCTCGAGCACCGGCAGACCACCGGCGACCAGAGCGCGGCCGAGGCCGAGCGCCTTGTCCGGATCGTCGAGGATCAGCACCGGGATCACCGGCGCGCGGCTCATGATGTGATCGAGAAGGGCGATGTCTTGGCTCATCAGACTTTGGTAGTCCAATTCCGTGACGCTGAGAAGACCCGCCCGAACGAAGAAGGGGCGCCGCGGCGCCCCTTCGTATCCCATGACCCCACGGCGAGGCCGAGGCCTCACCAGGTCTTCTGCGGATGCAGCTTGAACAGCCACGTCTCGGTCAGGGCGGTGTCGCCGTCGCGCAGATAGGCGCGCAGGTCGACCGGATCCGGCCCCTCGGCCTTGATGTCGAACTGCAGCCGCCACGCCTTGTTCCAGGTGGTGGTCTCCAGGAAGATCGAGGAGATCTGACCGCGCGAGGCGGTGATCACCGGCTCGGGCTTGCGATCCTTCGGGAAGCCGTCGAGCGGTCCGCCCGAGAACTCGATCACCATCCGCTTCAGTTCCGGCGGATTGACGCGGCTGTAGGGGAAGCCGCCGCGCCCGATCCGGGTCGCGGTCGGCCGCGCCAGATTGTTCGGCGGATTGGGCTCGTCGGCGTTCCAATACATCCGATAGCGGAATTCGAGGCTCTGCCCGGCCTTGACCGGCTCCTTCGGCACCCAGAAGCAGCCGATGTTGTCGAAATCCTCGTGATCGGTCGGAAACTCGACCAGATGGAACGCGCCCTGACCCCACCCGCCGATCGGCTCGATCCACAGGGACGGCCGCCGTTCGTAGTTGAGATAACGGTCCATGTAGTGCTGGGGATCGCGATCGCGCTGCATCAGGCCGAATCCGCGCGGATTGTCGTCGACGAAGGCCGAGGTCGACGGGCCGGGCGGATTGACCAGCGGCCGCCAGATGCGCTCGCCGGCACCCGTCCACATCGCCAGACCGTCGCTGTCGTGGGCGCCCTCGCGCCATTCGAGCTGATAGCTCTTGTCGTAGTTGGAGAACCAATACATCGACGTCATCGGCGAGATGCCGAGCTTGCCGATGTCCTTGCGGACGAAGAGATTGCACTCGACGTCGATGATCACGCCCTCGGTGCGGCGGATCGTGAACTTGTAGGCGCCGGTGATCGACGGCCCGTCGAGCAGCGCGTAGACGACGACCGGCTGGGTCTCCGCGCTCGCCGGCTGGAGATAGAACTCGGTGAAGTCGGGGAATTCCTCCGGCTTCGGACTGGCGGTGTCGACCGTCACGCCGCGCGCCGAGAGCCCATATTCGCCGAGCGAGCCGATCGCGCGGAAATAGGAGGCGCCGAGGAAGGCGCACCAGTCCTTGGTGGTCCAGTCGGGGCGCGACTTGGCCTCGCGGATCTGGAAGCCGGCGAAGCCCGTGTCCTCGGGCAGCTTCGCCGCCGGGCTGTCGTCCGGCATGTCGAAATATTCGGGCTCGTAGAGCACCTCGGCCGCCTTGTCCCCGTCGACCGCGTGCATCTTGATGGTCTTGGGGAAGTACTTGCCGACGGGGAAGAAGGTGACCGGATAGACCCCCTTCTCGTCGGAGAAGAGCGCATGGTCGGAGCGGAACTTGATCTTGCCGTGCTGCTCGTAGCCGATCTGATCGACGATCTCCGGCGCCGGCTTGCGCGGGGCGAGATAGGCCTTGGCGGCCATGTCGCGGGCGCGGCCGACCAGCCCGGAGAAGGAGAAGGACTTGGCCGGGCCGAACTTCAGTTGCGCGGCCGCCGCCGGGCCGGTGGCCCCCAGCAGGCTGGCGACGGAGGCGGCGACGGCGGCGGAGAGAACGTCACGGCGGGAAGGGGCAGCGCGCATGGATGGTCCTGAGGATCCCTGAAGGTCCGGAACGGAGGCGAGGCCGAGGGAGACGTAGCCTCCGATCCTTCTAATGCGCCGCAAGATCCATCGCAATCGGGCGGAAGAACGGCAACCCCGCCAGGATGCATCCTTCCCATGCGGAAAAGGAGCCCGTCTCGAACGTCGGCGGCGGAGGAACGGCGAGAAAGTTGCGCGCTCGCGCCGGGAGGCGAGCGATTCCGATGGCGAGACGTCGGCGAGATCACCGGCCCCGCGAGGCACGAAGAGACCAGCCGATCCGACCCGTCCGGCCCGGCGAGACGGGGCCTCAGAGCTTCGGCTTCCACCGCGTCAGCGTCAGCGCGTTGGTCACGACCGTGACCGAGCTCATCGCCATCGCCGCCCCGGCCAGCGCCGGGGTGAGGTGGCCCATGGCGGCGAGCGGCACGCCGACCACGTTGTAGAAGAACGCCCAGAAGAGATTCTGGCGGATCTTGCCCCAGGTCGCCCGGGCGATCTCGAGCGCCGCCGCCACCAGCCGCGGATCGGCCCGCATCAGGGTGATGCCCGCCGTCTCCATCGCCACGTCGGCGCCCGAGCCCATGGCGATGCCGACGTCCGCCGCGGCGAGCGCCGGCGCGTCGTTGACCCCGTCGCCGACCATCGCCACCACCTGGCCCGAGCGCCGGAGCAGCTCCACCACCTCGACCTTGCCCTCGGGCAGGACCTGGGCGCGGACCGCGTCGACGCCGACCGCGCGCGCCACCGCCTGCGCCGGCGCCTTGGCGTCGCCGGTGACGAGATGGGACGAGATGCGCTCGGCCGAGAGCCGGGCGATCGCCTCTGCCGCCGTCGCCCGCAACGGATCGGCCAGCGCCACCAGCCCCAGCGCCTCGTGATCGCGCGCCACCACCACCACGGTCTTGGCCTCGCCGGCGAGGCGGCGCGCCTCGCTCTCGAAGAGGCGCAGATCGACGTCGAGTTCCTCCATCAGCCGGGCATTGCCGACCGCGATCGTCCGCCCCTCGACGGTGCCGGAGACCCCGCGCCCGACCGAGGCGCGGAACTCGGTCGCGGTCGAGAGCGCGATCCCGCGCGTCTCCGCCGCCCGCACGAAGGCGGCCGCGAGCGGATGTTCACTGGCGCTCTGGAGCGAGGCGGCGAGCCGCAACATCTCGTCGCCGGAGCCGCCCAGGGTGAAGACGTCGGTGACCGAGGGTCGCCCCTCCGTCAGCGTCCCGGTCTTGTCGAAGACGACGCAGTCGACCGCATGGGCCCGTTCCAGCGCTTCGATGTCACGAATGAGAATGCCCGCCTTGGCCGCAGCCCCGGTGCCGGCGACGAGCGCCGTCGGCGTGGCGAGACCGAGCGCGCAGGGACAGGCGATCACCAGCACCGCCACGGCCGGGATCAGCGCCCCTTCGAAATCGTGCCCCGCCAGCCACCACGCCGCGAAGGTGAGGATCGCGATCGCCACGATCACCGGCACGAACACCGCCGCGATCCGGTCGACCAGCTTCTGCACCGGCGCCTTGGCGATCTGCGCCTGTTCGACCAGATGGCCGATCCGGGCGATGGTGGTGTCCTCGCCGACCGCCGTCAGCGTCACGGTGAGGGAGCCCGCGCCGTTGATGGTGCCGGCGGTCACCTTGTCTCCCGCCCCCTTGGCGACCGGCATGCTCTCGCCGGTGACGAGGCTCTCGTCGAGATCCGACGCCCCCTCGGCGACGAGACCGTCCGCCGCCACCCGCTCGCCGGGCCGCACCAGGATCCGTTCGCCGCGCCGCAGCCGATCGACCGAGACCGTCTCCTGCGTCCCGTCGGGCAGAAGCCGCGTCGCCGTGTCCGGCCGCAGCTGCATCAGCTTGGCCACCGCCGCGCTCGCCGAGCGCTTGGCCCGCGCCTCCAGGAGCTTGCCGAGGATGATCAGGGTCAGCACGGTGGTCGACCCCTCGAAATAGAGATGCGGCCCGGCCGCGTCGCCGTGGCGCCCGATCGCCCAGACGGAGAACGCATAGGCCGCCGAGGTGCCGAGCGCCACCAGCACGTCCATGTTGGCGGAGCGCCCGCGCAGCGCCTTGAAGGCGCCGACGTAGAAGCGCGCCCCGGCGATCGCCTGCACCGGAGTCGCCAGCGCCAGCTGGACCCACGGCGTCAGCCAATGGGCATGCGCGCCCCAGGCCATCGGCACCATCGCCACCAGGAAGGGCAGCGTCAGCACGGCGGAGAAGAGGAAGAGCGCGAAGGTGCGCCGCTCCTCGCGGGCCCGTTCCGCCGCCGCCCGCTCGAGCGCCGCGCGCCGGGCCGCGACTGCGGTGTCGCGCGGATGGGCGCCGAAACCGGCGCGCTCGATCGTCTCGACGATCGCGCTGGTCTCCACCCCCGGCGCCACGATTTCCGCCGTCTCGAGCGCCAGATTGACGGTCGCCCGCTCCACCCCGGGCATCCGCCCGAGCACCTTCTCGATGCGCGCCGAACAGGCCGCGCAGGTCATGCCGGTGACGTCGACGACGATCGGCGTCGCGCCGGAGGCGGTGTCGGAGGTCGGGTGGGAGGGGGCGGGAGCGAGGGCATTCATGGGCTCATATTTGCGCTCTTCCGGCCGGAAGGTCGAGAGGTCGCGCGTCCGGTTGCCGGAATGCGCGGTCACATCCGTGTCAGCGCGGATGACCGTTGATCTCGCCGCGCCCCAGCGCCTAAGGTCGCCTCGGGGCAAACGAAACGTCGCGCGTCGCCGACACCCCGCAAGAAAAGGATACCCGCACCATGCCGGGAACTCGTGAGGAGCGCCCGGTCGGGCCGCTCGTCGAAGGCTGGAGCGAACGCGCTCGGCCGGTACGCGCCACCATCACAGGCACCCACGGCCGTCTCGAGCCGCTCGACACCGCCAAGCACGGCGCCGACCTGTGGGCGGCGATCGTGGGCCACGATTCGGTCTGGACCTACATGAGCTACGGCCCCTTCGAGACCGAAGGCGCCTTCCTCGCCTGGCTGAAGAGCCGCGAGGAACTGACCGATCCCCTCTCCTTCGCCGTGGTCGACACCGCCTCCGGCAAGGCGCTCGGCGTCCTGACGCTGATGGAGGTCCGTCCCGCCGCCGGCGTCGTCGAGATCGGCCACATCTTCTTCGCGCCGGTGCTCCAGAAGACCCGCGCCGCGACGGAGGCGATCTTCCTGGCCATGCGCCATGCCTTCGACGACCTCGGCTATCGCCGCTTCGAATGGAAGTGCGACGGCCTCAACGCCCCGTCCCGCGCCGCCGCGATCCGCTTCGGCTTCACCTTCGAGGGCCTGTTCCGCCAGCACATGGTGATCAAGGGCCGCAACCGCGACACCGCCTGGTATTCGATCGTCGACAAGGAATGGCCGGTGGTGAAGGCCGGGTTCGAAGCCTGGCTGAAGCCGGAGAACTTCGACGCCGAGGGCCACCAGAAGGCCGGCCTCGCCGACCTCCGCCCGAAGGCCGCCCACGCCCGCTGAGGACCGAGGAACCGAGACGACGCGAGCCGGCCGGGGGCGACCTCGGCCGGCTTTTTCCTGCGTCCCTCTCAGCGCGCCGAGCCGCCGCCGAAGGCCGCGCGGTTCGAGACCCGCATCACGACCAGCGCCAACACCGCCGCCGCGAGCGGCACGAAGGAGACGGCGAGCACCGTGCTCCACCCCGACGTCGTCAGGAGCCCACCCGAGGAGAGCGAGCCGACCGTCATCGTTCCGAAGACGAGGAAATCGTTGAGCGACTGGACGCGCGTCCGCTCCTCCGGCCGGTGGCAACCGAGCACCAGCGCCGAGGCGCCGACGAAGCCGAAGTTCCAGCCGACCCCGAGCAGGATCAGCATCACCCAGAAATGGGGCACGTCGACGCCCATCAGCCCGGCCGCGGCCGAGAGCGCGATCAGCGTCAACCCGGCGGCGACCACGCGCGGCGCGCCGAAACGGGTGATGAGATGGCCGGTGACGAAGCCGGGCGCATACATGGCGATGATGTGCCACTGGAGCCCGGTATTGGCCGATTCCTGGCTGAGGCCACACATCCGCATCGCCAGCGGCGCGGCGGTCATCAGGAAGTTCATGACCATGTAGGATACGACCCCGCAGATGACGGCGACGACGAAGCGCGGCTGGCGGGCGATCTCCATCAACGGCCGTCCGCCCGCGATCTCGGTTCGGCTCGGCATGGGGATGTGGACGCCGACGAGGACGAGCGCGGAGACGGCCGCGACCGCCGCCTGCGCGACATGGGTCGCGGCGAAGAGATAGGGCGGCCACAGATCCATCGTATGGGTGACGAGCTGCGGCCCGATCACCCCGGCGAAGACCCCGCCCGCCATCACGAAGGACATCGCCCGCGCCCGCCGCTCGAAGGGCACGCAGTCCGCCGCCGCGAAGCGGAACGACACCACGACCGCCGCATAGGCCCCGCCGAGGAAGGCGGCCAGGCAATAGAGCCAGAACGAGCCGAGGACCACCGCCGCCGTCGCGATCCCTCCGGCGACCACGGCCGCCCCCGTCCCGACGAGAAAAGCCGCGCGCCGGCCGTGGAGCCGCGCGATCGCCCCGACCGGCAGCGTCGACACCGCCATACCGACGACGAAGACCGAGATCGGCAGCGTCGCCAAAGTCTTGTCGGGTGCGAGGATGTTTCCGACCACCGCCCCGGTCGCATAGAAGACCGAGGAATTGGCCCCCGCGAGCGCCTGCGCCGTCGCCAGCCTGAGGACGTCGCGTCCCCCCGAAGGCCCCACCGCCTGCTGAACGGCACTCTCCTCGACGGCGGAACGGGACATCGTCACCTCGATTTCGGCTGAGGACGCGAGCGGAAAGGAGAGCCGACCGCGAGAAAACCTCGCAGGACCGGACGAGCCGCATCACCTAGCAGAGCCCGCTCCCGATGGGAAATCCGAAGGTCGCGCGCTCACCGGCACGCGTCGTCGCGGGCGGCGCGGCGTCATGTGGAGAGGCCGGTTCTGGCGCTTTGCGGCAACTCGGAAGCAGGGTATTTCTGGTTGTCCGACGACGGAGCTGCTCATGGAATGGTTGGGGATGCTGCTCGACACGGTCGTCGGCGGACTGCCGTCGGCGGCGGCGGCACTCTGCCCGGAGCACCTGAAGAGGCGATGGCAGCAGCGGCTCGCCGACAAGAATCCGTTCGCGACCATCTCGGACAACCATGATCTCATCCGGGCGACTAGGCTCGCGTGGATCGAGGCCGCGCAAGACGTTCTGGAGGCGGCACAAGCGCGAAAGTCAGATCGGGAATGGCACTCGCAATACGCGAGCATCTCAGCCTTCCACGACACGATTCGGGACATCCTGCTCGACGTGCGCGAAGACGCGCTCGACCGGCGCAAGGCCCCTGGCCATTCCCCGATCGACGTGCATGTCGAGGCCGTGATCGCCGGCGTCCCAGAACGGATCTCTCTCGGCGAGCATGCGGCGAAAGGCGCGTCGGTGAGTGCCGGCTTCACCAAAACGCTGGCCGAACTCAGCAACTGGAGCGTGCCGGAAATTCCCCCGATCTTTCAACAGATCGCCGACGTCGGCCTCGCCCCCCATGGTGGAGGGGCGGCGCGGTCCTTCGGCGAGTTGGTCTTCGCGGCCTTCGCCGAAATCCTGAAGGATCCCAGGAAATACCCGCAAGCGTGCGAGGCCTTCCACATCGCCACCGAAAAGCTCGGTCGCGACCTCGGCCGAGCGACACTCGACGCCGTGCGCGGGCTCGACGATCGGCTGGATGCTCTGACCTCGCAACTCGATGCGCTCGGCATCCTGCGCGCTGGCGTCATCCACCATCTGGAGCTCATACCGAAGATTGCGGACGATGCCGCAGCGACGCGCGACGGCGTCACTTCGGCGAACGACAAGCTCGACAAAATCATGCGGCGGATAGCGCAAGCCGAAGGCGTCCCGCTCGACGCGTTGCGCACCATCCTGACCGACATGGGCGAGGCGGCGGACGAACTCGACGCCGATCAAATCGAAGAACGGCTCAGAGCCAAGGCAGGTGAATTCAAGGCTCTGACCGACCGGCTGAACCGCCTCTCCAACGACGATCCCGAAGTCCGAGGACTGCGCCACGCGGCGGCCGAAGCGCTGGGCATGGGCCGTTTCGCGCAGGCCGACACGCACCTCGCCGCCGCCGAAGAGCGCGATCTCGCAGGTCTGGAGGATCTGGAGGCGCTGGCGAAACAGAAGCGCCTCTCCGCAGCCGAAAGCCGCGCCGGGCGAGCCGCCGCCGCCAAGCTGCGCACCAGCCCGGACGGATACCGCGAAGCTGCGAGCCACTACGGTGAGGCCGCTCGGATCGCCGCACCCGCCGACCCCGGAATCTCGCGCGACTACGCGCGCCGGAAGGGCATGACGTTGATCGATCTGGGCGCCGAGTTCGGTCTGAACAATGCGCTTCTCGAAGCGGTCGATCATTTCAGGGAGATGACGAGCACTGTCGATCGGACCGACGATCCGCTCGAATGGGCAAGGACACAAGCCAGTCTCGGCACGGCGCTCATGAAGCTCGGTGAACGTGAAGGAGGTGTGGAGCGATTGAAGGAGGCGGTTGTCGCCTTCCGTGCGGTGCTGAAAGTCCGACGTTGGGATCGCGGTCCGCTCGAGTGGGCGATCGCACAGACCAACCTCGCCACGACACTCCTCAGGCTCGGTGAGAGAGAAAGTGGAACGGCGCGGCTCAAGGAGGCAGTCACGGCCTTTCGTGCCGTATTGACCGTGCACCGTCGGAATCGTGTGCCGCTCCGATGGGCGATGACGCAGACCAATCTCGGCGTCGCACTCTCGATACTCGGCGAGCGTGAGGGCGAGGGCGAACGCGGTACGGCAAGATTGGAGGAGGCGGTCGAGGCTTACCGGGCAGCGCTCGAGGAATACCGGCAAGACGTCGTGCCACTCCGATGGGCCATGACGCAGGCCAATCTCGGCACCACGCTCATGAGGCTCGGCCAACGCGAGGGCAGAACAACGCGGCTGCAAGAGGCGGTCGCCGCTTTCCGCGCGGCATTGAAGGAACAAACGCGAGAGCGCGATCCGGTGGAATGGGCGAGGACGCAGACCAATCTCGGCCTCACCCTCTTCATGCTCGGCGAGCGCGAGAAGAACACCACCGGGATGAAAGAGGCTCTCGTTGCTTTGAACGCGGCACTGGAGGAACGAAGGCAGGATCGCGCGCCACGCGACTGGGCGAACACGCTTTGCCTTGCGGGCGACGTCTTACGGACCATTGCCGACCAGAACCATGATCTCATTCTCGCCCAACTGGCCCTACGACAGATAGAGGACACGCGCCAAGCATTCCACGCATACGGCAACGAGCGCGAACGGGTCTACCATGCCGAACAGAGTCGCGCGGCGCGAGAGTTGGTCGAGCGGTTGCGAAGAGGGTGATGGAACGGGTCATGTCTGGAGTACGGCGAGTGTCGAGGCACCCGCCGAACCCCAGAGGAACACATGCCCCTCACCCCACCGGCCGTTCGTCGGCGATCACCTTGCCGTCCCTCGGCAGCGCGCCCGGCTCCACCCGGACGACGCCGCCCTTGAGCTTGGTCACCGCCTGCAGGGTCGCCGCCACCTTCGCCGGCAGGGCGCCGTCCTCCGTCTCGGTCTCGATGCGGAGCTCCATCGCGTCCTGCTCGCGCTCGCGGGTCACGACCAGCCGCGCCAGCCGGATCTCGGGATGGCGCTTCACCACCCGGTCGATGTCGGAGGGGTCGACGAACATGCCCTTGACCTTGGCCTTCTGGTCGGCGCGGCCCATCCAGCCCTTGATGCGCGGGCCGGTCCGGCCGCAGGGAGAGGCCTCGGTGAGCAGCGCCGAGAGGTCGCCCGTGCCGAGCCGGATCACCGGATGGACCGTGTCCGCCCGGCTCACCACCACCTCGCCGACCTCGCCCGGCGCGACCGCGTCGCTCGTCCCCGGCCGCACGATCTCGAGCACGATCCGCTCGTCGACCACCATCCCCGGATTGACCGAGCCGTCCGGCGCGTCGGTCTCGTAGGCGACCAGTCCCACGTCGGCGATCGCGTAGCATTGCCGCACCTTGACCCCGCGCGCCTCGAGCTCGGCGCGAAGCGTCGCCGGCAGCGCCGCGCCGGTCACCAGCGCCACTTGCAGGGACGAGGTGTCGCGGCCGAGCTCGCGGCCCGAATCGAGCAGGATCTTGAGGAAGTCGGGCGTCCCGACATAGGCGCGCGGCCGATAGTGCTCGATCAGCTCGAGCTGCGCCTCCTTGTTGCCCGGCCCGGCCGGGATCACCGGGCAGCCGAGCGCCCGCGCCCCCGCGTCCAGAATGAAGCCGCCCGGCGTCAGGTGATAGGCGAAGGTGTTGAGCACCACGTCGCCCTTGCGGATTCCCGCCGCATGGAGCGCGCGCGCGGTGCCCCACCAGTCGGACGCGGCGCCCTCGGGCTCGTAGACCGGCCCCGGCGAGGTGAAGAGATGCGCGACGCCGGAGAGATCCGACGGCGTGATCTCGGCGAAGGGCCGGTTCTCCGACTGCAACAGCTTCAGCGCGTCCTTGCGCAGCACCGGGATCGCCGCGAGGTCGCGATAATGGCGCAGCGCCATCGGCTCGACCGTGGAAAACCGCTTGCGCCACAGGCGCTTGCGCGCCAGATCGGCGATCGCGCCGGCCAGCGCCGCCATCTGCTCGCGTTCGCGCACACGCGGCCCCCGCGTCTCCGCCCGATCGAACCCCCGCGCCATGGGACGCCCCCTCATGCCAGCCAGCGCTTGCGCCGCTTGTAGTGTTTGACTTCCTTGAAACTCTTGCGCCCCGCCGCCGCCACGCCGAGGTAGAATTCCTTGACGTCCTCGTTCTCCGCCAAGGCCTTCGCCTCGCCGTCCATGACGATTCGCCCCGATTCGAGAATGTAGCCGTGGGTCGCCCAACGCAACGCGACCGCCGTGTTCTGCTCGGCGAGCAGGAACGAGACGCCCTCTTGCGTGTTGAGCCGATGGACGATCTCGAAGATCTCGTCGACGATCTGCGGCGCCAGCCCCATCGAGGGCTCGTCGAGCAGGATCATCGTCGGCCGCGACATCAGCGCCCGCCCCACCGCCACCATCTGCTGCTCGCCGCCCGAGGTGTAGCCGGCGAGCGACTTGCGGCGCTGCTTGAGGCGCGGAAAGAGCTCGTAGACCTTCTCGAGATCCGCCTTGATCGCGCCGCGCCCGTCGGCCCGGGTGAAGGCGCCGGTCAGGAGATTGTCCTCGACCGTCAGATGGCCGAAACAGTGCCGGCCCTCCATCACCTGGATGCAGCCGCGCCGCACCAACTCGTTGGGCGAGAGATCCTGCACCTCCTCGCCGTTGAAGACGATCTTGCCCTTGGTCACCTCGCCGCGTTCGGCGTGGAGCAGGTTGGAGACCGCCTTCAGCGTCGTCGTCTTGCCGGCGCCGTTGGCGCCGAGCAGCGCCACCACGCCGCCCTTCGGCACCGTCAAGGAAACGCCCTTCAGCACCAGCGCGACGTGGTCGTAGACCACTTCGATGTTGTCCACGGCGAGCAGCGGCCGGGCCGCGGGCGTCGTCTCGGATGTCTTCTCGGACATGGGGTGTCGGTGCCTCGATGAGGTGTCGAGTGGGAAGGAGCCGTGGACGAAGTGTGGGTCAGACCTTCGCCCACGGCGATCGCCCGGGAGCGGCGAACCGCTCGCGCGCTTCGACGGGCCGCTCGGGGGCCGCCCGTCGATTCGATCGCGACCTCAGCGGCCGCCACAGGCCTCGGTGCGCGCCGGCCACGGCGCGTTCTTGTCGGCATAGGCCTTGGCGTCGGCGAGAAGCGTCGGACGAATCTTGTCCGTCATCGGCTCGATCCAGTCGGAGACCTTCACCCACTTGGCCCCGTCCCACTGCTGCACGTAGACCGGGTTCTCACCGGAATGGTCGTCGCAGGTGACCTTCATCGGCGCCATGAAGCCCTCGAGCCCCATTTCCTTGATGCGGGCGGCGTCGATGTTGAGCGTCTCGAGACCGGCGCGCATGTCGGCGGCGTCGATCATCTTCTTGCCGGCGATCTTCTGCGCGTTGCGGATCGCCTCGGCGATCAGCATCGAGTTGTAGACGCCGTGATTGTAGTTGTTCTCGCCGATGCGATCCTCGCCCTTCACCTGCGACAGGCCCTTGGCGAAGACGTATTTCTTGATGTCGGCGAGCGCGGGATAGTTCGCGCCGGTGCCGTTGAAGTTGAGCGTCAGGAAGCCCTTGGCGCCCGCGCCGCCGGCCTTGGCGTCGTCGTCGCCGCCGGAGAACCACACGCCGATGAAGCGATCCATCGGATAGCCGATCTTGGCGGCCTCCTTGACGGCGGTCGGGTTCATCGCGCCCCAGCCCCACATGATCATCCAATCGGGGCTGTCCGACTGGACGTTCAGCCACTGCGACGACTGATCCTGCATCTTGTCGCCGGGCACCGGATATTTGGCGAGCTTGAAGCCGTTCTCCTTGGCGAGCTCTTCCAGGAGCGGGATCGGCTCCTTGCCGTAGGGCGCGTCGAGATAGATGTAGCCGATGGTCTTGCCCTTGAGCTTGGCCATGCCGCCCGACTTCTCGGCGATGTACTTGATCGCGACCGAGGCGCCGTCCCAATAGGTCATCGGCGGATTGAACACCCACGGGAAGGTCTTGCCGTCCGCCGCGGCGGACAGGCCGTAGGCCATCGACAGGACCGGGATCTTGTCGACGCCGGCCTTGGGGATCAGCTGAAGCGTGATGCCGGTCGACCAGGGATTGTAGACGAGCGCGCCCTTGCCCTTGGTGGCCTCGTAGCACTCGACACCCTTCTGGGAGTTGTAGCCGGTCTCGCATTCCTCGAGCGCCAGCTTCACACCGCCGATGCCGCCGTCGCGCTGATTGAGCATCTCGAGATAGTCGTGCATGCCGTCGGCGATGCCGATGCCCGAACCGGCATAGGCGCCGGTGCGATAGGTGAGCAGCGGCACGTAGAGGCTCTCCTCCGCATGCGCCGTCGAGATCGGCGGCAGGACGGCGGCGATCACCGAGGCCACTGAAAAGGCTAGTCCAAGACGTCCGAACATCTGCGTTTCCTCCGCTCTCGGTGCCGCTCCCCCGTCTCGTTCGCGGGAGATGTGACACCCTGGGCCGTCGTCGCACGAGGTCCGCCGACCGGCCCGTGCCGGCGGATGGGGGCGCCCCTCACCAGGGGAAGGGCCACACCCGAAGCTTCTGCTTGGTCACCGCCCACAGGCGCGCGAGCCCGTGCGGTTCCACGATCAGGAAGAAGATGATCAGCGCGCCGACGATCATCGAATTGACGTGCTCGACCCGCGCCGAGGGCACGTCGATGCCGACGAGGCCGGGCGCGAACTTGATGACGACCGGCAGCGCCCAGATGAAGGCCGCGCCGAGCCACGATCCGAGCAGGCTGCCGAGCCCGCCGATGATCACCATGAACAGCACCTGGAACGACAGCGTGATGCCGAAGGCCGAGGGCTCGGCCGCGCCCAGCCAGAAGAACACCATCATCGCCCCGGCGACGCCGGCGAGATAGGACGAGACCGCGAAGGCGAGGAGCTTCGCCGGCAACAGCCGCACACCCATCAGCTCCGCTGCGATGTCCATGTCGCGCACCATCATCCAGGTCCGCCCGATGCGGCCGTGGACGAGGTTCGAGGTGATCCAGGTGAGGAACACGACGAGCCCCAGCACCACGAAATAGCGCGTCAGCGGATCCGCCTCCGGCCCCGAGATCGACAGGCCGAACAGCGTCCGCCGCACCGCCTCGATGGCGCCGGAAGACGAATAGTCGGTGAGCCAGCCCATCCGCACGAAGCACCACTCGAGGAAGAACTGCGCCGCCAGCGTCGTCACCGCCAGATAGAGCCCTTTGATGCGGAGCGACGGCAGGCCGAAGATCACGCCGATCCCGGCCGAGAAGACCCCCGAGCAGAGGATCCACACCAGGAGGTTCACCTCGGGAAAGGCATTGGCGAGCTTGTAGGCGGCATAGGCGCCGACGCCCATGAAGGCGCCGGTGCCGAGCGAGATCTGCCCCGCGTAGCCGGTCAGGATGTTGAGCCCGATCGCCGCCAGCGTGAAGATCAGGCCGGGGATCAGGATCGAGGTCAGAACGAAGTCGTTCGAGACCAGCGGCAACACCACCACGGCGATCGCCAGCAGCACGAGGATGCCGATCCGATCCTGACGGATCGGAAACACCGCCATGTCGGCCGCGTAGGTCGATTTGAACTGTCCGACTTCACGATAGAACATGGGTCTCGATCCTGAAGCTCGTCGTCGTCGAAAGGGAGCACGGGAACCGTCGGGCGGAATAGGTGACGCCGTATTCCGCCATCGGCGCCCCGGGCGGAATACGGCTGTGCCTATTCCGCCCTACGAGGCCGCGTTCACCGGCGGCGATGGTGTCGTGGTGCATGGTCATCGTCGTCCTCACACCCGCTCGATGATCTTTTCGCCGAACAGGCCCTGCGGCCGGAACAGCAGGAAGCCGAGCGCGATCAGATAGGCGAGCCAGCTCTCGATGCCACCGCCCAAGAGCCGCCCCCAATAGATCTCGCCGACCTTCTCGCCGATGCCGATCATCAAGCCGCCGACGATGGCGCCCGGCACCGAGGTGAAGCCGCCGAGGATCAGCACCGGCAGCGCCTTCAGCGCGATGATCTCGAGATCGAACGACACTTGCGAGCGCGCCCCCCACATGATGCCGGTGACCAGCGCGACGACGCCGGCGGCGAACCACACGATCACCCAGATCTTCTCGAGGGAGATGCCGACCGACAGCGCCGCCTGATGATCGTCGGCGACCGCCCGGAGCGCCCGGCCGATCTTGGTTCGGGCGAAGAACACCGCGAGGAAGGCCACCATCGCCAGCGCCACCACCGCGGCGGTGATGTCGATCTCCTTCAGGATCAGGGTCTTGCCGAAGAGCGGAACCCGCAGGACGTCGGTCGGAATGCCGAGCGCGCCGGTGATCATCACCTTGGGCTCGCCGCCGAACACCATCTCGCCGAGACCGACCAGGAACCGCGTGAGGCCGATCGTCGCCATCAGGAGGATGATGTCGGGCTGGTTGACCAGCGGTCTCAGCACCAGCTTCTCGATGCCGAAGGCGAGGATCAGCATGGCGACGACCGCCGCCGCCAGGGCCAACCACCCCGGCATGCCCATCTCGGCGAGGCCGACCAGCGTCAGCGCGGCGAACACCACCATGATGCCCTGGGCGAAGTTGAAGACTCCCGAGGCCTTGTAGATCAGCACGAAACCGAGCGCGACCAGCGCGTAGAGCACGCCGGAGACGAAGCCCTCCCACACCACCTGGACCAGGAAGGTCGGGTTCGTGCCCATTCGGACGAAGGGATCGAGGAAGATCGAGGCGAGGAGATCCATGGGTCGCTTCTCCTCAGTGGGACCGGCCGAGATAGGCGTCGATGACGGTCTGGTCGTTCTGGACCTCGTCGGGCGTGCCGTCGGCGATCTTGCGGCCGTATTCGAGCACCACCACCCGGTCGGAGAGATCCATCACCACCCCCATGTCGTGTTCGATGAGCGCGATCGTCGTGCCGTAGGTCTCGCGGATGTCGAGGATGAAGCGGCTCATGTCCTCCTTCTCCTCGAGGTTCATGCCGGCCATCGGTTCGTCGAGCAGCAGGAGTTCCGGCTCCTGGGCGAGCGCGCGCCCGAGTTCCACCCGCTTCTTGAGCCCGTAGGGGAGCTTGCCGACGGGCGTCTTGCGGATGTGCTGGATCTCCAGGAAGTCGATGATCTCCTCGACCTTGGCGCGGTGATCGATCTCCTCGGCGAGCGCCGGGCCGAAGCGCAGGCACTGCCAGAAGAAGCCGCGGGTCATCTTCAGGGTCCGCCCCGCCATGATGTTGTCGAGGGTGGAGAGCCCCTTGAAGAGCGCCACGTTCTGGAAGGTGCGGCCGATCCCGCGCCGCGCCGCCTCGTGCGGCCGGCGGCCCGTCCGCGCCTCGCCGCGATGGACCACACGACCGATCTGGGGATGGTAGAAACCGTTGATGACGTTGAGCATCGACGTCTTGCCGGCGCCGTTCGGGCCGATGATCGCGCGCACCTCGCCCGCCTTGATGTCGAAGGACACGTCGGTCAAGGCCTTCACGCCGCCGAAGGAGAGCGAGATGTTCTCGACCGCGAGCAACTGCTTGCCGTGTTCGATCGGGGTGAGCCCACTCATTCCGCCGCCTCCCTCTGCGCGGTCGGATGGACCGTCATGTCCTCGATCTTCACGTCGCCGGTGATGCTGCCCTTGCGACCGTCCTCGAAGGCGATCTCGGTGACCACGTGCTTCTCGGTGGAGCCGTCGTAGAGCGCCTCCACCAGCGGGGCATAACGATCGGCGATGAAGCTGCGCCGCACCTTCTGGGTCCGGGTCAACTCGCCGTCGTCGGCGTCGAGTTCCTTGTGCAGGACCAGGAAACGGCGGATCTGCGCGCCCGCCATCATCGGTTCGGCCGCGAGGTCGCGATTGACCCGGTCGACCGCCGCCCGGATGCGCTCGATGACGCGTGGGTGGCCGGCGAGTTCCTGGTAGCTCGCGTAGGTGACGTCGTTGCGCTCGGCCCAGGCGCCGACCGAGCCGAGATCGATGTTGACGAAGACCGTCACGAAGTCACGCTTGTCGCCGAAGGCCACCGCCTCCTTGATGTCGGCGAAGAACTTGAGCTTGTTCTCGATGTATTTCGGCGCGAACAAGGTGCCGTCGGCCAGTTTGCCGACGTCCTTGGCGCGGTCGATGATCTTGAGATGCCCGGTCGCGTCGACGAAGCCGGCGTCGCCCGAGCGCACCCAGCCGTCGGGCGTCTTGGTCTCGGCGGTGGCGGCGTCGTTCTTGTAGTAGCCGACGAAGACGCCGGGGCTCTTGTAGAGCACCTCGCCGCTGTCGGAGATCTTGATCTCCACCTCCGGCGCCGGCACCCCGACCGTCTCGGCGTGGATCTCGGCATCCGGCTGCATCGTCACGTAGACCGAGGCTTCGGTCTGGCCGTAGAGCTGCTTCAGATTGATGCCGAGCGCGCGGAAATAGCGGAAGATCTCCGGCCCGATCGCCTCGCCGGCGGTATAGGCGACGCGGGTGCGCGAGAAGCCGTAGCGGTTCTTGAGCGGCCCGTAGACCAGGATCTCGCCGAGCCCGTAGGTGAGACGATCCATCAGCCCGACCGGCCGGCGATCGAGGATCGCCTCGCCGACCCGGTCGGCCACCTTCAGGAAATGCTCGACCATGCGCTGCTTGACGCGGCCGGCGTCCTGCATCCGGACCTGCGTGCGGGTCAGGAGGCTCTCGTAGACGCGCGGCGGGGCGAAGACGTAGGTCGGACCGATCTCGCGGCGATCGTCCTCCACCGTCTCCGCGCTCTCCGGACAGGAGACGCAGAAGCCGGCGATCAGCGATTGGGCATAGGAGAAGATGTGGTCGCCGACCCAGGCGATCGGCAGATAGGCGACGACCTCCTCGCTCTCGCCGAGCCGGTCGAAATCGATGCCGTTGCGGGCCGAGATCAACACGTTGTCGAAGGAGAGCATCACCCCCTTCGGCTTGCCGGTGGTGCCGGAGGTGTAGAGCATCACGGCGAGGTCGAAGCCGCGCCCCAACTCGATCCGCGCCCGCCAGCCCGCCTCGAGCACGGGATCGCGATCGCGCGCCTCCCGCCCCGACCGCGACACCTCGACGAAGGCGTGGAGCCGGCCGTGCTCGTAGTCGCGCATGCCGCGCTCGTCGTCGTAGATCATGTGGCGCAGCGCCGGCAGGCGACCGGCCACCGAGAGAACCTTGTCGACCTGCTCCTGGTCCTCGGCGACGACGAAGGCGACCTCGGCGTGCTCCAGCACATAGGCCATCTCGTCGGCGACGCTGTCCTTGTAGACCGGCACCGGCACCGCGCCGAGCGACTGCACGGCGGCGAAGGTCCAATAGAGCCGCGGCCGGTTGGCGCCGATCACCGCCACCTTCTCGCCGGCCTCGAGACCGAGTTTCTGAAGGCCGAGCGCGTAGTCGCGCACCAGATCGGCGACCTCGCCCCACGTCCAGGTCTGCCAGATGCCGAGATCCTTCTCGCGCATCGCCGGACGATCGCGACGGTTCACGGCATTCCAGATCAACAGTTTGGGAAAGGTGTCCCGTTCGCCGGAACGGGTTTCTCCCGCCGTCGCCATGCGCGTCTTCTCCCCTCGGCGTCTCGCATTCTCACCGAATTTCGGTGGCGCTCGATCGTTCGATTAAATGGGATTAATGCCGAGTTTCGTCTCGGACGCAAGCCTCGAGCGCCGCCCATTGGTCGTAGAGAAGGAAATTCCAGTGGGCCGAAAAAATGCATGCTCACTGCATGTCGATGCCGTCGGAGCGAAAATGAGAAGGCCCGGAGGGCGTTTCTCGCCATCCGGGCCTCGTCGGTTCGAACCGCTTTCGCACGCCGTGGGCGCCGGTTTTCGGCCTCCCGCGCGCGCCCCCGCGTCATTGCGACGCGTAGAGCAACCTCGGCAGCCAGGTCGCGAGCGACGGCCATTCCCACAGCACCCACAGCATCGCCACCTGGATGACCACGAAGGGCACCGCGCCGAGATAGATGTGCGAGGTCTTGACCTCCGGTGGCGCCACGCCGCGCAGGAAGAACAGCGCCGCGCCGAAGGGGGGATGCATGAACGAGGTCTGGAGATTGACGCTCATCAGCACGCCGAGCCACACCGGGCTCATCGCCGAACCGTCCGGCATCGGCATCTTCAAGAGCACCGGCGCGGCGATCGGCACGACGATATAGGCGATCTCCAGATAGTCGACGAAGAAACCGAGCAGGAACATCGCGATCATCACGACGATGATCGCCTGGGCCGAGCCGCCCGGCAGCGCCTCGAGGTGACGCGCCACCATCGCCTCGCCGCCGAGGCCACGGAACACCAGGCTGAAGAAGGTCGCGCCGATGACGATGGTGAAGACCATCGTGGTGATCTCGGTGGTGGTGCGCACCACGGGCCGCAGCACTTCCCCCTTGAAGTTGACCCAGGTCGCCAGCAGCACGCCCGCCGCCAGCACCAGCGACAACACCACCGAGGCGGCGATCCCGAGCGACTGGAGCCCGGTGGTGTCGGAGCGACCGAGCCGCATGTCGACGGTGGTCGCCAGCACCAGCAGCGCCGCCAGCGCCACCCAGGTCGCGACGAACCACGGCGTGAGATGCGGCGCGCGCCGCTGGCCGCCGAGCAGAAGCGTGCCGACCGCGCCGACCGAGGCCGCTTCCGTCGGCGTGGCGATGCCGAACAGGATCGATCCGAGCACGCACAGGACGAGCGCCACCGGCGGGATCAGAGCGCCGGCCACTTCACCGAGCGTCACCTTGCCGAGGCCTTCCGGCGCCGGCGGCGAGCTCTTCGGCGAGACGATCGCCACCACCACCTGATAGACGATGTAGAGACCGGCGAGCGCGAGACCGGGGATCAGCGCGCCGGCGAAGAGATCCGACACCGAGACGGTCTCGGGGGCGAAGTTGCCCATGTCGGTCTGCGCGGTCTGATAGGCGTTGGCGAGCACGTCGCCGAGCACCACCAGCACCAGCGACGGCGGAATGATCTGCCCGAGCGTTCCCGCCGCCGCGATCGATCCGGCCGCCAGTTTCGGGTCGTAGCCCCAGCGCAGCATGGTCGGCAGCGACAGGAGCCCCATCGTCACCACCGTCGCCCCGACGATGCCGGTCGAGGCCGCGAGCAGCGCGCCGACCAGCGTCACGGATATGCCGAGCCCGCCGGGGAGGCGGCCGAACAGCCGCCCCATCGTCTCGAGCAGCAGTTCCGCCACCTTGGAGCGCTCGAGCATCACGCCCATGAAGACGAACAGCGGCACCGAGATCAGCACCGGGTTGGTCATGATGCCGAAGATGCGCTGCGGCAGCGCCGCCAGGAAGGTCGGGTCGAAGGCCCCGAGCATCCAGCCGATCACCGAGAACAGGATCGCCGTCCCGGCGAGCGTGAAGGCGACCGGAAAGCCCGCCAGCAGCACGACACAGGCGACGACGAACATGCCGACGTCGAGCCATTCGGACACGGTGTTCATCGGGCCGTCTCCTCGGTCTCGGCGTCGTCCTCGGTCAGCGTGGCGATCGCCCGGATCACCGACGAGAGGCCCTGAAGGGCGAGCAGCCCGGCGAAGGCGAGCAACTCCGCCTTGAGCAGATAGAGGAAGGGCAGACCCGCCGTCTCGCGCGACCCTTCGAGGATGGCGAAGGAGCGCCACACGTAAGGGTAGGCGACCCAGAGCAGCAGCCCCGTCACCGGCCACAGGAAGACCAGCGTCCCCACCAGATCGACGATCGCCCGCGCCTTCAGGCTCGCCTCACGATAATAGATGTCGACCCGCACATGCCCGTCGCGCAGCAGCGTGAACCCGGCCGCCAGCATGAACACCGAGGCATAGACGTAGGTGATGCCCTCCTGCAGCCAGACGAAGCCGACGCCGAAGACGTAACGCTGGATCACGACTGCGAACTGCAACAGGACGAGGGCGAACACCCCCCAGGCGATGAAGCGGCCGACCTTGTCGTTCAAGGCCTCGATCGCTGTGGCGATTTTGAGCATGAGATCCCCGAGAGGAACGAAGAACAGCGGGAAGGCCCTTCATAGACGGGCGAAACCCATCGGTCGAGCACCACGAGCGCGGGAGCCATGCGACCATCGGCTCCGTCTCGTCATTTCGCCGAGGTCGTGGCATATCTGCCGAACGACCGCTCGAGAGCCGGGGCCGCGCCCCCGGCCACTGGTTTCACGCTCGCGAGGTGCCATGACCGCCCGTCCGCTCGTCCTTCTCTCCGCCGACTACAAGGTCATCGACGGCCTCGCCTGGCACATGACGCCGGCGCCCTACATCGAGGGCGTTCTGCACGGTGCCGGCGCCATGCCGGTGCTCCTGCCGGCGCTCGGCGGCGCGCTCGACCTCGACGCCATCCTCGCCCGCATGGACGGCGTGCTCCTGACCGGGTCGCGCTCCAACGTGCATCCGAGCCTCTACGGCGAGGAGCCGACCCTCGGCCACGAGCCCTACGACCCCGCCCGCGACGCCACCACCCTGCCGCTGATCCGCCGCGCCATCGATCTCGGCGTGCCGCTCCTCGCCATCTGCCGCGGCTATCAGGAGCTGAACGTCGCGCTCGGCGGCTCGCTCCACACGGAGATCCAGACCTTCGAGGGCCGGATGGACCACCGCGCCCCCGACACCTCCGACTGGGACGCCCGCTTCGCCATCCGCCACCCGGTCCACATCGTCCGCGACGGCTGCATCGGCAAGATCCTGGACGCCGACAGCGTCGACGTGAATTCGCTCCACCGCCAGGGCCTCGCCCGCCTCGCCGATCGCCTGGCGATCGAGGCGACCGCGCCCGACGGCACCATCGAGGCGGTGCGCGTGGTCGATGCGAAGGCCTTCGCCGTCGGCGTCCAGTGGCATCCCGAATATTGGGTGAGGACCGACGGCCCCTCGGCCAAACTCTTCGCCGCCTTCGGCGCCGCCATGCACGAGCGCGCCGCCGCGCGCGGGTGACGGCGGGGGCGACCGGCGAAGGCCCGATCGGCCGTCCGCGAACGCGTCCTCTCCCCGCAACGACCTCGTGCGGAGACCTTCACGGGTGAGGTGCCCGGTCGAAGACCGGGCCTCCAACCACGAAGGGCGAGAGGCACGGCCTCCGGGGATCGCGGGCGGGTCTCGGGCGATCGTGCCCATCGGCCCTTCGCCCTTCGAGGCTCGCTCACGCTCGCACCTCAGGGTGAAGCGCCTCCGCACCGGGAGCCCCGTTCGGCCGCACTCGGCCGCCACCCATCTCTCCGGGAAGAATCGATCGGTGGCTTTCAGCCGCCGCCCATCTCTCCGGGAAGAATCGATCGGCGGCTTTCAGCCGCCGCCCATCTCTCCGGGAAGAATCGATCGGCGGCTTTCAGCCGCCGATCGGGCCACCCCAGATCGCCGCGCCGGTCAGGAGCGTGCCGGCGGTCAGGACGAGCAGCGCGCCCGTGACCTCCGCCGTGCGCAGGATCCGCAGGGGCCACGGCCCCTCGTCACCGGCGATCCTGAGCGCCAGATTGCGCGCGCTCACCGCCAGCGAGGCGAGAACCGACACGGTGAATCCGGTGCCGAGCGCCATCGCCATCACCGAGGCCATGCCGGGGCCCGGCATCTTCTGCGCGAAGGCGAAGACCAGAACGATCAGCGCCCCGGTACAGGGCCGGATCCCGACCGCCGCGATCGCGCCGAGCGCCTTCTTCCAATCGAACGGCCCCTTGATCAGCGAGGGATCCGGCATGTGCGACACGCCGCAGGGACAGGCCTGCGGCACCGCCGCCGGATCGCCGCCGATCGCGCAATCGACCACGTCCGCCTCGCTCGCCACCACCGGGGCGGCGCGCGCCGCCCGGCGCGCCCGCACGATCGGCTCGACGATCTTCACCCAGGCGAGCCACAGCCCGAGCCCGAGGATCGCCGCCGCGCTGGTGCGCTCGAGCGCCGTCGTGGCGTCGGTCATCTGCAACGCCGTCAGATTGAAGATCAGGATCGCCGAACCGACCAGGAGGATCGCCATCGCCCCCTGCACCACCGCCGAGATGAAGGCGAGCACGATGCCGCGCTTCAGCGTCTCGTCGTTGGCGAGCACATAGGAGGTGATCACCGCCTTGCCGTGACCGGGACCGGCGGCGTGGAAGATGCCGTAGAGAAACGAGAGCCCGATCATCCACCAACCGGCGTGCGGCTGGGTCTTCATCGCCCTGAGCCCGTCCTTCAGCGCCAAGTAGAAGACGCTCTGCTGATGGACGATCCAGGCGAAGATCGTGCCGCGCGGCGCCGAGGCGCCGAGCTCCGGGTTGCCGACGCCGAAGGGACCGGCCTGGGCGAAGGCCGGTGCCGCCGTGACCATCACCGCGAGCCCGAGGACGATCGCCACGACCGCCCATCCGTGGAGCCGCCGGGCGCTCACGGGCACACCACCGTCATGCGATTGGCGAGATCGGAGGTCATCGCCTTGAGATTGGCCGGCAATTCGCGCTCGCTCGCCGGGATCTGGCCGAGGATCGCGGCGGTCGCCGGATCCGGCGCGTCCTTGCGCTTGAGGCTCGCCTTGCAGTTGGCCGGCGCGTTCTCGAGAACGATCGGGTCCTTCTCCACCATCTGGAAATCGACGAAATAGCCGGGATCGTAGACGTCCAGCGTGACCCCGGTCGCATCCGGCTTGATCGGCTGCATCAGATTGAGCGTGTAGAACAGCGTCAGATAGCCGTCGGCCGACTGCAGCCAATATTCGGTCGGGATCTTGAACCCGGTGCGGCGTCCGCCGACCCGAAGAAAGGTGAAATACTCGTAGTCCTTCAGCGAATCGACATTGACCTTGGCGAGCGGCTGCAATTCCTCGACGGTGAGGATGCCGTCGCCGTTCTTGTCGAGCCCCTGGGAGGCGAAGGCGGAAAAGGCGTCGTCGAAACGCCAGATCTGACGCACCGCGACGATCCGCCCCTCCTTGTCGAACACCACCTGGCTGCGCGCGTCGACGAAGACGTGCGGATGGGCCGCCGCCGGCGCCGCCACGCCGATCACGGCACCGACCGCCGCGACGGCGCTGAGAACGAGGGATCGCAACGACATGGGGCCTCCCGGCGGTTCCGCTGCCCGGCAGCGGTGGCTACGCGAATCGCGAGGGGATCATCGCATTGCGGCGAAGGCGAGGACAGGCATCCGCCTCACATGCAGGGGTCGCGCCGCTTGCGTCGCTCGAACCAGCCGACCAGAAAATCGACGAAGACCCGCACCTTGGCCGAGAGATGGCGGCGATGCGGATAGACCGCGTTGACGGTCAGGCCGGTCAGCTCGAACTCCTCGAGCAGGGCGACGAGCCGCCCGTCCTGGATCGCCCGCGCCACCGCGAACAACGGCACCCGCGCCACCCCGACCCCGGCGATCGCCGCCTCGGCGGTCACCTGCGGTCCGTTGACGTTCATGCGCGGGCTCACCGCCACCACCACCCGCTCGCCATCGACGATGAAGGGCCAATGGTGCCAGTTGCGCGCGTTGGTGTCGCAGATCGCCGGCAGTCCCAGGAGATCGTCCGGCCGCGCCGGGCGCCCATGCGCCTCGATCCACGCCGGCGCGGCGCAGGTCACCACTCGAAAGGCGGCGAGGCGCCGGGCGATCAGGCTCGAATCGGCCGGCTCCGAGACCCGGATCGCCACGTCGAACCCCTCCTCGACCAGATCGACGAAGCGATCGTCGAGCCTCAGATCGATGGTGATGTCGGGATGCTCGGCCATGAACTCGACCACCGCGCCCCCGAGCTCGGCGTCGCCATAGGAGCGCGGCGCCGAAATCCGCAGATGCCCACGCGCCTGAGTGTGGGTGTCGCGCACCGAGGCGGTGAGGTCCTCGAGCCGCTGCAGGAGATCGACCGCCTCGCGGTGATAGGCGATGCCGGCTTCCGTCGGCGACAGCTGCCGCGTCGTCCGATTGAGCAGGCGAACCCCCAGTTCGTCCTCGAGATCGCGGACGTATTTGGAGAGCAACGCCTTCGATTTGCCGGCCTTGCGCGCGGCGGCCGAAAACCCGCCGGCATCCACCACCTGCACGAAGGCCTGCATGCGCGTCAGCGTGTCCATCACCGTCTCCGCTCACCGAACGATCCTCGGGAAATCCTACTCGATCGTCTCCGATTTGCCACCCCCGAGGCGCCCGGTGCCGGCCTCGCGCGCGCTCCGCCGCGCCCACGCGGATTCCGTGAATTCCCTCGATCGGCCCGTGGCTTGCCCGGGGGTGGAAAATCTCGGTCCGTCATCGAGAATTCACTTGTGTCACCGGGCGAACGGCCCTATATCCCGGCTCGCCCAAATTCGCACGTGCCTGTGGCTACGTGCCGGTCGATGACGTTCCAGGGACAAGAGGCCTGGGAATTCCATCGGGGCAACCGGCAGCCGGAGTAACCGGCGCACCTCGTGACTCACACGGGGGACGTGGCTTGAAGCAACGACGTAGAGGGCTTTTTTGGTCTCTGCCGGCTCGTCCAAAGGCCGGGGTTACTGAAGAGGCAACTACTTCCTTGCCGGCGTGCGGACGGGTCCTCCCATCCAAGCCATGGCAGCAACGTCCGTGATCGAGCCGCTCCGCGTCTCGTGACCGGAAGGGTCCGCGCCCCTCTCCTCAGCGCGGGTTCGGGTCGGCGTCACACCGCCGGCTCATCGGGTGCTCGTCACCGTCGTTCGGTCGTCTCCAAAGCGATCGTCGGCGCGGGATGTGCTCCCCGAACACTTTCGCGCGTCGCCGCGCGGAGGAAACGCCCGAGAACGGCCGAAAGGCCCGATGCGGGGATGACCGAACGCCGACGGCATCGTCGGCCTGCTTGGAAGACCCGGGAAGGACCCCGCCATGACCGCTCGCATCCGTGAATTCCTCCGCACCCGCCGTCCCGATGGTCCCTGCCTGGTGGTCGACCTCGACGTCGTGCGCGAGAAATACATGTCCTTCGCCAAGGCGATGCCCGACACCCGCGTCTTCTACGCGGTGAAGGCCAACCCGGCGCCGGAAGTGCTGGCGCTGCTCGCCGAGATGGGCTCCTGCTTCGACACCGCCTCGGTCGCCGAGGTGGAGATGGCGCTCGCCGCCGGCGCCACCCCGGACCGCGTCTCCTATGGCAACACCATCAAGAAGGAGCGCGACATCGCCCGCGCCTTCGAGCTGGGCGTTCGCCTCTATGCGGTCGATTGCGAGGCCGAGGTGGAGAAGGTCGCCCGCGCCGCTCCCGGCTCGAAGGTCTTCTGCCGCATCCTGTCGGACGGCGCCGGCGCCGAATGGCCGCTGTCGAAGAAGTTCGGCTGCGTGCCGGAGATGGCGCCGCGCGTGCTCGAGCACGCCCATCGTCTCGGCCTCGAGGCCTATGGCGTGTCCTTCCACGTCGGCTCGCAGCAGCGCGACACCGGCGCCTGGGACGCCGCCGTGGCGTCGGCCGCCGGCATCTTCCGCGAGATGGCCGATCGCGGCATCCACCTGCGCATGGTCAACCTCGGCGGCGGCTTCCCGACCCGGTATCTGAAGAACGTGCCGGCGGTGCAGGCCTATGCCCAGGCGATCTCCGACGCCATCCTGACCCATTTCGGCAACCACGTCCCCGAGACCATCATCGAGCCGGGGCGCGGCATGGTGGGTTCGGCCGGCATCATCAAGACCGAGGTCGTGCTCATCTCCAAGAAGAGCGACGACGACGAGGTCCGATGGGTCTATCTCGACATCGGCAAGTTCGGAGGTCTCGCCGAGACCATGGACGAGGCGATCCGCTACCCGATCAAGACGGCCCGCGACGGCGACGAGATGAGCGCCTGCGTGCTGGCCGGCCCGACTTGCGACAGCGCCGACGTGCTCTACGAGAAGGATCCCTACCTCCTTCCCGTCAGCCTCGAGATCGGCGACGAGGTTCTGATCGAGGGCACCGGCGCCTATACGACCACCTATTCGGCGGTCGCCTTCAACGGTTTCGCGCCGCTGAAGAGCTACGTCATCTGAGGATGACCGATCGGGGGTGAGCCCACCCCCGGCCTCCCGCACCGTTCCCGACCGGCCGGCCCTCCGGGGCTCGGCACGAGGGTCGTCGTCCACTCGCTCGCCCGAGGACCTCGACCGTGATCCACGTTCGTCCCCATCTCGCCGTCGCCACCCCCGCCTTCCACGTCCGTGACGAGATCGACACCGATTTCGTCGCGCGCGAAGCCCTGCTCGACGCCGCCTTCGGCCCGACCCGCTTCGCCAAGACCTGCGAGCGCCTGCGCGAGGGCCGCCGCCCCGCCGAGGGTCTCGCGCTGGTCGCGGAGGGTGCCGACGGCCGCCTGATCGGCACCGTCCGGTTGTGGCACGTCGAGGCCGGATCGGCCGGCGCCGCCCTGATGCTCGGCCCCATCGCGATCGATGCCGAGGCCCGTTCGCTCGGCCTCGGCGGCGCGCTGATGCGGGTCGCCATCGACCGCGCCCGGCGCTTCGGCCATCGCGCGATCGTTCTGGTCGGCGACGCGCCGTATTACACCCGCTTCGACTTCACCCCCGAGGCGACCCTCGGCCTCGACCTGCCCGGCCCGGTCGATCGCACTCGGTTCCTCGGCCTCGACCTCGTCGACGGCGCGCTTTCCGGCGCCTCCGGGATGGTCGAAGCGACCGGCCCCTTCGAGGCGATCGCCCGCGCGGCGTAAGACGGGGCCGGCGCGATCCGGCGCCCGGCCCTTCGCTCGTCGACGAATGGACCGATGGGAATCCCGGCGGGGGAAGGATACGCTCGCTCCGATTGCATATGATCGGAGTACACGATGACGTTTATTCTCCCCCTCGGCCTCGCGCTGCTCTTCCCCGTCACCGCCGAAGCCGCCAGCAAATGTTTCACCCCGCGATTCGTCTCCCTCGTCGGCCAGACCGTCAACGCCCAGATGATCGCCGAGAGTGGCCGGTCCTGCAGCATCGGCCTGGGAAGCTCCGAGGGCCCCGTCAAGTCGACCTGGATCTCGACCCAGGCCCGCAACGGAACCGCCACGGCGACCGGCACCAGGGTCTCCTACAAGTCGAGACCGGGTTTCACCGGCCGCGATTCCTTCACCTATTCCCGCACTCTGATCGACCGATACGGCAAGCCGGGAACCAAGATCGTCGTGGTGAACATCGAGGTCGTCCACTAGGACGCCCGACACGGCGCCCGGCCGGCGGGCTCTCCCGCGCCCGCGCCCTGGACGGCCGGGGCGAACCCGGCCGTGTGGCGGCGCGAGCCGTCCGGCCCTCGATTGGCATCGCTCCTGCTTGGGGGACCGCCATCGCCCCCTCGCGCGCGTCGCGGCGAGCGGATCGTCGCGTGCGTGTCGCGAAGGAGACGAACATGACCACCCCGACCGACGTCGACGCCCCGCGCGACGCCTTCGACATTCTCGAGGGCGCCCGCGCCGCGCGGAGCGAGCCGGAGCGCTCCGAGGCGGCCGTCCTCGCCGCGCTCCAGGCCGCGCCCGACGACCGCGCCGTGCGGATGGGCGCCTACAAGTTCTATTTCTACGCCGGACGCCTCGCCGAGGCGGTGCCCCATGCCGCATGGTGCGTCGCCGACGGCGCCCGCGCCCTCGCGATCCCGCCCGATTGGCGTGGCCTCGCCCCGGGCTCGGTGCCGTGCGCCGGCTACGACGAGGCGCCGCGCTTCTTCGTCCAGTCCCTGGTTGCCCTCGGCTATTGCCGGACCCGGATCGGCGAGATCGACGCCGGCCTCGAGGCGCTGCGGAAGGCCGCCGAGATCGACCCCACCGACACCTTCGGTGTGAAGCGCCTGATCGCCGTGATCGAGCGCGGCGGCCTCGACGAGGACTGAAACCCCCGCGAAGCCCCGAATGACGGTCTTGCGACGCGGATTCCCGTTGACCCGCCGGCCGTCGCCCTGTTTTGTGATCACGAATTCCGCATCCGGCCGCTCGGCCGATCGCGGCCCTTTCGACGTCGCCTCCGCGACACGTGTTTCCCGGGTCGCCCATGCGACACGATCTTCCCGGGTCGCCCATGCGACCAGCCATCAACCCCAGGAGTTGAAACGAATGAAGACTTGGCCGATCTACGGCGAAATCACCGGCCCCATCGTGATGATCGGCTTCGGCTCGATCGGCCGAGGCACCCTTCCCCTGATCGAACGCCATTTCAAATTCGACAAGTCGCGTCTCGTGGTGATCGACCCGTCCGACGCCGACCGCAAGCTCGTCGACGAGCGCGGCTACGCCTTCGTCCATCAGGCGGTCACCAAGCAGAACTATCGCGAACTGCTGCTGCCCTTCCTCACCGCCGGCGAGGGCCGGGCCTTCATCGTCAACCTGTCGGTCGACACCGGCTCGCTCGACCTGATGAAGTTCGCCCGCGAGAATGGCGCGCTCTATATCGACACCGTGGCCGAACCCTGGCTCGGCTTCTATTTCGACAAGAATGCCACCACCGCCGACCGCTCCAACTACGCCCTGCGCGAGGCGGTGCGGACCGAGAAGGCCGCCTCCCCCGGCGGCCCTACGGCGGTCTCCTGCTGCGGCGCCAATCCCGGCATGGTCTCGTGGTTCGTCAAGGCGGCGCTGCTCGACATCGCCCGCGACACCGGCGCCGAGGCCGAGAAGCCCACCACCCGCGAGGGCTGGGCGAAGCTGATGCAGTCGCTCGGCGTCCACGGCGTCCACATCGCCGAACGCGACACTCAACGCTCCAGGAACCCGAAGCCCGCGAACGTCTTCGTCAACACCTGGTCGGTCGAGGGCTTCATCTCGGAAGGTCTGCAGCCGGCCGAACTCGGCTGGGGCACCAAGGAGACCTGGAAGCCCGACAACGCCCGCTCCCATGAGAAGGGCTGTCTGGCGGCGATCTATCTGCTCCAGGCCGGCGCCAACACCCGCGTCCGCACCTGGTGCCCGACGCCCGGCGCCCAGTACGGCTTCCTCGTCACCCACAACGAGGCGATCTCCATCGCCGACTACTACACCGTCGGCGACAAGGCGGCCCCCGAGTTCCGCCCGACCTGCCACTACGCCTACCATCCCGCCAACGACGCCGTCCTGTCGCTGCACGAGATGTTCGGCGCGGAAGGCCGCAAGCAGCCGGCGCAGCACATCCTCGACGAGCACGAGATCGTCGACGGCATCGACGAACTCGGCGTGCTCGTCTACGGCCACGCCAAGAACGCCTATTGGTACGGTTCGCAGCTCTCGATCGAAGAGACCCGCGTTCTCGCCCCCTACCAGAACGCCACCGGCCTCCAGGTCTCCTCGGCCGTGCTCGCCGGCATGGTGTGGGCGCTCGAGAACCCGATGGCCGGCATCGTCGAGGCCGACGAGATGGATCACGAGCGCTGCCTCGAGGTCCAGACCCCCTACCTCGGCCCGGTCTGCGGCTACTACACCGACTGGACCCCGCTGGAAGGACGCCCCGGCCTCTTCCCCGAGGACATCGATACCGCCAACCCCTGGGCCTTCCGCAACGTTCTGGTGCGCTGAGCCTTCCTACAATTTCAGTAGGCATGGAGAACCCGGAGAACACCACTCCGGGTTTTTCTTTACGCGACCGGATACTGACGCGACGTCAGGCCTTTAAAACGTCTCGACAACGAAAAATTTACCCGTGCGGAGGAGATTATCGGCGAAAATCGAGAGGATTCCCCATGAAGAACGTCTCCATTGCCGCGAAGTTGGCCATTCTCTTCGCGATGACCGCCGCGTTGTCGCTCGTGGTCGGCGCGGTCGGTCTGTGGGCGGAATCCTCTCAGCGCGCCCTCGGCGAGGACATGCGCCAGGCCTTCCTCGGCCAGGCCTATGTCGAGCGCATCAATGGCCTCGTCTATGCGGTGGTGATGGACAGCCGCGGCGTCTACATGTCCGCCGACCCCAAGAAGCTCGCCAAGTTCGCCGACGGCATGGCCAAGAATCTCGACCGGATGACGCAGGAAGTGGCGGACTGGAAGAAGGACGTCGCCCCCGCGCTCCGTTCCCGCTTCGACACCCTCGAGAGCCGCGTCGCCCAATTCCGCGAGTTCCGCCTGGAGACCGCCCGTCGCGGCCGCGAGATCGGTTACGAGGCGGCCCGCGAGCACGGCGACAACGACGCCAACCGCTCCGTCCGCTCCGCCCTCAACAAGGATCTCGAGGCCCTGGCCGAAGGCCTCTCCGATCAGGCCGCCGCCGCCTCCGCCCGTCTCGACACGCTCACCGAGCGGTCCCGCCTCATGGTCGCCCTGTCGATCGGCCTCGCCGTGGTCGTCGGCCTGTTCGGCTTCTGGCGCGTTCGCTCCGACGTGACCAAGCCGATCGAGCGCCTCGTCACGGTGATGGCTCAGATTTCCGCCGGACGCACCGACGTCGAAGTGCCCCTGCGCGATCGCGGCGACGAGATCGGAGCGATCGCCACCGCGGTCGCGGAATTTCGTGCGACCGTCGAACGGTCCGACGCGATGAAGGCGAGCCTCTCCGACGAGGGCCGCGCCCGCGCCGAACGCCAGGCCAAGATCGACACGGCGATCACCGCCTTCGACCACGAGATCCGCGACCTGACCACCGAACTCGGCCGCGCCGTCGAGACCCTGTCAGGCGCCGCCCGTCATCAGATCGAGTCGACCCAGGGCGCCGGCGCCCGCGCCCGCGACGTCGCCGGCGCCTCCGAACAGGCCGCCGGCAACGTCCAGACCGTCGCCGCCGCCGCCGAGGAACTCTCCGCCTCCGTCGCCGAGATCAACGCCCGCGTCGCCGACGCCACCGGCACCGCCCGCACCGCCGTCGACACCGCCGAGCGCTCCGCCGCCGCCGTCCAGGGGCTCGCCGGCTCGGCCCAGAAGATCGGCGAGGTGGTCGGCCTGATCCGCTCGATCGCCGAACAGACCAACCTCCTCGCCCTCAACGCCACCATCGAGGCCGCCCGCGCCGGCGAGAGCGGCCGTGGCTTCGCCGTCGTCGCCAACGAGGTCAAGGCGCTCGCCGACCAGACCGCCAAGGCGACCGAGGAGATCTCCGCCCAGATCATCGAGATGCAGTCGACCACCCGCGCCTCGGTCGCGGCGATCGAGGAGATCCGCGCCACCATCCGCGCCATCGACGGCATCACCATGTCGGTCGCCGCCGCTGTCGAGGAACAGAGCGCCTCCACCGACGAGATCGCCCGCAACGTCAATCACGCCGCCTCCGCCTCGCGCGAGGTCGACCACAACATCCGCGAAGTCGACGTCGCGATGGGCGAGACCGCCCGCAGCGCCGAGAGCCTGCTCGATCTGGCCGTCGGCCTCGACCGCCGGTCCTCCGACCTGCGGTCCCGTGTCGACGCTTTTCTGCGAACCATCGCCGCCGCCTGAGATCCCGGCGCGATCGGCCGGACGCCGCCCTCACCGCTCCCGTCCGGCCACGACCTTGCGACGGTAACCGCTCCGAAACGCCTCTCGGCTACGGTGGCCGTCGGGAACGGGGGAACGAGATGCGTGGTCTGGTCGGATATGTCGCAGCAGCCGTGATCGCCGCGATGGTGGCGACCGCGTGGACACTGCTCCAGAGCGACGGCCAGTCGCTGATCGCGTCGTTCCGCATCCCCGATTCGCTCGCCGGCATGATGCCCGACCTCGCCATCGGCATGCGTCGCCTGATCGGCTATTACAACGAGACCGGCCGCCCCATGACCGTCCTCATCGACGTCCCGGCCGGCGTGCTGATCTTCCTGGTCCTGAACATCCCCGGCGCGATCTTTCTCTGGGCCGCCGAGGGCGCCTGGGGCAAGGCGCCGAGCTGGCGCACCATGAAACCCCTGTGGGGCGGCCTCGCCTATGCGGTGATGGCCGCGACCTTCGTCATGCTCTGCATGAACTACGGTCTGCCGCCCTTCTCGAGCCTGCGCATCTCGCCGATCGGCGCGACCCTCGCCGCGCTCTTCTCCGGCGCCATCCTCGGCCTCACCCCGCCGCCGGAACCGAAGATCGACGACTACGGCTACTGAGGCCCGACGCGCCGACGCCCGTTCCGGATCGCGACCCGACGGCGGCGGCGGGATCGCTCACCGCCGGATGTCGATCACCCCGGCCTCGCCGCCCTCGCCGCCGAAGGCGATCCGGACGCCGGCCGCGTCCCACGCCAGCGCCGAGACGGGCGATCCTTCCGGCTTGCGCAGCAGCACCTCCGCCGCATCGCCGAAGCGCACCGCCATGATCATGCCGTCGTCGTAGCCGATCGCCACCACGTCCTCGCTCGGATGACAGGCGACGGAGGTGACGATGCGGTCGCGCGGACCGAGCTCGAGCGGGGCCTTGCCCATCGGCCCGTCCTTGGAGAGATAGGGCCAGAGGATCGCCGCATTGGCCCCGGAGGTGGCGAGAAACCGCCCCTTGGCCGACCACGAGATCGACTTCACCTTGGTCGGATAGCCGGTCATCCGCATGTGTTTCATGTCGTCGATGCGCCAGCCGTGCAGCGCCGGCTCCTGCATCGTCGTCACCAGGAAGCGCCCGTCGGGCGAGGCGGTGATGCCGGTATGCGCGCCCTTCCACGGCAGATCGACCGGGGCGCCCTTGGCGGTGACCCAATGCAGCATCGCCTTGTCGGTGGTCGCGGTGGCGAGCCGCAACCCCTTGGGCAGGAAGGCGACGCCGCCGACCGCCTTCTCGTGCGGAAATTCCACCACGGTGCCGTCGGCGAGCCGCACCCAGGCCATGCGGCCGGAGGCGGTGGCGATCGCCCCCTGCGGCCCCTCGGCCAATTGGTCGAGCCACTTGCCTCGTCTCTCGAACAGGGTCTCGGTGGTACCGTCGGCGGTGGTGCGGACCACCCGGCCGTCGTCGCCGGCGGTCAGGAGGCTCCGGCCGTCGGCGGCGACACGGGCGGCGAGAATGCCGCCGTCGTGCGCCTCCACGGTCGGATCCGTCTCGCCGACGACGAGCCGGACGTGCCCGTCGCCGAGCGCGAAGACCGGCGCCTCGCCGAGGAAGCCGGAGGCGACGACATAGGCGTCGAAGCTGCGCGGATCGATCGTCGGCATCGCGTCAGGCCGCCTTGCAGGCTTCGAAACCGGCCTTCAGGGCCGCGAAGTCGAGATCGCGGCCGATGAAGACCAGACGCGTGCGGCGCTCCTCGTCGGGCTTCCAGTCGCGCTGGTGATTGCCCTCGACGATCATGTGGACGCCCTGGACCACGTAGCGCTCGGGATCGCCCTTGAAGGCGATGATGCCCTTCATCCGGCGGATGTTGGGACCCTGTTCCTGGGTCGCCCGGTTGACCCATTCGAAGAAGGGTTCCGGCTCCATGTCGCCGGCCTCGAGGCTGATCGACTTCACCGTCTCGTCGTGGCTGTGATGATCGGCGACGAGGAACTCCGGCTCGACCAGAAGGATCCGGTCGAGATCGAAGGCGCCGCGATCGAGCACTTCGGAGAGATCGACCGCGCAGCGCTCGGTCTCGACGATGCGGGCCTGCGGATTGATCGCCAGGATCTCCGCCTTGACCCGCGCCAGTTCCTCGGCGGAGACGAGATCGACCTTGTTGAGCAGGATCACGTCGGCGAAGGCGACCTGATCCTCGGCCTCGGGGCTGTCCTCGATGCGGGCCATCAGGTTCTTGGCATCGACCACGGTGACGATCGCATCGAGACGCGTCTTGGCGCGCACCTCGTCGTCCATGAAGAAGGTCTGGGCGACCGGCGCGGGATCGGCGAGACCCGTGGTCTCGATGATCACCGCGTCGAACTTGCCCTTGCGCTTCATCAGGCCTTCGAGAATGCGAATGAGATCGCCGCGAACGGTGCAGCAGATGCAGCCGTTGTTCATCTCGAAGATCTCCTCGTCGGTGTCGACGACCAGGTCGTTGTCGATGCCGACTTCGCCGAACTCGTTGACGATCACCGCATATTTCTTGCCGTGATCCTCCGAGAGGATGCGATTGAGGAGGGTCGTCTTGCCGGCACCGAGATAGCCGGTGAGCACGGTGACGGGAATGGCCGAAGCGGCGGCGGACGTCATCGAGGAGGGTTCCTTGTCTCTCGCGAAGCCCACCGCCGGGCGATCGGTCACGAATCGGCCATCGCCGCCGTCAGGAGCTTCACGTTGTTGCGGACCATATCGACATATGTGGAGGCCGGTCCACCCTTTGGCGAGAGGCTGTCGGAATAGAGTTCCCCACCCAGGACGACACCCGTCTCCTTGGCGATCCGCTTCACCAATCGACCGTCCGTCATGTTCTCGATGAAGACGGCGGTGATGTGTTCACGCCGGATCTGGCGGATCAGCGCGGCGACCGCCTTGGCAGAGGGCTCGGCGTCGGTCGACAGACCCTGCGGCGCCACGAATTCGATGCCGTAGGTCGTGGCGAAATAGCCGAAGGCGTCGTGAGAGGTGATGACCCGCCGCCGCGCCGCCGGCACCGCCGCGATCTTCGCCCGCACCTCGGCGTCGAGGCCGGCGAGTTCGCTGGTGAAGGCGGCGGCATTGGCTGTGTAGACCTCGCGCCCCTCCGGATCGGCGACGATCAGCGCGTCGCGAATGTTCGCCACGTAGAGCTTCACGTTGTCGATCGACTGCCAGGCGTGGGGATCGAAGGCACCGTGATCATGGTCGTGGCCGGCCTTGGCCTCGGCGCCGTGCGCCTCGCCCTCGTCCTCGGCCTTCTGCGGCACGACGCCCTTGGAGGCGACCACCACCGCCGCCCGGGTTCCCGAGGCGGCGACCAGACGATCCATCCAGCCCTCGAAGCCGAGCCCGTTGACGAAGACGAGTTTCGCGGCGGCGAGCGTCTTGGCGTCGCTCGGCTTCGGCTGGAACACGTGCGCGTCGCCGTTCGGCCCGACCAGCGTCGAGATCGTCACCCGCTCGCCGCCGACGCGGGCGATGAGATCGGCCAGGATCGAGAAGGAGGCGACCACCGGCAGGCGGGTCTCGGCGGCGACGGCGAGCGGCCGGGTCGCGGCGGCGAGCGCCAGCGTGGCGGTGGCGGCGAACAACGAACGACGGGACACTACGATCATGGGATCGACTCCACGTTGAGGTCTGCGAAGGAGGATGAGAGGCGGACCGCGCGTTCGGCGAACGCGCCGGTCAGGCTTCCAGATGTCGCCGCCCGAGCCGGGTGGTGACGAGACCGCGTCGCCCGAACAAGAGCGAGACGAACCAGATCACCCCGGCCGTCAGCACGATCGACGGACCGGCCGGCAGCGACAGGTGATAGGAGACGACGAGGCCGACGACCGAGGAGATCACCCCGATCAACGCCGCCACGGCGATCGTCGCGGTCGGGTCGTCGACCCAGGACCGCGCCCCGGCCGCCGGCAACATCATCAGCCCGACCGCCATCAGCGTGCCGAGCGCATGGAAGCCGCCGACCAGATTGAGCACCACCACGCCCATGAAGACGAGGTGGACCGAGGCCCCGACCCGCCCGCCGACCGCGCGCAGGAAGCCCGGATCGATCGAATCGAGCACCAGCGGCCGCGCGATGATCGCGAAGACGATCAGCGTCGCCGTCGAGATCCCGGCGATCAGCATCAGCGCGTCGTCGTCGAGCGCCAGCACCGAGCCGAACAGCACGTGCAGGAGGTCGACGTTCGACCCGCGCAGGGAGACGATGGTGACGCCGAGCGCCAGCGACAGGAGATAGAAGGCGGCGAGCGAGGCGTCCTCGCCCAGCACCGACGAGCGCGCCACCGCCCCCGCCGCCACCGCCACCGCGACGCCGGCGATCAATCCGCCGAGCGTCATCGCCGTCAGCGACAGGCCGGCGAAGAGATAGCCGATCGCCGCGCCGGGCAGGATCGCGTGGCTCATCGCGTCGCCGGTCAGCGACATCCGCCGGAGCATCAACATCACCCCGATCGGGGCCGCCGCCAGCGCCAGCGCCACCGAGCCGACCAGCGCCCGCCGCATGAATTCGAAGTCGGCGAAGGGCGCGATCAGGAGATCGTATGCGGTCATGATGTCCTCGGGTCGAGCGACGGAGCAGGGAGCGTGACGAGCGTCAGGACGCGCGCGCGCAGACGTGCGCGTGAGTATCGAAGGCCTCGATCATCCGCTGCGCCCGCGCCAAATGGGCGTCCGAGACGACCTCCGCCGTCGGCCCCCAGGCGACCGGCTCGCGGGCGAGAAGCAACGTTTCGGGGAAATGCTCGGCGACCAGCGCCATGTCGTGCGAGACCGCCACCACCGTGCGCCCCTCGCCGTGCCAGCGATGGACCAGAACCAGGAGATCGGCCACGGTGCGCGCGTCGACCGCATTGAAGGGCTCGTCGAGCAGAATCACCGCCGCGTCCTGCAACACCAGCCGCGCGAACATCGCCCGCTGCATCTGCCCGCCCGAGAGCGTCCCGATCGACCGCGTCTCGAACCCCTCGAGCCCGACCGCCGCCAGCGCCTCGCCGATCCGCGCCCGTTCCGCCGGCCCGATGCCGCCGAAGGCGCCGATCCGCCGCCACGCCCCCATCGCCACGAAATCGTAGAGCGACAACGGGAAACGCCGATCGATCTCCGCCACCTGCGGCAGATGGGCGATCGCCTTGGGCTCGACCCCGTGGAGCCGGATCGCCCCGCCGATCGGCCGGACCGCGCCGACGATGCCCTTGAGGAGCGTCGACTTGCCCGCCCCGTTCGGCCCGATCACCGCGGTCAGACTGCCGCGCGCGATCGCGCCGGTGAGATGATGCACCGCCGGATGGCGGTCGTAACCGAGGGTGAGATCCTCGAACTCGATCAGCGCGCTCACGGCAGCACCGCCGGCACGATCGGAGCGCTGGCCCACAGCACCGCCAGCCAGACGAGAACGGAGAGCCCGCCGGCGACCGCCAGCCGCGACGCCACCGACGCCTGCACCATCGAGAAACGCGGCACAGTCACGCCCCGAACCGCCCCGTGCGCGTGTCCATGCTCCGGCGCGGGACCGTGATCGTGCCCGTGTTCGGCCTCGACCGCATGATCGGCCGCGTGCGCATGACGATCGCCGCCATGATCCCCGAGCCCCTCGATGCGGGCTTGCGCCGACACCGAAACGGGACCATGTGCGGAGGGGGCGGGACCGAGGTCCCGACCCGAGAGGATCCCGACCGGACGCGGGGCGAGAGAGGCTGTCGTGCTCATGGAGGATGTTATAACGTAACACTTCGAGGCCGGCAAGCCCGTCCGCCCGCCGTCATCGTCCCGGAAACATTTTCGCCCACCCTCGTGTAGACTGGGTAAAAGTCGAATCCTCACCCGGAGCCGCCCGTCCCGATGCCCCCGACCACCGCGCCCTCCCCTTCGCCCCGGCCCGCCGATCATCCGGCGGTGGAGAGCGGCCGTGTCGGTGTCCTCCTGGTCAATCTCGGCACGCCGGACGGCACCGACTACTGGTCGATGCGGCGCTATCTGAAGGAGTTCCTCTCCGACCGCCGCGTCATCGAGGTGCCGCGCGCGATCTGGTGGGTCATCCTCAACGGCATCATCCTGACCACCCGGCCGGCGAGGAAGGGGCGCGACTACGCGACCATCTGGAACCGGGAGCGGAACGAAGGCCCGCTCAAGACCATCACCCGCGCCCAGGCCGAGCGCCTCGCCGAGCGGCTCGATCGCGACGACGACCGCCTCGTCGTCGATTGGGCGATGCGCTACGGCAACCCGTCGATCGCCGAGCGCCTCGACGCGCTTCTGGCGCGCGGCTGCGAGCGCATCCTGGTGGTGCCGCTCTATCCGCAATATGCCGCCGCCACCACCGCGACCGTCGCCGACGCCGCCTTCGACGCGCTGAAGACCATGCGCCGCCAGCCGGCGGTCCGCATCGCCCCGCCCTGGCACGACGACCCGACCTACGTCTCGGCGATCGCCACCTCGCTGGCGAACGACCTCGCCGCCCTCGATTGGGAGCCGGAGGTGATCGTCGCCTCGTTCCACGGCATCCCCGAGAGCTATTTCGAGAAGGGCGATCCCTATTTCTGCCACTGCGCCAAGACCATGCGGCTCCTGCGCGAGGCGACCGGATACGACGAGACGCGCTTGCGGATGACCTTCCAGTCGCGCTTCGGCAAGGCGGAATGGCTGCGCCCCTATACCGACGAGACCATCGCCGCGCTGGCCCGATCCGGCGTGAGGCGTCTGGTCGCGATCACCCCCGGCTTCGCCGCCGACTGTCTCGAGACGATCGAGGAGATCGGTCACGAGAACGCGGAGATCTTCCGCGCCGCCGGCGGCGAGAAGTTTCACCGTGTCGCCTGTCTCAACGACGGACCGCTCGGCCTCGACGTGATCGAGACCGTGGTCCGCCGCGAGCTCGGCGGCTGGATCTAGAGGAGGAGCGGCCCCGGCCGCTCTCGCGCCGTGGAGGCCCACGGCCGACAGGGAGGAAGTCCATGCCCCTTTCCGGTTTCGACATCGTCGTCGTCGCCTTCGTGGCGGTCGTCGTCCTGGTCTTCTTCGCCGGCGTCAAGACGGTGCCTCAGGGCCAGAACTGGACGGTCGAGCGCTTCGGCCGCTACACCCGCACCCTGAAGCCCGGCCTCAACGTCATCGTTCCCTTCATCGACCGGATCGGCGCCAAGCTCTCGGTGATGGAACAGGTCCTCGACGTGCCGACCCAGGAGGTCATCACCAAGGACAACGCCACCGTCGCCGTCGACGGCGTCGCCTTCTACCAGATCCTCGACGCGGCCCGCGCCGCCTACGAAGTGCAACAGCTCGAGATCGCCATCCTCAACCTGACCATGACCAACATCCGTACCGTCATGGGCTCGATGGAACTCGACCTGCTGCTCTCCCACCGCGACGAGATCAACACCAAACTGCTCCACGTCGTCGACGCCGCCGCCGAGGCCTGGGGCCTCAAGGTGACCCGCATCGAGATCAAGGACATCGTACCGCCGGCCGACCTCGTCGCCTCGATGGGCCGCCAGATGAAGGCCGAACGCGACAAGCGCGCCGCCATTCTCGAGTCGGAAGGCATGCGTCAGTCCGAGATCCTCAAGGCCGAGGGCCAGAAGCAGGCGCTGATCCTCGCCGCCGAGGGCCGCCGCGAGGCCGCCTTCCGCGACGCCGAGGCGCGCGAGCGCGCGGCGGAGGCCGAGGCCAAGGCGACCGAGATGGTCTCCAAGGCGATCGCCGAGGGCGACGTCCAGGCGATCAACTACTTCGTCGCCCAGAAATACGTGGAGGCGCTCGGCCATCTCGCCTCCGCCCCCAATCAGAAGGTCCTGATGCTGCCGGTCGACGCCACCTCGATCCTCGGATCGATCGCCGGCATCGCCGAAATCGCCAAGGCGACCTTCGGCGAGGGCGGCGAGCAGCGCCGCCGCCCCGGCGTGCCGGACACGCGTGGCTGACGGCTCAGGGAGACTTCCATGCTCGACGGTCTCGAAACCCTGTTTCTGCGATACGGCGCCTGGAGTTGGTGGCTGCTCGGCCTCCTGCTCCTCGGCCTGGAGATCGTGATGCCCGGCTTCGTGCTGATCTGGTTCGGCGCCGCCGCCGTCCTGATCGGCGTCCTGGCGTTGGCGGTCGACTGGTCGGTGCGAACCCTCGCCATCATCTGGGCGATCCTGTCGATCGTCCTCCTGATCGTCGGCCGCCGCGTCATGAAGCGCTCGGAGACGGAGTCCGAGGATCCGCTCCTCAACGACCGCGCCGGCCGACTCGTCGGCCGCGCCTTCACCCTCGAGGAGCCGCTCGGCGAGAACGGCGGCCGCCTCACCATCGACGACACCAATTGGCGCATTCGCGGGCCGCTCCTGCCGGTGGGCACCCGCGTCGTCGTGCGCGCCGTCGAGGGAACCGTATTGGTCGTCGAGGCGGCCTGAGACCCCGGGTCGCCCACGGGCGACCCTCTTCCTGCCTCGCGGCCGCTCGGGCGACCCTCTTCCTGCTTCGGGGTCGCCTCAGGCGACGCTCTGCCTGGTTTGGGGTCGCCTCAGGCGACGCTCTGTCTGGTTTGGGGTCGCCTCAGGCGACCCCGGCGCGCAGCAGATCGTGGACGTGGACGACGCCGACCGGGCGTTCGTCCTCGACCACCAGCAGCGCCGTGATCGACGACACGTTCAAGGTCGCAATCACCCGACCGAGCAGGGCATCGGGGCGGGTGGTCTTCGGATTGCGGGTCATGACGTCGTCGACCCGCTGTTCCAAGAGATTGGGCGAGAGATGGCGGCGCAGGTCGCCGTCGGTGACGATCCCGATCAGCCGGCCCTCGGCATCGACCACGCCGACGCAGCCGAAGCCCTTGCCGGTCATCGCGATGATCGCCTCGCTCATCGGCGTGCCCGAGGCGACGACCGGCACCCGGTCGCCGACGTGCATGACGTCGCGCACCGTCCGGAGCGACGAGCCGAGCTTACCGCCCGGATGGAACACCCGGAAATCCTCCGGCGTGAAGGAGCGCCCCTCGAGCAGCGCCACCGCCAGCGCGTCGCCGATCGCCAGTTGCAGCGTCGTCGAGGTGGTCGGCGCCAGCCCGTGCGGACAGGCCTCCTCGGCGCGCGGCAGCTCGAGCACCACCGTCGCCGCGCGTCCGAGCGTCGAGGTCGCCTTCGAGGTCACCGCGATCAGCGTCACGTCGAACCGCGCCGCATAGGCGAGGATCGGCGCGAGCTCCGCCGATTCCCCCGACCACGACAGCGCCAGCACCACGTCGCCGTGCGCGATCATGCCGAGATCGCCGTGCCCGGCCTCGGCCGCATGGACGAAATAGGCCTGTGTTCCCGTCGAGGCGAGCGTGGCGGCGATCTTGCGCCCGACATGGCCGCTCTTGCCCATGCCGGTGACGATCACCCGCGCCGCCGGATCGGCCATGAACTCGACCGCGCGGACCAGCGCCGTGCCGAGATCTCCGTCGAGGGCGGCGGCGAGCGCCTCCAGGCCGCGAGTTTCGGTGGCGATCGTGCGCCGTGCCGAGGCGAGACTGTCTGGTTTCATCCTGAGGATCCTTGACCCGAGGCCGCGCCGAAACCGTCGCCGCCATGGTGTGGGGGTCGCCTCTCTACCACGTTTCGCCGGCGCGCCAAGGCGCCGCGCGGTCGCGCCCCCTCCCCCCGCGAGAACCGGCAAGAAAGCGTTAACCACTTCCCTTTACCTTTCGGCAAGAAACCGCGACCCGACCCGTGTCGACCCCGCCGCGATCGTCCCGAGGATCCATGCGCTCCGCGAGCCTCCCTCCTGCGCGAGCTCCCGCGTCGCGATCCCGCTCCCGTCGCGTCGACGGGTGCCTCCGCGCGTCGCTCGCCGGCGCGAGCCTCCTCGTCGCGCTTCTCACCGCCGTCTCGCCCGTCCGCGCCCAGTTCCTGCGCGGCACCCTCTCCGAACGCGAGACCGCGACCCCCGACGATCCGACCCGCACCCTGCCCCGGACCCCGACCCCGTCGGTCAACGTCGCCCCCGATCTGCTCGGTCTCGGCGAAACCGTCTCGCCGCTCGATCCCGCCGCCCTGCCGAAGGACGGGACCGACGCCGCCGCCGCGACGGCCGACCCGGCCACGCCCGACCTCACCCGCACCGGCACCGTCGATCCCCGCGCGACCGCGGGTCGCGGTTCGACCGCCCGTCGCGGCACCGCCACGACCCGGACGGCGACGCCCGCCCCCGGCACCCGTGTCGCCCCGGTCGCGCCGACGGCCCCACCCGAGGAGACCGGCCGGGTGATGCCCACCGCCGCGATCCGCTCGGCGCCGCCCGACCCGGACGGCGCGACCGCCGAGGAGGCCGTCAAGGAGGATGCCGCCTACGCCCCGCTCGGCCTGCGCGTCGGCGGCATGACCTGGCGGCCGGCGATCGAGATCGGCGTCGGCGGCAAATCGAACGTCGATTCGGCACACGGCGGCCGCTCGAGCAGCGCCGTCTCGATCGAACCGGAACTGATCGGCCGATCCGACTGGTCGCGTCACGCGCTCGAGGTGTCGCTGCGCGGCGGTCTCCTCGCCTATCCGAACGCCCCGGATCAGAGCCGCAAGCAATATGCCGCCGAGGTTCGGGGCCGGATCGAGATCGGCGACCTCACCCGTCTCGATCTCGCCGCCGGCTGGGCCCGCCAGCGCGAGACGACCTCGGTCACCGAGACGGCCACCGCCGGCGACGGCACCGATCGCGAGAGCAAGACCCTCTCCGTCGGCCTGACCCGCGAGGTCGGCGCGATCGGCCTGACGTTGCGCGGCGAAATGGCCCGCTCCGACTATTTCCTCAACGGCACCCTCGACGCCGGCGCGGTCGATCCGTCGATCCAGAACAACACCCGTTGGACCGCCGCCTTCCGCACCACCTTGGGGCCGACCCGGACGATCGCGCCCTTCGTCGAGGTCCAGACCGGCATCCGCCGTTACGATGCCGGCTTGGTCTACGGCCTGCGTCGCGACGGCGACGGCGCCGCCGCCAAGATCGGCGTGGCGATCGACACCGGCCCGACCCTGCGCGGCGAGATCTCGACCGGCTGGGGCTTCGAGAAGCCGGCTGAGACCTCGTTGAGCACCCTCTCCGGCTGGCTCGTCGACGGCAACCTGACGTGGTCGCCGAGCCGTCTCGTGGTGGTCAAGACGAAGATCAAGACCAGCTTCGAACCCACCACCAACGCCGGTTCGCCCGGCTCGATCGCCCGCGCCTGGACCATCGACGTCGATTGGGCGCTGCGGCGCGACCTCACCGCCAGCCTCGGCGGCGGCTGGGACACCAAGCACTATTTCGGGATCGACGTCGACGAGCGCACCGCCGCCCTGTCCGCCGGCCTGACCTACAAGTTCGACCGCACCTTCCAGACCTTCGTCCGTGCCAAGTTCGAGCACGTCACCGCCTCGAACGCCCCGACCTACGACGTCGGCACGGTGATGACCGGCGTTCGCATCCAGCGCTGACGACGGCCCCCGAGAAACGAAGACGGCCGCCGCCCCGGCAGGGACGACGGCCGCGCGTCGTGGATCGGACCGAGGATCAGTGCCCCTTCAGGATCGCCGCGATCTCGGCCTTGAAGTCGGCGGTCAGCTCGGTGCGCTCGAGGCCATAGGCGACGTTGGCCGCGAGGAAGCCGACCTTGGAGCCGCAGTCGTAGGTCTTGCCCTCGAACTTCACGCCCCAGAACGCGTCTTCGCCCATCAGCTTGAGCATCGAATCGGTCAGCTGGATCTCGTTGCCGGCGCCCTTCTCCTGGCTCGCCAGCAGTTCGAAGATGCGCGGCTGCAGGATGTAGCGGCCGTTGATGAAGAGGTTGGAGGGGGCGGTGCCCGCCTTCGGCTTCTCCACCATGGAGGTGATCTCGAAGGCCTTGCCCTTGTGGGCGCCGACCCCGACGATGCCGTACTGATGGGCGAGCTCGGGCGCGCATTCCTCGACCGCGACCACGTTGCCGCCGGTCTCATGATAGACCTCGGTCATCTGGGCGAGACAGCTCTTGCCGACGCCCTTCATGATCATGTCGGGCAACATCACCGCGAAGGGCTCGTCACCGACCAGATCGCGCGCGCACCACACCGCATGGCCGAGCCCGAGCGGCTCCTGCTGGCGGGTGAAGGAGGCCGCGCCGGGGCGCAGGCGCTGACCGTCGAGGATGGCCAGTTCCGCCACCTTGTTGCGGCTCTTCAGCGTCTGCTCGAGCTCGTAGGCGATGTCGAAGTGATCCTCGATGACGCCCTTGTTGCGGCCGGTCACGAAGATGAAGTGCTCGATGCCCGCCTCGCGCGCCTCGTCGACGATGTATTGGATCACCGGCTTGTCGACGACCGTCAACATCTCCTTCGGCATCGCCTTGGTGGCGGGGAGGAAGCGGGTTCCGAGGCCCGCGACGGGGAAGACGGCCTTGCGAATTTTCTTCATGTCGAAAACACCCTGAAACCCATGACGATCGGGCCGGGATCCCCTCTCGTCGACAGTTGTGGACGTACCGGAAGCTCGCTCGATCGACAAGCCGGTCGATCTGCGGATCCGTCGGCGACCGGCGCGCTGTTCTCCTGATGCGCAGTCGTGGCGGGACCGTGGCGAGCCACTCGCATGCCACGAAACTCACCACCACGGCGTTAAGACCGTATTAAGATCGAATTAACCATGATCCCCCGAGACGACGCGCCATCCGCGACCTCCGGCCCGCCCACCCGAGCCGGTCGCATCGATCAGGAGACCACCGATGACACGAGCGACTTCGCTGAACCGGGGCCTTCTCGCCCTCCCGGATCCGGCGACCACCCGCCGTGCCTTCCTCGTCGGCCTCGGCGCCACCGGCCTCGGCGCCTGCGCCTCCAATCCCGTCTCCGGCACCCTGCGCGCCGCCGAGACCCCGGAGATACCCGACGGGTTCCGGGAATGGATCGTCGCCTTCCGCCCGCGCGCGCTCGGCCGCGGCATCTCCGCCGCCACCTACGACCGCGTCATGAATTCGGTCGTGCCGGAGACCTCGGTCTTCAAGTCAGACAAGTCGCAGCCCGAGACGATCGAGCCGATCTGGCGCTACGTCGACCGCCGCACCAACGAATACAACGTCGCCACCGGCCGCAAGCGCATCCAGGAATATGCCGCCCTGTGGGACCGGATCGAGGCCCGCTACGGCGTCGATCGCCATCTCCTCTGCGCGCTGTGGGGGCTGGAATCCTCCTTCGGCGATCTCGCCGTCTCCACGAAATACATGAAGCCGGTGATGAACTGCCTCGCCGCCCTCGCCTGGGGCGAGCCGCGACGGCGCACCTATTGGGAGGCCGAGCTCCTCAACGGCCTCGTCATCATCGATCGCGGCTGGGCCGAGCCGTCGGGCATGATCGGTTCCTGGGCCGGCGCCATGGGCCACACCCAGTGGATGCCCGAGGTCTGGCTCAACATGGGCGTCGACTTCGACGGCGACGGCAAGATCAACCCCTTCGGCAAGCCCGACGACGCGCTCGCCGGCACCGCCCGCTACATGGTCGAGCGCGGCAAGTACCGCCGCGGCGAGGCCTGGGGCTACGAAGTCTCGTTCGATCCCGGCTTCGATCTCGGCGACGCCGACGGCAAGACCCGCCACACCATCGCCCACTGGACCGCGCGCGGCATGCGCCGCGCCGACGGCCAGCCCTTCCCGCGCTCCGGCGACATCGCCCGCATCTGGCTGCCGGCCGGCGCCAAGGGCCCCGCCTTCGCCCTGTTGCAGAACTTCTACGCGGTCCGCTCCTACAACCCCTCCAACAAATACGCGCTCGCCATCTGCCACCTCTCCGACAAGATCCGGGGCAACGGCACCTTCATCCATCCCTGGCCGACCCAGGAGCGTCTCCTCACCCTGGCCGAGACCCAGGAGATGCAGGAGAAGCTGACCGCCATGGGCTTCGACACCGGCGGCGCCGACGGCCGCGCCGGCGAGAAGACCCAGTCGGCGCTCCAGGCCTGGCAGAAGTCGGTCGGCATGCAGCCCGCCGACGGCTACCCCTCCGACAAGGTTCTGGAACGGCTGCGCGGCGGTTGAGACCCGGCCCGGCCACGCGAAAATGTCGGAGAAATCTCCGACCCGATTCAATCCGCGCGGAAATCGCACTAGACTGGTCTTCGAGCCGACCCTCGCGGCGTCAGAGATCCGGAGACCGTCCCCATGCGCCGCATCGCGATGTGGCTCGCCGTCGTGGCGATCGCGCTCGCCCTTCCGGGCGCTCCTCCGGTTCAGGCCCAGGATCCCGTCACCGGCTTCTTCAACATGCTGTTCGGCGGCGGCCGGCGTCAGCCGCAACAACAGCAACAGCAGTATCAGATCATCGAGCCCGACCAGACCCGCAAGCCCACCCGCCCGGCCGAGCCTCGCGTCGTCGAGACGCCGAAGAACCCCGACGCCCAGACCGTCGTGGTGGTCGGCGACATCGAGGCGGCCGGGCTCGCGAGCGGCCTCCAGGCCGCCTTCGCCGAGGAACCCTCGCTCATCGTCCTGCCCAAGGTGAAGAACACCACCGGCCTCGTCCGCGACGGCGACCCCGACGGCATCGCCCAGCTGAAGAAGACCCTCACCGACACCGCGCCCGATTTCGTCGTCGCCATGATCGGCATCAACGACTGGCGCGCGATTCCCGTGCCCGGCGGCAAGGCGATCGAGCCCGACTCCCCGGACTGGGCCCGCCTCTACGGCGAACGCCTCGACCAATATGTCGCGGCGCTGCGCGCCACCGGCCGGCCGTTCTGGTGGGTGGGCCTGCCCCCCACCGCCGACGCCGACCTCGGCCCGACCCGGCGCGCCGCCTTCTCCGCCTTCCTGTCGTCGCTGAACGACCTCGCCCGCCCGCGCGTCCAGGCCGCAGGCGGCACCTTCGTCGACGTCTGGGCCGCCTTCACCGACGAAGAGGGCCACTACACCCAGATGGGTCCCGACGTCGACGGACAGGTGAAGCGCCTGCGTCTCAACGACGGCATCCTCTTCACCCGGGCCGGCCGGCGCAAACTCGCCTTCTTCGTCGAGAGCGGCATCCTGCGCCTCAAACGCGGCGAGGCCCCGGTCGCCCTGCCGGAGGAGCCCAAGGTGGTCGCCCCGGTCGAGGCGACCATCGTCGGCGCGCCGCCGCCGCTGCCGCCGGCGCCCTGGTCGGTGCCGGGCCCGGTCGTCCCCCTCGACGATCCCGCCCCGTCCGCCGAGGCCGGCCTCGCCGGCGGCCCCGACCGTACGCCGCCGCGCTGGCTGCCGGGCGGCTACCCCGTCGCCGCCACCCCCGCCCACCGCCGTCTGGTCGAGGGCGCCCCCCTCGATCCGCCCGCCGGCCGGGTCGACGCCCTCGTCCGCCGCGCGCCGTGACCGCCACGGACCGACGGCCGACGCGGTTTCATCCCTTCGGAGAGGCCCGATGACCCTGCCCACCCCTCCCGCCTGGCTGTTCTGGGCGTTGCTCTCGGCCGTCTTCGCCGCCTCGACCGCGCTCTTCGCCAAGCTCGGCGTCGCCCAGGTGCCGGTGCAACTCGCCACGCTCCTGCGGACCCTGGTGGTGGTCGCCTTCGCCGGCGGCCTCGTCGCCGCCACCGGCGAATGGCGCGCGCTCCCCGGCCTTCCGGCCAGCGCCTGGGGCGCCCTGATCCTGTCCGGACTGGCGACGGGCGCCTCGTGGCTCTGCTGGTTCCGCGCCCTCTCGCTCGGCGAGGCCGCCCGCGTCGCCCCGATCGACAAGCTGAGCGTGGTACTGGTCGCCGTCTTCGGCGCCACCTTCCTCGGTGAGCGTCTGACCGCGATCAACTGGGCCGGCGTCGCCCTGATCGCCGGCGGCGCCGTTCTGGTCGCCGTCCGCTGAACTGACCCCGAAGACGACGACGGCGCGCCTCTGTCGAGACGCGCCGCCGAATACGTCCGAGACGAAGACCGCTCAGCGCGGCAGTTCGGTCTTGCCCATCAGGTCGAGGTCGATCGCCCGCGCCGCCTGACGACCCTCGCGAATCGCCCACACCACGAGGCTCTGGCCGCGCCGCATGTCGCCGGCCGCATAGACCTTGTCGACCGAGGTCTTGTAGGCGACGTCGTCGGCCTTGACGTTGCCGCGCTTGTCGAACGCGGTCGCCAGCTCGTCGAGCATGCCGACGTGGACCGGACGCGAGAAGCCGATGGCGAGGAACACCAGATCCGCCTTGATGACGAATTCGGTGCCGGGGATCGGCTGACGCTTGGCGTCGACCTTGACGCACTTGACGCCGGTGACGCGCCCGTCCTCGCCGACCACCTCGACGGTGCCGGTCTGGAACTCGCGATTGCAGCCCTCCGCCTGCGACGAGGAGGTGCGGAACTTCACCGCCCAGTTCGGCCAGGAGGCGAGCTTGTCCTCCTTCTGCGGCGGCACCGGACGGATGTCGATCTGCGTCACCTGGACCGCGCCCTGACGGAAGGCGGTGCCGACGCAGTCCGACGCCGTGTCGCCGCCACCGACCACGACGACGTGCTTCGCCGCCGCCAGGATCGGCGCTTCGTGGCTGATGTCCTCGCCCGAGGTGCGGCGGTTGGACTGGACCAGATAGGTCATCGCCCAATGGCAGCCGGAGAGGTCCTGACCCGGGATCTGCGGATCGCGCGGCTCTTCCGAACCGCCGGTCAGAAGCAGCGCGTCGTGGCGCTCGGCCAGTTCCTTGGCGCCGACGTCGAAGCCGACGTTGACGCGGGTGTGGAACACCACGCCCTCGGCCTCCATCTGCGAGACGCGCCGGTCGATCAGCGCCTTCTCCATCTTGAAGTCGGGGATGCCGTAGCGCAGCAGGCCGCCGACCTTGGGCTCACGCTCGTAGACGTGGACCTCGTGGCCGGCACGCGCCAACTGCTGCGCCGCCGCCATACCGGCCGGCCCCGATCCGACGATTCCGACCGACTTGCCGGTCTTGACCGCCGCCGGGATCGGCTTGACCCAGCCCATCGCCCAGGCCTTGTCGATGATCGACTGTTCCACCGTCTTGATGGTGACCGGCACGTCCTCGAGATTGAGGGTGCAGGCCTCCTCGCACGGCGCCGGGCAGACGCGGCCGGTGAATTCGGGGAAGTTGTTGGTGGAGTGCAGGTTGCGCGCCGCCTCTTCCCATTCCTCGTTGTAGACGAGGTCGTTCCAGTCGGGGATCTGGTTGTTGACCGGACAGCCGGTATGGCAGTAGGGCACGCCGCAATCCATGCAACGCGCCGCCTGCCGCTCCACGTCCACGTCGCTCAACGGCAGCGTGAACTCGCGGAAATGCCGGATCCGGTCGCCCGCCGGTTGATACTTCTGTTCCTGGCGGTCGAACTCGAGAAAGCCGGTGACCTTACCCATCACGCACTCCGTTCGTCTTCCGTGGGACCGCTCGCCCCGCCCCTCTCGTCGACGAGGGGGCGGGCGACCTGCGGTCGATCAGGGTGAATGGCGCGATCCGAGGATCACTCCGCCGCCTGGCGCTGGGCCTGCATGGCCTCGAGCGCCTTCTTGTATTCGACCGGCATGACCTTCACGAACTTGGGCCGGAAGGTCTCCCAGTGCTCCAGGATCTCCTTGGCGCGGGCCGAGCCGGTCCAGTGGAGATGGCTGGAGATGAGCTGCCACAGCCGCTCGTCGTCGTGCCGCGTCATGTCGCCGGAGATGTCGACCCGACCCTTGAAGTCGAGATCGCCACCGTGATGGTGCAGCTCCTCGAGCAGGATGTCCTCTTCCGGCACCGGCTCGAGATCGACCATGGCGAGGTTGACGCGGCTCGAGAAGGCGCCGTCCTCGTCGAGCACATAGGCGACGCCGCCCGACATGCCCGCGCCGAAGTTGCGGCCGGTCGGACCGAGCACCACCACGACACCGCCGGTCATGTATTCGCAGCCGTGGTCGCCCACGCCCTCGACGACGGCGATGGCGCCGGAGTTGCGCACGGCGAAGCGTTCACCGGCGAGACCCCGGAAGTAGCACTCGCCCTCCACCGCGCCGTAGAGCACGGTGTTGCCGACGATGATCGAGCTCTCCGGCACGATCTTCGAGGCCGGGTTCGGCTTGACCACCAGACGGCCGCCCGAAAGACCCTTGCCGACGTAGTCGTTGCCGTCGCCGATCAGCTCCAGCGTGACGCCCCGCGCCGCCCAGGCACCGAACGACTGACCCGCCGTGCCGGTGAGGGTCACGTGGATCGTGTCTTCCGGCAGACCGGCATGGCCCCAACGCTTGGCGACCTCGCCCGAGAGCATCGCGCCGACCGAGCGATCGACGTTGATGACCTTGGTCTCGATGCGCACCGGGGTCTTGGCCTCGAGCGCCGGCATCGCCTCGGCGATCAGCTTGCGGTCGAGCACGGTATCGATCGGATGGTTCTGGACGGCGGTGTGGCGGATCTCCTCCGGCGCGGCCTTCGGCATGAAGAACAGCTTGGAGAAGTCGAGCCCCTTGGCCTTCCAGTGATCGATCGTCCCCTGCTTGTCGAGCAGGTCGGAGCGGCCGATCATCTCCTCGAACTTGGTGAAGCCCAGCTCCGCCATCATCCGACGCACTTCCTCGGCGACGAAGAAGAAGTAGTTGATGACGTGTTCGGGCGTGCCCTTGAAGCGCTTCCGGAGCACCGGATCCTGGGTGGCGATGCCGACGGGACAGGTGTTGAGATGACACTTGCGCATCATCAGACAGCCCGCCGCGATCAGCGGCGCCGTGGCGAAGCCGAATTCGTCCGCGCCCAGGAGAGCGCCGATGATCACGTCGCGGCCGGTCCGGAGACCGCCGTCGACCTGGAGCGCGACACGCGAGCGCAGCTTGTTCACCACCAGGGTCTGATGGGTCTCGGCGAGACCCATCTCCCAGGGCGAACCGGCATGCTTGATCGAGGTCAGCGGCGAGGCGCCGGTGCCACCCTCGAAGCCGGAGATGGTGATGTGGTCGGCGCGCGCCTTGGCGACGCCGGCGGCGACGGTGCCGACGCCGACCTCCGAGACGAGCTTGACCGAGACCTCGGCCGTCGGGTTGACGTTCTTCAGGTCGAAGATCAGCTGGGCCAGATCCTCGATCGAATAGATGTCGTGATGCGGCGGCGGCGAGATCAGGCCGACGCCCGGCGTGGCGTGACGCACCTTGGCGATGACCGCGTCGACCTTGTGGCCGGGCAACTGACCGCCCTCGCCGGGCTTGGCGCCCTGAGCGACCTTGATCTGCATCTGGTCGGAGTTGACCAGATATTCGGTGGTGACGCCGAAGCGGCCCGAGGCCACCTGCTTGATCGCCGAGCGCAGGCTGTCGCCGTTGGGAAGCCGCACGAAGCGATCCGCCTCCTCGCCGCCCTCACCCGTGTTGGAGCGGCCGCCGATGCGGTTCATCGCGATGGCGAGCGTGGTGTGGGCCTCGCGGCTGATCGAGCCGAAGGACATCGCGCCGGTGGCGAAGCGCCGGACGATCGCCGCCGCCGGCTCGACCTCGTCGAGAGCGACCGGGGTGCGGCCCATTTCGGCCGCGCTCTTGATGCGGAAGAGGCCACGGATGGTGGTCAGCTTCTCGCTCTGACGATCGATCGGATCGGCGAATTCGGCCTTGTAGCGCTCGAACGAATTGCCGCGCACCGCATGCTGGAGACCGGCGATGACATCGGGCGTCCACACGTGGGCCTCGCCGCGCAGGCGCATGCCGTATTCGCCGCCGACCTCGAGCGCATGGGCGAGCACCGGATCGGCGCCGAAGGCGCGGGCGTGACGCAGCACCGTCTCCTTCGCCACCTGATCCAGACCGATGCCCTCGATCTTGGTCGCGGTGCCGAAGAAATACTGCTTCACGAACTTCGATTCGAGACCGACCGCGTCGAAGATCTGCGCGCCGCAATAGGACTGATAGGTCGAGATGCCCATCTTGGACATGACCTTGAGCAGCCCCTTGCCGATCGACTTGATGTAGCGATAGACGATCTCGGTCTCGTCGACGTCGTCGGGGAACTGAGACTTCATCGCCAGCAGCGTGTCGAAGGCGAGATAGGGGTTGATCGCTTCGGCGCCGTAGCCGGCGAGGAGCGCGAAGTGATGGATCTCGCGCGGCTCGCCCGACTCGACGACCAGACCGGCGCGGGTCCGAAGGCCCTTGCGGATCAGGTGATGGTGCACGGCGGCGGTGGCGAGCAGCGCCGGAATGCCGATGCGCTCGCGCCCGACCATGCGGTCGGAGAGGACGATGATGTTGTAGACCTGCCCCGTCGCCGAGATCCGCACCGCGGCCTCCGCCTGGATGCAGATCGCCTCCAGCGCCGGGCGCATGCCCGAGGCGCCGTTGGCGGCCGGATAGGTGATGTCGATGGTGATCGACTTGAAGCCCGACCCCTCGATGTCGCCGATGGTGCGGATCTTCTCCAGATCCTCGTTGGTGAGGATCGGCTGACGCACCTCGAGCCGCTTCTGCGCCTCGGCGCCCTCGAGATCGAACAGGTTCGGCCGCGGCCCGATGAAGGAGACGAGGCTCATCACCAGTTCCTCGCGGATCGGATCGATCGGCGGGTTGGTGACCTGGGCGAAGTTCTGCTTGAAATAGGTGTAGAGCAGCTTCGACTTGTCCGACAGCGCCGAGATCGGCGTGTCGGTACCCATCGAGCCGATCGCCTCCTGGCCGGTGACGGCCATCGGCGGCATCAGGAGCTTGAGGTCTTCCTGAGTGTAGCCGAAGGCCTGCTGCAGATCGAGCAGGCTCTCGAGCGTCTTGGGCGCGCGCGCCGGCACCTCCGGCAGATCCTCGAGGACGAGCTGGGTCTCCTCGATCCATTGCGCATAGGGGTGCGCGGTGGAGATCGAGTGCTTGATCTCCTCGTCGGAGACGATGCGGCCGGCCTCGAGATCGATCAGCAGCATCTTGCCCGGCTGCAGGCGCAGCTTCTGGACGATCTTTTCCTCCGGCACCGGCAGCACGCCGGATTCCGAGGCGAGGATGACGCGGTCGTCGTCGGTGACGATGTAGCGGGCCGGACGCAGACCGTTGCGGTCGAGCGTCGCGCCGATCTGGCGGCCGTCGGTGAAGCACACCGCCGCCGGGCCGTCCCACGGCTCCATGATCGCGGCGTGATACTCGTAGAAGGCCTTGCGCTCGTCGTCCATCACCTTGTTGCCGGCCCAGGCCTCGGGGATGAGCGTCATCACCGCGTGCGGCAGCGAATAGCCGCCGCGCAGCAGGAACTCGAGCGCGTTGTCGAAACAGGCGGTGTCGGACTGGCCCTCGTAGGAGATCGGCCAGATCTTGCCGATCTCGTCGCCGAAGAGCTTCGAGGTGGTGGTCGCCTGACGGGCGTACATCCAGTTGACGTTGCCGCGCAGCGTGTTGATCTCGCCGTTGTGGGCGACCATCCGGTAGGGATGGGCGAGCTTCCACGACGGGAAGGTGTTGGTCGAGAAGCGCTGATGCACCAGCGCCAGCGCCGAGACGAAGCGCTCGTCGTGCAGGTCGAGATAATAGGCGCCGACCTGATAGCTCAGGAACATGCCCTTGTAGACGATGGTGCGGCTCGAGAAGCTGACCACGTAGAAGCTGTCGAGATCGCGCTTGGTGGCTCCGTTCCAGTCGGCCTCGTAGACGTCGCCGGAGAGGAGCTTGCGGGCGATGTAGATGCGCCGCTCGAAGGCTTCCGTGTCGACCTGGGTGCCGGCGCAGCCGACGAACACCTGGGCATGGACCGGCTCGGTCGCCTTGACGCCTTCGGAGAGCTTGGAATTGTCGACCGGAACGTCGCGCCAGCCGAGGATCGCCAGACCCTCCGCCTTGATCGAACGCTCGACGATGGCGACGGCGCGCTCGCGCTCGGCCTGATCGCGCGGCAGGAACAGCTGACCGATGGCGTAGTGGCCGGCCTCCGGCAGGGTGAAGCCGAGCTTCGCGCATTCCTCGGAGAAGAAGGCGTGCGGGATCTGCACCAGGATGCCGGCGCCGTCGCCCATCAGCGGATCGGCGCCGACCGCGCCGCGATGCTCGAGGTTCTCGAGCACGTAGAGCGCGTCCTTGACGATCCCGTGGGTCTTGCGCCCCTTGATGTCGGCGACGAAGCCGACGCCGCAGGCGTCGCGGGTCTCGGCCGGATCGAACATGCCTTGCGCGGGCGGCAGCGCGGTCGCCGTGGTCGCGACCTCGGTCGAGACGGCGTCGGCCGGGCGGCCCTGGAGTTCTTCCGACGAGATCCGTTCCATTGGGATCCATCCTCGCTTTGAGCGACGTCTCGCGACGTCGGCGACAAGGGTGGCCCGTCGACGCTCGCCCCCGCCGCCGACCGGCGGGAGAGGCGACCGGCGCGGGCCGGGTTTCGGGACGTCACCGCTCGCAAACCTCGGGCCGAGTCCGAAAATCGATCTCGAAGACCCTCGGAAACGAGCTGAGCCCCTGCCGAGAAAGAGTGAGAAGTGACTGAAAACAGCCGATTTTCTCGCCCCCTGGAGAGATAGGTCAACAACACTGTCCTATTTCTCACAGTCGGAAGATGGCAGAAAACCGGAGTCCTCGCAAGTCGACCCGCATGCGCGCCATGCCGCACCTCTCGCCACTCTGAGCAAATGCTGGGCAACCGCACACGATCGGCGCGAATTACGGTCACGCAGCGACACCTCGCGCGTCTTCCGCACGAGCGGCCCGCCCTCCGTCGCACGCCCCTTCCCCACGCCCTTGCTCCGCGGCCCGCGCGGTGCCAAGGTCGCCGCCATGATCTTCTCGTCCGACAATTGGGCCGGTGCCTCCGAGCCCGTCCTCGCCGCCCTCCTCGCCGCCGGTCGCTCGGGTGCCCGTCCCGCCTACGGCACCGACGACGCCACCCGCCGGCTCGAGGCGCGGATCTCCGAACTCTTCGAACGTGAGGTCGCGGTGCTGACGGTCGCCACCGGCACCGCCGCCAACGCGCTGTCGATCGCCGCCCTCGCCCCACCCTGGGGCGCGGTCGTCGCCCACGAGGAGGCACATCTGGCGGTCGACGAATGCGGCGCTCCGGAGTTCTTCGCCGGCACCCGCACGATCCGTCTTCCCGGCGCGCGCGGAAAGCTCGGCGCCGCCGATCTCGCCCGGCGCCTCGAAGAGATCCCGCGCGGGCTCCATCACGGCGAACTCTCGGTTCTGTCGCTGACCTCGCCCAACGAATACGGCCTCGTCTACCGGCCGGCCGAGACCGCCGCCCTCTGCGAGGTCGCCCGGGCGCATCGGCTCGCGGTGCACCTCGACGGTGCCCGTTTCGCCAATGCGATCGCCCGCCTCGGCTGCACCCCGGCGGAAGCCACCTGGAAGGCCGGCGTCGATCTGATGTCCTTCGGCGGCACCAAGGGCGGCTGCCTGATGGCCGAGGCGATCGTCGCCTTCGACCCCGCGCGCCGCGACACGATCGCTTATCTGCGCAAGCGCGCCGGCCAGCTCGTCTCCAAACATCGTCTGATCACCGCGCAGTTCGACGCCTGGCTCGACGGCGGCCATTGGCTCGCCCTCGCCACCCATGCCAACGCCATGGCCGATGCTCTCGCGGAAACGATCGCCGCCTCGCCGCGCGCCCGCCTCGCCTGGGCGCCGGAGGCCAACGAGGTCTTCGTCTTCATGGACGAGGCGACGGCCGAACGGCTGCGCGCCGCCGGGGCTCGTTTCTACGATTGGTCGGTGGCGGCGCTCGCGCCCGAGGATCGTCCCCGCGACGGCGAGAAACTGTGGCGCTTCGTCACCAGTTTCGCGACGACGTCCGAGGAGATCGCCGACCTCGCCCGCGCCCTCGCCTGAGGCTCAATCGAGCTCGAAGTCGGCGGCGATCCTGAGATCGCGCAAGGGCCGGACCCGGCGGATCGCGTCCTCGTAGATCGGATGCGCCTTGTAGGCGGCGAGCGCGGCCGCGTCGGCGAATTCGCCATAGACCACGAAGTCGACCTCGGTCGACCACGAATCGCCCTTCAGATTGGGCCGGATCTCCAGACGCAGGGCGTGCGGGTTGCTCTCCAGGAGCCTGAGCCCCGCCTCCACCGTGGCACGGTCGGCGGGATCGGCGACGGTGAAGAAGACGATGTGACGGATCACGGACCTATGTCTCTCTGAGGCCCGCCGCCGACCGAGGCCGGGCGCGAGGCCGAACATGTTCGCGGGGCGTACGTCTACCGCCTCGTGATCGCCCTGACAAACCGCCCGACGCACGCGGACCCCAAAAAAGGCGATGCCCCGCCGTCCCTGGGGGTGGACGACGGGGCACGCTCGAAAACCGACCGGGGGCGATCGGGGCTCTGGCGCCGAGCGGGCTCCTCGGGGGGACGGAGGAACCCGATCGGCGGGTCGCGGCCGTCAGGCGGCGGCGACCGTCGGCGTCGATTCGATCGACGGCGAGGCGGGGGAGGCCTCGATCGTGCCGCGCGAGGCGGCCTGGGTGATCGGAATGCGACGCGACTTCAGCGTCTCGGGGATCTCCCGGACGAGTTCGATGTGCAGCAGCCCGTTCTCGAGCCGCGCGCCCTGTACGATCATGTGATCGGCGAGCTGGAAGCGGCGTTCGAAGCTGCGCGCGGCGATGCCTCGATAGAGGAATTCGCCGGAGGCCTCCTGTTGGACCTTCTCGCCCTTCACCGAGAGAGCGTTCTCCTTGACCTCGATCGACAGCTCGCCCTCACCGAAGCCGGCCACGGCCATGGTGATGCGATAGGCGTCGTCGCCGGTCCGCTCGATGTTGTAGGGCGGATAACTCGGCTGCGAAGCTTCCGCGGCGCCGAGATTGTCCATCAGCGAGAAGAGACGGTCGAAACCGACCGTGGAACGATAGAGGGGAGAGAAATCGACACGCATGACATGTCCTCCTTGAAGTCGAGCGACATCGGTGAGAAATTCGCCGTCTTCCCCGCGCGCGGCCCGGAGGCGCGAACGCCTCGTTGGTGGCACCGCCGAAGGGGGCGATTTCTTCATGGACCCTTGCGGCGTCCATGTCGAAGATCTGGGAAGGCGGACGAGAGCTTTCAAGGGCCGTCGTCACGAATTTCTCGCCGCCACGAATCGCGCGTTTCCGCCGGCTTCGCGCGCCGGCTCGGTTGTGGGACGCCCGCCCCCGCGCTATGTCCGAGGCATCGACGCCGCCACCCGCGACCGCCCCTCGCGCGGGCCGCCAAGGAGTGACACGAGATGCCGGCCCTCGCGCGCCTCTTCGATCTCCCCGACAATCCGGTGCCGCCCGGCGCCCGCGTCGGAACGATCGCCGCGGCCGACGGCGTCGCCCTGCGCTGGGCGACCTTCCCGCCGCTTGCGCCGACCGCGCGCGGCACCGTGCTGATCCTCCAGGGCCGCGCCGAATTCATCGAGCGCTGGTTCGAGACCGTGCGCGATCTCCAGGTGCGCGGCTTCGCCGTCGCCGCCTTCGACTGGCGCGGCCAGGGCGGCTCGGAACGCCTGGCCAAGCACCCGCGCATGGGCCATGTCCGCCATTTCGGAACCTATGATTTCGATCTCGACGTGATCCTGCGCGAGGTGGTCGCCGATCTGCCGGCGCCCCTCTTCCTCCTCGCCCATTCCACCGGCGCCCTCGTCGCCGTCGCCAACGCCGCCCGCCTCTCCGGCGCCGTCCGCCGCGTGGTGGCCGTCGCGCCCTTCCTCGGCCTCGGCGACTTCGGCGTGCCCGAAGCCGGCGCCCGCCGCCTCTCCCGCTTCCTGCGCGGCCTCGGCATGGGACGAAGCTTCGTGCCCGGCGGCGGCGCCACCTCGATGCTGACGACACCCTTCGCCGTCAATCGCCTGACCTCCGACCCCGCTCGTCACGCCCGCGGCGCGACGCTCGCCTGGGACTGTCCGCAAGTCGTCATCGGCTCGCCGTCGATCGGCTGGCTCGCCGGCGCCTTCGACACGATGGACGAGGTCTTCCGCCCCGACGCCCTCGATCGCTGGCGCCTGCCGACGCTCGTCTTCGCCTGCGGCGCCGATCGGGTGGTCTCCAACGACGCGATCGAGCGTTTCGTCGTCGCCACCCGCTCCACCGAGCTGGTGACGGTGCCGGGCGCCCGCCACGAACTGTTGCAGGAACGCGATCGCTACCGCGAGCAGTTCTGGGCCGCCTTCGACGCCTTCGTGCCCGGCGGCGATCCCCTCGCCCCGCCCGCGCCGACGCCCGTGCAGGAGCCGACCGTCGTCCCGGCGCCGGCGTTCGAACCCGAGGCACAGGCGGAGACGGAAGCGGAGACCCCGCCCGCGACGCCGCTCGCCGCCGAGCCGGCACTCGAAACCGCCGACGAGCCGAAGCCTGTCGCCGAACCCGCGCCCGTCGTCGAACCGGAAATCGAACCCGAGACCGCCGCGCCCGAAGCCTCAGTCGCCGAGGGCGAGGAGGCGCAGCACGGCGTCGTGGATGCGGGCGTCGCCAGAGGCGACGACGCGCCCGCCCTCGGCGGCGCTGCCGCCGGTCCAGGAGGTGACGGCGCCGCCGGCCCCCTCGACGACCGGGATCAGCGCGACGATGTCGTAGGGCTGGAGCCCGGACTCGATCACCACGTCGACGAAGCCGGCGGCGACCATGCAATAGGCGTAACAGTCGACCCCGTAACGCGCCAGCCGAACTCGTGATTCCACCCGGTCGTAGGCCGTCCGCTCCTCGCCCTCGAAGAGATGCGGCGAGGTGGTGAAGAGCACCGCGTCTTCGAGGCCCCCGCAGGTCCGCGTCGTCAGAGCCCGATCGCCGTCCGGCCCACGATACCACGCCCGCCGCCCGTCGCCGACGTAGCGCTCGCCGGTGAAGGGTTGCGCCATCATGCCGAGGGTCGGCGTGCCGCCGCGCGTCAGGCCGATCAGTGTCCCCCACACCGGCAGACCCGAGATGAAGGCGCGCGTCCCGTCGATCGGGTCGAGCACCCAGACGTGCTCGGCGTCGAGTCGCTCGGAGCCGTATTCCTCGCCGAGAATGCCATGGTCGGGATGATGGGCGCCGATCAGCGTCCGCATCGCCGCCTCCGCCGCCCGGTCCGCCACCGTCACCGGATCGAAGGCGGCCCCGCCCAACTTGTTCTCCACCGCCAACCGCGATCGGAAATGCGGCAGGATCGCCGCCCCGGCCGCATCGGCGAGCCGATCGAGAAAGGCGACGAGGTCCTCGGAGGGGCGGAGTTCGGTCATGACGGGCGATCCTCGGCGGTGGCTGGGTCGCCCCAAGCCATGCGTCGAGCGCCGCCGCAATGCAAGCCCGACCGCACGGCGCCGACGTCGCATCGGCGGCCGGTCGAGAATCTGAACCAAAGTCGAATAAAATGGGCGTCCTGCCCCTTGACTTTATTGCAGCGCAATATAATATTTATTGCATCGCGGTCGGTCGCCTCGCGACGGATCGTGTGCCCTTCTCGGGCGTTTCCTCCCTGATACCACTTTCGGGCCGCCGCTCTCAGCGCGCGGCCCGTTTTTTTTGCTGCGACGCAACCGGGGCATCGGCGTGCGCCGGCCTCACTCCGCCGCCAGCGTGTCGCGATCGAAGATCGCCCCCCATCCGCTCGCCAAATCACCGAAGATGCGCGCCAGATCCCGCTCCAGCCGGGTGAAGCCGGCGGTCTTGGTCAGTCGCGCCTCGTTCATGTAGAGCGCCCGCGACATCTCGATCTGCAGGGCGTGGATCCCCTCCGCCGGCCGTCCGAAATATTCGGTGATGTGACCGCCCGCATAGGGCTTGTTGCGCGCCACCCGATAGCCCGCGCCCCGGAACAGCGCCGAGACCACGTCGGTGAGGCGCGGATCGCAGCTTGTGCCGTTGCGGTCGCCGAGGATCACCTCGGCGCGCGGGTCGCCGATCGCCGGCCGGGCGATCGAGGGCATCGAATGGCAGTCGATCAGGACGGCGAGGCCGAACCGATCGCGGATCCGCTCGAGCGTCCGCCCGAGCGTGTCGTGATAGGGCCGATGCAACGCCTCGATTCGGGCGAGCCCCTCCTCGATCGGGATCGGCCCGCCATAGATCTCGTCGCGCTCGGAGACGATGCGCGGGATCGTGCCGAGCCCGCCGATCACCCGAGGCGAATGAGTGTTGGCGCCGCGCGGCAACGCCCCCGTGAACATCTTGGGGTCGAGTTCGAGCGCCTCGCGATTGACGTCGAGATAGGCGCGCGGGAAATGCGCCCGCATCAGCACCAGTCCGTGATCGACCGCCCCGGCGCACAATTCGTCGACGAAGGCGTCCTCCGACCGGCGGATCGCGGTGGCGTCGAGCCGGGTCGCGCGCAGGAACGCGTCCGGATAGGCCGAGCCGCTGTGCGGCGAATCGATCAGGAACGGCGCCCGGATCCGCTCCGGCAGAACCAGTTCGAACGGCGGGTGTTCGACGAAGTCACGAATGATCTTCACGCCCCCGCCTCCTCGTCCGGTCTCGCGCCGTGGCGCCCGCGCGCGAGCCCATCCGAACAATTTGCCTTTCCGCCGCGATCCTGTCCACAATGGCGCGCCGGAGACGCGGACCGCGCCGTCTCGATCGGAGCGACCCGGCCCGATTTCACCGGATGTTTACCGCGATCGTTCCAAATGTCGGAACGAAGTTCACCGAGAGTTGGAAGATACGACATGGACCCGATGGCGCGCATCATTCTCGCCGAGGACGACAACGACATGCGCCGGTTTCTGGCCAAGGCGTTGGTCAACGCCGGTTATGACGTGGTGTCCTACGACAACGGCCGCAGCGCCTACGAACGCCTGCGCGAGGAGCCCTTCACCCTCCTCCTGACCGACATCGTGATGCCCGAGATGGACGGCATCGAACTGGCCCGCCGCGCGACCCAGCTCGACCCCGACCTCAAGGTGATGTTCATCACCGGCTTCGCCGCCGTCGCGCTCAACCCCGACAGCCAGGCCCCCAAGGACGCCAAGGTCCTGTCGAAGCCCTTCCACCTGCGCGATCTCGTCCGCGAAGTCGAGAAGCTGCTCGCCGCCTGAGCGGCGCGACGCGGGCCTCGCCCGGTCGCGGTGAGAACTTTCCACAGGGCACGGGTCTCGGCACTTGCGGGACCGATCAAACCTCGTTATAGACCCCCTCGCCGCTCGATCCCGATGAGCGGCGCCGGTGGTTCCGGGCGTGTAGCTCAGCGGGAGAGCACTACGTTGACATCGTAGGGGTCACAGGTTCGATCCCTGTCACGCCCACCACCACCTCCTCGATCCCGGATCGAAGCCCTTTCAAGAAGTCGAGATCGTCGCCACGCCGCCATTGCCGCGTCGACGTCCGCTCGTTCCTCCTCGCGCCGAATCTCCCGCCGGCCGTCGTTCAACCGGACGCTGCTCCGCCACGCGGCGGCCGCGTCGTCATTACTTCCCAGTACGCTCGGCCCGGACCGCCCGCAGGCCTCACGGGCCGTGACGCCGGTCCGGCCCGCCGCCTCGGCGCGCGTCTCGACGACGATTTTCGCGATCGTGCGGCCGGTTTTGCCCGGGGCCCGCGCCACACCGCGATGCTCCAACCCTCATCGTCCCCCGCCGCTTGCCCTTCCGATCCACCGTTTTTCCCCCTCCCGACACCCTCCGACGGAGGAAATTCGCGTCCTCACGCAACGACACCCTTTGCTCTTGACATCATCGTCCCCTCGAGGTGATTTAGAACTGCGTTCTATTTTAATGTTTCCGAGCGAGCGCACGGCAGAAACAAAACGTCGGGACGCCGAGTCGGCAACCGCCCTCGGTCGCATGCGATCGAACGGCGGAAAGAGGGAGAGGGGAGACGACCGTCGCGAGACGGCGGCGTCTCGTCGACGTCCGAAAAGGGGGGAATGATGAAATACGTGTCAGCACTGGCGGCAGCGGCCGTTCTCACAGGGACGGGCGCCGTGTCGGCCGCCGATCTCGCCCGCAAGGCGCCCGCCGCGGCCGAATACGTGAAGGTCTGCGACGCCTACGGTGCCGGTTACTTCTACATCCCCGGCACCGAGACCTGCCTGCGGATCGGCGGCTTCGTCCGTGCCGAGTTCCGCGCCCTGACGCAGAGCCGCGAGAACATCGCGCTGCCCGCCGTCTACGGCTGGAGCCCGCGCAATCAGCGCGCGATCGCCACCCGCGCCCGCGTCAATCTCACCATCGACGCCCGCACCAACACCGAAATGGGCCTGCTGCGCTCCTTCGTCGACATCTGGATCACTCAGAACACTGCCCAGGCCACCACCGAGACCTCGCTGCGCAAGGCCTTCGTGCAGTTCGGCGGCCTGACCGCCGGCCGCGCCCAGTCGTTCTTCGACTTCTTCACCGCCGGCATCGGCGTCACCGATTCCTTCCAGCTCGCCTCGGCCGCCTTCTCGGAAGTGAACCTGATCGCCTACACCTTCGGCTTCGGCAACGGCATCTCCGCCTCGCTGTCGCTCGAGGACGCCGGCACCTCCAACGAGCCCGCCTCCAGCCTGACCGCCGGCTTCCGCCGCATGAGCGGCCCCTACGGCGGCGTCAAGACCCCGGATCTCGTCGCCAACGTCGCGATCAAGCAGGCCTGGGGCTCGGCCCAGATCATGGGCGTCCTGCACGACGACAACGGCAATGCCGCCGTCAACGAGAGCAAGCTCGGCTACGCCGTCGGCGGTGGCGTCAAGGTGCTGGTGCCGATGCTCGGCGCGGGCGACATCGTCGGCCTGCAGGCGGCCTGGGGCAAGGGCGCGCTCGGCTACGTCGCCGCCGGCGTGTGGACCGCCAACACCCCCTTCCAGGACTTCGAGTTCACCGGCGGCCAGCTGCTGCAGTCGACCGCCTGGTCGGTCGCCGGCGGCTACAACCACAATTGGACGAAGACCCTGTCCTCGTCGATCGGCGGCTCCTACCTGCGCTACGACGCGCCGGCCGGCTCGGCCTTCGCCGACTTCGATCAGATCGACCTCCAGGGCTCGATGCGCTGGAAGCCGGTCGCCGACCTGTCCTTCACCGCCGCTCTCGAATATCGCCGCATCGATCGCGCCGTCCTTCCGGACGGCGACGGTCTGGTCGCCTTCTTCCGCGTCCAGCGCGATTTCTGAGCGCGTCTCCCAGCGAAGCGCCTCGAGCTCGGCGGGCCCTCCCGCCGAGCTCTTCTCTTTCGCCCGCCACCCCACCGCCCACACCGGAGGACGCGGGCCCGCTCCGGCGGCGAGCCATCGCCCGCGCCCGCGCGCCGACCTCGCCTTCGCCGTCGCGCACCTGCGCCACGGGCCATCGTCGGTGTTGACAAGACCGGATCGCCGGGCTTATTCTGAAAAAAGAACGTCGTTCTATCTAACAGAATTATGGTGAAGCCGTGAGACTCGCTCGTTACGACAATGGACGCATCGGCGTCGTCACCGCCGGGGGCATCGTGGACGTGACCGACGCGGCCGGCGTCGATCCCCTCGCCTGGCCGCCGATCGACCCGACCCGCCTCGTCGCCGATTTCGACCGGCTCCGCCCGGCGTTGGAGCGCGCGGCGGCCGAGGGCACGCCCGTTCCGGTCTCGCAGGTGAAGCTTCTGACGCCGATTCCCTGGCCGAACAAGGTCGTCGCCTTCCCCGTCAACTATCACGCCCACGGCGCCGAGATGGGGGCCGGCTATCGCGCCACCAACCAGGGCTTCTTCCTGAAGCCCAATTCGTCGCTGTCGGGCGCCGGCGAGCCCGTGGTCCTGCCGGATCTTCCCGGCCGTGAGGTCCATCACGAGAGCGAGCTCGGCATCGTCATCGGCAAGACCGCCCGCAACGTCGCCCGCGCCGACTGGAAGGACTACGTCTTCGGCTACGCCTGCCTGCTCGACATGGTGGTGCGCGGCCGCGAGGAGCGCGTCGCACGCAAGGCCTACGACACCTTCTGCCCGGTCGGCCCCTGGATCACCACGGCCGACGAGGTTCCCGACCCGACCGCCCTGCGCATGCGCCTCTGGGTCGACGAGGAGCTGCGGCAGGATGCCAACACCAAGGATCTGGTGCTCGACATCCCCGGTATGATCGAGATGGCCTCGGCCGTCATGACCCTGTACCCCGGCGACATCATCGCCACCGGCACCCCGGAAGGGGTCGGTCCCGTCGTCGCGGGCAACAAGATCCGCATCGAGATCGACCACTGCGGCGAGATGATCGTCGACGTCGTCCAGGGCACCGGCGGACGCGCCTCGATGTTCGAGGAACCCTATCAACTGGTGAAGAAGGCCTGAGCCGAGCGATGACCACACCGAGAACCCTCGACGAGCTCTATGCCGCCTTCGACGGTCTCCACATGGAGGGCGGCTGGCACCGCCGGTTCCCGGCGCTGTGGCGCACGCCCGCGGAGAACTTCCTCCCCCACGCCTGGCACTACGCCGAGGTTCGCCCGATCCTCGACGTCGCGCGCGATCTCGTCAGCACCGAACATGCCGAGCGCCGCAATCTGACCATGCGCAACCCGGTCGAGGGCAATCGCTACGCCACCGTCCGCACCCTGGTCGCGGCCTATCAGATGATCCGTCCCGGCGAGGTGGCGCGCTCGCATCGCCACACGCCCAACGCCCTGCGCCTGATCCTCGACGGCCGCGGCACCTACACCACGGTCGACGGGAAGCGCGTGGAGATGCGTCCCGGCGACGTGTTGCTGACGCCGAACTGGTGCTGGCATTCCCACGAGAACGTCGGCGAAGAGGATTGCTACTGGCTCGACTTCCTCGACGTGCCGACGGTCCATCTGCTCGAGCCGATGTTCTTCGAACAGCATCCCGACGGAATCGAGGCCGATCCGCGCGACGTCGAGACCGCTCCGATCGCCTTCCGCTGGACCGATACGGTCGCCGCGCTCGACGCGAGCACCGACGACGCCGGTGGCATGTGCGCCGCGCAGACCGAATTCGGCGATCCCGCCATGGCGACCGTGCGCCTCTTCATGCAGCGCCTGGCGAAGGGGTCGACGCGGCGCATGCGGACGACCGCCAATTCCGTCTTCGCCGTCGTCGAGGGCAGCGGCCGGACCGAGGTGGGCGACACCGTCCTGCCGTGGTCGCGCGGCGACGTCCTGGCGGTGCCGGCCTGGCGCGCCTTTCGCCATGTCGCCGACGACGACGCGGTGCTGCTGCGCGTCACCGACCGACCGATCTACGAAAAGCTGGGATGGCTGCGCGAGGAGATCCTCTGAACCGCCCGGAACCCGGCCTCAACCGAGGGAAAGAACATGTCCGAGAAGAACCCGATCCTGATCGCCGGTGGCGGCATCGGTGGGGCCGCCGCGGCGCTGGCGCTGCTGAAGAAGGGCCATGCCGTCGAGGTCTATGAGCAGGCCCCGGCGCTGGCCGAGGTCGGGGCCGGTGTCCAGATCAGCCCGAACGGCGCCCGCGCGCTCGACACGCTCGGCGTGTTCCACGATCTCGCGGCCCTCTCCTGCAAGCCGGAGAAGAAGCAGTTCCGCCTGTGGAACAACGGCACCGCTTGGCCGATGTTCGACCTCGGCGAGACCGTGATGGCCGATTACGGCTATCCCTATCTCACCGTCTATCGCCCCGACCTCCTCGACGTGCTGGTCGCCGGCGTCCGCGCCATCGATCCCGATGCGATCCGCCTCGGCAAGCGCGCCGTCGGCTACGTCCAGGACGAGGACGGCGTCACCCTGACCCTCGAGGACGGCACGACCGCGCGCGGCCGCGCCCTGATCGGCGCCGACGGCGTCCGCTCCGCGATCCGCACCCAGACCTGGGGCGTCGACAATCCGGTCTTCTCCGGCATGGTGACCTGGCGCGGCGTCGTGCCGATGGAGCTGCTGCCCGCCCATCTCCAGGCGATGGTCGGCAACACCTGGATCGGACCGGGCGGCCACGTCGTCACCTATCCGCTGCGCGGCGGCAAGCTCCTCAACTTCGTCGCCACGATCGATCGCGACGATTGGCGCGAGGAGGCCTGGAACATCGTCGGCACCGCCGAGGAATGCGCCGCCGACTTCGCCGGCTGGCACGCGGACGTCCACGCGGTGATCCGGGTGGCGCCGAAGCTCTTCAAATGGGCCCTGATGGTGCGCGATCCGATGCCGGCCTGGACCAAGGGGCGGGTCACGCTCCTCGGCGACGCCTGCCATCCGACCCTGCCCTTCCTCGCCCAGGGCGCGGTGATGGCGATCGAGGACGGCGTCGTCCTCGCCCGTTGCCTGGAGGCCCTGCCGGACGATCTGCCGGGCGCCCTGAAGCGCTACGAGGAGGCCCGCGTCGAGCGCACCCGCAAGATGGTCCTCGGCGCCCGCGACAACACCGACCGCTTCCACAGCAAGGAACTGCGCACCGAGGAGGAGGCCCAGCGCTACCTCGAGCGCGAGTGGAGCAAGGCGCCGATCCGCGACCGCTACCACTGGCTCTACACCTACAAGGCCGACGAAGTCGCCGTGTGACGCCGAGACCGTGACGTCCCGACCAGTCGGAGCGTCATGTGACCCACATGACGCCGGAAGGCCCCGCCTCGTCGGGCCTTCCGGCCCACCCCGTGCCGAACGGCGCCCTCGTTCCTGAGACAGACGACGGAGAACCGCATGAGCGCCCTTCCCGGGACCGTGTATTTGAATGAGGAAGGCCCGCGCGAGGGATTCCAGATCGAGTCCGCCGCGATCCCGACCGCCGCCAAGATCGAGCTGGTCGACCGCCTCGCCCGGACCGGGCTCCGTCACATCCAGGTCGCCTCCTTCGTCAATCCGAAGGCGGTTCCCGGCATGGCCGACGCCGACGCCGTGATCCGGGGTTTCACACCGCGTCCCGGCGTCCACTTCACCGGCCTGTGGCTCAATCAGCGCGGCTTCGAGCGCGCGCTCGGCCATCGCGACCGGCTGACCATCGACGGTTCGCTGAACCTCTACGCCTCCGCCGCCTTCCTGAAGCGCAATCAGAACCGCGTGCCGGCGCAACAGCTGAGCGCCCAGCACGAACTCGTCGCCATGTATCAGGCCGCGGGCGTCTCGGTGCGGCGCGGCTTCATCACCGCCGCCTTCGGCTGCAACTTCGAGGGCGACGTCCCCGTCGAGCGTGTCGTCGGCCTCGTCGGCGACCTCCTGGCGATCGCCGCCGAGCACGGCGAGACCATCGACCACATGGGCCTCGGCGACACCATGGCCTGGGCCACGCCGGACCGCGTGAAGCGGGTCGTCGGCGCCATCCGCGAGAAGCACCCCGATCTGCCGCTGCTGCTGCATCTCCACGACACGCGCGGCCTCGGGATCGCCAACGCCTATGCCGGCCTCGAGATGGGGGTGCGCATGTTCGACACCGCCGTCGCCGGCCTCGGCGGCTGTCCCTTCGCCGGCCACGCCGGCGCCGCCGGCAACGTCTGCACCGAGGATCTCGTCTTCATGTGCGAGGAGATGGGCATCGAGACCGGCGTCGATCTCGACGCCCTGATCGATTGCGCCAAATTCGCCGAGACCATCGTCGGCCACCCGCTCCCCGGCGCCGTGATGCGCGGCGGCGGCCTGCGCCGCTTCCGCGAGATCCGGCGCGCCGGCTGACCCGCGCGCGATCGGCCCGCGCCGCCCTCCCCCGGCCCGGCGCGGGCCGCGCGAGCCTCCCGCGACCCCGACCGCGACCGGCGGCGCGCCCACCCCGCGCGCCGTCCGACGCCCCGTGTCACGCACCCACACCGCCCCAGCCGAGACGCCGGACCGCCGTCGCCTTGACAGGGAAGGCGCCGACCGCGTAAATATCAGAATTACGTTCTATTAGACAGAACCATCATGACCATAGTCTTCCCCGGATTTCTGGATCGCCCCATGACCGACGCGTCCTCCGCCGCCGAGACACCCGCCGACCTGCTCCAGGGCGTGCGCGTTCTCGACCTGACCAACGTTCTGTCGGGCCCGTTCTCCACCTATCAGATGGCGCTCCTCGGCGCCGAGGTCATCAAGATCGAGAACCCCGACGGCGGCGACCTCGCCCGTCGCCTCGGCGCCGCGCCCGATCTCAACCGCGATCTGATGGGCACCTCGTTCCAGGCCCAGAACGCCGGCAAGAAGTCGCTCGCCCTCGATCTCAAGACGCCCGCCGGCCGCAGAGTGTTCGAGACCCTGGTCGCCACCGCCGACGTGCTCGTCGAGAACTTCCGGCCCGGCGTGATGGACCGCCTGAAGCTCGGCTGGGAGGACCTGCGCAAGATCAATCCGAAGCTGATCTACTGCGCCATCTCCGGCTTCGGTCAGGCCGGCCCGCTGCGCAACAGCCCCGCCTACGACCAGATCATCCAGGGCATGGCCGGCATCATGAGCGTCACCGGCTCGCCCGAGACCGCGCCGCTGCGGGTCGGCTACCCCGTCGCCGACACGATCGGCGGTCTCACCGGCGCCTTCGCCACGATGGCCGCCCTGTTCGCCCGCGATCGCACCGGCAAGGGGCGCTTCATCGACGTCTCCATGCTCGATTCGAGCATCGTCACCATGGGCTGGATCGTCTCGAACTATCTCTCCGCCCACGTCCGCCCGACCCCGCTCGGCAACGAGAACATGACCGCCGCGCCCTCCGGCACCTTCGTCGCCGCCGACGGCCCGCTCAACATCGCCGCCAACAAGGACGAGCATTTCGTCGCGCTCTGCGGCCTGCTCGGCCGCGAGGATCTGGTCGCCGACCCCCGCTTCTGCGAGCGCGAGCTGCGCAAGCGCCATCGCGCCGCCCTCAACGTCGAGATCAACGCCGGCCTCGCCGGCGCGAGCGTCGCCCATTGGGTCGAGGCGCTGACCGCGGCCGGCATCCCGGCCGGCCCGGTCCTCGACATTCCCGCCGTCCTCTCCCACCCGCAGATCGCGGAACGACGCCTCATTCAGGAGATCCCCGTCCCCGGCGAGACCGGCGCCACCATGCGCGTGACCCGCGCCGGCTACCGTCTCGCCGAGGGCGAGCCGACCGCCCGCACCGCCCCGCCCCGCCTCGGCGAGCACACCACCGAGATCCTCGAGGGTCTCGGCCTGACCGCGGAGGCGATCGAGGCCCTGCGGGTCGAGGGCGTGATTTCTCCGCGATAGACCCGTCGGTGAATTTTGGATATGAGATCGGGGCTGAAGAACTCGGCTACCGGACCGTCGCCCCATGAATGAAGACAGTGGCAAGACTGGCGGGGTCGCGGCGGTCAACCGTGCCCTCCTGATCCTCGATGCGTTTCGCCAGACGAGCGGCGTGCTTTCTCTGAAGGAGATCGCCGAGGCGACGGGTCTCTACAAGAGCACCGTGCTGCGCCTGCTCGAATCGCTCGAAGGCTTCGGCTACATCCGGCGGCTCGACACCGGCAGCTACCACCTCGGCCCGAAGCTCGCCGAGCTCGCCGCCGTCTATCGCGAATCCTTCAATCTCCAGTCCTACGTGATGCCGGTTCTGGAGACGGTGGTCGCCGAGATCGACGAGAGCGCGACCTTCTACGTCGCCGAGGGCGAGGCGCGCGTCTGCCTGTTCCGGGTCGAGACGCCCCAGCTCATCCGCGACCACATCCGCGTCGGCGACACGCTGCCGCTCAAGGGCGCCAGCGGCAAGGCCCTGATCGCCTTCGCGAACGGGCTCGAGAGCGCGACCGACGCCGACGCCCTGATCTTCACCTCCGCCGGCGAGCGCCATCCCGACATGGCGGCGGTCGCGGCGCCGGTGTTCGGCGTCGGCGGCAAGCTGATCGGCGCGCTCAACGCCAGCGGCCCCAAGACGCGCTTCACCGCCAAGGCGGTGAAGCAGATCTCCCGGGTGATCCAGCGCGAGGCGATCCAGTTGTCGCTGCGCCTCGGCGCCCCGGAGAGCCGGATTCCGAAACCGAACGGCTGACCGGCGCGGGTGGGCGCGTCGGCCCACCGCTCTCGTGCTCACGCCGTCTCGCCCACGAGCCCTTGCCCTCAGGCCCCCGCCCCCGGCGACCGCCGGACTTGCGTGAGGCGTCCGAGGGCCGCCTTCAGGCCGGCGCGATCGCGCGTCTCGACCAGCGTCAGGATGCGCCCGAGCGAGAGCCGGATCGCCTCGCGGCTGAGATGATGCCAATCGTGCCGGACCCGGCCCGAGCGGACCGTCTCGCTCCGGCGCCACAGTTTGATCGCCTCGCCGACGACGATGTCGAGCGGGCAGAGCCGATAGACGGCGAGCATGAAACGGTCGTTGCAGGCGAGCCAGGCGCCGACGTCGCCCGCCTCGAGGGCGGCCTCGGCGGTCGCGTAGATCGCCTTCAATCCGTCGAGCGCGGCCTCCTCCGGCCACGCCAGCGCCGCCGCGATCTCGCGGTCGAGCAGGCGGCGCAGCAGATAGATCTGCTCGATCTCGCCCTCGCTGAGGACGGCGACGAAATAGCCCTGATGCGGCTCGTGCGCGGCGAGCCCCTCGGACTCGAGCATGCCCAGGGCTTCGCGGACCGGAACCCGGCTGACCCCGAGACGCAGCGCCCAATCGGCCTGTTTCAGCTGCATCCCCGGCAGGAGCTCCCCCGCCCGGATCGCCTGGCGGATCGCCTCGGCGACGTCGATGCTGCTCTGGCCGCGCTTCTTGATGGGTGTCTCGACGATGGATGTCACGGCCGACCTTTCGAACGGCCGGCCGAGGAGATCCCCGACCGGCCGCCCGTGAACTACAACGCGTCTCGGTTCAGGCTTCAAGCGCGACTTTGCTGCCGGCCGGCTGCACGCTCTTGAAGACGTCCTGCCAACTGAGATCGGAGCTCACCTCGGCGAAGACCGAACGGCACTTGAAGCTCTCCGAGTCGCTCGGCTGGGGAGGTTCCTGACCGTTCTGCAGACCCTTCACGGTCGTGAGCAGCTTGCGGCGCATCATCACGATGGCGAGGTCGGTCGACCCGAGCTTCTCGAGATGGCGCGGCGCGATCGGGCCGTCCTGATCCTCCTGCACCGCCACGTCCTGGAGACGCAGGCCGGGAATGCCGGTCATGGTCTCGGTCGCCTGCGACTTGCGATCGATCAGATAGTCGTTGTGGATGTTGGCGACCGGCAGGAAGGTCTCCGGGTCGACCCGCAGATGCAGGATGTCGTCCTCGGTGAAGCGGCGCATGTCCTCGCCGGTGATCGGCCGGTCGGCGCGCCACGAGACCGTGTAGCCCATCATCGTCACGTCGTCGATCGGCACCGCGAAGGTGAGATGCTGCGGACGTTCCGGCGTCTGCGGGATCAGCGTCCCCGACGGCATGATGTAGGGGGTCATGCGCCAGTTGATCTTGCCCGCGTGCGGGGTCCCGTCCTTGCCCTCGCGCTTGGCGATCATCAGCATGCCGAAGCCGGTGTCCTTGATCTCGTAGCGCGGCGCCAGCGCCACCATCGAGCCGGGCACGACCTCGTGCTGATGGAGCTGCTGGACGTGGGCGGTGTCGAGCTCGCCCTCGAGGTTCTGCAGCCAGTTGCAGAGCTGGAGGCGCTTGGAGGCGTAGACGTGGTCGCTCGGCACCAGGGTGAATTCGAACTCGGGGAACGGCGGCTTCTTGTCGGCCGGGCCCATGTAGGCCCAGATCGCGCCGGCGACCTCGTGGGTCGGATAGGCCTTGAGCTTGACGTGCTGCTTGAAGCAGGTCTCCTCGGACTCCGCCGGCTGATCGAGGCAGTTGCCCTCCTTGTCGAACTTCCAGCCGTGGTAGACGCAGCGCAGGCCGTCCCCCTCGTTGCGGCCCCAATAGAGATTGGCGAGGCGGTGGGGACAGCGCGCGTCGACCAGACCGACGGTATTGTCCTTGTTGCGGAAGGCGATCAGCTTCTCGCCGAGGACGGTGACCTTGGTCGGACCCTTCTCGGTCGGCCCGACCTCCTTGGAGAGCGCGACCGGCAGCCAGAACCGGCGGAACAGATCGCCCATCGCCGTACCCGGTCCGGTGCGCGTCAACAGCTCGTTGTCTTCGATCGACAGCATTGCAACCTCCCATTTGGATCATTCGGTCGGGGCGAGACCTGCGCTGCGCCCCGTTCGTTCGGCCTCGGCCGAAGTCACTCGAACACCAGCGTCGCCTCGGGGCTCGTCACCTGGGCCTGACACGCCAGCGTCCATCCCTCGGCGATCTGGGCATCGGAGACCCCGCCGAGATTGTCCTTCATCGTCACGGTCCCGGACGTGACCCGGGCGAGACACAGGCCGCAGTAGCCGGCCTTGCACGAGAACGGCAGACTGAGCCCCTGGCGCGTGGCGGCGGCGTGGACCGTCTCGCCCGCGCGCACGCCGAAGGCATGATCGGCGCCGTGATGACGCACCACGACGCGGGCGGCGGCATCCTCGCCGGCCGCCTCGGCGCCGGTCGCGGCGGGTGCCGCCGGGGTCTCGTCGATCTCGCCGTCGAAACTCTCAAGGAAGATCCGCTCCTCGGCGATGCCGGCGTCGCGCAGGCTGTTGCGGACCATCTGCATGAACGGCGCCGGGCCGCACATGTAGAACTGCGCCTCCCCCACTCTGGTCTGCGCCGCGACGGCACCCGCCGTGAGCGGCCCCTCGCGATCGTCGAAGCGATGGACGAGAGTGAAACGGTCGGCATGACGGGCGGCGAGGCCCGCCAATTCGTGGCGGAAGATCACCGAGCGCTCGTCGCGATTGGCATAGACCAGGGTCACCGGCCGCGCGGTCGTGACCAGGATCTGCTTGAGGATCGAGATCACCGGCGTGATCCCGCTGCCGGCGGCGAAGAGCACCACCGGCGCCTCGCTTTCGCGCAGGCGGAAGACCCCCTTCGGCGGCATCACCACGATCTCGTCGCCGGCCTGCACCGTGTCGAGCAGACGGTTGGAGACGCGCCCGCCCGCGACCCGCTTGATCGACACCTTGAGATCGGCGTCGACCGACGGCGAGCTCGCCAGCGAATAGCAGCGCAGGCAGGTCTCGCCGTCGACGTCGACCCGCAGGGTCAGGAACTGGCCGGGCGCATAGGCGAACCGATCGGCGCGATCGTCCGGAACCTCGAACACGATGGAATGGGCGTCGGCCGTCTCGCGGATCACCGCCTTGACCCGAAGGCGCTCGAATCCGGGCGGAACGGCGGCCGGAGCCGGATCGGTCTGCATCGATGCCACGGTTCTTTCCTCCCCGATATTGAATTCAAAATGGCATTCTATTTTTGGATTGTCAACAAGGCTTACAATCGATCTGAAGAGGAAGAGCGCGACGACCCGCGAGCGACCGCGAAGGTATGAAAATCGGCGGGTTTCGGCCGTGCGAACGGCTTCGCCGGCGGAACCCGAGGGCGCCGCCGGACGATGGCGATGGACATGGGATCGCGGGGCTGCGGGCCCGATCGATCAGGCGCGGGGCTTCGATTGCAGGGCGTGATAGCCGAGCGCGGCGCGCGCCTCGCGCAGGGTCTTGCCGGCGCGCACCGCCTCGCGGATCTTCTCCTCCGCCACCTCGATCGCCTCGGCGACGTCGAGGATCTCGTCCTCGCGGGCGCGCGGCAGGACCACCACGCCGTCGGAATCGCCGCGCAGGAGATCGCCGGGCGAGACCCGGGCGTCACCGATGTTCACCGGCACCTGGACCGCGTCGACCTGGACCCGATCTTTGCCGGTCTTCATCGAATAGCTGCGCGAATAGATCGGATAGCCGAGGCTGAGGCAGAGATGGACGTCGCGGCAGGGACCGTCGATGACCGTGCCGGCGAGCCCCTTCTGCGAGGCGACCATGGTCAGAATGTCGCCCCACACGGTGCAGTCCTCACGGCCGCCGTTGTCGAGCACCACCACGGTGCCGGGCGCGAGATCGTCGATGTAGTCGCCGACGGTACCCGGCGCGACCGGATCGATCGGACCATAGAGGATGGTGAAGGCGCGGCCGGCCATGCTCACCTTCTGATCGCGCGGCTTGATGCCCCGGCACACGCCCTCGATGCCGAGCTTGTCCATGGCGTCCGAAAGGGTCGCGCAGTCGAGTTTCTTCAGACGCTCCAGATTCACGTCGGTCATCGGGTTCGCTCCAACAGGATTTCGAATGTCGCGCGGGCGATCGTCCCGCGTCGGGTCGGATCAATTCGGGTCGGACGGGATCGGCCGTCCGCCTCAGTCGACCTGCCACCAGTACATGCCCTGGGCGGTGCCGGTGCCGGCTGGGGTGCGGTAGCAGGGGATGTAGCCGATCTCGTGCAACCGGGTCGTCTCCGCCTCGAGCACGCCGGCGAGGGTGATCCAGGTCTTCAGTTCGGAGGTTCCCGCCTGGAGGTCCGAGAGCGGCAGCCCGCGCAGGAAGTCGGCGTCCTTCTCCGCCAGCGCCCGGACGAAGCGCCGGTCGAAGGCTTCGTCGATGGCGAAATGGGTCATGCCGCCCGAGGCGAAGACCGCGACCCGCGCGTCGCTCGTCCAACTGCGGATGGCGTCGCCGATCGTCTTGCCGAAGTCGTAGACCCGGCGTGCCGACGGCTGGTTCGGCGGATAGAACGTGTTCTGATAGATCGGCACGTTGGGGATGACCCGATCGCGCATCACGTTGCGATAGACGTGGCCGAAGGCATGGCTGATGCCGGTGTTCTTCGGATTGTGCGCCGGCAGCGTCGGCGAGGCGGTGACGTCGAACTCCGCCGCCATCAGCGCGGCGATGACGTGCCGGGCGAGTTCCGGATGCCCGGCGTGGCTGACCGCATGGTCGGGCGCGTGCCCGTGCTCGGCCTCGACGATCCCCGGCGGCAGCAGCCGGCGGCCCTCCTCCGAGGAGGGGTGATGCGGGATCTCCGCGCCGTAATAGACCATGAAGACCGGGCTCAGATCGTCGCCGTAGATCTCCTGCTGATCGTTGCCGAGGATGACGGCGACGTCGGCGTCGATCCCGGCCCAGACGTCGGCGAGCCCCTTCATGCCCGCCTGACAGCGCGCATGCGCCTCCGCCATCGCCTCGGGCGTGCACTTGGCCGCCAGGTCCTCGTCCTTGCGCAGCTCCACGAGCTCGTCGTAGCCGTAGACCCCGCCCCGGAAGGGATGGCGCGCGCGCCGGTCGAATTCCGTGCGCATCAGCCATTGTTCGGGGGTCGTATGCAGTTGAGGCCCGTGGGCCGTGGCCAACCCAGCGACGATCTTCGCCATGGTGCCTCTCCTTCTCGCTCGTCGATGTCGTTCAGCACGGGGTGGATTGCGGTTTCCAGGTCGCGCCCGGCTCGTAGGCGAGACAGGCCACCCGCGTCCCCTCGTAGTCGACGAGTTCGGGCAGACGGGTCGCGCACACCGGCTGCGGCGACGCGCAACGCGAGCGGAAATGGCACCCCTCGGGCAGATTGGTCGGATCGGGTCCGCCCCCGTCCCAGCGCGCCGGCGGCAGATGATGCTCCGGGTCCGGCGGCAGGATCGAACTGATCAGCAGCCGGGTGTAGGGGTGATGGGGAACCTGGAAGATCTGCTCGGATTTGCCGATCTCGACGATCCGCCCGAGATACATCACCGCCACCCGCTGCGAGAGACGCCGCACCACCGACAGGTCGTGGCTGATGAAGACGCAGGTGAGGTCGAGGTCGCGGCTGAGCTCGCGCAGGAGGTTCAGGATCTGCGCCTGGACCGACACGTCGAGCGCCGAGGTCGGCTCGTCGCACACCAGGATCTTCGGCCGCGTGATCAGAGCGCGCGCGATCGCCACGCGCTGACGCTGCCCGCCCGACATCTGGCTCGGATAGGAGTTCTCGAAGCGCTGCGGCAGCCCGACCCGGCGCATGATCTCGCGGACCCGCTCCGTCACCTGTTCCGGCAGCGGCCGTTCGGAGAGAATGAGCGGCAGCGCGATGTTGGCGGCGACCGACTTGCGCGGGTTCAGCGACGAATAGGGATCCTGGAAGATCGGCTGCACCATATGGGCGAGTTCCAGCCGCGAATAGTCGGAAAGATCCTTGCCGTTCACCGCGATCGCCCCGGCGGTCGGGGCCTGGAGCCCCAACAGGGTCTTCACCAGGGTCGACTTGCCGCACCCGGATTCGCCGACGATCGACACGAACTCGCCGCGCTCGACGTCGAGCGAGAGCTTGTTGACCGCGTGAAGTATCTTCGGCCGGCCGATGAGCCGGCGGCCGACCGTGAACCGCACCTCGAGGTCCCGCAGGCTCAACATGGGGGTAGTGCGAGGGGTCGCCATCACGCCTTCATCCCTTCCGTCTCGCGCCAATGCGCCATCAGCGTCTGGTGGGGAACCACGCAGCGATACCCGTGGTCGGCCTCGAACGCGGTGAGACCGATCTCTCCGACCGCGCATTCCGGCCGCGCGAGCGCGCAGCGATTGCGGAAACTGCATCCCTCGTGACGCCCGATCAACGACGGCACCATTCCGGGGATCGTGTGCAGAGGCGCGTCCGCTCCCGCCGGTCCGTGCGAGGGAATGCACTGGATCAGACCCTGGGTGTAGGGATGGAGCGGCGCCCGGAAGAGGCTCCTGGTCGGCGCGTTCTCGACGATCTTGCCGGCGTACATGACGACCACCCGATCGGCGAGCGAGGCGACGATGCCGAGATCGTGGGTGATCAGGATCACGGCGAGGCCGAAGTCCTTCTGCACCTCGGCGAGCAGCGCCAGCGTGCGCATCTGCACCGTCACGTCGAGCGCGGTCGTCGGCTCGTCGGCGATGATCAGCTTCGGCCCGCACATCATCGCCATGGCGATGACGACGCGCTGCCGCAGACCGCCCGAGAGCTGATGCGGATAGGCCTTCATCCGCTCGGCGGCGTTCTTGATGCCGACCCGCTCCAGCAGGAAGATCGCCCGGTCGCGCGCCTCGGCGCGGGTGCCCTTCTTGTGGCGCAGGAACACCTCCATCAGCTGGTTGCCGATGGTGTAGACCGGATTGAGCGACGTCATCGGGTCCTGGAAGATCATGCTGATCGTGTTGCCGCGGATCTTCTCGCGCTCGCGCCGCGACAGCGTCAGCATCTCCTGACCGTCGAATTCGCAGCGATCGGCCCGCGCCGTCGCGGCGCGGGGCAGGAGCCCCATCACCGCCGCCGACGAGATCGACTTGCCGCAACCGGATTCGCCGACGATGGCGAAGGTCTCGCCCGGGGCGACGTCGAAGGAGACGCCGCCGGTGGCGCGCAGGTCGCCGACCGCCGTGCGGATCGAAACCTCGAGGTTTCGCACGCTCAGGATCGGCTTCTGCCGGGTTTCGATGTCACCTGCCATGGGATCAGTTCCTGCCCTGCGGCTCGGTGACGTCGCGGATGCCGTCGCCGAGGAGATTGATCCCGATGACCAGAATGCAGATGGCCAGACCGGGGATGAGGACCAGATGCGGCTTGTAGAACATGAAGTCGCGCGCCTCGGAGACGAGAATGCCCCAAGACGACATCGGCGGCCGGATCCCGAGCCCGAGGAAGCTCAACGCCGCCTCGACCAGAATGGCGATGGCCATTTCGAGCGAGCCGATGACGATGATCTGATTGGCGATGTTCGGCAGAATCTCGCGCAGCAGGATCCAGCTCTTGGAGGCGCCCGAACACTCCGCCGCCGCGATGAATTCGCGGGTCCGGACCTGTTGCGTCGCGGTGCGGGTGACGACCGCGAAACGGTCCCAGAAGAGGAGCGACAGGATGAGGGTGATCGACAGGAGCGATCCGCCGAAGATCGACACCAGCGACAAGGCGATCAACACCCCGGGCATGGCCAGTTTGACGTTGATCAGGAAGATGATCACCGCGTCGACACGGCCGCCGAGATAACCGCCGATGATGCCGAGCGTGGTGCCGATCAGGCCGGAGAAGACGGCGGCGCCGAAGCCGACGATCATCGTCACCTGGGTGCCGTAGATGAGACGCGACAGCACGTCCCGGCCGAAGCCGTCGGTGCCGAGGATGTGCGCCCAGGTGCCGCCCTCCTGCCAGATCGTCGGAGCGAGACGCGCGGTCAGATCCTGCGCATAGGGATCGGCCGGCGCCAGGAGCGGCGCGAACAGGGCGGCGAAGGTGGCGACGAGGACGATCGCCAGGCCGATCTGGAGACCCAGATGGCGCTTGGCCATGGCCCAGCTCTGCTGCCGAGGGGTCGGCAGGGCGATGTCCATGTTGTCCAGCGGAGCAGGCGCATTCGACACGATCGAGCCTCCTTCAATTCAGGCGGATGCGCGGATCGATGCGCGCGTTGATCAGGTCCGACACCAGGGTCAGAAGCACGTAGACGAAGGACAGGACGAACAGGATCGACTGGACGACGGGGAAGTCGGCGCGCCGGATCGACTCGTAGGCGAGCGACCCGATGCCGTTCAGCGAGAACACCGATTCCACGATCACCGACCCGCCGAGCAGGAAGCCGAGCGACACCGCCGAGAGGGTCACCACCGGCAGGATCGCGTTGGGCAGGGCGTGTTTGAAGAACACCACCGTGGGGCTCAGCCCCTTGGCCCAGGCCATCCGCACGTATTCCGCGTCGAGCGCCTCGATCATGCCGCCCCGGGTCAGCCGCATGATCTGCGGCATGACCATGGTCGAGAGCGTGATCGTCGGCAGGACGAAGTTCTCCCAGCTCTGGCTGCCCGAGATCGGCAACCAGCGCAGCTGGACGCCGAACACGTAGATCAGCACCAACGCGAACCAGAAATTGGGAACCGCGCTGCCGAACACCGCCATGCCGAGCGACGCCCGGTCGATCCAGCTGTTGCGATAGACCGCCGCGAACACCCCGAGCGGCACCGCCACCGCGATCGCCGCGGCGAGGCTGAGGACGGCCAGTACGATCGTCACCTGCATCCGCGAGACGATCAGCTCGAACACCGGCTGATTGCTGACCAGCGACTGGCCGAGATCGCCCCGCACGGCGTCGAAGGCCCAATCGAAATATTGGACGACCAGCGGCCGGTCGAGACCATAGAGCTGCCGGATCGCGGTGACCTGCTCCGCCGTCGCCCCCTCGCCCGCCAGGCTCTGCGCCATGTCGCCCGACAGACGCAAGAGCCCGAAGCTGATGACGGAGACGGTGATCACGACGAGGAGCGCGATCCCCAGCCGCTTCGCGAAATATCTCCACATGACCCGACTTTCCTCCCGTCGCGCGCGTCTTGCGACGCGGGACATTCTGCGGCCTCGGCTTCGCGCGTCGCGCGCGCCGGGCGTCTCATTCGTCGTCGATCTTGAACAGCTTCATCGCGTTGCCACCGAGGATCGCGGCCTTCTCGTCCTCGGTGATGAAGTCGCAGTCGCGGATGTAGGGGATGATCGTGTCGAAGGTCTCGCCGGTCTCCGGATTGATCGCCGAGCCGACGCCCGGCATCTCCGCGCCGAAGACGCAGTGATCGGGACCCACCACCTTGATCAAGAGCTCGATCGCCTCGCGCGAATAGAGGACGGTGTCGAAATAGAGCCGGCGCAGGCGATGGAGGAAGCGCGGCGGACGCCGCACCGAGGCGGAATCGAAGCGTCCGACCTGATAGGGGATCGCCCCGCCGCCGTGGCTGACCACGATCTTCAACTCGGGGAAGTCGTCGAGCACGGTCGACTTGATCAGCCCATAGACCGCCGTCGTCTCCTCGTTGATGAAGTGGAGCGAATAGGGCTCGCGCTCGACCAGACGCGAACTCGCCGAATGGATGTGGCCGACCACGTCCAGCTCGCACATCTTCTCGTAGAGCGGATACCAGTAGCGATCGCCCATCGGCGGCGCCTTTTCGCCCGAGTTCTCGTAAGGATCGGGATTGATGAGGCAGCCGCGGAAACCCATCTTGGTGACGCAGCGCTCGAGTTCCGGCAACGCCCCTTCGATCGGATCACCAGCGGTCTGCGGCAGCCCCGCCATCGGCACGAACCGGCCCGGATAGAGCGCGCACTGGCGGGCGATGAGGTCGTTGACCTCTTCCATGTACCAGTGGACGAGCTTCGCCGGCTTTTCCGAGTGCATCATCTGATAGGGGCGCGGCGAGATCACCTGCATGTCGACGCCGGCCTTGTCGAGGCACTCCATGTGCCCCATCGGCGCCATCTCGACCCGCTCGAAGGCGGCGCGGATGTCGTCGTCGCTCGCCCCGACCTTGCCGCGGCCATGGGCGCCGCGATGCGACAGAAGCCCCGCCTTGTAGGCCGGCAACTGGGTGGGGACGGCCATGTGGGCGTGACAATCGATGATCTTGGCCATGGATTCCAGCCTCCTTCTCGGGGCGTTCGGGTCTCGATGCGGGCGTCGCGGGCGGCTCACTCGCCGCTCGGCGCCTCGCGCTCGGAACGGGTGCGCCGGCGTTCGTCGAAGAACTCGGCGATGCGGTGCTTGGAGTTGGAGGCGCGCGCCGTCAGCGTCGCGAGAATCGACTCGGCGAAGAAGCCGGTCGGTCCCATCTGCGAGATCTGCGAGACGCCGTTGATGATGGCGAAGTTGGAGACCTCGGAATTGTCCGAGAGCTTGCGCGCCAGTTCCTCCGCCCGCGCGAGCCCCTCGCCGTCCCCCACCCGATAGTGACCGAGGCCGAGATCGCAGCCCTCGCGGGCGTCGAAGCTGCGGCCGGTCAGCATCATCTCGGTGACCCGGCCGGCGCCGATGATCTGCGGCACGCGCACCGAGGCGCCGCCGCCGACGAAGATCCCGCGCTGGCCTTCCGGCAGTTGGAAATAGGTCGAGGCCTCGCAGACCCGGACATGGGTCGCCGCCGCCAGCTCCAGGCCGCCGCCGATCACGCCGCCCTTCAACACGCTGATCACCGGCACGTCGCCGTGCTCGATCCGCTCGAACACCCGATACCAGTCGCGCGAGCGGCGGATGCCGCTCAGCGGATCCGGAGAGCGGTTCTCGATCCGCTCGATCAGGTCGAGGCCGGCGCAGAAATGCTCGCCCTCCGCATGCAGGATCACGACGCGCGTGCCCTCGGGAAGATTTTCGAAGAAATCGCCGAGTTCTTCGATCATCCTGTCGTTGATGGCGTTGCGCTTGGACGGGCGGTTCAGCTTGACGTACGCGACACCATCACGAAACTCCGTCGATATGACTTCATACTCAATCGTCATAGTGATTACCTTTCCAATTCTGTCTGGTCTCAAAACACCATGACGTCGGCGTCGGGCGGATCACGGAACAGCGCCTCGATGTCGGCGCGGCGCGTCTCCAGCGTCTTGCGCTGGTTGACGTAGCCCTTGTCGGTGACCTCGCCGGCATCCATCGACAGCGGCGCGGCCATCAGCCGAACCCGGCGGACGTGACGGCTGCTGCCGGTGTTCTCGGCGTTGTAGGCGTCGATCTTCTCCCGGATCGCCGCGCGCAGGATCGGCGAGGCGAGGAGATCGGCGACGCTCGCCCCGGGCGTGCCGAGGAACTGCCGGCAGGCCTGGACGTTCGGCCACAGCAGGAGGCCGACGTAGGGTTTGTCCTGGCCGGCGACGACCGCGTCGATCACCAGCGGCGCGAGCGCGTCGACCACCGCGACCCGCAGCGCCCCCACCCGTACGAAGGTGCCGGAATCGAGCTTGAACTCCTCGCTGACGCGGCCGGAGAAGCGGAACCCTTCCTCCGGGCGATCACGATCGACGAAGACCGCCGCGTCGCCCATCTTGAAGTAGCCCTCCTCGTCGAAGGCCGCGGCGGTCAGATCCGGCCGCTTCAGATAGCCCGGCGTGATGCCGGGGCTGCGCACCCGCACCTCGTAGCGATCGTCGTCGAGCGGCAGCAGCTTGACGTCGACGCCGGGCAGCGGCAGCCCGATCAGGCCGGTCTGATCGGTGGTCCAGAACACGTACATCGCCGAGGGGCCGGTCTCGGTGGCGCCGAAGCCGGAGAGGAACGAGATCCGGTGGCCGGTGTGCCTGATCGAGAGCGCCTGGATGCGGTTGTAGGTGTCGTCGGCGAGGCGCGAGCCGCCGTAGCCGATGAAGATCAGATCCTTGAAGAAGGTGCGGCCGAGATCGTCGTCCTTCTCCATCGCCTCGGCGAGCATGGCGAAACCGGCCGGCACGTTGGCGAAGCGCGAGGTCGAGATCTCCCTGAGGTTCCGCAGCGATTCGCCGAAGAGCTCCGGCGTCGCCTTGCCGTCGTCGATGTAGAGCGTCCCGCCCTTCACCAGCGTCATGCCGAACACCGAGTTGCCGCCCATCACGTGGTGCCACGGCAGCCAGTCGACGGTGACGTGCGGCGGCTGATCGTGGACGAGATCGATCGCCTGATCGGCCATGGCGATGTTGGCGCACAGCATCCGCTGGGTGGTGATGACGGCCTTGGCGTCGGCGGTCGAGCCCGAGGTGAACATGTATTTGGCGACGGTGTCGTGGGTGATCTTCGCGATCGACTCCTCGACCGCCGGGGTCGGCTCGCAGCCGATCAGCTCGGCATAGGACGTCCCCGCCATCCCCTCGACCGGATCCTCGGCGTAGTAGACGACGACCTCGTCGAGATCGAACACCCGCAGCGCCCGCTCGTAGTCCTTCATGCTCTGCACGAACACGGCGGCGGGATGGAGCAGCTCGAGGATCGCCTTCAGCTTGGCGAAGTCCCTGCTGCGCAGCGAATAGGCCGGCGCCAGCGGCGCCACCGGCATGCGCGCCTGCATCGCCGCCATGCTGACGACCGCGTGTTCGATGGAATTGCCGCTGAGAATGACCAGAGGACGGCCCGACCAGCTGTGCTCGAGCAGCACCTCGGCGGCGCCGTCGACGGCGCGCCGCGCCTCGGCATAGCTCAGCCGGCGCCAGTCGCCGCCGTCGGCCGGACGCTGCGCGAGCCAGGTCCGATCGGGCGTGCGCTCGGCGTTGCGGCGGAACAGCGCCGTCAGATGGGCGGGAAGCGGGCGCAGCGGGGTCGCGTTGCGCGCCACCAGCACCCCGTCCGCGCGGGTTTCGATCTCGACCTGCCGCGGCATGAAGGGCACGGGCAGGAAGGGCACTTCGGAGGGGGTCATGCGGATCTCGAGCTCCGTTTCTGGCCGGCAGGCCGGCGCCGCCGGTCTGGGCACGGACGACCGGCTCTCGGCCGGCCTCACCGCCCGGCCTCGTCGTTCATCGCGCCGTTTCGTATCGATCGGATGGGATCTCCGGAGCGGCCAACCGTCGTGCCGCGCCCGGGAGGACGGACGCCGCCGACCGGCATCCGTCCCGAGGGGACCCGTTCGCCTTACTTCGCCCAGCCGAGCATCGGCGGGGTCTTGCCGTAGGATTCGAAGAAGCTGAAGCGGGCGAAGAGAATGTTGCCGCGCGTCGCCGCGTCGACCTTCACGTCGGCGGAGTGGATCACCACCACCGGATCCGTCGTGATCGGCAGGATGAAGGCCTGCTTCTCGACGATGTCGAGGGTCTCGCGGAAGAGATCCCCGCGCTTCTTCTCGTCGAGCGTGGTGTTGGCTTCTTTGGTCAGGTCGAACAGCCGCTTGTCGCCGAAGTAGTCCCGGTCGGACGAGGAGAAGAAGAAGTCCACCACCGCGCCGGTGTCGGGCAGGCCGCCGTAGACGTAGTTGGAGACCAGCGCCTGGAGACCGCCCTCGACCTGCTTCTTGCGATAGGCGCCGAGGGTCAGGACGTCGACGCTGGCGCGGATCCCGACCGCCCGGAGGTAGCCGACGACGGCTTCCGCGATCGGACGCGACGAGCCCCAGGTCGACACCTTGAGATCGAACCCGTCGGCGAGACCGGCCTCCTTCAGCAGCGCCCGCGCCTTGGCCGGATCATAGGCCTGCGGCGTGCCGCCGTCGGGGCAGCCGACCTGGAAGGGGAAGCAGAGACGCGCCATCGCATGGGCGACGCCCGTCTTGCCGGCGCCACCCGCCACGATCGACTTGCGGATCGCGTCGCGATCGACCGCATGGAAGACCGCCGCGCGCACCCGTTCGTCCTTGAACACGCTCAGGCCCGAGTGGCCGACCGCGTCGAGATACATGTACTGGAAGTTCATGTCGGAGATCGGCGTCGCGACGATGCGCGGATTGGCGGTGAGCGCCGCCACCTGATCCGGCGACTTGGCCATCATGACGTCGATGTTGCCGATCATCATTTCGGCGATCTGGGTCTGGGCGTCCGGCAGCGGCTTGAAGACGATGCGCTTGAACGCCGGCGCCGGGCCGAGCTTGTAGCCGTCCCAACGCTCCATCTCGATGCCGGTGGATTCGTTGAACTTCACGACCTTGTAGGGACCCGAGCCGATCGGCGCCCGCCCCCAGGAGGCATAGTCCGCGCCGAGCGCCGAATGCTTGTCCGAGGGATAGACGGGAACGCCGATCATCCGCGCCATCAGCATCGGATAGGGACCGCGCGTCTTCACCCGCACCGTCAGGTCGTCGACCTTCTCGGCGCCGGCGAAGAAGGCGAAGCGGCTCTTCAGGCGGAACTTGGTCTCCGGATTGGAGATGAAGTTGATCGTGTAGGCGACGTCCTCGGCGTCGAGGACCGAACCGTCCTGGAAGGTCAGGCCCGGCTCGAGCTTGAACTCCATGGTTTCGGGATCGATCTGCGACCAGCTCTTGGCGATGACCCCGACATAGGTCTTGGCCTTGGCGTCATAGGCGACCAGGGGATTGAAGACCGCGCTGGTGGTCATCGCCGTCTCGGCGCCGGGCCCCATGTAGATGTCGACCGCCTCGACCGGGCTGTCGAGCGCGACGGTCAGCGTGCCGTCCTTGATCCCGGCGACCGCCGGCCAGCTCGCCAGAACGACCGCTCCGGCCGCGACCAGACGCGTGAACCAAACGTTCATCGTATTCCTCCCCGTTCTCGTCCGCCGATGTCGTGCGGTCGGGCATGAGGGCTCCGTCTCGCCTCCCCCCCCTCCCCTGTCGCTCCGTTCGACGGCGCGGCCGAGAAGATCGGGATTTCGAAGACCCCTCGAGAACGAGGGCGCCGCGACGACGCGGCCGAAGAGCTTCACGACCGACCTGCAAGCACAGGTCCGTTTTTTTGGTGAACCACCCCATCGACGACGGGACGGCTCCGGAACGCGTTCAATTTTTTAGAACTTCGTTCTCTCAGTCAGAATATATTGTAAGCTTAGCTTATCGTCAAGGCCGCATTTTCCGGCGGCGACCGCGATCCGCGACGGTCGCTTCCGGCGAGACGTCCCCACGAACGGGCGGTTCCCGGCCCCCTTCGGCTTCGAAGGACCGGCGCCGATCGCCTCGCCCCGAAAGGCCGGCGCGCCCGGCGAGACCCCGAACGCAAGACGCGCCCCCACGAGAATGGAGACGCTCGATGATGGCATCAAGTCCCCCGCCCCGAAAGGCCCCTCGAGGCGAAGATCGGGTCCCGGAGCACGTATTCGCATCGATTTGGGAGCCATGTGAATCGGATATATATGGAGGCGACGGTCACACGATTCCACACGCAGACACGTCGTCTCCCGGCGACGGACGTCGGGCGCGTCCTCGAATATGTCAAAGGTGCGGATCCGCGCGCCGTCGGTCGCTCGCCAGACCACGGCCCGGCCACGATCACACGAGCAAAGGCCCGGTAATGACAGGCAAAACTCCCGCGCCCCGGATCTTCTATTATTTCCTCCGGCACTATCAGACCATCGACGCGATCATGGAAGCCGCCCTCAAGGAAGAGGGTCTGACCACGGGCCAATACACGATCCTCAGCGCGCTGAAACGCTTCGAGCCCTGCACTTCGGCCGAGCTCGCCCGCCGCCAGGGCATGACCGCGCAGTCGATGGGCGCCTATCTCAATACGCTCGAGGCCAAGGGTCTGGTCGAGCGCAGCTATCTGAACGGCAACCGCCGCGACATCATCGTCCGCCGCTCGGCCAAGGGCATCGAGGTGCAGGAACACTGCGACGCCCTGATCGTCGAGGCCGAGAAGACCTATCTCTCGACCATTCCGGAAGAGGCCCGCGACGATTTCGTCCGCCACCTCATCATGCTCTATCACCGCTGACCGATCGGGGAGCCGGCGCCCGGCTCCCCCCTCCGAAACGGCGAACGCCCGACGCTCCGTTTCGACGAGAGCATCGGGCGTTCGCATGTCCGGGGCTTCGGTCGATCGCCTCAGATCAGATCCGACGGCACGCCCATCAGCGGTTCGCTGCTCAGCAGCGCGCGATCCGCGAGCGCGCGGACGAGCGGCATCTCGCGCGCCATCCACACCCGGGCGAGAGCGAGTTTGCGCGCCTTCGCGTCGTCGCCGAGATGGGACGTCTCGCCCTTCAGGATGAGGCAGGCGATCTCCGCCCAGGCCCATCCGACCGCGACGATGCCGAACATCGTCAAGATGTCGTAGGCCGCCGCCGCCGAGGCGTCGGGATCGCTCGCGTCCGCCGCCGTCGCCCGGTCGAGCACGTCGCCGAGAACGTCGAGCGCCGCCGCCAGGGGCCGAACGTAGGGCGCCGCCCCCGGCGTCCCCGCCTGGGCCGCGACGAAACGCTCGATCGTGCCGAAGAAGGAGGCGCGCGGGCGTCCCTGATGGGCGGTCAGCTTGCGCTTGACGAGATCGAGCGCCTGGATGCCGTTGGCGCCCTCGTAGAGCTGGCCGACGCGGGCGTTGCGGACGAAATGCTCGAGCCCGTATTCGGCGATGAAGCCGTGACCGCCCAGAACCTGGAGGCAGTCGTTGGCGCATTCGAAGCCCTTGTCGGTGCAATAGGCCTTCATGACCGGCGTCATCACCGCCATGAGGTCCTCGCAGCGGGTCTTCTCCGCCTCGTCCTCGCCGTGACGGGCGAGCGACTGCATGAAGGCGATCTTGACCCCGAGCGCGCGCGCCCCTTCCGCGAAGGCACGGGCGCCGAGCAGCAGACGGCGGATGTCGGCGTGGACGATGATCGGATCGGCCGGACCGGCCGGATTGACCGGCCCCCGCGTCGCCCGGCCCGAGAGCCGTTCGCGGGCATAGGCGGCGGCGTTCTGCTGGGCGATCTCGGTATAGCCGATGCCCGACATCGCCACCCCGACCCGGGCGTAGTTCATCAGGAAGAACATCGCCGCCATGTTGGCGGCCGCCCCGCTGCGCCCCGGCGCGGCGATCCGGTGGCCGATCGCGTCCTCGAAGTTCATCACGCAGGTGGCGCTGCCGGCGAGGCCCATCTTGTGCTCGATCGAACCGACACCGACGCCGTTCTCCGCGCCGAGTGCCCCGGTCTCGGGATCGATCCGCCGCCGCGACACCAGGAACACGTTGACGCTCGAGAGATCGTTGGCGATCCGGCCGTCGGGTCCCGGCACCTTGGCGAGCACGATGTGGACGACGTTCTCGCCGAGATCGTTGTCGCCGCCGGAGATGAAGATCTTCGAGCCGCGCAGCCGCCAGGTGCCGTCGGAGAGCGGCTCGGCGCGGGTGCGGATCTGGCGCAGATCGGTGCCGCAATGGGCCTCGGTCATGGCCATGGTGGCGGTCCACTCGCCGGCCACCAGACGCGGCACCACGTGCTCCTTGATCCACGGTTCGGCGAGCGCGTCGAGCATCTCGGCGGCCGGGGCGCAGAAGGAGAAATACATCCGGAACGACTGTCCGGTGGCGACGCTGAACTCGCTCGAGACCGCCCCGAACACCGGCGGCAGTCCCGCCCCGCCGAGCCGCTCCGGCACGCCGGCGGCGAGCCACCCGGACTCGCGGTATTGCCGCGCCAGCTCCTTGAACGGACCGGGCGTGCGCACGCGACCGTTCTCGAGCCGCGCGCCCTCCTCGTCGGCGGCGCGATTGACCGGATGGAGCACCTTCTCGTGGAAATCCGCGAGCCCCTGGAGGAGGCCCCGGGTGAACTCCGGATCGAAATCGGCGAAGCCCGGGAGATCCCGATGCTCGTGGAGCTTCAGGACGTCGTGGAACAGGAAGACGTAGTCGTCGACGGGGGCGGTATAGGAGGTCATCGGGCCGTTCCCGTCTCTGATCCGGTTGCGCTCGACGCGAGCGTGGCGAAGGTCTCGCCGCTCCGCGCCATCGTCTCGAGCAGCGGCGCCGGCGCGAAGGGATCGCCGAAGCGGGCGTGGAGATCCACGAGCCGCGCATGCACCGCGCCGATCCCCAGACGATCGGCATGATACATCGGCCCGCCCTTCCACGACGGCCAGCCGAAGCCGGTCTGCCACACCACGTCGATGTCGCTCGGCCGCCGGGCGATGCCCGCCGCGACCAGTTTGGCGCCCTCGTTGATCATCAGGAGGATGAGCCGCTCCTCGATCTCCTCGTCCGAGATCGCCCGCCGTTCGATCCCTGCGTCGGCCGAGGCCGCCTCGATGATCGCCGTCACCTCAGCGTCGACGATCGGCCGGGTCTTGCCCGGTTCGTAGCGATAATAGCCCTTGCCGGTCTTCTGACCGAGGCGGCCCGCCTCGAAGAGACGATCGATGATGAAGTTCTTCTCGCCGGTCGACTGGCGATTGCGATAGCTGAGTTCGATGCCGCCGGCCATGTCCTGCATCTCGAACGTGCCCATCGGCATGCCGAAACGGGTCAGCACGGCGTCGATCTGGCGCGGCAGCGCCCCCTCGAGCAGCATCCGCGCCGCCTGACGCTCGCGCGCGATCATCAGCCGATTGCCGACGAAACCATAGGCGTTGCCGACCACCACCGGCACCTTGCCGAGCCGTTGCCCGACCTGCATGGCGAGCGCCAACGTCGCTTCCGACGTCGCCGCGCCGCGCACCACTTCGAGCAGCCGCATCACATGGGCCGGGTTGAAGAAGTGGAGGCCGACCACCCGGTCGGGCCGATCGGTCGCGGCGGCGATCTCGTCGATGTCGAGGGTCGAGGTGTTGGAGCAGAGACAGACGCCGGGCCGCGCATGGCGGGACGCCTCGGCGAAGACGGACGTCTTCAGCTCCATCTGCTCCCACACCGCCTCGACCACCAGATCGGCCCGCGCCAGATCGGCCATCGCCGTCGAGGTCGCGAGGCGCGCCAGCGTCGCGGCGGCCCCCTCGGCGGACAGGCGCTTGCGCGTCACGTCGCGTTCGAGCGTCTCGGCGATGCGCGCGCGCGCCCGCTCGAAGGCCTCCTCGGCCCGATCGATCATCAGGACCGAAAAACCGGCCTTCAGGAAGGCGGTGGTGATGCCGATGCCCATGTTGCCGGCGCCGATCACCGCGACCGTCTCGATTTCGACCGGCGGCTTGCCGGCGGCGAAGGCCTTCTCGTCGGCCGCGACCGCCGCCATGGCGGCGTCGGTATGCGCCCGCGCCGCGTTCGCCTCCGCCGTGGTGAAGGCGAGCCGCAGAACACCCTCGCGGTCCGCCTGGAACGCCACCGTCACCCGGTCGCCGATGGCGAGGCGATGGACGTCGGCGTCGAGGACGACGGAATTGATCCGGAGGCCCTCGTCGAGATCGACGATCGCCGGCGCGGTCGCCCGCTTGGCGCCCTCCATGACCGTGAAGGAATAGAGGCTCGCTCCGCCGCTCGCCTCGACCCAGTCGACGTCGCGGCTGCCGCACACCGGGCAGTGCGAACGGGGATAGTAGTGCGCTTCGCCACAGGCGCCACAGCGTCGGATCAGGAAGCGGCCCTCGGCGGCGGCCTCACGGAAGATCCGAGCCTCGGGGCTCACCTCGGCGCGCGGGGGCTTGGTCTCGATGGTCATGGCTCACGCGGCCTCCAGAATGACGGTTCCGGCCATGTGCTGGCTGGAGAGAAGCCCGCCGGTGCCATGGGCGAGGACGAGGCCGTGGTCGGCGACCTGGACCGAGGGATGAGCCTCGCCACGACACTGGCGAACCGCCTCCAGCATCTTGGTCATGCCGCCCTTGTTGCCGGGATGATTGGAGCAGAGCCCGCCGCCGTCGGTGTTGACCGGCAGCCGGCCGATGCCCGAGATCAGATTGCCGTCGGCGACGAAGCGGCCGCCCATGCCCTTCTCGCAGAAGCCGATGTCCTCGAGCTGCATGATGACCGTGATGGTGAAACTGTCGTAGAGCGAGGCATATTTGATGTCGCCCGGCGTCACCCCGGCCTCCTCGAAGGCCTTGGCGGCGCTGAAGACGCCGGCCGAATGGAGGAGGTCGATGCGACCGCCCCGGCTGTGCCTCATCGCCTCGCCCGCGCCGGCGATCTTCACCACCGGCCGCGCCAGCGACCTGGCGATCTCCGGACGGGTGATCACCAGCGCCCCGCCGCCGTCGGTGACGACGCAGCAGTCGGCGCGGCGCAGCGGATCGGCGACCAGCGGCGAGGCCATCACGTCGGCGAGCGTCATCGGCTCGCGCAGCCGCGCATGCGGATTGTACTGGGCGTGATGCGACGCCGCGACCTTGACCCAGGCGAGCTGCTCGGCCGTGGTCCCGAATTCGTGCATGTGGCGCTTGGCGACCATGGCGTAGCCGTAGACCGGCGGCACCATCACCGGCGGCGCGAATTCGCGTTCCGGCACCTTCGACATGTCGACCCCGGCGAGCACCGGCCCGGCGCCGGCGGCGAGCGGCCGGTCGGCCATGGTGATCAGCGCGACGTTGCATTGCCCGGTCGCGATCGCCCGGGCGGCGTGCGACACGTGCAGGAGATAGGACGACCCGCCCGTCTCCGTCGTGTCCATGTAGCGCAGATTGTTCAGCCCGATGTACTCGGCCATCGAGAACCCGCCGATCCCCGGCGCGTCGGCGCCGCAGAAATAGGCGTCGACGTCGGACGGCGACAGGCCCGCGTCGGCGAGCGCGCCCAAGGCGACGTCGGCATGGAGCCGCGCGATCGAGAGATCGTCCGCCCGCCGCGTCGGGTGCTCGTAGATCCCCGCCACACAGGCCTGACCCTTGATGCTCAAAGCCGTTCCTCCCCCGCACCGGACGGGTGTCGGCCCCGTCCGCTTTTTATAAGTCTACCTTACTATATGCTGCTGCGTCCGATTCCGTCAACGCGGTCGGAAGACCGCGTCGACGGGTCGAAGGCCGGCGCTTCCCGTCGCGATCACCGATGGAAGCCGAAGATCTCCATAGTGGTCTCACCGGCGAGAAGACGGCCGATCTGGCCCTGCTCCGCCGCCTCGCGCGCCGCCGAGGCGGCGAGCACCGTCGGCACCGAGGCGCGCGGCAGCGCCACCAGCCCGTCGCCGTCGCCGACGATCAGATCGCCCGGCTGCACAACGACGTTGCCGAGGAGGATGGGATGGCCGACCCAGCCCAGCGCGCCGAAATCCTTGCCGGTGCCGCGGATCGACAGGCCCCGGGCGAACACCGGCACGCCGACCTCGTCGAGGAGATCGCCGTCACGGACGCAGCCGTCGATGACGAGACCGGCGAGGCCCCGGCTCTTGGCCGCCGTCGACATGATCTCGCCCCAGTAGCCGTAGTCGAAGGCGCCGGACACGTGGACGACCATGACGTCGCCCGGCCGCGCCGCTTCCAGCGCCCGGTGGAGCCACAGATTGTCGCCGCCCGGCGAATGCACCGGCAGCGCCGGCCCGGCGAGCCGCATGGTCGGGGCGACCGGCTTGATCGCCGACGGCAGCGCGCCGATCTTGCCGGCGGCCTCGTGCAGCGTCGCCGTCGGCAGGCTCAGGGCGGTGGCGACGTCGTCGGGCGAAACCCGCTCGAAGTCGGAGGTGATGGTCAGTTCCGGTTTCATCTGGGCGGTCATCCTGCGTCCCGTATCCGCGTCCTGGCGAGAAAGGCCGCTCACGCGGCGCCGTTCCCCAACATGTGTTCGTAATTGGCGCCCATGACCTCGCCGATCGGCTTGCCGGCGAGCAGCGCCTTGGCCATGGCCGCCTCCTTGGCGGCGATGAACTCGGCCGCGTCCAGCACCGCCTCGACCGTCGCGGCGGCGATGAAGACGATCGCGCTCGAATCGGCGATGACGTAGTCGCCCGGCGCGACGCGGACACCCCACGGCTCGATCGGCTCGTCGGTCGCCGCCTCGACGACGCGGGAGCGCGCCGTCCGCGCCGTCAGAGCGGTCGAGAAGATCGGGAAGTCGTAGTCGCGCGCCTCGTCGATGTCGCGCACCGGACCGTCGGCGACGACGCCCGCCACCCCGCGCAGCTTGGCGCCGAGAGTCAGAAGCCCGCCCCAACAGCCGGCGTCGAGCCCCGTGCGCTGCTCGACGACGATGACGTCGTCGGGACCCGAGGCCTCCACCGCCGTCGTGCCGAGATGGCGCACCGCGCCGGCCGGGCGCGCGCCCGCGTGCAGTTTCAGCGTCCGGACCCGCCCGGCGATACGCGCCGCCGCGCCCGAGCGCTTCGGCACGCCGGTGACCTGGCCCGTCAGCCCCAGCTGGTCGAGCGCGTCGGACACGGCGCAGGCGTCGAGGCGCCTCAGGCGCCGAACCGCTTCGTCGGCGATGGTGGTGGTCGTCGTCATCGATCGTTCTTTCTTCCCTGACGTGCTGCGTGTTCTTCGTCTGCCCCGCCCCACCCCCGATCGCGTCGGAGGCGAGACGGCGAGCCTCGCGGGCGCGATGCCGGCCCCGGACCACGTTCCGCGCGCGGCGGGCCTCCCGGCCAGTGGAAGGCGCGCCGCGCGACGGCTCCGAAACCCCTGTCGGATGGCCCGGGAGCCGACCCGCCGCTCGCTCAGGGCAGTCACTATTTCAGAACGCAATTATGCACAACAGAACGATACTGACAAGCGTCGACGCGAGCGCCGAGATCTCGAAGGGATCGGAGCCCGCGCGAGAGCCGCTCGCGCGCGGTCAGAGCGGTGCGCGCGTGACGTCGTCGGCGAAGATCCAGTCGTAGCGCGCGAGGATCGCGTCGCGGTTCCATTGTCCGTCGACATAGGCCGCCGCCCCCGCCTCGGTCGCCAGGGCGGGATTGTGGAAGCGCTCGGTGTTGGCGGAGGCGCCGAGCACCTTGCGGCGAGTGACCTCGATGCGCGCCGCCTCGTAACGGGCGAGCGCCTCGGAAACGTCGTCGCCGAAGGCCTCGAAGGCGCGGGCGAGCACCACCGCGTCCTCGAGCGCCATCACCGCGCCCTGCGCCAGGAACGGCAGGGTCGGATGGCAGGCGTCGCCGAGCAGCGTCACCCGCCCGACCGTCCACCGCTCCATCGGTGGCCGACCCAGCAGCGCCCATTTGAAGAGCGACGGCGCCGCGCCGATCATCGCCTGGATGTCGGCGTGCCAGCCGAGGAAGTCGGCCCGGCACTCCTCGACCGTGCCCTCGGTGGTCCAGGACTCGTCGCGCCAGTCGTCGCGATCGACGGTGGCGACGAAATTCATCAGCCGGCCGCCGCGCAGCGGATAGCAGACCACATGCGCGCCCGGGCCGATCCAATTGGTGGCGACCGAGCGCGCCATGTGCGTCGGCAGACGCTCCATCGGAATGACGCCGCGCCACGCCATCATTCCCGAGAACCGCGCCGCGCTCTCGCCGTGGAGCCGGTTGCGGATCCGCGAATGGACCCCGTCGGCGCCGATCAGCACGTCGCCGCGCACTTCGCCCCCGTCCTCGAGGCGCAGGACCACCCCGTCGCCGTCCGCGCCGAAATCCGTCACCTTGGCGCCGAGATGGAGCGCCGAGGGCTTCAGCGCCAACACGGCGTCGGTCAGAACCTGCAACAGGTCCGGACGGTAGACGGTGAGATAGGGATGGCCCCAGCGCGCGATCGCCTCCGCGCCGAGATCGAACAGTTTCCACGTCCGCCCGGAGTTCCACAGCCGGATCTCCTTGCCGTCGGCGTCGCAGGACACCGCCTGCAGCGCATGAAAGACGCCGAGGTGATCGAGCGCGCGATTGCCGTTGGGGCTGATCTGGACGCCGGCCCCGACCTCGCGGAAGGCCTGCGCCTGCTCGTAGACGTCGACGTCGAAGCCCTTGCGCAGCAGCGCCAGCGCCGCCGCCATGCCGCCGATGCCGCCACCGGCGACGAGAAGATGCGGTTTGCCCATGAGGTTTCCCCCGCCCTCCCGCCGGGAGGGTCGTCGCGGATCGATGGATGGAGGAGGTCCCGCCGCCGGCGAGACCGCGCCGCTCAGCGGACGAGCGGCTCTTCCCGGAGGAAGCCGAGGAGACGCAACGTCGGCTCGTCCGAGACCTCGACGAGGAGCGCGTCGGAAGTCGCGCGGATCTCGAAGTCGTGCCACGACGGCAGGCAGAAGACGTCGCCGCGCGTCCAGTCGAACGCGCCGTCGCCGAGACGCGCGACGCCCGCGCCCGAGGTCGCCGCGAAGATCCGGCTCGCCGTCGAGCGTCCGGCCGCGTCGCTCGCCCCGGCCGGCAGCTCCACATAGGTGACCGAGAGCGTCGGGACATGCCCCTGCGTCGGCAGCACCAGCCGCCGGCCGCCGCCCGGCCGCACCGGCTGGCCGGCCATCTCGGCGACCACGCGGGCGCGGGTGAAGACGAGCGGGCAAGTCTCCGGATCGGGCTCGGCCTCGACCGTCTGATGGACGGCGGCGAGGTTCTCCGCGAACATCGGCTCCAGCCGGTGGACCAGCGGCACGTCGAGGAAGTCGATCCAATAGGCCTTCGCCGTGCCCTCGTTGTAATGGCTGTGCCAGGCCCAGTTCGGCGTCAGCAGGAAGTCGCCGGGCCGCATCGGGAGCTTCACCCCGTCGACCACGGTGTAGACCCCCTCCTCGCCGTCGAGGATCAGGCGCATGGCGTTGGCGGTGTGGCGATGACTGCGGGCATATTCGCCCGGCTGGATCATCTGATAGGCCGTGACGATGGTGCGGACCGTGTCGTAGTCGTTGTCGCCGACCGGATTGAACATCAGGAGATTGCGCCGCTCGGCGTCCTCCGTGCTCATCCATTCGCCCGCCTTGTCCATCGCCGCCGCCGCGTCGGCATAGCGCCAGCGGTTCGGCCGGAACTCGGTCCTGGGCTCGCGCCACAGCGACGGCCGCTTCTTGTGCCAGCCGGCGGTCAGCCGCCCCTCGGCGAAGACGGCGTAGAGGTCGTCGAGATCGCGGGCCGCCTCGACCCCGGCGCGGATCTCGCTCATGCCCGGCCTCCCGCGACCACCGCGCGCTTGAATTCATAGGGCTTCGCGAAGACCGGGTTGCGGCCGAGCGCGCCCTGCTCGACCCGAACCGACATCGACCCGACCCGTTCGATCTCGATCCGCACCACGTCGCCGTCGGCGATCGGGCCGACCCCGGCCGGCGTGCCGGTGGCGATCACGTCGCCCGGCTGGAGCGTCGCCGCCGAGGAGGCGACGGCGATCATCTCCGGCAGCGAGACGATGAGATCGCGGGTGTTGGCGTGCTGGCGCAGCTCGTCGCCGACCCACAGCCTCATCTCGAGCGCGCTCGGGTCGCCGACCTCGTCGGCCGTGACGATCCACGGGCCGACCGGGGTGAACGTGTCGTAGGACTTGCGCATCACCCGCTCCTCGCGCCCCCGCACGGTGACGTCGATCAGGCAGGCATAGCCGAAGACGTGGTCGAGCGCGGTCTCGACCGGGATCTGCCGCCCGGCCTTGCCGATGATCACCCCGAGTTCGCATTCGTGATGGACCGATCGGCCCGGCAGATCCGGCAGGACGATCGGCTCCGACGCCCCCGACAGGGACGAATTCGCCTTCAGGAAGAAACCCTGGACGTCGGCGAGGCCGGTCGTCGCCATCTCCGCCGCGTGGTCGTGATAATTGACAGGGAAGGCCAGGAGCTTGTTCGGCCACGGCACCGGCGTCTCCAGGAAGACCCGGTCGAAGGGCACCGTATCGCCCTCCCCGAGCGCCGCCTCGAGCACCGGACGCAGCGTCTCGAAGTTCCGGATCAGACGGTTCATCGCCACCGGCGGCCAATCCTCGCCGACGCCGCAATGCCGCGTCACGTCGGCCACCCGCACACCGTCGGTCACGCCGATCCGACCACCATCGTACCTGATCAACTTCATGAGGGCCTCCTCCGCACCGGCGATCGCCGCCGCCTCGGGGGAAAGAGTGTCCGATGGCGAGATTTGACACAATTATATTGCAGGCATAGGATTCATCTCATTTGGAGATGGGTCGTTGGATTTTCGCGATCTCGAGGCCTTCGTCGCCGTCGCCCGCCAGGAGAGCTTCTCCCGCGCCGCCACCCAGATGCGCATCGCCCAATCGGCGCTGAGCCGCCGCGTCGACCGGCTGGAGCATCAGTTGGGCGCCCGTCTCCTGACCCGCCACGGCCGTGGCGTCCGGCTGACCGATGCCGGTCATCTCCTGATGGACCGTTCGCAGGCCTTGATGCGCGATCTCGCGGCGGTCGAGGCCGACGTCCAGAGCCTCGCCCAGGAGCCGACCGGCCACGTCCGGCTCGCCCTGCCGCCGGCGACCAGCGAGGTCCTGAGCCCGTTGCTGGTGAAGGCCTGCCGGGACGAGTTCCCGCGCATCACCCTGCAGATCCGGGAAGGGTTCAGCGGCGCCATTCACGATTGGCTGCTCGCCGGCGAGGTCGACGTCGCCGTCTTCTACAGCCCCGAGGCGGCGCCGGAACTGGAGATCGTGCCGCTCCTCGACGAACCGCTCTGCGTCGTCGTGCCGGCCGACATGGTGGTGGAGAACGAGGCGGCCTTTCCGGCCCGAGCCCTCGCCGACCTCCCCCTGATCCTGCCCGCGCGCCCTCACAGCCTGCGCCCGGTGGTCGAGCGCTACGCCGCCGACCACGGTTTCCAGCCCCGTGTCGCCTATGAGATCGACGGCATCCGCACGATCCGCGCGCTGATCGCCGCCGGGCTCGGCTGCACCGTCTTCAGTCATGCCGAGATCGCCGGCGACATCGACGCCGGCGTGGTGAAGGCGATCCCGCTGGACCCGCGTCTGAGCTGGCGGCTGTGCATGGTCCGCAAGACGTCGGCGCGCGCGACCCGCGCCACCGAGGCGGTGAAGGACCTGATCCTCGCCCAGATCTCCGCCCTCCTCGAACGACGCTTCTGGCGCGGCACGCTCCTCGCCGGAGCCCGCCGCGCCGAAACGCGCACCTGAGGCGAGGCACACGTCGCCTCGGATGCCTCTCGCCTCACGGCGCCATGTCGAACAGCAGCACCTCGGCGTCGTCGATCCCTTCGAGCCGCACCGGCCCGGAGGTGCCGATCGCCACGCCGTCGCCCTCGCCGAGCGTCTCGCCGGCGAAGCGGACCGAGCCGCGCGCCACGTGGATCCAGCCGCCGCGTCCCGCCGCGATCTCGTGGGTCACGGCCTCGCCGGTGCCGAGGACCGTCGCCCACAGATCGACGTCCTGATGGATCGTCACCGACCCGTCGCGCCCGTCACGCGAACCGACCAGACGCAGCCGGCCGCGCTTCTCCTCGGGGGCGAAGAAGGTCTGCTCGTAGCTCGGCGCGATGCCGTGCGCCTCCGGCATGATCCAGATCTGGAGGAAATGCACCGGCTCGCTGCCGGAGGCGTTGAACTCGGAGTGGCGGATGCCGGTGCCCGCCGACATGCGCTGCACGTCGCCCGGCCGGATCACCGAGCCGGTGCCGAGGCTGTCGCGATGCTGCAACCCGCCCTCGAGCACATAGGAGACGATCTCCATGTCCTCGTGCGGATGGGTCGGGAAACCGCCGCCCGCCGCGACCCGGTCGTCGTTGATGACCCGCAACGGGCCGAAACCCATGTGTTCCGGGTCGTAGTAGTGACCGAAGGAGAAGGTGTGGCGGCTGTCGAGCCAGCCGAAATTCGCCCGGCCGCGATCGGCCGCTCTGCGGATGACGTGCGCCATGATCGGATCCTTTCTCGAGCGGGCGTCGATGCCCGCGTCTTTCGAAAGCCAATCTAGGTCTTGCCAATCCTCGCGACAATCATCAGCATCGGCGACGCACTGCATCCATTTCGGAACCAATCGCGAGGTGCCCGCATGGACAAGCTCGAGGCGATGAACGCCTTCGCCCGGGTCGTCGCCCGCGGCAGCTATGCCGAGGCGGCCCGCGCGCTCGGGCTCACGCGCTCGGCGGTGAGCAAGGCGGTGATGGAGCTCGAGCACCTCCTCGGCGCCCGTCTGCTCGATCGCTCGACCCGCCGCGTCACCCCGACCGAGGCCGGCCTCGCCTATTACGAACGCTGCCTCGACATCCTCGCCCGGGTCGAGGAGACCGAGGCGCAGGTCTCCCGTCTCCACGACGAACCCCGGGGCGTCCTGAAGATCAACGCGCCGGTCTCCTTCGGCGTGCTCCATCTCGCCCCCGCCGTCGCCGACTTCATGGCCACGCACCCGGATCTGGCGATCGAACTGGCGCTCACCGATCGCTTCGTCGACCCGATCGAGGAAGGGGTCGACGTCACCGTCCGCATCGCCCGGCTCGCCGATTCGAGCCTCGTCGCCCGCAGGCTCGCCCCGGCCCGCCGGGTGATCGTCGCCTCGCCCGAGCATCTCGCCCGATACGGCGCGCCCGCCGCGCCCGAGGATCTCGCCGCCCGCCCCTGCCTCTCTTATGGCCACACCACCACGCTGCCGCGCTGGCGGTTGAGCCGGGACGGCGAGACCTTCGACGTCGCCGTCGGCGCCGCCATGTGCTCCAACAACGGTGACGTGCTGCGCCTCGCCGCGCTCGCCGGACGCGGCCTCACCCTGTTGCCGACCTTCCTGGTCGGCCCCGACATCGCCGCCGGCCGTCTGGTGCCGGTCCTCGACGACACCCCGCCGCCGGACCTGGGAATCCACGCGCTCTACGCCCCCAACCGCTATCTCGCCGCCAAGACCCGGCTCTTCATCGATTTCCTGGTCGCCCGTTTCGGCCCGGAACCGCCGTGGGACGCCTTCCGGCGCGCGGTGGGAGCGAACGATCAGGCCGTGCCGTCGCCGTGATCGTGGCCGTGCGCCTCGTCGAGGGCGTGAATGTGCACGTGGTCGTGGACATGCACGTGGCGATGCAGGCTCGCCGGGCGGACGCGCCCGCCCTCGAGCAGCACCGCCCGCGTCGCCAGACGTTCCAGGAACACCCGATCGTGCGAGACCAGCACCATCGCCACGTCGAGCCCCGCGAGGATCTCGATCAACCGGGCGAGCCGGGTCTCGTCGAGCCCGGTGGTCGGCTCGTCGAGGAGCAGCGCCTTCGGCTCCATCGCCAGCACGCAGGCGAGGCTGACCAACCGCTTTTCGCCGCCCGAGAGCCGATGGGTGAGGCGCCGGGCGAGATCGGCGAGGCCGAGCCGCGTCAGCGTCGCCTCCGCCCGCTCGGTCGCCGCCGCTCGCGTCATCCCGAGATTGAGCGGCCCGAAGGCGACGTCCTCGATCACCGTCGGCGAGAACAGTTGATCGTCGGGATCCTGGAACAGGAAGCCCGCGCCGATCCGCACCTCGCGGAAGTCGCGCTCGACCCGCCGCTCCGCGCCGAAGGCGACGAGACGGCCCGAGCGGATCGTCTCGAGCCCCACCAGCGTGCGCAGCAGCGTCGTCTTGCCGGCGCCGTTGTCGCCGACCAGCGCCAGCCGTTCGCCCGGATCGAGCCGCAGCGTCACCCCGTCGAGCACCATCCGCCCGGCCCGCGCCACCGCCACCGCGTCGAGTTCGAAGAGCGCGCTCATGACGACCGATCCACCACCAGAACCGCGAGGAGGACGAGCCCGAGCCCGACCGCGAAGGCGGCGTCGAGACGCGTGAAGCGCCCCTCGTCGACCAGCGCGAAGCGCCCGGCGAAGGCCCGGCACCGCATCGCCTCCTCGACCCGCTCGGCCCGTTCGAAGGCCCGGACCAGGAGTTGCCCGATGAAATGGGCGAGCGTCCTGAGCCCGTGCGCGGAAGGCCGCGCCCGAAACCCGCGCACCCTGAGCGCGTCGTCGAGCCGCCGCGCCTCCGCCGCCACCAGCCCGACCCAGCGCGCCGCGAAGAGCAGGAGATGGACGAGCTTCTCCGGCATCCCCAGCCGCGCCAGGGCATGACCGAGCCGGATCGGCTCCAATCCACCGATCAGCGTGAAGAGCGCGATCGCCGAGAGATTGACCCGGAGCACGATCGCCGCCGCGCGCTCGAGCCCCGACTGCGACAGGGCGATCGGCCCGAAGGTCACCACCGCCGGCCCCGGCACGGTGAGCGGCAGGAGCAGCGCCAGCACCACCAGGAAACCTTCCACATGGGCGAGCCGCCGGGCGAGATCGGCGACACCGACCCCGGCGAGACGCGCGGCGATCAGCGCCACCGGAACGAGACCCGCCAGAAGAGGGAGCGAACGCGCCGCGAGCACCACCACGACGACCGCGACGGCGGCGGCGACCCGGGTCCGCGGCTCGAACCGATCGAGCCGTGACCCTTCGACCGCCGCCTCCGCACACAGAAAGGCCTCGCTCATGCGCGCGGGCCCTCCCGTTCGCGCCGTCGCGCCATGCCCCAGGCACCGAGCCCGGCGAGACCGACGATCATGCCGATCCCGCCCATGATGTCGGCGAAGCGCAGCCGCGCCTCCGAGCGTTCCTGCGCCTCGACGAGAGGCTGCAACCGCCGCGCCAGCGCCCGATCGACCGCCGCCTCGATCTCGGCCGCCGAGACGATCGCGTCGGGACCCCGCGCCACGGCGCCCGGCTTCGCGACCTCCGGCCCCGAGGCCGGCGCGGCCGCGACCGGCGCCGGTGTCGACGCCGAGGTCGCGCCGACGAACCGATCCGCCGTCACCTCGGCGCGCGTGAAATGCCCGTCGCCGGTGTCGAGGAGCACCGTGTAGGCGGCCGGTGCCGGCGCGGTCCAGGCGAAGGCGCCGTTCGCGTCGGTCCGGCCGTCGTGGAGATCCCGGCCGTCGGCGTCGCGGATCTTCACGACGACACCCTGCGGCCGGCCGCCGCCGACGAAGAAGCCGTGGCCGGAGACGACCATGCCGTCGACGGTGACGAAGAGCTTCAGCGAATGGGCCGCGACCGGGGCCGAGGCGAGCCCGACCGCCACCCAGACGATCACCGCGAGCGGAGTGGACCGGCCGATCACGACGCCACCTCGATCGATTCGGCCGCCGGCACCACGACCGGAAGCGGCGCCGGCTCGAAGGCCGTCAGCCCCAGAACCTCCGGTTTGACGCGGGCGAGATGGGCGACCAGGACGCCCGTCACCACCGCCTCGATCGCCGCCAGCGGCACCTGCGTCGCCACGACCACGCCGAGGCTCGGCACGTAGTCGGGCGAGGAGAGCGCCAACGCCAACGCCATGCCGCCCGCCGTCCCGGCGACCGCGAGCGCGCCGACGCCGGCGCCGATCGCCACCCGCCCGGCCGTCGAGACCCGCCCGAGCAGCGGCCGCGCCAGAACCCCGAGCACCACGCCCGGCAGCGCCATGTTCACCGTGTCGACCCCGAGCGTCGAGATCCCGCCGAAGCCGAACATCGTCGCCTGCAGGAGGAGCCCGACGAAGACCGCCGGAAAGGTCGCGACCCCGAGCACCAGCCCCATCGTGCCGCCCAGCAGGAGATGGATGCTCGACGGACCGATCGGCACCGAGAACAGCGAGCCGACGAAGAACAGCGCCGCCAGGATCGCCGTCTTCGGCACGTCGCGTTCGTCGATCGCCCTGAGGCCGAGCCCGATCCCCGCCGCCGCGAGGGCGCCACCGCCGATCAGCACGGGAAGCGACAGGACCCCGTCGGGAATATGAGCCATCGCACGCCCTCCCTCACTTCGACGCCGAGGCGGGCGCGGCGCCCATGTCGGTCGCCTTGACCCAGATCAGACCACCCCATTCGGTCGCCGCCGGCGAGCCGTCGGGCGCCTTCGCCTCGGGCCCGTCGACCAGCGCGGCGAAGCCCCACCATCCCGCGCGCGGCATCGCGTGGACGAAGACGCCGTTCGCGTCGGCCCGCGTCACCTGCGTCAGGAAGGCCTCGTTGGGCGCGGCGACCGAACCGTCGTTGACCCATTCCACCTCGACCTCGGCGAAGGGCACCGGCCGGCCGTCGCGCCGCACGATGCCGCGAAAGACGTCGCCCGCCCAGAGCCCGGTCGGCCGCGTCAGCGGCTCGATCTCCACCGGCAGGCCGACCGGCTTCGCCCAGCCCTCGCCAGAGGCCCAACCGTCGACGATCACTTTCGCATAGTGGACGATCCATTTCTTCTCCGCCGCCTCCCAATAGGGCTTCGGCTCGACGAAGAAGGCGACCGCCCCGGGCGCGGCGGCCGTCCAGTCGAAGGTCCAGGCCGACTTGCCGTCGATCGGCTTCGCCTTCAGGCGCGGCATCAGATCGACGACACCGGCCTCGCCGGAGACGCCGACCCGCACCGGCGCCGCCATCTCCATCACCGGGCCGCGCGCCATCGGATGGGTGAAGACCAGATCGACGGAGACCGGCCCGCCCTCGGGCAACACGTCGGCGGACGGCAGGATCTCCTGGAAATGCGCCGCCGCCGGCGCCGCCGCGACGAGCGCGAGACCCGAACCGAGGAGGAGGGAGGCGACGGCGGGGGCGAGAACGGTTCGCATCATGGATCTCCGATCGAAAGCGTCGATGCACGATAAGATGATTCTTAAAATTTGTCATACTCCATTTCCCGGACGGCGCGGGCGATTTCGTCGCAGCCCGGCGCGAGGCCCGGCGCCGCCCCTCGCCGATTTGACGAGGCGGAAGCCCGGCGTCTAACCTCCCCTCGGACCCGTCGGCCGGACCGGCCACGGCCTCGATCGAGGACAAGGAGAACTGCGATGAAGGCGAAGCGCACATTCACCCGTCTGGCCGCCGCCGCCCTGGGCCTCGCCGGCCTCTTCGGCGCCAGTCTGGTCGGTTCGGGCCTGGTCGAGGCTCAGCAGATGGCCTTCTTCCGCATCGGCACCGGCGGCACCGCGGGCACCTATTTCCCGATCGGCGGCCTGCTCTCCAACGCGATTTCCAATCCGCCCGGCTCGCGGGAATGCGACAAGGGCGGCTCCTGCGGCGTGCCCGGCCTGATCGCCACCGCCGTCGCCTCCAACGGCTCGGTCGCCAACATCAACGGCATCGCCTCCGGCGCGCTCGAGAGCGGCCTGACCCAGTCCGACGTCGCCTATTGGGCGTGGTCGGGCACCGGCGTCTACGAAGGCAAGCCCAAGGTGGAAGAGCTGCGCGCCATCGCCAATCTCTACCCCGAGACCATCCATCTGGTCGCCCGCAAGGGGGCCGGCATCAAGACCCCGGCCGACCTCAAGGGCAAGCGCGTCTCGCTCGACGAGCCCGGCTCCGGCACCCTGATCGACGCCCGCATCGTGCTCGCCGCCTACGGCCTCACCGAGAAGGACGTGAAGCCCGAGTATCTGAAGCCCAACGCCTCCGGTGACCGCCTGCGCGACGGCGCCCTCGACGCCTTCTTCTTCGTCGGCGGCTATCCGACCGGCGCCATCGCCGAACTCGCCTCCTCCGCCGGCATCGAACTGGTGCCGATCGCCGGTCCCGAAGCCAAGAAGATCCTCGCCGACTACAAGTTCTTCGGCCCGGACAAGGTCCCGGCCGGCACCTACAAGGACATCGACGCGGTCGAGACCATCTCCGTCAACGCCCTCTGGGTGACCTCCGCCAAGCTGCCCGACGATCTGATCTACGGCGTCACCAAGGCGATCTGGAACGACAATTCCCGCAAGCTCCTCGACGCCGGCCACGCCAAGGGCAAGCTGATCCGCAAGGAGACCGCCCTCGACGGCGTCGGCATCCCGCTCCATCCGGGCGCCGCGAAGTTCTACAAGGAGGTCGGCCTCCTGAAGTGACGGCCGTTCCGCCGCGCGACCCGCGCCGCATCTTCGTCGACGGCGCGGGACCCGCGCCGTCGCCTCTCCCGTGAAGACCGATCGGATCCCTCATGTCCCAGTTCGAATTCGACGAAGCCAAGGCGCGCGAACTGGAGGAGACCTTCGATCCGGAAATCCGCTTCCGCCCGCTCGCGCCGCTCGCCAACGCGCTGGTCGGCGCGGCGCTGGTCGCGCTGTCGCTCTTTCACTATTGGACCGCCGGTTTCGGTCTCCTGCCCGAACTGATCCATCGCGGCGTCCATCTCGCCTTCGTGCTCGGCCTCGTCTTCCTGGTGTTCCCGGCCTTCCGGACCGGCGCGGTGGCGAAGTCCTCCGTCCTGATGCCGCTCGGCATTCCGCTGTGGGACTGGGCGCTCTTCGCCCTCTCCGTCGTCGCCGTGCTGCACGTGCCGATGATCCCGCTCGACGACCTCGCCTTCCGCGTCGGCAATCCGACCCGCGACGACGTGATCTTCGGCGGCGCCCTGGTGGTGCTGCTGCTCGAGGCGACCCGGCGTACCGTCGGCTGGCCGCTGCCGGTGATCGCCATCACCTTCATGGCCTATGCCCTGTTCGGCCGCTCGATGCCGGGCATCCTGGTCCATCCCGGCGCGACGCCCGCCCAGCTGATCAATCACCTCTATCTCACCACCCAGGGCATCTACGGCATCGCCCTCGGCGTGGTCGCGACCTACGTCTTCCACTTCGTGCTCTTCGGCGTCTTCGCCACCCGGATCGGCCTCGGCCAGCTCTTCCTCGACTGCGCCGCCTGGATCGCCGGCCGCTATGCCGGCGGCCCCGCCAAGGTGTCGATCTTCGGCTCCGCCCTCTTCGGCATGATCTCCGGCTCGTCCGTCGCCAACGCGGTGACCGTCGGCTCGTTGACGATCCCGATGATGGTGCGCCTCGGCTACAAGAAACACTTCGCCGCCGCCGTCGAATCGACCGCCTCCACCGGCGGCCAGATCACCCCGCCGATCATGGGCGCCGCCGCCTTCCTGATGATCGAGTTCCTCGATCTGCCCTATACGACGATCATCCTGGCGGCGATCGTCCCCGCCTTCATGCATTTCCTCGGGGTCTTCATCCAGGTTCATTTCGAGGCCAAGCGCGACGGTCTGCGCGGGCTCGAGCCGCACGAGATGCCCGACCTCAAGGCCGCCTTCGCCCGCGACTGGCCGACGGTGATCCCGCTCGTCGGCCTGCTCTACATGCTGTTCTCCGGCTACACGCCCTATCTCGCCGCCTTCACCGGCATCACGCTCGCGGTGCTGATCGGGCTCTTCAACCCGAAGCGCCGCATGAAGCCGATCGAGATCTTCGAGGGCCTGCGCGACGGCGCCAAATACGCGCTCGCGGTCGGCGTCGCCTCGGCGACCGTCGGCATCGTCGTGGGCGTGGTGACCCTGACCGGCGTCGGCTTCAAGATCTCCTTCATCGTCACCTCCTCGGCGATGGACCTCGCCCAGCACGTCACCACCTGGCTGCCGGTCTGGATCATGTCGGTGAAGACGCTGACGCTGCTCTTCACCCTGGTGCTCACCGCCTTCGTCTGCATCCTGATGGGTTGCGGCATTCCGACCACCGCCACCTACATCATCATGGTGACCGTGGCGGCGCCGGCGCTCGGCCTGCTCGGGGTCGAGCCGATCGTCGCCCATTTCTTCGTGTTCTATTTCGGGGTTCTCGCCGACATCACGCCACCCGTGGCGATCGCCGCCTATGCGGCGGCGGGCATGGCCGGGGCCGATCCGTTCCGCACCGGCAACACCGCCTTCCGCCTCGCCCTCGGCAAGGCGCTGGTGCCCTTCGTCTTCGTGTTCTCGCCGTCGATGCTCCTGGTCACCAAGAGCTTCTCCTGGCCCGACATGATCCTCGGGACCACCGGCTGCATCCTCGGCATCGTGTTCCTGTCGGCCGCCTTCTCGAAATATCTGATCACCCACACCCGCGCCTGGGAGCGGCTCGTCCTGGCCCTCGCGGCCCTGCTCCTGATCGCGCCGGAGGTGTGGTCGTCGCTCGCCGGTCTCGCCCTCGTCGCCCCGGTCGTCGCCGGGCAGTGGCTGCGCCGCGAGACGCCGCCGCCCGCCCTGGCGGTGTGAGCGATCAGGCGCTCGCCCGCGGCTCGTCGCGGTGGGTGCCCCAGCGCCGGAACGCCGGCAGATGGCGGCCGCGCGAGGCCTCCATCAACACCGTGAAGACCGTGACGATCTCGGGGTGATCGGCGACCTTCGGCAACAGATCGTCCTCGTAGAGGGCGACGTTGTCGATCTCGGCGGTCACCGCGACCTCCGCCGCGCAGGCGATCGTAGCGGGAACCATCGCCCGCATCGCCTCCGAGCCGAGATGCGCGTTGGCCGGCACGGGCACGCCGTGCGCGGTCAGGATCGCCGCCGGCGCCGCCGCGTGGCGCCGCTCCGTCTCGACGATGCGGGCGAAGGGCAAGGCGCCCGGAAACCGCTCCGGCACCGCCGCGTAATAGGCCTCGGCACGATGTTCGTCGTCGAGCGCGGCCAGGACCGCCGCGCGCGCCTCCGCCGAGTGCGGCCGTTCGCCGCGAACCGCCAGGGTCGAGAGGCACGCGCCCCCGCCCTCGCCCCCGCGATGTCGATGCCCGCGACCGTGACTACCGCCGCCGCATCCCGGTCCCCGTCCCGCCGTCCGGTTCGTCGCCGCCATGACCTCGCCCTTTCTCCGCGCACCTCGGCCCGCCCCCACGCCCCGCCGACCCGGGGAACCCTGCCCGCGCCGGGGCGTTCACCCCCTCGAAAGAGTAGCGCGCGCACAGTGTCGGCCGATGGGACAGAGGATAGGGACTTAAGTTACATTGTAAATATAACTTGCCAACGAGCCGCCGTGCGCGCTCCCGCCCGCGAGGTCGCGCCGCCGCGTCGGTTCGCGCCCGCGGGCGAGCGATGCTATGATGCCGGTCGGTCGATCCGATCGGCGGGCGTCGAAGCCGCCGAGCGAAGCGTCGGGTCGGTCCATCGAAGAAGAGGGAAGGGAGCTTCGCACGCATGCGGAATCGGTCGACCACCGATCGCGGAAGAGGAAGGATCGCCGCCACGGCCTCCGTCCCGCTCGCGCTGGCGATCGCGCTGATCGTGACCGCCGCGCGTCCGGCCGACGCCTTCGATCTCTTCGGCGTCCATCTCTGGGGCGAGAAGGCCGAGCCCGAGGATCTCTCCGCCGAGAGCCGGCCCTATTCCGTCGCGGTCACCGTCACCGGCGGCGAAAGCGACGTCGACAAGGCCGTGCGCGAGGCCTCCGCCCTCGCCTCCGGCGTCGACGGCCGTCCGCCGCCCTCCTCGGCCGCCTTCCTCGCCAAGGCACGCGGCGACTATGCCCGCATCGTCGCCGGCCTGCGCAATCTCGGCCGCTACGGACCCGAGATCGCGATCGAGGTCCAGGGCCGCCGGGTCGAGGACATCCCACTCGACGCCACCCTGCCGCGCCCGGTCCCGGTGACGATCCGCGTCACCCCCGGCCCGCGCTTCACCTTCGGCCGCATCACGCTCGAGAACCGCCCTCCGCTCGACGCCGCGGCGCTCGACGATCCACGTCTCGTCACGCCCGAGCGCGCCGGCCTGATCGAAGGCGAGACCGCCCGCGCCGACGCCGTCCTCGCCGCCGAGCGCGCCCTGGTCGACGGCTGGAGGCGGCTCGGCCACCCCAAGGCGAAAGCGACCGAACGCCACCTCGTCGCCCATCACGACCGCTCCACCCTCGACGTCGCGCTCGGCGTCGACCCCGGCCCCGAGGCCCGCTTCGGCCCGGTCCGAGTGAGCGGCACCGAGCTGATGGACCCCGACTTCGTCGCCGCCCGCGCCGGCATTCCCGAAGGTGAACGCTGGGATCCGATGGCGGTGAAACGCGCCGAGAAGCGCCTGCGCAAGCTCGACGTCTTCTCCTCGACCCGGCTGGTCGAGGACGAGGCCGTCGCCCCCGACGGCACCCTCGGCCTCGAGGCCAAGGTCGCCGAGCGCCCGCTCCACGTCTTCGGCTTCGGCGCCTCCTATTCGACCGTCGACGGCGCCGGCCTCGAGGGCTGGTGGCAGCATCGCAACCTGTTCGGCCACGGCGACCGCCTGCGCTTCGACGCCCGCGTCTCCGGCATCGACACCACCGATCCGCGCGATCTCACCTGGAAGGGCGGCGTCTCTTTCCTGCGCCCCGGCGTCTTCACCCCGATGACCGACCTGACGGCGGCGCTCGAGGCCTCGCGCGAGGTGCTCGACCCCTATACCCAGGAGACGATCCGCGCCCGCATCGGCCTCGCCCACGAATTCGCGCCCGAACTCACCGCGAAGGTCGCGGCGAACGTCGAGGTCGACCGTGTCGAGGACGGCTGGGGCCGCCGCGACCTCACCCTGATCAGCCTGCCGGCCGAAGTCCTCTGGGATCACACCGACGATGCCCTCGCCCCGACCGAGGGGTTCCGCGTCAAGGGCGCGGCCGAGCCGTTCCACGAATTCCGCCTCGGCGCCTCCGGGGCGATCCTGCGCATCGACACCTCCGCCTATGTGCCGCTCGACGCCGATCGCCGCTTCGTCCTCGCCGGCCGCGCCGCGCTCGCCTCGATCGTCGGCGCCGACGCCGACCGCATGCCGGCCGACCGCCTGTTCTTCGCCGGCGGCGGGTCGTCGGTGCGCGGCTTCGCCTATCGCAGCCTCGGCCCGAGGAACGCGGCCGGCAGTGTGGTCGGCGGCCTGTCGCTCGTCGAGGCCTCGCTCGAGATGCGAATGAAGGTCACCGACACGATCGGTGTCGTCCCCTTCGTCGATATGGGCGCCGCCGGCCGGAACGCCTCGCCGAACTTCGACGAGGCCCCGCGCTTCGGCGCCGGTGTCGGCCTGCGCTACCACACCGGCCTCGGCGCCATCCGCTTCGACGTCGCGACGCCGATCGCGCCGAAGCCGGGCGATCCGAAATTCGCCCTCTACATCGGCCTCGGGGAGAGCTTCTGATGCGTCACCGCCTCCTCGCCGGATGCCTTCTCGTCCTGTTTCTCGCCGCGTCGTTCCTCGCCCTCGGCCCGAACGTGCGCGCCGACGAGACCTCCGATCGCTCCTGGCTCGTCGGTTGGGTCGAGACCACCATCTCCACCCCCGACCGCCAGATCCGCCTCGGCCGCATCGACGGCGCGCTCTCCTCCGACGTCCGCCTCGACGCCATCACCATCGCCGATCGCGGCGGCGTCTGGCTGACCATCCGCGACGTCCATCTGGTCTGGAGCCGCGCCGATCTCCTGCGCGGCAAACTCTCCGTCGCCTCGCTCGAGGCCGCCGCGATCGAAGTCGCCCGCAAGCCCGAGAGCGCCGCCGACACCGAGACCACCGCGACCGAACCGGCCGCCGCCTTCGCGCTCCCCGATCTCCCCGTCGCCGTCGACGTCGGCCGCATCTCCGTCCCCACGGTCCGCCTCTCCGCCGACGTCGCCGGCCGCCCGACGGTCCTCTCGATCGCCGGGCGCGGCCGCCTCGCCGACGGCAATCTCGACGTCGACCTCTCGGCCACCCGGATCGAGCCCCAGGGTGGCGCCTTCACTTTGAAGACCACCTATGGCGCGAGCGATCGCCGCCTCGTCCTCGACCTCTCGCTCGCCGAACCGAAGGGCGGCTTCCTCTCTACCCTGCTGGCGCTGCCGGGCGAGCCGCCGATCGATTTCTCGATCAAGGGCGCCGCGCCGATCGACGCCTTCGCCGCCGACATCGCCCTTTCCGCCGACGGCAAGCCGCTGCTGGCCGGCACCGCCGTGACCCGGCTCGAGGGCGAGGATCGCACCTTCGCCGTCGACGTCGCCGGCTCGCTCGAGGACCTCGTCGGCCGGGGCGGCCGGCTCACCGGCGGCGGCAGCGAGCTTCATCTCTTCGCCCGCCGCGCCGCCGACGGCGCCGTGCGCCTCGACCGCGCGCAGCTGAAGACCGGCGCCGCCGCCTTCGACGCGAGCGGGGCCTGGACGCCGCGCGACACCGGCTCGACCCTCGCTCTCGACCGCCTCGCCGTCGGCTGGAAGACCGCCACCCTCGACCTCGCCCGCCCGACCGTGATCACCCTCGCCGACGGTCGCATCGACATCCCCGCGACCACGTTGCGCCTCGGCCGGAGCGATCGCCGCGCCTTCGGCACCATCGACGTCGCCGGCAGCGCCGCGACCGACCTCGCGCTGAAGGTGACGGCGCGCGATCTCCCGGTCGGCGTGAGCGCGCTCTTCGTCCCCGACCTCGGCGCCGACGGCGCCGTCGCCGTCGACCTCGCCGTCGGCGGCACCCGCAAGGCGCCGAGGATCGACTGGCGCGTCACCGGCCGCGACCTCACCCTCGCCGCCACCCGCACCGCCCGCCTCCCCGCCGCGACGCTGACCGCCTCCGGCCTGCTCGAGGCGAAACGCACCACGCTCGACGCCCGCGTCGGCCTCGGCAGCGGCGCCACGCTCACCGCGCGCGGCGCCCTGCCCTTCGCCGGCACGCGGGCGGAACGCGACGGCCTGCGTCTCGACGTGACGGCCGAGCGCCTGCCGCTCGCCTTCGCCGCCGCCGTCGCCCCCGGCATCGGCGGGCGCGGCACGCTCTCCGGCACCGCCGTCGTGACTGGCGCCCTCGACGCGCCGACCGTCGTGTGGAAACTCGCCGGCGACCGCCTCGGCGTCGCCGCCGTCCCCGGCCTCGCCGCCGGCCTCGCCGCGAACGGCCGCCTCGATCCGACCGGCACCACGCTCGCCGCCACCCTCACCGATCGCGATCGCCTGCGCCTCGTCGCCGAGGGCCGTGTCCCCTTCGGCGACGGCGCGCTGGCGCTCTCGATCGACGGCAGCGCCGCCGCCGCTCTCGCCGAAGCGGCCTCCCCCGGCCTCGGCGCGCGCGGCCGCGTCACGCTCGCCGCCACCGTCGCCGGAACCCTCGCCGCGCCGACCGCGACTTGGAAGGTCACCGGCAGCGGCCTCGGCGTCGCCGCGACGCCCGGCCTCGCCGCGGCGCTCACCGCCGACGGCCGCCTCGATCGCGACGGCACCACGCTGACCGCGAGCCTGACCGATCGCGACCGCCTGCGCCTCGCCGCCGACGGACGCGTTCCCTTCACCGGCGGCGACCTCGCCCTGAAGGTGGTCGGCAACACCTCGCTCGCCCTCGCCGACGCCGCCTTGCGCGAACGCGGCACCCGCGTCGGCGGCCGCGCGACCCTCGACGTCGCGGTCTCCGGCCCCCTCGCCGCGCCGCGCGCCTCCGGCACGGTCTCCGTCGCCGACGGCACCGTCACCGACCCCGAGACCACCCTGCGGCTCACCGCGATCTCCGCCCTCGCCCGTCTCGACGGCGACCGGGTCACGCTGGAGCGGTTCCAGGCGACCACCGGCAAGTCGGGCCGCATCGCCGCGCGCGGCACCGTCGGCCTCGGCGCCGGCCTGCCGGCCGATCTCTCCGTCACCCTCGACGCCGCCCGCCTCGCCGTGGGCGACACCCTGCGCACCGAGATCGGCGGGTCGCTGCGCCTCACTGGTCCCTTGGCGACCGGGCCGACGCTCAGCGGCCGGCTCGCCCTCGGCCGCACCGAGATCACCATCCCCGAACGCTTCGCCGCCAATGCCGCGAGCCTCGGCGTCAAGGACCTCGCCGTCCCGCCCGAGGTGCGCCGCACGCTGGCTCTGGCGAAGCCGAAGGCCCGCAAGACCGGATCGAAGGGCACGGCGGCGTGGCGCGCCGGCCTCGATCTCACCATCGACGCCCCGTCGCGGCTCTTCGTGCGCGGCCGCGGCATCGACGCCGAACTCGGCGGCACCCTGCGCGTCACCGGCACCACCGACGCCGTCGTCCCGGTCGGCGCCTTCGAGCTCCGGCGCGGCGCCCTCGACGTGATCGGCCGTCACATCGCCCTCGACAAGGGCACGGTGACGCTGACCGGCGATCTCGACCCGACCATCGACTTCCGCGCCACCTCGTCGAGCCGCTCGGTGTCGGTGGTCGCCGAGGTCACCGGCCGCGCCTCCGACCCCGCCCTCGTCCTGACCTCGACGCCGCAATTGCCGCAGGACGAGGTCCTGGCGCAATTCCTGTTCGGGCGCGGCGTCGCCGACCTCACCGGCTTCCAGCTGGTGCAACTGGCGAGCGCCGCCGCCCAGCTCGCCGGCGGCCCCTCCGCCCCCGACCTGCTCGGCTCGATCCGCAAATCGACCGGCCTCGACACGCTCGGCACCACCACCGATTCCAAGGGCAACGCCGGCCTCCAGGCGGGCCGTTACATCGGCGACCGCATCTTCCTCGGCGTCACCGCCGGCGCCGCCGGATCGACCGACGCGACCGTCGATCTCGACGTCACCCGCAACCTCAAACTGCGCGGCCAGACCGGCACCGAGGGCTCCAAGGCCGGCTTCGTCTTCGAGAAGGAATATTGAGCCCGACACCCCGGCCGCATCGCCTTTCTCATGTCTAGACAAAAGGCGAAGCGGCGGTCTAGGCTCATCCCGACAGTGGCCGATCGGGAGGGCGCCCCACCATGCTGGACGACCTGGAGCCGCTCGACGGCCAAGGCCCGCTGTGGCAGCAGATCCGTCGCGCCCTGATCAAGCCGATCGCCGACGGCCGCTGGCCGCCCGACACCAAGATTCCCAAGGAGGTCGACCTGATCGAGCGCTGGGGCTCGGCGCGAATGACGGTGCATCGCGCGCTGCGCAGCCTCGCCGCCGAGGGGCTGGTGGTGCGGAAGCGCCGTTTCGGCACGGTGGTGGCGGCGCGCCCGCCGGAGCGCCCGGTGCTGGAGATCTGGGACATCGGCGCCGAGGTCGCCCGGTTCGGCGGGGTCTATTCCTTCGAGGTCCTGGCCCGCGCGCGGATCACCGCCGACGACCCGCGCGCCGCCCCGCTCGAGGCCGAGGACGGCACCGCGATCGAATGGCTGATGGTCCGTCACTTCGCCGACGGCGAGCCGCTGCAGATCGAGGAGCGGGTGATCAGTCTCGCCGTCGCCCCCGAGGCCGCCGACGAGCCCTTCGACGAGGTCCCGCCCGGCACCTGGCTGGTCGCCCACGTGCCCTGGACCGACGCCGAACACGTCATCTCCGCCGAGGGCGCCTCGCCGGAGGTAGCCCGCCTGCTCGACATCGCCCCGGCGACCGCCTGTCTGGTGGTCGAGCGCCGCACCTGGGACCACGGCGCCCCCGTCACCCGCGCCCGCCTCGTCCACCCCGGCGACAAACGGCGCTTGGTCGGACGCTTTCATTCGGGCACGGACTGAGGTCGCTGCAGCGGCACGGTGCCGTGCGGAGGTCCTTCATCCTGAGGTGCGAGCGACGCGAGCCTCGAAGGACGAAGGACCGAGAGGCAGGGCCGGTAACGGCTTCGCGCCTCGAAAGGACCGTACCTCCCGGCCCGTCGTGCTTCGAGGCTCGGCTTCGCCGGGCGCCTCGGCATGAAGCGCCTCCACCCGCGCCGAATGGGTCGGAACTTCGTACGGTGAGTCTCACTCCGCGGCGTCGGACCGCGTGCCTGCCGTCGCGGCCTTCTCCGCCGCGATCAGTTCGGCGAGCTTGCGCCGGAACCTGAGCGGGCCGGCGTCGAGCGGCAGGTTGATGTTGGGCGAATGCATCTCGTCCATGCCGATCTGCACCGCCTCCAGGATCACCTTGTCCTCGAGAAAGGCCGCCTTCACCGACGCCTCGAACATCGCGTCGACGGCGGTGTCGCCCGGCGCGAAATTGCGCATCTGGAACCAGAAATAGCGCGTCCGCTTCTCGTCGATCGGCGTCATGAAGTTGTAGCTGTCCATCAGGAACGCATCGTCGTGCAGCGGCTTGTCCGGCCCCCCGGTGCCGGCCGGCACGAAGATCGCCTTGATGATGGCATGGCTCGGATGGCGCACCTCGTAGTGCTGCTCGCGGTCGCAGAGGCCCGAGAACTTGGTGAAGGGCGCGTAGAACGGCGCGATCTCCACCCCGTACATCCAGCGCGAGGCGATCACCCCGTCCTCGGTCGGGCGGGCGCGCACCGGCACCTCCTCGCAGGCCTCGTTGCCGAAGGAGGTGACGTGGACCCAGGCGACGTGCGAGGGATCGAGCAGGTTGTCGGTGATGAAGCGATAGTCGCAGTCGACCTCCATCGACCCCGGCCGGGTGCAGCCCCATTCCGGGTCTTCCCAGGTCGGGACCGGGAAGATCGTCGCCGGATCGGCCTTGGCCGGATCGCCGGTCCACACCCAGGTCAGCCCCCAGCGATCCTCGACCGGATAGGCCCGGACATGGACGTTGCCGGCGAGATTGGGCGTCGCCGGCACCCGGATGCAGGCGCCGGAACAATCGAACTTGAGGCCGTGATAGCCGCATTCGATGGCGTCGCCGACCACCTTGCCCTTCGACAGCGGCAGCTTGCGATGCGGGCAGGCGTCCTCGAGCGCCACCGGCGACCCGTCTTCACGGCGGAACAGCACGACGTGACGGCCGAGCATGGTCACCCGGCGCGGGGCCCGGTCGATTTCGGAGGCGATGGCGGCGACGTACCAAGCGTTCTCGAGAAACATCGGACCCTCCTTCGCGACGGTCGGGATCACAAGAGTCCCGCCGCGCCCCGATCGAGATAGGTGTCGAGGAACTGATCGATGCGCGGATGGCGCGGCTTGCCGAACACCTCGCCCGGCGTCCCCTCCACCAGGATCTTGCCCTGGTCGAGGAAGACGATCTTGTGGCCGACGGAAGCGGCGAAGCCGATCTCGTGGGTGACCACCACCATGGTCATGCCGCCCTCGGCGAGCTTGCGCATGACGTTGAGCACCTCGCCGGTCAGTTCCGGATCGAGCGAGGACGTCGGTTCGTCGAACAGCATGATCTTCGGCTCGAGCGCCAGGGCGCGGGCGATCGCCACGCGCTGCTGCTGGCCGCCGGAGAGCTCGGAGGGATAGTGGGTCGCCCGTTCGGCGAGGCCGACCTCGGCGAGGCGCGCCCGCGCCCGCTCCTCGGCCTCCGCCTTCGACATCCCACGCGCCGTCACCAGCGCCTCCATGACATTGCCGAGCGCGGTCATGTGCGGCCACAGATTGAACTGCTGGAACACCATGCCGATCTTCGAGCGGACGCCGCGAATGTCGTTCGGCGGCAGCCGCATGCGGTCGCCGTCGGGGCCGAGGGCGAAGCCGAGCGGCGCCCCGTCGATCTCGATGAAGCCGTCGGTCGCCTCCTCCAGGAAGGCGATGCAGCGCAGCAACGTCGACTTGCCCGAGCCCGAGGGGCCGAGCAGGCAGGTGACCTCGCCGCGCGCCGCCTCGAGATCGATGCCGGTCAGAACCTCGGTCTTGCCGAAGCGCTTGACGAGACCCTGGACGCGAATGGCCGGTGCGTTGGTCATGAATGGCTGAACCGATATCTGGAGAAGCGGGCCTCGGCGAGGCGGCCGGCGCGGCCGCACAGATCGGTGAGGCCCCAGTAGAGGAGCGCGACGATGGTGAAGCTCTCCACGAAGGCATAATGCGCGGTGCCGATCGCCGAGACCTCGAGGGTCAGTTCCGGCACCGAGATGATCGAGAGGACCGCGGTCTCCTTCAGCATCAGGATGGTCATGTTGACCATCGCCGGCAACACCAGCATCGTCATCTCCGGCAGCACGATCCGGCGCAGCGTCTGCGCCCGGGTGAAGCCGGCGCAGTCGGCCGCCTCGAGATGGCCCTTGGGGATCGCCTCGAAGCCGGTGCGGAAGATCTCCGAATAATAGGCGGCGGCATAGACCGAGAGGCCGAACAGCCCGGCCGGGATGTTGTCGAGCGAGAGCCCGATGAACGGCCCGCCGTAATAGAGCAGGAAGATCTGCACCAGGAACGGCGTGCCCCGGATCACCTCGACGAAGGCGCGCAGCAGCCAGCCGACCGGCGTCGGCCCCCAGCGCCGGGCGACGGCGATGGCGAAACCGCCGATCGAGCCGAACACCACCGCGCCGGCCCACACCCCGAGCGTCACGCCGAAGGCGCGCGCGATGTTGGGGACGTTCTCGAGGACGAGGGCGAAATCGAAGGTCATGCATGCCCCCGCGCGACGCGCCGCTCGAGCACGGTTCCGACTCCGGCGATCACCGCGTTGATGGCGAGATAGATCACCCCGGCCGAGGCGTAGAGCGGCAACGGCAGGAAGGTCGAGGCGGCGAGATCCTGGGTCATGCGGGTGAGTTCGATCACGCCGACCACCGACACCAGCGACGAGGCCTTGAGGATCATGATGATCTCGGAGACGAGCGACGGCAGCGTCAGCCGCACCGCGATCGGCAGGCGGATCCTCCGGAAGGTGGCGAAGGCGCCGAGCCCGCACATGTCGGCCGCTTCCATCAGCCCCTTCGGCACCGCGCCGAAGCCGCCGCGCAGAATCTCCGCCTGATAGGCGGCCGTGCACAGCGCCATGCCGGCGACCGCCGCCACCTCGCTCGGCACGTCGAGGCCGATCTGCGGCAAGAGGTGATAGATCAGGAGCAGCTGGACCAAGAGCGGCGTGCCGCGAAAGAAGCTGACGAAGAGCCGTCCGGCGCCGCGCGCCAGCGTGTTCGACGACATCGTCCCGGCGCACACCACCGTCGCCAGGAGGAAGCCGAGCACGATCGACACGACGGAGACGACGATCGTCGTCACCGAGGCCTGGAGCAGCAGCAGGAAGAGATCCCAGGACATGGCGGGGGTCGCGTCTCACCGGCCCGATGGCCGCGATGAACTCATGACGAGCGAGGCCGAGCCTCACGAGAGAAGACGCCCGGCGTCGCCGCCGGGCGCCGAACGAGCGATCACAGCGCCGGGTCGGTGACTTCCGCCGGCGTGTCGAAGGTGGTGCCGAACCACTTCTCCTGGATCTTGGCCATGCGGCCGTCGGCCTTGATCTTGGCCATGGCCTCGGCCACCGCCTTGTTCAGGCTGGCGTAGGCGGCGTCCTTGCGCTCCGGGAAGCCGAAATAGGCCTTCACGCCGAAGGCGGGCTTGACCACTTCGAACACGCCCTTCCGCTGCGAGGCGAGGTAGGCGATGTTCGGCAGCGAGTTGGCGACGGCGACGACGCGGCCGGCAGCGAGATCGGCATAGGCCTCGTTGAAGGAGGGATATTCCTTCGCATCGACCGGCTTCGGCAGCGTCGCGCCGAACTTCTGGAGCTGGGCGAGCTGGGCCGTCGCCTTGCCGGAACCGACCGCCTTGCCGGCGATGTCCTCGGGCTTCATGATCGAGGTGTCGCCCGCCTTCTTCAGGAGCGCGACGGTCGCCTCGGCGATCGGCGGCGAGAAGGCGTAGCGCTCGAGGCGCGCCTTGGTGATGGTGGCGGGACCGGCGACGATGTCGAACTTGCCGCTCTCGAGACCCGGCAGCACGCCGTCCCAGGGCAGCGCGATCCACTCGATCTTGACACCCATCTCCTTGCCGATCTCGGCGAAGAGGTCGACGTTGAGGCCGACGTGCTTGCCGGCGTCGATGAAGTCGAACGGCGCGAAGGCGGTCTCGGTGCCGACCTTGAGCACCCCGGCCTTCTTGACGTCGTCGAGGACGTCGGCCGCGGCGATACCGCCGGCGAGCGCCGAGACCGACACGGCGGCGCCGAGCGCCAGGGTCCAGTTGATGAGCGTACGCCTGTTCATGGGAACGACTCTCCCTTCGGGGTTCGGTGTCCTGCGAGACGAGGCCGAGGGCCTTTGTCTATACATAATGCTCGCCACGGCGGGGACGGATGTCAACAGCCCTTTCGAACGGCATCTCTCATCCCTGCATAAAATTCAGGCATAAGCAATTCTTCGTAGAACGGGCAGGCCCTCAACCCGCGATCTTGGCGAGCAGGGCGCGCCACCCGGCCTCGACCCGATCGCGCGCGACGTGACGCCCGTCGACCACCACCCGCCGCCCGCCGGCCCAGACCTCGCGCACCGGGTTTTCGGCGGTGGCGAAGATCCAGGCGTCGAGCAGCGCGTCGTCACCGCGACCGGCGAGCGCGACGTGATCGGGATCGAGCGCCACGAAATCGGCGCGCGCCCCCACCACCAGACCGCTCGCGGCCTCGCCCAGCGCCCGCGCGCCGCCCGCCACCGCCGCGTCGAACAGGCTCCGCCCGGTCGAGCGCGGCGGCCGCGCCATGCGGTTGCGCGCCCGGTCGCGCAGACGCTGCGACTGCTCGAGGAGACGTAATTCCTGCGGCAACGAGATCAGCACGTTGGAATCGCTGCCGACGCCCCAGGCCCCGCCGGCCGCGTCGTGGTCGACCGCCGGAAAGATCCCGTCGCCGAGATCCGCCTCGGTGATCGGACAGAGCCCGACCACCGCGCCCGAGGCCGCCATCGCCGCCACCTCGTTCGGCTCGACGTGAGTCGCGTGGATCAGGCACCAGTCGCGATCGACCGCGACCGTGTCGAAGAGATGCTCGACCGGCCGCCGCCCGGTCGCCACCAGACAGTCCGCGACCTCGGCCACCTGTTCGGCGATGTGGACATGGATCGGCCCGCCGCGATGGCGCTCCGCGAGCGCCCTCAGTTCCACGTCGTTCACCGCGCGCAGCGAATGCGGCGCGATGCCGATCCGCCCGCCCTCGAGGGTCGCGACCGCCCGGCCCGCCGCCTCGTGCAGGCGCGCGTAACTCTCGAGATCGCAGACGAAGCGCCGCTGCCCCTCGCCGGTCGGCCGATCGCCGAAACCGCCATGGGCATAGAACACCGGCAACAACGTCAACCCGATGCCGGTCGTCTCGGCCGCCCGCACCACCGCCGCCGACATCTCCGCCGGGTCGTCGTAAGAGCCGCCGTCGGGACGATGATGGACGTAATGAAACTCGGCGACGCCGGTGAACCCGCTCTCCAGCATCTCGACCTGGGCCAGCGCCGCCAGCACCGCGAGATCGTCCGGCGAGATCGTCCGCGCGAAACGGTACATCTCCTCCCGCCAGGTCCAGAAGTGATCGTCCGCCCCGGCGCCGCGCCGCTCGGTCAGCCCGGCGAAACCGCGCTGGAAGGCGTGACTGTGGAGATTGCCGGTGCCGGGGACCACCGCGCCCGCGATCCGCGTCGCCGGCGCCCGCCGCTCCGGCGCGGTCGAGGCGTCGACGGCGGTGATCCGCCCACGGTCCCACGCGACGAAGACGTCGCGGCGCCACCCCTCCGGCGTCAGCGCCAACTCCAACAGGGCCTCACCCATCGCGCTCCCTCACGTCGTCGATCGAGGTCGTTCAAATATGTATAGGCATATTGACAGGAGCCTCGACCGATCGCAAGCTGAACATGGAACGGGAGCGCCGTCGATCGAAGGCGGCCCCTCCCGCCCGAGGATGCGACCATGACCGCGACGATCGACAGGCTCTGGACCCACGCCCGCCTCGCCACGATGGCGGCGGATCGCCCCGGCATCGGCCGGATCGACGACGGTGTAGTCGCCGCCCGCGACGGCCGCATCGTCTTCGCCGGCCCACGCGCCGATCTGCCCGCCGGGCTCACCGTCGCCGAGACGATCGATTGCGGCGGTCGCTGGATCACCCCCGGCCTGATCGACGCCCACACCCATCTCGTCTTCGCCGGCAATCGCGCCGACGAATTCGAGGCGCGGCTCGCCGGCGCCACTTATGCCGAGATCGCCGCGAAGGGCGGCGGCATCGCCGCGACCGTCCGCGCCACCCGCGCCGCCACCGTGGACGACCTGATCGCCACCGCCCTGCCCCGTCTCGATCGCCTCCTCGCCGACGGCGTCACCACGGTCGAGATCAAATCCGGCTACGGCCTCGACCTCGAATCCGAGGCGCGCATGCTGCGCGCCGCGCGCCGATTGGGAGAGATCCGCGACGTCCGCGTCGTCACCACCTTCCTCGGCGCCCATGCGCTGCCGCCCGAAACCACCGATCGCGACGCCCACATCGACCGCGTCGTGGCGATGATCGCGCCGCTCGCCGCCGAGGGCCTGATCGACGCCGTCGATGCCTTCTGTGAGGGCATCGCCTTCTCGCCCGCCCAAGTCGCCCGCGTCTTCGAGGCCGCCCGCACCCATGGGATCCGGGTCAAGCTCCACGCCGATCAGCTCTCCGACCTCGGCGCCGCCGCGCTCGCCGCCCGGTTCGACGCGCTCTCCGCCGATCATCTCGAATGGACCGACGAAGCCGGCGTCGCCGCCATGGCCGCCTCCGGCACCGTCGCGATGCTGCTGCCCGGCGCCTTCTATTTCCTGCGCGAGACGCGCCGCCCGCCGATCGAGGCCTTCCGCCGCGCGGGCGTCGCCATGGCGGTCTCGACCGACTGCAATCCCGGCACCTCGCCGATGACCTCGCTGCTGCTCGCCATGAACATGGCCGCGACCTGTTTCTCGATGACCGTCGAGGAATGCCTCCTCGGCACCACCCGCCATGCCGCCCGCGCCCTCGGCCGCGAGGCCGAGATCGGCACGCTGGAGGCGGGCAAGGCCTGCGATCTGGCGATCTGGTCGATCGAGACCCCCGCCGAACTCGTCCAGGGCCTCGGCGCCCTGCCCCTTCACGCCCGCATTCGGAGCGCTCGATGACCGACCCCGTGATCCTCACCCCCGGCGCCGTCACGCTCGACCAGTGGGCGGCGATCGCCCGTGGCGCCCCCGCCCGTCTCGACCCGGCCGCCTTCCCGGCGATCGAGCGGGGCGCCGCCGCCGTCGCCGCGATCCTGGCCAAGGGCGCGCCGGTCTACGGCATCAACACCGGCTTCGGCAAACTGGCTTCCGTCCGCATCGACGACGCCGACCTCGCCAAGCTCCAGCACAATCTGGTGATCTCCCACGCCTCCGGCGTCGGCGAGCCGCTGGCGCCCGCGATCACCCGCCTGATGATGGCGCTGAAGCTCGCCAATCTCGGCCAGGGCGCCTCGGGCGTACGCCCCGCCACCGCCCGCCTGCTCGAGGCGATGCTGATGAAGGGCGTGGTGCCGGTCGTGCCGGCTCAGGGCTCGGTCGGCGCGTCGGGCGATCTCGCGCCCCTCGCCCACATGACCGCCGCGATGATCGGCGTCGGCGAAGCGATCGTCGCCGGCGAGCGTCTGCCGGCGACGCAAGCCCTCGCCCGCGCCGGTCTGGCGCCGATCGAACTCGGCCCCAAGGAGGGCCTCGCCCTCCTCAACGGCACCCAGTTCTCGACCGCCAACGCCCTCTACGCCCTCTTCACGGCGGAACGGCTGCTGCGCACCGGCCTCGTCGCCGGCGCGCTGACCACCGACGCCGCCAAGGGCTCCGACGGGCCCTTCGATCCGCGTATCCACGCGCTGCGCCGGCACCCGGGCCAGATCGAGACGGCGGCGGCGCTGCGCGCCCTGATGGCGGGCTCGGCGATCCGCGCCAGCCACACCACCGGCGACGACCGCATCCAGGACCCCTATTGCCTGCGCTGCCAGCCCCAGGTGATGGGCGCCGCCCTCGACATCCTGAGGAACGTCGCGGTGACCCTCGGCCGCGAGGCCGACGGCGTCACCGACAATCCGCTGATCTTCGTCGACCCGGAAGGCGACGCCCACGAGGCGATCTCCGGCGGCAATTTCCACGCCGAGCCGGTCGCCTTCGCCGCCGACATCGTCGCGTTGGCGCTGTGCGAGATCGGCTCGCTCGCCGAGCGCCGCATCTCGCTCCTGGTCGACCCGGTCTTGTCGCGGTTGCCGGCCTTCCTCACCCCGCGCCCCGGCCTCAACTCCGGCTTCATGATCCCGCAGGTGACCGCCGCCGCGCTGGTCTCGGAGAACAAGCAGCAGGCCCATCCGGCCAGCGTCGATTCGATCCCGACCTCGGCCAATCAGGAAGACCACGTCTCCATGGCCGCCCACGGCGCCTACCGGCTCCACCGCATGGCCCGCAACGTCGCCAACGTCCTGGCGATCGAACTCCTCGCCGCCGCGCAGGGCTGCGACTTCCACGGGCCCCTCGCCTCGTCGGAGGCGCTCGAGCGCGTCCGGGCCGCGATCCGCGCGCGCGTGCCCGCCCTCGACGACGATCGCTTCTTCGCCCCCGACATCGCATGCGTCGCCGACATGGTGCTCGCCGGCGCCTTCGAGGAGGCCGTCGCCCCGCTCGCCCTCCCTCGCGTCACGGAGGCCGCCCGATGAACACCCGTCCCGATTGGCTGGTCGTCGAGGAACGCGACGCGCCGTTGATCCTGAGCTTCCCCCACACCGGCACCGGCCTGCCCGGCGAGTATGAGAGCCGCTTCCGCTCGCCCTGGCTCGCCCGCCGCGACGCCGATTGGCACGTCGAGGCGCTCTATGCCTTCGCCGCCGGCCTCGGCGCGAGTTTCGTGCGCACCACCGTCTCGCGCTCGGTGATCGACCCGAACCGCGATCCCTCCGGCGTCTCGCTCTATCCCGGACAGGCGACGACCGGCCTCTGCCCGACCGAAACCTTCGACGGCGAACCGCTCTACCGCGACGGCGAAGACCCCGGCGCCGACGAGATCGCCGCCCGCCGCACGGCCCATTTCGAGCCCTATCACGACGCCCTCGCCGGCCAGATCGCACGCCTGCGGGCGATCCACCCGAAGGTCGTCGTCTACGACTGCCATTCGATCCGCTCGCGCATCCCGCGTCTCTTCGAGGGCGACCTGCCGCAGTTCAACATCGGCACCAACGCCGGCAGGTCCTGCGACCCGGCGTTGACCGCCGCGATCGAGGGCCCCTGCGCCGCCTCGGGTCTCGGCCATGTGGTCGACGGCCGCTTCAAGGGGGGCTGGATCACGAGGCACTACGGCCGTCCCGAGACGGGCGTCCACGCGATCCAGATGGAACTCGCCATGCGCGGCTACCTGCGCGAACCCGCGACGATCGACGCGAGCAACTGGCCCGTCGCCTTCGACCCCTCCTTCGCCGCCCCCGTCACCACCGTTCTCACCCGCGCCCTCGAGGGCGCGCTCCGCTTCGCCCTGACCGCCTGAGGCCACGCCCCATGACCCGCATCGACAACGACCGCATCGTCCGCGCCCCGACCGGCTCCGACATCTCCACCCAGTCGTGGCTGACCGAAGCCGCCATGCGCATGTTGATGAACAATCTCGACCCCGACGTCGCCGAGCGCCCGTCGGAACTGGTCGTCTACGGCGGCATCGGCCGCGCCGCCCGCGATTGGGAGAGCTTCGACAAGATCGTCGCCACCCTGAAGCGGCTGAAGGACGACGAGACCCTGCTGGTCCAGTCCGGCAAGCCGGTCGGCGTCTTCCGCACCCATGCCGACGCCCCGCGCGTGCTCATCGCCAATTCCAACCTCGTCCCCCATTGGGCGACCTGGGACAAGTTCCACGAGCTCGATCGCAAGGGCCTGATGATGTACGGCCAGATGACCGCCGGGTCGTGGATCTACATCGGCGCCCAGGGCATCGTGCAGGGGACCTACGAGACCTTCGTGGAGGCCGGCCGCCGTCACTTCGGCGGTTCGACCAAGGGCAAGTGGATCCTGACCGGCGGCCTCGGCGGCATGGGCGGCGCCCAACCGCTCGCCGCCACCATGGCCGGCTATTCCTGCATCGCCGTCGAGTGCCAGCCGAGCCGGATCGATTTCCGCCTGCGCACCGGCTATGTCGACGTCAAGGCCGACACCATCGACGAGGCGATGGCGCTGCTCGAGACGTCGTTGAAAGAGGGCAAGCCGACCTCGATCGCGCTGCTCGGCAACACCGCCGAGATCCTGCCCGAGATGCGCCGTCGCGGCATCCGCCCCGATCTCGTCACCGACCAGACCTCGGCGCATGATCCGATCAACGGCTATCTCCCCGCCGGCTGGAGCCTCGACACTTGGTTCGACAGGCGCGAGCGCGATCCGAAGGCGGTCGAGAAGGCCGCCCGCGCCTCGATGGCGGTCCATGTCCAGGCCATGCTCGACTGGTGGCACGAGGGCGTGCCGACCGTCGACTACGGCAACAACATCCGCCAGATGGCCTTCGAGGAGGGCGTCACCGACGCCTTCGACTTCCCCGGCTTCGTGCCGGCCTATATCCGCCCGCTGTTCTGCCGTGGCGTCGGCCCGTTCCGCTGGGCGGCGCTCTCCGGCGACCCCGAGGACATCTACAAGACCGACCAGAAGGTGAAGGAGCTGATCCCCAACGATCCCCACCTCCACAACTGGCTCGACATGGCGCGCGAGCGCATCCGCTTCCAGGGCCTGCCCGCCCGCATCTGCTGGGTCGGCCTCGGCGATCGCCATCGTCTCGGCCTCGCCTTCAATGAAATGGTCGCCAAGGGCGAATTGAAGGCGCCGATCGTCATCGGCCGCGATCACCTCGACAGCGGTTCGGTCGCCTCGCCCAACCGCGAGACCGAGGCGATGATGGACGGGTCGGATGCCGTCTCCGACTGGCCGCTCCTCAACGCGCTCTTGAACTGCGCCTCGGGCGCCACCTGGGTCTCGCTCCATCACGGCGGCGGCGTCGGCATGGGCTTCTCCCAGCACGCCGGCATGGTCATCGTCGCCGACGGGACGGAAGCGGCGGCGAAGCGTCTCGGCCGCGTGCTGTGGAACGACCCGGCCACCGGCGTCATGCGCCACGCCGACGCCGGCTACGAGATCGCCCGCGACTGGGCGAAGGAAAAGGGCCTCGACCTGCCGGGCATCCTCGGATGAGCGAGACGACGCCCCTCCTCGGCGGACGTCCGCTCGACGGCGTCCGTGTCCTCGACTTCACCCGCGTCCTGTCGGGGCCCTACGCCACCTCGCTCCTCGCCGATCTCGGCGCGGAGGTGATCAAGGTCGAGAGCCCCGGCGGCGACGACTATCGCCACGTCGGCCCGTTCCACGCCGACGGCTCCTCGGCGATCTTCGAGGCGGTCAACCGCGGCAAACGCGGCCTCGTCCTCGATCTCGCCCGTCCCGACCATCGCGCGATCGCCCGCGATCTCGCCGTCGGCGCCGACGTGGTGGTGGAGAACTTCCGCCCCGGCGTCGCCGACAAGCTCGGCATCGGCTGGGCGGACCTCTCCCTCCTCCAGCCGCGTCTGATCCATGCCTCGATCTCCGGCTTCGGCCAGGAGGGGTCGGACGCCCGCCGCCCCGCCTACGACATCGTCGTCCAGGCGATGAGCGGGCTGATGCACGTCACCGGCGACCCCGAGGGGCCGCCGACGCTGGTCGGCGAATCGATCGCCGACGTCGTCTCCGGCCTCTTCGCCGCGCTCGGCATCGTCGCCGCTCTCGCCGAACGCGACCGCACCGGGCGCGGCCGCCGGATCGACGTCTCCATGTTCGATTCGCTGATGGCGCTGCAGCCGCTCGTCGTCGCGCGTTGCCTCGCCACCGGCATCGCGCCGATGCGGGTCGGCAATCGCCACCCCCTCTCCGCCCCCTTTGGCGCCTATGCGGCGAAGGACGGGAGCTTCGTGGTCGCGGTGCTGAACGAGAAGCTCTTCGCCGCCCTCTGCGCGGTGATGGACCGGCCCGACTGCGCCGCCGATCCGCGCTTCGCGACCGACCCCGACCGTCTCGCGAACGAGCCGCTCCTGCGCGTCGCGATCGAGGATTGGGCCGACGATTTGAGCGCCGCCGAGGCGGTCGCCCGGCTCGTCGCCGCCGGAGTTCCCGCCGCCGAGGTCGCCGACACCGCCACCGCGCTCGACGGCGCCGAGGCGCGCGGCCGCCCGATCACTCAGACCGTCGCCCATCCGAGCCTCGGCTCCCTCACCGTGCCGGAACAGCCGATCCGTTTCTCCGGCGCCCCGCGCGGGGTCTCCGCCCCCGCCCCCCGCCTCGGCGAGCACGGCGCCGCCGTCCTCGAAGACCCCTTCCGCGCCTGGAGCCCCCGCCGATGAGCCGCGCCCATGCCGATGCCGAGATCCTCGCCGGCGTCGAGACCTTCGCCCGCGAGGTGCTCGCCCCCAAGGCCGCCGAGATCGACGAGACCGCCGTCTTCGCCGGCCTCCATCTCCCCGCCCTCGCCGAGATGGGGCTGATGGGCCTCAACCTGCCGGCCGAGCACGGCGGCCTCGGCGTCGACGCCTGGACCCTGTTCGAGGCGATCGCCGCCGTCGCCGGCGCCTGCGGCTCCACCGCCTCGATGGTCACCGCCCATTGGCTGGCGACCGATTCGATCCTCCACGGCGGCTCGCCGGAGCAGAAGGCGGCGTGGCTGCCGCGCGCCGCTTCCGGCGAGATCCTCGGCGCCTTCGGCCTGACCGAACCCGGCGCCGGTTCGAACCCCGCCGACATGACCACCCGCGCCATCCGCGAGGGCGACGGCTGGCGCCTGCGCGGCACCAAGCACTTCATCTCCAATGCCGGCGCCGCCGACTTCATCGTCGTCTACGCCAAGACCGATCCGGCCGCCGGCGCGCGCGGCATCTCCGCCTTCCTGGTCGAACCGTCGCGGGGCGGCGTGATCATCGGTGGGCCGGAGCGCACCATGGGCCTCAAGGGCGGTCACGTCTTCGAGGTGGTGCTCGACTGTTTCGTCCCCGACGACCGGCGCCTCGGTCCGGAGGGCTCCGGCTTCCGCACCGCCCTGAAGACCCTCGACGCCGGCCGGCTCGACATCGCCGCCTGCGCGATCGGCGTCGCCGAGGCCGCCTTCGCCGCCGCCAAGGCCTGGGCCGGAACCCGCATCGTCGACGGCCATCCGATCGCCGAATTCCAGGGCCTCCAGTGGATGATCGCCGACATGGCGGTCGACCTCGCCGCCGCGCGCGGCCTCGCCGATGCCGCCACCGGCAAACGCGCCGCCGGCGCGCGCTATTCGACCGAGGCCGCCATGGCCAAGCTCCATGCCTCGGAAATGGCCGGACGCGTCACCGACGCCGCCCTCCAGATCCACGGCGGCTACGGCTACACCCGCGACTTTCCCCTGGAGCGCTGGGTCCGCGACGTCCGCATCCTGCGCATCTACGAGGGCTCCTCGGAGGTCCAGCGCAACATCGTCGCCCGCTTGGTGCTGGGCTGAGCGCCCCGCCCCTCGCGAAAATCGCCGAGACCCCTCTGGACAAATTCGCGCCATGACGCAGATTTGAGCAGAGGGCGTCACGGCGGCGACCCGGCCGGAGAGGATGATCGCCCATGAACGTGCTGCGCTTCGCCGACCGCGTCGCCTCCCGTTGGAAGAACGGCGGCGGCATCACCTGGGAATATGCGGTGCACCCGCCGGGCGCCGGCCTCGACGACTTCTTCTGGCGCATCAGCCGGGCCCGCGTCGTCGGTCACGGCGCCTTCTCGGTCTTCCCCGGCATCGACCGCAGCCTGACGGTGGTCGACGGCGACGCCATCGACCTCCTGATGACCGATCGCCGCGTCCGCCTCGATCGCACCACTCCGCCCTATCGCTTTCCCGCCGATCAGCCGATCGAATGCCGCGTCCCGACCGGCCCGATCGAGGATCTCAACGTCATGACCCGGCGCGGCCACTGGACCCATCGCGTCGCCCGCCACGCCGTCACCGGCACGACCCGGATCGACCTCGACGGCGACGTCGGCCTCGTCGTCGCCCTCGCCCGCCTGCGGATCGAGACCGAGACCGGCGAGGCCGGCGATCTCGAACCGGGCGACGCCGCCCTGTTCGAGACCGCGACCACGGTCGCGCTCTCGCCGCGCCAGGGCACGGGCGAGGCGATCGGCATCCGGCTCGACCACGTCGCCCACCCCTGGGCCTGACGGATCGTCAGACCGCCGGCTTCGCCCCGATCGAGGGCGAAAAGACCATCAGCGACAGGATCTCGAACAGAACCTGCGCCGCCGCATGGGCGGTGTTGGTGGTGGCGTCGTATTGCGGCGCCACTTCCACCACGTCGCCGCCGACGAGGTTCAGCCCCTTCAGCCCGCGCAGGAACTCGAGCACCTCGCGTGTCGTCAGCCCGCCGACCTCCGGCGTGCCGGTGCCGGGCGCGAACACCGCGTCGAGACAGTCGACGTCGAAGGAGACGTAGACCGGCGCGTCGCCGACCACGTCCCGCGCCTTCTCGATCAGCGCGGGGATGCCGAGCGCCGGCACCTCCTCGGCGTGAACCACGGTCATGCCGCTGTCGTAGGAGAACTCCCAGATGTATTCGGACGCGCCGCGAATACCGATCTGGATGGTCTTGCTCGGATCGACCACGCCCTCGAGCACCGCCTCGCGGAACGGCCCGCCGTGATGGAACTTGGAGAAGTCGAAGGGACCGCCGGTGTCGCAATGAGCGTCGAGATGGATCAGCGCTACCGGCCGATCCTTGCCGAGCGCCTTGAGGATCGGCAGGCTCACCGAATGGTCGCCGCCGACGCCGAGCGGCACCACCCCGGCCGCCACCATCCGGGCGACATAGGCCTCGATGTCCTGGTGGCACATCTCGAGGCTGTAGCGCGACCGGAAGACGATGTCGCCGACGTCGGCGACGCGCAGGTCCTTGGTCGGCATGCACTTCAGAAAATGCTCGTAGGGCCCGATCCGCTCGATCGTGCGCACCGCGCGGGGTCCGAACCGGGCGCCCGGCCGATTGGTGACCCCGAGATCCATCGGCACCCCGTAGAGCGCCACCTGGAGATCGCCGAAGTCGGGCGCGACCTGATCGATCGGCCGATGCGGCGCGGCGAGGAAGGTCGGCACGCCGATATAGGGCGCGGCCCGGGTGCCGTCGGGATCGATGAAGGCGGCGGCGATGCGGGCCCGTTCGGGATCGTGAATGACGCCGCCCGAGGCGTCTCCGTATTTGGCGCGCAGGCGGGCGAGTTCATCGGCATCGAACATGTCGGAGGTCTCCGGTGGCCGGATCGGCGGGACGATGTCGCATCGCACGTCGCGGACGCGCCGCCGTCAAGTCCGCCGGTCGCGCGGGAGCCCTGCACCGAGCCTCCGAGATCGCCCCACCCCGTGACGGCGGCCTCCGCGCCGAGCGCCCACGTGACAGCGGCGCGCGCCGGGAGTAGGTCTCGAACGGCCCCGGCCGCCGCGCCGAACTCCGGACACGCGTGATGCACGAACTCTCGCTCTGCCGTTCCATCGCCGATCTCGTCGTCGACGCCGCCACGCGAGCCGAAGCGGAGAGCGTGACGCGCATCACGCTGGAAATCGGCCTGGGCGCGCCGGTCGAAATCGAAGCGATCCGCTTCTGCATGCCGCTCTGCCTGGAAGATACTGTCGCCGCCGGCGCTGAACTGGTGATCGAACGGCCTCTTCTCGAGATCCGCTGCGGCGCCTGCGGCACGACTCACGCCGCCACGACCGCGCGCGCGCCCTGCCCGAGCTGCGGCGCCCTCGCGGGCACGATCCTCTCCGGTCGCCAAATGCGTGTGGTCTCGATCGAGGCGCGCTGATCCCGGCCAGTTCGGCCTCCTCCCTTCGGAGGAGCGAATACTTCGTGATACTACGTTGTGCTTGGAAGATCATAGAGAAGACTCCCGTCAGGGAACCTCTGCGGCCCGCCCTCACAAGATGTTGAGTGCACGCCGAATTTTTGAAAAAACCTTGTTTTTCGCGGCGGATGCCAACGAGCCATGCCGCCGCAGCGCATCAAAATGCCGCTTGGTGCATTTTCGCATGGCTTGCCTGCAAAACTAATCGCAGAACGAATTCGCCTTTGGAATTAGAATACATCCCAATAAACGAGGATCCGATCACCGAGCAGTCATCTCACTCACCGCCGATTTCTTGTACGAAAGTACAGATTTGAAGCACTGTATGAGATGAAATCCTCAAAAAGAAGAAAATTCGAATTTTCTGCTTGGTGATTACAAAAAGGCAAACCCGGTCACGACGAGAGGTGACACGATGGGCATGATGCTGACGATCCACCCGGAAAAATGCACCGGGTGTCGAAATTGCGAGTTGGCCTGCGCGCTGGAGCACGGAGGCGACTTCCGTATCAAGGCCTCGCGCATCCATGTCTATGCATGGGAGCGCGAGGCGTTTTCGGTCCCGATGATGTGCCAGCAATGCAGCGACGCGTCCTGCGTCACGGTCTGCATGCCCAAGGCCATGCATCGCAACCCGGCGACCGGGCTGGTCGAGTACGACGCCTCCAAGTGCATCGGCTGCAAGATGTGCGTTCAGGCCTGTGCCTTCGGCAATGCCGCCTGGGACGCGCTGACCGCGTCGATCCTCAAATGCGACACCTGTGACGGCGATCCGGCCTGCGCCAAGATCTGCCCGACCGGCGCGCTGGAATGGACCGACGACGATCTCGCCGTGCAGGCGCGCAAGAAATCCTTCGCCACCAAGATCAAGAACGCTTTCTCGGAGGCTCAGTCATGAACGGCTGGATGGGCAAGATCCTCCGGGTCGACCTCGGCTCGGGCAAGATCTCGACGGAACGGTTGGATCCGAAGACGGCACGCGACTATCTCGGTGCGCGAGGTCTCGGCACCAAGATCATGTGGGACGAGGTCGATCCGAACGTCGATCCGCTGTCTCCCGAAAACAAGCTGATCTTCGCGCCGGGTCCCTTCTCCGGCACCTTCGCGCCCTCCTCGGGCCGCTACGACGTCGTCACCAAGGGACCGCTGACCGGCACCATCGCCGCGTCGAATTCCGGCGGCTCCTTCGGCGCCGAGTTGAAGTTCGCCGGCTGGGACGCGGTGATCCTCGAGGGCAAGGCGGCCAAGCCGACCTGGCTGTCGATCGTCGACGACGTCGTCGAGCTGCGCGACGCCTCGCGTCTGTGGGGCAAGGACGTACCCGAGACGACCGAGGCGCTCTACGCCGAGGCGAGCGAGGATTCCAAGGTCGCCTGCATCGGCCCGGCCGGTGAGAGGATGGTGCTCTTCGCCTCGATCATGAACGAGATGCAGCGCGCCGCCGGCCGCACCGGCGTCGGCGCGGTGATGGGCTCGAAGAACCTCAAGGCCATCGTGGTCCGCGGTTCCAAGGGCGTGAAGGTCGCCGACAAGGACGCCTTCGTCGCCGCCTGCGGCGAGGCCTCGCGCAAGATCAAGGAACATCCGGTCGGCGGCACGGGCCTGCGCCTCTACGGCACCAACGTCCTGGTCAACATCCTCAACTCGATCGGCGGCCTGCCCACCAACAACTTCCAGACCGGCCATTTCGCCAATGCCGACATGGTCGGTGGCGAGACCCTCGCCGCCAATCAGCTGCAACGCCCGCGCGGCTGCTTCGCCTGCATCATCTCCTGCGGACGCGGCACCAAGGTCACGAACCCGAAGTACAAGGGCGAGGGCGAAGGTCCCGAATACGAGACCGCCTGGGGCTTCGGCCCGGATTGCGGCATCGACGATCTCGATGCGGTGATCAAGGCCAACTACATCTGCAACGAACTCGGCCTCGACACGATCTCCATGGGCGGCACCGTCGCCTGCGCCGTCGAGATGTTCGACAAGGGCATCATCACCCTCGAGGACACCGAGGGTCTCGACCTGCGCTCCGGCAATGCCGAGGCCATGGTCGAGGCGGTCCGCCTCACCGGCATCGGCGAGGGCTTCGGCAAGAAGCTGGCGCTCGGTTCCTACCGGCTCGCCTCGCTCTACGGCCATCCCGAGATGTCGATGACCGCCAAGAAGCAGGAGATGCCGGCCTACGAACCGCGCGCGGTTCAGGGCATCGGCCTCAACTACGCCACCAACAATCGCGGCGGCTGTCATGTCCGCGGTTACACGATCAGCCCCGAAGTGCTCGGCGTTCCCGTCAAATACGACAAGGACGCGACCGAGGGCAAACCGGAACTGGTCGCCATGTTCCAGAACCTCACCGGCGCGATCGACTCGTCGGGGGCCTGCCTCTTCACCACCTTCGGCATCGGCGCCGACGACTACGCCGCCATGCTGACCGCGCTGACCGGCGTGAAATACACCGGCGACGACTTCGTGAAGTGCGGCGAGCGCGTCTGGAACCTCGAGCGTCTGTGGAACAACCGCTCCGGCTTCACCGCCGCCGACGACGCGATCCCGGAACGGCTCACCACCGTGCCGATGCCGACCGGCCCCTCCAAGGGCGCGGTCAGCCACGTCAAGGAGATGATGCCCCACTACTACGCGGTGCGCGGCTGGGACGCCGAGGGCCGGCCGACGCCCGAAAAGCTCGCCGAGCTCGAACTCGCCTGAGCCCGATCCCTCCGATCGGACGTGGGATCCCCCACGCCCGATCGGCTCATCCCGGGAGAACACGATGAAGGTCCGTTATTTCGCCCTGCTGCGCGAAGCCACGCACAAGCGGGAGGAGGAATGGACCCGCCCCGCTCCCGACGTCCGTACCCTCGTCAACGACCTCGTCGCCCTCTACGGCGAACCCTTCGCCAAATGGGTGATGAAGGACGGCGACCTCTACGGCTTCACCGCGATCCTGCTCGACGGCAAGGACGTGCGCGGCCGCGGAGGTCTCGACTGTTCGCTCGAGGGTGTCGCCGAAGTCGACATCTTCCCTCCGCTCGCCGGAGGTTGAAGGAGCCCGTTCCATGGACCCGGTCACCCTGCCCGTGCTCGCCCTACTCGCCGGCGCCGGCTTGCAACTCGTTCTGGCGCCCTGGCTGTCGCCGCTCGCCAAGGGGCGGCTCGCCGCCCTCGCCGCCGCGCTCGCCTTCGCCGCCGCGCTGGCGCTCCTGCCCGCGACCATGCACGGCGACGTGCTCACGGCCACGCTCACCCCGGTCTGGGACGCCGACACCGCGGTCACTTTCCGCGTCGACGGCCTCGCCGCGCTCTTCACCCTGATGGGCACCGCCGCCGGCACCGCGATCCTGATCTTCTCGATCCGCTACATGGCCGACGAGCCGCAGGGGCTCACCCGTTTCTACACGATCATGCTGGTCTTCGTGGCCGGCCTTCTGGTGCTCGGCTCCGCCGCCGATCTCCTGATCGCCTATGTCGCCTGGGAAGTGATCGGGCTCTGCTCCTACACCCTGGTCGGCTTCTGGTATCGCCAGAAGGCGGCCGTCGACGGCGCCCGCAAGGTGTTGGTCATCACCCATCTCGCCGGCTACGGCTTCCTGGTGGCGATCGTCCTCCTCCAGCTGCGCACCGGCACCCTCGACTGGGCCGATCCGAAGCTCGCGGCCGGCTTCACCACCGGCGTCGCGGCGCTGATGATCGTCTCGGCGATGGCCAAGTCGGTGATGTTCCCGCTCCACACCTGGATCCCCGAGGCGATGAACGCCCCGACCCCGGTCTCGGCGCTGCTGCATTCCGCCTGTTACGTCAAGGCCGGCGTCTATCTGATCGCCCGCATGTATTCGATCGGCCCGTGGACCCCCGAGCTCGGCGGCCCGCTGGCGATCGTCGCGAGCGTGACCATCCTGGTCGGCGTGATCTTCGCCCTCAAGCAGACCGATCTGAAGCGCCTGCTCGCCTTCCACACCGTCAGCCAGCTCGGCTACATCGTCGGCGGTCTCGCCATCGGCACCGCCTGGGGCATCGCCGCCGGCCTCTTCTACACGCTGAGCCACGCCCTCTTCAAAGGCACGCTCTTCATGGTCGCCGGCTCCGTCCAGCACGCCACCGGCACCCGTGACCTGACCCGCCTCGGCGGCCTCTCCTCGGTCATGCCCTGGACCACCAAGATCTGGATCGTCGCCGCCGCGGCCATCGCCGGCGTGCCGCTCACCAACGGCTTCGTCGCCAAGTGGCTGCTGTTCGGCGCCGCGCTCGACAAGGGCTGGCTGTTCCTGCTCGCCGCCGGCTGGATCGGCTCGATCCTCACCGCCTTCTCCTTCCTCAAGGCCACAGTCAACGTCTTCTACGGCGCCATGCCGGTCGAACTGGCCCGCGCCCAGGCCCGTCACGAGCTGCACGAGGCCTCGCCCAGCATGCTGATCGGCATGGGTCTCATGGCCGCCGGCTGCGTCGTCTTCGGTCTCGCCCCGCAGCTGATGATGGACGCGATCGTCGCCCCCGCCGTCGCCGGCCTCGGCTTCACCCCCGACGTCGCCACCTCCTGGGGCGGCATCGCCACCGGACGCGGCGCCATCGGCCTCACCGTCGGCGCCACCCTGGTCGCCGCCGCGCTGGCCATGGGCTGGATCGTCTGGCGGCTCGCCGACGCCCCGACGCGCGCCACCGTCGCGGTCTTCACCGGCGGCGAACCGCTGCCGGCCGGCGACCGCCCCGGCGCCGTCGACTTCGCCGGCATGGCCGAGGACGCCTTCCATCCGGTCTACGGCGTCGACCCCGATCCGCTCTGGCTCGGCATCTGGTCGCGCGCCGGCCGGGTCGCGACGGGAACGCGGAACGCGTTCGCTCCTCTCCTCGAACGTCGTCCCGCGCTCCTGATCCTCCTCGCCACCCTGGCCGTGGCCGCAACGCTCGCGCTCGGTTGAGCCTCGAAGGACACCGTCATGGTCTCGCCCACGCTCACCCTTCCCCCCTTCGCCCTGCCGCTCGCGGTGGGCCTCGCCGGCGCCCTTCTCGCCGTCGCCCTCGGCGGCCGGAACAAGGCATGGTGGGGGGCGGCGATCCTCCTGGTCGCCACCGCCGTCGCCGCCCGTCTCGTCGGTCATTCCGCGCTCGGCGCCACCCTCGGCGCGGCGAGTGAACTCGCCGCCCTCGCCCTCGTCGCCGCCTCCGGCACGAGGGACGCCCCCGCCGCCACCCGCACCTTCGCCCTCGCCCTGGTGCCGGCGATCGTCGCCGTCGGCGCCGGCCTGACCCTGATCCGGCTCGGCCATCTCCGCCCGGCCGCGCCTTGGGACACCATCGCCGTCGGCCTCCTGATGCTCGGCTTCGCGCTCAAGTTGGCGCTGGTGCCGCTCTATTTCTGGCTGCCGGTCGTCGCCCGCGCGGTTCCCGCCGTCTCGCTGGTGCTGATCGTCGGCGTCGTCGACACCGGCGTCCTCGCCGATCTCGCCGAACTCGCGCAGGTCGCGCCCTGGATCCTCGCCGATCACCTCGCGCCCTGGACGGTGCTGGCGGCGGCCTCGCTCCTCGGCGGCGTCGCCCTGGCGATCGCCGAGACCGACCTCAAGACCATCCTCGTCTTCACCGGCGTCGCCGATGCCGGGCTGATCCTGCTCGGTCTCCTCACCGTCGATCCGGTCTCCCAGACCGGCGCGAGCCTCGGCCTCGTCGGCAAGGCGCTGGCCGACACCGCGCTCTTCGGCGCCGTCGCCTGTGGCGAGGCCGCCCTCGGCCGGCCGCTCTCGATCGCCACGACCCGCGGCCTCGCCGGTCGCCTGCCGGTGGCGAGCGCGGTCTTCATGGTCGGCGCCGGCGCCCTCGTCGGCCTGCCCCCCTCGCTCGGCTTCTCCGCCCATTGGCGCCTCTTCCGCACCGCCGAGGTGGTCGGTGGGCCGGTGATGGTCACCCTGGTCTTCGTCGCCGTCGCCGCTCTCCTTCTGGTGATGGTGCGCGCCCTCCACCGCGTCTGGCTCGGCCCCGCCGAGACCGAGACGCCCGCCCCGCCCGCGCCCGTCGCCGCCCGCGTCGTGCTGATCGTCACCGCGCTCGCGATCGTCGCTTCCGGCCTCGTTCCGCGGATCTTCGAGGTGCCCACCGAAATGCCGTCCCACGCTCTCGCTCTCGTCGAAGGAACCGCGCCATGAGCCTTCTCGATCGCGTCCTGTCGATCGCGCGTCGCAAGTCGCCTTGGGTCTGCCGGATCAACGCCGGGTCCTGCAACGGTTGCGACATCGAGGTGACGCCGCTGCTCACCCCGCGCTACGACGCCGAGCAGATCGGCGTCCAGGTCCACGGAACCCCGAAACACTGCGACATCCTGCTGGTCTCCGGCACGCTCACCGTGCGCTCCCGCGCCGCCGTCCTGTCGATGTGGGATCAGATGCCCTCGCCGAAGGCGGTCGTGGCGATCGGCTCGTGCCCGTCGAGCGGCAACGTCTTCGCCGAGAGCCCGATGGTGCTCGGCTGCTCGCTCGACACGATCGTGCCGGTCGACGTCTGGGTGCCCGGCTGCCCGCCGCGCCCCCAGCAGATCCTCGACGGAATCGTCGAGGCCGCCCGCCTCCTCGGCGAGGGCGCGACCCGTGACCAGCTCGCCGCCCGCGACGCCGCGCGGCCCGAACTCGAGAAGGTGGCGTCATGACCCCGTTTCTCGCCTACGCCCTCGCCTTCCTGGTCTGGCCGGGCCTCCTCGTCGCCGCCCCGCTCGCTTGGTTCGAACTGTGGCTGATGCGCAAGGCGTTGGCCAAACTCCAGGGCCGCAGGGGTCCGCCCCTGTTCCAGCCCTTCTTCGACTGGGTCAAGCTGATGGGCAAGCGCACCGTCATCCCCGAGGGCGTGCCGCGCGCCGCCTTCGTCGCTCTGCCGGTGATCGCGCTCGCCTCGATCGCCGCCGCGCTCGTCGTGATGCCGGTGCCCGGCAATCCGGCGCCTCGGCTCCCCGGCGACGTCGTGCTGCTGCTCTATCTGCTCGAGGTCCCGGTGCTGTGCGAGGTGCTCGCCGGCTACGTCGGCCGCTCGGTCTACGGCGAGGTCGGCGCCATGCGCGAAGCGCTGATGTCGCTCGCCTACAATCTGCCCTTCCTCGCCTCGGTCATCGCCATGGCGGAATGGGCCGGCAGTTTCGATCTGCGCACCCTCGCCGCCGCCCCCTTCGGCCTCGTCCACGTCGTCGCCGGTGCCGCCTTCCTGCTCGCCCTGCCGGCGCGGCTGAAGTCGAACCCTTTCTCCATCGCCAACGCCGAGCACGAGATCGTCGCCGGCGGCCTGATCGAATATTCCGGCCCGCTGCTCGGCCTGTTCGAACTCGCCCACGCGCTGGAGATCGTCGTCCTGACCGAACTCTTCGTGATCTTGTTCGTGCCGATGCCGGCCGCCCCGCTCGCCGCCCTGGTGGTGTGGGTCGCCGTCGGTCTGGCGCTGTTGATGGGCCTCACCCTGCTCGCCGCCACCACGGCGCGGCTGCGGCTCGCCCAGGCCTTCCGGTTCTACTGGGTGTGGGGCGGCGCGATGTCGGTCGCCGCGCTCGCCGCCGGCCTCGCCCGCTGAGGAGGATGCCATGAGCATGTTGCAGACCGTCCTCGCCAATCTCTTCGCCCCGTCGCGCACCCGCGCGCCGGGCGACCAACCCCCCGTCCCCGCCGGCTTGCGCGGCTTCCTCGCCCATGACGCGGCGCTGTGCACCGGCTGCGGCACCTGCGCCCACGTCTGCGCGCCCGCCGCCATCGCGGTCACCCGCGAGAACGAGCGCACCCTCGCCTGGACCTGGGGCTCCGGCTCCTGCTCCTTCTGCGGCCTGTGCGAGATCTGGTGTCCGACCCATGCCATCACCATGAAGGACGAGGTCGCCGGCGCCGCCCTGAACGGCCGTCAGGTCGGCCTGCGCGACGAGATCGCGCTGATCCCCTGCCCGCGTTGCGGCCGGCCGCATGTTCCGCTCCCCGCCTCGGTCCAGTCGGACATGTTGGGCGGCGCCCTGTCCGGCACCGCGCTCGCGGAGAAGGATCTCTGCGAGGATTGCCGCCGCCGCATGACCAGCGAACGCATCCGCGACGGGTTCCTCGGACCGAAGGTCTGCGGCACCCCCGCGATCGAGGAGGCCAAGCCGTGACCCACACCGACCTCCTCGCCCGCCTCGCCGATCTGCCCGGCGTCGAACGGGTCGCCGACGGCGCCAACGGCATCCGCGCCGACGCCCCCTTCCTCGACGTCGACGCGCTCGCCGACGCCTTGCCGGCGCTCGGTCTGCGCCTCGGCACCATCACCGGCATTCCGCTCGGCCCCGACGGCGAGACGGCGATCATCTACCATTTCGTCGCCCACGACCGGATCGTCGACGTCGCCACCGTCACCCGCAACAACGCCATCGCCTCGCTGGCACCGCGCCTGCGCCCCGCCTCCTGGGCCGAACGCGAGATCCACGATCTCTTCGACGTGGATTTCCTCGGCCACCCGAACCTCGCCCCCCTGATGCGACCCGAGGGCTACGCCACCGGCATGATGCGCGCGCCGATGTGCGCCGCGCGCCGCCCGGCGCCGCCGTCCAATCCGGAGTGAACCCGCCATGGCCTTCACCATTCCCGTCGGTCCCTACCATCCCGCCCTCGAGGAGCCGTTCAAGGTCAGCGCGACCTGCGACGGCGAGATCATGCGTTCCGCCGAGATCCAGGTCGGCTTCTCCTTCCGCGGCATCGAGCTGCTCGCCCAGAAGCGCAACTGGACCGAGGCGATCACCCTGGTCGAGCGGGTCTGCGGCATCTGCTCCAACACCCACGCCATGACCTTCTGCATGGCGGCCGAGAAGATCGCCGGCATCACCGTGCCGAAGCGGGCGCAATACGTCCGCACCATCGTCGCCGAACTCGAACGCCTCCATTCCCACCTCCTGTGGGCCGGCGTCGGCGCCGAGGACATCGGCTTCCACTCGCTGTTCATGGAGGTCTATCAGGCCCGCGAGAAGGTCATGGACCTGCTCGAGGCGATCACCGGCAACCGCGTCAACTACGGCATGAACCGCATCGGCGGCATCAATCGCGACATCCCCGACCCGGCGATCCATCGCGGCGCCCTCGATGCGCTGAAGGGCGCGCTGACCGACGTCGTCGTCCCCGCCTTCACCCAGAACCCGACCGCCCGCGCCCGCCTGATCGGCATCGGCCCGCTCTCCCGCGAACAGGCGATCGAATGGGCCGTGGTCGGCCCGGTGGCGCGGGCCTCCGGTGTCGACATGGACGTCCGTCGCGACGAGCCCTATCTCGTCTACGACGAACTCGACTTCCGCCCGTCGCTGCGCAACGACTGCGACGTCTTCGCCCGCGTCGTCGTCCGCGTCGAGGAGATGCTGGAGAGCATCCGCCTGATCGAGGCGGCGCTCGAGAAGATGCCGGCGGGACCGATCGCCGCGACCGAGGGCTGGGCCGAGATCCCGCCCGGCGAGACCACGGTGCGCATCGAGGCGCCGCGCGGCGAGGTGCTCTATCACGTCGTCTCCGACGGCGGCGAGACCCCCGCCCGCGTCAAGATCCGCACACCCTCCTTCGTCAACATCCCGGCGATCGAGGCGATGGTGCCGGGCCAGCAGCTCGCCGACCTCGCCATCATCCAGGCCTCGGTCGATCCCTGCATCTCCTGCACCGATCGCTGATATCGAGTTCACGACGTTTCGATCTCTTCGAAACGTCGTGAACGAAGGCGAGCCCGACCGGGTGTCGGCCGGTCAGGCCGTGGCGCTCAAGAAGTTCGGACGAGTCCGAATTTCATGAGCCGAGTATGAGAGTGATCCGTGGACGGCCGGCGCCCTCGCCCCGCGCCCCGTCGCGAAGCGCCCGCCCGCGCATGCGCCCCATGCGTGGACGGGCGTTGACCCCGAGGGCGCTCCGGGGTCCATGGTCCGACCGCTCGGCCTTCCGGCCCGCGCCTCGGAGACCGCCATGGAACGCCCCGCCCCGGCCGCGAAGCCGTCGATCTCGCGCCTGCGCCTCGCTCTGGTGCTGGGCTCGCTCGCCGCCTTCGGCCCCTTCTCGATCGACATGTATCTGTCGGGCTTTCCCGCCATCGCGACCGATCTCGGCACCGATGTCGGCTCGGTCCAGTTCACCCTGTCGATCTTCTTCTTCGGCATGGCCGCCGGGCAGTTGATCTATGGGCCCCTCGCCGACCGGCTCGGCCGCCGTGGCCCCCTTCTCTTCGGCGCGGCGCTCTTCACGCTTTCGTCGGCGCTGATCGCCTTCGCCCCCGACGTCGCCACCATGACGGTGCTGCGCCTCGCCCAGGCGCTCGGCGGCTGCGCCGGCATGATCATCGGCCGCGCCGTGGTCCGCGATCTCTTCGATCTGAAGGACGCCGCCTCCTTCATCACCCAGTTGATGCTGGTGCAGGGCCTCGCCCCGGTGATCGCGCCTCTGCTCGGCGCCTGGATCCTGACCGCCTTCGGCTGGCGCGCGGTCTTCGTCGTGCTGGCGGTGATGGGCGCCGGATCGTTCCTCGCCGTCCGCTTCGGCCTGCCCGAGACGCTGCCGGCCGAGCATCGCCGCCGCGAGCCGATCGCCGATCTCGGCCGGGTCTTCGTCGATCTCTTGCGCAATCGCGCCTTCCTGGCGCCGACGCTGGCCGTCGCCACCGCCTTCTCGGCCCTCTTCTCCTATCTGAGTGCCTCGCCGCACGTGTTGATGACCGTCCACGGCGTCTCGCAACAGACCTACGGCTGGCTGTTCGGCCTCACTGCCTCGGGCATGATCGTCGTCGCCCAGGCGAACCGCGTGTTCCTGCGCCTCGCCACGCCGAAGACGGTGTTTCGCCTCACCATCGCCGTCGCCTTCGCCGAGGCGCTCTGGCTGAACCTCGTCGCCGACACGAGCTCGCTGGTGGTCTTCATGATCCCGTTGGCGCTCGGCCTGACCCTGATCCCGCTGATCGGCGCCAACGGCACCGCGCTCGCCATGGCGGCGAGCGGCCGCCACGCCGGATCCGCTTCCTCGATCCTCGGCGCCCTGCAATTCGGCCTCGGCACCGCCGTCAGCGCCGCGCTCGGCCTCTTCCACGACGCCACCGCCCGGCCGCTGACGCTGGCGATCCTCGCCGCCACCGGCCTCGCCGCCGTTGTGATGACCCTCGACGCTCTCGCCGAACGCCCGCGGCCCCGGTGACATGCTCGGAGTGACCCTCGGACCCGACGGGAATCACCGGCCGGAATCCGGGCCTCCCGTCACCCCATCCACTGGCTGACCGGCGCCGCCGCGTCCTGCAGCGGCTGGCTGATCACGTCGATCACCACCGGCCCGTCGTGGGCGATCGCCGCGCGCAGGGTCTCGCCCAGCGCCGCCGGATCCTCGACCCGGTGGGCGGTGACCCCATAGGCCCGCGCGATCGCGGCATGATCGGTGCGGGTGAAGTCGACCGAGAAATAGCGCGCGTCGTAGCCCGCCTTCTGGCTCGCCTTGATCCAGCCGAACACCGCGTTGGAGACGACGATCATCACGATCGGCACCTTCAGCCGGGCGATCGTCTCGAGTTCGCCGACGGTGAAGCCGAAGCTGCCGTCGCCCATGATCGCCACCACCTTGGCCTCGGGACGGCCGATCGCCGCCCCCGTCGCCGCCGACATCGACCAGCCGAGCGCGCCGTGGGCACGGTTGGTGAGGAAGTGCCGGCCGGCGCGCGGCAGTTCGAAATAGGCCGAGACATAGGGACACGGCGTGCCCGGATCGGCGACCACGATCGCATCCGCCGGCAGCGCGGCGCGCAACTCGCGGATCAGGCGCTCCGGCCGGATCGGCCGTTCGTCGCCGTCGGCGATCGCGTGGAACGCCGACCACTTCGCCTCCTTCGCGAGGGCGACCGAGGCGCGCCCCTCCCCGGAGCGCTCGCCGCGCCCCTTCAGCCGATCCGCGACCGCGACCCCGAGCGCCTCGAGCCCGAGCCGGGCGTCGCCGACCAGCGCCACGTCGGTGCGGTAGTTGACCGCGATCACGGCGGGGTCGACGTCGAGATGGACGACGATCGCTCCCGGCCCGGGATGGCGCCAATGTTCCGTCGAGGTCGAGCCGGCCCGGCAGCCGACGATCACCACCAGATCGGCCGCGTCGATCACCGCGCGCGTGGCGAGCACGCCGCCGTTGGAGCCGACCACGCCGGCGGCGAGCGGATGGGTCTCCGCGATCGCGCCCTTGCCCGAGACGGTGGTCGCCACCGGCGCGTCGAGCGCCTCCGCCAACGCGGCGAGCGCATCCATGGCCCCGGCCGCGAGCACGCCGCCGCCGACCAGGAACACCGGCCGCCGCGCCGCGACCATCAACGCCGCCGCCCGTTCCACCTCGTCCGGCGCCGGCACCGAGCGCCAGGCCGGCCAGGTCCCGTGTTCGGGCTGGCCCCAGATCTCCGCCTCCGGCACCGCTCCGGTCTGGACGTCGAAGGGAAGGCCGATGTGCGCCGAGCCCGGCTTGCCCGTGGTCATCGCGCGAAACGCCGCCCTGAGCGCCTTGGGCACGTCGGCGGAGCGATCGAGCACCGTGTTCCACTTGGTCAGCGGCCGATAGAGGCTCTGCTGGTCGAGCTCGGTCAGCGGGAAGCGACCGCGCGAGGCGACCGACACGTCCGAGGTGATGCCGAGGATCGGCACCGAGGATTCGTTCGCCTCGACGATGCCCGGCAGGAGATAGGTCGCGCCACCGCCGCTCGGCCCCTCGCACACGCCGACCTTGCCGGTGACCCGGGCGTAACCATCGGCCATGTAGGCGGCGGAACGCTCGTCGCGGGTGAGCACGTGGCGGATGCCGCGCCCGTCGCGATACATCGCGTCGTAGAGCGGCAGACTGGTGTCGCCGCACAGACCGAAGACGGTGCGAACCCCGTGGAGTTCGAGCATCCGCAACAGCGCTTCGGCCCCGCTCGCCTCGTTGCTCATGATGTGCCCCTCGCCCTTCGTCGGTTGTTATTCAGACCTGTATTCAGGCTAGGACGCGCCGCCGCCGCTGTCAACGAGGCCGGCGGAAACCCGTCCTCGACGACACGGTCGCTCGAAGAGAGCTTTCGAAAGGAACGCGTCTTCCCTTCTCCCCATGCGGGAAAAGGTGCCCGAAGGGCGGACGAGGGGTTCGCCGGGCGTCCACGCCCGGCGCGGCCGGCATCGCCGAACGGCCCACGCCCTCAGCCGTCGCTCTCCTGCCCCGCCCAGCGGTGAAACCCGGCGAGAAGCAGCGGCGTCAGATACATCGGCAGCTGATAGCAACCGACGAACAACATGATCGGATCGGTCACCGCCGCCGGCAGCGCGGTCAGGAGCAGCACGAAGTTGCGGTTGCCGGTGGCGATGCCGATCGCCGGGGCGGCACTCCGCCGGCCGAGCCGGCGACAGACCAGCCCACCGGCGATCTGGAAGCCGAAATTGGCGAGGAAGGCGGCGACCGCGCTCGCGCCCGCCGCCCGAGGATCGACCCGGATCGCCGTCCCGACCGCCTCCATCAGGCCGATCACCAGAACCGTCATCACCAGCGCCGACGCGCCGTCGATCGCCGCCACCCGCTCGCGCGTCGGATGGGGCGCGACGAAGGCGCGGATCGAGAAGCCGACCACCGCCGCCACCGCGATCAGACCGGCGAGCCGGAGCGCCGCCGGCACCACCGCGAGTGGATCGCCGAGCGCGCCGGAGGCGAGGAACACCGGCACCACGGTGAGCGGCAGGAGACCCGTCGCCACCACCAGCAGGCGGAGCGCCGGCGCCGGATCGCCGCCGACGAGAATGGTGAGATTGGGCACGCCGGCGACCGGCGCCGTCGCCGTCATGATCACCAGCGCCAGGGCGAGCGGCCCGGAGAGCCCGAACCCGTGCTCGATCCCGATCACCACGAGCGGCATCCCCACCTGCAGGATCGCCACCACCAGGAGGGTCCGAGCGAGGGCGTCGAACGCGCCCCAGGCGGCGCGCACGCCGATGCGATAGGCCGAGAAGGCGAGCAGGATCGCCACCAGCCAGCCGATGTGCGGCCGGATCGCCCCTGCCGCCGCCGGCGAGGCGAGACCGATCACCAGCCCCGCCACCAGCACCAGCCGGCCGTGACGGGCGATCGCTCCGAGCGCGGACCCGATCACGCCGATCAACCCGGCGCCAGGGTCAGATGATCGGGCAGCCAGGTCGCGAGATCCGGCACCAGGATCATCACGAAGACCATGGCGACCATGATCAGGAACATCGGGAAGGCGGCCTTGGCGACGAAGCCCATCTGATGGCCGGTCATACCCTGCATGACGAAGAGGTTGAACCCGACCGGCGGAGTGATCTGCGCCATCTCGACGACGAGCACGATGAAGACGCCGAACCAGATCACGTCGATACCGACCGAGCGGATCATCGGCTCGATGATCGAGATCGTCAGCACCACCGAGGAGATCCCGTCGAGGAAGCAGCCGAGGACGATGTAGAAGACCAGCAGCGCCATCAGCAGCTGGAACTTGCTGAGGCCGAGCGAGCCGATCCATTCCGCGAGCAGGCGCGGCAGGCCGGTGAAGCCCATCGCCATCGACAGGAAGGCGGCGCCGCACAGAATGAGCGCGATCATCGCCGAGGTCCGCGTCGCCCCCATCAGGCTGGCGAGGAAGGACTTGGCGTCGAGCGAGCCCTGGAGGGCGGCGAGCGTCAGGGACCCGAGCACACCGATCGCCGCCGCCTCCGTCGCCGTGGCGAGACCGGCGTACATCGACCCGATCACCGCGATGATCAGCAGGATCACCGGCACGAGGAAGCGCGAGGCCGCGACCTTCTCGGCGAAGGAGATCTTCGGCTCCGGCGTCGGCGCGTAGTCCTTCGCGAGCTTCGCCCAGATCACCAGATAGGCCATGAACATCGCCGCCAGGACGAGGCCCGGCAGAATGCCGGCCATGAACAGCTTGGTGATCGATTCGTTGATGGTGACGCCGTAGACGATCAGCGTCAGCGACGGCGGGATCATCAGCCCCAGCGTCGCCGCGCCGGCGAGCGTGCCGATCACCATGCGCTCGGGATAGCCGCGCTTCTTCAGCTCCGGCACGGTCATCTTGCCGACCGTGGTCAGCGTCGCCGCCGAGGAGCCGGAGACCGCCGCGAAGATGGTGCAGCCGACGATGTTGGTGTGGAGGAGCCCGCCCGGCAGCCGCGCCATCCACGGCGCCAGCCCCTTGAACATGTCCTCCGACAGCCGCGTCCGGAACAGGATCTCGCCCATCCAGATGAAGAGCGGCAAGGCGGTGAGCGACCACGACGAGGCCGACGACCACATCGCGGTGATCATCGCGTCGCCGACCGGCCGCGCCGTGAAGAGCGCCATCCCGACGAAGGCGACGCCGACCAGCGCCAACCCGACCCACACCCCCGTGCCGAGCAGGAAGAACAGGACGACGAGGAACAGTCCGGCGAATTCGACCTGTTCCATGCCTCACTCCAGCGGGATCTGGTCGGAGGTCTCGGCCCGCACGCCGTGACGGCCGGTGGCGACGAGACGCACCCAATTGTCGAGGAAGGCGAGCGCCAGCAGGATCGCCCCGGCCGCCATCGCGGTCTGCGGGATCCACAGGGGCGTCGCGTCGAGCCCCTGGCTGAGATCGCCGAGCTTGCGCGACCACCACACCGTCTTGCAGGCGTACCAGGCGATGTAGGTCGCGATCACCGAACCGACGCCGAAGGCCCAGATCTCCGCCCAGCGCCCGCCGCGACGCCCGAGCAGCGAATGCAGCATGGTCACGCGGATGTGGTAGCCGTGGTTGAGCGCCGCCGCGAAGGCGAGGAACGACGAGGCCGCCATCAGATAGCCGGCATAGTCGGTCGAGCCGCGCAGCGACTGCCCCGACCAGCGGGCGATCATCTGCGCGACGATGATCGCGAAGACCCCGAACAACGACAGCGCCGCGAGCGCCGCCGCCGTCTTGTAGAGTCCGTCGAGGACGAAACGAAACACCCGGGCGATCGCCATCCGGTGCCTTTCACGCAAACGAGACGACGGGACCCGCGCGGAGCGAGAGACGCCCCGCCCGCGCGATGCCCGATCGCGTCGCGATCACTTCGAATAAGCGTCGACGATCGCCTTGCCGGCGGCGCCGGCCTTGGCTTCCCATTCGCCGGTCATGGTCTTGCCGTAGCCGTCGAGCTCGCTCTTGAGCTGGGCGCCGGGGGCGGAGACCGTCATCTTGTTGGCGGCGAGGGCGTCGATGTACTTCTGCGTCAGCGCCTTGGCCTGGGCGAGGCCGGAGGCCGCCGCCGTGTCGCCGCAGGTCTTCACCGCCGCCTTCTCGCTCGCGGAGAGCTTGTCGAAGGAATCCTTGTTGGCGAAGATCACGTTGCGCGGCAGCCACGCGTCGACGGTGTAGAAGTGGGTCATGTATTCCCACGCCTTGACGTCGAAGCCGGTCGAACCCGACGAGATGAAGCTGTCGGCGACGCCGGTCGCCAGCGCCTGGGAGAGGTCGGCCGCCTCGATCTGCACCGGGATCATGCCCGAGAGCTCGGCGATGCGCGCCGTCGCGACCGAATAGGAGCGGAACTTCACGCCCTTCAGATCGGCGACCGAATTGACCGCCTTCTTGGTGTAGAGCCCCTGCGGCGGCCACGGCACGGCATAGACGTAGACGAGGTTCTGGCTGGCGAGCAGCTTCTCCAGCTCCGGCAGCGCCGCCTTCCAGAGCTTCTCGGACGCCTCGAAGCTCGACGCCAGGAAGGGGATGGAATCGACACCGAAGAGCGGGTTCTCGTTGGCATGCGCCGAGATCAGGCGCTCGCCGATCGGCGCCTGTCCGGTCTGGACCGCGCGCTTGATGTCGTTGCCCTTGAAGAGGGCGCCGTTGGGGTGGACGGTGATGTCGAACTTGCCCGCGGTCGCGCCCTTGACGCAGGCGGCGAAGGCGACCGCCGTCTCGGTGTGGTAGTTCGACGCCGGATAGGCGGTCGGCATGTCCCACCCCTCGGCGCGCGCGGCGCCCGCCGCCAGGACCTGAGCCGCGGCCACCACCGCGAAACCGACCGTCGATGCCTTCATCACGACCACTCCTTCGAAACCAGGGGACGTCTCATGCGGGCGCGTTCGATCTCGCGCCGAAGGCTGCCCGCGTCGAATGCTTCGTTTCACCGCGATTTCGAGAAAAAGACTTTCCCGATCGGCTGTATACCGATCATGATGCAAATGGACCGACCGTCAAGACGAATTATCGCTCTCCCCTGCCTCGATCCTGCGCAAGGCCTGGGCACGCCTCTTCTCGCCGCACGCGGCATCCCCGATCCGCCCGCGGCGGGGATTGCATCGCCGCGAGAATGGATGTCATCTGATGGGAATGCAGGTCTGAATACGAAGTGGAGAACGCCGTCATGGCGGAACGGGTCGTCGTCGTCGGAGCCGGAGCGGTGGGCGCCGCGATCGCCCTCGAGGCGCAGGCGCGCGGCCTCGCGGTCACGCTGGTGGAGCCCGGCCCGCCCGGCGGCGATCAGGCCGCGAGTTTCGGCAACGCCGCCTGGATCTCGCTGCAGTCGGTGATCCCGCCGTCCGAACCCGGCGTCTGGAAGAAGATCCCCGGCTATCTCCTCGACCCGCTCGGTCCCCTGGCGATCCGCCCGCTGCACATGCCCGGCATCGCGCCCTGGCTCCTGCGCTACATGGCCGCCGGCTGGACGCCGGCGCGGATCGCCGCGATCGCCCGCATCCTGCGCCCGCTCCTCGCCGAGGCGCCCGACCTCCACCGCGCCCTGGCGCGGGACGCCGGCGTCCCCGAACTGATCGCCGGGGGCGGCCTGATGCACGTCTGGAAGGATCGCGCCGGCTTCGAGGCCGAGGCGACCACCTGGGGCGTGCGCCGCGCCGTCGGCATCGAATGGGACGAAGTCGAAGGTGAGGCCCTGCGCGCCCTCCAGCCCGATCTTTCGCCCGACTATCGCTTCGCCGTCCGGGTCGGCGACAGCGCCCATTGCCGCGATCCCGGCGGCTACGTCGCCGCCCTCGTCGCCCACGCCGAACGGCGCGGCGCCGGTGTGGTGAAGGCCCGCGCCGTCGACTTCACCTTCTCCGGCGGACGCTTGACCGGCGTCGTCACCGAGGCCGGCACCATCCCGGCCGAACGCGCGGTGATCGCCGCCGGCATCCGCTCCACCGATCTCGCCGTCCGGCTCGGCCTGCGCGTGCCGATGGAGAGCGAGCGCGGCTATCACGTTCAGTTCGAGGGGCTCGACCTCGGCCCGGTCCCGCCGGTGATGATCCAGGACCGCAAGGTCGCGATCACCCGCCTCGCCACCGGCCTGCGCGTCGCCGGTCAGGTCGAGCTCGCCGGCGTCGACGCGCGCGCGAACTGGCGCCGCGCCGAGGTCCTGAAGACCCATCTCCTCGCCGTCTTCCCCGGCCTCGCCGAGGCGATCCGCTCCGCCCGCGCCGTGCCCTGGCTCGGCCATCGCCCGAGCACCCCGGACGGGCGCCCGGTGATCGGCCGCTCGCCCCACCCCGACGTGCTCGTCGCCTATGGCCACGGCCACATCGGTCTCGCCAGCGCTCCGAGGACCGGCCGCATCGTCGCCGATCTCCTCGTCGGACGCGCGCCGGAGATCGCGCTCGACGGCTTCTCGCCCGCCCGCTTCGACGGTTTCGGAGGCATCTGATGACCACCCCCGCACCCGTCGGCCCGATCGCCCGCGGCGGCAAGGCGCTCTACGGCGCCCCCCTCGGCATCCTCATGCTCGAGGCGCGCTTTCCGCGCATCTTCGGCGACATGGGCAATGCCGCGACCTGGCCCTTCCCGGTGCTCTACCGGGTGGTGCGCGGCGCGAGCCCGGAGAAGGTGGTGCTGAAGGGCGCGGCCGGCCTCTTGCCCGATTTCGTCGAGGCGGCGCGCGATCTCGTCTCGCTCGGCGCCGAGGCGATCACCACCAATTGCGGCTTCCTCGCCCTGTTCCAGAAGGAGCTGGCCGAAGCCGTCGGCGTTCCGGTCGCCACCTCCTCGCTCATGCAGATCCCCTGGGTCCAGGCGACCCTGCCGCCGGGCAGGCGCGTCGGCGTCGTCACCGTCTCGGCGGCGACCCTGACGCCCGCCCATCTCGAGGCCGTCGGCGTGCCGCTCGACACGCCGGTCGCCGGCACCGAGGGCGGCTGCGAGTTCTTCCGCGTGCTCATCACCGCCGAGAAGGACGACATGGACGTCGGTCTGGCCGAAGCCGACATTCTCGCCGCCGGGCGCGATCTCGTCGCCCGCCACCCGGAGGTCGGCGCGATCGTGCTCGAATGCACCAACATGCCACCCTATGCGGCGGCGCTGGCCGCCGAGCTGGGCCTTCCCGTCTACGACGTCTATTCGATGATCACCTGGTTTCACGCAGGACTGCGGCCGCGCGTGTTCCGATGAACCGGCCTCGGGAGGGGACGATGGACGAGACACCCGACAGCATCGTCGACCGCGTCTACGAAGAGCTCAAGGCGATGACCGTCGCCTACGGCTTCCGCCCCGGCGAGCGCATCAACGAGGGCCGCATCGCCACCCGGCTCGGGGTCTCGCGCACGCCGCTGCGCGAGGCGCTCAACCGCCTGAAGACGGAAGGGTTCCTGCGCTTCACCCCCGGCAAGGGCTTCTTCTGCCGCGAGCTCGACCCGCGCGAGATCTTCCAGCTCTACGAACTGCGCAAGGCGCTCGAACTCGCCGCCGTCCCGCTCGCCGTCGCCCGCGCCCGCGACGAGGAGATCGCCGATCTCGCCGCCTTTCTCGACGCCACCGGCCCGGAGGACGGCGACCGCAGCATGGCCGAACTGACCGATCTCGACGAGACGTTCCACCATCGCCTGATCGCGCTCGCCCGCAACGACGAGATGGCCCGCGTCCTCGACAACGTCAACGCCCGCATCCGCTTCGTGCGCTGGATCGACATGGGCGCCGGCGGCCGCCCGGCGACGCAGGGCGAACACCGCGCCGTGGTCGCCGCGCTCGCCGCCCGCGACGCCGCCGCCGCCATCGCCGTGCTCGAGACCCACATCGATCGCCGGCTCGACCAGATCACCGCCGCGATCCGCGAAGGCCTCGCCCAGATCTATCTGCAACCCCATCTCGACGCCGCCCCGTGAGACGATCCGAGGACGCCATGACCGAGCCGACGACACCGACCGCCTGGGATTTCTGGATCGACCGCGGCGGCACCTTCACCGACGTGATCGGCCGTGCCCCCGATCGTACCCTCCACGCCCGCAAGGTGCTGTCGGAAAATCCCGGCGCCTATGCCGACGCCGCCACCCACGGCATTCGCCTGATCCTCGGCCTCGAGGCCGGCGCCCCGATCCCGGCCGGCCTCGTCCGCGAGGTGCGCATGGGCACCACCGTCGCCACCAACGCGCTGCTCGAGCGCAAGGGCGAGCGCCTGGCGCTGGTCACCACGCGCGGCTTCCGCGACGCCCTGGCGATCGGCTACCAGGAACGCAAGAAGATCTTCGCCACCGAGATCGTCAAACCCGAGGCGCTCTACGAGACCGTCGTCGAGATCGACGAGCGGGTGCTCGCCGACGGCACGCTCGAGACCGCCCTCGACGAGACCGCCACCCGCGCCGCCCTCGAGCGTCTCCGCGCCGAGGGCTACGACGCGATCGCCATCGTCTTCCTCCACGCCTGGCGCTTCGACGCCCACGAGAAGACCGCCGCGCGGATCGCCCGCGAGATCGGCTTTTCCCAGGTCTCGGTCTCGCACGAGGTCTCGCCGCTGATCAAACTGGTCGGGCGTGGCGACACCACCGTGGTCGACGCCTATCTCTCGCCGGTGCTCGCGGCCTACGTCGCCCGCGTCGCCGCCGACCTCGACGCCGAGCGCGCCGGGGTCCGGCTGATGTTCATGATGTCCTCCGGCGGCCTCACCGCCGCCGACCTCTTCCAGGGCAAGGACGCGATCCTCTCCGGTCCCGCCGGCGGCGTGGTGGGTCTCGCCGCGACCGGCGCCTCGGCCGGCTTCGAGCGCGTCATCGGCTTCGACATGGGCGGCACCTCCACCGACGTCGCCCATTTCGACGGCGAATACGAACGCGCCTTCGAGACGGAAGTCGCCGGCGTCCGCGTCCGCGCGCCGATGATGCGGATCCACACCGTCGCCGCCGGCGGTGGCTCGATCCTCCATTTCGACGGCGAGCGCTTCCGCGTCGGCCCCGATTCCGCCGGCGCCGATCCCGGCCCCGCCTGCTATCGACGCGGCGGGCCGCTCGCCGTCACCGACGCCAACGTCATGGTCGGCAAGCTCTCGCCGGAGTTCTTCCCCGCGATCTTCGGCCCTGCCCAGAACCAGCCCCTCGACGTCGAGGTGGTCACCCGGAAATTCACCGCGATGGCCGAGGCGATCGGCGACGGGCGCACCGCCGCCGACGTCGCCGACGGTTTCATCCGCATCGCCGTCGCCAACATGGTCGAGGCGATCAAGAAGATCTCGGTCCAGCGCGGCCACGACGTCACCCGCTACGCGCTCAACTGTTTCGGCGGCGCCGGCGGCCAGCACGCCTGCCTCGTCGCCGACGCGCTCGGCATGACCTCGATCCTGATCCACCCCCTCTCGGGCCTGCTCTCCGCCTACGGCATGGGCCTCGCCGACATCCGCTCGACCCGGCAGAAGACCCTGTCGATCCCGCTCGACGCCGCCGCGCCCACGGCGGTGACGGCGCTCGCCGAGGCGCTGCGCCGCGACGCCCTCGCCGACCTCCTCGGCCAGGGCATCCCCGAGGCGGCGATCGAGACCCGCGTCCGCGCCCATCTCCGCCTCGCCGGCACCGACACGACCATCGCCGTCGACACCCGCGTCCCCGGCCCCGACGATCCCGCGCGCCTGCGCGAGGCCTTCGAGAGCGCCCATCGCCGCCGCTTCGGCTTCGTCGCCGAGGGCCGCGACGTGGTGGTGGAATCGGTCGAGGTCGAAGTGATCGGTGGCGGCGCCGGGTCGACCGAGCCGAGCTTCGCGACCGAACCCGCCGCCGAGGCCGAGGCCGCCCGCCGCACCACCTTCCACTCCGGCGGCCGCGCCCACGACGCCCGCGTGGTGATGCGCGCCGCACTCCGTCCCGGTCTCGTCGTCACCGGCCCGGCGATCGTCGTCGAGCCCAACCAGACCATCGTCGTCGAACCCGGCTGGCGCGCCGAGGCGACCGCCCGCGACCACGTCGTCCTGACCCGCGTCACGCCGCTCGAACGCCGCGAGGCGGTCGGAACCGCCGCCGATCCGGTCATGCTGGAGATCTTCAACAATCTCTTCATGTCGATCGCCGAGCAGATGGGCGTGACGCTCCAGAACACCGCCTCCTCGGTCAACATCAAGGAACGGCTCGACTTCTCCTGCGCCATCTTCGACGCGAGCGGCAATCTCGTCGCCAACGCGCCGCACATGCCGGTCCACCTCGGTTCGATGGACGCCTCGGTCGCCACCGTCATCCGCGAGACCGCCGAGATCCGGCCCGGCGACGTCTTCCTCCTGAACGCCCCCTACAACGGCGGCACCCACCTGCCCGATCTCACCGTCTGCACCCCCGTCTTCGACGAGGCCGGCGCGGCGATCCGCTTCTGGGTGGCGAGCCGAGGCCATCACGCCGACGTCGGCGGCGTCTCGCCCGGCTCTATGTCGCCCGAGGCGACCACCATCGAGGAGGAGGGCGTCTATATCGACGACTTCCTGCTGGTCGATCGCGGCCGCTTCCGCGAGGCGGAACTCGAGGCCCTCTTCACCGGCGCCACCTGGCCGGCGCGCAACGTTCCCCAGAACGTCGCCGACCTGAAGGCCCAGGTCGCCGCCAACGAGAAGGGCGTGATCGAGCTCGCCCGCATGATCGACATGTTCGGCGTCGACGTGGTCGAGGCCTACATGGGCCACGTCCAGGACAACGCGGCCGAGAGCGTGCGCCGCGCCCTCGACCGCCTCGCCGACGGCGCCTTCGTCCACGAGATGGACCAGGGCTGCCGCATCGCCGTCAAGGTGACGGTCGACCGCGCCGCCCGCGAGGTCACCGTCGACTTCACCGGCACCTCGCCGCAGCGGCCCGACAACTTCAACGCCCCCGCCCCGGTCACCCGCGCCGCCGTGCTCTACGCCTTCCGCGTGCTGGTCGATCAGGACATCCCGATGAACGCCGGCTGCCTCAGACCCATCCACATCGTCGTGCCCGAAGGCACGATGCTGTCGCCGCAATGGCCGGCGGCGGTGGTCGCCGGCAACGTCGAGGTGAGCCAAGTGGTCACCGACTGCCTCTTCGCCGCCCTCGGCGCCATGGGCTCGGCGCAAGGAACGATGAACAACCTGACCTTCGGCAACGCGCGCCACCAATATTACGAGACCATCGCCTCCGGCGCGCCGGCCGGACCGGGCTGGAACGGCGCCCCCGCCGTCCAGACCCACATGACCAATTCGCGCCTGACCGATCCGGAAATCCTCGAGACCCGCTTCCCGGTGATCCTCGAGGATTTCCACATTCGCCGAGGCTCGGGCGGACGCGGTCGCTGGTCGGCCGGCGACGGAACCTCGCGCACGCTGCGCGCCCGCGAGCGGCTCGACTTCGCGATCCTCTCCGGCCATCGTCGGGTCCCGCCCTTCGGCCTGCGCGGCGGCGAGCCAGGCAGCCTCGGCATCAACCGGGTCCGCCGCAACGACGGCTCGATCGAGACGCTCCCCGGCGCCGCCCACACCGTCCTCGAGGCGGGCGAGGCCTTCACCGTGATCACCCCGACCGGCGGCGGCTGGGGCCGGCCCGACGACCCACCCGCGTGAGGCGCGGGGCCGCGCCTCGCCGCCCTTGCCAAAACCGTCCGCTCCGAGCAGGATCCCGCTCCCATTCCGGAGCGTCCCATGGAACCGACCACCCTTCTCGCCTTCACCGTCGCCCTCACCATCGCCGCGATGGTGCCGGGACCGGGGATGACGGCGCTCGTCGCCCGCGCGCTGGCGGTCGGCTTCTGGGGCACCGTGCCGATGATCTTCGGCATGATCGCCGGCGATCTGGTGTTCCTCAGCTGTGCCGCCCTCGGCATGGCAGCCCTCGCCGCGACCTTCGCCACCGTCTTCACCGTGGTGAAGTTCGCCGGCGCCGCCTATCTCCTGTGGCTCGGTTGGCAGCTCTGGACCGCGCCGGCCCACACGGACGCCGTTGCCGCCACACGTGCGCCGTCGCACTCGCCCGGACGGGTCTTCCTCGGCGGACTGACGCTGACGCTCGGCAATCCCAAGACGATCATCTTCTACATGGCGCTGCTGCCGACCGTGGTCGACCTCACCTCGCTCACCCCTCTCGGCTTCGTCGAGCTGGTGGCGATCGTCTTCGTCGACCTCACCGTGGTCGGCGCGGCCTATGCCGCCCTCGCCGCCCGCGCCCGCGACTTCTTCCGCGACGCCTCCGCCCGTCGCATCCTCGACCGCACCGCCGGCGCGATGATGGCCGGGGCCGCGGTCGCCGTCGCCACCCGCTGAGATCGCCCACGGCGGAAGATGCGCCGAATCGCCCGCCCGCCACGCCGCCGACGCGAATTCGCCCACATCTCATGTCTTTGTATTTCAATCGGTTTCGATCGCCGCTTCGGCGCGTTTGAACCCGGCGTGACGACCCTGTATGAAGACGGCGCGAAACGTCGACCGAAAGTGACCCCGAACCCATGAGCGACATCCACGACGACGGCCGGTCGAAGACCGGCGCGGACGAATACGGCGCCGACAGCATCAAGGTGCTGAAGGGCCTGGATGCGGTGCGCAAGCGCCCGGGCATGTACATCGGCGACACCGACGACGGCTCGGGTCTGCACCACATGGTCTACGAGGTGGTCGACAACGCCATCGACGAGACGCTCGCCGGCTGGGCGACCGAAGTCTACGTCTGCCTCAACGGCGACGGTTCGGTGACGGTGCGCGACGACGGCCGCGGCATCCCCACCGCCATCCACACCGAGGAAGGCGTCTCGGCGGCACAGGTCATCATGACCCAGCTCCATGCCGGCGGTAAGTTCGACCAGAATTCCTACAAGGTCTCCGGCGGCCTGCACGGCGTCGGCGTCTCGGTGGTCAACGCGCTCTCGGTGACCCTCGACCTGCGCATCTGGCGCGAGGACAAGGAACACTTCATGCGCTTCCGCCACGGCGTCCCCGACGAGGACCTCGTCGTGGTCGGCCCGGCGCCCGGACGGCGCGGCACCGAGGTGACCTTCACCCCGAGCGCCGAGACCTTCACCCACATCGAGTTCGATTTCGCCACGCTCGAGCATCGCCTGCGCGAGCTCGCCTTCCTCAACTCCGGCGTCAACATCACCCTCGAGGATCGTCGCGGCGTCGAGGCGCGCGTCGAGAAGCTGCATTACGAGGGCGGCCTGATCGAGTTCGTGCGCTATCTCGACCGCGCCAAGAAGCCGGTCCTGCCCGCGCCGCTCTACATGAAGTCGGAGCGCGACGGGATCACGGTGGAATGCGCGCTGTGGTGGAACGACAGCTACCACGAGCAGACGCTCTGCTTCACCAACAACATCCCTCAGCGCGACGGCGGCACCCATCTCGCCGGCTTCCGCGCCGCCCTGACCCGTCAGGTCACCGGCTATGCGGACTCCTCCGGCCTGATGAAGAAGGAGAAGGTGTCGCTCTCCGGCGAGGACTGCCGCGAGGGCCTCACCTGCGTCCTCTCGGTCAAGGTGCCCGATCCGAAGTTCTCGTCGCAGACCAAGGACAAGCTGGTCTCCTCGGAGGTCCGACCCGTGGTCGAGAACCTGATCAACGAGGCGCTCTCCACCTGGTTCGAGGAGAACCCGACCGAGGCCCGCACCGTGGTCGGCAAGGTGATCGAGGCCGCCGCCGCCCGCGACGCCGCCCGCCGCGCCCGCGAACTGACCCGCCGCAAGGGCGTCCTCGACGTCGCCTCGCTGCCCGGCAAGCTCGCCGACTGCGCCGAGAAGGATCCCGCCAAGTCGGAACTCTTCATCGTCGAGGGTGACTCGGCCGGTGGTTCCGCCAAGCAGGGCCGCAACCGCGAGACCCAGGCGGTGTTGCCGCTGCGCGGCAAGATCCTCAACGTCGAACGCGCCCGTTTCGACAAGATGCTGTCGTCGGAGATGATCGGCACGTTGATCACCGCCCTCGGCACCGGCATCGGCGCCGACGAGTTCAACGTCGACAAGATCCGCTATCACAAGATCATCATCATGACCGACGCCGACGTCGACGGCGCGCATATCCGCACGCTTCTGTTGACGTTCTTCTATCGGCAGATGCCGCAGCTGATCGAGCGCGGCTATCTCTACATCGCCCAGCCACCGCTCTACAAGGTGACGCGCGGCAAGTCGGAACAGTACCTCAAGGACCAGAAGACCTTCGAGGACTATCTGATCGATCAGGGCCTCGACGAGACCCGTCTGGTGCTGGCCAACGGCGAGGAACTCGCCGGTCTCGACCTGCGCGCCCTGGTCGAGGAGGCCCGCCAGATCCGCATCCTCGTCGACAATCTCCACCATCGCTACACGCCGACCGTGATCGAACAGGCCGCCATCTGCGGCGCCCTCTCCAAGACCCTGCTCGACGAACCCGAGCGGGCCGCGGCCGCCGCGCAGGCGCTGGCCGCCCGTCTGAACGTGCTCGCCGACGCCTATGAACAGGGCTGGGTCGGCTCGCTCGGCGAGGACGGCGGCATCGTCGTCGCCCGTACCCTGCGCGGCGTGCTCGAGACCCGCACCCTCGACGCCGGCCTGATCGCCTCGCTCGACGCCCGCAAGCTCGACGCCCATTCGCCGCGCCTCAACGAGATCTTCTCGTCGTCCGCCCATCTGCGCCGCAAGGACACGACCACCATCGTCCACGGCCCCGGCGAACTGCTCGACGCGATCTTCGCGCAGGGCCGCAAGGGCATCGCCATGCAGCGCTACAAGGGCCTCGGCGAGATGAACCCCGAGCAGTTGTGGGAGACCACCCTCGACCCCAACATCCGCTCGCTGCTCCAGGTGAAGGTGCGCGAGGCTGACGACGCCGACGGCATCTTCAACCGCCTGATGGGCGACGAGGTCGAGCCGCGCCGCGACTTCATCACCGAGAACGCGCTCACCGCGAATCTCGACGCCTGACGGCGACGATCGTTTGCGACGAAGAGGGCGGCCGATCCTCCGATCGGCCGCCCTCTTCGTTTCGGTGCCCCGTCGCTCACTCGGCCAGTCCGAGCCCGACCAGATGGTCGACGCCCTTCATCAGGTTCGCCTGATCCTTGACCTCGACCAGAAGACGCGGCGTGTCGCACCAGTCGGCGAAGGCCTTGAACACCGACGGCCAGCGGATCGTCCCCTCGCCCGGCAGCCAATGACGATCGGCATGGCCGTCGGCGTCCTGGACGTGGACATGGGCGAGCATCTCGCCCGCCGCGCGGACGTAATAGTCGACCGGCGGCGCGCCGGTGGAATGATGGGCGTAATGGGCGTGGCCGACGTCGATCGACACCCGCACCGCCGCGCTGTCGAAGGATCGCGCCAGCGCGACCCGATCATGCGGATCCTTGTCCTCGATGTTCTCGATCACCAGGACGCAGCCGATCTCTTCCGCCCGCGTCACCACCGGAGCGAGGGTCGCGTGAGCGCGCTCGACGATGCCCTCGCGGCCGCGCCTGTTGTAGTCGAGATTGTTGGCGTCCCAGGTCGTGTAGGGCGAATGGATCACCATCTGCGTCGCCCCGATCGCCTCGACCGCGTCGAGCCCCTGCATCAGCCGCCGGGTCACCACCGCGCGGACGTCGGGATCCTCGCTGTCGATGGAGAAGCCCCAGAACGGTCCGTGGATGCCGAGCCGGCCGGTGTAGCCGTCGAGCACCCGCCGCGTCCGCGCCGCCCGATCGCGCCAGTCGCCGTCGAGCACCGAGGCCTCGAAGAATTCCTGGAGCTCCAAGTCGCGCTGACGCTCGAACAGCCAGTCGCGATGCCGTTCGACCATGTCGAGCGAGAGCGCCGCGCCGATGAGCGGCAGCGGGCGGGAGGGAAGAGTCATGGGCGCGGAACCTTTCCGGAGAGAGCGTCGAAGCCTCTCCCTTCCCTCTTTTCCGTCTCGAGACGATGACGCGCCGCGCCGAGAGCGACGGCCCTCGCCGCCGCGATCACGGCCTTCGCGGCATCGTCATAAAACCGTAGCCCCCGCCCGCTAAGCCCTCGTCATCGACTTCTTCCCTCGGACCCGTCGGCGCGAGCCGATGACCCGGGCACGTGACGCGTGCCCGGCAGGAGACGGCCATGCTCACGATCGAGCGCCTGACCCGCCGCTTCGGTGACTTCGTCGCCGTCGACGGCGTCGACCTCGAGATCCCCACCGGCCAGATGGTCGGTGTCATCGGCCGTTCCGGCGCCGGCAAATCGACCCTGCTGCGCATGATCGACCGCCTGATCGAACCGAGCGCCGGCTCGATCCGTTTCGAGGGCCGCGACGTCACCGCGCTGAAGGGCGCGTCGCTGCGTCATTGGCGCCGCGACTGCGCCATGGTGTTCCAACAGTTCGCCCTGGTCGACCGCCTCGACGTGCTCACCAACGTGATGATGGGCCGGCTCGACCACATGCCGGAATGGCGCTCGCTGATGAAACTGTGGTCGGGCGACGACAAGGCGATCGCACTGTCCGCGCTCGAGCTCTTCGACATCGGCGACCTCGCCGCCAATCGCGCAGGCAGCCTCTCCGGCGGCCAGCAGCAGCGCGTGGCGATCGCCCGCGCCCTGGTGCAGGAGCCGCGCGTGATTCTCGCCGACGAACCGATCGCCTCGCTCGATCCGCGCAACACCCGCCTCGTCATGGACGCGCTGCTTCGGGTGAACCGCGATTTCGGCATCACCGTCCTGACCAATCTTCACTCGATCGATCTCGCCAAACGCTACTGCGACCGGCTGATCGGCATGAAGGCGGGCCGCGTCGTCTTCGACGGCACGCCCCGCGACCTCACCGACGCCGCGGTGCGCGAACTCTACGGGCTCGAGGCCGCCGACGTCGTCGAGATCCCGGCGGCCGGCGACCCCACGCCCGACCAGATCAAGGCGGCCTGGGACGCCGCCCATGCCCGCGAGCCGGTCTGAGGACGCCATCCAGACATCCGGGCGGCCGGGCGGCCGCCGGACCATCCCAAGAGGAGCACTCCCATGTTCGACCGTCGTTCCGTCCTCGGCCTGATGGCCGGCGCCGCCGCCTTCTCCATCCCCGGCGCCCGCGCCGCCGACGACTGGAAGGCCAAGTATCCCGAGCTGATCTTCGGCAAGATCCCGGACGAGAACGCCTCCGGCGTCACCGACCGCTATCAGCCTCTGATGGACTTCCTCTCCAAGGAACTGGGCGTGAAGGTCACGCTCCGCATCGCCCAGGACTATGCGGCGGTCATCGAGGGCCAGCGCGCCGGTCAGATCCACATCGGCTATTACGGCCCGGCTTCCTATGCCCGCGCCACCATGGTCGGCGCCAAGATCGAGCCCGTCGCCATCGAGGTGAACTCGGACGGCACCAAGGGCTACTACTCCGTCTTCTACGTGAAGAAGGACAGCCCCTATCAGAAGATCGAGGACCTCAAGGGCAAGAACCTCGGCCTCGTCGATCCGAACTCGACCTCCGGCTTCAACGTGCCGCGCTACTCGCTCGACAAGATGGGCATCAACCCGGAGGAGTTCTTCGCCAAGGTGGTCAACACCGGCAGCCATGAGAACGCGATCATCGCGCTCCAGCAGGGCACCGTCGACGTCGCCGCCAACTGGTGGAACGACGAGAACGAGTCGAACCTGATGCGCATGCAGCGCAAGAACATGGCGAAGTACGACGACTTCCGCATCATCTTCAAGTCCGAGCAGATCGTGAACTCGCCGATCGCCATGCTCTCCGACATGCCGGCCGACGCCAAGAAGGCGATCGCCGCCGCGATCCTCGCCTTCCCGGTCAAGGAGCCGGAAGCCTTCAAGAAGCAGACCGACGGCAAGCAGCTGCCCTGGCAGCCGATCACCCACGAGGCCTATCTGCCGATCGTGGCGCTGAACAAGTTCGTCGACAACCTGCGCAAGAAGAAGAGCTGATCCCGACCCGTCCGACGGTCCGCCGCCTCGCGCGGACCGTCGGGCGCCCCTTCGCGGACCCGCGCCCCTCGGCGCGGGCCCTCCGATCCGGACGAGAGAGATGCCGACGACCATCCCCCGCCTCGCCGACGACCGGCTCGAGCCGCTCGCGCGCGCCTATGCCGACGCCGAGCAGGACCGCCGCCGCAAGACCCTGACCGGGTTCGCCGTGCTCCTCGTCCTCGTCGTCCTCGCCGCCCTCGTCGCCGACGTCGATCTGCCGAAGTTCTTCGGCCATCTCGACGCGATCGGCAGCTACGTCGACCGTCTCGCCCGTTTCGACAGCGGCGACCACATCGGCGAGATCGTCCTCACTCATCCAGGCGAATGGATGTGGGGCCTGAAGCGCTGGTTCCGGCTGCTCTTCGAGACCCTGCTGATGGCCTATGCCGGGACGCTCCTCGGCGCCGTCGGCGGCTTCGTCCTGTGCTTCTTCGCCGCGCGCAATCTCGCCCGCTCCGAGACGACGCGTTGGCTCGCCGCGCGCTGGCTCGAGTTCTGCCGCACGGTTCCCGACCTCGTCTTCGCGCTGATCTTCGTCTACGCCTTCGGCCTCGGCGCCATGCCGGGCGTGCTCGCCATCGCCGTCCATACGACCGGCGCGCTCGGCAAGCTCTTCACCGAGGTCGTCGAGAACGTCGACATGAAGCCGGTCGAGGGCACCACCGCCGCCGGCGGATCCTGGGTCCAGACCATCCGCTTCGCGGTGCTGCCGCAGATCCTGTCGAATTTCGCCAGCTACGCCCTGCTGCGCTTCGAGGTCAACGTGCGCGGCGCCGCGGTGATGGGCTTCGTCGGCGCCGGCGGCATCGGCCTCGATCTGATGGAGGCGATCCGCAAGTTCTATTACGCCGACGTCTCGGCCATGCTGGTCCTGATCATCGCCGCCGTCATGCTGATCGACTACGGCACCGAGGCGCTCCGCCATCGCCTGATCGGCCGGGAGACCGCACGATGACCGAAACGACCCTCGGCGCCGGGGCGCTCGCCGGCACCCGCCGCATCCGCTCCGCGCTCGGCCCCGCCGCGCTCGCCAATCGCCCCGCGCTCGAGAAACGCCACCCCGAGATCTTCGCGGGATCTCGCGCCCGCCGCTTCGGCGCGGTGGCGATCGCGGTCGCGCTGGTGGGTCTCCTGCTCCTCGCCTTCTGGCGGCTCGACTTCTCCCTCGGGCGCATCGGCACCGGCATCGGCCAGCTGATCCACTTCACGACGCTGATGGTGCCGCCCTCGCCGGGCACGGTCGGTCGCTTCTGGCTGTTCATGAACGGCCTCGGCGAAACGCTTGCGATCGCGCTTCTCGGCACGCTCGGCGCCGCCGTTCTCGCCTTCCCCTTCGGCTTCCTCGCCGCCCGCAACGTCGTGCCGGTGCGCGTCTTCCAATTGCTGACGCGCCGCTTCCTCGACACGGTGCGCGGCGTCGATACGCTGATCTGGGCACTGATCTGGATCAACGTCGTCGGCCTCGGCCCCTTCGCCGGCGTGCTCGCCATCATGACCTCGGATTTCGGCTCCTTCGGCAAGCTCTTCTCCGAGGCGATCGAGACCGTCGACGCCAAGCCCGTCGAGGGCGTCACCTCCGCCGGCGGCTCGCCGCTCGCGCGTCTGCGCTTCGGCATTCTGCCGCAGATCCTGCCGGTCATCGCCGGGCAGGTGCTCTATTACTTCGAGAGCAACACCCGCTCGGCGACCATCATCGGCATCGTCGGCGCCGGCGGCATCGGCCTGCATCTCTCCGAGGCGATCCGCACCCTCGAATGGCAGCAGGTCTCGCTCCTGGTGCTGATGATCCTGGCGACGGTCGCGGTGATCGACCAGATCTCGGCGCGGATCCGCTTCGCCGTCATCGGCGAGCGCCGGCTCGAGACCTGATCACGCGCCGACCGTGACCCGGACCCGGTCGCCGGCGAAGCGCGCCCGCGCCCATTGGATCGGCCGCCCCGCGAGATCGGCGTTGACGCAGTCGATCTCGATCACCGGGCGCCCGATCGCGATCTCGAGGCGGGCAGCGTCGACCTCGTCGGCGATCCGCGCCCCGATCCGCGTCTCCGCCCGCACATAGTCCTCGACCCCGCCGGCGCGAAAGGCGGCGGTGAAGGAGGCGGTGGCGCGATAGATCTCGGCGACGTCGGGAAAACGCTCCGCCGGCACCGCCGACGCCGCCCATGAGATCGGCACCCCGTCGGCGCGCCGCACCGTCTCGAGCCGCACGATCTCCGCGCCGGGATCGAGCCGCAGCGCCTCGGCGATGCCGGGACCGGCGGTCTCGCGCCACGCCCCCAGGAGATCGCCCGAGGGCTCGCGTGCCTGCGCCACCACGATGTCGGAAAAGCGGGTGCGCGTGCCGATCGGATAGGTCAGCGGCGCCCGCTCCACATAGGTGCCCGAGCCCTGGACCGCCCGCACCAGCCCGCGCTCGGCGAGATCGCGCAGCGCCTGACGCACCGTGTGGCGATTGACCGCGAAACGCAGCGCCAGCTCCGCCTCGGTCGGCAGACGCGATCCCGCCGGCCATTCGCCGGAGGCGATCGTCCCCTCGACGATCTCCGCCACCTGCCGCCACATCGCGACCCCGCGCCCACGCGCCAGAACCGCGCCGGATTGTACCGCGCCGGCCTGCACCGCACCGGCCTGCACCGCCCCCGTCGGGGCTTCGTCCGCCGTCATCGCGTCCTCTCCCTGTCCGACCCGTCATCGCATGTTCGCGCGGATCGGCGAAGCCGAATTTCACTGGACACCGTCACAGAAGTATAATCATCTAGATCTATATACAAATCAGACCGACGAAACAGAGAGGCCCCCGATGACCGGGACGTCCGCCGAGACCGATCCGCACAAGGCCGCGCGCCGCGACGTGATGACCGTGGTCGCCGCCGCGACCGCCCAGGAACTGAGCCGCGTCCGCGCCCTCGCGCCCGCCGAGGCCGTCGACCTGCGCGCCCCCGAGACCGGGCTCGTCATGGTGCGCGGCCGCATGGGCGGCACCGGCGCCCCCTTCAATCTCGGCGAGGCGACGGTGACCCGTGCCGCCGTGCGGCTGCCCTCCGGCGCCGTCGGCTTCGGCCATCTGCTCGGTCGCGACCGCCACCGCGCCCGCGACGCCGCCCTGGTCGACGCGCTCTGGGTCGAGGGCACCCGCCGCGACGCCCTCGAAGCCGAGATCCTGGCGCCGATCCGCCGCCGGCTCGAGGGCGACCACGCCCGGCTCGAGGCGGAAACCGCCGCGACCCGCGTCGACTTCTTCACCCTGGTGCGCGGAGACGATTGATGAACGCCCACTCCCCGACGCTCGCCGCCGGCTTCGTCGACCCCGTCCACGAGGCCCAGACCTGTTTCCGCGCCGTGCTCGACGCCCTCGCCGAGCCCGGCACGGCGCGCGCCGTCGCCGGCATCACCGAGCCGCCCGCCCCCCTCTCGGCCGTCGCGGCGAGCGTGATCGCCACGCTCGCCGACTTCGAGACGACGATCTGGCGCGACGCCGCGCTCGCCACCCCCGCCGTCGACGCCTGGATCGCCTTCCACACCGGCGCCCGGCTGGTCGAGGACCCGCGCGAGGCGACCTTCGCGCTGATCGCCGACGCCGCGAACGCCCCCGCCTGGGACGCCTTCGCACTCGGGACCGATCTCGATCCCTCGACCTCGACCACCGTAATCCTCCAGGTCGACGGCTTCGACGCCGGTGCCCGCTACCACCTCGCCGGCCCGGGCATCGAGACGACCCGCGACGTCGCCGTCGCCGGCGCTCCCGCCGATCTCGCCGCGCGCGGCCGCGCCAACCGCGACCTCTTCCCGCGTGGCGTCGACCTCGTCCTCGCCGGACCGACGGCGATCGTCGGCCTTCCCCGCACCACCCGTCTCGAGGAGATCGGCTGATGTATGTCTCCGTGAAGGGCGGCGAAGCGGCGATCCGCCGTGCCCACCGCCTCCTCGCCGACCGCCGTCGCGGCGCCCGCGACGTCGCCGAGATCGTTCCCGACCAGATCCGCGAGCAACTCTCCCTCGCCGTCGACCGGGTGATGAACGAGGGCGCGCTGCACGACCGCGACCTCGCCGCCCTCGCCGTCAAACAGGCGCGCGGCGATCTGATCGAGGCCGCGTTCCTGGTCCGCGCCTATCGCACCACCCTGCCGCGCTTCGGCGCGTCGCGCCCGATCGACACCGGCGCCATGGCGGTCGAACGCCGCATCTCCGCCACCTACAAGGACCTGCCCGGCGGCCAGATCCTGGGCCCGACCTTCGACTACACCCACCGCCTGATCGACTTCGCGCTGGCGAGCGAGGGCGAGACGCCGGCCCCCGAACGGCTCGACGCCCCCTCCGGCGACGGTCCCGCCGCCGAGATCCCGCGCGTCACCGAGCTGCTGGCGATGGAAGGCCTGATCGAGGCGGAGCCCGAGAGCGACGACGAGACCGCCGTCGGCGACCTCACCCGCGCGCCGCTGCGCATCCCCGCCGGCCGCGACCTGCGCCTCCAGCAACTGGCGCGCGGCGACGAGGGCTTCCTGCTGGCGCTCGGCTATTCGACCCAGCGCGGCTACGGCTCGACCCATCCCTTCGCCGGCGAGATCCGCATCGGCGCGGTCGAGGTCGACTTCGAGGCCCCGGAACTCGGTTTCGCCGTGCCGCTCGGCGCGATCACCGTCTCCGAATGCCAGATGATCAACCAGTTCGCCGGTTCCTCCAAGGTCGCCCCGACCTTCACCCGGGGCTACGGTCTCGCCTTCGGCCAGGTCGAGCGCAAGGTGATGGCGATGGCGCTGGTCGATCGGGCGCTCCGCACCGAGGAACTCGGCGGCGCCGTCACCGCCCCGGCCCAGGATCAGGAATTCGTCCTCTCCCACGCCGACAACGTCCAGGCGACCGGCTTCGTCGAACACCTGAAACTGCCCCATTACGTCGACTTCCAGGCCGAACTCGCCCTGGTGCGCGCCATGCGCGCCGAGCACGAGGCCCGCATCGAGGCCGAGTTCCTGGACGAAGACGGGCTTGAGGAGGCCGCCGAATGAACGCCCCGCTTTCTCCGCAGACCGCACCGGCCGCGACCGGCTACAATTTCGCCTATCTCGACGAACAGACCAAGCGGATGATCCGCCGCGCCCTTCTGAAGGCGGTGGCGATCCCCGGTCATCAGGTCCCGTTCGCCGCCCGCGACATGCCGATGCCCTATGGGTGGGGCACCGGCGGCATCCAGGTGACGGCGGCGATCCTGGGATCCGGCGACGTCCTCAAGGTGATCGACCAGGGCGCCGACGACACCACCAACGCGGTCTCGATCCGCGCCTTCTTCCAGAAGACCGCGAATGTCGCCGTGACCACACGGACCGCCGAGGCGACGGTGATCCAGACCCGTCACCGCATCCCGGAAAAGCCCCTGAAGGCCGGTCAGACCCTGGTCTTCCAGGTGCCGATCCCCGAGCCCTTGCGCTTCCTCGAGCCGCGCGAGACCGAGACCCGGGTGATGCACGCGCTCGCCGACTACGGCCTGATGCACGTCAAGCTCTACGAGGACATCGCCAAACACGGCCACATCGCCAAGACCTATGCCTATCCGGTCGAGGTCGAGGGCCGCTACGTGATGGATCCCTCGCCGATCCCCAAGTTCGACAATCCGAAACTCTCGATGAGCCCGGCGCTGCAGCTCTTCGGCGCCGGCCGCGAGAAGCGGATCTACGCGCTGCCGCCCTTCACCCGGGTGAAGAGCCTCGACTTCGAGGATCATCCCTTCGAACCGACCCGTTTCGAGGCGCCCTGCGCGCTCTGCGGCGCCACCGACAGCTATCTCGACGAGGTCGTGACCGACGACCGGGGCACCCGCATGTTCGTCTGTTCCGACACCGACCATTGCGAGGAACGCCGCGCCGACGGCCATCGCGGCCTCCTCGCCGGCGACGACCTCGTCGACACGATCACGCGCGAGGCGGATGTGGAGCGCGACGACGGCGCCCCGATCGTCCCCCTCCCCTGAGGGGAGGGGACAGGGGTGGGGTCGTGAGCCCGACCGAACCTCCGGCGCCCGAGAGGCGTCGTGAGGATCGCTCGATGCCCCATCCGATCCTCTGAACCCCACCCCGGCCCTCCCCTCGGGGGAGGGTGCGGTCCCGAGCCGGCGGCGGTCCGTCCGACCGACGTCTCGCAATCCGATCGACGAACACCGAGGCCGTCCGATGCCGATGCCGATCCCCATCTCCACCCCCCCGCTGCTCGAGGCCCGCGGCCTGACCAAGTTCTACGGCGACCGCCTCGGCTGCCGCGACGTCTCCTTCGACATCCGCGAGGGCGAGGTCCTGGCGATCGTCGGCGAGAGCGGTTCCGGCAAATCGACCCTGCTGTCGCTCCTCTCCGGCCAATTGCCCGCCTCCGCCGGCGAGGTTCTCTACCGCACCCGCGCCGGCGAGATCCGCGACCTCGCCGCGCTCTCCGAGGCCGAACGCCGCTTCCTCTTCCGCACCGACTGGGGCTTCGTCCATCAGGACGCCGCGCGCGGTCTGCGCATGGGGGTCTCGGCCGGCGGCAACGTCGGCGAACGGCTGATGGCGGTCGGCGCCCGCAGCTACGGCGCCATCCGCGCGAAGGCCGAGGACTGGCTCGACCGCGTCGAGATCGACCCGACCCGCATCGACGAACCCCCGACCGCCTATTCCGGCGGCATGCGCCAGCGTCTCCAGATCGCCCGCAATCTCGTCACCGCGCCGCGCCTCGTCTTCATGGACGAACCGACCGGCGGCCTCGACGTCTCGGTCCAGGCGCGCCTCCTCGATCTCGTCCGCCGCCTCGTCGCCGACATGGGCCTCGCGGTGATCGTCGTCACCCACGACCTCGCCGTCGCCCGCCTGCTGTCGCACCGGATCATGGTGATGAAACAGGGCCGGGTGATCGAGGAGGGTCTGACCGACCGCGTCCTCGACGACCCGCGCGCCGCCTACACCCAGCTCCTCGTCTCCTCGATCCTGCAACCGTGAGGCCCGCCATGACCCACTCCGATCCGGTCCTCTCGGTCGAAGGCGTCGCCAAGTCCTTCGTCATGCACCTGCGCGGCGGCCTGACCATTCCGGTGGTCGGCGACGTCGCCTTCACCGTCGCGGCCGGCGAATGCGTCGTCCTCGGCGGCCCCTCCGGCGCCGGCAAGTCGTCGATCCTCAAGATGGTCTGGGGCAATTACGGCATCGATCGCGGCGCCATCCGCGTCCGCTCGGCCGACCGCCTCGTCGATGTCGCCACCGCCACCCCGCGCGAGATCTTGGGCCTGCGCCGCACCACCATGGGCTACGTCAGCCAGTTCCTGCGCGCCGTCCCGCGCGTCGCGACCCTCGACGTGGTGATGGAACCCGCCCTCGCCCAGGGCCTCGCCGAGACGGAGGCGCGCGCCCGAGCGCAAGGGTTGCTCACCCGCCTCAACGTGCCGGAACGACTGTGGACCCTGCCGCCGGCGACCTTCTCCGGCGGCGAGCAGCAGCGCGTCAACATCGCCCGCGGCCTGATCGCCGACGTCGACCTCCTCCTCCTCGACGAGCCGACCGCCTCGCTCGACGCCGCCAACCGCGCCGTGGTGGTCGATCTGATCGAGGCCAAGAAGGCGGCCGGCGTCGCCATGCTCGGCATCTTCCACGACGGCGACGTCCGCGACCGGGTCGCGACCCGCATCGTCGACGTCTCCGCCTTCGCCGTTCGGGAGATCGCCGCATGACCACGCCCCAGCCGAAGATCCCGCGCGAGGGAAAGAACGGCGTCGACGTCGCCTTGCGCGAGGCCGAGATCGGCACGCACGTGGAGCTGGGAGACCGCGTCTATGTCGAATATTCGACCATCGGCGACTATTCCTACGTGATGCACGACAGCTCGATCGCCGACTCCACCATCGGCCGCTTCACCGCCATCGCCGCGAGCGCCCGCATCGGCCCGCCGAACCATCCGCTCGACCGCGCCACCATCCACCGGCTCAGCTACACGCCGGAATATTATTGGCCCGCTCAGGAACGTGACCACGCCTTCTTCGCCGCCCGCCGCGCCGCCCGCGTGACGATCGGCAACGACGTCTGGATCGGCCACGGCGTCACCGTGCTCGCCGGCGTCACGGTCGGCGACGGCGCCGTGATCGCCGCCGGCGCGGTCGTCGCCAAGGACGTCGCCCCCTATGAGATCGTCGGTGGCGTCCCGGCCCGCTTCATCAAGCGGCGGATGTCCGAGGATGCCGCCGCCCGCATGATCCGCGTCGCCTGGTGGGACTGGTCACACGACCGTCTCGAAGCCGCCGTAAACAACTTCCGCGACCTTTCGATCGACGCCTTCCTCGAGAGATACGAGCAGCCATGAACGCCCTCGAAACGCCCACCACCGCTCTGGTCGCCCAGGAGGCCGTCGCCTCGATCGCGCTCGCCTCGCGCCGCGTCGTCCTCGCCGACCGTGTCGTCCCCGGCACCGTCGTCGTCGAGAACGGCCTGATCGTCGCGATCGAAGAGGATCGGATCCTCCCCGAGGCGCTCGACTGCGGCGACGATCTCCTCGTCCCCGGCTTGGTCGAACTCCACACCGACCACATCGAACCCCATTACAGCCCCCGCCCGAAGGTGTTCTGGGAACCCTTCTCCGCCGTTTTCGCCTATGACGCGCAGATCGCCGGCGCCGGCATCACCACCGTCTTCGACAGCCTGCGCGCCGGCACCGACGGCGACCGCCATTCGCTCGGCGCCGGCCTCTTCCGGCTCGGCGACGCCATCGAGAAGGCCAAGGGCACCGGGCTCCTGCGCGCCGATCACCACACCCATCTCCGATGCGAGATCTGCTCGGTCGACGTCATCGAGCAGGCGCAGGACTATCTCGCCCGCTTCGACGTGCGCCTGATGTCGCTGATGGACCACACCCCCGGTCAGCGCCAGTTCCGCAACGAGGAGAAACTGCGCGACTATTATCGCGGCAAGTCGCCGGGCAAGTCCGACGCCGATCTCGACGCCTTCTTCGAGCACCGCAAGGATCTCCACCGCCGCTTCGCCGCCGGCTATCGCCGCACCCTGGTCGACCTCGCCCACGAGCGCGCCATCGCGCTGGCGAGCCACGACGACACGCTCGAGGTCCACGTCGCCGAATCCCTCGCCGACGGCGTCACCGTGGCCGAGTTCCCGACGACGGTGGAGGCCGCCGCCGCCAGCCACGCCGCCGGTCTCGCCGTGCTGATGGGCGCCCCCAACGTCGTGCGCGGCGGCTCGCATTCCGGCAACGTCTCGGCGATCGAACTGGCCGAGGCCGGGGTCCTCGACATCCTCTCCTCGGACTACGTGCCGGTGAGCCTGATCGAGGGCGCCTTCGCCATCGCCGACGTCGCCGCCGTCGGCGGTCTCGCCGGCGCGATCCGCACCGTCACCAAGAACCCCGCCGAGGCGACCGGCCTCGGCGATCGCGGCGAGATCGTCGTCGGCAAGCGCGCCGACCTCGTCCGCATCGCCCAGGTCGAGGGCCATCCGGTGGTGCGCGAGGTGTTCCGGCTGGGGCGGCGGGTGTCGTGATGACCGATCGCTCCGAAGGCACCCTGCTGACGCGCGGCGCCGATCCGACCACCGAAGACCTGCCCGGCCGGGTGGTTCTGGTGGTCGGGCCGTCCGGCTCCGGCAAGGACACGCTGATCGAGGCGGCGCGCGTCACCCTCGCCTGGGACGCCCGCTACGTCTTCCCGCGCCGCATCGTCACCCGCCCCGCCTCCGAGGCCGAGGACAACGTCGAGGCCGACGAACGCGCCTTCCTCGACGTGCGTGCGCGCGGCGGCTTCTCGCTGTCGTGGAACGCCCACGGCCACTGGTACGGCATCCCCGCCACCATCGAGGCCGACCTCGCCCGAGGCGCCACCGTGGTGATCAACGTCTCGCGCACGGTGCTCGCCGAGGCGCGGCGGCGCTGGCCCGACGTCACCGTGGTCGAGATCGTCGCCCCGCGCGAGGTGCTCGCCCGCCGCATCGCCGCGCGGGCGCGCCCGAGCGACGGCGCCGGCGACACCCGTCTCGCCCGCCGTTTCGAACCCGGCGACGGCCCCTCGGCCGACCGCACCATCGACAACGGCAGCGATCTCGACACCGCCGTCTCCGCCTTCCTCGACGCCGTCGTCGTCGCCTGAACGCGCTCGGCCGCCGGGCCGGAGCCACCGTGAGCCGCCATGAGCCGTCCCCGTTACGCCGTCTATTTCCTGCCCGCGCCCGAAACCGCCCTGTGGCGCGCCGCGAGCGCGATCATCGGCCGCGATGCCGTCACCGGCGCGCGCCCACCCTTTCCCGAAGGCGCCCCCTGCGACGCGGCGGATTGGGAGGCGCTGACCGAGGACCCGCGCCGTTACGGCTTCCACGCCACCCTGAAGGCGCCGTTCGAACTCGCCGACGGCACCGACGAGGCCGGCCTCCGCGCCGCCGCCGACGCCTTCGCCGAAGCGCGATCCCCCTTCGCCGCGACGCTCGCCGTCGCCCTCCTCGGCGATTTCGTCGCCCTGCGCCCGCGCGCCGAGGCCACCGCGATCGATCGTCTCGCCGCCGATTGCGTCACCGCCTTCGAACCGTTCCGCGCGCCCCTCGATGCCGCCGAGCGCCGCCGCCGCCTCGGATCGACCCCGAGCGAGGCGCGGATCGAGAAGGTCGATCGCTGGGGCTACGCCCATGTCTTCGACGACTTCCGCTTCCACATGACCCTGACCGGCCCCGTGCCCGCGCCGCGCCGCGACGCCGTCCGCGACGCTCTCGCCGCGCGTCTCGACGCCCTCGCCGAGACCGTCGCGGTCGACGCGATCACCCTCGCCGTCCAGCCGAGCCGCGGCGAGCCGTTCCGCGTCCTGTCGCGCCACCCCTTCCAGAAATGACGCCCGCATACATCTTGTGACCCTTGCGGACGGCTCTCCCACCCCCGTTCCGGGCCCTGTCCACGTGGGCGATGGCGACGGGCGAGACCCGATCGGAGACCGCCTTTCGCCGCCCCTTCTTTCGAACCGATTGAAAGAAATCGGCGGAAGAACGATAGTCCCAGCCGTTTTCGACCGCTGCGGGACATCGCCTTGGGGACCACCTTTCATCGACGCGCGCTGATCGCCCATCTGGCCGCCGGAGGATTGCTCGCCGCGACGGCGCGCGCCTTCGCGGCCGCGCCGCCGCCCGCGGTGCCGGGGCTCGCCGCGTCGGACGGTTCGCCGATCCGCAACTTCGCGCTGCCCTCGCGCGCGCCCTTCGCCGACGTGCCCGGCCTGCAGCGCTTCGGCGCCGCCGAGGCCGACGTCGTCGTCCACGAGATCTTCGACTACAACTGTGCCTTCTGCCGCACGGCGGCGCCGGCCCTCGACGAGGTGCTGGCGGGCGACGATCGTCTCGCCCTGGTGCTCGTCCACGATCCGATCCTGTCGCCGGCCTCCGCCGCCGTCGCCGCCCTGCAACAGACCGCCTTCCGCCGTTTCGGCGCGGACGCGGCGCATGGGTTCCATCGCGCGCTCCTCGGCTCGCGCGGCTTCGTCGACGCCCCCCGGGCGAAGCAGGTCGCCGCCGCGCTCGGCCTCGATCTCGACGGCCCCGACGACGGCCACCCCGCCCGCGCCGAGACCGATCTCGCCGCGCAACGCCGCCGCACCGCCGATCTCGGCCTGAAGATCACGCCCTCCTTCGTCGTCGGCGACACCGCCTTCATCGGCTGGCCGGGCCCGGTCACCCTGCGCGCCATGATCGCCGCCGAACGGTCCTGCGGACGGCTGCGATGCGATTGATCGAAACGGCTCGATCGGCGCGCCGGACCGTCGTGGTCCTCGCGGCGATGCTCGCTCTCCTCCTCGCCGCGATCGGTTTCGGCCCGTCCGCCGGGGCGGCCGAGGACACGCGCCCGGTCGTGCGCGTCGGCGTCCTCGCCTATCGCGGCGCCGAGGTGGCAGCCGCCAACTGGGCGCCGACCTTCGCGCATCTCTCCAAGACGCTGCCGCAATACCGATTCGAGATGGTGACGGGGAGCACCGCCTTTCTGACGGCGGCCGTCGCCGCCAATCGGCTGAACTTCCTCATCACCAATCCCGGCCATTTCCTCGAGCTGCGCATCGATTACGCCGCGACCGCGCTGGCGACCGAGCAGGACATGAACGGCAGCTATTCCGACGAATCGGTCGGCGCCACCATCCTCGTCCCGGCCGATCTCGCCGACGTCCAGATCGTCACCGACCTGCGCAAACGCCGCATCGCCGCCGTCGCGCGCGACGCCTTCGGCTTCCGCGCCGCCTGGCTCGAACTGCTGGAGCGCGGCGTCGACCCGTTCAGGCAGACCGATCTCCTCTTCGTCGGCTATCCCGTCGAGGGCGTGATCGACGCGCTGCGCTCCGGCCGCGCCGAGGCCGGCATCGTCCGCTCCTGCCTCCTCGAGCAGTTGATCGCCGACGGCACCGCCCGGCCCGACGAATTCCGGGTGATCGGCCGCAAGCCCTCGGGCACCCTGCCCTGTCAGGTCTCCACCCGCCTCTATCCCGGCTGGCCCTTCGTCAAGGTCGCCCAGACGGCGCCCGCCCTCGCCGCCGAGATCGCCCGCGCGCTCCTCGTCATGCAGCCCGCCGGTGGCGAGGTGGTGTGGACCGATCCGGTCGATTATCGCCTCGTCCAGGACCTCTATCGCGGGCTCAAGGTCGGGCCCTATGCCCTCTTCACGCCTCTGGGCCTGCGCGACTTCCTTTGGGAACACCGCTGGTGGGGCATGGTCGCCGCGACGATCGCGGCGTGGTGGATCTTCCACGTCTTCCGCGTCGCCCATCTCCTGCGCCGCCGCACCCGCGAGCTGCAACGCGCCCACGAACAGGCGCGCGTCAAGGGCGAGCGCATGGAACACACCGTCCGCCTGTCGCTGATGGGCGAAATGGCGAGCTCCCTCGCCCACGAGATCAACCAGCCGCTCGCCGCGATCCTCAGCTACGCGCGCGGCTGCGAGCGCCGCCTCGACGCCGGCATCGACCCCGAGGGCGTGCTCGAAGGCGTGCGCCGCATCGCCGTCCAGGCCGAACGCGCCGGGTCGATCGTCAAACGGATGCGCGACTTCGTCCGCAAGCATCCCTCGCAGCAATTGCCCCTCGATCCCTCCCGCGTCTTCGCCGACGCCATCGATCTCTTCGAGCCGACCGCGCGCGGCCGCGACGTCCGCCTCGAGGTCGACATCCCCTCGACCTTGCCCCGGGTCATGGCCGATCGCCTGCAGATCGAGGAAGTGGTGTTGAACCTCCTCCAGAACGCCACCGAGGCCGTGTCCGGGGTCGCCGACGCGCGCATCGCCGTGAAGGCCGAGGCGATGGATCACGTCGTCCGCCTGAGCGTCACCGACAACGGCTCGGGCGTCGCGCCGGGGGCGATCGACCTCCTGTTCGAGGCCTTCTTCACCACCAAACCGGAGGGACTCGGTCTCGGCCTGTCGCTCAGCCGCACCATCGTCGAGGCCCACGGCGGCCGTCTCGACGTCGACATCGACACCCCCGGCGCGACCACGTTCTGGTTCCAACTGCCGCTCATCGAGGAGATCGCGCGTGTCTGAAACCGCCCCGACGATCTACATCGTCGACGACGACCCCGCCGTCCGCGATTCGGTCGCCTTCCTCGTCTCCTCGGTCGGCTATCGTTGGGTCGCCTGCACCTCGGCGCAGGCCTTCCTCGACGTGCTCGACGACGAGACCCCGGCCTGCGTCGTCCTCGACGTGCGCCTGCCCGGCCTCTCCGGTCTCGAACTGCAGACCGAGCTGCTGCGGCGCGGTTCCAGCGTCGGCGTGATCTTCGTCTCCGGCCACGGCGACATCCCGAAGGCGGTCCGGGCGATGCGCCACGGCGCCCTCGATTTCCTCGAGAAGCCCTTCGACGATCAGGTCCTGCTCGACCGCATCGGCGAGGCGCTCGCCGCCAGCGCCGAGACGATCCGGCGGCGCTCGCGCCAGACCACGCTCGAACGCCGCCTCTCCTGCCTGACCGAACGCGAGCGCGAGGTACTCGCCCTGGTCATCGCCGGCAAGACCAGCAAGGCCATCGCCCTCGATCTCGACATCTCCGTGAAGACCGTCGAGAACCATCGCCACAACCTGATGACCAAGGCCGGCGCCACTTCGGTCGCCCAACTCATCGCCTGGGCTTCGGAGCCGCCGCCCGGCTGACCGCCCTCGGGGCGACATGGGTGAAAACCCCCAGTCACCCCCGGCACCGTCCCCGATAGGATCTTCCGCCCATCGCCTTAACCTGAACGACGACGAAGATCCGGGCGACCGAACAGCCTGGACGCGTGAGGGGAAGGAAACGAACGATCGAGGGCGCGTGGTCCATGCCGGACCGCGTGACCGTCGTCGCATGCCGCCCCCTCACGCCGAGCCTCGGACATCCGAGGCGAAAGAGCGATCGAGGAGGGGCGATGACGAGACCGACGCGGACCATCGAGGAATCCACATTCGAAGGAGGCGGCGCGCGTCTCAGGCGGGCGCCGGAGGATTTCCTGTCGCCCGGCGAGATCGCCGAGGTCTCCAGCGGACGCCGTGGCTTCCTGCGCGGATCGTTCCTCGCCGCAGCCGCGGCCATGGCGGGCGGAAGCGTGGCCGGGGCCGGACGCGCCCTCGCCGCCGATGCCGCCGCCGGCGACGACGCCATTCTGAAATTGCCGCCGTGGTCGACCTCGCTCGGCCAGCCTGTCGCCGCCACCCCCTACGGGATGCCGTCGAAATACGAGACGGCGATGCAGCGCCGCCAGAGCCCGGGCCTGACCCAGGTCGCCGGCTCCAGCGTCTCCTTCATGCCGCTCCAGGGCATGTTCGGCATCATCACGCCCTCGGGCCTCCATTTCGAGCGCCATCACCAGGGCTGGCACGACATCGACCCGTCGCGCCATCGCTTCATGGTCAACGGCTCGACCCCCGACTTCGTGAAGAAGCCCAAGGTCTACACGCTCGACGATCTGATGCGGATGCCGTCGGTGTCGCGCATGCACTTCATCGAATGCGGCGCCAACACCGGCATGGAATGGGGCAACGTCGCGGTTCCGACCGTCCAGTACACCCACGGCATGCTGTCCTGCTCGGAGTTCACCGGCGTTCCGCTGATCACCCTGCTCGAGGACTGCGGCGCCGACCTGAAGAAGGGCAAGTTCGTCCTCGCCGAGGGCGCCGACGGCTCGTCGATGACCCGCACCATCCCGATGGAACTGGTCCTCTCCGGCGAGGTGATCGTCGCCTACGGCCAGAACGGCGAGATGCTGCGCCCCGAGAACGGCTATCCGTTGCGCCTCGTGGTCCCCGGCGTCCAGGGCGTCTCCTGGGTCAAATGGCTGCGCCGCGTCGAAGTCGGCGATGCGCCTTGGGCCACCAAGGACGAGGCCGACCACTACATCGACCTGATGCCCGACGGCCAGCACCGCCAGTATTCCTCGATCCAGGAGGCGAAGTCGGTCATCACCTCGCCCTCGGGCGGCCAGACCCTGCTCGACAAGGGCCATTACAACGTCACCGGCCTCGCCTGGTCGGGACGCGGCAAGATCAAGCGCGTCGACGTCTCCTTCGACGGCGGCATGAATTGGGTCGAGGCCCAGTTGCAGACCCCGGTTCTCTCCAAGTGCCTGACCCGCTTCAACGTCGGTTGGAACTGGGACGGCCGCCCGGCGATCCTGCAGTCGCGCGCCATCGACGAGACCGGCTTCGTCCAGCCCGGCTACCGCCAGCTGCGCGAGGTGCGCGGCACCCGCTCGATCTATCACAACAACGCCATCCAGTCCTGGAAGGTCGCGATGAACGGGGACGTGAGCAATGTTCAAGTTCTCTGACCGCCCCCGCCTGTTCTTCACCGCGCTCGCCTTCGCCGTCGTCGGCGGCGCCGGCGCGAGCTTCGCCCTCGACGACTTCTCCGGCGTCGGCCGTACCGCCACCCCGGCCGAGCTGAAGGCCTGGGACATCGACGTCCGCCCCGACTTCCTCGGCCTGCCCAAGGGCTCCGGCAGCGTCGATCAGGGCATGGACATCTGGGAGGGCAAGTGCGCCGTCTGCCACGGCACCTTCGGCGAGAGCAACAAGGTGTTCACGCCGTTGGTCGGCGGCGTCGAGAAGGAAGACCTGAAGACCGGCCACGTCGCCGCTCTCATGCGCAAGGACTTCCCGGCCCGCACCACCTTCATGAAGGTGCCGACCGTCTCGACGCTCTTCGACTACATCCGCCGCGCCATGCCGTGGAACGCGCCGAAATCGCTCGGCGACGACGAGGTCTACGCAGTGCTGGCCTATCTGCTCAATCTCTCGGACATCGTGCCGAGCGACTTCGTGCTGAACGATCAGACCATCCGCGACGTCCAGAAGATCATGCCCAATCGCAACGGCATGACCTTCGACCACGCCATGTGGCCGGGCAAGGCGCTCTCCGGCAAGGACGTCAAGCCGGACACGCACGCCGTCGCCTGCATGAAGGACTGCAAGACGGCGCCCGAGATCGCCTCGTCGCTGCCCGACTACGCGCTCGCCTCGCACGGCAACCTCGCCGACCAGAACCGCCGCGTCGGTCAGGTCCGCGGTCAGGTCACCGCCGCCTCCGAGGCCGCGGCGACGAGCGGCAAGCCGTCCGCGGCGGCGCTCGCCGAAGCGTCGGGCTGCCTCGGCTGCCATGCGGTGTCGAGCCGGCTGGTCGGCCCGAGCTATCTCGAGGTCGCCGACAAGTACAAGGGCAAGGACGTCTCCGCCCAGATCTTCGCCAAGGTTCGCGCCGGCGGCGAAGGGGTCTGGGGCGACATCGCCATGCCCCCTCAGGAAGAGATCAAGGACGAGGACCTGAAGACCCTCGTCGCCTGGATCCTCGACGGAGCTCCCACCAAGTGACGCGCCGAAGCGCGCAACCAAGCGGAGGAATGAAAGACATGACGTTCGAACCCCTGAGCCGACGGCGGCTCCTCACCCGCGCCGGAGCCCTCGGGCTCCTGGCGACGATCGGCACCCTGGTGACGCCGCGCCTCGTGCTGGCGGCCTGGAACAAGGCCGCCTTCGAGAGCAAGACCCTGCCCGAGACCTACAAGCTGATGGGTGCCGAGGGCGCGACCGAGAGCGGCGACGTCCAGATCCTCGCCTCCGACATCGCCGAGAACGGCGCGGTGGTGCCGGTCCAGGCGGTCAGCAAGCTTCCCGACACGACGCAGATCTCGTTCCTCGTCGAGAAGAACCCGAACATGCTCGCCGCCCTCTTCGACATCGGCCCCGACATGGTCCCCGACGTCACCACCCGCATCAAGATGGGCCAGACCTCGAACGTCGTCGTTCTGGTCAAGGCCGGCGGCAAGTACTTCACCGCGACCAAGGAAATCAAGGTCACGCTCGGCGGCTGCGGCGGCTGAGCCCCTCGCGATTTCAGGAGGAACACATGGGCAATCCGATGAAGATCCGCGCCGCGAGCAAGGACGGGATCACCGAAGTCAAGGTTCTGATGAGCCACGAGATGGAGACCGGCTTCCGCAAGGATGCCTCCGGCGCGCCGATCCCGGCGTGGTTCATCTCCGAGGTGACCGCCAAGCTCGGCGACAAGGTGGTGATGGAAGCGCAGTGGGGACCCTCGGTCTCCAAGAACCCCTTCCTCGCCTTCAAGATCAAGGGCGGCAAGGCCGGCGACAAGGTCACCATCACCTGGGTCGACAGCAAGGGCGACACCCGCACCGACACGGCGACGGTGACCTGATCACCGCCGCCGATCCGACGTCCATGACCAAGAAGAAGACCGGGGGGAGATGAGACCATGAAACGATGGCATGCCATCGGCATCGCGACCGCGTTGGCGGTCGTCGGTGCGTCGACCGGCGTCGTGTCGGCCGAAACCGACAAGTCGATCGAGAGCATCGAGCAGTACCGCGAGGCCCTGCGCGACGGCAATCCGGCGGAATTGTTCGAGGCGCAGGGCGAGGAGCTCTGGAAGACGCCGGCCGGCCCGAAGAACGTGTCGCTCGAGGGCTGCGATCTCGGCCTCGGCGCCGGCGTGGTGCAGGGGGCCTACGCCCATCTGCCGCGCTTCTTCAAGGACACCGGCAAGGTCCAGGACGTCGAATCCCGCGTCCTCACCTGCATGTCGACGCTCCAGGGCATCGACGTGAAGCCCTTGATCGACGCCAAGTTCAACACCCCCGAGAAGGACAGACTCGAGGCGATCGCGACCTACGTCTCGGGCCAGTCCAAGGGCGTGAAGGTCGAGGTCTCCCTGGTGCATCCGGAAGAGCGCAAGGCCTTCGAGCTCGGCAAGCGGATGTTCTACTACCAGGGCGGCCCGCACGACTTCTCCTGCTCGACCTGTCACGGGCAGGAAGGCGTGCGCATCCGTCTCCAGGAACTGCCGAACATCCCGACCCACAAGGGAGCCGCCGCCGGCTGGACCTCCTGGCCGGCCTATCGCGTCTCCGCCGGGCAGATGTGGGGCATGCAGTGGCGCCTCGCCGACTGCTTCCGCCAGCAGCGCTTCCCCGAGCCGATCTACGGGTCCGACGTCACCGTCGCCCTCTCCATGTACATGGCCGCCACCGCCAACGGCGCGACCATGGACACCCCCGGCATCAAGCGTTGAGGAGGCGGGACATGTCGACCACCGTGAAATCCCTGTCCGCCGTCGCGCTTCTCCTCGTCCTCGGCACGGCCTCGGCCGGCGCCGGCGAAGGCCCGTGGGGACCGGGCGCCGACGACGCGTCCTTCAAGGCGATGTTGAAGAGCGGCTTCCGCTCCAAGGGCATCGCCACGCTCGCCCGTCTCGACCAGGACGAGACCCAGGCCTTCTGCTCCGATCCCGACAACGTCTCGGGCAAGACCGGGGAGAAGAAGCGCGCCGAGATCGAGGCCGCCAATCTGGCGACCGTCAAGTGGCCGAGCGACGGCGTCTGGCTCGGCGACTACAAGGAAGGCGAGAAGGTCGCCCAGAGCGGGCGCGGCCTCACCTCGACCGACAAGGCCGACATGGTCAACGGCGGCAATTGCTACAATTGCCATCAGCTCTCGCCGAAGGAGATCTCCTACGGCACCATCGGCCCGAGCCTCTATCAGTATGGCAAGCTGCGCGGCGACACCGACGAGGTGAAGCGCACCACCTGGGCCAAGATCTGGAACTCCAAGGCCTCCAACGCCTGTTCCAACATGCCCCGGGCCGGCCACATGGGGATCGTCACCGAGAAGCAGATCAAGGACCTGATGGCCCTCCTGCTCGATCCCGCCTCGCCGGTCAATCAATGAGGCCGAACCCGACCGGACACCCTCCGGTCGGGTCCCGTTCGGCGCGACGATCGGCCGGGCCGATCCCGTCGACCGCACCAGAGTCCAGATCCGCAACATCGAGGCGAAGCGCCATGAATCGTCGTGACTTTCTCCAGCTTCTCGCGGCGGCGGGCGCCTCGGGCATGGCGCTTCCCACCGACATCGCGCGCGCCGAAAAGGCCGCCGACCGTCTCTACGACGCCCCCGCCTTCGGCAACGTGTCGCTCCTCCACATCACCGACTGCCACGCCCAGCTGAAGCCGATCTGGTTCCGCGAGCCGAGCGTCAATCTCGGCGTCGGCGCGATGAAGGGCCGCGCCCCCCACGTCGTCGGCAAGGCCTTCCTCGCCGAATTCGGCATCGCCGCCGACACGCCCGAGGCCCATGCGCTGACCTGTCTCGACTTCGAGCGCTTCGCGCCGATCTACGGCAAGGTCGGCGGCTTCGCTCATCTCGCCACCCTGGTGAAGCGGATCCGCGCGACCCGTCCCGGCGCGCTCCTCCTCGACGGCGGCGACACCTGGCAGGGCTCCGGCACCGCGCTCTGGACCAAGGGCCAGGACATGGTCGACGCCGCCAAGCTCCTCGGCATCGACATCATGACGCTCCATTGGGAGTGCACCTACGGTCAGGACCGCGTCAAGGAGGTCGCCGAGGGCGACTTCGCCGGTCACATCGAGATCGTGGCGCAGAACATCAAGACCGCCGACTTCGGCGATCCGGTCTTCAAGCCCTACACGATGCGCGACGTCAACGGGGTCAAGGTGGCCGTGGTCGGTCAGGCCTTCCCCTACACGCCGATCGCCAATCCCCGTTGGATGGTGGCCGACTGGACCTTCGGGATCCAGGAGGAGAACATGCAGAAGACGGTCGACGACGCCCGCGCCGAGGGCGCCAAGGTCGTGATCGTCATCTCCCACAACGGCATGGACGTCGACCTGAAGATGGCCTCGCGGGTCTCCGGCATCGATGCCATTCTCGGCGGCCACACCCACGACGGCATGCCCAAGCCCACCATCGTCTCGAACCCGGGCGGCAAGACGCTGGTCACCAACGCCGGCTCCAACGGCAAGTTCCTCGGCGTGCTCGATCTCGACGTCAAGGACGGCAAGGTCTCCGACTTCCGCTATCGCCTGCTGCCGGTCTTCGCCAATCTGCTCACCGCCGACGCCGACATGGACGTGCTCATCACCAAGGTGCGGGCGCCCTACGAGGCCAAGCTCGCCGAGAAGCTGGCGGTGAGCGAGGGTCTCCTCTATCGCCGCGGCAACTTCAACGGCTCCTTCGATCAGGTCATCGTCGACGCGCTGATCGCCGAGAAGGACGCCGAGATCGCCTTCTCGCCCGGCTTCCGCTGGGGCACGACGGTGCTTCCCGGCGAGGCGATCACCATGGAGAACGTGCTCGATCAGACCGCGATCACCTATCCGACGACCACGCTGACCAACATGACCGGCGCGCAGATCAAGGAAGTGCTCGAGGACGTCTGCGACAACCTCTTCAACGCCGACCCCTATTATCAACAGGGCGGCGACATGGTCCGCGTCGGTGGCATGAGCTACGTCTGCGACCCGACCGCGACCATCGGCAAGCGCATCGACGACATGCGCCTCGGCGGCGAGCCGATCGAGGCCGGCAAGACCTACAAGGTGGCGGGCTGGGCGCCGGTGTCGGAGGCCGCCCGCGACGCCGGCGGCGAGCCGATCTGGGATCTCGTCGCCCGCCATCTGAGATCGCAGAAGACGGTGAAGCCGCCCCATCTCGATCTGCCGACGCTGCGCAACATGGACGGCAATCCCGGCGCGCTCTGAACGACGCCGACAAGGGGAGGAAATCGATGACCAGGCTCGCTTCGCTGCGGCATCTCCTGATGCTGATCTTCCTGTGCTTCGCCGCGCCCGCCTTCGCCGGCGACGCGGTCGTCTATCACATCGACGACGCCCAGGTTCAGGGCCTCAAGGGCCTGCGCAACATCCGCAACCACCTCGACGTCGCCCCCGACACCAAGATCGTCGTGGTCACCCACGCCGACGGCGTCGATCTGCTGATGGAAGGCGCCAAGGACCTGAAGAACAACGTCGAATATGCCCCGCTCATCGCCGCGCTGAAGGCCAGCGGCGTGACCTTCGAGGTCTGTGAGATCACCATGAAGCGGCGCAAGCTGACCAAGAACCAGTTCGTCATGGACGCCGACTTCACGCCTTCCGGCGTGGTCCGCCTGACCCAACTCCAGTTCCGCGACCACTACGCCTACATCAAGCCCTAGAAGGCATCGCCATGCTCGAGCGCCTGATAGACCTCCTCGGCGATCAATGGGCGCTCGCGCTCGGCGGCGGCGTGATCGGCGTGCTGTTCGGCGCGCTCGCCCAACGCTCCCGCTTCTGCCTGCGCGCGGCGACCCTCGAGGTGGCCCACGGTTACCTCGGCGGACGTCTGGCGATCTGGCTCTTCACCTTTTCGACCGCCCTGATCGTCACCCAGTTGCTCATCGTCGGCGGTCTCTTCGACACCGGCACCGTCCGCCAGCTGAACAACACCGGCTCGCTCTCCGGGGCGATCATCGGCGGTCTGATGTTCGGGTGCGGCATGACGCTGACGCGCGCCTGCGCCAGCCGCATGCTGGTCCTCTCCGCGACCGGCAATCTGCGCGCCCTCCTCTCCGGCCTCGTCTTCGCCGTGGTCGCCCAAGCGGCGCGCGACGGCGCCCTGTCGCCGTTCAGGAGCTGGGTCAACGCCTTGTGGACGATCGACGGCAACTCGCGCGATCTCCTCGGCCTGACCGGCGTCGGCCATGTCGGCGGCGCCCTGTTCGGTGCCCTGTGGCTCGCCCTCGGCCTCACCATCGCGATCCGCAACCGGGTGCCGTGGTTCTATTGGGTCGGCGCGGCGGGGGTCGGGGGAACCGTCGCACTGGCGTGGTGGTTCAACTTCACCATGGCGGCCACCTCCTTCGAACTGGTGCCGGTGCATGCGCTGAGCTTCACCTCGCCCTCGGCCGACGTGCTGATGTACACGCTGACCCCGCCCGGCTCGAAGCTGAGTTTCGATCTCGGCCTCATCCCCGGCGTGGTGATCGGCGCCTTCCTGGCCGGCGCCCTCGGTCGCGATCTGAAGCTCGAGGGCTTCGACAGCGGCACGGCCATGCGCCGCTACATCGCCGGCGGTTGCCTGATGGGCTTCGGCGGCGTGCTCGCCGGGGGCTGCGCGGTCGGCGCCGGCGTCTCCGGCGCTTCGGTCTTCGCGCTGACCTCCTGGATCGTCCTGTGGTCGATGTGGATCGGCGCCGTCCTCACCGACAGGATCGTCGACGGCCGCCCGGCGCCACGGGAGGGCATGATCCATGCGCTCTGAGATCGCCCTGTCGCTCGCCCTCGGGCTCGCCGGCCTCGCCTGGGCGGCATCCCTCGCCGGCTCGCGTGCCGGCGAGACCGCCGATCCGGCCACGCTCGAAACGGGCCGCCGCCTCCTCGCCGAGAACGACTGCAACGGCGCCTGCCACGCGAGGCGCGCGACCGACGGCGAGGCGCTCTCGCTCTACACGCCCTTCGAACGGCGCATTCAGACGCGCGCCGATCTGCGTCGGCAGGTCGAGAGCTGCGTCTCGCACCTCGGCTCGATGATCTTCCCCGAAGAGATCGAGTCGGTCGCCGCCGCCCTCGACCACGACCATTACCATTTCGAGTGAGGCCCTCGGGCCTCTGGGAGACCGTCCATGGCCTTGACCCGCCGCAGCCTGCTCGCCGGAAGCGCCGCGACCGCCGCCGTCGTCGGCACCGGCACCGTCTTCTTCGAGGAGATCGCCGAAGCCGCGACCGAGGTCGCCGCCTTCGTCAAGGGACCGCCGGTGCCCGACCGGCCGCTCGAGCGGATCAGCCCGCACGTCTTCATGATCAAGGCGCCCGACGGCTTCCCGACGCCGGAGAACCAGGGGCTGATGTCGAACGTCACCTTCGTGGTCGGCGATCGCGGTGTCGTCGTGGTCGACAGCGGCGCCTCGCTGCAGATCGCCGAAATGTCGATCCGCCAGTTGAAGAAACTGACGGAAAAGCCGGTGATCGGCATCGTCAACACCCATTATCACGGCGATCACTGGCTCGGAAATCAGGGCTTCCTCGCCGCCTACGGCAAGGACGTGCCGATCCACGCCCATCCCGGCACCCGCGCCGCGATCGAGGGCACGACCGGCTCCTTCTGGCACGAGGCCATGGTCAAATGGACCAACGAGGCGACGCTCGGCACCGAGATCGTGCCGCCGAACCATGACATCGGCCACGGTTTCGAGATCTCGCTCGGCGACGTCGCCCTGCGCATGCATCACTACGGCACCGCTCACACGCCGTCCGACATCCTCGTCGAGGTGCTCGACGACGGCGTCTGCTGCGTCGGCGACGTGCTGATGGATCGCCGCATCGCCAACATGGACGACGGCTCCTATCCCGGCACCTTCGAGACGCTCGACAAGGTGGTCGAAACGAGCAAGACGACGATCTGGCTGCCCGCCCACGGCGACGCCGGCCCCGGCGTCCTCGCCTGGCATCGCGACCTCTTCATGGGCATCTGGGAATCCTGCGTCGAGGCGGTGAAGCAGAACATCCCGCTCGAGGGCGCGCTCGCCTTCGCCCTGAAGGACCCGCGCGTCTCCTCCCGCGCCGCCGAGACCAAGGGCTGGGACCGCAACATCGGCAAATACGTGAGCCTCGCCTATCTCGAGGCCGAACAGGCGCAGTTCTGACGCCGAACCCTCCGAGACCGACGCCCCGCGGGGGCGGAGGGCGACGCTCCTCCGCCCCCTCGGCCCATCGCCTCACTTCTTCTCGATCGACACCCCGTGATCGCCGATGGAGATCTCGACACCGTCCGCCGGCTTGCGCTCCTCGTGCAACTGCCAGGCGAGAACGCCGACGCCGGCGGCGAGAACGACCACCAGGGCGATGAGAACACTGCGTGTCATGAGGCGCTCCTTTCGCGTGAAAATGCTCATGCGCGAAAGCAACGCCCTCGCACCGCCTCCGGTTCCCACACCTCCGCGAATTCCGGTCTTGGCATTTTTCGACCGATCCGTGGAACCGGACCGGCCTCTCGCGTGTTGTTCGGACAGTCGCTCGACGATGAGCTTCTATCGCTCGTCGAAGATCAGCGACGTCAAAAGACGAAAAGTCGACGACACTCGAAAGGACTTTCGAATGAACAAGACTGTTCTGCTCGCCGCCACGCTCGCCACCGTCACCTTCGGCGCCGCCCAGGCCGCCGGCACCATGTCGACCGACGTGCCGAAGACCACCACCGTCGGCACCCCCTCGACCGTGGCGCCGATGGTGACCGCCGCGACGACGCCGATCGCCACCACCCGACCCGGCGACCACCTGACCTCCGAGATCGTCGGCCGGAACGTCTATGCGAGGACCGGCGAGAAGATCGGCGACGTGAACGATCTCCTGGTCGACGGATCCGGCAAGGTCACCGGCGTGGTGATCGGCGTCGGCGGCTTCCTCGGTGTCGGCGAGAAGGCGGTCGCCCTGCCCTACGCCGCCCTGACCACCACCCTCGACGACAAGGGCGAGCGACGCCTGACCGTCGACGTCACCAAGGACACCCTCCAGAAGGCCCCGACCTTCGAACGGGCCGAGGGCTGATCCCGCGCCCTCCGCACGCTCGGACCGATCCGAGACCCCTTCCCATCGAACCGAAAGGAACCCGCCATGAGCGCCACCACCGACAAGATCGAAGGTTACGCCGACGAAGTCGCCGGCAAGGCCAAGCAAGCCGCCGGCAAGATGCTCGACGACCCGAAGCTGCGCGCCGAGGGCCTCGCCCAGGAGGCCGCCGGCGACGCCAAGAAGGCGATCGGCAAGGGCAAGGACGCCCTGAAGAAGGCGATCGACGACATGTGACGATCGATCGCTCCGCAGATCCCCCGGCCCGCTCGAAGCGACCCTTCGGGCGGGCCGTCTCGTCCGTCGACACCGGCACGACGCCGATGACGATCCCACGAAGAGCGGAACCGATCCCCGCGCCCCCGCGTTTTCCCCGCCATCGACGACCGACGAACGAGGAGCCGCCCATGGCCGCCGACGACGTCCCCCCGCGCGACACCCGCCCCGCCGCCCGCCGCGCCGACCACATCGCCGCCGAGGAGCGGATCGTCCGCCTGACGGAGGAGGAGGCCGCCGCCGTCGACGGCGCCCGCATTCCCTCCGCCGCCGTCTCCCACGAGATCATCCGCCGGCACGGGCTCGTCGAGCTCAATCGCTCGAGCCTCGCCCTGATGTGGTCGGGCCTCACCGCCGGCCTCGTCATCGGCGTCTCGGTGCTCGCCAAGGCGGTGCTGCACCAGCCGCCGATCGACGGCGCCGCCAAACTGCTGCTCGGCGGGCTCGGCTATTCGCTCGGCTTCGTGCTGGTCGTCCTCGGCCGCATGCAGCTCTTCACCGAGAGCACGATCACCGCCGTGCTGCCGGTCGCCACCCACCCGAGCCGCAAGAACCTGCGCGATCTCGCCCGTCTCTGGGCGATCGTCTTCGCCGCCAACATGGTCGGCACTTTCCTCTTCGCCCTCGGCGCGACTCATGGCGGGCTTTCCGAGGAGCTGCGCGCCGGCATGGTCGAGGTGTCGCGCTCGATCCTCCACTTCTCCTTCTCCGGCGCGGTGGCGGCGGGGGTGCCGGCCGGCTTCCTGATCGCCGCGCTGGTGTGGATCCAATCCCGCCTCGACGGCGAGCGGCTGGTCGCCGTGGTGCTGTTGACCGGGCTGATCGACGTCGGACACTTCGCCCATGTCGTCGCCGGCTCGGCGGAGGCCTGGATCCTCGCGCTGACCGGCGAGGCGAGCCTCGGACGATCGGTCTCCTTCGTCGCCGCGGCCTTCCTCGGCAACGTCGCCGGCGGCAGCCTGCTCTTCTCCCTCCTCGCTCATGCCCAGGTCCGGTCCGACCAGGACTGAGACCCGCGGGCCTCCGCCCGCGATTTCCCCGAGCCCGTTCGGGAACGAAATCGGCCGTGCCGCGTTGACGTCGTGAAGTCCAGACGGAAACCGCTTCGGGAGATCGAGATGACGCACTCCGCGAGACCCGGCCTGCGCCTCTTGTCCATCGCGACCTATCTGTCGCTCGTCGGCCTGTTCTCGACCGCCGGCTCGCTGTGGGTTCTGACCCACGGCGTCGACGGTCGCGCCCTGCTCTGGGTGAGCTGGCTCTCCGTGCTCGGCGCCTTCGTCGCCCTGCCGGCGTCGTTCCTCACCGTCCGCCGTCTCGGCCGGACCGCCACCCCGCTCTGACCCCGATGCCTCGACCGACGCATCCGCGACGGCCCTTCGACACGCCCGTCGAGGGCCGCGCGGGATCAGGTCGGCTCGAGCGCGGCGAGCGGCCCGTCGAGGCGATAGCGCGTCGCGTCCGCCTCGATCGCGAGCGTGGCGACGCCGCCGACGGCGCGCGGCAGGTGCCGCTCGAGGAACACCCGCCCGAACCCCTCGCGCAGCGCCTCGCCCGGCGGGCCCGACCGTTCCCAGGTGAAGACGAAGCGCCCTTCGCCCTCCCGCCACGCGATCTCGTCGCGCTCCTCGGCGTCGCCGGCGCCCCGGGCCTCGACGAAGAGCTCGTGCAGGGCCAGAGCGAAATTCTGCGCCGCCTCGGGCGACAGGCGCCGGTCGGGCACGTCGGCGCGGAACGATCGGTGCGTGCCGACACCGACGCAGTCGCGTTCCCGCGCGATCAGCTCGCGCAGCCCCACCCCACGCCACAGCTCCTCCACCAGGATCTCGTGGACGCGTGAGAGCGCCTGAAGACGGCCGTTGAAGAGGTCGAGGAACTCCGCCTCCCCCGGCCGACCGACCCGGCTCTGCCGGGCGATGCCCTGGACGACGGCGAGGAGGTTCTTGGAACGGTGGGTCAGTTCCCGGAGCACCTCGCGCATCTGGCGCTCGTGCTCCTTGTGCCGGGTGATGTCGACCGAGACCGTGATCACCCCGACGACCTCGCCGGCCTGCGTCAACGGTTCGATCCGGCCCTCGTACCACGCGTCGGCAGCGCCGGGCATCGCCACCTCGAAACGCTCCGCCTGCCCCGTCGCCATGACGCGCCGCTTCACCACGCCTTGCGCGGCGGCGGTCGAGGCCGGAAGAACCTCCTCCGGCGAGCGGCCGACGGGATCGACCCCGCCGAGGGTCGCGGGCGCGTTGTACATCCAGGTGTAGCGGAGATCGCGGTCCTGTTCGGCCACCGCGATGGTGCTGCCGGAGAGCGCGATCTCGAAGCGGCGCCGTTCCAGTTCGAGTTCGCGGGTGCGCTCGACCACGCGGCGTTCGAGCTCCGCGTTGAGCCGGCGCGTCTCCTCGACGAGCGCCTGGCGCGCCTCCCGCTCCTCCTCGAGCCGCCGGTTGACCTCGACCAGTTCGCGCCGCGTCGGCATCGTCAGGAGACGCGGCACCAGCGGCCACATGGCGAAGGCGGCGACGAGCGCGATGCCCGCCGCGAAGGCCTCCAGCACGTGGAGCGCCGCCGCCCCGGGGATCCGGGCGACTAGGAAGCCGACGACTCGCGTCGCCGCCAGCGCCAGCACGAAGACGGCGATCACCGCCGTCACGCCCGCGAAGCCGCCGGCCCGCCCTCGCATGCGCGTCATGTACCAGCCGACCGCCGCCATCGCCGACAGCGACGACACCACGGTGACGACGTCGACGATCGCGTGAAGGTTGGCGAGATCCTCCGAGGTCAACGGCCCTCGTCTCCGATCGGGGGGTTCGTGGGAAGGCCTCAGGCGGACCGCGCGAGGCCCGACGACGCGGCGGTGTCGAAGAACAGCGCCTGCGAGACGATCGCCTTCACCGTGTCCTCGCGGAACGGCTTGGCGATCAGGAAGGTCGGCTCCGGCCGTGTGCCCGTCAGCAACATCTCGGGATAGGCGGTGATGAAGATCACCGGCACCTCGAAGTCGGCGAGAATGTCGTTGACCGCGTCGAGACCGGACGACCCGTCGGCGAGGCGAATGTCGGCGAGCACCAGCCCCGGACGGGTGCGCCGCGCCATCTCCACCGCTTCCGCGCGGGTGCGGGCATTGCCGACCACGGTGTGGCCGAGCGATTCCACCAGCGCCTCGAGATCCATCGCGATGATCGGCTCGTCCTCGATGACGAGCACGCGCGAGGAGACCTGTTCGCCGATCTGGCGCGAGGCCTCGCCGAGAAGTTCGCCGAGGACGTCGTCGCCGACCCCGAGGATGGTCGCGGCGTCCGCGGTCGAGAAACCCTCGACCGCGGCGAGGAGAAAGGCTTGGCGCGGCAGCGGCGTGAGCGCCTCGATCCGGCGATCGGCGACGGTCTCGGGTCCCACCTCCTCGGCCAGACGGTTCATCGGATTGGCGTTCCAGACCGAGGAGAAGAGGCGGTAGACCGCGACGCGCGGCTCGAGCGACCGATCGAACCCGCTCGGATCGGCGACCAGCGTCTCGAGCATCGCCACGACGTGGTTGTCGCCGCTCGCCTGCGAGCCGGAGAGCGCGCGAGCGTAGCGGCGGAGCAGAGGAAGCTGCGGAGAGATGAGTGCGGTGATGGACATGAGCCGTCTTTCCGTATGAACGAGCGCGAGAGCCGAAACCATGCGACCCTCCTCGACGTCCTCAACGCCCGTCGCGCCGATCGGTTCCACCCTCCTCGAAAGTTTTTTCCGCGCGCCATGGGAACCGTCGGCTCGCTCGCGCGTTCGACTATGGAGAGCCCAGACCTTTCCATCCCCGGGACCGCCGCACCGGCGCGACGGCTCCCAGCGAAGAGCGCCCCGCATGTCCGACCACGAGCACCCCACCCGCCGCCCGACAGGCACCCGTGATCCGATCCAGACCCATCTCGGATCGAAACTCCGCGAATTCTACGGATCGATCCTCGCCGAACCCGTTCCCGACCGCCTGACCTCGCTTCTCGACCAGCTCGAGAAACAGGAACGCGCGACCGCGATCGCGCCGGCGGAGAAGGAGGAGAAATGACGGAGATCACCGCTCTGAAGACGGCGCTCCTCGCCGAGTTGCCATCGTTGCGCGCCTTCGCCATCTCCCTGACCGGAAGCCCCGATCGCGCCGACGATCTGGTGCAGGAGACGGTCATGAAGGCCTGGGCCGCGCGCGCCTCCTTCACCGAGGGGACGAGCCTGCGCGCCTGGCTCTTCACCATCATGCGCAACACCTGTTTCAGCCAGTATCGCAAGGCGCGCCGCGAGGTCCAGGACACCGACGGCGAGGCCGCCGCGCGGCTCGTCTCGACCCCGGCCCAGCACGGCCATCTCGACCTCGCCGATTTCCGCACCGCCCTCGACGAACTGGTCCCCGACCAGCGCGAGGCGCTGATCCTGGTCGGCGCGTCGGGCTTCTCCTACGAGGAGGCGGCCGAGATCTGCGGCTGCGCGGTCGGCACCATCAAGAGCCGGGTCAACCGCGCCCGCCAGCGGCTGATGCAGCTGATGTCGATCGACGGGCTCGACGACATCGGCGCGAGCACCGGCCCGATCGCCGCCGACCGTCCCGCCGTCGCACTCTGATCCCGCCGCCCTCCGGCCGACGCGAACGAAACCCCGCCGCTCCACTCCGGAGCGGTGGGGTTCTTCTTTCGCCGCCGTCAGTCGGGCAGCGCGCCCGGCGCCGCGCCGCTCGACGCCTCGCGCAGAGTTCGCGCCACGAGCAGGATCGGCACGGCGAGTACCGCCCCCATCGCCCCCCACATCCACGACCAGAACACGATCGCGACGAAGACGAGGAACGGATTGATCTCGAACTTCCGCCCGAGGATCGAGGGAATGACGGCGTTCTCGCAGGCGAGATGGACGACGAGAAAGCCGAGCGCCGGCCACAGCGCCGCGACGAGGCTCTCCTGCGCGAGAAATCCCGCCGAGGCGAGCGCGAAGGCGACGATCGCCGGCCCGAGGAACGGCACGAAGCTGAGCAGCATCGTCACCACTCCCCACAGCGGCGGATTGGCCAAGCCCCCGCTCCAGGCGAGGAGCGCCGTCATCAGGCCGACGCCGAGATAGATCACCGCCGTCGTGCCGAAGAAGGTGGCGAGCGCCGTCTCGGCCGAATTGAAGACGCGGATCATCGCCAGCCGCCGATCGCGATCGCCGAAGGAGAGGATCGCCCGCCGCCGCAACGACGCCCGCCCGGCGACGAAGAAGACCAGCGTGGCGAGGAAGATCAGCACCTCGCCGAGCGCCGGCGTCAGCCCGCCGAGAAAGCTCGTGACCGCGTTCATGTCGACCGAGGAGGCGATCCGCCCCAGCCGCCCGGCGATCGGCGACCCGTCGACGAGACCGCCGCTCCCGACGAGCCGCGCGTCGACCGCGATGAACAGACGATCGGCGAGACGGTCCAGGCGCGCGACCATCTCCGGCGCGCGGTCGGCGATGCCGCCGATCGCCTCGGCGACCGCCGTGCCCAGGAAGAACAGGCCGACCCCGGTCACGCCGACGAGGCCCATCGCCGCGACCAGGGGCGGCACGCCGATGCGCTGGCCGCGATCGCCGACATGGGCGAGCACCGAACCGAGGATCACCGCCGCCGTCATCGGCACGACCAGCGCCGCCGCCGCATGGAGCGCGACGAGGAGTGCCAGGACGAAGAGACCGACCGAGGCCGGCCCGCTCCACTCGGAGAGCGTGGGAAACATCCCTCGGGCGCCTCCCGGCGCGGCGCCCTCGGCGGACGAGGACGGGAGCGGGGGGAAACGTTCGGGTCGGTTCAAGGCGGAGATCTCCCGGCTGATCCCGGCCGCCCGAAATTCGGGTGGCCTCGAATGAGATGCGGCACCCGACGGTGCCCCGCCGGTCAATGCGCCGAGCCGGGAAAAGTTCCGCGTCTCCCGGCCGTCGGCGGCGAGGGAACCGGACGCCGTCTCGGCGGTTGTCCTCTCGAACCACGCGCTCGGTCGCGGCGCGATCGCCCCGCCCCGAGCGCCCACGGCCCCGGCCGTCTTCCCCTCCCCCGATCCGAGACCCGAGAAAGGACGCACCATGACCCGCACCCTCCGTGACGCGACCGCCGCCGACCTCCGCGAGACGACCGACGCGGCCATCTCCGGCGCCGGCGCGAAAGTCGCCGACGAGGCCGAGGCGATCGTCGGCTCCGCCCGCGACGCGCTCGCCGAGATGCGCCGCATCGTCGACGCCTTCGCCGCCGCGACCGGCGAGAAGGTCGAGATCGCCGCGCAGGCCGTCGGCGAGACCGGAACCGAGACCGCGCGCCGCGTCGGCGCCCTCGTCGAGGACGCCCGCGACCTCGGCCGCGACGGTCTCGAGCGCGTCGCCGAACGGGTCGCCGAGCGTCCCTTCGCCGCGCTCGCCGTGGCGGCCGGCGTCGGCCTCGCCCTCGGCTTCCTGACCCGGCCGGGCAGCGATCGATGAGCGCCGGCCGCCTCCTCGGGCTCGACGGCGCGCTCCTGCGCCATCGCGGCCTCCTCGCCGCCGTCGCTGCGGCGACGGCCACGCTGGCGATCGCGGTCGCGATCGGCGCGCTCGCCTGCGCCGCCCAGATCGTGCTCGCCCGCCATGTCGCGCCGGAGATCGCCGCGCTGATCGTCGCCGCCGCCGCCTTCGTGATCGCGGTCCTGGCGAGCCTCGGCTTCTTCTCGGTAGTGACGCGCACCCGGCGCGACGTGCACCGCGCGGTCGCCACCAGCGCCGTGGCGACGCTCGCCCCGACGGCTCTCTCCCTCGCCCTGCGCCACACCCGCCTCGCCGGGGTCGCCGCCGCCGCCGGCATCGGCTTCTGGCTGGCGCGCCGCGCGCGCTGAAGAAATCCGCCGCCGGCGCGGAACTCTCCCGCGATCGCGGCGTTGTTCCTCGGTGGCCACCGAAGTTTGAAGCACTTCCCATCGACAAGGAGGTACCCATGACCGCCAAATCGACCGTGATCGCGCTTCTGAGCGCCGCTCTCTTCCTCGGAACTTCCGCCGCCACGGCCACCTTCGCCGTCGACGCCGACCACGCCGCCCCGCGCTCCGCCTCCGATCCCGCATCCTGCCCGCCCGAGGCCTGCAGCGTGGTGATCAAGACCGCCGCCGGCGGCGAGCCGAGCCGCATCCTCGCCCCGGCCGTCGCGCCGAAGACCGATCCCGCAACCGGCCTCGTCCTGGTGGCCGACGCCCTCGACTGAGGCCTGAGCCGAGACCGGGCACGGCCCGCCCGTCTCGCGACCATGTCTCGCCCATCTCACGTCTACGTCTCGCCGACGTCTCGCAGATCACGGAGCCGCCGCGTCCCCCCCTGGCGGCGGCTCGACCAGAGAGGCGAACGCCCCCGCGCCTCGCGATCCGCGGTGTCCCCGACCCGCCGATCGCGCCCGAGGGCCTTCGCCTCTCCCGCTCTCTCCTCACGAACCACCGCCCCGGCGTCGTGCTGCCGTCCGTCAGGGCGACGGCGAAGGCGAAGGCGAAGGCGCGGGAAAGCGGATGACGGCGGCGGTGCCGACCGGGCGTCGCCGCCAATCGAGCGTCGCCTCGAGCGTGCGGCACATGGCGCCGACGATCTTCGAGCCGAGCCCGGTGCCCTTGACCGGCCCGTCTCCCGACCAGCCGACCCCGTCGTCCTCGACCGAGACCGTGACCGTGTCGCCCTCCACCGCGACGCCGACGCGGATCTCCCCGTCCACCCCCTCGGGATAGGCATATTTGAAGGCGTTGGTGACGAGCTCGCCGACGACGATGCCGAGCGAGACGGCGAGATCGGTCTTCAGGACCAGTGGCCGGAGATCGCGGACGACGCGATGCGCGGTCCCCGCCCCGGAGAGCGAGGTCTGCAACTCCTCGAGCAGATGGCCGAGATACTCGGAGATCTCGACCGCGCCGACGCCGGCCGACGAATAGAGATGGCGATGCACCCCGGCGACCGCCGAGATCCGGCTCTGCGTCTCCTGCAGCGCGCGCTTGGCCTCGTCGTCGTCGACGAGCGAGGCCTGCATCCGCACCATCGCCGCGACCAGGCCGAGCGAATTGGCGACCCGGTGGTTGACCTCGCGCAGCAACAGCTCGGCCCGATCGCGCGCCTCGCGCACCAGCCGCTGATCTTCCGCCCGCGCCTTCTTCAGCCGCCACCGTTCGAACGCCTGTTCGAGCGCGGCCACCAGCAGGTCGTAGAATTCGCCGGAGACGTCCTTGATGACGTAGTCGTCGGCGCCGCTCTTCAGCGCGTCGACCGCCAGCCGCGCGTCGGCCGAGCCGGTGACGTAGACGATCGGCGGCCGCCGGTCGCGCGGCCCGGCCCGCGCCAGGATGTCGAGCCCGGTCTCGGCGGCGAGCGAATGGTCGAGCGCGACGATGTCGATGCCGCCGGCCTCGATCCGGTCGAGCGCCTCCGCGCCGGTCGCCACGTGCACCGCCGCATGGCCGCGCCGCGCCAGCGCCTTGCGCACCAGGGTCGCCAGCGCCGGGTCGTCGTCGACGTGCAGGACCGTCATCGGCCCCACGAGATCCGCGCCATAGGGCAAGTCAGTCGACCTCCGGGATCTGCATCACCGCGAGGAACAGACCGAGCTGTCGGATCGCGTTGGCGAAACTCTCGTAGTTGAGCGGCTTGGTGATGTAGACGTTGGCGCCGAGATCGTAGCAGCGCTGGATCTCGCTCTGGTCGTCGGTGGTGGTGAGCACGATCACCGGCGAGCGCCTGAGGTGCTCGTTCGCCTTGATGCGCGCGAGAATGTCGATCCCGGTCATGTCCGGCAGGTTGAGATCGAGGAGGATGAGGTGCGACCGCCCGGCCGACGACGCACCCGATCCGTCCGCGCCGAAGAGATGGGCGAGCGCCGAGGTGCCGTCGGCGAAGGAGAGGATCTCGTTGGTCACCCCGGCGCGGCGAATGTTCTTCTCGATGAGACGGGCATGGCCTTCGTCGTCCTCGATCATCACGATCACGACGGGTTTGGGGTCTCTCTTCACGTCTCACCTCTCCGGATACGCAACGCCAGATCCTTGGCGACCACCACGCGGAACACGGTACCACCGACACCGTCGCTCGAGACCGTGACGTCTCCGCCCAACCGCCGCGCCATGGCGCGAGTATGGGCGAGACCGATCCCCTCGCCGGGCCGATCCTGCGGACCGGCCCGGCGGAACAACTCGAAGATACGCTCCCGGTCCGCCTCCGCCACGCCGCGCCCGTTGTCCTCGACCTCGAAGATCGCGTCGGCCCGTTCGATCCGGCCGCGCACCACGATACGCCCCGGCCGTTCGGCGACGAGGTATTTCGCCGCGTTGTCGAGGAGGTTGGTGAAGATCTGTTCGAGCCCGGCCCGATCGGAGACGATCGCCGGCAGCCGCCCCTCGATCGTCACCTCCGCCTCGACCTCGTCGAAGCGCTGGCGGATCGCGGCGATGCACTCCTCGACCAGGGCCTGGACGTCGAGGCTCTCCGGCTCCAACAGGCGTCGTCCGGCGCGCGAGAGCTTCAGGATCTCGTTGATGAGCGCGTCCATCCGGTGCATCGACGAGCGGATGAAGCCGAGGGCTTCGGGAATGTCCTCCTCGGCCGCCAGGAAGGCCTGCGCGACGACGGGATCGGAGCGATCGCCGCCGACCTGTTCGAGATGGGCGCGAAGCGCCGCCGTCGCGGTCTCGAGTTCGGCGGTGAAGCCCATGATGTTCACGAGCGGCGCGCGCAGATCGTGGCTGACGATGTAGGCGTAGCGCTGCAATTCGTCGTTGGCGCGCAGCACGCCCTTCGTGCGTTCACCGACCCGCGCCTCCAGATCCTCGTTGGCCTCGATCAGATCGCGCCGCGTCGCCTCGAGTTCACGCACGTGACGCCGCAGAAACGCGGCCGCGCCGATGGCGAGGACGACGATCATCGCCACGCCGAGCGTGATCAGCGTGGTGAGCGTCGCCGAGGCCTCGCGCATGCGCGCCGCGCTGCGGATCCGGTGCGCCGTGGCGATGTCGCGGATCGCGGCGCCCTTGGTGCGCACCGCGTCCATGATCGCCTTGCCGCGGTCGGAGGCGATGACGAGGCGGGTGTCGTCGAGACGCCCCGCCCGCACCTCGGCGAGATTGGACTTCACCAGATCCATCTTGCGGCGCCCCTCGCCGAGCATCTCCTCGACCGCCGCCGCCGGGATCGCCCGGCCCTCGTCGATCTCGGAGGCTCTGAGGCGCAGCTCGGCCGCGTCGCGCTCGAAGTCGACGAGCGCCGAGGCATAGGGTTCGAGATAGCTCTCGGTGTTGGTGATGATGAAGCCGCGCTGCGCCGTCTCCGCGTCGAGAAGATCGGCGATCACCTCGAGCACCAGCCGGTCGACGCGCGCGGCGCGCAGGGCCTCGTCCGCCTCCCGCTGGGCGCGGCCGGAATAGACGAAGGCGGCCGACACGATGGTGAACAGGGCCACCGCGCCGACCGACAGGAGAAGGGCGTTGTAACCGGCGAAGGACCGCCAGAAGGCTCTCGTCACGCGGGCACCCCCGGGGATCGCGTCTCGCCGGACGCCGACGCGGTCCGTTCGATTTCGCGTTTCAAGCGCTCGACCACCGTGTCGTCGAGATCCTCGATGCCGACCAGACGATCGCGCGCCTCGCGCGTCGCGTGGATGAGTTCGTCGAGTTTCACCTGGATCGCCATCCCATCGCGGTTCTGCGCGTTCTGAATGACGAACACCATCAGGAAGGTGACGATGGTGGTGCCGGTGTTGACGACGAGCTGCCAGGTGTCCGACCAGCCGAAGAGCGGCCCGGTGAACGCCCAGACGACGATCACCGCGCAGGCGGCGACGAAGGCCGCGGGGCGCCCGGAAAGCGTCGCCATCCGGCCGGCGAAGCGGCCGAAGAGCGAGGTGGGTTTCGTATCCTTCGCCATGGCGGACCTCACATGCGCGCCGGTTCGAGCGGATCGGCCGGCCGGCGCGCGGCGGCGAGCGACGGGTTCCCGAAGGTCCTTGCGTAGAGACTACCCCAGAAGACGCCGCCGATCGCCCCGCCGGAGACGAGATCGATCGTGCGACGCGCCGCATCGGGGCCGGCGTCGACGATGGCGAAGAATAGGCTCATGGCGGACCTCCCGAGGTCGAGACCGCCGAAGCGGTTTCGGATCGAACGCGCGACCGGCGTTTCGGTTCCCGCGTTCGGACGGATGTCACGACGAAGGCGGCGGCGGAACGCCGCCTCACATGCCGGCCAGCACCTGCGACACGAACGAGATCAGGAACAGGATCAGGAACACGCCGAAGAGAATGCGGGCGATGCCGGCAGAGGTCGCGGCGATGCCGGTGAAGCCGAACACGGCGGCGATCAGCGCGACCACCAGGAAGACGAGGGACCAGTGCAACATGGGAGGTTCTCCTTTCGAATTTCCCATGCAACGCGCCGCCCCCTCGTCGGTTCCGATCCGGACGACAAATCGTCTCGCGTGAAAAAGCGCGATCCGGCCGGAACCACACCGGCGAGAGAAGCGTTGTCGCTCCAGGATGAGGAGGAAGCGCTCTTCCGGCGCGGTCCTCATCGGCAATCGAACACCTTCCAGGAACGAAGAACCGCGCGCGACGGCGTCCGCGCGGCTCGGGAAAGGACGACATCATGGCCAACGTTTCCGCTGTTCGACGCTCGAAGCCCAGAAGCGAGCCGATCGGCACGGGTCTCGACCCCGAAGCCTGCGCGCGCACCGCCACCGCGCTGCAGTCGATCCTCGGCGCGACCTATCGTCTGCTGGTCAAGACCCAGATCCATCACTGGAACGTGGTCGGCCCGCTGTTCCATCCGATCCACGTGACGACCGAGGCGCACTACGAGAACCTCTTCGCCGCCGTCGACACGCTCGCCGAGCGCATCCGCGCCCTCGGCCATCCGACCGAGCCGCCGGTGATCGGCACCGAGAAGCCGAAGGTGGCCGAGATGAGCGCGGCCGATCTGCTCGCCGACCTCGTCGCCGACCACGAGGCGCTCTGCCGCGAGATGCGCGAGGCCGCCGCCACCGCCGAGGAGGCCGGCGACATCGTCACCAACGACATGTTGGTCGAGCGCCTGACCTTCCACGAGAAGGCAGTGTGGATGTTGCGAGCGATGCTCGCGAACTGACCGACCTTCCCCTCGCGACGACCCCGACGCCGCGCGCCCCGGGCCGCGCGGCAAGGCCCCCCTCTCGCCGAAAAGGTAGACGCCCATGGCTCGCGGTCTCCTCCTCTGGCTCCTCGGCGTGCCGATCCCGATCATCATCCTGATCGCGCTCCTCTATCGCTGACCCGAGACGCGCGGCGGCGGGCCTCGCCCCCGCCCGCTCTCCACGTCCCTCCGATCGATCCTCCGAGAAAGGCTCCCTCCATGTCCCTGCCGTCCGTGATCACCCCCCGGCGCCTCGCCGTCGCCTCCACCTTCGCGCTCGCCCTCACGCTCGGCGCCTGCGCCAGCCCGCGTGACCAGCGCATGCTCGACGGCGCCCTGATCGGCGGCGCCGGCGGCGCGGCGGTCGGCGCCATCGCCACCGGCACCGGCGGCGGCGCGGTGGTCGGCGGCGTCGCCGGTGCCGCCGCCGGCGCCGTCATCGCCGACGCGACCCGCCCCCGCCACGCGCGCGGCAAGACCTGCTGGTGGTCCGACACCCTCCATCGCCGCGTCTGCCGCTGGCGCTGACCGTCCCTCCCGGGGCCGCCCTCGGCGCGACCGCAGGCGCCCCGCCTCGCCGTCCCCGGTGAAACGGCGATCTCGTCCCGCGCGCAGGCGTGGTACTGATCCGACCGCCGTCTCTCGAACGACGCGGACGTCGCCACCGATCGGAGGCGGCGTCCGTGTCGTTCGGCCGTCGTCTCGAGGAGGATCGACGATGCGTCTCTTTCGGTGCGACGCCTGCGACAACACCGTCCATTTCGACAATGCCGCCTGCGTCGTCTGCCACCGGCACCTCGGCTGGCGCCCCGACGCCTTCGCCATGACCGCGCTGGAACCCTCGGGCGAGGCCTTCCATTTCCCCACGCTCGGCCGCGATTTCGCCTATTGCGCCAATGCCGCGCACGACGCCTGCAACTGGCTTCTGCCAATCGAGCGGGCCGGCGAGCTCTGCCCGGCCTGCCGCCACAACCGCACCATCCCCGCCCTCGACGTGCCGGAGAACCTCGCCGCCTTTCGCCGCATCACCCGCGACGAACGCCACCTCTTCTATTCGCTCCTGCGCTGGCGGCTCGCCGCCCCGACCCGGCTCGAGGATCCGGTCTCGGGCCTCGCCTTCGATTTTCTCGCCGACGAGATCGCCGCCGACGGCACCGTCGTGCCGGTCCTGACCGGCCACGCCGAGGGCGTGATCACGATCGCGGTCAAGGAGGCCGACGACGCCGAACGCGAGCGCCGACGCACCGACCTCGGCGAGCCCTATCGCACGCTGCTCGGCCATTTCCGTCACGAGATCGGGCACTTCTGGTGGGATCGCCTCGTCCGCGACGGCGGTCGTCTCGAGGCCTTTCGCGCCGTCTTCGGCGACGAGCGTCTCGACTACGGCACCGCGCTCGCCCGCCATTACGACCAGGGCCCGCCGCCCGATTGGGCCCAGCGCTTCGTCAGCGCCTATGCCTCGAGCCACCCCTGGGAGGACTTCGCCGAGACCTGGGCCCATCACATGCACATGGTCGACACGCTGGAGACCGCCGGCGCCTTCGGCCTGGCGCTCGCCCCACACGGTTCGGTGCGCGGGGAATTGGCGCTCGAGCTCGACTTCGATCCTTACGCCGTCGCCGACTTCCGCCCGCTGGCGGCGGCCTGGCCGCCTCTGACGGTCGCCCTCAACGCCATCAACCGCTCCCTCGGTCAGCGCGACGTCTACCCCTTCGTCTCCACCCCGACGATCGAGGCGAAGCTCGCCTTCGTCCACGGCCTGATCCCGTTCGGGTGAGGCGCCGCTCCCCGGTCTCCCGCCGGTCGCCGGCGAGACGCCCTCACGCGGCGAAGAGCGGAAAGCTCAGGACGACGCGCGCGCCACCGGCCTCGGATCGGCCGATCTCGATGGTCCCGTCCTGGGCCTCGACCAGCGTGCGCACCACCGCGAGGCCGAGCCCGGCGCCGCCGGTGCGACGCGCCCGTGAGGGTTCGCCGCGCACGAAGGGCTCGAACAGGAGAGCGGCGGCCTCCGGCGCGATGCCGCTGCCGGCGTCGCTCACCGAGACGATCGCCCGGCCCTGGCGCTCCTCGAGATCCACCGTCGCCTCTCGGCCGAACTTCACCGCGTTGTCGACCAGATTGGCGACGATGCGGCGGAAGGCGGTGCGATCGAGGAGGACCGGCAGCTCCCGCGACGCGGGCGGCGCGACGCCGAGGCGGATCGGCCCGCCGGAGGCGCCGAGATCGGCCACCTCCTGGCGGATCAGCGCGGCGAGATCGACGAGTTCCTGGTCGAGCCGGCCGACCCCGGCGCGGGCGGTGAGGAGCGCATTGTCGAGAAGGCCGATCATGTCGTCGATGTCGGCGATCGCCTTGTCGCGCTCGCTCGGATCGGCGATGTGCTCGACGCGCAGCCGCAGCCGCGTGGCGAAGGAGCGGACGTCGTGCTGAACCCCTCCGATCAGGGCGAAACGGCCGGCGATCAGCGCCTGGAGGCGCGTCTGCATGCGCTCGAAGGCGGTCAGGAGGGTGACGGTCTCGGGCGCGCGCACCGAGATCGCCGGCAGCGCGACCGGAGTGCCGGTCGGATCGATACGGTCGACGGCGGCGGCGAGCGCCGTCAACGGCCGGATCTCGCGATGCAGGAGCACCAGGGCGGCCAGCGCGAAGATCGTCCCGAAGAGCCCGGCGCCGACGCCGGCCGGCAGGCCGAAGAGGGTGACGACGAAGGGCGTGCGCGTGTCGAGACGCAGGATCGCGCCGTCGGCGAGGCGCAGACGAAACCGCAGCGCACCGATCGCCGAGGCGAACAACGACGACGGCCCGAAGGTCTGACGCGGCCGGCCGAGCCGATGGATCGACAAGAGACGATCCCCGATCAGCGCGGTGTATTCGACGAAATCCGCCGCGTCGCGCAGGTCGTCCCCGATCTCCGGCTCGTCGGTCTCCGGCACGGTGGCGGCGGCCCGCGGCGGCTCGAGCGTCGCGCTCAGGATCGACGAGGAGATCGCCTCGAGGAGCTCGTCGCGGGTGCCCGGCGCCGCCGCCGAGAGAGCATCGGCGATGGCGCGGATCTGGGTCACCGGCGGGCGCGTGGCGGCGCGGTCGAGCCCGTTCGAGCGATAATAGGCGGCGACCAGCGCGATCCACAGCGTCAGCAGGAGGGCGACGCCGATGGCCACGAGGCGGGTGGTGAGGCCGAGACGCACCATCACGGCACCATGCGGACGGGGGCGGTCAGGAGATAACCGCCGTTACGGATCGTGCCGATCAGCCGATTGTCGGGATCGAGCGTCTCGAACTTCTTGCGCAGCCGCGACACGGTGATGTCGACGGTCCGGTCGAAGGGATCGGCGCTGCGGCCATGGGTCCAGTCGAGGATCTGGTCGCGCGACAGCACCCGGCGGGGATGGAGGACGAAACAGGCGAGGAGATCGAACTCCGCGCTGGTCAGCGCGACATGCTCGCCGGTGTCGTCGGTGACCAGACGCGCGTCGAGATCGACCACGAAACGGTCGAACGCGTAGCGGCGCGACACCGGACGGGACGGCCGGACCTCGGCGCGGCGCAGCAGGGCACGAATGCGGGCGACCAGGACGCGCGGTGAGAAGGGCTTGGCGAGATAGTCGTCCGCCCCGATCTCGAGGCCGACGACGCAGTCGGTCTCGTCGCTCTTGGCGGTCAGCATCAGGATCGGGATCGTCGCCTCGGCGCGGAGGCGGCGACAGATCGACAGCCCGTCCTCGCCCGGCAGCATCAGATCGAGCACGATCAGATCGGGCCGGGCGCGGTGCAGCGCGTCGTCGAGCTCACGGCCGTCCTGCACGGTCTCGACCGTCCACCCCTCGCGCGCCAGGAGCGCGCCGACGAGCCGCGCGATCTCGGGATCGTCGTCGACGACGAGGATTTTGCGTGGGTTCGTGTTCATGGAGCGAAGGGTCGTTCAGCGCGCCGGCCGTTTCAAGGCCGGAGTCCGCCTCGTTACAAATCGCTACATTGGGCGACGAAATCCAACATTTCGAAGGATCTCGTCCATCCTGGCGATACGCGGCGCCCCCAGTCTGAGGCCTCCCGTCGACCTCCCCCCTGTCGACGCCCCTCCGACCGAAGGAAAGGTCTTCCCATGGCCCCGATCCGCCGCCCTCCCATCGCCGCGACCGCCGTCGCTCTCGCCGTCGCCGGTCTCCTCGCCACCGGCCCCGCGCGCGCTCAGACGCTCTCGCCGGAGATGCAGCGCCAGATCCGGGCCGTCGGCGCCGCGTGCCGTACCGACATTCGCAAATATTGCGAGGGCGTGCAGCCCGGCGGCGGGCGCATCGCCGCCTGTCTCGACACCCGGCGGGAGGCGTTGAGCGCCGACTGTCGCGCCGCCTTCGACGCGATCCGCCGGCAGTGACGGGATGAGTGTTCTCTCGTCGCCGCTCGCGGGGCCGGCCGGCTCGGGGACGTCGAACGACCCCTCGATGCGCCGGACGGACGCCCCGGCCCAGCGTCCGGCCGAGGAGACGCCGACCTTCGTACCGCGCCCCCCTTCGCGGCCGAACCGTGGCGCGTCTCGGATCGTCCTCCTCCCCCTGATGGCCGGCCTCCTCGCGCTGGCCTGGGCGGGCGATCGATGGCTGGTGCCGCGAGCGGCGGCGCGCGTGGTGGTGATGCCGGGCGATCTCGCGATCGATCTCTCCGGACCGGCGACCCTCGACGCCACCCGCCGCAGTTCGATCGCCTCGCGTCTGACCGGCGTCGTCGCGACGATGGCGGTCGACCGCGACGACGTGGTGACCCGGGGCCGCGTGATCGCCACCCTCGACGCCGACGATCTGAGGCGGGACCTGGACTCGGCGCGGGCCACCGGCCGGTCCGCCCGCGAGGCGGTCTCCGTCGCCCGCGCCGAGGAAGCCCGGTCGGAGGCGGCCCTCGCCAATGCCCTCGCCACTCTCGACCGGCAGGACGCCCTGTTCGTGAAGGGCGTCACCACCGAGGCGGCCCGGGACGCGGCTTCCTCGACCCATCGACAGGCCGCCGCCGATCTCGCCCGGGCGAAGGCGGCGGTCGATCAGGCGATCGCTCAGGCCGCCGCCGCCGACGCCGCCGCCGAACAGCGGAGCGTCAGGCTCGGCGAGGCGATCATCCGCGCGCCCATGGACGGGGTCGTGATCTCGCGCGGCCGTTGGATCGGCGACACCGTCGGTCCGAGCACCGAGATCGTCGAGATCGTCGACCCCGCCTCGATCGTCTTCACCGCCCGTCTCGACGAGAGCGCGATCGCCCGCCTCGCCCCGGGCCAGACGGCGACGATCCGACCCGCCGGCGGGCGGGCGATCGCGGCCGAGGTCTTGCGCGTCGCCCGCCGGGTCGACACCGAGACGCGAGAGTTCACCGCCGATCTGAGACCCGTCGCTCTCCCGCCCGATTGGGCGATCGGCCGACGCGCCGTCGCCACGATCACGGTCGAGATCCGGCGCGACGTGCTCGCGGTTCCGATCGGCGCGATCGATCGGCGCGACGGCGCGCCCGTCGTCTGGGTCGACGTCGACGGCCGGGCGTGGCGCCGGGCGGTCGAGATCGGCGCGATCGGCGGCGATCGGATCGAAGTCGTGAAGGGGCTCGCCGCCGGCGACGTGGTGCTGACCGAGCCGCGGTCGCTCCACCCGGGCATGCGCGTCACGGCCGGGGACGAGCGCCGATGAACCTCGCCCTCGCCGACGTCCGCCACGGTTTCCTGCGCTTCTTCCTGACGATGATCGGGGTCGGCTTCCTGGTCATGGCGGCGACCGGCATGATCGGCCTCTATCGCGGCATCGTCGGCGACGCGCTCCTGATCGTCGACCGCATCGGCGCCGATCTCTGGGTCGTCCAGGGCGGCCGCGCCGGTCCCTTCTCGGAGAGTTCGGCGATCTCCGCCGATGTCGACCGGCGCTGCGCGGGCGTCCCCGGCGTCGGCTCGGTGCGCCGGTTCGCTCAGATCAGCCGGCAATTCTCGTTCGAGGGCCGCGAGCTGCGCGCCGCGATCACCGGGCTCGACGCCCCGACCGATCGCGGCGACTGGTTGACGCTCGCCTCGGGGCGCACGCTCGCCGCCGGCCATTTCGAGGCGATCGCCGACGAGAGCATCGGTCTGCGGCTCGGCGATCGGTTCGCCCTCGCCCACGACGACTACACGGTGGTCGGCACCACGCGCGGCATGGTCGACGCGAGCGGCGACGGATTGATGTTCCTCACCGTGGCCGACGTCTCGGCCATCGCCCGGACGCGCAGCGCCGAGGAGATCCTGCTCGCCCGCGCCGCGGCCGGCGCGACCACGGCGGCGGCGCCGACCGGCAGCTCGGTTCCGCAGGACGGCAAGATCTCGGCGATTCTCCTCACCCTCTCCCCGGGCGCCGACGAGACCGAGGTCCGATCGCGTCTTCTCGCCTGGGGCGACGTCGCCGTGCTGTCGCGCGCCGACCAGCGCTCGCTGCTGCTCGATCAACGGCTGTGGCGTCTGCGCCTGCAGATCCTCGCCTTCACGGGGGTCCTCATGGTGGTGATGTCGATCGTGATCTCGCTGATCATCTACATGCTGACCCTGGAGAAGCTGCATCAGATCGCCATGCTGAAGCTGATCGGCGCGCGCAATCGGGTGATCGTCGCGATGATCCTCGAGCAGTCCTATCTGATCGGCGCCGGCGCCCTCGGTCTCGGCCTCCTCATGTCGATGCTGGTGTTTCCGCATTTTCCACGCCGGGTGATCATCGCTCCGCTCGACTTCACGCTGCTGTCGCTGGTGGTCGGCGTGGTGTGCGGTCTCGCCGGGCTGCTCGGCATCTCGCGCGCCCTGCGGGTCCGCGCGCAGGAGGTGCTGTCGTGAACGGCGGGCCGGTCCTCGCGGTGCGAGACGCGACGCGCCGCTACGCGAGCGGCGACACGGTGGTGACGGCGCTCGACGGCGTCTCCTTCGAGGTCCACGCCGGCGAACTGGTCGCCGTCGTCGGGCCGAGCGGTTCGGGCAAGAGCACGCTCCTGCTGATCGCCGGTCTGCTCGAGCCGCCCTCGGCCGGCGACGTGCGGTTTCACGGCGCGCGCGTCTCCGACCCCGGCGCCGATCTCGATCGGCTGCGCGACTTCCGTCGCCGCAACATCGGCTTCGTCTTTCAGAAGGCCAATCTCATCCCGTTCCTGACGGCGGGCGAGAACGTCGCCCTGGCGATGGAGATCGACGACGTGCCGCCCCGCGACGCCCGGCGCCATGCCGAACGTCTCCTCGACGGGCTGGGGCTCGGTTCGCGCGTCGGCAATCTGCCGACGCGGCTCTCCGGCGGCGAGCAACAACGGGTCGCGATCGCCCGCGCGCTCGCCAACGATCCGGCGCTGCTCCTCGTCGACGAGCCGACCGCCGCCCTCGATGGACGCCGAGGCCGCCAGGTGATCGGCCTCTTCCGCCGCATCGCCGACGAGCGCGGCGCGGCGATCGTCGTGGTCACCCACGATCTGCGGGCGGCCGACCATTTCGATCGGACCATCGAGCTGATCGACGGCCGCATCGTCGACGAACGCGGACGCGGCGGCTGAAACGCACCGACACGGATCGAAACGAAATGCCACGGAGCCGAGATCCTCGCGCAAAGCACGCGACGCAGGATCGGCGCCAGGACCGGCCGTTCCCGCGCCGGTCACAAGACGAGGAACCAACTCATGATAAGACGCCTTCTCGCGGCCGGCGCGCTCGTTCTCGCCCTCGCCCTCCCCACCGCGACGCTCGCCGCCGCGCCCGCCGTCACCGTCGGCACGGTCAATCTGCGCGCCGGCCCGTCGACCGGCTATCCCGTGGTCACCGTGGTGCCGGCCGGGACGGCGATCGTCACCCACGGCTGTCTCGCCGACTACGGTTGGTGCGACGTCGGGATCGGGCCGGTGCGCGGCTGGATGTCGGCGCGCTGGATCCTCGTCTCGCGGGCGGGCGCGACGGTGGTGCTGACGCCGGCCGTCGCCACCACCGTCGGCATCGGCGTGGTGACCTTCGGCAAGGTCTATTGGGACAGCCATTACGCGACCTACCCCTGGTATCGCCGCTGGGCGACCTACGCGCCGGGGCCGATCCCGGGACCCGTGCCGGGGCCGGTCTACGGCGGCCGGGTGACCTCGCACACGCGCGCCGTCGAATGCGCCGACGGAAGCTGCACCGGCACCAGCGCCGCCACCGGCTGGCGCGGCGGTTCGACCGCCCAGACCCGCACCTGCGCCGACGGAAGCTGCACCGCCACCCGCGAGACCACCGGCCCGCGCGGCGGCACCCTCGACCGGACGCGGACCTGCAGCGGCCCGGATCGGTCCTGTTCGGTGATGCGCACGGGGCCGCACGGCGGCACGATGGAACGCTCGCGCGCCTTCCGCCACTGAGGCTGCCGGTAGCCCCGACGATCGCGGACGGGCGCCGCCCCTCGGGGGGCGCGCCCGCCCGGCGCCACCCGCGAGACCGTCAGCCGGAGGCTTCGACCGGATGCGGATGCGCCGTCGAACCGACGGCGCCGGCATCGGCATGCGCCGACGTCCTCATCGCCGCGACGAGCGCGGAGAGGAGCTTTTCGACCGTCACCGGCTTGGTGACGAACGCATCCGCGCCGGCGGCGAGCGCCGCGTCGCGGTCCTCCGCCAAGGCGTTCGCGGTCAAGGCGACGATCGGGATCTCCGCCGTCGCGCGATCGCCGGACCGGATGAGCCGCGTCGCCGTCAATCCGTCCATCACCGGCATCATCATGTCCATCAGGACGAGGTCGAAGCGACCGACCGCGAGAGCCTCGACCGCCGCGCGGCCATCCGCGACGGCGACCACGCGATGTCCCATCTTCTCGAGCAACCGGGTCGCGACGAGCGTGTTGGTCGGATTGTCCTCGGCGAGGAGAACGTCGAGCCCGATCCCCCCGACCGGCGACGCCTCGGCGGCCGGTACCGAGACGACTGCGCCCTCCGGCGCGTCCGCCGCCGCGATCTCCAGGGGGACGACGACGGTGAACGTCGAACCTTCCCCGAGACGGCTGGCGACGTCGATGCGTCCGCCCATCTTCTCGACGAGCTCCCGCGAGATCGCCAGACCGAGGCCGGTGCCGCCGAAGCGGCGCGTGATCGACCCGTCGAGCTGCGAGAATTTCACGAAGAGATGGCCGAGATCCTCCTCGGCGATCCCGATGCCGGTGTCCTCGACGCGGATCCGCAGAGCGGCGACGTCGGAGAAGAGACACTCGCTCTCGAGATCGACACGGACGGCGACGGTGCCCGCTTCCGTGAACTTCACCGCGTTGCCGAGGAGATTGACCAGGACCTGACGCAGACGTCCGGCGTCGCCCGACAGAACCGCCGGCACCGCCGCGTCGAGATCGACCTCGATCGTCAGCCCCTTCTCCTGCGCCCGCGGCGCGACCAGATCGGTCGCGGTTCGAACCAGCGCCGCGACCTCGAACGGCCGCCGCTCGAACCCGACCCGGTCGGCCTCGAGCTTGGTGATGTCGAGGATGTCGTCGATGATCTGCAGGAGATGTTCCGCGGATCGGCGCATCGTCCGCAGATAGAGGGCCCGCTCTTCGGCGTCGTCCTCCTGCTCGAGCAGGCCGATCGTTCCGACGACGCCGTTGAGCGGCGTCCGCAATTCGTGGCTCATCGTCGCCAGGAACGCCGTGCGGGCGCGCGTGGCGGCCTCCGCCCGATCGCGCGCCTCGGCGAGAACCGCCGCGTTGCGCCGATGGATGGAAATGTCGGTCAGGGTGACGAGCATCCCGCCGTCGGGCATCTCCGTGGTGGAGATTTCGACGTCGCGCCCGGCGATCTGGTCGTCGCGCGTGTCGTCCTCGCGAATGTCGAGCGCGAAGAGGCGGACGAGGTGATCGGGAAACGGCTCGCCGACCTGCGGCGCCGTCGCCAGATCCAGAAGGACCACCGCGCGCCGGTTGATCACCCGCAGCCGCCCGTCGCCGTCGTACATGACGATCCCCTGGCCGACCCGAGCGAGCGTCGCCTCGAGTTCCTGAGACTTGCGCGCGATCCGCCGTCCGTCGGCGAGCCGCCCGCGCGTCGCCCGGATCAACCGCACTTCGTGGCCGATGCCGATGACCATCAGCGCGGCCACGGCGATGCTCACGCCCAGGGCCGACCAGACGAGCCAGCGCCGCTTCTCGAGATGCGGCGCGAGCACTTCCGCCTCGTCCTCGGCCACGCTCACGAACAGCGGAAAATCCTTCAAGTGGCGGAAGGCGATCATCCGTTCGCCGGCGCCGACCGGCCCCTCCCCGCGATAGAGACCTTCCACCGAACCCTGCATGGCGCGATGCAGCGGCGTCCCGACGATCGACCGGCCGAGAGTCTCGCGATCGAGCCCGCCGCGCGCGCGGATGACGCCGTCGTCGCCGATCAGCGTGATGGCGCCGTTCTTGCCGAGATCGATGCGGTCGAAGAAGTTGGAGAGGTTGTAGGGATCGAGCGAAGCGACCAGCACGCCCCCGAACGACCCGTCGGGATTGGAGACGCGCCGGGTGAGCTGGATCGTCCATTTCCCGGTGGCGCGGCCCAGAACCGGCTTGGAGACGAAGAGTTCGTCGCCGGCGCGCTCGGCATGGACGCGGAAATGCTCTCGGTCGGACAGGTCCATGTGCGTGGCGCGGCGGTCGACGTTGGTCGAGACGAGGACCCCGTCGGCGCCGATCAGAGCCATCTGGACGGTCGTGTCGCGCAGGAAATACGAATTCGTCGTCCACGCCGGCAGATCGAAGTCCGTCGGTTCGCTCTCGCGCGCGTGGCGCAGAAAGATGAGGTTCTTGTCGATGCTCTTGATCGTGTTCGAGACGTATTCGTCGAAGACGCGAGCGATGTTGGTCGTCTTCGCGATCGCCGCGTCGACCGTCCACTTCCGATCCATGTCGAGATAGGCGTAGACGCCACCCCACACCAGAACCACTACGAGCAACGTGAGAAACGTCGAAAGACGAAGCACCGCCTTGGAGAAATCTCCAGGCGCCCGAGCGTCATCAGTCTCGGTCTCGACGGAACGCATCGACGGCATCCTCTTCCATCGAGGCGGAAGAATGCCGGACCGGAATGGATTTATTTCGAAAAGAGAATTTAAAAGTTTAAGCACCCCGCTTTTTCCGCCCCGCTCGACGACGACGGACCGCCCCGGCTCTGCGCCGCCTCAGACGAGCGTCGCGACGGCGAGGCCGACGAAGACGGCGGCGGTGAGCGGCCGCACGTGGCGTCCGTCGAGACGGCGCATCAGGGCCCCGCCGAGAAGAACCGCCGGCACGTTCGCCAGCATCATGCCGATCGTCGTCCCGGCGGTGACACCGGCCACGTCGCCGAAGCGCGAGCCGAGCGCGACGGTGGCCAACTGCGTCTTGTCGCCCATCTCGGCGAGAAAGAAGGCGAGCACGGTCGCCACGAAGACGCCGCCCCTCGGCGGCCGATCGTCGTCGGCGTCCAGCCGGTCGGGGATCAGGATCCAGACGGCCATGACCAGGAACGAGGCCGCCGTCACCCGGCGAAAGATCTCCGGAGAAAAGGCCGAGGCGATCTCGACGCCGACCAGCGCGGCCGGCAGGTGATTGGCGAGCGTCGCCACCAGAATCCCGAGGAGGATCGGCCCCGGCCGGCGCCAACGCCCGGCGAGAACCATCGAGAGGATTTGCGTCTTGTCGCCGGTCTCGGCGAGCGCCACCACGGCGGCGGATGTGATCGTCGCATCCATCGGCGTCTTCCAAGGCTCCACATCGGGCCGTCACGGTCGCGGCGGGAACGTCGCCCGGGGGGGTGAACCGGCGCGGCATCGCCGCCGGCGGGAGGAGCCGGCGGCGACGTCGCGAGGGCGCGGATCAGGCCCGTTCAGGGACGGGCAGGTTCACCCAGTCGCGATAGAAGGCCTCGATGTCCGGTTCGAAGTCGTGGATCACCGGGTACCACGGCGTCGGCGCTTCGACGTCGTGCATCGCGCCGCACTTCGGGCAGTAGTATTCGCGATAGACCTGCCAGTTGGTGTCCGGCGCCATCAGCTTGGGATAGACGTCGACCATCGCTTCCTCGGTGTCGCGAACGTAGACCACCGCGTTCAGCTTCCAGTTCTCGCGGTAGTCGCCGAAGTCGTGACCGCAGTCGCACATGGTCACCCACGCCTTCGTATCGGCCTTCTGGACGATGTGGAGATGGGGGCCGAGCGGCAGGACGATCTTGTCCTTGAACTTCACCTTGCTCTGCAGGGCGGCGACGTATTGCGCGAAGCGATCGTGGTCCTTCGGCATGGAGAGCATGCGGAACATGGTCTCCCAGTCGAGAGTGCCGTCGATCAGATGAGAGACTTGCTCGTTGGTGTAGGACGACATGGGATTTCCTCCTGACGTTTGGTTCGTGCGTGTCGGTCGGCGTCACTCTTCGACCTGAACGACGGTCCTGACGTCGGGCATGAGCGACAGGTCCATGCGGTGCTTCGAGCCGTAGGTCGGCACGTCGAGTTCGTCCTCGGTGAGCGTCCAGTCCGCCGGCAGATCCCAGAAGGTCTTGAATTCGGCGGTGAACTTCTCCGAGAGGGCGAAGGAGGTGGCGAACATGTGCTTGACCTGCACCGAGGCGTGCTTGTCGAGGATGCGGGCCCGTTCCTCCTTCATCCAGTTGCGGGTCGGCACCGCGCGGGCGAGACGTTCCTTGCGGATCTCGGCCCGACGCAGGGCGGTCGCGGCCGCGTCGACGGTGAAGACGCCGTCGGTCTCGGTGAAGACCGCGCCGTAGACCTTGGCGGCATAGCCGGGCAGCAGGAACTTGCCGTTGAGGTCGGCTTCGATCGCCTTCGGGTCGCGATCGATCGGATCGCCGAAGCCGGGGCCGCCCCGCAGGTAGTTCAGATAGAGATCGTAGTTGTCGTAGCAGTCCTCCGTGGTGATGCACTGCTTGTCGCGCTTGATGCGGGCGGTGGCGTCGAGATGACGCTCGTAGTCCGGATGCGTCGGATCGAGATCGCCGCCGAGCGGCAGGCTGTCGCCGATGGCGATGCGTTCCTTCAGCCCCGTGTCGTGGGCCTCGAAACGATAGCCGGTCGCCGAGGGGTAACCGCCCATCATGCCCCAGTCGGAGTTCATGAAGCCGTTGCCCATGAAGAACATGGTCCAGTCCTGGGCGTTCCAGACCATGCGCAGCGTCTCGAACCCGCAACCGCCGCGATACTTGCCGTAGCCGCCGGAGTTGGTCTTGACGTTGCGCCCGAGATAGAGGAGCGGCTCGGCCATCTCCCAGATCTCGATGTCGCCCATGTCGCCTTCCGGGTTCCAGATGGCGGCGGCATGGTTGAGCCCGTCCTTGACGGCGCAGGCGCCGGTGCCGCACGACGAGGCCTCGAACGAATTGACGGCGTGGATCTCGCCGTCCTGGTTGATGCCACCGCCCTGCAGCCAGTTGGAGGTGTTGGCGTTGCCGGCGTTGACCTCCTCCAGATAGCCGCGGCTGAAATAGGCTTGGCCGAGACCACGCCACAGCGCCGCCCAACCGGACACCAGGAAGTGCCAGGCATAGGCATGGCCGGTGCGCCGGTCGTCCGGATTGCACCAGGTGCCCTTGGGCAGACGGAAGTCGGTGGCGAAATAGGCGCCGTCGTTGATGCGCTGGGTCGGAACCAGCGTCTGGCACATCATCACCCAGATGCCCGAGGTGAAGGCCACCTGATGGGCGTTGAACGTGTGCCAGCCCCAACGGCTCGCGCCCTCGAAGTCGAGCTTCCAGCTGCCGTCCTTGCGGATCGTCATCTCGCACGGCGAGTGCATGATGCTGTCGAGCTTGGCGAAGGCGGAGGAGACCTGGACGTCGTCGTGCTTGTAGGGCACGTCGACGAAGGAGACCTTGCGGTACTTGCCGGGCAGGGTCATCGCCTTGATGCGGCTCATCAGACCCCGGCGGCCCTCCTCGATGACCTCGAAGGCGAACTTCTCGTAGGCCTCGATGCCGTCGGCGCGGATCACCTCCTCGACGAGATCACGGATCATGTGGCAGCCGGCGATGCGCGTGCGCTCGTCGAGGATCCAGTACTTGGGCGTGCGCACCGAGCGCTGGCTCTCGTGCAGCCAGTCGCGCAGCGGCGTGTCGTTCACGCCGGTCTTGCGGCAGGTGATCATGTAGCCGTCGCCGAAGCGCTGCACCTGGCCGGTCGACATCGAGCCGGGCGTCACCGCGCCGGTGTCGATGACGTGGGTGACGCCGCCCACCCAGCCGATCAGCCGACCCTCCCAGAAGATCGGCACGATCGTGGCGATGTCGCAGGGGTGGACGTTGCCGATGGCGCAGTCGTTGGTGGTGAACATGTCGCCCGGATTGATGCCCGGGTTGGTCTCCCAGTCGTTCTCGATCATGTATTTGATCGCCGCACCCATGGTGCCGACGTGGATGATGATGCCGGTCGAGGTCAGGACGCAGTCGCCGGCGGCGTTGTAGAGGGTGAAGCAGAGCTCGCCCTCCTGCTCGACGATCGGGCTCGCGGCGATCTTCTTCGCCGTCTCGCGGGCGTGGACGAGGCCGCCGCGCAGCTTGGAGAACAGCTTCTCGTAGCCGATCGGGTCGCTGTCGCGCAGCTCCAGCGTCTCGCGGCCGTCGTAGAAGCCGGTCTTCTTGGTCCGCTCGATGATGCCGTCGCGGAATTCCTTCAGCGTCTGGCCGTTCTTCAACAGATCGGCGAAGGGCGCGCCACCGATCCCCTTGTGCATGGTGCTCTGGTTCATGGGTCGGGCTCCCTTCACTTCACTTCTTTGAGGTGGAACAGGCGATGCTTGTCGACGAAGGTCTCAAAACCGTCGGGAACGACGAAGGTCGTCGCGTCGGATTCGATGATCGCCGGGCCGACGATGTGGTTGCCGGCCTTGAGCGCCTCCATCTTCCAGAGGGTGGCGTCGACCCATTTCTTGTGGCGGTAGAACGGCCGATGACCGAGGCGCGCCCCCTCCGGCGGGATCGGACCGGCGTCGACGTCCTCCGGCAGAACCGGCTTCTGAGTGACGACGGTGCCGCGCAGGATCGCGCCGGTGATCGAGAAGCCGAGCTCGGGCGAGCGGGCCGAGGAGGCGTAGACGCGGCCGTAGGTGGTCTCGAAGGCCTCGACGATCGCGTTCCAATCGGCGGCGGTGGCGGCGGTGGCGACCGGCGAGACGATCTCGAGATCGTTGAGCTGGCCCATGTACTGCATCTTGTAGCCGGGGATCAGCAGCACGTCCTCGGGCCGGAAGCCGTTGATGACGAACTCGTCGATCACCTTCAGCGCCAGTTCCGACCATGCGTCCTGCAGCGTCGCGCAGGCCGCCGCCTTGGCCTCCTCGGTGGCGACCTGCGCCACACCGAGGTCGACCGACTTGTCGTAGCGATATTCGAAGTCGGCGCAGGCGCAGCCGAAGGCCGAGAAGCCGGCAGCCCAGGCGGGCACCACCACGTCCTTGAAGCCGACGCCTTCCGTGTATCCATAGGTGTGGACCGGACCGGCGCCACCATAGGAGAAGCAGGTGAAGTCGGCCGGGTTGTAGCCCTTGGCGGAGATGTTGGCGCGCAGATATTCCGACAGCGTCAGATCGAGCAGCTCGATGACGCCGGCGGCCGCGTCCTCGACCGAGAGGCCGAGCGGATCGGCGATCTGCTCCTTGATGTGTCGGCGCGCCCGGTCGACGTCGAGCTTGATCGCCCCGCCGAGGAAGTTGTCGGGGTTGAGATAGCCGAGCACGACGTGGCAGTCGGAGACCGAGACCGTGTCGAGACCGCTCTCCGGCCAGCAGGTGCCGACCCGGTAGCCGGCCGAATCCGGACCGAGCTTGATCGACTTCGAATAGGGGTCGAGACGCACGAAGGAGCCGGCGCCGGCGCCGACCGAGTCCATCGCCACCAGCGGCAGCGACAGGACGAGGCGGGCCATGTCGGGATCCGACTTGATGGCGAAGCTGCCCTTGGTGATCAGCGCCACGTCGAAGGAGGTGCCGCCGATGTCGGAACAGGCGACGTTCTCGTGACCGAGCGCCTCACCGAGCAGTTTCGAGCCGATGACGCCGCCGATCGGACCGGAGACGATGGTGCGGGCGAGTTCCTTGGCCTTCCAGGAGATGGTGCCGCCATGGGTCGCCATGACGCGCAGATCGAACTTGGCGCCATGGTCCTTGAAGCGATCGGACACCTTCTTCAGCGTCTGACGCGACGGTTCGGCGCCGTAGGCCTCCAGGATGGTGGTGTTCATCCGGTGGCTTTCCTTGCGCGACGGGTAGTAGTCGACCGAGGCGAAGACCGGGATGTCGCTGCCGAGGGCGGCGAGTTCCTCGCGCGCGACGTCGCGGGCGCGCTGCTCGTTGGTCTCGTTCTTGTGCGACTGGAGCAGGCAGATCACGATCGCCTGCGAGCCCAGGGCGACGAGATCGCGGACGGCCTGGCGCACCTCCTCCTCGCGCAGGGGGATCGCGATCTTGCCCTGCACGTCGGTGCGCTCGGTGACGCCGCGCGTGCGGGAGACCGGCACCAGCGGTTCGTCGTAGCGGTGGGTGTTGAGGTGGATGCGGTCCTCGAGCGCGTAGCCGAGATAGCTCTGCAGCGCCCGGCCCATCGAATGGATCTGCTCGAAGCCCTTGTTGCAGATCAGACCGACGTCGAGCCCCTTGCGCATCAGGATGCGGTTGAGCATCGCGGTGCCGGAATAGACGCAGGTGACGAGCTCCGGATAGACGTCGTCGACGCCACGGTTCCAGTGGGCGAGAGCGTCCACCGAGGAGTTGAAGATGGCGAGCGACTCGTCGCCCGGGTTCGACTGCGCCTTGCCGACGACGAAACGTCCGTCGGCCCGCACGAAGAAGGTGTCGGTCATCGTGCCGCCGGCGTCGATGCCCATCACCTGGACGGGGATGTGCTGGTGTCCCACTGTTTCCTCCGTTCGTCTTTTTTCGTCGACGGAGGCGGTCCCCCCGTCGCCGAAGAGATCCGCAAGGGCCGTACCAACTTCACCTGGGGCGTGCCGCCTCTGGCGAATAAGGGTTTTTCGGGATGGGGCGGGATCGCCTTCGCGTCCGAGGAACGTCCGGTTCGCGTCCGCAACAGACGCCGCCGGACGGTCGGCCGGACGCCCGCCGAACGGCGCGACGAAGGCGGATGAGACGGAGGCGGGGGAGGATCAGTCGGCCGAGCCGAGCGTCTCGATGGCGCCGCGATCGATGCCGTGCCGCTTGAGCTTCTCGTAGAGCGTGCTCTTGGCGATGCCGAGCCGGCGGGCGGTGCGGGTGAGGTTGCCGTCCTCGGCCGCGATCGCGGCGAAGAGCACGGCGCGTTCGTCGGCCGGCCGGCGCGAGGGGGCCGGCGCGGCGGCGGCGGCCGGGCGCGCCGCCGGCACGACGAAGTCGGGCGGCAGATCGGCGCGGGTGAGTGTGTCGCTCTGCGACAGCAGCAGCATGCCCTCGACCACGTTGCGCAACTCGCGAACGTTGCCGGGCCAGGGGTGGGCCGTCAGCAGATCCATCAGATCATGCGTCGGGAGTTTGCGCGCGGTGCCGAAGCGGCGCATGCCCTGGTCGAGGAAATGCTGCACCAGCAGGGGGATGTCCTCGCGCCGCTCGTCCAGCCGCGGCAGCCGCAGCACCGTGACGGCGAGCCGGTAGTAGAGGTCCATGCGGAAGCGGCCCTCGGCGACCTCGGCGCGCAGATCGCGATTGGTCGCCGCGACGACCCGGACCCGGACCTTGCGCGGCCGGTTCTCGCCGAGCCGATAGACGGCGCCGTCCTCCAACACGCGCAGCAGATGGGCCTGGAGATCGAGCGGCATCTCCCCGATTTCGTCGAGGAACAGCGTGCCGCCGTCGGCGGCCTCGAACTTGCCGACCATGCCGCCGCGCCGCGCCCCGGTGAAGGCGCCCTCGGCATAGCCGAAGAGTTCGCTCGCCAGGAGGTCGCGGGTCATGCAGCCGCAGTTGAGCGGCACGAAGGGGCCCTTCGCCTGCGGTCCGGCATCGTGCAGCGCCCGCGCCAGCACCTCCTTGCCCGACCCGGTCGGCCCGAGCAGAAGGGTCGGCACGGTGAGCTTGGCCAGTTGCAGCGCCCGCGACTTCACCTGTTCCATCACCGCGCTGTGGCCGACGATGTTGGCGGTCTCCTTCGCCGTCTCGCGCGGAGCGACGGCGACGCGGACGGAGGGTCCGGACATCGGCAGCGCCAGCACCGTGCCGAGCCGTTCGTCGCGATCGATCACCGGCTCGATCCAGTCGGGCCGCAGCCAATCCGGCAGCGTCCGCCCGTCGAGGCCGGCCGCCCCGCCGTCCGGCGGCAGCCGCAACGCGCCGCAGACGCCGAGATCGAGCCCGATCGTCTCGAGGAACAGGCTGGCGCCCTCGTTGGCGCGCACCATCCGGCCGCGCCGATCGAAGACCACCAGGCCGCCGTCCCCCCACCGTCGCGGACCGCTCAGCGTGACGTCGAGGAGGCGCGTGCGCTTCTCCATCTCGAGCGCCGCCAGCCGGGTCTCGATCCGCCCGGCGCCGGTGACGACCAGGGCGAGACAGTGGGAATTGTGGTGACCGGAGAGGCCGGAGACGTCGAGGACGCCCACCACCGTCCCGTCGTAGGGATCACGGATGATGCTCGCCGAGCAGGTCCACTGCTTGATGCCCTCGCAGAAATGCTCGGCGGCGCAGATCTGCGCCGGCTTGCCCGAGGCGAGCGCGGTGCCGATGGCGTTGGTGCCGCTCACTCCCTCGGTCCACAGCGCGCCCGGCATCAGATGCACCGAGCGTCCGTGATCCTTGGCGGCGGGATCGCCCTCGACCGACAGGATCACCCCCTGCGGGTCGGTCAGGATCATCATGGTTCCGGATTCGGAGAGGAATTCCCGGGCCTGCGCCATCACCGGCCGCGCCGCCTCGACGAGGTCCGCCTGCCGGTTCAAGAGGCCGTGGATCTCCTCGTCGGAAACCGCCAGCGGCGCCGCGCGGCGGATCGGGTCGACGCCGTGGTCGAGGCATCGCCGCCAGGAATCCTCGACCATCCGGCGGACGGCATCGCGCGGAACACCGTCGCCGGACAGGAAGCGTTCCCAGGCACGCCGCACCACTCCCTCGCCACCGGCGGAGAGCGGCTGCGTCCTCGGCAGCCGTGCCATGCCTTCCTCCCCGAACATCCTTGGTGGATGTTTCGTCGCCGCTTCCTCGACGACGGGTGTCGAACCCCTCGTGCGATGCGCGGCACTCTTCTTGTCGTCGATCGTTCGGGCGACTGTCATGTCACCTCGCGAAGGCCTCCGGGAAGTCTTCGAGCGATCTCTTCCTCAGCGATACTTTGAGATCCTTCGAATTGTCAATGGCGGCGGCCGGCCGAGGGGATCCCGACGCCCCCGTCCCCACCGCGAAAGGCGCGCGGGATCGCCACGGCCGAGCGCCGAGACGCCCCCGCCACCACATGGATCTTCGGACGGGCGGGCCCCCTCTGCGGCGCCCGCGTCCCTCGCCCTCACGACTTGGAGGAGATCGTGCGCGCCGAGGAAATCGCCAGCGGCGCGTGGATCTTGCGGAACGCCTCCGGCTCCCATTCCGACAGCGAGCCGGCGATGTGGACCGCGCCGATCGGCACGTTCTTCTCGTCGAAGATCGGGCTCGCGAGCACGATCTCGCCCAGCATCATCTGCTCGATGCACAGGGCGTAGCCGAGCTCGCGCGATTCCCGGATCGCCGCCAGGATCTCCGGCTTGGAGGTGACCGTCTTCGGGGTGATGGCGATCCGGTTCGATCGATCGAGGATGTCGTCGACGACGTCCTCCGGCAGGTGCCCCATCACCGCTCGCCCGCCCGAGGAGGCGAAGGAGGGCACGCGCCGCCCGGTGAGGGTCGCGAAGAAGGTCTGCCGCTTGGTCTGACGTCTCAGCGCATAGACGATCTCCAGATCCTCGAAGAGACTGAGGTCGATGCGCTCGCCGGTCTCCTCCTGGAGATCCATGAGGATCGGGCTCGCCCGCTGAATCGTCGTCGAATGGCGCAGATACTCGAAAGTGAAGTGCAGAAACTTCTTGCCGAGCATGTAGGTGCGGTTCTGCCCCCGCTCCAGATAGCCGAGCTGCACCAGAGTATAGGACATGCGCTGGACGGTGCTGGCGTCCATGCCGGTCAATTCACGCATCTCCGTATGCGACAGGCGCCCACCGTCGCCGCTCTTCTCGAAGGCTTCCAGAAGCTGAAAGGCCTTCTCCAGCGACTTCACGAACAGCGTGCTCTCTTTGCCCATCCCAGGCGTCCCCCAAAGAGAAAGTGCGCCGTCATACTTGACGACCTCTTCACTGCACAATATAATTTTCTTTATCGTAATACAATATAAAAAATCGAAAATCGATATCCCACGGACGTGAGAGGTGAACATGGCGACTCTATTCGAGACCGCGAAGGCGGTCGCTCTCGGGCTGTCGTTGACGGCCCTCTCCGCCCCGGCCGTCCACGCCGAACAGCTCAAGCTCGGCGTGTTGCTGCCCCTGTCCGGGTCCGCCTCGCTGGCGGGAACGTCGATCCGCGAAGGCATCGAATTCGCGATCAAGACGGCGAACGAGAAGGGCGGCGCCTTCGGCGAGCCGGTGAAGGTCTTCATCGAGGACGACGAGGGCAATCCGACCAAGGGCGTCACGGCGGTTCGCAAGCTCGTCGAGCAGGACGGCGTCGTCGCCATCAGCGGCACCTACGTCAGCGCCGTGGCCGCCGCCGAGACCAAGGTCGCGCGCGAATACAAGGTGCCGATGGTCTCCGCCGGCTCCACCTCCTCGGCCGTCACCGACGCCAACACGGCCGGCGACCCCTGGTTCTTCCGCGCCTTCCCCGGCAGCGTGGCCCAGGGCCGCCAGACCGCCGAAGACACGCTGAACCGGCTCAAGGCCAAGAAGACGGTCGTTCTCTTCGAGAACTCGATCTACGGCAAGTCCCTGGCCGACCAGTTCAAGAAGGACTACGAGGCCGCCGGCGGCAAGATCCTCTCCATGGAATCCTACAACCCCGGTGAGAAGGACTTCTACTCGACGCTCACCAACGTCCGCGCCCAGGCGCCCGACGCGGTCTACATCGCCGGCCTGATGGACTCCGGCGCGCAGATCATCAAGCAGTCAGGTGAGCTCGGGATCAAGATTCAGATCGTCGGCTCCGGTTCGATGATGAGCGACAAGCTGATCGAACTGGCCGGACCGGCCTCGGAGGGCTTCGCGGTCTCCTCGATGTTCGAGCCGAGCACCCCGAACAAGCACGGTGCCGAATTCGCCAAGGCCTTCCGCGCCGCCTATGGCAAGGACGCCGACGTCTACAGCGCCCTCGGCTACGACTCCATGAGCACGCTGATCGAGGCCGCCCGCCGCGCCGGCAAGCCGGACGGCGCCGCCATTCGGCAGCAGCTGATGAAACTCGGCGACTTCCCGCTCGTCCAGGGCCCCGACGGCACCACCGCCAAGTTCGACGAGAAGGGCGGCGTCGCCTTCACGATCGGCCTCGCCATCGTCCGCAACGGCAAGCGCGTCTGGATGCCGTTCGACTGAAACCGAGTTCACGGCGCCGCGACCCCGTCGAGGCGCCGTGAAGCGAGACTCTCCCGAACGGGCATCCGCCGATCCGGGCCGCGACGCTCGTGTCCTTCCGGCGCCGTCCGAAGGTCACCAGCCGGCCACGAGGCTTGAAGACAAGGGGTTCGGCATGGCGCTTCTGCCACAATTTCTGGCGAACGGAGTGGTGATCGGATCGAGTTACGTGCTCGTCGCGCTCGGTCTGACCCTCATCTTCGGGATCCTGAAGATCGTGAACTTCGCCCATGGCGAGTTCTACGTCCTGGGCGGGTATCTCGCCGTGCTCGGCTCGCAGCTGCTCGGCTTCCCGCCGTTGCCGGCGCTCGTCCTGGTGATCGTCTGCATGGCGGCCTTCGGATGGGGCGTCGAGCGGTTCATCTTCCTGCCGATCGGCAAGCACGATCCGACCAACGTGATCATCGCCTCCTTCGGCCTGTCGATCCTGTTGCAGAACGTGTTCCTGAAGGTCGCCGGCCCCGAGCCGATGATCGCCAAGAGCGGACTGCCCGCCGGCGCCATCCGGCTCGGCTCGGTCTTCCTGACGAGCGAGCGCATCGCCATCGTCGCCGCCGCCGCGGTCACGGTCACCGTTCTCCTCGTCGTTCTGCGCTTCACCTGGGTCGGGCTCTCGCTGCGCGCCCTGTCGGAGAACGCCACGGTCGCCCGCATCTCCGGCATCAACGTCCGCCGGGTCGCCGTCGTCACCTTCATGATCGGCTCCTCCCTCGCCGGCCTTTCCGGCGCGCTGATGTCGAGCGTCTTCATGGTCCAGCCCGGCGGCGGCGTGCTCGTCGTGATGAAGGCCTTCATCGTCGTCGTCATGGCCGGCATGGGCAGCATCGAGGGGGCGATCGTCGCCGGCCTCGGGCTCGGCGTCGTCGAGGCGCTCGTCACCGGCTATCTCGGCAGCGAGATGCGCGACATCATCGGCTTCCTCATCGTCATCGCCGTGCTGGCGGTCCGTCCGCAGGGGCTGTTCGGCCTGAAGACGGAGAGGTCCTGACATGCGTACGAACCTGTCCCTCCTCCTCCTCCTGGCGATCCTGATGGCGCTCGTGCCGAGCGTTCTGCAGGGCGGCTATTTCGTCAACGTCGCCATCGTCGTCTGCATCTACGTCGTCCTCGCCGCCAGCCTCGACCTCGTCATGGGCTGGACCGGCATGTATTCCTTCGCCCACGCCGCCTTTCTCGGCGTCGGCGCCTATACGGCGGCGATCCTCGGTCGCGACCTCGGCACCTCGTTCTGGATCAATCTTCCGGCCGGCACCCTCGTCGCGGGCCTCTTCGGCCTGTTGCTCGGCCTGCCCTCGCTGCGCGCGCAGGGGCACTTCCTGGCCATCATGACGATCGCCTTCCAGACCGTCGTCTACCTGATCCTCGCCCAGTGGACCGACTTCACCGGCGGCCAATACGGGATCTCGATCGACCCGATCGAGGGCTTCGGCTCCCTCTCCGCCTATTTCTACCTCGTGCTCGGGGTGACCGTGGTCGCCCTGATCGTCATCCGGCTGCTGACCGGCTCGCGCTTCGGCGATGCGCTCAGAGCGGTCCGGGACGACGAGACGCTGGCCCGCACGATCGGCATGAACACCAATGCGATCAAGCTGATCGCATTCGCGATCTCGTCGAGCCTCGCCGGCGCCGCCGGCGTCCTCTCCGCCTATCACATCCGCGGCGTCACCCCGGACGACTACACGGTCATGACGTCGGCCTCGATCGTCACCATGGTCGTGCTCGGCGGGCGCGGCCGCTTCTGGGGGCCGATCCTCGGCGCCGCCCTTCTGGTGCTGCTGCCGGAGCTCCTGTCCGGTCTCGCCGACTACAAGCACATCTTCTTCGGCGCCCTGCTGATCGCCGTGATCATCGTCGCCCCCCAGGGGCTCGCCGGAACCCTCGCGCAACGGAGGGCGAAATGACGGCCCCCATCGTCGAAACCGAAGCCCTGACCAAGGCCTTCCAAGGCATGGTCGCGCTGGACGCCTTCGACTTCTCGGTCGGACAGGGAGAGATCGTCGGGCTGATCGGCCCGAACGGCTCCGGCAAGTCCACCGTGGTCAACCTGCTGACGGGCGTGCTCGCCCCCACCGCCGGCCGCATCCGCGTCGACGGCCGCGACGTCACCGGCGCTCCGGCGCACGAGATCGCCCGGCTCGGCGTCGCCCGCACCTTCCAGATGATCCGCCTCTTCTCCAGCCTCACGGTCGAAGAGAACGTCGTCCTCGCGCTGCAACAGCAGTCCGGCGCCGGCTACGTCTCCTCCTTCCTGCAGAGCCGCGAGGCCCGCGAGAGGCGGCTGGCGGCCCGCGCCGAGGCCCGCGAGACGCTGAAGCTCTTCGAGATGGACATCCATGCCGAGAAGCTCGCGACCGATCTGTCGATCGGTCAGCAGCGGATGGTGGAACTCGCCCGTGGGCTGGCGACGCGTCCGCGCCTCTTCATCCTCGACGAACCGGCGGCGGGTCTCTCCCCCGTCAACGTCGACCGTCTGATCACCATGATCCGCCGCATGCGCGACGAATTCGGCGTGACCGTGCTCCTCGTCGAGCACGTCATGCGCGTCGTGCAGTCGGTCTGCGACCGCGTCGTCGTGCTCGACTACGGCGAGAAGATCGCCGACGGCGCGCCGAACGTCGTGGTCGAGGATCCCAAGGTCATCGAGGCCTACATCGGATTGGGGCGCGCGGCCGATGCTTGAGTGCAGAAACGTCGATGCCGGTTACGGCAAGGTACAGATCCTCCACGGCCTCGACTTCGTCGTGCCGACCGGCGGGCTGAGCGCGATCCTCGGCAGCAACGGCAGCGGCAAGTCGACGGCGATGAAGACGGTGGCCGGCCTGGTCAAGCCGACGAGCGGCGAGATCCTGCTCGACGGCCACCGCATCGACGAACTCGGCGCCCATTCCATGGCCGCCGAGGGGTTGAGCCTGGTGCCGCAGGGCAAGGAGGTTCTCGCCGGCCTCAGCGTCGAGGAGAACATCCTGGTCGGCGCCTATCACCGGCGCAAGGACCGTCACGGCGTCGCCGAGGACCTGGAGATGGTCTACCAGGAGTTCCCGCGCCTGAGGACCCGCCGCAAGGCCGCCGCCGGCCTCCTCTCAGGTGGCGAGCGGCAGATGCTGTCGCTCGGCCGGGCACTGATGGCGCGGCCCCGCATGCTGCTCCTCGACGAACCCTCGGCGGCGCTGGCGCCGAAGGTCGTCGGCGAGATCTCCGACATCATTCGAAAGCTGCGCGGCCGTGGCCTGACCATGCTCCTGGTCGAGCAGAACGTCTCCATGGCGCTCGAACTCGCCGACGAGATCCACATCCTGCGCGAGGGCCGTTTCGCCTATTCGCGCAAGAACGGACCGGACGTCGACATCGAGGAACTGCGCGAGTTCTATCTCGGAAAGGGACGGTCATGACGCGTTTCACCGGAAAGACGGTGCTGATCACCGGCGCCGCCGGCCATCTCGGCCGCGATCTGGCGCTGGCACTGGCGCGGGAAGGAGCCGGCCGCCTCGTTCTCCTCGATCGCGCCGAGGCCCCTCTCGCGGCGCTCGCCGAGGAGATCGGCCCGAAGGCCGAGATCCACGTCTGCGACCTCGGCTCGATCGCCGACACGCGCCGCGCCTGGGCGGGCATCGACCTCTCCGCCGGCCTCGACCTGCTGGCGACCGCCGCCGGAACCATCGGCAGCGGCACTCCGATCCTGGAGACCGCGCCGGAGGACTTCGACCGCCTACTGGCGCTCAACGTGCGCGGCACGCTTCTCACGGTCCAGCTCTGCGCCGCCGCGCTGCGGCTGAGGAAGGGCGCCGTCGTGACCTACGGATCGACCGCCGGCCTCACCGGCTCCAAGGCGCTCGGACCCTATTCCGCCAGCAAGGGCGCCGTCGCGCTGCTGACGCGCAGTCTCGCCCTCGCCTTCGCCGAGGACGGCGTCAGGGTCAATTCCGTCTGCCCGGGCTCGATCGAGTCCGCCATGCTCGAGAGCACCTTCGCCGCCGCCGGCGCCGACGCCGAGGCGCGCCGCGAGGCCTATCTCGCGCTCTACCCGCTGCGCCGCTTCGGCAAGCCGAGCGAGGTGACCGAGGCCGTGCTCTATCTCGCCAGCGACGCCGCCGCCTATTCGACCGGCGTGTCGCTTCCCGTCGACGGCGGGAGGCTGGCATGAACGCGAAGGCACGCACCGCCGTCGTCACCGGCGCCGCCGGCGGCATCGGCCGCGCCACGGTCGACCTCCTGCTGGCCGACGGCGTCTCGGTCCTCGCGGTCGACCGCGACGTCTCCGCGCTCGCCGGCAGCCCCGCCCGGGTTGTCGAGGCCGACCTCGCCGCCGCCGACGCGCCCGCCCGCATCGCCGAGGCCGCGCGGGCCCTGGGCCCACTCGATCTCCTCGTCAACTGCGCCGGCGTCGGCGGGTCCCGCCGGCTCGCCGAGACCGACGACGCGCTCCTCGACCACATCGTCGGCATCAACCTGCGCGCCGTCCTGCGGCTGACCCGGGATCTCCTCGGTCAGATCCGCGCGCCCGGCGGGGCGATCGTCAACCTCGCCTCGGTCTATGGCGAGGTCGGGCGCATCGGCACCACCGCCTATGCCGCCAGCAAAGGCGCGATCACCCAGGTCACCCGCCAGCTCGCCGCCGAACTCGGCCCGCAGGGCATTCGCGTCAACGCGGTCGCGCCCGGCTGCATCCTGACCGGCATGACCCGCGAGAAGATCGAGGGCGACCGGGAATACGCCGCCACGATGGTCGGCGGGACGCCGTTGAAGCGCATCGGCGCGCCGACCGAGGTGGCCGAGGTGATCCGCTTCCTCGGATCCGACGCCGCGTCCTTCGTCACCGGACAGATCGTCGCGGTCGACGGCGGCTGGCTCACCTCCCGCGGCACGTTCTGACAGAGGAGAAGTGTGGTGAACGACTATGATCCCGTGAACTGGCCCGAGGGCAATCGGGTCGCGGTCATGCTGTCCTTCGACTTCGACGCAGAGACGCTGTGGCTGTCGCGCGACCCCGCCAACGCGAAGCGCCCCGGCACCCTGTCCCAGGGCACCTACGGCGCCAAGGTGGGCGTCCCCAAGATCCTCGAGACGCTCGACGGCTGCGGCATCCCGGCGACCTTCTTCGTCCCCGGCTGGACCGCCGAACACCACGGCGGCGCCTGCGAGGCGATCCTGCGCGGCGGTCACGAGATCGGCCATCACGGCTACCTGCACGAATGGATCGACCCCGATTTTCCCGAGCGCGAGGAAGAGGCGCTGGTGAAGGGCCTGGACGCGCTGAAGGCGACCCTCGGCGTCACGCCGACCGGCTACCGCTCCCCCGCCTGGGAGACGAGCCCGAACATGATCGCGCTCCTCCGGCGCTACGGCTTCGCCTACGACAGCTCGCTGATGGACACCGTGAACCCCTACCGCCACACGCTCGCCGACGGGAGCGAGGGGCCGGTCGAACTGCCGGTCCACTGGAGCCTCGACGACGCGCCCTTCGCGCTGTTCTCGGTGCGCGCGCCCCGCACGATCGTCACCAACGATCACATGATGCAGGTCTGGCAGGACGAGTTTCGCGAGATCTACCGCTGGGGCGGGCTGTTCAATCTGACCATGCATCCGCAGGTCACCGGCCGGCCGTCCCGCATCGCATTGCTGCGCGAATTCATCGGGTGGATGCAGACGTTCCCCGGCGTCTGGTTCGCTCGCGGCGGCGAGGTCGCGGCGGCCTGGTCGGCGACGCGGACCTGAGCCGCTCGACGGCGGCGACCGCCGGAGCGCGCGGGACGGGGGACCGTCTCGCGGGGATCCGCCCGCTCCACCGAAGAGAGGGAGCACGTCGAACGACACCGACGCGCTCCGACCACGACGATCACTTCCTGTGAATCCGGCGGAGCCCCACGCTTCGCCGGAACGGAGACGGCATGACATTCGAAGACTACAGGGCCCTGGACGGCATCGCCCTCGCCGACCTCATCGCCGAGGGCGAGATCTCCCCGCGCGAGGCGATGGACTGCGCCATCGCCGCCGCCGAGGCCGTCGACCGGAGCTGCAACGTGCTCACCTACCGCCGCTTCGAGGCGGCGCGCGCCGAGGCCGACCGGGCCCGGATCGAGCCGGGAAAATTCTGCGGCCTGCCGTTCCTCCTGAAGGATTCCGGCCTCGCCTCGACCGACCTGCCGACCAGCATCGGCTCGGCGCTGTTCGACGGCACCACCGCCGGCGAGGACGCGACGCTGACCACTCGCTTCCGCGACGCCGGCTTCCTCACCTTCGCCCGCTCCACCGTGCCGGAAATGTGCATGGCCCCGACCACCGAGGGCCGGCGCAACGGCGGCCCGACCCGCAACCCCTTCGCGCTCGACCGTTCCTCGGGCGGCTCGTCGGGCGGCGCGGCGGTGGCGGTCGCGGCCGGGGTCGTCCCCATCGCCCACGGCAGCGACGGCGGCGGCTCGATCCGCATTCCCGCCGCCGCCTGCGGCGTCTTCGGCCTCAAGGCGACGCGCGGACGCGTGCCGATGGGTCCGTTCCGGGGCGAAGGCTGGGCCGGCCTCGCCGCCGACGGCGTCCTGACCCGCAGCGTGCGCGACACCGCCCGCGTGCTCGATCTCGTCTCCGGCATGGAACCCGGCGCCCCCTACGCGGCGCCGGAGGGCGGCGACTTCGAGAAGGGCCTCGCCACTCCCTTCGCCCGTCCGCTCCGCATCGCGGTCTGGCGCGACCCCTGGGGCGTCGCCGTCGATCCCGCCTGTCTCGCGGGGCTCGACCACACCGCCGCGCTCCTCGCGAGCCTCGGTCACGAGATCGTGCCGATCGATCCGCCCGATTTCGACTACCCCGGCTTTCTCGACGCCATCGTCGCCGTCATGGCCTCCAACATCGCCCTGTCGGTGCGCAAGAAGCTCGCCGCGAGCGGTCGCGAGCCGACCGTCGCCGACCTGGAACCGGCGATCCTCGACGGCTATCGACGCGGCACCACGATGACCGCGCCCGACTATGCCGAGGCCGTCAACGTCGTCCACGCCACCGGCCGGATGATGGCCCGCATGATCGACGGCTACGACTTCATCCTGTCGCCGGCGCTGACCAGCCCGCCGATCCCGCTCGGCACGCTGACCATGGACGAGCCGGACTTCCGCGCCTTCCGTCATCACGCCGGCGAGGTGACGGCGTTCCTCGCCGTCGTCAACGCCTCCGGCCAGCCGGCGGCCAGTCTGCCGCTGTGGCGTCACCAGGGCCTGCCGATCGGCCTGCAGCTGATCGCGCCCTTCGGCCGCGACGACACGATCCTGCGCCTCGCTGCGCGGCTCGAGGAGACCGACACCTGGAAGACCGCGGCCCTCTGGCCGTCGCTTCCGGACATGCCGCGCTAGGAACATCGAAGAGAGGGGGTCCCCATGCCGATCAGCAGCACCGACGTTCCGGTCCCGGACAATGTCCCGATCCTCGACGTCGACCCTTACGCCGACGTGGCCCTGGCCGACCCCTTCCCCCTCCATGCCGCGGTTCGCGCCGCCGGTCCGGTCGCCTTCGTGCCGAAATACGGCGTCTACTTCATGGGACGCCACGCCGACGTGCTGCCGACGCTGAAGGATTGGCGCCGCTTCTCCTCCACCTCCGGCTCCGGCATCGCCGACATCCGCCGCCCGGACGCCTGGCGCGCGCCGAGCCCGATCGTCGAGGTCGATCCGCCGCAGCACACGGCGATCCGCAAGGCGCTGCAACGGGTGCTGTCGCCTCGGCTGATCAAGTCCTGGGGCGAACGGTTCCGGCCGGTGGCCGGCGCATTGGTCGACACGCTCGTCGAGCGCGGCCGCGTCGACGCGGCGACCGACCTCGCCGAGGCCTTCGTCTGCGACCTCTTTCCCGCCGCCATCGGCTGGGCCGACCATCCCGAGCGACGAGCGCGGCTGATGCTGCTCGGCGCGCTCAATTTCGACGGCCAGGGGCCGCGCAACGCCCGCTTCCTCGCCACCGAAGCCGCCGCCGCCGGCATCATGGACTGGAACGACAGCCAGATGCGGCGCGACGCCCTCGCCGCCGACGGCTTCGGACGCGAGATCTACGAGGCCGCCGACCGTGGCGAGATCGCGCCGGAGGTGGCGCCGCTCCTCATTCGCTCGTTCATCCGGGGCGGGCTCGACACGACGACCTCGATGATCTCGGCGGCGGTCCACCATCTCGCCGAGGCGCCGGCGCAATACGCCGCCCTGCGCGCCGACCCGACCCTCGTCCGCCGGGTGCTCGACGAATCCATGCGCCTCGAGACGCCGATCCAGACCGTCTGCCGGCTGACGATGGAGGACGTCGAGATCGACGGTGTTCCGGTTCCCGCGAACAACAAGATCATCCTGCTGCTCGCCTCGGCCAATCGTGATCCCGCCGCCTGGGACGACCCCGACGCGTTCCGGCTCGACCGCCCGCCGCAGCACTCCCATGTCGCCCTCGGCGCCGGCATCCACATGTGCATCGGTCAGATGATCGCCCGCATGGAGGGCGAGTTGATCCTGGAGGCCCTGATCGAGCGCGTCCGCGAGATCGTGCCGGTCGGCCCCGCGACGCGGCGCCTGAACAACAATCTACGCGCCCATCGATCCGTCCCGGTGGAACTCGTCGCCGCGCGATGAGGCCACCTCGGCCCGGCCGCCGTCGCGATCGCGGCCGACCGGCGCCTCCGACGATGGTCTCGCTCCGCGGATCCTCGAGCTTGATCCGTTCCTTCCCCGCCGGACGGTGGGTGCGCGGGATCGTGGCGCCGAGCGTCGTCGCGGTGGCGATCGACGCCTCGCCCGCCTGACCGCCCGCGAGCGCGGAGGCGAGGCACGCCACCCCGCCGACGGCGCCGAACACCCGATCGACCTCGGAGATCGAAAGCGCGCTCTCCGGCGGCGCCCGGTCGGCCGGTCGGGGTTGGAAGGGCGTTCCACGACATCGGTTCCGCCGTTCCCTGATCGCCGCCGGAGACGGTGCCCGGACGACGGCCCGCGACGCGGGTCGGCCTCCCCGGCCGGCGAGGCGGCGGCGTGCGTGACGCGTCCGAAAAAATGCGCGAGATCGGCGCGGGCCGCCGGCTACGATCCAGGCCGGCGCGATCCGCAACTCGAGATCGATATGAAGCATCGACAGTCCGCATTGCGCGCGCCGGACGAACCGATCCTGCCCAAGACTTGATCACGATGCTGCATATGCGAACAATATCGAGTGAAAAAGCGGTCACACGGCAGGTAGAACGTCGGTCTCCCTCCCCTTCGAGGACAGACGTCGGCCGGCGACCGGCGCGATCGGTGTCGATCAGACGCCGCGAGGTTCTTTCGCGAGATCAGTAGTTTTGTATAGGGGGATACAGAAATGTCGGATGGCGCCCCCTAAGCTCGACGATGTGGAACAGAGCGGCCATCGATCTCCTTCACCCGAGGAGATCGGAACGATGCCGGCCGACGATCGAAGATCTGAAGCGAACAGCGGCTCGCCTCTGCGGTGAGATCGACGCCGTTCGACTGCGAACAACACGAATGGAGCGACCGAAATGCGAGGTGTGTTCAAGACGTTGGTCGGCGGCATCGTGCTCGCCGCAGGGATTGCCCAGGCGGCACTGGCCGTCGAGCCGATCAAGGTCGGTTCCGTTCTTTCCGTCACCGGCGCCGCCGCCTATCTCGGCGACCCGGAACTGAAGACGTTGCAGATGTACGTGAAGAAGCTCAACGCCGAAGGCGGCCTGCTCGGCCGTCCGCTCGAGCTCGTCCATTACGACGACGGCAGCGACGCCAACAAGGCCAATGCCTTCGCCAAGCGTCTCGTCGACGACGACAAGGTCGACTTCATCGTCGGCGGCACCACCACCGGCTCGACCATGTCGATGGTTCCGATCGTCGAGAAGGCCGGCGTTCCCTTCATGTCGCTGGCCGGCGCGGTCGTGGTCGTCGAGCCGGTGAAGAAGTGGGTGTTCAAGGCCTCCACCACCGATCGCATCGCCGCCGAGCGCGTCCTCTACGACATGAAGCAGCGCGGCATCACCAAGATCGCGCTCCTCTCCGACACCTCCGGCTTCGGCCAGTCCGGCCGCACCCAGACCCTCTCGGTCCTCGCCAAATACGGCGTCTCCCTGGTCGCCGACGAGACCTTCGGCACCAAGGACACCGACGCCACGCCGCAGCTGACCAAGATCCGCAACGCCCCCGGCATCCAGGCGATCTTCGTCTTCGGCTTCGGCCAGGGTCCGGCCCTCGTCACCAAGAACATCCGCCAGCTCGGCATCGATCTGCCCGTCTATCACGCCCACGGCGTCGGCTCCGACGAGTTCATCCGCATCGCCGGCCCGGCCGCCGAGGGCGTCAAGGCGCTCGCCCCCGCCCTGATGATCGCCGACCATCTCGCCGACGGCGATCCGCAGAAGCCGGTCGTGAGCGCCTATGTGAAGACCTACACCGACACCTGGAAGGAAGGCGTGTCGATGTTCGGCGGTCAGGCCCACGACAACTTCTTCATCGTCGTCGACGCCATCCGCCGCGCCGGCACCACCGACAAGGCCAAGGTCCGCGAGGAGATCGAGAAGACCTCGAAGTGGATCGGCACCGGCGGCGAGGTGAACATGTCGGCGACCGACCACATGGGGTTCGATCTCTGGGGCCTGCGCCTGCTCGAGGTGAAGAACGGCGTCTGGGTCGAGGCGAAGTGACCGGCCGGGGTCGGAGGCCGCCGCCTCCGACCCCGGGCGACGCCCGCGCGTGCGGCCCCGCCGAGCGCGACGGACCGGAGGCCGGCGCGACGCGTCGTCCGATCCCCGAAAACCGCGAGGAGGCCGAACGGTGCTCGCACAGCTCTTGCAATTCTCCTTCTCGGGCCTGACGGTCGGAGCGACCTACGCCCTCGCCGCCCTCGGCTTCACGCTGATCTACAACGCCAGTCACGTGATCAACTTCGCCCAGGGCGAGTTCATCATGATCGGCGGCATGCTCGCCGTCTTCCTGGTCGGTCTCGGCGTGCCCCTGCCCTTCGCGATCGTGCTGGCGGTCGCCGTCGCAGCGCTCGTCGGCGTGCTCATGGAAAAACTGGCGATCGAGCCGGTCGGCCGCGGCGACACGCTCGCCCTGGTGATCGTCACCATCGGCGTATCGCTCGTCCTGCGCGGCGCCGTCCAGGTCTGGCTCGGCAAGGGATCCCATGCCCTGCCGTCCTTCTCCGGCGACGCGCCCATCCTGATCGGTGGCGCCGCGCTGATGCCGCAGAGCCTGTGGGTGCTCGCCACCTCGGCCGCGGTGGTGGTGGCGCTCGCCTGGTTCTTCGAACGCACCCTCGCCGGCAAGGCGATGCTCGCCACCGCGATCAACCGCACCGCCGCCGAACTCGTCGGCATCGACACCGACCGGGTGCTGCGCGTCAGCTTCGCCCTTTCCGCCGCCCTCGGCGCCCTCGGCGGCATCCTGATCACGCCGATCACCCTCACCTCCTTCGACGTCGGCATCATGCTCGGGCTCAAGGGTTTCGCCGCCGCGGTCGTCGGCGGGCTCGGCAGCGGCCTCGGCGCGATCGTCGGCGGCCTGCTGGTCGGGCTGATCGAGGCCTTCTGCGCCGGCTGGCTGTCGTCCTCCTACAAGGACGCGGTGCCCTTCGTGCTCATCCTCTTCATCCTGTTCTTCCTGCCGAGCGGTCTGTTCGGACCGAAGACGACCGAGCGGGTGTGAGACCATGACCAACCGGATCACCTCCCTCGTCGGTCTGGCGATCGTCACCGCGGTCGTCGCGATCATCCCCTTCGTCGCGCCGAACAGCTTCTATCTCGATCTGGCGATCCGCACCGGCATCAACGCCGTCGTGGTGCTCGGCCTCAACCTGCTGATCGGCTTCGCCGGCCAGATCAGCCTCGGCCATGCCGGCTTCATCGGTCTCGGCGCCTTCGCCTCGGCGGTCCTGCCGACCCATTTCGGTTGGCATCCGCTGGCCGCGATGGCGGCCGGCTCGCTCGCCGCCGGCGCGCTCGCCGCCGTCGTCGCCCGCCCGATCTTCCGCCTGCGCGGTCACTATCTCGCCATGGCGACGCTCGGCCTCGGCATCATCGTCAACATCGTCCTGCGCAACGAGGCGCAGTGGACCGGCGGCCCCGACGGCATGCCGGTGCCGGCGATGACGCTGTTCGGCATCGACGTCGTCTCCGACCGGCAATGGTACTGGATCGTCGGCGCCCTGCTCCTCGTCAGCATCTGGGCCTCGCTCAACCTGATCGATTCCCCCTTCGGGCGGGCGATGCGGGCGCTGCACGGCTCGGAGGTGGCGGCCCGCGTCGTCGGCGTCGACGTCACCCGCTACAAGGTCGCGGTCTTCGTGATGTCGGCCATGTTCGCCGGACTGATGGGCTCAGTCACCGCCCATTACGTCGGCTTCGTCTCGCCGGCGCTCGCCGATTTCGGCCATTCCGTCGAGCTGCTCACCATGGTCGTCGTCGGCGGCATGGCGTCGGTGTTCGGCTCGGTGGTCGGCGCGGTGCTGCTCACCGCCCTGCCGCAGCTGCTCGCCACGCTCGAGGGCTGGGAGACGGTCGCCTACGGCGCCGTTCTCGTCCTCTGCATGATCTTCCTGCCCAAGGGTCTGGTGCCGACGCTCGCCGCCCGTTTCGAGAGGAGGCGTCGATGAGCCTGCTCGAAGTCGTCTCGCTCTCCAAGGAATTCGGTGGTCTGAAGGCGGTGCAGGACGTCGGCTTCGCGGTCGAGGCGGGCGTCGTTCATTCGGTGATCGGCCCCAACGGCGCCGGCAAGACGACGCTCTTCAACCTGATCACCGGCGTCTACACGCCGACGCAGGGCGAGATCCGTCTCGACGGCGTCGACGTCGCCGGCCGCCGCCCCGATCAACTCGCCGCCCTCGGCGTCGCCCGCACCTTCCAGAACCTGCAGATCTGCATGAACATGGACGCCTGCGAGAACGTCATGGTCGGCGCCCATCTGCGCCTCGATCGCAACGTGATCCGCGCCGCCCTGCGCTGGCCCGGCCTCGTCCGGCGCGATCGCGAGCTGCGCGAGGAGGCGGAGGCGCTGATGGCCTTCGTCGGCCTCGGCGACCACGTCCACGCCCGCGCCGACGGCCTCTCCTACGGCATCCTGAAACGCCTGGAGATCGCTCGCGCGCTCGCCGCCCGCCCCCGCATCCTCTTCCTCGACGAGCCGGCCGCCGGCCTCAACCCGCGCGAGACGATCGAGGTCGGCGAGCTCGTCCGCCGCATCGCCGCCGACGGCGTCACCGTCGTTCTCGTCGAGCACGACATGAAGATGGTGATGTCGCTCTCCGACCGGATCCTGGTGATGGACTACGGCCGGAAACTGGTGGAGGGGACGCCCGACGAGGTGCGTCGCCACCCCGACGTCGTCGCCGCCTATCTCGGCAAACACGCGTGAGGAGCGGCCCCATGGAAGCGCTGACCATCATCTGCCGCGAACATGCCGATCTGTGGCGCCTGACCCGCGCGGTCGACGCCGTCGCCACGGAACTGCGGCAGGGCAACACCGTCGACGCCGCCTTCTTCGAGGCCTTCTTCGATTATCTCGAGGGCTTCGTCGATCGCTACCATCACCCCAAGGAGGACGACCTCCTCTTCCCACGCCTGCGCGAGAGGGATCCCGAGGCCGCCCCCCTCCTCGACCGGCTCGGCGCCGATCACCGCGTCGGGGCGGAGCGGCTCGCCGGCCTGCGCGCCGCCCTCACCGCCGTGCTGCGCGACGAGGCCGGCGCCGAAGCCGACCTCGCCGACCGGCTCGCCGCCTATGCGAAGGCGCAGATCGATCACATCCGTCTCGAGGAGACCGAGATCCTGCCGCGCGCGCGCCGGGCTCTGACGGCGGCCGATTGGGAGGCCGTCGACGCCGCCTTCCGCGACAACGACGATCCGCTCTTCGGTCCCCATCCCCGTATCGCCTTCCGTGCCCTCGTCCACCGCATGGCCGCGCTGGCCCCGGAGACGGTCGGCCTCGGCGGCCATGCGAGCGGCGTCCTCGCCACCGACACGACGCCCGAACCGCTCCTGCGCGTCACCGGCCTCGAGACCGCCTATGGTCGCATCAAGGCGCTGGAGCGGATCGACCTCGAGGTCCGTGCCGGCGAGATCGTCGCCCTCGTCGGCGCCAACGGTGCCGGCAAGACGACGATCCTGCGCACCCTCTCCGGCGTGCAGCCGGCGACCGCCGGCCGCATCGTCTTCGACGGCGAGGACATCACCGCCCTCAAGGCCGGCCATCGCGTTCGCCGCGGCATCTGTCAGAGCCCGGAAGGCCGCCAGGTGTTCGGGCCGCTCTCGATCGAGGACAACCTGCGGCTCGGCGCCTACACCGCCCCGGCCGAACGACGCGACGCCGATCTCGATCGGATCTGGGCCATGTTCCCGATCCTCCACGAGAAGCGCAGGCTGCCGGCCGGCACCCTCTCCGGCGGTCAGCAACAGATGCTGGCGATCGGCCGCGCCCTGATGGGACGACCGAAGCTGCTTCTCCTCGACGAACCGTCGATGGGTCTGGCGCCGCTCCTCGTCGAGGAGGTCTTCGCGCTCGTCGAGAGCCTGAAGGCGGCCGGCATCACCATCCTGGTCGTCGAGCAGAACGCCGCCGCCGCCCTCGCCATCGCCGATCGCGGCTACGTGCTCGAGACCGGCCGGGTGACGCTGACCGGAACCGGCGCCGATCTCCTGGCGAGCGACGAGGTGCGAGCGGCCTATCTCGGCATGTGACGCGCGCGCCCCCGACCGGCGCCCGCGACGGGCAGCGGACCGGAGAGACGCGCCGGAGGCGCTCCTCTCGCGCGCCCGAGCGAGCGCCACATCTCATTGTAAGAAAAGAAGAAAATAGAATCGGGACGGTATCGTCCGATACAGACCCGCGGCCCTCGATCCGGCTAGCGTCGAGACCGATGGAACGAAACGGAGATCCCTTCATGTCCGATCCGACACGGCGCTTTCGCACCCTGATGGGGCGCTTCGTCACCGGGATCACGGTCGTCGCCGTGGCGACGCCGGACGGCGTCGCGGCGATGACCGCCAACGCGGTGACCGCCGTCAGCCTCGATCCCTTGATGCTGCTCGTCTGCGTCCGCCGTGAGAGCCGCCTGTTGCCGCTGATCGAGGCGGCCGGGCACTTCTCGGTGAACGTACTGGCCGCCGGTCAGGACGACGTCTCCCGCCATTACGGCGGCGGCGCCGGCACGGCCTCGCCCGCCCGTTGGGCGTCCGGCGCCGCCGACGCGCCGGTGCTCGAGGGCGCCAACGCCGCCTTCGTCTGCCGTCTCGCCTTCACCCAGACCGCCGGCGACCACGAGGTCGTCTACGGCGAGGTCGTCGACATGGTCGCCGCCGATCCGCCCGCGCCCGCCCTCGTCTACGCCGCCGGCCGTTACGCCGACGTCGCCCTCACCGCGTGACCACCCCCGTCCCCCTCCTCTTCCCCTTCGCCGACCGCAGAGATGTCCACGAGAGGTTCCCGATGACCTTCGCCGCTCCCCGTCCCGCCCCCTCGCCCGAGGCCCTCGTCGATGCCGCCCGCGCCATGATCCCGATGCTGCGCGAGGCCGGCCCCGGCCACGACGCCGACAAGCGCATCTCCGATGCGGTCGCGCGCCGCCTCCGCGAGGAGGGCTTCTTCCGCATCTGTCAGCCGATCGAATGCGGCGGCTGGGGCATGCGTCCCTCGGTCCTGTGGCGGGTGTCGCGCGAGATCGCCCGTGGCGACAGCGCCACCGCCTGGATCCTCTCCCTCGCCGGACTGCATCCCTGGATGGCCGGGATGTTCCCGGTCGCCGCCCAGGACGAGGTCTTCCCGAACGGCTCCGACGCGGTCGTCATCGCGCTCACCGGCAACGTCGGCCGTGGCGTCACGACGACTCTCGAGGACGGTCACTACGTGCTGACCGGCAAGTGGACCTACGCCTCCGGCGTCGACGTCTGCGATTGGGCCGCCGTCCTCGTCGAGGCGCCGACCGAGACGGGAACGAAGGAGATGCGGCTGGTGCTGGTGCCCAAGGCGAGCTTCCGCATCGACGACGCGAGCTGGGAGGTCTTCGGCATGAAGGGCACCGGCAGCAAGGACGTCTATCTCGACGGCGCCCGCGTGCCGGTCGGCCGCTCGCTCCTGTGGGCCGACGTCCAGCGCTCGACGGTGCCCGGCACCGAGCGCAATCGCGGGCCGATGTATCGCATCCCCCACACCAGCCTCTTCGTGATGTCGATCGCCGCCGCCATCACCGGCGTCGCCGCCGGCCTCGTCGATCACTACGTGGAGATCGTCCGCCGCCGCCTGCCGGCCGGTCTCGGCACGCCGCAGACCGAGGACCGCTTCTCGCTCGCCGAGCTCGGCAAGGCGGCGAGCCGCATCGAGATGGGCTTCGACCGGCTGATGAGCGACGTCGACGAGATGTGGGACATCGCCGTCTCCGGTCGCGACTTCACGGTGACCGACCGCACCCGCTACCGGGTCGACGGCGCCACCATCTGCGACACGGTCCTCGACGCCGCCGACGATCTCGTCCGCAACCTCGGCGGCAGCCTGCTGCCGCCCGGCCCGGTGGAGCGCTATTTCCGCGACCTCCACGCCATGGCCTCGCACTTCCTGATGCAGGTCGATCCGTCCGCCGAACTGCACGGCCGCGCCCTGCTCGGCCTGCCGCTGCCGGCCAACGCCCGCATCTGATCCCCGCTTCGCCGGAGCGTGGCGACACGCTCCGGCGCTCACCTCGTCGTTCGTTCCAGAGGAGTACGACCATGTCCGAAATCCAGCGCCTGCGCCTGCCCGAGGATCATCCCACCTTCGGCGGCAACAAGGTCTTCGATCTCTTCAAGTATTCGCCGGCGGTCAAGGCCGGCGGACTGGTCTTCGTCGCCGGCCAGGTCGGTCTTCGCCCCGACGGCAGTGTGCCGGAGGATCCGGCCGAGCAGATCCGTTGCGCCTTCGTGCGTCTCGGGGCCATTCTCGAGGCGGAAGGACTCGGTTTCGAGGATCTGGTCGAGCTGGTATCCTATCACGTCCGCATCGACGACCAGCTTTCGATCTTCCGCGAGGTCAAGGACGAGTTCGTCACGCGCGACTTCCCCACCTGGACCATTCTCGGCGTCGCTTCGCTGGCTCGGCCCAATCTGATCATCGAGATCAAGGCCGTCGCCGCGGCGAAGTGACCTTCGATCGCCCCACACCCCTCTCTCCGAGGGGTGCCCCGGCGAGGTTCCCCGACGAACGAGGGCCCCATGTCGACGAAGTCGCGTTCCACCGAAACCTGGCATCTCGCCGCCGCCGACGCGGGGCCGCTCATTCGCGCGGTCCCGCTCGGCAAGAAGCTCGCCTGGGAGAAGGGCGAATTCCTCTATCGGCAGGGCGACGTCGACACCCGCTTCCACTTCGTGCTGCGCGGCCACGTGCAGATCTTCGCCTCGCGCGAGGACGGCTCGGAATTCGTGCTGGAAGTGATGGGGCGCTGGGCGATCTGTGGCGAGGGCGCCGCCTTCGACGGCAAGCCCCGGTTCACCTCCGCCGTCGCCCTCGACGCGGTCGAGACCGTGGCCTTCGACACCCGCGCCATGGAAGACGCCTTTCGCGAGATGCCCGAACTGGCGATGGCGCTGCTGCGCATCACCTCGATGAAGCAGCGCGTGCTCGGCATCCGCGCCCAGTATCTCGCCTCCTCGGGGCCGGAGACGCGGGTCGCCGAACTTCTCCACCGCCTCGCCGAACTCTACGGCACGCCCGAAAAGGGCGCGACGGTCATCGGCATCTCCCTCACCCACGAGCAGATCGCCGCCATGACCGGCACCTCGCGCGTCACCATCACCCGCGTTCTGAAACGCCTGGGCGAGATCGGCGCGATCGAGATCAAGGGCAAGCTCCTGCGCATCCTCGATCCGAGCAAGCTGCGCCTGTGAGGCCGTCCGGCCTCCGCCGGACCGGGCCTCACTCCGCGTCCGGCTGACGCTCCGGCGCGGCCTCGGCGAAGGCCGGCAGGGCGAGCGCGGCGGCCTCCGCCGCCAGAAGACGCGAAAAGCGGGCGACGTCGACACCGAACCGGCGCGCGTTGCCGAGCTGCGGTACCAGACAGATCTCCGCGATCGTCGGCCGCCCGGCGAAGAGGAAGCCGCCCGGCCGATCGGCGACCAGCGCCTCGCAGGCGGCGAGCCCTTCCGCGTTGGTCTCCCGCGCCCAGGCGGCGACGCCGGCGTCGTCGAACCCGGCCTCCCGCCGCAGCCGGTTCAGCACCCTCAGATTCTGGACCGGATGGATCTCGCAGGCGATCGCCAGCGCGAAGGCCCGCGCCCGCGCCCGCTCGATCGCCCCTTCGGGCAGGATCGACGGCGCCGGATGCGTCTCCTCGAGCCAGTCCAGGATCGCGAGCGACTGGGTCAGCATCGTCCCGTCGTCGAGTTCGAGGACCGGCACCAACCCTTGCGGATTGCGCGCGAGATGAGCCGGCGCGCGCTGCTCGCCCCGGCGCAGGTGCACGAAGACGTCCTCCCGGGCGAGCCCCTTCAGCGCCAGCGCGATGCGCAGACGCCACGCCGCCGAGGAGCGGAAATAGCCGTGGAGCCGCATCTCAGCCTCGGAAGTCCGGCGCCGGCAGAATCACGCCGCTGCACGCGCCGAAGCCGATCGTCACCCCGTCGCGCCGCGCCCGCCCGGAGATCGTCAGCCGATCGCCGTCCTCGAGGAAGCCGCGAGTGGCCCCGTCGGCGAGGCGCAGCGGCCGCTGCCCGTTCCAGGTCAGCTCGAGCAGCGATCCGAACGATCCCTCGCTCGGACCGGAGATGGTGCCCGAGCCGAGAATGTCGCCGACCTTCATCGCACATCCGCCGATCGCGTGATGGACGAGCTGCTGCGCGCTCGACCAGTAGAGATGCGCGAAATTGCTGCGGCCGACCACCGTTTCCTCGCGCGCGCCCGGACCGGCGATCGCGATCTCGAGCTCGACGTCGTAATTCATCGGCTTCGATTGGCGCAGATAGGGAAGTGGCTCGGGATCCTGCTTCGGCCCCTCGACCCGGAACGGCTCGAGCGCCTCGGCGGTGACGATCCACGGCCCCATGCTGGTCGCGAAGACCTTGGCCTGGAACGGTCCGAGCGGCACGTATTCCCACTGCTGGATGTCGCGCGCCGACCAGTCGTTGAGGAGCGCGTAGCCGAAGATGCCCCGCTCCGCCTCCTCGAGCGTCAGCGGCCGGCCCATCTCGGTGTCGACGCCGACGATCGTCGCCATTTCGAGTTCGAGATCGAGCCGCCGGCACGGACCGAAGCTCGGCGCCGCCTCGCCCGGTGCCTTGGTCTGGCCCAGCGGCCGGCGGATCGGCGTGCCGGAGACGACGACGGTCGAGGCGCGGCCGTTGTAGCCGACCGGCAGATGCAGCCAATTGGGCAACAGCGCCGGAGCGTCCGGCCGGAACATCCGGCCGACGTTGGTGGCATGTTCGCGCGACGAATAGAAGTCGGTGTAACCCTCGACCCGGATCGGCAGATGGAGCCGGACGTCGGCGAGCGGCACCAGGGCCCGCGCCCGCAACGCCGCATCGTCGCGCAGTCGGCCGACGTCGGCCCGCAACAGCTCGGAGAGCCGCGCCCGAGTCCGCGACCACACCGCCGGCCCGAGCCGGACGAAGTCGTTGAGGACGCCCGTCGCGAAGACGTCGGCGGGAACATCCCCGAGGAGCCCCGCCTCGGCGAGGACGCCGACGTCGACGACTCGATCGCCGATCGCCACGCCGACGCGCGCCGGACCGTCATTGAACGAAAAGACGCCCCAGGGCAGGTTCTGGATCGGGAAATCGCTGCCTTGCGCCGTCTCCACCCAGGAGACCAGCGCCGGATCGTTGGTCGGGTTCACGCTCTCAGCCCTCCAGCGCCGCCCACATCTCGCGATCGCGCTCGGCGGTCCAGATGCGCGGGTGATCGAGACCGTTCGCCTCGTCGAAGGCGCGGGTCACGTCGAAGGGCAGGCAATGGTCGAAGATCACCCAATGACCGTATTTCGGCTTCAGCGCCGCATGCGTGTCCTTGTAGATCCGGTTCAGTTCGTGACCGGCGTCGACGCCCGCCTTCACCGAGGTCCACAGATCGGTGAGGAAGGCGGCGGTGCCGTCGATCCCCTCCTTCACCTTGTCCCGCCCGATCAGCGCTTCACCACGCCCCGGCACCAGCGCGATCGGATCGAGGGCCGCGACCCGGGCGAGCGTCGCCGGCCAATCCTTGAAATGGGCATCGCCCGCATAGGGCGTGGCGCCGTATTCGACGAGATCGCCGGAGAAGACGACGCCCTCCTGCGGTAGCCAGGCGATGGTGTCGCCGGCGGTGTGGCCACGGCCGATCTGCTTCAACCGCACCTCGACCGAGCCGAGCCGAATGGTCAGCTCCTTCTCGAAGACCACCGACGGCCAGGTGAGGCCCGGCACGCTCTCGACCGCCCGGAAGAGGCGCGGAAAACGGCCGATCTCGCTCGCCTTGTCGGCCTCGCCGCGCTCGACGATCATGTCCCAGGTGGCCCGGCTCGCCACCACGTTCTTCAGGCCGGCGTCCCGATAGCCCTCCGCCCCGAGAACCCGCACGGCGTGGTAGTGCGACAGTACCACCCATTCGATCGGCTTGTCGGTGACCTCGCGGATGCGCCGCACCACGTCCTGCGCCATCACCGGCGTCGCCTGGGTGTCGAGCACCATCACCGACGTGTCGCCGATGACGATGCCGGTGTTGGGATCGCCTTCGGCGGTATAGGCGTAGGCGTGTTCGGAGATCCGCGAGAAGGTGACCTTCTTCTCCTCGAGGTCCGCCTGCGAGGCGAAGGCCTTGGTCGTCGACATGAGGAAACTGCCTTTCTGATGAAGCGTCTCGGCGAGGAGACACGGGCGGACGCGAGGACCCGCCGAGGATCGGAACCGCGCCGGCGGCGGCAGCCGCCCGGCACGAGAAGAGAAAGTGCCGGTCAGCCTTCGCGCGGGATCCGCGGCGCCTCCGGGCTGCGACCGTCGCCACTGCGCCAGCTCTCGGCATAATCGCCGCGTTCACAGGCGCCTGCGGCCTCGCCGAGGTCGAGCGCGTCGCGCGTGTCGATCATCACCGCATATTCGTCGGTCATCGGCTTCGGCTGCACGAAGGTGCGGGCGAGCGCGCCGGGATGGGGACCATGCGTGAAGCCGCAAGGGTGGAACGTCACCATCCCCGGGCCGATCCCGTCGCGCGAGAAGAAGTCGCCGGCATGATAGAAGATGACTTCGTCGTAATCGTCGTTGTTGTGGAAGAACGGCACCTTCATCGCCCCCGGATCGGTCTCGAAAGGGCGCGGCACGAAGGAACAGACGACGAAGCGATCGGCGACGAAGGTCGAGTGTGCCGACGGCGGCAGATGATAACGATGCGCCGACAGCGGACGGATGTCGGAGATGGCCAGCCGCAGCGGGCAGAGATCGCCCTGCCAGCCGACCGCGTCGAGCGGATTGTAGGGATAGGTGACGGTCGAGAGCAGGCCGCGCCTCTTGATCTCGACCCGCCATTCGCGGTCGTCCTGCTGCGCGCGGAAGGCCTCGTCGATCACCGGCACGTCGAGGACGCCCGGATCATAGAGCGCATGGCGGCCGACGAGACCCCGGTCGGGGGTACGATAGGCGCCGTTCGTCGCCTCGATCAGCAGCATCTCCACCGGCTCGCGCGTCTCGATCCGCCACATGGTGGAGCGTGGCAGCAGCACGTAGTCGCCGGCCCGGATTTCGAGACGCCCGTAGTCGCAGAAGAGATCGGCGGAGCCCGCGTGAACGAACAGCAGTTCGTCGCCGTCGCCGTTGCGCACCAGATGGTCCATCCGGCCCGAGAAGCGCCACCAACGCAGCTTCATCGCCGCATTGGAGACGATCGTCGGCGCCGCCCAGACGCTCCCCTCGGCGGGCAGCGCGGCGAGATCGAAGGCCCGCGGCCGCAACGGCCCCTCCCAGGAGGTCCACCCCGTCGGCGGACGGCGGTGATACATCTGCGTCGCCGGGCCGAAGAATCCCTCACGGCCGAGTTCGCGTTCGAAAGTTCCCTCCGGCAGATCGCAATGGGCCTGACGCGAGGCGCGGCCGTCCCGCTTGGGGAGGGCGAAGGAGTGAGCCACCATGACGCGGGCGTTCCTCGATATTGGTTGCTTGATGAAACCAATTAAATCCGATGGGATGGCCCCATGTCAAGCGATGCCCCCTCTCCGCCCCCCGTCTTCCGTCTCCAGACCTTTCTGCCGCACCAGTTGGCGGTTCTCGCCAACCGCACGAGCGAAGGGTTCTCCGCGATCTATTCGGCGGGCTTCGGCCTGTCGGTTCCGGAATGGCGCATCCTGGCCACGCTCGGCGAGGGAAGTCCCATTCGTGCCAAGGACATCGAGGCCATTCGCCACATGCACAAGACGGTGGTGAGCCGCGCCGTCGCGACGCTGCAGGAGCGCGACCTCGTCACCGCGACCGCCAACGCCGACGACAAGCGAGAGCGCTTTCTCGCCCTGACCGAGGCCGGGCGCGCCCTCTTCGAAGAGATCGTCCCGCTCGGCCTCGCCTACGAGGGGCAGGTCCTCGGCGAACTCGAGGCGGAGGAACGCACCGAATTGCAGCGCCTTCTCGGCAAACTGATCGCCCGCACGTCGAGCGATCCCGGTCGATGACGTCCGCGTTCGGCGCAGATGGCCCTTGCGCCCGCAGGGGCCATCGAGGCACGGCCTTCGGGAGCCTGGACGTCCCGTCGCCGCGCGTGGAAGGCGGCTCCGCCGTTAGTGGCCGAGCTCGCCTCGGCGCGGGCAGAGATCCAATTCACGTCGAACGACCGCCGATCCTTCAGGCAGCATTCGGCTCCGATGACGATCGCGGCGGGATCGCATCACCGCCCCCTCGGACCAGACGGGGACCGTCGCGCCTTCCCTCGCCTCGGTGCAGCTGCCTATCCGCGCGGCACGCTCGGTTGAGCGCGGTCGTGACTTCGCGGTCAGATTGTCCCATCGAAACGTCGTACTCAGGCTCAAGACATGCATTCCGCATACCTTTTACATGTCGTATTGGAGCCCTTCTGAGTTCCGCTCTGGTGCCCCTCGCCGCTGTGGTGCGTGCCCCGCATGGCCGGATCCGCGCGGCGCCACCTCCTGCGGCCTCGTCTCCCACACACCGCTGGAATTCGGCTCCTGACGTGCACCGCCGTGCTGTGCCCCCGACCTCTCCCCCGGAGCCTCCGGGTCATCTCCCGCCCCCTGCCACCTGAGAACGCAAAAAGCCCCGATCTTGGGGATCGGGGCTTTTCGACGACAAGGGTTGCGGGGGCCTGCAACCCTCCCGAATGCCTCTTTCGTACCGAGTCGTGAAGAATTTTCTTGGTCGCCAGTCCAAGACCCGGTCACATCACGCCCGCTCACCGAGGGACACCGTCGACCTCGACCCGCGATCCCCCACGACTCTCGTCAGGATGAACCACCCTCGACGATCAATCCGTGTGCGAACGCCATTTCTGCTTCGATGATCATCGGCGACGTCACGAAGGGGTACCCATCGCGTTGGCCGAGAGATCGAGCGATGGCGTTGACGGCCACCGCGAGCGCCGGCCAGACCTCCGTGATCCGAGCGAAGTCGAAGGTCCCGTGGGGGTCGAAGTCGACGTCGAGCGCCAGACACGAATCGATGCGCATCATCGGCGCCGGCGCCAGACCGAAGGAACGTGCGGTCTCCGACGTGTCGACCCGATGCATCAGATGCGCCCAGGTCTCCGCGAAATCCTCCCAAGGGCGGGACGAGGCATAGGCGTTGACGTGGCGCAGCGCCAATCGGGCAGCGGACCTTCGTCGTAATGACGACGCAACACTTCTCCGTAATCCGCCCGTTCGTCGCCGAAGAGCGCGCGGAAGTCGTCGAGCCGACCGCAGTCGCGCAACAATCGATCCCACCGATAATGCCCGCCAACAATGTCCGATCTCGTGGCGGAAGTGGCCGAGCAGCATGCGATAGGGCTCGCGCAGCGTCGTCCACCTCGGCGATCGACAGCGTGATCACCCCGTCGTCGTGGCCGGTCAGCACCGGAACGACGCTGCCCTCGGGCGCGATCGTGTCGGTGAGAAAGTCGAAGGCGAGCCGGTGCTCGCGTTCTCCGCCTTGGTGGCAGGCGCGAGCGACCAACGGCCGAGCGAATGGAAGAGATGCCGCTCTGCCCCGACGATACGGCGGAATTTGGCGATGTTGGTCGCGATCGAGAGATCGGGAATGGTCCGGCTGTGGCGGCGGACGGGGCAGAGATCGCCGGCCCGCTCCACCGGCGCGAGCCCATTGCAGGCGCCGTAGACCGCATTGGCGCACAGAGCGACGTCGCGGCCGCGCGCCGGCGCATGCCAATGCGTCCCGTTCGGCACCAGGGACGTCATCGCCCCGGTCTCCGCCACGATGCCGATCGCGGCATGACAGGCGACGAAGGTCGAATTATCGAAATGGATCGGGTTGGAACAGGCATCGCAGGAAAAGAGGCGCATCGACGGCTGCGGGTGGGACGTCATGACGCGAGGCCACCGAATCGGGCGGGCTCGCATCCCCTCATGGTGGAGAACGATCGACCGAGTGAGACGGTCCATCGGCGGTCTGCCGTGCGGCAGGGCCGCCCGCGACGGCGTATCCGCGAAGCGTGAGGTGGTCCCGTCCGGCTGGACAGATTGGCGGCCTTCGTAAGCTTGGGCCTATGGTCCGTCACGCCGCCAGTCTGATGTCGCCGGCCTCCTCGTGGACCTCGACGGGCGTTCGCCCGCCGTGTGTCGAGTGAGGTCGGTCGAAGTTGTAGTAGTCGATCCACTGTCGAATGCCGGCACGGGTTTCCGAGCCGGTCTCGTGGGCATGGAGGTAGATGCACTCGTAATTGGCTTCGCCGGCCTTCGGCTCATCGACCGCCATGGCCGCTCGATGAAGACGTTGTCCATCCACCGGCCCCGCCCGTCCATGGATATTCGAACGCCCGCGTCGGTCAGGACCTCCGTGAACCGAGGGCTGGTGAACTGGCTGCCCTGGTCGGTGGCGAAGATCTCCGGTCTCCCATGTGTCGCCATGGCCTCCTCGACCGCGGCGATGCAGAAGTCGGCATTCATCGTGTTCGACAGCCACCACGCCAGCACTCGCCGGCTCGCCCGGTCCATCGCGGCGACGAGGTAGAGGAAGCCGCGTCGCATCGGGATGTCGGTGATGTCGGCGCACCAGACGTGGTTCGGCCGGCGAATGTCGAGATCACGCAGCAGATACGGCCACTTCTTGTGCTCGGGATGCGGGACGGTCGTCTTCGGCCGCCGATAGACCGCCTGCAACCCCATCTTCCGCCGGATCCGCTTTCGGCCGACCGTATGGCCGTGCCGACGCAGATGACGAGCCATCTGTCGCGAGCCGTACCACGGCGTTTCCAGAAACCGCTCGTCGATCAGCCGCATCGGCGACAGGTTCAACGCCGTCTCGGCCGCTGCCGGTCCGTAGAAGGTCGAGCGGCTGATGCCGACGAGTTCGCACTGCCGCCGGATCGTGAGCCTGGGGTGGTGGGTTCGATCATCTCGCGCCTCCGGCCGACGCTCAGCGTCCGGAGGCTCGTTTCAAAAAATCCCGCTCCACGACGAGTTGGCCGATCATCGCGTGCAGCTTTTCGACCTCGCCATCGCGGGCCGCCTCGAGTGCCTCCGACTTGCCCGAGAAGACATCGGCCATCCGCTCGACCGCCTGCTTCTTCCAGGCGTTGATCATCGTCTGATGGACGCCGGACTTCACCGTCAGCTGCGCCACCGTCGCCTCGCCGCGGATCGCCTCCAGGGCGACCTCGGCCTTGAACTCTCCCGAGTACCGTTTCCGCTTCCCCGTCATCGGGATCGTCCTTCTCTCAGGTCGACCCAAGCTCATCGAACTGCCCGTCGGACGGGGACCACCTCACAGCACCGAGTACCGGGGGCGATCCGAAGACGGCGACGTCCGGTTCACCCCGGAACGTTCCTCTAGAACTCTTCTCGGATAGGTGCATTGTCCCACCGAGCCTCTCGGCTCGGCGCCCCGGCGCAGCCGTCTCCGAGTTCCGCGAGCGTCCCCCTTCGTCGGCGATCTTTTCTTCGCCGAAATGGGTCCCTATCTCGATGCGGCCGGACGAACGGCGAAACGGGAGGAACATGGAATGGCGACGACGCGGCGCGACGTGATGACCTGGGCCTTGGGCACGATTCCGATCGCGTTGGGCGCGGGATGGCTCGATGCCGCGCACGCCGCCGGACCGGAGCCGGCCATGCCGAAGACCGACGGACCCGGCGTCCGCTTCGAGCCCCACGTGCTGCGCGCCCGTGCCGCCGCCATGGCGGCTCGCCCCTTCGAGCCGCCGGACACCAAGCTGCCGAAGGGCCTCGACAATCTGAACTACGACCAGTATCGGGCGATCGCCTTCCGCCCCAAGGACACGTTCCTGCGCGAGGGTCCGGGGCCGTTCCGCATCGAATGGATGCCGCGCGGCTTCCTCTATCGCGACCACGTCGACTTCGACGCCGTCGAGGACACCCAGGCCCTCAGGATCGTGCAATACGACGGCTGCTTCGTGTTTCCCCCGGACGTCCCCCCGCCCAAGGACGGCGAGACGCTCGGGTGGTCCGGCTTCCGCGTCAAGACGCCGATCAACCGCCCCGACGTCGCCGAGGAGTTCCTGGTCTTTCAGGGCGCGAGTTATTTTCGTGCCGTCGGGCGCGGCAACGTCTACGGCACTTCGGCGCGAGGCCTCGCCATCGCCACCGCCGACCCGGCCGGCGAGGAATTCCCGCTCTTCCGCGAGTTCTGGATCGAGAAGCCGAAGAGCGACGGCAATCTGCTCGTCATCCACGCCCTGCTCGATTCGCCGAGCGTGACCGGCGCCTTCCGCATCTCGATCGTGCCGGGCGAGACGACCACGACCTCGGTCGAGGCGGCGCTCTACCCCCGCACCGACCTCGACAAGGTCGGCCTCGGCACGCTCACCAGCATGTTCCTCTTCGCCCCCAACGATCGGAAGGGCTTCGACGACTTCCGCCCGGCGGTGCGCGACGCCGAGGGGCTCGCCTTCCTCACCGCCGCGGGCGAGCACTGCTGGCGGCCGCTCGCCAATCCCCGGATGCTGCAGATGTCGGTCTTCGCCGACGGCAACCTGCGCGGCTTCGGGCTGATGCAGCGCCAGCGGTCGTTCTTCGAATATCAGGACATGGAAGCCGCCTACGAGAAGCGCCCGAGCGCCTGGGTCGAGCCGCTCGGCGACTGGGGCGCGGGCAAGCTCGTGCTCGTCGAGATCCCCACGAACGAGGAGATCCACGACAACATCGTCGCCTTCTGGCGTCCCGACGAACCGCTCCGCAAGGGCGGCGAATATCTCTTTTCCTACCGCATCCATTGGGGCATGGACGGGCCGGTGCGGACCGACCTCGCGCGGGTGACCTCGACCCTCGAGGGCGGCGGCGACGAGGAACGGCTCTTCATCGTCGACTTCGTCGGCGCGGCCGTCGAAACGTCGAAGCCCGAGGATCTGAAGGCCGAGATCTCTTGCCGGCCGGGCACCGTGATCGAGCCGGTGATCGAGGCGAACCCTCACACCAAGGGCCTGCGCCTCGCCTTCCGGGTGAAGGTCGACGCCGCGCAGATGGTCGAAGTCCGCGCGCGGCTGATGCGCGGCGCCGACCCCGTGACGGAGACCTGGCTCTATCGCTGGACGCGCGGGTGAGCGAACCCGTCGCGACGGGGCGGGACGAGACCCGCCCGCAGCCTCGGCTCGGAAGAGAGCGATGGACATGCAAACGAGAGGAGGCCGGGCGCGAGCCCGGTCTCCTCTCCGATTCGATCGAGACGCGAAGGCCTGAGTCACAGCGCCTTGGCGTAATAGGTCAGATCCGGCGAGGTCGCCGCTCCGTCGGCCGCGATCAGATCGGCGAGCTCGTAGACCGGGGCCGCCGCCAGCACCGTCGGATCGAGCGGGACGACGTAGCCGCCCTTGGCCTCGTCGTAGTCGAGCATCGACCACGGCATCGCATGGTATTTCTCGCCGATGCCGAGCAGACCGCCGAATCCGAGGACGGCGAACATGATGGTGTTGGAGAGCTTGTCCAAGACGACGTCCTCGACGTGGCCGAGATGTTCGCCACGCGCGTCGTAGACGTTCGAGCCGACGACCTTCGAGGACGGAATGGCGCGGGTATGTCCGGTGGATGTGGGCATCATCTTCTCCTTTTGACTGAAGAAGAAACGCGCCGGGCGCGCATCGGTTCCGTCGCGCCGCGACGACCGCCGGCGGCGGCCTTTCGTCCGTTGCCGGATGCGCGACACGGATCGTCGCGTCCGCGAAGGCGACGAGGCCGACCTCGGGGTCGCGAGGCGGCGATCGGCCGGGTCTCACCATCCACGATGAGAGGGTCGAACGGGCGTCCGTCGCGTGCGAGGTCCGCCCCCTCGCCGAAGATCGCACCGAAGGTCTCCCGCACCCTCGTGATCGTCTCGCCTATGGCGATCACGCCCCCGACCCGCGCTCCTTCAGAACCTCGCCGACAGATGGTCGGCATGGACCTGCGTCTCGATCCGCCGGTCGACCGTGAGGTCGTTCTGCTCGACGAAGCCGACGAACGCCCCCCCGCTCGGGCGCAGGATCGACGACGACGGAGCGGATGGTGTCCGTCTCGGGCTCGACGATCCGCGGAAACGCGCGCCCCCGCGACGGACGAGATCACGCGTCGCGTCCGGTGCCCGAAAACCTCCACCCCACGAAGGCCGAGAGCGAGGCGACGGCGAAGACGTTGATCTCCCTGAGATGGGCCGTCTCGACGGCCGTCCAAGGTGCGAACCCCGAGCCGATCGTCGCCCCGATCGTCGCATGGGCGATCACGAACGTGACGAAGAGCACGGCGACGAGCCGCCGCGCCCAGCGCCCCTCGTGCGCCGAAAAGGCGGCGATCGCGAGAAGCAGGCAGGGAACGAAGAAGAGTTCGGTGCCGCTCGCCGGCCCGAAGAGGACGGTCGCGAACACGGTGTCGGCGGCACCGACGAGCGGCAGCGCCACCCGCGCGGCGAGCGGGCGACGTGCGGCCGAGAGGGCGATGGCGAGGAAGAGCGGCGCCGAAAGGGCCGTCGCCCAGGCCACCGCCGTTCCCGAACCGACGAACCACCACACGTAGAGTGGATAGATCGGCTTGTTGGCGACCACGAGCCACGCGACGCTCGCCGTCGCGGCCGCCTTCGCCTCGACCTCTGCGGTCACGACGACGCCTCGACGACCGGCGTCAGGCGATAGTGACCGACGCCCCATTCCGCGCCGTCGGCGTGGCCGAACAGCCCGGCCGTCGCCAGGAAGAACAGCCGCCACCGCCGTCGCCACAGATCCGCGTCCGATCCGTAGACGTCGACCAGGATCCGATCGATCCGTTCACGTTCCGCGTCGAAGTTGGCGAGCCAGTCGAGCGCCGTCTCCCGATAGTGGGTACCCGGCCACCGCCATTCCGCCTCGACCCGGAAGAGGTCGGGGAACCGATGCGGCAGATCCTGCGCCGGCATGATGCCGCCGGTGAAGAAGTGGCGGGCGATCCAATCGGCGGGATCCAGATGATCGAAGCGATAGGACCGCGAACGGTGGGTGAAGACGTGGAGGAAGAGGCGCCCGTCGGGCGCCGACCAATCACGGGCACGCGCGAGAAGAGCCCGCCAGTTCGACATGTGCTCGAACATCTCGACCGAGACGATGCGGTCGAAGTCGACGATGGGCGGCTGGAAGTCGTTCATGTCCGAGGTGACGACGGTGACGTTGGTGAGCCCCCGCCGCTTCGCCTCGGCGACGATGTGGGCGCGTTGCGATTGGGAATTGGACACCGCGACGATACGGGCACGCGGGTAGGTCGCGGCCATGTGGGGCGTGAGCGAGCCCCAGCCGCAACCGAGTTCGAGGATGGTCTGACCGTCGTGGAGATCGGCGTGTTCGCAGGTCTCGGCGAGCGCCAGCTCCTCGGCCTCGGCCAGCGTCGTCGTCTCGCTCGGATAGCGGCAGCAGGAGTATTTCCGGCGCGGGCCGAGCACCAGACCGAAGAAGTCGGGCGGCAGCTCGTAGTGCTGGTCGTTCGCCGCCTCCACGTGCGCGGCGATCGGGTGGCGCCGCATCTCGCGGACGAAGAGATCCTCGTCGGTCGCGCCGTCGCGCTCGAGCCTACGGCGGGTGCGCTCGCACAGCCAGTCGATCCCGGCGAGGGTGAGGCCGTCGGGAAGGGGGATTCGCTCGACCGTGTCGATCACGCCTGCGACGAAGTTCATGGGCTTTCCTCCAGGTGGACGGCCGCGCCCTGGGATGCTGTCCGTGGGGGACGGGGAACGAAGGGCGAGACGCGCGCGGCATAGGCGCGGAAGGCGTCGGGACGGGTTCTCAGCATGTGCGCCTCGAGCGGCGGAATGCCGGAGACGTGGACGAGCAGACCCCACATCAGCGCCGGCGCCGCGACGGCGAGGATCTGCACCGGCCGATCGGCGATCCCGGCGAGCGCGAAGAGCGCGAAGCCGCACCAGACCAGCCATTCGAAGAAATAGTTGGGATGGCGCGACCACCCCCACAGCCCGACGTCGCAGACCGAACCCGGTTGGGCCCGTCCGCGGAACCGGCGCAGTTGCGCGTCCGCGAGCGCTTCCCCCGCGAGCCCGGTGAGGACGACGGCGGTCGCCAGGACGTCGACGGGGCCGGGAAACGGCGCCGGCGCGGAAGCCGCGAGATGGACCGCAAACGCAAGCACGACTCCCACCGCCGCCTGGATCTGAAGAAACAGGAAGAGCCGCGCCCCGAAGCCGTCGCCCCATTGCCGCGCCAGGTCCGCGTAGCGCGGATCGTCGGCCGCACCGTGCGTGCGTCGACCGATGTGGAGCGCGAGACGTCCCGACCAGACGGCGATCAGGCCCGCGATCAGCCATCGCCGACCACCCCCCGCGGCGCCGAGCGCCGCCACCAGCCCCACGAGACCGACGGCGACCGACCAGATCGTGTCGATCCAACCGCTCGATCCGGTCCGCATCCGCACCGCCCAGGCGACGACCATCGCCCCGACCAGCAGCACCGTTGCAACGACCATTGCCGACATCGACATGAAACCACCTCGCGATCGCATTCCTCGAAGCGATACGCACGGCGAGCCGCGACGGTTTCCTCGGGCATCCACATTTTTCGATCGGATGGCCGATTTCACGAGCGTCGGTGACGCGCCCGGAAAAATTCACGCCGCGCGGTGATCCGACAGAACCTTTTCCCGTTCGTCTACGTACTTCACCTCGAACGACGCATTCGACGCGACGCCGTCGGACGGATGAAGGGACGAGACATGACCTGGCCGTACACGACGAGAAACGAACGCAAGGCCATCGCGGTGATCGGAACCGGAATCTCCGGACTCTCCGCCGCCTGGCTGCTCGCGAAGGGCCACGACGTCACCGTCTACGAGGCCGACGATCGCATCGGCGGCCATTCGAACACGGTCGAGATCGACATCGCCGGTCGGAGCATCGCGGTCGACACCGGCTTCATCGTCTACAACGAGCCCTGCTATCCGAACCTCTCCGCCCTCTTCGCCCATCTCGGCGTCGAGACGGCGGCGACAGACATGTCCTTCGCCGTGTCGATCGATCGCGGTCGGCTCGAATACGCCGGCTCCGACCTCGCCGGCCTCTTCGCCCAACCGACGAATCTACTGAAGCCGCGCTTCTGGTCGATGATGTCGGATCTCCTGCGCTTCTACCGCGAAGCGCCGCGGGATCTGGCGACGATGGGCGACGTCTCGCTGGCGGATTGGCTCGATGCCCACCGCTACGGCCGCGCCTTCCGCGAGGACCATCTCTATCCGATGGCCGCCGCGATCTGGTCGACGCCGTCGGCCGAGGTCGGCGACTACCCGGCCGCCGCCTTCGTCCGCTTCTGCGAGAACCACGGCCTGCTGCGCCTGACCGGCCGTCCCGTGTGGCGCACCGTGAAGGGCGGCAGCCGCGAATACGTCGCGCGTCTGACGGCCTCCTTCCGCGATCGCATCCTGACCTCGACCCCGGTCGTGTCGGTGCGTCGCGACGCGGCCGGTGTCGAAGTGGTCGACGCGACCGGCGCGCGGCGGCGTTTCGACGACGTGGTGATCGCCACCCATGCCGATCGCGCGCTCGGCCTCCTCGCCGACGCGAGCGCCGAGGAACGGCGGCTCCTCGCCGCCTTCCACTATTCGCGCAACGAGGCGGTGCTGCATTCCGACGCGAGGCTCATGCCGCAGCGCCGCGCCGCCTGGGCGAGCTGGAACTACCTTTCGGACGCGCGTGACGGCGATCGCGCGCTCTCCGTCACCTATTGGATGAACCGGCTCCAATCCCTGGGCGAGACGCGCGAGCTCTTCGTCACGCTCAATCCCCTCCGCGAGCCCGATCCGGCGCTCGTCCACACCCGGATCGCCTACGACCACCCCCTCTTCGACGCCGCGACTGGTCGGGCGCAGCCGGAGCTCTGGTCGCTGCAGGGGGTGAACCGGACCTGGTTCTGCGGCGCTCATTTCGGCGCCGGCTTCCACGAGGACGGGCTCCAGGCGGGCCTCGCCGTCGCCGAGGATCTCGGCGGACGCCGCCGTCCCTGGACCGTCGCGAACGACAGTGCCCGCATCCATCGCCTCCCGCTCGATCCCCGTTCGGACACACGGGAGGCGGCCGAATGACGCCCCCGTTCGCCTCCGCCCTCTATCCGGGCCATGTCATCCACCATCGCCTACGCCCACGCGAGCATCGCCTCGCCTACCGGGTCTGGTCGATGCTGCTCGATCTCGACGAGCTTCCCGAGCTCGACCGGCGCCTGCGGTTCTTCTCGGTCGACCGCTTCAATCTCGTCTCGTTCCACGCGCGCGATCGCGGCGACGGCACCGGCCGGGATCTGAGGGCCCAGGTCGAAAGCGCGATGCGTCGCGCCGGGATCGACCCCGACGGCGGGCCGATCCGGCTCTTCACCATGCCCCGTCTCCTCGGCTGGTCCTTCAATCCGCTGTCGATCTTCTTCTGCCACGCTCGCGACGGCCGCCTCGCGGCGATCCTCTGGGAGGTCGACAACACCTTCGGCGAGCGCCACGGCTATCTGATCCCGGTCGAGGAGACCGACGGCGGCGAGATCCGCCAGCGCTGCGACAAGGCGCTCCACGTCTCGCCCTTCATGGACATGGACCAGTCCTACGCCTTCCGGGTGAAGCCGCCGGCGGAATTCTTCTCGCTGGTGATCGACGTCCACGACGCCGAGGGGCGCATTCTCGGCGCCCGCCACCTCGCCCGACGGGAAGAACTCACCGATCGCGCGCTGCTGCGCCTCTTCTTCGCCGTCCCCTTCCTCACCCTCCGGGTCGTCGGCGGCATCCATTGGGAAGCGCTGAAGCTCTGGCTGAAGGGCGTGAAGCTGAGGTTCAAACCGCCGCCGCCCGAAACCGCGATCACCATCGTTTCTCCCCGAAAACCCAGAAAGGCAGCGTCATGAGCCATATCGACGAAACCACCATGACCGCCGCCGACGTCGCGGCACTGGCCGGAGAGGAGATCCGGGGCGTTCGCGCCCGCCTCTTCGACCGATTGCTCTCGGGACTCGCCGTCGGTCGGTTACGGGTGATCCTGCCCTCCGGCGAGAGCTTCGTCCGCGCCGGTCGCCTGACCGGACCCGAGGCGACGATCCAGATCCGGCGCTGGCGGACGCTGACGCGCATCCTGACCGGCGGCGACATCGGCTTCGCCGAAGGATACGTCGCCGGCGACTGGATCAGCCCCGACCCGGTCGCCGTCATCCGGCTCGCCGCCCGCAACACCGACGATTTGCGGCGCGCCGTGCGCGGTTCTCGCCTCTTCCGCTCGGTCGATCGACTGCGCCACCTCCTCAACGCCAACAGCCGGCGTGGCAGCCGGCGCAACATCGAGGCCCACTACGATCTCGGCAACGACTTCTATCGGCGCTGGCTCGACGGCACGATGCTCTATTCTTCGGCCCTCTGGGACGAGACGACACCGAGCCTCGAGGCGGCGCAGACGAAAAAGCTCGATCGCATCGCCGAGCTTCTCGCCCTCGACGGCGGTGAGAGCGTGCTCGAAATCGGCTGCGGCTGGGGAGCGCTCGCCGCGCATCTCGCCGAGGACCGCGCCGGACGCGTCACCGGCCTCACCCTGTCGCCGTCGCAACTCGCCTGGGCCCGCGACGTCGCTGCCGTACGCGGGCTCGCCGACCGAGTCGACTTGCGCCTCCAGGACTATCGCGACGTCGTCGAGACCTTCGACCGGGTCGTGTCGATCGAGATGTTCGAGGCCGTCGGCGAAGCTTGGTGGCCGACCTATTTCGAAACCCTCGCCCGCGCGCTGAACCCCGGCGGTCGCGCCGTGCTCCAGGTGATCTCGATCGCCGACGACCGCTACGAGGACTATCGCCGCGACACCGACTTCATTCAGAAGCACGTTTTCCCCGGTGGTTTCCTGCCCTCGAAATCCGCCTTCGCGGCGGCCGTCGCGGCGGCCGGACTGCGCCTCGAGGCGGCCGAGCATTTCGGCCTCTCCTATGCCGAGACGTTGGCCGAATGGCGTCGCCGCTTCCATGCCCGTTGGGAGGAGATCGCGCCCCTCGGCTTCGACGCGCGCTTTCGCCGCCTCTGGGACTACTACCTCGCCTATTGCGAGGCGGGCTTCCGCGAGGGCGCGATCGACGTCGGACTGTACACGCTGACCAAGTCGGAAACGGCGGCGGGAGGCCGGTCATGAACACGCGTCACGCCCATGCGGCGATCGCCGCCGCGACCGCCGCCGTCCTCCTCGCCCCTCCCCTGGGCTTCGCCGCCGCCGAGCCCTCGCCCTTCGGCCTGTGGGCACGCGGCGACGGCAACGCGCGGGTGCGGATCGCGCGCTGCGGCTCCGACATCTGCGCCGTCAACACCTGGATCCGCGAAGGGACCAAGGGCGAGAAGACCGGCGACAAGCTCGTCATGACGGTCGAACCGGCGGGCGCCGGCCGCTGGACCGGCACCGCCTTCGATCCCCAGCGCGATCTGAGCTACCGACTGACGATGACGGTCGGCGCCGCGTCGATGACGACGCGCGGCTGCATCGTCGTCGGCCTTCTCTGCAAGGAAATGGGTTGGACCCGCCTCGGCGGCGACTGACCCGACACGAGGACACCCCCATGAAGACGCTTCTGGTCGCCCACGGCGCCACGCTCGCAGCCTTCCTCGCGCTCGACGCGGTCTGGCTCTGGCGGATGGCGGACGCGCTCTACCGGCCGACGATGGGAGACCTGCTCCTCGACGGCTTTCGCATCGGCCCGGCTCTGATCTTCTATGGCGTCTACGTCGTCGGCCTCGTCCATTTCGGGGTGAAGCCGGGTTTGACCGGCGGGGCGATGGCGACGGTCGGCAACGCGGCCCTCTTCGGCCTCGTCGCCTACGCCACCTACGACCTGACCAATCAGGCGACGCTCAGGAACTGGTCGACGACGCTGACGCTCGCCGATCTCGCCTGGGGAACGTTCGTCTCGGCCGCCGCGGCGAGCGCCGGACGGCTGGTGACGCTGTGGCTCGCGCCCCCGGTCGCCTGATCGGCGGACGTGAGGGGGCCGGGCTTTCGCCGGACGAGGAGAATTTCGATGCACAAGGCCTTTTCGCTCGCAGCGCTGCTCGTCACCGCCGTCGCGCCCCCTGCCGAGGCCGCGACACGGACGCCGGCCGAGGCGTCGACCTCGGGGACCTCGTTCTTCGATTTCCTCATCCGCGAACCCGGCGTGCGCTTCGACGGCGGCATTCCCTACGGCCCCGACGCACGCCACCGCCTCGACGTCTTCGCCCCCGATCGCCTCTCGTCCGGCCCGATCGTTCTGTTTCTCTACGGCGGTGCCTGGACCAGCGGCGACCGCTCCACCTACGAATTCGTCGGCACCGCACTGGCGGCGCGCGGCATCACCACCGTGATCGCCGACTACCGCCTCTATCCGCAGGTGCGCTTCCCGACCTTCGTCGAGGACGCCGCCCGCGCCTACGGCTGGGTCGATCGCCATCTGGCGCGAACCGACGGCGGATTGCGGCCGATTTATCTGATGGGCCATTCCGCCGGCGCGCACATCGCCGCGCTCCTCACCGTCGATCGACGCTGGCTCGCCGCCGCCGCGCCGCGCGCCGCCGCGCCGCGCGCCGTCGCGCCCGCCGGCCTCGTCGGCCTCGCCGGCCCCTATGCCTTCGACCCGACCACCTGGGACACGACGGCGGCGATCTTCGCCTCCGTCGCCGGACGCGCCGACCGGGCGCGCCCCGCCCATCTGGTGCGGCGCAAGGGCCCGCCGACTCTCCTCCTCCACGGCGCCGACGATCGCACCGTCGGCCTCTTCAACACGAAGGAATTCGCCGAAGCGCTCACCGCCCGGGGCACTTCGGTCCATACGGTCGTCTATCCCGACATCGGTCACGTCGGCCTCGTCTCGGCGCTCGCCAAGCCTCTCCGTTGGCGTGCCGACGTCCTCGACGACGTCGTCGCCTTCGTCGAGCGGGGGGGCGAGCGTGAATCCCGTGCGCCGCGCGCCGAGATGCCGCCCGACCGACCGAAGATCCGAACCGCAGGTGATCCGTAGCGCCCGATCCTTCGTACTTGCCGATGGGAAGTGAGAGGCGATACCAACGATGGCGGTCATCACGGTCTTACGGAGAGGCGCGCGCTTGAGCGACACCCCGTCCACGCCGCGCGGCACGGACATCGATCCCGACGGTCCGGAGGCCTGGATTCTCGCCGTGGCATCGCGCCGCGATCGGGCCGCCTTCGCGCGTCTCCACGCCCATTTCGCGCCGCGTCTGATCACCGTGTTCGCGCGCGACGGACGGGGCGAGGCGGAGGAACTCGCGCAGGAGACCCTGCTCGCCGTCTGGCGCAAGGCCGAGCTCTTCGATCCGGTGAAGGCGAGCGCCGCGACCTGGATCTTCACCATCGCCCGCAACCTGCGTATCGACGCCCTGCGCCGCGCCGGGAGCGTCCGTTTCGTCGCCGCCGACGATCACGACGAGATCGACGAGAGCCCGGACGGCGAAACCATCGTTCTCGACGGCGAGCGCGACGCCCGCGTCCGCGCGGCCGTCGCCGCTCTGCCGGCCGAACAGGCCGAGGTGGTGCACTTGACCTATTTCACCGAAAAGACACAGGCCGAGATCGCCCGCGACCTCGCCATCCCACTCGGGACCGTGAAGTCACGGCTGAGGCTCGCTGCCAATCGTCTGCGCAATCTTCTGGAGATCGACCGATGACCGCTCGTCATCACCCGTCCGACGAGACCCTGATGGCCTGGGCCGCCGGAACGTTTCCGGCCGGGCCGCGTCTCGTGGTGGCGATCCATCTCGATGGATGCCGTCGGTGCCGCGACACCGTCGCCGGCTTCGAGGCGATCGGCGGCGCCCTGCTGGAGGCGGCCGAGCCGGCGCCGATGGCGACGGGCGCCTTCGACGCGCTGATGGCGCGGATCGACGCCGAGAACGCCGCGCCCGAGGCATCCACCGGAAACCGCACACCCATTCGCCCCACCGTCTCGAACGTTCCCACGACGCCCGACGGGCTCGCCCTTCCGCCCCGTCTCGCACACCACACCGTCGGGCGCTGGCGGAGCCTCGGTCGGGCCCTGAGCTGGTCACGGGTCGAGGTGGCCGGCGCGCCGGACGCGAACGTCATCCTGCTGCGCATCCCCGCCGCCGGCGCCGCCCCACGTCACGGCCACACCGGCCGCGAATTCACGCAAGTACTCGTCGGCGGCTTCACCGACGGACGCGACGCCTATGTCGCGGGCGATTTCGACGAAGCCGACGAGACCGTCGACCACCGGCCGCTCGTCGACGTCGACGGCGAATGCATCTGCGTCGCGGCGGTCGAAGGCCGCCTCCGCATCCACGGCATCGGACGGTTGCTGCAGCCGTTCGTCGGCTTATGATACCAACCTCATGAAGTCCTGATCTGTTTGAGGTATGGGTAGTCGGTGAGACTGGCGACGCGGCCTTTGTCGGCGAGCAGGTCGTTCCACGCCCTTACACAGGCATCGACGATCGCCGGAACGTCGGTGACGTGCTCCCCATTTTCCTGCCGGTCATAAGTTTGGTCCGGCGGTGATCTGGCCCTGATCGGACCGGGTGGCGAACACCGACGGCGCGAGGCCGCCGAGGCTCGAATGGGGGCGGAGGGTGTTGT
>NZ_JAFNIH010000014.1 GCF_019160155.1 Pinisolibacter aquiterrae
CCGAGCTCTACATCGCCTGCGGCATTTCCGGGGCGATCCAGCATCTGGCGGGCATGAAGGACTCGAAGGTGATCGTGGCGATCAACAAGGACGAGGAGGCGCCGATCTTCCAGGTCGCCGACTACGGCCTCGTCGCCGACATCTTCCAGGCCCTGCCCGAAATGGCCGAGGAACTCGCCAAGCGTGGCAAGTGAGAGACGGTCGCGGCGTCCGACGATGGGATGACGCCGGACGGCTTGCCCAACGTCACGCCGCACACGAATATGCGCTCGCCCGTCTCGACGGGCGAGCGTGATCGTTTCGGGGAGGTGGCCGCCGCCGGCTCCTCGAAGTCCCAGAGCAAGGGGTTTTGCTGCATTGCGAAAGGGACGGCATGGGCCTAGAGTGCGCCCGTGTCCCTCGAGGACGAGCGCGGGCCTACCGCTCCGCGTCACCAGAAGACCGAGGCCGTCATGGGGTTTGAAATCAAACGGGTCGGCGTGATCGGCGCCGGCCAGATGGGCAACGGCATCGCACACGTCTGCGCGATCGCCGGTTACGACGTCTCGCTCAACGACATGTCGACCGAGCGGATCCAGTTGGGACTGGCGACGATCAACGGCAACATGACTCGTCAGGTCAACAAGAACCTGATCACCGAGGACGCTCGTGTCGCCGCCTTGGCGCGGATCACCGCAGCCGAAAACCTCGACGCTCTCGCCGACTGCGATCTGGTGATCGAGGCCGCGACCGAAAACGAGCAGGTCAAGCGCAAGATCTTCCAGCAGCTCTGCCCGGTTCTCAAGCCGGAGGGGCTGCTCGCCACCAACACCTCGTCGATCTCGATCACGCGGCTCGCCGCCTCGACCGATCGTCCCGAGAAGTTCGTCGGCGTGCACTTCATGAACCCGGTGCCGTTGATGCAGCTGGTGGAGCTGGTGCGCGGCATCGCCACCGACGACGTCACCTTCGACCTGTGCAAGGGCTTCGTCCAGAAGCTCGGCAAGATCTCGACGGTGGCCGAGGACTTCCCGGCCTTCATCGTCAACCGCATCCTGCTGCCGATGATCAACGAGGCGATCTACACGCTCTACGAGGGCGTCGGATCGGTCGACGCGATCGACACCGCGATGCGCCTCGGCGCCAATCATCCGATGGGCCCGCTCCAGCTCGCCGACTTCATCGGCCTCGACACCTGTCTGTCGATCATGCAGGTGCTCTACGAGGGGCTCGCCGATTCGAAGTATCGGCCGTGCCCGCTACTGGTGAAATATGTCGAGGCCGGTTGGCTCGGTCGCAAGACCCAGCGCGGCTTCTACGACTATCGCGGCGAGAAGCCGGTGCCGACCCGCTGAGGCGGCGCGACCGTTCCTCTCTTCGACGCGTCCGGGTTCCGCTCGGGCGCGTCGTCCGTTCCGGACCCCGCCACGGATCGATCATGACCTCTCGTCCTCGCGCCACGCTCGTCGGCCTCACCGCGATCCTGATGTGGTCGGCGCTGAGCACGCTGGTGGCGGTCTCCGGCACGGTGCCGCCGTTCCTGCTCAATGCGCTGACCTTCGGGATCTCCGGCGTGGCGGCGACGATCGGGTTGGCGGTGACCGGGCGCCTCGGCGTGCTGCGCCAACCGTGGCGGGTGTGGCTGCTCGGGGTGGCGGGTCTCTTCGGCTATCACGCGCTCTATTTCGCGGCGTTGCGCTGGGCGCCGCCGGTCGAGGCGAGCCTCGTCAACTATCTCTGGCCGCTGCTGATCGTGGTGCTCTCCGGCCTGCTGCCGGGCGAGCGGCTGCGACCGCATCACCTGATCGGCGCCGGTCTCGGTCTCGCCGGGGCGGTGGCGGTGGTGACCAAGGGGCGGGCGATCGATCTCGATCCGGCCCATGTCGCGGGCTATCTCTGCGCCGCCGGGGCGGCCTTCACCTGGGCCGGCTATTCGGTCCTGTCGCGCCGGGTCGGCTCGGTGCCGACGGCGACGGTGGCCGGGTTCTGCCTCGCCACGGCGATCCTGTCGGGCGTCTGCCACGCGGTCTTCGAGACCTCGGTGTGGCCGGTCGGGGCGGTGCAGTGGGGGGCCGTTGTGGCGCTGGCGGTGTTCCCGCTCGGCCTCGCCTTCTTCGTCTGGGACCACGGCGTCAAGCGCGGCGACATCCAGGTGCTGGGCGCGGCGAGCTATCTGGCGCCGCTGCTCTCGACGCTGCTGCTGATCCTCTCCGGTCACGGGCGTTTCGACGCATCGATCGGCTTCGCCGCCGGGGCGATCACGCTCGGGGCGATCGTCGCCTCCAAGGACATGCTGCTCCGGCGCAAGGCGCCCGCGTCATCCGCCGAGGCGTGACCCGCGCGGGCTCGGCGACCAGTTGGGCGGCGCCAGTTCGAAGCCGGAGAATTCGAAACCGGGCGCCACGGTGCATCCGACCAGGGTCCAGGCGCCGAGGCCGACGGCGGTCTGCCAAGCGCCGGCCGGGACGATCGCCTGCGGGCGGCGGCCGAGGCCGAGCTCGGCGCCGAGATGCACGCACCACGCATCGTGACCGTTCTCGCAGACGGTGAGCGCCAGCGGGCTGCCGGCGTACCAGTGCCAGGTCTCGACGGCGTCGACGCGGTGCCAATGCGAATATTCGTCGGCGGCGAGCAGGAAATAGATCGCGGTCGAGCGGGCGCGGCCGTCGGGGCCGGGCGCGTCGCGGAAGGTCTCGCGAAAGTGGCCGCCCTCCGGATGGGGCTTCAGATCGAGCAGCCTGATCACGTCGGCGGCGCTGAGAGCGGTGAGGTCGGTCATCTGGCGTCCCTCAGAAGCGATCCTTGCGGGCGCGGATCTCGGTGAAGACGTCGACGGCGGCGGCGCCCGCCATGTCGAGGCCGGCCTGGACGGCGGCGACGTCGGCGCGCAGGAAGGGGTTGGTCGCGCTCTCGCGGCCGATGGTGGTGGGCAGCGTCGGCCGGCCCTCGAGACGCAGGTCGCGGACCTCGTCGAGGCGGGCGGCGAGATCGGGGTTTTCCGGCTCGATGGTGTGGGCGAAACGGCCGTTCGCCTCGGTATACTCGTGGCCGCACCAGACCCGGGTCTCGGGGGGAAGCGCGCGCAGGCGCAGGAGGCTCTGCCACATCTGCGCGGGCGAGCCCTCGAACAGGCGGCCGCAGCCGAGCGAGAACAGGGTGTCGCCGACGAAGACGGAGCCCGCGATGTGATAGGCGACGTGGCCGAGGGTGTGGCCGGGGACGGCGATCACCGTCACCGGCACCTCGCCGAGCCGAATCGTGTCGCCGTCGGTGACGGTCCGGTCGACCAGGGGCACGCGGTCGCGATCATGGGCGGAGGCGGTGACGCGCACGTCGAAACGGGCCTTCAGCGGTTTGATCGCCTCGACGTGGTCGTAGTGGTGATGGGTGACGAAGATCTCGTCGAGGCGCCAGCCGGTCTCCTCGAGGGCGTCGAGGATCGCCTCCTCGTCGGGGGCGTCGATCGCGGCGGTGGCGCCGCTCGCGGGATCGTGGACGAGCAGGCCGTAATTGTCGTCGCGGGCCGGGAACATGCGGATTTCGATCATGGTCTCGCTTCCATCCTGGTCTCGTCTCGCCGCGCCGTTCGGATCCCTCGACAGGCCGGTCGGCCTACGACTAACATTCTCTCGTCGTCGAGGCGACCGGCGTCGCGATCGCCGCCTCGTTCTCAGACCGGAAGCGGACATGTATCTCGACGTCGTCGATCTCAGGAACTTCTACGGCAGCGCGCTCGGCGCGCTGGTCCGCCGCTCGATCCGTGCCAAGCTCATGGAGATGTGGCCGCGGCTCGCGGGTGATCGTCTGCTCGGGCTCGGCTATGCGACGCCGTTCATGCGGCCCTGGCTCGGTCAGGCGGAGCGGGTGATCGGCTTCATGCCGGGCCGTCAAGGGGTGGTCAACTGGCCGGGCGAGGGGCCGTCGGCGACGGCGCTGGTCGACGAGACCATGCTGCCGCTCGCCGATTCCTCGATCGACCGGATGCTGATGGTGCATGCCCTGGAGATGGCCGAGGATCCCGACGACGTCCTGCGCGAGGCGTGGCGGGTGTTGGCGCCGGGCGGGCGCCTGATCGTGGTGGTGCCGAACCGCATCGGGCTCTGGGCGCGGCTCGAGACGACGCCGTTCGGATACGGGCGTCCGTTCAGCCAGGGGCAGCTCGACACGGTGCTGCGCGACACGTTGTTCTCGCCGATCGACTGGCGCGGGGCGCTCTACATGCTGCCGTCGTCGCGCCCGACCATGCTACGCCTGTCGCGCCCGCTCGAGGCCTTCGGGCTCAAGGTGTGGCCGGGCTTCGCCGGCGTCCTGGTCGTCGAGGCGACCAAGCAGCTCTATCAGGGCATCCCGCAGCGGGTCGGCAACAAGATGCGACTGGCGCCGGTGTTCCGACCGGCGCTGGCGCGGCATACTCGCGACGAGGACTGACCCTCGGTTCTCAGCGCCGCCGTTTCTCCAGCACGAACACGCCCTGTTCGCCGAAGAGGTTCCAGAACCACCACGGCGCCTTGAACGACAGCTTGCGGCCGCGCGCGTCGAGGGCGAAGGCCTCGACGATGTCGGCGTCGATCTCCTTCACCAGTTCGACGAAGTCGCGGATGGTGCAGAAGTGGATGTTGGGCGTGTCGTACCAGGACCAGGGCAGATCCTCGGTGACCGGCATGCGGCCCCACAGCATGAACTGGAGGCGGATGCGCCAATGGCCGAAATTGGGGATCGAGACGATCGCCCTTCGGCCGATGCGCAGCAGTTCCTCGAGGACGTCGCGGGGACGGTTGGTCGCCTGGAGAGTCTGCGACAGGATGACGAGATCGAACCCGGCGTCGGGATAGGTGGCGAGGTCGGTGTCGGCGTCGCCCTGGATCACCGAGAGACCGCGCGCGACGCCGGCGTTGACGCCCTTCTGCGACAGTTCGATGCCGCGTCCGTCGATGTGCTTGGCGGCCTCGAGCCATTCCAAGAGCGTACCGTCGCCGCAGCCGACGTCGAGGAGGCGGGCGCCCTCGGGCACGAGATCGCCGACCACCGCGAGGTCGACGCGGGAGGCCGGGACGGTCGGGGTCTTGGAGAGGGTGGTCGGGTCGAGCATGGACGTCACCTCTCGAGACCGCGGGCGCGCGCGGCGGCGTCGATGAAGCCGGAGAGGATGGCGTGCATCTCCGGCTCGTCGAGCAGGAAGGCGTCGTGGCCGCGATCACTCTCTATCTCGGCGAAGGAGACCTTGGCGCCGGCGGCGGCGAGGGCGTGGACGATCACCCGGCTGTCGCGGGTCGGAAAGGCCCAGTCGGTGGTGAAGCTCATCACGCAGAACCGGGTTCGGGTGCCCTCGAAGGCCTTGGCGAGAATGCCGCCGTGATCGGCCGCGAGGTCGAAATAGTCCATCGCCCTGGAGACGTAGAGATAGGAATTGGCGTCGAAGCGATCGACGAAGCTCGATCCCTGATGGCGCAGGTAGCTCTCGATCTGGAAATCGCCGTCGAAGCCGTAGCCGAGCGTGTCGCGGTTCTGGAGCCGGCGGCCGAACTTCTGATGCAACGACACCTCGGACATGTAGGTGATGTGCGCGGCCATGCGCGCCACCGCCAGACCCTTGCGGGGCTGGACGCCGTGATCGAGGTAGCGGCCCTCGCGCCAATCGGGATCGGCCATCACCGCCTGACGGCCGACCTCGTAGAAGGCGATGTTCTGGGCGGAATGGCTCGCGGCGGTGGCGATCGGCGCGGCGGCGAAGACGCGCGAGCCATAGGCCGAGGCCCATTGCAGCACCTGCATGCCGCCCATCGAGCCGCCGGCCACCAGGAAGAGATCGGGGATGCCGAGATGGTCGATCAGCGCGGCTTGAGCGCGGACCATGTCGGCGATGGTGATCACCGGCAGATCGAGGCCCCAGGCCTTGCCGGTCTCGGGGTTGGTCGAGGCCGGGCCGGTGGTGCCCATGCAGCCGCCGAGGACGTTGGTGGCGATCACGAAGAAACGGTCGGTGTCGATCGGTTTGCCTGGTCCGACGACCAGCTCCCACCAGCCGGGCTTGCCGGTGAGCGGATTGGTCGAGGCGGCGTATTGGTCGCCGGTCAGGGCGTGGCACACCAGGACGGCGTTGGACTTCTCGGCATTGAGGGTGCCGTAGGTCTCGTAGGCGATCTGCCAGGGCGAAAGCGTGATGCCGCCGTCGAGGGTGAGCGGCACGTCCGGCCCGAAACGGGCGACGCGGCTCGACGGCTCGTCGGCCTGACGGCGGCGATGATCGGCGGAGGCCGCATCCCGGAGATTGGTTTCGGTCGGATCCATGGCTCGAACGGTTCTCGCGCGGTGGACGGACAGGGATGGGGAGGCGCGGCGGTCCTGTCAATGTTTTCTTTGATTTCGCACGGTTCCGCGCCTATGAAGACCGCTCGTTCCGGGCAATGGGAAGGACGGCTTCGGCCATGACGGAGAGCATCGATCCGGCGGCGCGCCTCGCCGGGCTCAGACGCGAGATCGACGGGATCGACGAGGAGGTTCACCGCCTCCTGGTGGCGCGCTCGGCGATCATCGACGAACTGATCAAGGTCAAGGGCACGGCGGTGACCGGGGCGGCGTTCCGCCCGGCGCGCGAGGCCGACATGATGCGCCGTCTGGTGATGCGCCATCGCGGCATTCTGCCGATCGTCACGGTCGAGCACATCTGGCGCGAGATCGTCTCCACCTTCACCTTTCTCCAGGCCCATTACGAGGTCTACATGGACGGCGGCCGCGATCCCGTCGCCATGCGCGATCTCGCCCGGTTCTATTTCGGCTTCACCGTGCCGGCGCATCTCGAGAGCGGGCCGGAGGAGGTGATCGCGGCGGTGGCTCGGTCGGTGTCCGATCTCGGCATCGTCCAGACGGCGCAGCCGAGCTGGGTCGGTCCGTGGTGGCGGGCGCTCGGCGGCGACGGCCCGCGGATCATCGCGCGCCTTCCCTACATCGCCTTCGCCGGCCGGGTCGCCGATCTGCCGGCGCTCGTGGTCTCCAATCCGATCTCGGAAGCGGTCGGGCCGGAGGTGCTGGTCCACGCCTTCCTCGGCGTCGGCGACCGGGATCCGACCGACGCGCTGGAGGTCGAGGGCTTCGAACTGCTCGCCCGTCACGACGACGGTCCGCGCTGCGAATTCCTGGTGGCCTCGCCGGCCGAGACGGCGATCGAGGCGGTGGTCGCCGCCTTCGCCCGCGCCGGCGTCGAGGTGCGCGATCCGCGTGCCGTCGGCGGCTATCCGGAGCCGATCCGACATCCCGGGCCGAGCGCGGCCGGCATCGATTCCGCCGCCTCGGCGATCCGCTGAACCCTTCGTTTCCCCTCTCGACGAGAGATTCTTCGATGACCCAAGACACGTCCCGCCCGCAGCGCCCGACCCCGCGCGCCGGCGTCCTCGACATCGCGGCCTATGTTCCCGGCAAGTCCAAGGCGGCGGCCGGCGTCAAGCTGCACAAGCTTTCCTCCAACGAGACCCCGATCGGCGCCAGCCCGAAGGCGATCGAGGCGTTCCAGGCCGCGGCGGCGACGCTCGAGTTCTATCCCGACGGCGCGGCGAGCGGTCTGCGCGAGGCGATCGGCAAGGCCTACGGTCTCGATCCCGCCCGCATCGTCTGTGGCAACGGCTCGGACGATCTCCTCCATCTCCTCGCCGAGGCCTATGTCGGCGAGGGTGACGAGGGGCTCTATCCCCAATACGGATTCCTGGTCTATCCGATCGCGATTCGGACGGCGGGCGGCGTGCCGGTGGTGGCGCCGGAGAAGAACCGTGTGGTCGACGTCGACGCGTTGCTCGCGGCGGTGACGGAGAAGACGAAGATCGTCTTCCTCGCCAATCCCGGCAATCCGACCGGCTCCTACATTCCCTTCGACGAGGTCAAGCGGCTTCAGGCGGGGCTGCCGAAGTCGGTGTTGCTGGTGCTCGATTCGGCCTATGCCGAATATGTCCGGCGCAACGACTACGAGGCCGGGCTGGAGCTGGTCTCGACCTCGGACAACGTGGTGATGTGCCGGACCTTTTCGAAGATCCACGGCCTCGCGGCGCTGCGCATCGGCTGGATGGTCGGCCCCGAGCACGTGGTCGACGCGATCAACCGGATCCGTGGTCCGTTCAACGTCAACGCTCCGGCGCTCGCCGCCGGTGTCGCGGCGATCGAGGACAAGGAGCACGCCGGGCTCGCCGCCGATCACAACGAGCTGTGGCTGCCCAAGGTGACGAAGGCGCTCGAGGCGCTCGGGCTCACGGTGGTGCCCTCGGTCACGAACTTCATCCTGATCGACTTCCCCGACGTCGACGGCAAACGCGCGCCGGACGCCGACGCGTTCCTCCAGTCGCGCGGCATCGTGGTGCGGCGGATGGAGGCCTATGGGCTTCCCAATTCGCTGCGCATGACCATCGGCAGCGCCGAGGCCAACGAGGCGACGATCGCCGCGTTGACGGACTTCCTGAAGGGTTGAGACCATGACCGATGCCGTTCTCGAGCCGACGAAGCCGGTCTTTCGCCGGCTCACCTTGATCGGCATCGGCCTGATCGGATCCTCGATCGCGCGCGGTGCCCGCGCCAAGGGGCTGGCCGAGGAGATCGTGATCTCGACCCGCCGCGAGGAGACGCTCGAGCGCGCCTGCGCGCTCGGGCTCGGCGACCGCTATTGCCTCGATCCGGCCGAAGCGGTGGCGGGCGCCGACTGCGTCATCGTCTCGGTGCCGGTCGGCGCGTCGGGGGCGGTGGCGGCGGCGATCGCCGATCATCTGGCTCCGCACGCGATCGTCTCGGACGTCGGCTCGGTCAAGGCCGACGTCGTCCGGCAGATGGCGCCGCATCTGCCGGCCCATGCCCGTTTCGTCCCGGCCCATCCGGTCGCCGGCACCGAGCATTCGGGCCCCGACGCCGGCTTCGCCGAGCTGTTCGAGAACAAGTGGTGCATCGTCACGCCGCCGGAGGGGGCGGAGACGGAAGCGGTCGAGACGCTCGTCGCCTTCTGGCGCGGGCTCGGATCGAAGGTCGAGACGATGTCGCCGGAGCACCACGACATGGTGCTCGCCATCACCTCGCACATTCCGCATCTGATCGCCTACAACATCGTCGGCACCGCCGCCGATCTCGAGAAGGTCTCCGAATCGGAGGTGATCAAGTTCTCGGCCGGCGGTTTCCGCGACTTCACCCGCATCGCGGCCTCGGATCCGACCATGTGGCGCGACGTCTTCCTGCACAATCGCGAGGCGGTGCTGGAGATGCTCGGGCGCTTCATCGAGGATCTCTTCGTGTTGCAGCGGGCGGTGCGCTTCGGCGACGGTGAGAAGCTCTTCGAGCACTTCACCCGGACGCGGGCGATCCGCCGCGGCATTCTCGATCTCGGCCAGGACACGACGGCGCCGGACTTCGGACGCGTGCCGAAGAAGGACTGAGCGTCCTCGCGTGAAATGTCGTCGCGGTGAGGGGCGATCGCGCGGGTCACGCGCACGAACCCCGTGGACCAGCGTCTCCTAATATGTAAACCTCCTAATGTTCTCGACGTGGATCGCGCGATCCGCGCCGAGGGCCGCCGAACGACCCGCACGAGACGGGGCGCGGCGGCCGACAAGGATTGGGAGAGACGCCATGGCCTATGATTTCGACGGAAAGACCTACGAGACCACCGCTTCCGGCTATCTGGTCGACCAGAGCGAGTGGAGCCCGGACCTCGCCGCGCACATCGCCGCCCACGAGGCGATCCCGGAACTGACACCGCGTCATTGGGACGTGATGAATTATCTGCGCGAGGAATATTTCGACAACGGCGAGCATCAGCCCAATACCCGCACGATCATGAAGGCGATGAGCGAGAAATGGGGCGAGAAGGTCGAGCAGCGCGCGCTCTACGACCTGTTCCCGCTCGATCCCTCCAAGCAGGCGGGCCGCATCGCCGGGCTGCCGGAAAGCCGGCGCAAGGGCGGTTACTGAGGCCCGACACGGGCGATCGGGACCGTCAGAAGCGGGTGCCGAACTTCTTGCGTGCCTCGCCGGCGGCCCAGCCGGCGCGGGCCTTCTCGTCGGGCAGCCGCCCATGGGCGGCGCACCACAGCAGGAAGGAGGGAAGGTCGAAGCGGATGCGCACGACCTTGTCGCCCTTGGCCGCGACCTCGCGTTCGATCTTGCGGGCGGCGGCGAGCCACTCGTCGAAACTGTCGAACAGGATCTCCGGGTCGGACATCACCGAACGGTCGTGATCGTAGGTCTCGCGGCGGAACCAACAGAAACCGAGGATGCGCTTCTTGGAGGCGTCGGTCGGGGGCTGGGTCATCGGTGCGTCCGGTTCGGCTCGGGAGAGGGCGTTCGGTCTGGTTACCTCTCGAGAGCCGACAAAGCAACGCCCCCGGGCGGCGAGCCGCGCGAGGGCGTAGTGTCGCGCCCGTCTCCCGAGTGGGGGAGAGGGGCGTGGCGCGCTCAGATGGTCTGGTTGTAGGCGCCGACTTCCGGGTTCTCGCGCAGCACCGCGTCCATGGCGTGGAACATGTCGCGGTAGCGCGCCTCGGAGACCGGGCTCTCGATGACGACCACCAGTTCCGGCTTGTTGGAGGAGACGCGGATCAGACCCCAGGTGCCGTCGTCGGTGGTCACGCGGATGCCGTTGACGGTGTTGACCTCGACGATTCCGTGACCGGCCAGCGTCTCGCCCTTCTCCTTCATGGCGAGGAGGCGAGCGATCACCTTGTCGCAGACGCCGTATTTGATCTCGTCGTCGCAATGGGGCGACATGGTCGGCGACGACCAGGTCTTGGGCAGGGCGTGTTTCAGGTCCGACATCTTCCGATCGGGATTGCGATCGAGCATGTCGAGGATGGCGATCGCCGAGACGAAACCGTCGTCGTAGCCGCGGCCGATCGGCGTGTTGAAGAAATAGTGGCCCGACTTCTCGAAGCCGGCGAGCGCGCCGAGTTGGTTGACGCGGGCCTTGATGTAGCTGTGCCCGGTCTTCCAATAGTCGGTGGTGACGCCGAGGGCCTCGAGCTCCGGATCGGAGTGGTAGAGGCCGGTCGACTTGACGTCGACGACGAAGGTCGGCTTCGGATGGACGCGGGCGAGGTCGCGGGCGAGCATCACGCCGACCTTGTCGGCGAAGATCTCCTCGCCGGTGTCGTCGATGACGCCGCAGCGATCGCCGTCGCCGTCGAAGCCGAGGCCGACGTCGGCCCCCGTGCGCAGAACCTCGTCGCGGATGGCATGAAGCATCTTCATGTCCTCCGGATTGGGGTTGTAGCGCGGGAAGGTGTAGTCGAGCGCGGTGTCGAGCGGGATCACCTCGGCGCCGAGGCGAGAGAGGACGTCCTCGGCGAAGGCGCCGGCGGTGCCGTTGCCGCAGGCGGCGACCACCTTGAGCTTCTTCTTCAGCGGCGCGCGGGTGGTGAGATCGGCGACGTAGCGAGCCGGAAAATTCTCGACGAAGCGATAGGAGCCACCGCCGCAGAGGTCGAACTCGGCCTTCAGGACGAGGTCCTTGAGCCGGCTCATCTCGTCGGGGCCGAAGGTCAGCGGGCGATTGAGGCCCATCTTGACGCCGGTCCAGCCGTTCTCGTTGTGCGAGGCCGTGACCATGGCGACGGCGGGGACGTCGAGGTCGAACTGGGCGAAATAGGCCATCGGGGTGATGGCGAGGCCGATGTCGTGGACCTTGCAGCCCGCCGCCATCAGGCCGGTGACGAGCGCCAGTTTGATCGAGGCGGAATAGGAGCGGTAGTCGTGACCGACGACGATCTCGCGGCGGACGCCGCGCTCGGCGAGGAGGGTGCCGAGCCCCATGCCCAGCGCCTGGATCCCCATCAGGTTGATCTCTTTGCCGAACAGCCAGCGGGCGTCGTATTCGCGGAAGCCGGTCGCCTTCACCATCGGCGCGGATTCGAACGCGTAGGTGTTGGGCACCAGAAGCGGCTGCGGCGTCGGAAACATGGGCGGGGATCCTCGGTCGAGATCGGCGGACGGGAACGGTGTGGGCTGCCGCGCCTTCCGGCGCGGCATTTCAAGTCGGATCGCGCCTTTCGGCGCGGTACTCCAATCTTGCCGCGCCTTTCGGCGCGGCCGGAAGGATCACAGGATCGACTGGCCGGTGGCGGCCCAATCCTTCATGAACTGCTCGATGCCCTTGTCGGTCAGCGGATGGGCGAGGAGGCCCTTCAGCACCGAGGGCGGCACCGTGGCGACGTCGGCACCGGCGAGCGCCGCCAGCTTGACGTGGTTGGGGGTGCGGATCGAGGCGGCGAGGATCTCGGTCTGGAGCGCGTCGTAATTGTCGTAGATGGCGCGGATCTCGCCGATCAGCTCCATGCCGTCGAGGCCGATGTCGTCGAGGCGGCCGACGAAGGGCGAGACGTAGGTCGCGCCGGCCTTGGCGGCGAGCAGGGCCTGATTGGCCGAGAAGCACAGGGTGACGTTGGTCTTCAGTCCCTCGCCGGTCAGCGCCTTACAGGCCTTGAGACCCTCCCAGGTCAGCGGCAGCTTGATGACGACGTTGCCGGCGATCTTCGCCAGGGACTTGCCTTCGGCGATCATGCCGGGGGCGTCGAGCGCGGTCACCTCGGCGGAGACCGGGCCGGGGACCAGCGCGCAGATCTCGGCGATCACCTCACGGAACGGTCGACCGGCCTTCTTCACCAGCGAGGGGTTGGTGGTGACGCCGTCGAGCAGGCCGGTCTCGGCCAGCTCGCGGATTTCGGCGACGTCGGCGGTATCGACGAAGAACTTCATGTCGCATTCTCCTGCGGCGGGCGGCCTCGGCCACTCCACCGGCTCATGACCGCGCGGATCCGGCGCGGTCGCTCGCGGTCCCCGGTCCTGCCTAGACCGAGAAGGTTACGATCGCATTTCCGCGTCCGAGGCGGGAAGGGCGATCGGGTGTCCGTCGAGGCGGAGCTCGACGCGGATGTCGTCGCGGCGGATCGACCAGGTCCGGCGCTGAGGTGGTTCGGGTGTGTCCGGCCCGGCCTCGGCATCGATGCCGACGATCATGCGCGGGCCGGGTGGCGCGGCGTCGAGGGGCGGGCGGTCGAGATGGAGCAGGGTCGCGTCGGCCGGCATGGCGACGGCCTCGGCCGCGTTTCCCGCGATCAGCCGGCACGGCGCGCCTCGGGCGAGGGCGATGGTCGGGGCGAGCAGCGTCTCGAGCGAGAGCGCGGTCTCGACCACGGCGAGGCGGTCGTCGCGGGTCGCGCCGAGGGCGGTGGCGAGGAGGGTGGCGATCGCGCCGAGGCGGCCGTGATCGAGATGGCCGACGTGGGGGCGCCCATCGGGACCGGGGGCGATCACCGCCAGGGCGGCGTCGCCAGGGGCGAGCGAGCGCCGGTCGCGGCCGGTCAGGCGCACGGCGGAGAGCCCGGCGAGGGCCTCGTCGATGCGCTGATAGGCCATCGGATGGGCGCCGTGGATCCAGACGGTGCAGGCATGGCCGATCCGTGCGGCGGCGGCCTCGAACAACGGCAGCAGGGCGGCGTCGACCACCATGTGGCGCGGACGAATGGCGCCGATCGCGGCGGCGAGGGCGGTCTCGCCGAGGGCGGGGTCGAACAGGGTCGGCACCGCGCCGACGGCGCCGAGGCCGACCCAGGCGGGGGTTCGCTCGGGGCGCGGGGAGAACAGGAGCGCGACCGGCTCGGCGGGGGCGATGCCCTCGATGATCGCCCAACGGGCCCAGCGGTTGGCGCGCTCGTAGAGATCGCGGAAGGCGAGGGTCTCGTCGGTGCCGATCAGGGCGGCGCGATCGCGCCCCTCGGCGGCCCATTCCTCGATCTCGTCGCGCAGGAGAGCGGAGCCGCGCGCGAGGGTCTCGAGACGGCGCGTCAGGGTCTCGCGCGCCTTCGCCTCGGCCTTCTCCTTCACCCAGGTCCGCAACGCCTTCACACGAGGCCTCCCTCGATTTCCGTGGCCCCCCTCGTTGCGCGTTTCGGCGCGCTCGTCTAGAGGGCTTCGACGACGGCGGTCACCGGGAGGCCACGATGGAGCGGCGGGACGACGACATTCTCGATCTCGTCGGGCTGAACTGCCCGTTGCCGGCGCTCAAGACGCGGCGCGCGCTGGAGCGCTCGGCGCCGGGCGATCGGCTGGTGGTCCGTGCCAGCGATCCGATGGCGGCGCTCGACATTCCCCATCTCGTCGCGACCGACGGCCATGTCCTCGTCGACCGGCGCCGCGACGGCGCGGTGCTGATCTTCGTCATCGAGCGGGGGCCGGGGCGCCCGCCGGCGTGACCCTTCAGCCGAAGCTGCCGGAGAAGCCGGAGATCGACAGCGGATTGTCGGTCATCGCCTTGGTGTCGGGCGTGTCGGGGGCGAGTTCGCCGACGAAGGCGTCGAACATGCGCTTGACGAAGCCTTCCTCGAGATCGCGGGTGATGAAGACCAACCGGGTGCGGTGATCGCCGTCGGGCCAGCGCTCGAGCTGGGCGACGGGGTGGACGACGTGCTGGACCACGTGCAGCACCAGCGGGCGCTCGGGATCCTCGGCGAGGCGGACGACGCCCTTGACGCGCAGCAGCTTCGGCCCGTGCGCCGAGCGCAGCAGTTCCAGGAAGAGATCGAGGCTCGCCGCGGCGATCGGCCGATCGGTGGCGAGGCAGAAGGCGCGAATGTGGTCGTCGTGCCGGTTGGGGTCGTGGACGTGGTCGCCGTGACCGTGGTCATGACCGTGACCATGGTGATGGTGGTCGTGGCCGTGGTGGTGACCATGGGCGGCGGCCTCGGCGCGACGGCGCTCGGCGTCGCGATCGCGGTAGGCCTCTTCCGCGAGCCAGGTGGTGACGTCGGCGGTCTTCGATTCCGGGCGCCACAGGCCGGTCTCGAGCAGGGCGGCGGGGGTCGCCTCGCCGGCGGCGGCGTCGAGCTGGGCGGCGGCCGGATTGAGCACGCGCAGGCGGGTCTTCAGGGCGGTCAGGATGGACCGGCGCTCGGGCGTGTCGCAGAGGTCGGTCTTGGTGAGGACGAGGCGGTCGGCGACGGCGGCCTGTTTCACCGCCTCGACCTGGGCGTCGAGGGTGGCCATGCCGTTGACCGCGTCGATCAGGGTGACGACGCCGTCGAGCCGGTAGCGGCGCACCAGATAGGGGTGGCGCATCACGGTGTGGAGGATCGGCGCGGGATCGGCGAGGCCGGTCGTCTCGATCACCACTCGGCGGAGCGCCGCGAGGCGGCCGTTGTCGAGGCGCTTCAGGAGATCCTCGAGCGTGGCGACGAGGTCGCCGCGGATCGTGCAGCAGAGGCAGCCGGAGGTCAGTTCGACGACGCCGTCGTCGGCGCGTTCGACCAGGACGTGGTCGATGCCGATCTCGCCGAATTCGTTGATGATCACCGCCGTCTCGGCCATGGCGGGATCGCGCAACAGGCGGTTGAGCAGCGTCGTCTTGCCGGAGCCGAGGAAGCCGGTGATCACCGTGAGCGGGATCGGGGCGGGCGGGTGGCGCGGAGCGGCGGCTTCGGTCATCGGCGGATCCTTCGAGCGCCGGCGGGCGGCGCGTCGGGTCAGGGCTTGGGCTTGCGGGGCGGCATCGCCTGGGCGGCGACCTTCTTCGTCGGCTTCGCGGCCGCCTTCTTCGCGGGCGAAGGCTTGGGCGCGGTCGCCTTCGCCGTGGCCTTGGTCGGCTCGATGCGGGGGGCGGCGGCGGCGGATGCGGCGGCACCGGGGGCGCCGAGATGGAGGGGGCGGCCGTCGGAGGGCGGCAGCGCCGCCTCGAGGCCGGCGCCCATCGCCGGGGTCGGCGGGGGCAGCGGCGCGCGCGGGCGGATCGCGCCCATCGGGGCGGGCATCGCGGTGGCGGGGGCGGCGAAGAGGGGCGCGCGATCGCCGATCGGCTCGGGCGCGAGCGCCAGCATGCCGCCGACGCCGGCCGGGGCATCCTCGGGGCCGCCGACCCAGACGCGCACCGGCGGACCGGGCTCGAACCGTTCGGTGAGATAGGAGGTGCGGATCTGACGGGCCTCGGGCGAACCGGGGCGGACGAGGGCGCCGCTGCTCTCGCGCTGGCCGCCGGCAGAGGCCTCGGTGGTGCCGAGCGACTCGGGATCCGGGGTGCGGTCCTTCTTGGGGCCGCAGATCTGTTTCTTGACGTCGCGGGGCGGATTGCCGGCCTCGGGGCCGCGCGGCATCCGGTCGATCGTATCGGGCGCGGAGAAGCGGCCGAAGAGACCACCGCCCGATTCCTCGAACCCCTTGGTGAAGAGTTCGGCGGCGAGTTCGGCGCGGCTGCGGGCGGAGGGCGAGCCGAGCACCACGGCGACGAGCCTGCGGTTGCCGCGCGTCGCGGAGGCGACCACGTTGAAGCCCGACGAGCAGATGAAGCCCGTCTTCATGCCGTCGGCGCCGGGGAAGTGATCGATCAGGTGATTGTGGTTGCGGATCACCTCGCTGCCGATCTGGATGCCGGGCAGGTGCCACAGCCCTTCGGCCTCGGGGAATTCGCGCAGCAGCGCGCGGGCGAGGAGGCCGAGATCGCGCGCGGTGGTGACCTGACCGGAATCGGGCAGGCCGTGTGGATTGTTGAAATGGGTCTCGCGCATGCCGAGGAGGCGCGCCTGCCGGTTCATCTCCGCGACGAAGGCGTCCTGGGAGCCGCCGACCGCCTCGGCGAGCGCATAGGCGACGTCGTTGGCCGACTTCACCATGATGATCTTCAGCGCGTTGTCGACGGTGACGACCTCGCCGGGCTTGAAGCCCATCTTGCTCGGCGGCTGGCGCGACGCGGCGACGGTCATCGGCACCAGCGACGCCGGCGTGATGCGGCCGGAGCGGATCGCCTGGAAGGTGACCCAGGTGGTCATCAGCTTGGTGACGGAGGCGGGATACCAGGCCTGATCGGCGTTGTGACGCGAGATCACCTCGCCGGTCGCGGCGTCGAAGACGAGCCAGGCGCCGGCGCTCGGCGCGGCGGCGGCGGGCAGGATCGCGGTCACGGAGAGGAGAGCGGCGAGGGCGAGAGAGGCGAGGCGGCGGCCGGGGCGGGTTCGCGGGAGGTCGCGGGAGCGCGCACCGGACGGCGTCGAAAAACTCATCACGGCTCTCTGTCTCACTCTCGAACGGGACGGGGTTCGGCCGTAGGCCGTCGGTTCGTCGTCTTCGATAACGCATTCGCCGGGGCGAGGCCAAGGGCCCGTGGTCGCAGGAGCGCCGGCAGGGGTCAGAGGTCGCTCGAGAATGCGTCGAGAACGGGGCAAGGGGTTTTTCTCCGGCGCCGGTCGGTGTAGCCATGACCGTCGCCGGGAGACCTCGAACGTATGGCCTCACTTCCCCCCGATCCGATCGCCGCGCCGCCGGTCCTGCAACGGGCGCGCGGGCGTGCCGACGTCGGCTTCCGCCTCGACGACGGAGCGACCCGGCTCGATCGTCTGTTCCAGGAGGGGCAGGCCAAGATTCGGCTTCCCAAGGTCCACGGCGCGACGCCGGCGACTGCGGTGCTGATCAACACCGGCGGCGGCATCGCCGGCGGCGACCGCATCGCCTGGGGCGCCCGCTTCGGCGCGGGGACGCGGGCGCTGGTGACCTCGCAGGCGGCGGAGCGGGTCTATCGCTCCTCGACGACCGACGGGGAATTGTCCGGCGAGATCGACAGCCTGCTCGAGATCGGCGACGGCGCGCGGGCCGAATGGCTGCCGCAGGAGACGATCCTGTTCGATCGGGCGGCCCTGTCGCGCCGGCTCGACGTGACCATGGCGGCCGACGCCTCGGCGCTGATGGTGGAGGCGATCGTGCTCGGCCGCACCGCCATGGGCGAGGAGGTGGAGACCTGCCGTCTCGTCGATCGCTGGCGGATCCGGCGCGGCGGCCGGCTGGTCTTCGCCGACACGTTCCGGGTGGAGGGCGCGGCGCGGACCATTCTCGCCGGAGCGGCGACGGGAGCCGGGGCGCGCGCCTTCGCCACGGTGGTCTTCGTCGACCCGCAGGCCGAGACGCGGCTCGACGAGGTCCGGGCCCTGCTGGCGACGGGGAGCTCGGCCGGCGGGGCGAGCGCCTTCGACGGTCTCCTGGTGATCCGGCTGGCGCATGGCGAGCCGGCGCGGCTGAAGGCGGAGCTGTCGCGGCTTCTGGTGCTCATTCGACGGGCAGAATTGCCGCGCGTCTGGTCTTGCTGAGCCGGGCGCGAGGCATCAGACTGCGCCGAAACCGATCCGATGCCCGCTTCCGGCCCTCGCCCGGGACGGGCTGGCCCCAGCAGGAACGCCGCACGATGAATCTCACGCCCCGCGAAAAGGACAAGCTGCTGATCTCGATGGCGGCGATGGTGGCGCGGCGCCGGCTCGAGCGCGGCGTCAGGCTCAATCACCCGGAGGCGGTGGCGCTGATCACCGACGTGGTGGTGGAGGGCGCGCGCGACGGCCGCACCGTCGCCGATCTGATGGAGGCCGGCGCGCATGTGCTGACCCGCGCGCAGGTGATGGAGGGGGTCGCGGAGATGATCTACGACATCCAGGTGGAGGCGACCTTCCCCGACGGGACGAAGCTCGTCACCGTGCATCATCCGATCCGTTGAGCGAGCCAGGAGAGAGCCGATGATCCCCGGTGAGGTCTTCGCCGTCGACGGCGACATCGAACTGAACGCCGGCCTGCCGGTGACCGAACTCGAGGTCGCCAACACCGGCGATCGGCCGATCCAGGTCGGCAGCCATTATCATTTCGCCGAGACCAATCCGGGCCTCGCCTTCGACCGCGTCGCGGCGCGGGGGCTCCGGCTCGATATTCCCGCGGGAACGGCGGTGCGGTTCGAGCCCGGCCAATCGCGCACCGTGCGGCTGGTGCCCTTCGGCGGGTTGCGTGTGGTCCACGGCTTCCGCGGCGACGTGTCGGGCGCTTTGTGAGGGTCGCATGTCCGTCTCGCTCGTCGTCGCCTTCGTCCTGACCAACATCCTGCTCGACCTGGCGCCCGGGTCGGCGGTCGGCCGGATCGTGGCGGAGGGGATGGGCCGGGGGGTTCTGCGCTCGCAGGGCCTGATCCTGGGCATCGTGCTGGCCGATCTCGTCTGGTGCTTCTTCGCCTTCTCGGCGTTGTTCATGACCATGATGCTGGTGCCGCCGCTGCTCTACGGCGCCAAGTGGGTGGGGCTCGCCTGTCTCGTCTGGCTGCTCGGGCGGTCGCTCCGTCACGCGATCGTCGGACGCGGGGTGATCCCGGTCGAACCGCACCGGGGCAACGGGTTCCGGCATGCGTTCATCGAGGGTTTCTCCCTGCAGATGACCCATCCGACGGTGATGATCTTCTTCTTCGCGCTGCTCTCGGTCTTCGCCGGGTCGCGCGCCGGCTGGACGCTGCGGATGGTCGACTTCGGCCTCTTCGCGGTGATCCTGGAACTGCCGGTGTTCTCGCTCTACGCGTTCCTGGCGTCGGAAGCGGCTCGGGCGGCGGCGCGGCCGGGGCTCAAGACCCTGAGCGAGGCGATCTCGGCCCTCCTTCTCATCGCCGTGACCGGGATGGTCGCGGTTCCCTCGTCTCGAGACAGGTGACGCGTCCATGTCCTTCACGATGAACCGAGCGGCCTATGCGGACATGTTCGGACCGACGGTCGGCGACAAGGTCCGCCTCGCCGACACCGATCTGATCGTCGAGGTCGAGCGCGACTTCACCACCTATGGCGACGAGGTCAAATTCGGCGGCGGCAAGGTCATCCGCGACGGCATGGGCCAGTCGCAGGTCTCGCGCGCGGCCGGCGCGGTCGACACGGTGATCACCAACGCGCTGATCATCGACGCCAAGCTCGGCGTGGTGAAGGCCGACGTCGGCCTCAAGGACGGGCGCATCGTCGGCATCGGCAAGGCGGGCAATCCGGACGTCCAGCCGGGCGTGACGATCATCGTCGGGCCCGGCACCGAGGCGATCGCCGGCGAGGGCAAGATCCTCACCGCCGGTGGGCTCGACACCCACATCCACTTCATCGCCCCGCAGCAGATCGACGAGGCGCTGATGTCGGGCGTCACCACCATGCTCGGCGGTGGCACGGGACCCGCGACCGGCACGGCGGCGACCACCTGCACGCCCGGTTCCTGGCATCTCGCCCGCATGCTGCAGGCGGCGGAGGCCTTCCCGATGAACCTCGCCTTCACCGGCAAGGGCAACGCCTCGCTGCCGGAGGCGCTGGTCGAGCAGGTGGTGGCGGGCGCCTGCGGCCTCAAGCTGCACGAGGACTGGGGCACGACGCCGGCCGCGATCCGCAACTGTCTCACGGTCGCCGATCAGTACGACGTGCAGGTGGCGATCCACACCGACACGCTGAACGAATCCGGCTTCGTCGAGGACACGATCGCCGCCTTCGAGGGCCGCACGATCCATGCCTATCACTCGGAGGGTGCCGGCGGCGGCCACGCGCCGGACATCATCAAGGTGGCGGGGCTGCCGAACGTCATCCCCTCCTCGACCAATCCGACCCGGCCCTATACGCGCAACACGCTCGACGAACATCTCGACATGCTGATGGTGTGCCACCATCTCGACGGGTCGATCCCGGAGGACGTCGCCTTCGCCGAGAGCCGGATCCGGCGCGAGACGATCGCGGCCGAGGACATCCTGCACGATCTCGGCGCCTTCTCGATCATCTCCTCCGACAGTCAGGCGATGGGCCGCGTCGGCGAGGTGATCATCCGCACCTTGCAGACCGCGCACAAGATGAAGGTCCAGCGCGGGCGTCTTCCGGGAGAGACCGGCGAGAACGACAATCTGCGCGTCCGCCGCTATCTCGCCAAGGTGACCATCAATCCGGCGATCGCCCATGGTCTCTCCGCCCATGTCGGCTCGATCGAGGTCGGCAAATTCGCCGATCTCGTGCTTTGGTCGCCGGCCTTCTTCGGGGTGAAGCCGGATCTGGTGCTGAAGCTCGGCACGATCGCGGCGGCGCCGATGGGCGATCCCAACGCCTCGATCCCGACGCCGCAGCCGGTCCATTATCGGCCGATGTTCGGCGGTTTCGGCAAGGCGATGACCACCTCCTCGATCACCTTCGTCTCGAAGGCGGCGATCGAGGCGGGGATCGTCGAGCGGCTGAAGCTCGATCGCGTGGTGTTGCCGGTCGAGAACTGCCGCACCATCGGCAAGAAGGACATGGTGCTCAACGACGCCATGCCGCATATCGAGGTCGATCCCGAGACCTACGAGGTGCGCGCCGACGGCGAGCTTCTGACCTGCGAGCCGGCCGAGGTTCTGCCGATGGCGCAGCGCTACTTCCTGTTCTGAGGCCGTCCGGCCGCGAGGGATCCCGTCCGTCAGGCGCGGATGCGGGCGACGAAGGCCGAGGCCTCGTCTCGGAGCCGCCCGGCGACCCGATCGAGTTCGCCGGAGGCGTCGACCATCGACAGGGCGGCGGTGGTGGTGTCGCGGGTCGAGCCGTCGACGGCGTGGATGTTGGCGGCGACGGCGCCGGTCTCGCGGGTCGCGGCGGCGATCGAGCGGGCGATCTCGCGGGTGGCGGAGCCCTGTTCCTCGATCGCCTCGGTGATCGCGTGGAGGATGCCGCCGACCCGGCCGACGGTCTCGGTGATCGAGTTGATCGCGGTGACGGCGGTGCCGGTGACCGATTGCACGGCGTCGATCTGACGGGCGATCTCCTCGGTCGCCTTCGAGGTCTCGGCGGCGAGTTGCTTGACCTCCTGGGCGACGATGGCGAAGCCGCGACCGGCATCGCCGGCGCGCGCGGCCTCGATGGTGGCGTTGAGGGCGAGCAGATTGGTCTGGGCGGCGACGGCGTTGATCAGGCCGACGATCTCGCCGATGCGGCCGGTGCTGTCGGCGAGGTCGCGGACGATCCGGTTGGTGCGTTCGGACTGTTCGGTGGCGGCCGCGGAGATGGTTTCGGCCTGATGCATCCGGCCCTCGACCTCGCCGATCGCGCGGGTGAGCGTCTCGGCGGCGGAGGAGACGGCGGCGACGTCGGCATCGGCGCGCGACATGGCGCGCGCGGTCTCGTCGGCGAGACCGGCGGTGCCGCGGGCGATGGTGTCGACGGCGTGGGCATCGTGGCCGATGCGTTCCGCGGTGACGCCGAGCGTGTCGACGACGGCGGCGATACGGCGGGCGAAGTCGTCGGCGAGGGCCTGACGCTCGTCGTGGCGCTCGGCGAGAACCCGCTCCTCGTTCTCGGCCTGGGCGCGGCGGAGGGTCTCGCGGGCCTCGATCGCCTCGCGGAAGACGTCGGTGGCGCGGGCCATGCGGCCGATCTCGTCGCCGCGCTCGGTATGCGGCACGGTGATGCCGCGCTCGTCGCCGGCCAGGGCCTGCATCACGTCGGCGAGGGAGGTGATCGGGCGGACGACCCGGCGCAGCAGGAAGGCACCGCAGGCGAAGGTGAGGAGGGTCAGGAGCGCCATGGTCGCGGTGGTGATCCAGCCCGCGCGATCGCCGGTGGCGCGGAGTTCGGCGAGCTCGGCGGCGATGCGCGCGGCGCTTTGGCGCAGCATGGCGTCGCGGATCTCCAAGAGGGCGCCGACCCGCTTCTGGAGCGCGTCGGCGCGTTCGTCGAACTCGGGCATCATGGCGTTGCCGGCGCGGGTGCCCTCGGCGGCATAGATCGCGGCCATGCGGAAGCCGATCTCGCGATAGGGCGCGAAGGCGGCGGCGGTCTCGTCGAGGGCGGTCGCGAGATCGCGCCGACCGAGCTAGCGGGCGATCGCGCCGGCATCGGCGACATGGGTGGCGAAGGCGGCGGCGGCCTTCGCGGCCTCGTTCAGGCCGTCGTCGAGCCCGTCCTCGGCGCGGGTGGCGGCGTAGTCCTGAAGGAACTGTTGGACCTGGACGACGTCGATCTCGATGTCCTTGATCAGGCCGCCGAGCGGCGCGATCCTCGTCTCGAGGGTGCGGTTCTCGTCCGTCACCTCGGTGATGCGCGCATCGTTGGCGCGCGAGGCGAAGGTGGAGATCGCGATGGTCGTCATGTTGCCGGCGGCCATCAGGCCGACGACGGCAAAGGTTATCATGCGCAACGACTTCGCCATCGGTCGATCTCCGGTTCGATCGACATTCGAGCAAAGCGAAATTAACGTTCGGTATCATTTTCAATCGATTTTAATCTCGGACGGCGCGACGCCGAGCGCGCCACCGGCGAGGGTCGAGGGATCGGGCGCCGTCGGTGGCCTTGCCCTCGCCGCCGTTCGGGGCGAATGTCCCCCCTCGGTCCGGCCCGGCGAGGGGGCGGACACAGCACGTTCGAGGCGTCATCCATGATTCGAGCCACCACCATCGTTCCCGCCGGTTCCTATTCGTCCGCGCTCGCGCGCGACCGGGTCGTGCTCGATTTCGACGAGCGGCGGCGGCGGCGCGGCGTGGTGATGGGGGAGAAGGGGGTCGAGTTCCTGGTCGATCTCGCCGAGACCCCGGCGCTGGCGAACGGCGACGCCTTCGAGCTCGAGGACGGGCGGTTGGTCGCGATCGTCTCGGCGCCGGAGAAGCTGGTGGAGTTCCGGGTGGCCGATCCGCTCGCCTTCACGCGGCTCGCCTGGCATCTCGGCAATCGCCACACGCCGACGCAGATCCTGCCGGGGGCGCTCAGGATCCGCGACGACTATGTGCTGGTGGAGATGGTCAAGAAGATGGGCGGGGCGACGATCGGCTTCGTCGAGGCGCCGTTCGACCCGGAAGGCGGCGCCTATGGCCACGGCGCCACCATGGGCCACGATCACGGTCCGGCCGATCATGCTCACGACGTCGAGGATCCGGCGCTGGCGGCGGCGCTGGCGCGTCGCGCCAAGCGGCGGGCGGAGCGCGCGCCGCACGTCCACGGGCCCGACTGCGGACCGGACTGCGGTCATGATCACGACCATGGACACGGGCACACCCACCACGGCCACACTCACGACCACGACCACGACCACGACCACGACCACGACCACGACCACGACCATGGGCACGATCACGACCATGATCACGAGCCCCGGCGTGGGTGAGACGGGGATGGGAGAGGCGCCGTCCGGCGATTCCGTCGCCGATCTGTTGACGCTTCAGGTGTGGTTGTCGCCGGCCTTTCCGGTCGGCGGCTTCACCTACAGCCACGGGCTCGAATGGGCGATCGAGGCGGGCGACGTCGGCGACGGCGAGAGCCTGCGCGCCTGGCTCGCCGACGTGTTGACCCATGGCGCGGGGCGCAGCGACGCGATCCTCTTGGCGCAGACGCATCGGGCGGCGCGCGACGGCGACGTCGAGCGTCTCGCCGAGGTGATCGAACTGGCGGCGGCTCTGCAACCCTCCAAGGAACGGCGGCTCGAGGCGACGGCGCAAGGGGCGGCCTTCGTGCGGGCGATCGCCGACACGTGGTCTCATCCCACTTTCGAGGCTCTCGTCGCGGCGCTGGCGTCGCGGTTCGCGCCGCCGGCGTGGTCGGCGGTGCCGTGGACCCATGCGGTCGCGGTCGGGGTGGCGGCGGCGGCGCATGGGCTCGCTTCGGTCGACGTCACGCCGGCCTTCGTCCAGGCCTTCGCCGCCAACGTGATCTCGGCCGGAGTGCGGGCGGTGCCGCTCGGCCAGAGCGAGGGCCTGCGCGTGTTGCGCTCGCTGACGCCGATCGTGCGCGAGATCGCGGCGGCGGCGATGGAGGCCGATCTCGACGCGGTCGGCGGCGCGGCGTTCCTCGCCGACGTCGCCTCGATGCGCCACGAAACCCAGTACACGAGGTTGTTCCGTTCATGACCGCATCCGTCTCCAAATCCCCCAACGGTCCTCTGCGCGTCGGCGTCGGCGGGCCGGTCGGTTCCGGCAAGACGGCGCTGATGGACGCCCTGTGCAAGCGCCTGCGTGGCACGCTCGATCTGGCGGCGATCACCAACGACATCTACACCCGCTGGGACGCCGATTATCTGGTGCGCTCGGGCGCGCTCGAGCCGGACCGGATCATGGGGGTTGAGACGGGCGGCTGTCCGCACACGGCGATCCGCGAGGACGCCTCGATCAATCTGGCGGCGGTCGCGGAGATGCGCGGGCGCTTTCCCGATCTCGACCTGATCCTGATCGAATCGGGCGGCGACAATCTCGCCGCGACCTTCTCGCCGGAACTGGCCGATCTGACGATCTACGTGATCGACGTGGCGGCGGGCGAGAAGATCCCCTCCAAGGGCGGCCCGGGCATCACCCGGTCCGATCTTCTCGTCATCAACAAGACCGATCTCGCGCCGCTCGTCGGCGCCGATCTCGCGGTGATGGCGCGCGACGCGGAGCGGATGCGGGGCAAGCGCCCCTTCGTCTTCGCCAACATGAAGACCGGCGACGGGCTCGAGACGATCGCCCGTTTCGTGACGGAGCGCGGTGGTCTCGCGGGTTGATCAGGCGGGTTCGCGACGGGGGTGGGCGGTGGCGGCGGGAATGCGCCGGAACGCCGCGGCGATGCGCTCGAAGAGCGGCGCGAGCGTGGGATCACGCCCGGCGAAGAGCACGATCTCGCTCGGCGGCAGGTCCGGCAGGCCGGCCTCCGGCCCCAGCACGACGGCGCTCGCCGGCACCGCCGACCGGCCCATGCAGCCGATGCCGAGGCCGGCGGCGACGGCCGCCTGAACCGCGGCGAGATCGCGGCTGACGAAGGCGGTGACGAAGGCGAGGCCGGCATTCTCCAGGGCGTCGTGCGCCAGTTCGTGGACGCGGCAGGGACGGGCGATCGCCGCGAGCGGGATCGGCTCGCCGGGGCGCCAGGGCAGGATCGGCGATTGGGCCCAGACGAGATCGTCGTGGAACAGGACGCGTCCGCCGCGATCCTGTCCCTCGGGCCGACGGGTGCGGCGGATCACCACGGCGTCGCAGCGCCCGGCCTCGAAATCGTCGAGCAGGTCCTCGGAGAGGCCCAGCGTCACCGAGACCGAAAGGCCGGGAACGGCGCCGCGCAGGGTCTCGAAGATCTCGGTCAGGCGGCCGCCGGTCGCATGCTCGCTGACCCCGAGCGTTATCCGGCGTTGCGGCGCGACGCGGACGGCGCGGGCGAGAGCGTCGTCGTGCAGGGCGAGAATGCGGCGGGCGTCGAACAGGAAGGTCTCGCCGAAGGGCGTCACCGCCACCGCGCGAGGCGTGCGCTCGAAGAGGCGGCGGCCGAGACGCTCCTCGAGCTTCTTCAGGCGAACCGACACCGTCGACTGGGTCGCGCCGAGCGCTTCGCCGGTCTGAGTGAAGCTCTCGGTCTCGGCGAGGGCGACGAAGGTGCGCAGGAGTTCGATGTCGAGGTCGGCCATGAGCGATCTCCTTTTCGAATGACTGATATGGTATCAATTTGTTTTCATCATGCAAGCGCGTGCGGCATCGTGATCCCGTCGCCCCTCGGGGCCTCGAGAGACGGGTGAGCGCCATGAGCTTCATCGACATGTTCCTCGCGCCGCGGGCGCGCGAGACCGATCCGGACCGGCAGGGCCGGGGCGTCGACGCGACGCAGGACGCGGCGGATCCGGTGTCCTCGGCGGCCGAGCGGCGTCGCCGGCGGGCGGAGAGCGAGATCGCGGTGTTCGACGCCTATCGCCGCTTCGGCATTCGCTGAGGCGGGCGGGCATTCGAAAGGAATTCGTCGGTGCGGTTGAAGCGCAACACTTCCTTTACCCGCCGCGCCTAGTGTCGTGGCGCGGGGTTCGACGGTTCCGAGTGCCCCCGCCCGAATTCGCCGCCCGTCCCGGGCGCCACGAGGTGTAGCGATGGCCCTGATGCCGATCAGCAGTGGTCTGGCTGCTCTGCAGAGCACGGGGACCGTCTTTTCCGACGGATCGCCGAAGGCCTCCGCCAAGCGGGCCGCCGAGACCGCGGCGATGCGCACTCAGGGCTACGGCAGTCTCGCCCGGGTGCAGACCATGGCGGCCAATCAGGCCAAGAAGAACGGCATGGGCGAGAACCCCGCCGGCCTGCTCGACGCCGGAATGTACAGTTTCTCCGTCATGAGCGGCGTCGGCGCCGCCGCGGCGATGATGTTCAGCGACACCTGGACCGCCGGCACCAAGACCTCCGGCACGATGCTCGACTATTACGCCTGAGCCGTAGCCTTCGATTTCGCCCCGAGCCTTCGCGCCGCGATCCCACGATCGCGGCGTCTTCGTCTTCGGCGGGTCAGGGCTTCACGGCGGCGGCGAGCAGGGCCTTGGCGGCGGTGCCGTCCCAATGGGCGGGGCCGGCGAGGGTCGCGACCTCACAACCGGAGCGATCGACCAGGATCGTCGTCGGCAGGCCACGCGCGAGCCCCAGCTTCTGCAAGGCCTTGAAGATCCCCATGGTCGCGTCGGTGCGGTGGGTGAGGGCGGCGACGCCGATCTCGGCGAGGAAGCTCTTCGGACGCTCGGGGTCGCGGGTGTCGAGATTGACCGTCACCACCTCGAAATCCTTCGAGCCGAGCCCGGCCTGAAGGCGGTCGAGCGAGGGCATCTCGGCGCGGCAGGGCGGGCACCAGGTGGCCCAGAGATTGAGCAGGACGACGCGGCCCTTCCAGTCGGCGAGCGTGGTCTTCGCGCCGTCGGCGCCGGCGAAGGTGAGGCCGGAGAGATCGCGCGGGGTGGAGGCGAAGGCGAGGCCGGCGAGGTCGCCGGTGGCGAGCGGGGCGAGACGGGCGGCGGCGGCCGGCGCGGCGGCGCATTTTCCACCCGCATCGTCGTTGCCACCGAGGGCGCCGATCCCGTATATCCCGGCGATGCCGATCGCCGCGCCGAGCGCGATCGCCACCAGTCCGAGCCGCCATGTCGCACGCGGCGCGGGGGCGGCGTCGGTCGGTCGGTCGGGGTGCGGGGGCTCATGGCTCATCGTGGTCTCCGGGTCTCGAACTCGTCTCGTCGAGGAAGGTACGTCATGTCCAATCGCATGTGGGGCGGCCGTTTCGCCACCGGCCCCGACGCCATCATGGAAGAGATCAACGCTTCCATCGGCTTCGACCAGAAGCTCTGGCGTCAGGACATCGCCGGCTCAAAGGCCCATTCCGCCATGCTGGCCGAGACGGGCATCATCACCGGCGCCGACCGCGACGCCATCCACGCCGGTCTCGACGAGATCGCCGCCGAGATCGAGGCGGGCACCTTCGTCTTCGAGCGTGGGCTCGAGGACATCCACATGAACATCGAGGCGAAGCTGGCCGAGAAGATCGGCGCGGCGGCCGGACGCCTCCACACCGCCCGCTCGCGCAACGATCAGGTCGCGCTCGACGTCAAACTCTGGGTACGCGATACGCTCGATCACCTCGACTCACAATTTCACGATCTGATGAGCGTCACCGTCGCCAAGGCGGCGGAACATGCCGGCGTGGTGATGCCGGGCTTCACCCATCTCCAGTCGGCGCAGCCGGTCACCTTCGGCCATCACCTCCTCGCTCACGTGGAGATGTGGGCGCGCGACCGGGCGCGTTTCAAGGACGCGCGCGCGCGTCTCAACGAATGTCCGCTCGGCGCGGCGGCGCTCGCCGGCACCTCCTTCCCGATCGACCGGGCGATGACGGCGCAGGCGCTCGGCTTCGACCGGCCGACGGCCAATTCGATGGATTCGGTCGCCGATCGCGACTACGCGCTGGAGGCTCTGGCGGCGGCGTCGATCGCGGCGATGCATCTGTCGCGTCTGGCGGAAGAGATCGTGATCTGGACCTCGGCCCAGTTCCGTTTCGTCAAGCTCTCCGACAAGTTCACCACCGGCTCGTCGATCATGCCGCAGAAGCGCAATCCGGACGCGGCCGAGCTGGTGCGGGCCAAGACCGGGCGCATCGCCGGCTCGTTCAACGCGCTCCTGATGGTGATGAAGGGTCTGCCGTTGACCTATCAGAAGGACATGCAGGAGGACAAGGAGCAGATCTTCGACGGGCTCGAGAGCCTGTCGCTGGCGCTCGCGGCGACCACCGGCATGATGCGCGATCTCGAGCCGGAGGCCGTGATCCTGCGCCGGGCGGCCGGCTCCGGCTTTTCGACCGCGACCGATCTCGCCGACTGGCTGGTGCGCGAGCTCGGCATCCCCTTCCGCGAGGCGCATCACGTCACCGGGCGGATCGTGGCGATCGCCGCCGATCGCGACACGACGCTCGACAAGGTGACGCTCGCGGAGATGCAGAGCGTTCACGCCGGGATCACCGAGGAGGTCTATTCGGTCCTCTCCGTCTCGAGGTCGGTGGGGAGCCGGGTCAGCTACGGCGGCACCGCGCCGAAGAACGTGCGCTCCCAGGCCAAGCGCTGGCAGGCGCGTCTCGCCAAGGAAAAGCCGATCGCGGAGCGGGATTGACCGTTTCCTCCGACGTCCGCCCTCCCACCCGGAAGGTTGCCATGACCGTCTCGTCCTCGCCTTCGCGTCTCCTCGCCCCCGCGCTCGTGCTCGTGACGGCGTTCGCGCTCTCGGGGTGCGGCCGCAAGGCCGAGCCGGAGCTGCCGAATCTCGCCAAGCCGGCGGAGACGGCGCGGCCGGTCGGCATTCCGATCGGCCCGACCACGCCGCCCCCGGCGGCCAAGCCGGCCGAGAAGAAGTCCTTCGTGCTCGACTTCCTGCTGTGATCGCCGAGCCGTCGCCGCGCGCGGGTCGTTGTCGGCGGCCGCGCCGCGTGGGAGAGTGACGGCGGGCCGGTCGCGGTGACCGGACGAGACGGGATCAGGCCATGACCAGCGCCGATCGAGACCCGCCGAGGGATCCCTCGCTCGATCATCGGATCGGGCGGGCGGTGGCGCGCGCCCGCGCGGCCGCCCTGTGGGAACTGGTTTGGCGTCAGGCGATGGTGCCGCTGTGGCTCGCCGGGGCGATCGTCGCGGCGGCGTGGCTCGGCCTGCGCGATGCCCTGCCGGGGCTGGTCGGGCCGGTGGCCTTCTGGAGCGCGGCGGTGCTGGTCGCTGCCGCGAGCGTGCGGGCCGGGCTGCGGATCGCCGCCGGGTGGCCGGCGGCGGCGTCGCGGACGGCGGCGCTCGGGCGGGTCGAGCGCGCCTCGGGACTCGCGCGGCGCGAGTTGACCGGGCTCGAGGACAGTCTCGCGGAAGGCGGCGGCACCGGGCCGGCGACGCGGGCTCTGTGGCTCGCCCATCGGCGCCGCCTCGAGGGGCGGATCGGGCCGCTCACGGCGGGTCTGCCGCATCCGGATTGGCCGCGCCTCGATCGTTTCGCCTTGCGCCCCGCGCTGGGGCTGGCGCTCTTCGTCGGCTGGTTCGCCGCTTCGGGCGATCACGTGGCGCGGCTCGCCGGGGCCTTCGCCGCCGTGGAGAGCTCGCGGCCGAGCGACCGTCTCGACGTCTGGATCGATCCGCCCACCGTCACCGGCCTCGGGCCGAGGAGCCTGATGGTCGACGGCGCGGCGGTCGAGGACGGAACCGAATCGAAGGTGCCGGCGGGGAGCCGTCTGGTGACCCGCGCGACGGCCGGAGGCGAGGGCCGGGTGGCGCGACCGATGGAGATCACGGCGACGCCGGCGGCCGCCCTGACGGCGGAGATCCCGGGCGAGGCCGCGACCCCGGCCGGCGAGGCACGCCGGATCGTCACCGGCGACGGCGAGATCGTGCTGCGCCACGACGGGCGCGAGGTGTTGCGGCGGCGGATCGCCGTGCTGGCGGACCGGCCGCCGACGATCTCGCTCGCCGAGGCGCCGACGGTGCGTGGGCGCGGCGGGTTGCGTCTCGTCTACGGCATCGACGACGACTGGGGCGTGGTCTCGGCGGAGGCGCGCATCGCGCCGCGCGGCCACGGGCGGGCGCTCTACGAGCCACCGAGCCTGCCGCTGGTGTTGCCGGCGGGGACGCGTCACGTCGGCCGGGCCGAGACGGTGCGCGATCTGACCGCCCATCCCTTCGCCGGCGCGCTGGTCGATCTCACGCCGGTGGCGCTCGACGGGAGCGGGCAGGAGGGGCGCGGCGAGGCCGTGACGATCCGGCTACCGGAGCGGCCGTTCCGCGATCCGCTGGCGCGGGCGCTGGTGGAACTGCGGCGACGGCTGGCGCTCGACGCGGGCGAGGTCGGCGCGGTGATGATCGCGCTCGACGCGCTGACGCTGGCGCCGGAGCGTTTCGGCGGCGGGGCCGGGCGGCATCTCGGGCTGCGCCATCTGGCGCTCCAGGCGACGCGGGCGCGCGACGACGCGGCGATGCGGGCGCTGATCGAGGATCTGTGGACGGCGGCGGTGACGATCGACGCCGGCGATACGCTCGACGAGGAGAAGGCGCTCCAGGCGGCGCGGGAGGCGCTGGCGGAGGCCTTGCGCTCGGGCGCCTCGGAGGAGGAGATCGCCCGGCTGACCCGCGAATTGCGGCAGGCGATGGATCGTTGGCTCCAGGCGATGACCGAGGCGGCGCGGCGCGATCCCGGCGCCCGCGACCGGGCGGAAGGGGCGGCGCGGCGGGTCGATCGCAAGGATCTGTCGCGCATGCTCGACCGGATCGAGGATCTCGGCCGGACCGGCTCGCGCGCGGCGGCGGAGAGGCTCCTCGCCGAACTCGGCGACACGCTCGACCAGTTGCGCGGCGCGCGACCGGGCGAGGGACAGGCCGGGGAGCGGGCGGCGGACCGGGCGCTCGGCGACATGATCCGCCGTCAGCGCGATCTCATGGACCGCACCCACCGGGCCGATCGCGACGGCGCCGATGCCGGCGAGCGGGAGCGTCTGAGGAACGAGCAGAACGCGCTGCGCGATCAATTGCGGCGTCTGCGCCGCTCGCTCGGCGAGGAACCCGGCGGCGAGGAGGCGGGCGGCGAGGATGGGCCGCTCGGCGAGGCCGGCCGGGCGATGGACGAGGCGGGACGGGCGATCGACCGGGGCGAGAGCGGTTCGGCGGTCGACGCGCAGGGCCGCGCCCTCGACGGCCTGCGGCGCGGCGCGCGCGCCATGGCCGAGGCCCGGGGGCAGGGGCCGGGAGGTTCGGGGGCGGATGGACGTGCGGGCGAGGACGGCGAGACCGATCCGCTCGGTCGCCCGCGCCGGTCGCGCAACGCCGACGGCGGACGCGTCGGGATCCCCGAGACGATCGACGTGGAACGGGCGCGGCGGATCCTCGACGACATTCGCCGCCGGCTCGGCGAGCCGGAACGGCCGCGCGAGGAGCGTGACTATCTCGATCGCCTGCTCGAGGTCGATTGAACCCTTTCCGAGGGGCGCCGTCCGGGGTGGCCGCCGGCGTCGGCGGGCCCGGGGCGGTCGCCCCGCGTCAGCCGGCGAGACGGGTCGGCTCGGCGTGGCCGGCGAGCGTCGCGGTGACGATGCGGCGGATGTCGGCGAGGGTGAAGGGCTTGGAGACGACGTCGCGGACGATCTGATCGAGGCCGTGGGCGCGCTCGCGCTGGTCGGCATAGCCGGTCATCAGGAGGATCGGCAGGTCGGGCTTGTCGCGCGCGACGTTGAGGGCGAGCGCGATCCCGTCCATCACCGGCATCTTGATGTCGGAGACCAGGAGATCGAACCCGTCGGGGTCGTCGCCCAGCGTCTCCAGCGCGATCGCGCCGTCCTCGACGGCGAGCACCGAGTGGCCGTCCAGTTCGAGCGCGCGGCTGACGAAGGCACGCACCGAATCGTCGTCTTCGGCCAGTAGAATACGAGCCATGGCGGTTCTCCCTCCCGCGAATCGTCGCGTCCCGAGTGTCGTCCCGATCGCCTCGCGTCACGAGAGAAATTCCCGCGAATCAGCGACGATCGGCCGAAAGTTCGATCATTTCGCAGCCACGACGTGGCCGATGTAGGGCAACTCGCGATAGGCGTGGCCCATGTCCATGCCGAAGCCGACCACGAAGAGATCGGGGCAGGTGAAGCCGACGAAGTCGCCCTCGATCGCCGCGACGCGGTGACCGGGTTTGTCGAGCAGGACCGCGAGCGCCACACGCGCCGCGCCGCGTTCCTCGAGCAGCCGCACGGCATAGGCGAGGGTGCGGCCGGATTCCAGAATGTCGTCGACGATCAGCACGTTGCGGCCGGCGACGTCGGTCTCGAGGTCGCGCAGGACGGTGACGGTGCCGCTCGACGCGGTGCCGTCGCGATAGCTCGACAGCGACATGAAGTCGACTTCCGGCGAGACCCCGGCGCCGTGGAGGGCGCGGATGAGGTCGGCGGCGAAGACGAAGCCGCCCTTCAGCACCGCGACGACCAGGACGTTCTCGCGAAAGCCGGCCTCGCGGATCTCGGTGGCGAGTCCTGCGATCCGCGCGGCGATCGCCTCGGCGGTGAAGAGGACGTCGATGCGATGCTCGTTCATGGCAGGCCGGCCTGTCGATTGCGGCGCTCGGCGAAACGCACCTGAAGATCGGCGGCGCGTTCGGGCGGCGCCACCAGACGCGTCCTGAAGCGCAGACGATCGCCGGCGGCGATCACGGTGGCGCGCGGGTCCACCGACCAAGCATAGAGTTCCTGCGCGTCGGCGTCACGCAGCGCGAAGCGCAGCGCCGGGACGTGACGCGCGGTGCCGGACGTGTTGGCGAGCGAGCCCTCGACCACCAGCACCGGCTGGCCGTTGTCCATCTCGCGCAGCGTCTCGATCGGGCCGAAGTCGAGGCCGCGCAGGTTCACGTCGAGGCCGACCAGCCGGTAGAAACCGGCGAGCGCGGGGACCTGGGCGACGACCGAGGCGCGGAACACCACGAGGCCGGCGAAGATCAGGCAGGAGACGAGGAACACGGCCGGGCCGACGAAGGGCGCGAGCCGGGTCACCGCAGCCGGCATCCGCGGCATCTTCAGATGCGGTAGATGCGGTCCACGGCGGTGGTGCGGGCGGGCGTTCGGCTTCGGCGGGCCTTCCACCGGACGCTCGAAGGCGGGCGGCGCGGCCTCGGCCTCCCGGGTCGGCTCGGTGAGATCGTCCGCGAACGGCTTTGGGCCCTCGGCGGCGGTCGCCGCCTCCGGCTCGGCCTCCGCGGCGAGGGCGTCGAAAGGGTCGATCGCGTCGGCGGCCGGGGCGGCGGGCGACGGGATCTCGGCGGAGGCGAAGACGTCGGCGGTGGGGTCGGCCGCTTCGGCGCGGAAGGCCTCGACCGGATCGAGGTCGGTCGCGGTCACGCGCCATTGCTCGCCGCAGCGGGTGCAGCGGACCTTGCGCCCCTTGGGACCGATACGGTCGTCCGGGATCGTATAAGCGGTGTCGCAACGGGGACAGGTCGTTCGCATGGTCTCGCCGGCGCCTCGATCCCCCATCATCGTCGCTTCCGTCTGAACGGCGCGTAAACCGCGCCGCGCAGGATCGGGGCCGGAGGCGGGGTCGTCTCGCGGCATGGTTAACGAACTGTCAACGCGGCCGGGTGCAGGATGCGGCGGACGCGGGGAGAGGGCGGAGCATCCGCGCGAGGGAGCCGAGGGTCGTGATCGAATTCGAGAACGTGGGTCTGCGATACGGAATGGGACCGGAGGTCTTGAGCGATCTGACCTTCGACATCGCGCCGCGCTCGTTCCAGTTCCTGACCGGGCCGTCGGGCGCCGGCAAGACCAGTCTGATCCGCCTGCTGTTCCTGTCGCTGAAGCCGACGCGCGGGCTGATCCGGGTGTTCGGCCGGGACACGGCGCGGGTCGGCCGCGGCGAGTTGCCGGCGCTGCGCCGGCGGATCGGCGTGGTGTTCCAGGATTTCCGCCTGCTCGACCATCTGACCACCTACGAGAACGTGGCGCTGCCGCTCCGGGTCGCGGGCCAAGAGGAGGCGAGCTACCGCGCCGACGTGGTCGACCTCCTCGACTGGGTCGGTCTCGGCGAGCGCATGCACGCGATGCCGCCGGTGTTGTCGGGCGGCGAGAAGCAGCGGGCGGCGATCGCCCGCGCCCTGATCACCCGGCCGGAGATCCTGCTCGCCGACGAGCCCACCGGCAACGTCGATCCGCCGCTCGCCAAGCGGCTGCTGCGCCTCTTCGTCGAACTCAATCGCCTGGGCACCTCGGTGCTGATCGCCACCCATGATCTCGCCTTGATGGAGCAGTTCGATGCGCGACGCATCGTGCTCGCCGAGCGGCGGATCGAGATCTACGAGTGAGGCGCATGGCGACAGGCGGGGAGAAGAAGCGACGCCCATCGGACCGCACGGCGCCTCGGGTCGAGGCGGCGAAGCGAGTGGTGCGCGCGGCGGCGCAGGTTCGGCGCAGGGCTCGCGGCGGCGAGGCGGGCCGGGCGATCGTGCCGCCGCAGACGGTCGCCGGCCGGGCCCTGGTCTCGGTGGTGGCGATCATGTGCTTCCTCGCCTGCCTCGCGGTCGGTGCCCTTTCGGTGGTGCGCGAGGCGGCGCACGACTGGCAGGTCGACATCAGCCGCGAGGCGACGATCCAGATCAAGCCGATCGGCACGACCGGCATGGAGATGCGTCTCGCCCGCGCGCTGTCGCTCGCCCGCGAGACGTCCGGCGTGCGCTCGGCGCGGCTGGTCGACGAGCGCGAGAGCACGGCCCTGCTCGAGCCGTGGCTCGGGCAAGGGCTCGATCTCTCGTCGCTGCCGGTGCCGCGGCTGGTGGTGGTCGAGCTCGAGGATCCGGCCAGCGCCGATCTCTCCGGTCTGCGCGCCAAACTGGCGCAGGAGGTGGAAGGGGCGATGCTCGACGACCACGCGGTCTGGGCGGCGCGCCTGCGCACCATGGCCGGAGGCGTGGTGCTGGTCGGGGTCGGAGTGGTGGTTCTGGTGCTGGCGGCGATGGTGCTGTCGATCGTCTTCGCGACCCGGGCGGCGATGGCCGGCAATCGCGACGTGATCGAGGTTCTGCATTTCGTCGGCGCCGAGGATCCGTTCATCGCCCGCGAGTTCCGGCGTCATTTCGTGGTGCTCGGGCTCGAGGGCGGATCGGTCGGCGGGGCGGCGGCGCTGGCGCTGTTCGGGCTCGGCGATCTGCTCCTGCGGAGCGGCCGGGGGGATCCGCTCGGCGATCAGGCGCAGGCCCTGTTCGGCGGGTTTTCGATCGGCTGGAGCGGGTTCTTCGGGGTGATCGCGATCGTCGCGCTGGTGACGGCGCTGACCGGCATCACGTCGCGCGCGACCGTTCTCGGTCATCTGAAGCGTCTCGAGTGAGGGGCGGCCATGCGTGTCATCGACGTCGCGACGGCGAATTCTGATATCTTGGCGGCCATGGAGATTCGACCCCCCGAGACGTCGGCCGGTCTCGGCGCGCCGCGCGGAGCGGCCGAAACGGCGGCCGGCAGCACGAGAGCGACGCCGCGGCGGTTCCTCCGCCGCTCGGCGCGCGCGGTGGGCTACGCGCTCGCCGGTCTCGCGGCGGCCTTCGGTCTCGGCTTCGTCGTCTTCGCGGTGACGGTGTCGCTCACCGAGATTCCTGCCGATCCTCGCGCCGACGCGATCATCGCGCTGACGGGGGGGCGCGACCGGGTGGCGGAGGCGGTCGACCTCCTCGCCGAGGGGCGCGGGCGGCGGCTCCTCATCTCCGGGGTTCATCCGAGGACCAGCGCCGCCGACATTCGCAAACTGACCGAGGGCGACGGCACCGTCTTCGCCTGTTGCGTCGATCTCGGCCGCACCGCGCTCTCCACCGCCGGCAATGCCACCGAGGCGGCGGAATGGGTGAAGGAGCACGGCTTCACCAGCCTGATCGTCGTCACCAGCGCCTATCACATGCCGCGCTCGCTGCTCGAACTCGACCGTGCCTTGCCGTCGGTGCGCAAGGTGCCCTATCCGGTGAGCAGGCCGGATCTCAATCTCGAGACCTGGTATCGTCATCCGACGACCGCGAAACTTCTCTTCGGCGAATACCTCAAGTATATCGTCGCTCGGTTCGCGCATCAGGCGCCGCAGATCACGGCCACCCGAGTGGCGCGGGTCGGAGGCGACGCGGCGCGCTGAACCGCTCCTCCGATCGGGATCTCCACGCGATGACGTTTCTCCGCTCGCTCGCCTTCAACGTCTTCTTCTACGTCCACACCTTCGTGTGGCTCTTCGTCCTGTTGCCGACCGAGCTGATGCCCAACCGGGCGCTGAAACGGGGCGTCAAGCGGTGGGCGAAGACCAACCGATGGGCGCTCGAATGGATCGGCGGGGTGAAGGTGGAACTGCGGGGGCTCGAGAACATCCCCGAGGGCGGGGCGCTGATCGTCTCCAAGCACCAGTCGACCTTCGAGACCGTGTCGATGCTCGACCTGTTCGCCGACCCGACCTATGTCCTCAAGAAGGAGCTCTTGTCGATCCCGCTGTTCGGCTGGTACGCCACCAAGGCCGAACAGATCCCGGTCGATCGCACGGCGGGGCGGTCGGCGCTGGTCAAGCTCTCGGAGCGGGCGCGGGTCGAAGTGGCGCGCGGGCGCCAGTTGATCATCTATCCGGAGGGAACCCGGCGTCCGGCCGGCGCCGAGCGCGCCTACAAGCACGGCGTGGTCAATCTCTATCGCGATCTCGGCGTGCCGATGGTGCCGGTGGCGCTCAATTCCGGCCTGTTCTGGCCACGCCACGGCTTCCTGCGCCATCCCGGAACGCTGGTGATGGAATTTCTGCCACCGATCCCGCCGGGGCTCGATCCGGAAGCGGCCTTCCTCGAGATGCAGCGGCTGATCGAGACCTCGAGCGACGCGCTGATCGCCGAGGCGCTGGCGAGGCCCAATCCGCCGCCGATTCCGCCGGGCGGCGAGGCGTGGTGGGAGCGCGCCCCGCGTTCCTGAAAAGTTCCGGTTTACGCTTGCGCTTCCCCTGTTCTTGTTCTAGCTTTGTTCCATATCCCGAGGGGAGGTGGAACCGATGGGTTTCGAGAGTGCGCAAGGTGTGGCGGTCGCGAGGCGCGGGGGACGCGAGGCCGTCTCGCCGCTCGACGGGCGGTTTCTGATCTGGCGCGGCGCCTCCGGGCGGGCCTATGTCTTCTCCCCGATCGCCGTCGACGACGCGGGGTTCGAGGACACGGGCCTCGACGGGATTGGGCTCGACGACGCGGTGTTGATCGCGGTGGAGCGCGATCGGGCGGGGCGGCCGACGGCCGCGCGGGTGGTGGCGGATCGATCCGGCCGGCCCGGCGAGATCTGGGCGCATCATCTGGCGACGACCGCTGCGGCACGGCGGCGGGCGGTGATCGATCTCACGGCGAGCGGGCGTGAACCGGAGCTCTTCGGGGCGATCGGCTGAACACGCGCGGATGGTCTCGATCGAGGGCGGTCGACAGCGACGGCGCGGTCGCCTTATCTCGGGGGGTAACGATTCGGACCGTCGCGAGGAAGATCGACCATGAACTCCGTCCCATCCGAGGATGCCGGCAGACGTCGTGGGGGGATCTTCCGCCGCCCCTGGGTCGTTCTTCTCGGCGTGGCGGTCCTGTGCGCGGCCTGGTCGGCGGTGTGGGCGACGATGCGCTCACGCCTGATCACCGAGGTCGATCACCAATTGGCGCGGCTCGAGCGTGACGGCGTTCGCATCGTCTGTCCGGACCGGGCGGTCGGTGGATTCCCCTTCCGGCTCGAGATCACCTGCCGCGATCCGGGCCTCGAGATCGCCGGGCGTGGGGTCGGCGGATCGGTGGCGGCGCTGCGGATCGTCGCGCAGATCTGGGATCCCCGGCTGGTCCTGGCGGAGGCGGATGGTCCGCTGGTCGCTGAGGAGGCGGGGCGCACGCGCGTCGACGCGACCTGGCGTGGGCTGCGGGTCTCGCTGCGCTGGTCGACGGCGGGGATCGAGCGTCTGTCCCTTTCGGCCGAGGGGCTCGATCTGACCCGTCGTGAGACGGGAGCCGGCGTCGCGCGGCTCCAGGCGGAACATCTCGAGGCGCACGGGCGCGGATCCGGCGCGAACGACGTCGACGTCGCGGTCTCCGTCGCCTCGGGCGTGGCGACGGTCGAGGGCAAGCGGATCGGTCCGCCGCGTTCGGATCTCTCGCTCGCGGCCACGCTGCGGGAGGTCTTGCCGTTCGGCCCGGGCGATCCGGCGCGGGCCTTCGCCGCGCGGGGCGGGCGGATCGAACCGATCCGCGCCGATTTCGCCGTGGGCGGCGTGCGGGTGGCGGGCAAGGGCGCGCTGACGCTCGGCCCCGACGGGCTTCTCGACGGGATGATCGGTTTCGCCGCCACGGGGCTCGAGGCGGTGGTGACCCAGGCGGCCGCGCTGGGGCCGGAGACGGCGAGCGTACTCGGCGGTTTCGTTCTGCTGGGCAAGACCTCGACCGATCCCGACCTGCCCGGGCGGCGGCTCGATCTGGTGGTCGATCACGGCCGGCCGCGCTTCGGGCGGATCCTGATGCCGCCGATGGCGCCCCTGTTTCGACCCTGAGCGGCGGGCGTCGGACGCAGCGTTCGACGTTCGCGCCCTCGACGAGAGACCGCCGCGCCCCACATTTCGGCGAGACCGTGGGATCTCCCCCCGGACGAAACCGAAAGGAGTGGACGCCATGCGGCGCCGTATCGAGACCGTGTTGCACGCGCCCGAGCGTCATTGGGTGGGGAATGGATTTCTGGTTCGTCCGCTCTTCGCCGATGCGGCCTTCACGGCTTCGATCAGCCCGTTCCTGATGCTCGACTGGGCGGCGGAGCGCCGGTTCCCGCCTTCGGCGACGCCGCGTGGCGTGGGACCGCATCCCCATCGCGGGTTCGAGACGGTGACGCTCGTCCATGCGGGCGAGGTCGCGCATCGCGATTCCGCCGGTCATGCCGACCGCATCGGTCCCGGCGACGTCCAATGGATGACCGCCGGCGCCGGCCTCGTTCACGAGGAGATGCTGGGCGCCTCGATCGACGAGGCCGGAGGGGCGGTGTCGATGGCGCAGCTGTGGGTCAATCTGCCGAAGGCGTCCAAGGCGACGCCGCCACGCTATCAGGCGATCACTTCCGACCGCATTCCCGAAATCGTGTCCTCCGGCGTGACGCTGCGGCTGGTCGCCGGCTCGCTCGGTGAGCTCGTCGGACCGGCGGCGACCCATACGGAGCTGATCGTCGCCGAGGCGCGGATCGCCGCCGGGGCCGAGCTCGTCTGGCCGGTGCCGGAGGGATGGACCGCGATGGTCGCGGTGCTGACCGGACGCATCTCGGCCGAGGACCGGCAGGTGGCATCGGAGACGGTCGCGCTCTTCGCGCGGACGGGTGGCGAGGTCGTCGTCACCGGCGTCGCCGCCGAAAGCCGCCTGCTGCTTCTGGCGGGCGAACCGATCGCCGAGCCGATCGCCGCGATGGGCCCCTTCGTGATGAACACGCACGAGGATCTGATTCGGGCGGTCGAGGACTTTCGCCTGGGACGCATGGGGCGGTTGTGATCGGCCGTCGGACGCGGTGAAAGGTCGCGCCGCGCGTGCATTTCGAAATTTTTCACGAGTGTCCGCGCGGTCGCCCCCCGAAAATTCCCGGAGGCAATATGCTTGCTCCCAAAACGTTTTGAGCTCACAATCCGATCGTGTCGTGGGGGAGATCGAGTTCGTGTAGTCCGTTTCGGACGCGATCGGAGAACGAACTTTCTTCCGAAGTGCTGGACCTCCAGGCCGAGGTGGTGATGACGAAATCGGCGGAAACCCTCGAGCGTCTGGCGGAAATTCTGCGCCCGCTGATGAATTTCGACGACCTGCCGGCGGACGACACGTTCACGATCGGTCAGCTGTCGTCGCACCTCGGCGTGTCCCTGCGCACCTTGAGATTCTACGAGCAGTCGGGACTTCTCACGCCGACCCGCGCCGGCGCGCGCCGCATCTATTCCGGGGAGGATCGCCGGCGGCTCGAAGTGATCGTGGCACTGCGTGAATTCGAGGTGTCGCTGAACGGGGTGAAGGCGCTGATCGCGATCATCGACAGCGGCGCGCCGAACCTCGAGGAACGTGCCCTCGCGCAGTTCGATCGCCTGCTCGCCGACGTCCACGAGGCCAACCAGACCCGGATCGCCGAGCTGCAGGGCCTCAACGGGCGCATCGAGCGGGCGCGCACGCCGCACGCCTGAGCCGAGGCGCCGGCCCCGGATCCCCCGTCCTCGTCGTCCCCATTTCCCGAAGGTCCTCACCTCGCCGGCCGTCCGACGCGCTCGTGGCGGACAAGCCTGGTCGGTGTGATCGCGGCCGACCTCGCGCGGCCGGCTCATGCGAGAGGCCGAAGGTGCCGAGGCATCGGGCCTTGGAAACCACGTGACTTTCTCATGCGCGTCGCCGACATGAGAAAGTCACGTCCGGATGACCGCCGGTCCGTTTCGATGGCCGTTGGTTTCATACCCGTCACATGAAATTCCGACTCGTCGGAATTTCGTGTGGTTACCGTCCGACCGGCCGACGCCCGTTCGAGCTTGCCTTCACCTGCGAAGCGTCGAACAGGTCGAGCCTTCGTAGGCTCGGTCTCAGGCGGCGGAGCGCACGCCCTCGTCGACGATGCGGACGAGGTCGGCCATGATGTCGGTGATCTGGAAGTCCTTGGGCGTGTAGACGGCGGCGACGCCCATGTCGAGGAGTTGCTCGGCGTCCTCGGTCGGGATGATACCGCCGACGACCACCGGCACGTCGGTGAGGCCGGCGGCCTTCATGCGCGCCATCACGTCGCCGACCAGCGCCAGATGCGAGCCCGACAGGATCGACAGGCCGATCGCGTGGACGCCCTCCTCGAGGGCGGCATTGACGATCTGCGCCGGGGTCAGGCGGATGCCCTCGTAGACCACTTCCATGCCGCAGTCGCGGGCGCGCACCGCGATCTGCTCGGCGCCGTTCGAATGGCCGTCGAGGCCGGGCTTGCCGACCAGGAACTTGAGGCGGCGGCCGAGCTTGGCGGAGACGGCGTCGACGGCCGAGCGCACTTGCGTGAGATCGCCGCCGGCGTCGCGGGCGGAGCGGCCGACGCCGGTCGGGGCGCGATATTCGCCGAAGACCGAGCGCAGGGTCTCGCCCCATTCGCCGGTGGTGACGCCGGCTCGTGCCGCGGCGATGGAGGGTTCCATCAGGTTGCGGCCCTCGGCGGCGGCGGCGCGCACGGCCTCGAGGGCCTTCGCCACGGCGCTCGCGTCGCGGGTCGCGCGCCAGGCCGCGATCCGCTCGATCGCGTGCTGTTCCACTTCCGGCGGCACGGTCAGGATCGAGCCTTCGCCGGTCGTCAGCGGCGACGGCTCGGTCTCCTTGAAGCGGTTGACGCCGACCACGGTCGAGGTGCCGGCTTCGATCGCCTCGAGCCGGCGGGTGTTCGATTCGACGAGCTTCTGCTTCATGTAGCTGGACTCGACGGCCGCCACGGCGCCGCCCATCGCCTCGATGGCGGCGAGCTCGCCCTTGGCCTCCGCGACGAGCTCGGAGACCTTGGCCTCGATCTCGGCGGAACCATTGAAGATGTCGGCGAACTCGAGCAGGTCGGTCTCGTAGGCGAGGATCTGCTGCATCCGGAGCGACCACTGCTGATCCCACGGGCGCGGCAGGCCGAGCGCCTCGTTCCAGGCCGGCAGCTGCACGGCGCGGGCGCGGGCGTCGCGCGACAGCGTCACCGCGAGGGCCTCGATCAGGATGCGGTAGACGTTGTTCTCCGGCTGCGGTTCGGTGAGGCCGAGCGAATTGACCTGAACGCCGTAACGGAAGCGGCGGTTCTTCTCCTCCGCGACGCCGTAGCGGTCACGGGTGATCTCGTCCCAGAGGCGGCCGAAGGCGCGCATCTTGCAGATTTCCGTCACGAAGCGCATGCCGGCGTTGACGAAGAAGGAGATCCGGCCGACCGCCTCGCCGAATTCGGCCTGAGGAATCACGCCGGTCTTCTTCACGTTGTCGAGCACCGCGATCGCGGTCGCCAGCGCGAAGGCGAGCTCCTGGACCGGCGTCGCGCCCGCTTCCTGCAGATGGTAGGAGCAGACGTTCATCGGGTTCCACTTCGGCATCTCCGTGTAGGTCCAGGCGATGACGTCGGTGGTGAGCCGCATCGAGGGCGCCGGCGGGAAGACATAGGTGCCGCGCGAGAGATATTCCTTGATGAGATCGTTCTGGGTGGTGCCGGCGAGCTTCTTGCGGTCGGCGCCCTGCTCGTCGGCGGCGGCGACATAGAGCGCCAAGAGCCACGGCGCGGTGGCGTTGATCGTCATCGAGGTGTTCATCTTCTCGAGCGGAATGCCGTCGAAGAGGGCGCGCATGTCGCCGAGATGGGAGACGGGAACGCCGACCTTGCCGACCTCGCCGCGCGAGAGCGCGTGGTCGGGGTCGTAGCCGGTCTGGGTCGGCAGATCGAAGGCCACCGACAGGCCGGTCTGGCCCTTGGCCAGATTTCCGCGATAGAGGCGGTTGGAGGCCTCGGCGGTCGAATGACCGGCATAGGTGCGGAAGAGCCAGGGCTTGTCGGGGGTGGCGAGCGGCATGACGCGGATATCCCACTGTGATCTCGTTCTGATCGATTGAATATCGCGCCGCACAAGCCCGTGTCATCCCACACGAACGTCGGACTGCGACATTCGGTCTCGCGACCGCGGTAGGGGTCTTGCCGCCGGTCGCTGCGGAGCGGGCCGAAAGCCGCGGGAAACGGCCTCGAGCCGGCGTTTCCGCAGTCGGGAGGGGGCACGTTCGGCGATCGTGATATTTTGCAGCGCAGCAAGTTCTGGCGCGAAATCGAGGGAATGCGGTCTTTTCAATCCTTTGTATTATGGAAATTCGGGGTGAGGGGGGTCGATAGTGCGCGGCATCGATCGCAGTGCGGCATAGTCGGAGGAGGCTCGGCCGGCGGCGACAACGAACACCGGCCGGGAAGCGGCAGGGATCGAGCCTCGATCCCCTGCGCCCGGACCGACAGTTGGGAAGGAAGACCATGGCTGGGAATGAAGTCGCCACCGCCGCCCTCGACGACCGTCCGGTCAAGGATCTCTACGAGATCGGCGAGATTCCGCCGCTCGGCCACGTGCCGAAGCAGATGTACGCCTGGGTGATCCGCAAGGACCGGCACGGGCCGCCGGAGGAGAGCTTCCAGCTCGAGGTGGTGCCGACCTGGGAACTCGACAGCCACGACGTGCTGGTGCTCGTGATGGCGGCGGGCGTCAACTACAACGGCGTGTGGGCCGGTCTCGGCAAGCCGATCTCGGTGTTCGACGTCCACAAGCAGCCCTATCACATCGCCGGCTCGGATGCCTCGGGCATCGTCTGGGCGGTCGGCTCCAAGGTGAAGGCGTGGAAGGTCGGCGACGAAGTCGTCATCCACTGCAATCAGGACGATGGCGACGACGAGGAGTGCAACGGTGGCGACCCGATGCTCTCGCCGTCGCAGCGCATCTGGGGCTACGAGACGCCGGACGGGTCCTTCGCCCAGTTCTGCCGGGTGCAGTCGCGCCAGCTCCTGCCGCGTCCGCAGCATCTGACCTGGGAGGAATCGGCCTCCTACATGCTGACGCTGGCGACCGCCTATCGCATGCTGTTCGGCCACAACCCGCATCAGCTGAAGCCGTCGCAGAACGTGCTGATCTGGGGCGCCTCGGGCGGCCTCGGCGTGTTCGGCGTCCAGCTGACGGCGGCGGCGGGCGCCAATGCGATCGGCGTCATCTCCGACGAGACCAAGCGCGACTACGTCATGAGCCTCGGCGCGCGCGGCGTCATCAACCGCAAGGACTTCAAGTGCTGGGGCCAGCTGCCCAAGGTCGGCAGCCCCGAATACGACACCTGGTTCTCGGAAGTGCGCAAGTTCGGCAAGGCGATCTGGGACGTCACCGGCAAGGGCAACAACGTCGACATGGTGTTCGAGCACCCGGGCGAATCGACCTTCCCGACCTCGACCTTCGTGGTGAAGCGCGGCGGCATGGTGGTGTTCTGCGCCGGCACCTCCGGCTTCAACATCACCTTCGACGCGCGCTACGTCTGGATGCATCAGAAGCGCATCCAGGGCTCGCACTTCGCCCATCTGAAGCAGGCCGCGGCCGCCAACAAGTTCGTGCTCGATCGCCGCGTCGAGCCGTGCATGTCGGAAGTCTTCGAGTGGAAGGACATTCCGAAGGCGCACACGCTGATGTGGAAGAACGAGCACAAGCCCGGCAACATGGCGGTGCTGGTCTCCGCCCCGCGCACCGGCCTCACCACTTTCGAGGACGTGCTCGAGGCCTCGGCCGAGATGCGAAAAGACTGATTTAAATAGTTGCTGACTGGCGGTGGTTCGTTCGTATGCTCGACGTTCCGCCGCCATGTCGCCTCAAAATGGCCCGCTCGACTTCTTCTCTTCGCACGATATGTCGTCGCATTATCGAGAATGCTGATCCAATATCTGTTGGATACTTTTCATCTTCGAATCTTGCATAATTAAAGAGATTCGATGCTTGCACGTATATGTCCAATGCATCGCTGATACGATCTGTGTAGTGGAGGTCGATCGATCTGAGATTCGCTACAGACCCTTTGAGTCTGCCTGATTGAACTTGCAGATCACTGGCGAGCTCGGCGATCTTTACTCGAAATATATCATCCGCATATCTGATGTTTTGCTCAAGAGATTCGATGGTATTGGCATTAATTAATGGAACTGATGCCTCCGTATATGAGTTGGTCTCAATTTCTCGCAGGAATATAATGCACTCTTCGGCATAATGACATATTTCTCCAAGCGTGAGCGCCAGTGTTGATCGCGCCGCAAATCTTTCTCTATCTATTTCCTCCTTATTCATTTGAATTGTTATGGCATTTTGTCGTATTGAATTCGCGAATGCTATAAATGCAGCAAATATAGCTACCATTATGCTTATCGTGTCACGCCATTGTGATGCGGCGCTATGGAACTCTCCAAGATTTTCGTTTTGAAAAATCGATGCGCCGAGCGCAAATCCGAACAAGCCAAAGCCGATGACGCTCGTATACACAAATGGCACATTGATCTCTCTGGCTCTCATGGCCCACCTCAATGGTCCGGCGGCGTGCCCGTGCGCCACAGGTCGATGGCGTGGTTGATCTCGGCGCCGAGCAGGAAGATCAGGCCGACGATGTAGAAGAACAGCATCGAGGCGACCGCGCCGCCGAGGCCGGCGTAGGTCTTGGCGTAGCCGGAGAAGTGGGAGAGGTACCAGGAGAAGACGAGGCCGGCGACGAACCACAGCGTCAGCGTCAGCACCACGCCGGGCAGCACCCCGACCACGCTCTGGTGACGCGCCGGCAGCCACAGATGGGCGGAGAAGAGGAAGAGGAACACCGCCAGGGTGAAGAAGCCGAGCGGGATCCGGTTGAAATAGCTCCACCACGGCGCGATGTCCGGGAAATGCGGCAGGAGCAGCCCCCACAGCACCGGCAGCACCACCACCAGAAAGCCGAGCCCGAGGATCACGATCGCCGCGATCAGCATGAAGAACGTGCCTTCGAGCCGGCGGATCAGGAAGTGACGGGTGTCGTAGGAGCGATAGGCGTAGTTGAGGCCCATCCTGAGGCTCTCGACCAGGCCGGTGACGATGATCACCAACAACAGCGCGCCGACCGTCAGGACCCGGCCCTGCGAGGTCTCGAGCACGGCGGTGATCTCGGGTTTGAGGATCGCGGCGACCTGCTCGGGCAGCACCGCGAAGATGCCGCCGGTGCCCTGTTCGGCGGCGGCGGTCAGTTCGCCCACCCCCCATTGGCTCGCCGTCCAACCGGCGATGCCGGTGACGAGGATCATGAAGGGGAAGAGCGAGAACAGCACCGAGAAGGCGATGTTGGAGGCGTGGGCGAAACTCTCGTTGCGCAGGAGGCCCCAATAGAGGGCTTCCCAGGTGATCCAACCGGCGGCGCGCCAGCCCCGGCGTCGCGGTGGGGCGCCGGCGGGCGGGGCGGTCGGGGGCGAGAGCGGTTCGGCGGACATGGCCGGCAAGATAAGTGCGCGGCCGTGCGCGCACAATCGCCTTTCGATCGACGCGACGCCGTGGCCGTCATGCTCGTCTCGCGACTGACCTCGCTGTGCTTTTGCCGTAATCTCGGGTCAGACGAGGCCGGTCCGCGCCGATTCTCGCCTTCTCTCCTCCTTCGACGGAAACGCACTCTCGTGACCTCGCTCCGCGCTCGCGCGCTCTCCCTGTCGCTTCTCCTGACGATGCTGGTCGCCGGCCCGGTTCTGCCCGCCGTCGGCGAGACGGTCCAGCCGACGCGTCCGGCGACGGTGGCGCCGGCTGCCGCTCCGCCGGCGCAGAGCGCGCCGCAGCCGGTGCCGCCGGCGCCCGCGCCGGTCGTCAAGGCCAAGCCCGACGAGATCCAGGCCAAGCTCGACGGCTGGAAGGGCGAGATCGAGCAGATCGCCAGCGGGCTCACCCGCGACGGCCAGAGCGACCGCCGTCTGGCGGAGCTGCGGGCGCGCGTCGATACGATCCGCGCCGGCGTCGAGGCGATCGATCAGGCCGAGAGCCCGCGGGTCGCGGCGATCGAGGCGCGGTTGAAGCAGCTCGGGCCGGCGCCCGCCGCCAAGGACGACGAGCCGGCGCCGGTCGAGGCGGAGGCGGTCAAGACCGAGCGCGACGACCAGCAGAAGCTGCTCGCCGAGGCGCAGGGCCGGGTCAAGCAGGCGCAATTCCTCAATCTGCGCGCCGACGAGATCGTCAAGGCGATCTCCGAGAAGCGGCGCTCGCGCTTCGCCAAGGACATGGTGGAGCGGTCGCGCTCGGTGCTCGATCCCTCGCTGTGGCTCGAGGCGGCGCAGACGATGCCGGGCACGGTCTCCGGCCTCGTCTATCTGCTCGCCGACTGGTTCTCGCTCCTGGCGTCGCGGGGCCTCGAGACGGCGACGGCGGTCGGCTCGGTGATCCTCGTCTTTCTGACGATCCTGTGGACGGCGCGGCGGCGGTTGGCGCTCCTGACGGAGCGCGATCCGGACGCGGGCGAGCCGACGATGTTGGTGCGCTCGCTGAAGGCGGCGGGCATCGTTCTGGTCAATTTCGCCGCGCCGGTGCTGAGCCTGTTCGGGATCGCCCGGGCGCTCGACGTGTTCGAGCTCAATCCGGCGCGGGTCGAACTCTTCATTTCCGCGCTGGCGGCGGGCGTCGCCTCGGCGGCGATGGTCTACGGCATCGCGCTCGCGATTCTGGCGCCGGGCAAGCCGCAGTGGCGCCTCACCCCGGTCGGGGACCAGACCGCGGTCCGGCTGCTGCGCCTCTTCGTCGGGCTGTCGATCGTCCACGGCGTCGGCGTGTGGTTCCTGCGGCTCCTCGACGTGCTGGCGGCGCCGGTGGCGGCGCTGATCCTCGCCTCGGGCCTGTTCGCGATCGTCGACGCGATCCTGGTGATGCTGGCGCTGCGCTCGGCGGCGCGGTCGATGGCGGGCGACGAGGAGACGGCGGAGATCGCCGAGGCGGCGGCCGAGGGACGCTCGGGCCTGTGGCGGTGGATCCTGCCGCTCGGCTGGATCCTGGCGATCGGCGCGGTGGTGGCGGCGACGACCGGCTACGTGGCGCTCGCCTCCTTCGTCACCCAGCAGATGATCCACATCGGCTTCCTGCTCGGGGCGCTCTACATCCTGTTGATCCTCGCCGACGAGGTCATCCTGGCGACCTTCCGGGCGCAGAGCCGCTTCGGTCTGGTGATGACCCGGTCGATGGGCATGGCGCGCGAGACGGTCGAGCAGATCGGCGTGGTCCTGTCGGGGTTGGTGCGACTGCTTCTGATCGCGGCGGCGGGCCTCTTCATCCTGGCGCCGCTCGGGGTCGACGGGCAGGACATGGTCTCCGACGCCAAGGGGGCCTTCTTCGGGATCAAGGTGGGCGGGCTCACCTTCTCGATGTCGACGATCCTGAGCGCGCTGGTGTTCCTGATGGTCGGCCTCGCGGTGACGCGGGGCATCCAGGGGTGGCTCGATCATCGCTTCCTGCCGCGCACCCGGCTCGACATCGGTCTCAAGAACTCGATCCGCACCTCGTTCGGCTACGTCGGGACGATCGTCTCGGTGGCGCTCGCCTTCTCGGTGGTCGGGCTCGATCTGCAGAACCTCGCGATCGTCGCCGGCGCGCTCTCGGTCGGCGTCGGTTTCGGCCTGCAGTCGATCGTCAACAACTTCGTCTCCGGCCTCATTCTGCTGGTCGAGCGGCCGATCAAGGCGGGCGATCTCGTCGAGATGGGCTCGGAGAAGGGGTTCGTGCGCAAGATCAACGTGCGTTCGACCGAGATCGAGACCTTCGATCGCGCCTCGCTGATCGTGCCGAATTCCTCGCTGATCTCCGGCAACGTCAAGAACTGGATGCACCGGGATCTCACCGGGCGCTGCGTCGTCAACGTCGGCGTCGCCTACGACGCGGATCCGGCCCAGGTGAAGGCGATCCTGCTCGCCTGCGCCGAGGCCCACGAGAAGGTGCTGAAGTTCCCGGTGCCGGTGGTGTTCTTCACCAATTTCGGCGCCGACGCGCTGGAGTTCCGGCTGATCTGCACCGTCGGCGCGGTGACCGACGCCTTCGGCGTGGAGAGCGATCTGCGCTTCGCCATCGTCGCCGAGCTCAGGGAGAAGGGGATCGAGATCCCCTTCGCGCAGCGCGACATCAACATTCGCCAGTTGGGCGATCTCGGACCGCTTCTCGACCGCCTCGGCCTCACCGCCCAGGCGCCCCGAGCGGCGGACGAGGCGCCGAAATCGTGACCCCCCGTTTCAGAGACACCGCCATGGTCGCCCCGCTTCGCATCGTCTCCCTCTCGCTCCTCCTCGCCGCCGGGCTCGCCGCCTGTTCGCGTGGACCCGCCCCGGTCGAGCACGTGCCGCCCTTCTATCAACGGCTCGACATCGGCGGTCGCTCGGTCGATCCGGCCTCGTCGCTGTCGATGATCAACCAGTATCGCGCCAACAACGGCCTGCAGCCCCTGATCTGGGATCAAGGGTTGGCGCGGGTGGCGCAGGCCGAGGTCGATCAGATGGCCGCGGCGGACCGGGTCCATTCCACCGCCGATGCCGGCCTCGATCGCCAGCTCCAGGGCGCGGGCATCGGCTATGCCTCGTTCCTCGCCAATTTCTCGGCCGGCTATCGCACCTTCGCCGAGGCCTTCTCCGGCTGGCGCGAATCGAAGCAGCACAACGCCACCATGTTGGCGGCGAAGGCGTCGCGGGTCGGCCTCGCCACCGCCTACGCGCCCAATTCCAAGTACAAGATCTTCTGGACCCTGGTGGTGGTGGAACCGCGCTGAGCCGGTTTCTCCGGCCGCGATCGGCGCGGAGACCGGCGATCGGTCGCGGCGGGGAAAAGCAGGGCGACGCGCTTGACTTGGGGGCGAGGGCTCCCTTATATCGCGGCGTCTCGTGAGAGTGGGCGCGTAGCTCAGCGGGAGAGCACTTCGTTCACACCGAAGGGGTCACAGGTTCGATCCCTGTCGCGCCCACCATTTCCTCCACTCCACGGTTCCTCTTCGTCGACGGCGGGTTTCCGCCGGCGAAGTCTCGGTCCGCCGCCGGCCGGCGGCGCGACATGTGCTCGTGCGCCCGATCGGCCTCGGCCGTTGCGGCCCGACGAGGGTGCGACATCCGGGCGCAGGCCGAATTCATATGAAATTCCAGTGATTTGGCGCGGATCAATGCGGGTGTCGCGATGTTTCCGCATCGTATCCCATCATGACCGCTTCCCTTCTTCTTCCTTGTCGACGGCATGACGCCCTGGTCTCGGCCGGGCGCGGAGCCGCGTCGTGGCCCGGGGTTCTCGCGCGATTCGCCGAAGATCACGATCTGACCTTCGCGCGGATCGAGGCGCTGGTGGCGTTGGAGGGGAGCGACGGCGCGGGGGCGTGGGTTCCGGTTCATGCGTCGGCGGCCTTCGTCGCCCGCTGGCGGCTGGTGCACGGCGCCGACGATCCCGCTCTCGACGCGGACGACGGGCGCCGGGTGCGATGGGTCGAGTCGGAGACGGCGGAGCGCGACGCCTCCTCCAGCGAGACGGAGACCCCGGAGGAGCTGTGGATGGCCATCGACGGCGACGTCGGGTTCGTCTGCCTGCACATCGGCGCGGCGCGGCCGCTGCCGGCGGCGGAGTGGCTTTCCCGGCTCGAGCCCTGTCTCGCGGCGCTGTCCGAGGCGGTGACGCTCGGCATGGCGATCGCCCGGGCCGAGGAGGAGGTGCTGCTGCGGGTGCTGGTCACGGTGGGCGCGACCGGGGCGATCGTCGATGCCTCCGGCCGGCCGCGCCGCTGGGAGCCGCGCGAGCGGCCCTTCGATCCGCGTTTCGTCGCGACCCTGATCGGGCGGGACGGCGCTTCGGCGCGGCGACGCGCGCGGCGGTCGCGCGGGCCGGGCGAGCGGGCCGGGGATCGCTTCCATCTGCTCGAGAGCGGCGAGGGGCGGCGTTGGATCGGCTATGTGATCGAGCTGCCGATCGGTGAGACCGCCTTCGTCGCCGGCGACCGGCTGCTGGTCGCCTGGCCGCTCGACGCGGGGCCGCTTCCGGTCCCGGGGAGCGCGACGTCGGGCGAGGATCTGGCGCGGGATCTCGCCGGGGCCTTCGGACTCTCCGGAGCGGAGGCGAGCCTGGCGGCGCGGCTCGCGGACTGCGATCTGCGGCAGGCTGCCGAGCGCTGCGGGATCGGCTACGAGACCGCGCGGTCGCATCTGAAGTCGATCTTCCGGCGCATCGGACTGATCCGGCAGAGCGAATTGACCGCCCTCCTCACCCGCTTCGTCTTCCACGCCGATCTGCGGCGCGGGCTGACGGCGGCGAGTGCGCCGCGAATTGACCCGAATGGGTGAAACCGGCCGGCAACGAACCAGAAATGTATCGCCGATCGAGGGTCGTCGGCATGGACGAGGCCGATCACCGGGCGTAGCGCAGTCTCTGGAATTCTCACAGGGAGATGAGACGATGTTGGCCAAGACTCTGTTCGCGACCGCGGTCGCGGTTCTTTCGACCACCGCCTTGACCCAGGCGGCCGACATGGCGCGTCCGGCGCCGGTCGCCCCGATCGCCGAGCGCGCCGCGCAGCTGTGGACCGGCTTCTACGTCGGCGCCCATGTCGGCGTCGCTCATCACGACGGCGACATGACCGCCTTCACGCCCTGGAACGGCTATGCCGGCTTCCCGGTCGGCGGTCTCGCCGACACGCGGGTGATGGGCGGTCTCCAGGCCGGCTACAACTACCAGATGGGCAACATCGTGCTCGGCCTCGAGGCGACCGGCTCACTGATGCAGATCGACAAATGGTCGAACGAGAACCCGCCGCGCACCATGTTCCGCAGCGCCGTCAACTGGGACATCACCGTGACGCCGCGCATCGGCTACGCCTTCGATCGCGCCCTGATCTACGTGAAGGGCGGTCTGGCGGTCGCCGAGTTCGAATATTCGCACAACCAGAACGGCACGATCATCGGGGCGACCCAGACCCGCGCCGGCTGGACCGTCGGCGCCGGCCTCGAATATGCGCTGACCCAGAACGTCTCGCTCAAGGGCGAGTACGGCTACATGGACTTCGGCAAGAGCGGCGTCGACATCACCGGCGCGCCGTCGATCCGCGTCGAGCCCAATCGCCAGATCCATGCCTTCACGGTGGGCATGAACTATCGCTTCTGAGGCGCTCGGACGTCCTCGCCATGCGAAGGGGCCCGCCGGGCCCCTTCGTCGTTTCGAAGGCCCGAAACGTGCTCGAAGGCGGTTTCGGACCTTCGTGTTGTTGCGCTGCAGCATCAAATCGATATGATCCGTGCCCCGCGATCCGCTCGGGATCGCCGCCCGTTTCGAGGCATCGCCCTTCATGTTGCCGACCTCTGCCACCTACGAAGACGTCATGGCCACCTTCCGGTGGATCGTGCCGACCGCCTACAACATCGGCATCGACGCCTGCCACAAATGGGCGGCGGTGGAGCCGGACCGGCCGGCGATCCTGCAGGCCCACCCCGACGGCACGTTCGAGACCTGGTCGTTCGGCCGCCTCTCGCGCGCGGCGCATCGCCTCTCCAACGTGTTGGTGGCCGAGGGTATCGCCCGGGGTGACCGGGTGGCGATCCTGCTGCCGCAGTCGCCGGAGACGGCCTTCGCCCATGTCGCGGTCTATTCCGCGGGCGCGATCGCGCTGCCGCTCGCCGACGTCTTCGGGGTCGAGGCACTGACCCATCGGCTCGCCGATTCGGGGGCGCGGGCGCTGATCACCAACCGGGTCGGGGCACGCAAGGTCGCCGAGATCCGTCCGCTCCTGCCCGAGCTCGAGCGGGTGTTCTGTTTCGACGGGGCCGAGGACGGGGCGATCGATCTCGCCGGGGCGATGGCGCGGGCCTCCGACGCCTTCGCGCCGGTGGCGACGCTCGCCGACGATCCGGCGCTGATGATCTACACTTCCGGCACGACCGGCGCGCCCAAGGGGGCGCTGCACGGGCACCGGGTGGTGCTCGGCCACGTGCCGGGGGTGCAGTATGCCCACGAATTTCTGCCACAGCCGGGCGATCTCGCCTGGACGCCGGCGGATTGGGCCTGGGCCGGCGGACTCCTCAACATCCTGCTGCCGTGTCTGACGCTCGGCGTGCCGGTGATGGCGGCACGGTTCGAGCATTTCGATCCGGACTTCACCTGGGACCTGATCGCGCGGCACGGGGTGCGCAACGCCTTCGTGCCGCCGACGGCGATGAAGCTCCTGCGCGGCGCGGGCAGCCCGCGCGGGCGCCATGCGATCGATCTGAGGACGATCGGATCGGCCGGCGAGGCGCTGGGGCGTGAGACCTACGAATGGGCCAAGGCCGAGCTCGGCATGACCATCAACGAGTTCTACGGCCAGACCGAGTGCAATCTGGTGCTGGGCTCCTGCGCGAAGATCGGCGTGACCCGCTCCGGGGCGATCGGCAAGCCGACGCCGGGGCACCGGGTGGCGGTGATCGGCGCGGACGGGCGGCCGGTGGCGCCGGGCGACACCGGGCAGATCGCGGTGATGCGGCCCGATCCGGTGATGTTCCTCGGCTATTGGAAACAGCCGGAGGCGACGGCGGCCAAGTTCCTCGGCGACTGGATGACCACCGGCGACCAGGGCATCGTCGACGAGGAGGGCTACGTCTTCTTCGTCGGGCGCGACGACGATCTGATCACCTCGTCGGGCTATCGGATCGGCCCGGCCGAGATCGAGGATTGTCTCGCCGGCCATCCGGCGGTGGCGCTCGCCGCCGTGGTCGGCAAGCCGGATCCGCTGCGCACCGAGATCGTCAAGGCCCACGTCAAGCTGGCGCCGGGCTTCTCGCCGAGCGAGGCGCTCGTCGCGGAGATCCGCGCCCATGTGCGCAACCGTCTGTCGGCGCACGAATATCCGCGCGAGATCGAGTTCGTCGATGAGATCCCGCTCACCACCACCGGCAAGGTGATCCGGCGCTTCTTCCGCGAGAAGGCGCGCGACGAGGCGGCGCGTGACGCGTCGGGCGTGAGGCGCGGGGGGCGCGCGCCCGTCACTCGCTGACGATGATGCGGCTGTTCTGCATGCCGTGCTGGCGCACCAGCTCGAAGAGTTCGGCGGCGGCGCGCGGCGCGAGGCGGACGCAGCCGTGCGAGGCCGGGCGGCCGAGGCGGCCGGTCTCGTAGGTGCCGTGTACCGCGATGCCGCCGGCGAAGAAGATCGAGTGCGGCATCGGCGAGTTGTGATACTTGCGCGAATAGTAGCGCTTGTGCATCCGCTGCGGCTTGAAATCTCCGGTCGGGGTCCGATAGCCCTTGCGGCCGGTGGAGACCGCGTATTCTCCCTGGCGGACGCCGTCGACGAGGACCACCATCCGCTGGGTCGAGATGTCGATTCGGGCCTCGACGGCGGCTTCGGCGGTCTGTGCCCGGCCGAACACGGCGAGAAGGACGAGGAGGGTCAGGGCGAGGATACGCATCGCTGAGATCCTTCTGCGCTCGCCGCGATCGAGACGCACGGCGGGTCGAAGCGACGAAAAGACGGCTGCAACCCTAACCTTCTTCGGCCCCCGGACGCACGCTTTACCTACCGTTAAGATTAAGTCGAAACCTTTCTCTACACAACGTCGCCGTGCTCCGCGGCGCGATCTCGAGTGGAGTGACGCTCTCGTGTCCCCTTGGAAACCCGTCCTGCTGATCTCGTTCCTCGCCGTCGCTCCGGCTCTGGCGGAGGACATGCCGCATCAACTGACGCCGGATCTGATCCAGACCGAGCGCGAGAGCTGCAACACTTCGACCGGCTACGGCGTCGACTTCGTGCAGTGGGTCGACATCGACGGCGACGGGCGCAAGGACGTGGTGCTCGACTATCGCGCCGCGCTGTGCGGCGGCCAGCCCGAGCCCTATTGCACGCGCGACGGCTGCCTGATCAAGGTCTGGCACGCCGAGAAGGGCGGGTGGCGCAAGATCTTCGACGGGCGCGTCGGGCGCTGGAGCGTCGGCACGGCGGGCGGCAAGGCCGAACTTCTGATCGACGGGCGGCCGCTGCGCTGATCAGCCGGTGCGGGCTCTGCGGCCGTGGGCGCGGGCGAGGAGCCCGTGGAGGTCGCGTACCGAGAAGGGTTTCTCCAGCCAGTCGTCGAAGACGGCCGGCATCGGGTCGGGCCGGGCGCGCCCGGTGACGGCGACGAGGTGGGCGTCGCGGCCGCCCGAGGTGGCGGCGAGTTCGCCGGCGAGGCGCTCTCCGGGGATGTCGGGCAGGCCGAGGTCGACGAAGATCACGTCGAATCGGTTCGCGCGGATCTCGCGCAGCGCGGCGGCGCCGTCGGCGACGATGGTGGCGTCGACCCCGAGCGGGGCCAGCATCGCCTGGAGGAGGACGCGGCCGATGCCGTGATCCTCGACGGCGAGGAGGCGCAGGCCGTCGTGTGGGGGACGGGGGGCGGTGTCGCGGTCGTTCGGTTCGTCGCGCATGGGGTCGCCCTCGGCTCGGAATGGAACCAGTCTAGCCGAGCCGGATTAACGCCTCACTAAGCCTGTCGAGACGTCGTTCGGTGGCGGGCCAGTCGACGAGGCGACGGACGTCGGCGGGCGTCAGGCCGTCGCCGCGCAGGCTCGCCAGCGCCGTGTCGGCGGCCGATTTGGAGAGTTTGCGCCCGTCGGCGTCGCGGATCAGGTCGTGATGGTGGAACACCGGCGCGGGGAGGCCGAGCAGCGTCTGGAGCAGGCGGTGGACGCTGGTCGACCAGAAGAGGTCGCGGCCGCGCACCACGTGCGTCACCCCTTGGGCGGCGTCGTCGACGACCACGGAGAGGTGATAGCTGGTCGGGGTCTCCTTGCGGGCGAGGACCGGATCGCCCCAGGCGGCGGGATCGGCGGCGACGAGGCCGGTTTCGCCGTCCGGGCCGGCGCCGGCCTCGCGCCAGGTCAGATCGGCCGGACCGAAGCGCGCGGCGAGACGGGCGAGAGCGGCGGCGGTGTCGAGGCGCAGCGCCACCGGCTCGCCGGGGCGGTCCTGCGGCGCGAGGCGATCCTCGGGCGGCGGCCACGGCGCGCCGTCGGGGTCGCGCGGCCAGGGCCGGCCCTCGGCCTCGGCGCGGGCGACGGCGGCGCGGATCTCGGCGCGGGTGGCATGGCTCTCGCGGAGCAGACCGTCGGCCGCCAAGCGATCGAGGACGGCGCGATAATCGGCGAAATGGTCGGACTGACGGCGGATCTCGCCGTCCCAATCGAGGCCGAGCCAGGCGAGATCCTCGAGGATCCCGGCTTCGAATTCGGGGCGGCAGCGGGTGGTGTCGATGTCCTCGAGGCGCAGCAGGAAGCGGCCGGCGAGGCGGCGGGCGAGCGCATGATCGAGCAACGCCGAATAGGCGTGGCCGAGATGGAGGCGCCCGTTGGGCGAGGGGGCGAAGCGGAAGACGGGGCTGGACATCGAGCGATCACCGGGTCGACAGTCGCCCTTCATAGCGGGTCGGAAGCGGCGAGGGCAGGGGCGCGATGCGACGGATCGAGGGCGACGACGACGTGAGGGCCGGGCTCGCGGAGCTGACGCGGATCGATCCCAGGCTCGTCCCGATCGTCGCCGCGAGCGGGGCGGTGCCGCTCCGGCGGCGTCCGGCCGGGTTCTCGGGGCTGGCTCGGATCGTCACGGCGCAACAGGTCTCGGCGGCGGCCGCCGCCTCGATCTGGACGCGCGTCGAGGGCGTGATCGGGCCTGAGCCGACGCCCGGGGCCATCGCGAACCATTCCGACGAAGCGTTGCGGGCGGCCGGCCTCTCGGCGGCCAAGGTGCACACGCTCCGGGCGATCGCCGAGGCCTGCGCCGGCGGGCTCGATCTCGAGGCCTGCGCGGCCGCCGCCGAGGACGAGGCAGTGGCGGCGCTGACGGCGGTCAAGGGCATCGGACGATGGACGGCGGAGGTCTATCTCCTGTTTTCGGCCGGGCATCCGGACGTGTGGCCGGCCGGCGATCTGGCGTTGCAGGTGGCGGTCGGCGACGGGCTCGGGCTCGACGGGCGGCCGAGCGAGAAGGAGGTGCGGGCGATCGCGGCCGCCTGGGCGCCGTGGCGCAGCGTCGCGGCGCGCCTCTTCTGGGCCTATTACGCGGCCCGGCGCGACGGCCGCGAGGGCATGGCGCGCTGAGGCGGCTCCCAGGCCCGTGGCGGGGCGAGCGCCATGGCGCGGCGGCAACGCTTCGGGTTCTTTCGGAGCCGAACCTTCACACGAGCGACATGCGGCCTGTACACTGTCCGCAACGTTCGTGGTGCCGGGGTTTCGACGGGGCCGATTCGATCGTCGCCGAGATCCTCGCGCACCGTCTCCCCTCGGGAGCCGAGAGCGAGGTGCGCCTTGACGATCCACGTGACGCCGCGGTCCCATCCGGTTCTGGTGCTGAACGCCGATCATCGGCCGCTCAGCTATTATCCCCTGTCGCTGTGGTCGTGGCAGGAGGCGATCAAGGCGGTCTTCATGGATCGCGTGACCATTCTCGCCAACTACGACGTCGCCGTGCGCAGCCCCAGCATGGAGATGCCGCTGCCGTCGGTGGTGTCGTTGAAGTCCTTCGTCCGGCCCAGCCGCACGCCGGCCTTCACCCGATTCAACGTCTTCCTGCGCGATCGCTTCAGCTGCCAATATTGCGGTTCGAGCCAGGATCTGACCTTCGATCACGTGGTGCCGCGCGCCCGTGGCGGCCAGACCACCTGGGAGAACATCCTGACCGCCTGCGCGCCCTGCAATCTCAAGAAGGGCGATCGCTCGATGCGCGAGGCGGGACTCCATGCCACCCATCTGCCGTGGAAGCCGAGCGTCCACGACCTGCACGAAGCCGGGCGCCACTTCCCGCCCAACTTCCTCCATGAGAGCTGGGTCGACTATCTCTACTGGGACACCGAACTCGAGCCGTGAACTGGCGTTCGTCAGCTCGAGATGCGGATCCGTTTGATCGAGTTGGCGATCTGGGCGAAGACGTCGGACAGTTGGCTCGCCGTGGTGACGTTGAAGAACTTGCCCGTGTCGCTGGCGCAGTAGGTGAGCAGGGTCGGGTCCCCGTCGACGAGATTGATCGCGTAGATCGTGATGCCGGCGGCCTTGGCGTTGGCGCAGGCGAGCCGGGTGCGGGCGTCGATCTTGTCGCGGTCGGGGGTATTGGCGGTGCCGTTGCCGTACCAACGGTTCTGCGTGTTCGCCCCGTCGGTCATCACGATCATGAACTTGCGGGAGCCGCCGGTCGTTCCGGTGAGGGGGGCGTTGGCGGTGAGGGCCTCCATGCCCCATTGGACGCCGATGGTGATGTTGGTCGCGCCGGAGGGCTGCATCGTGTCGACCGTCGTCGCGAGCGAGGTCAGGTTGTTGGTGAGGCCCTTGAGCGCGATCAGGGTTCCGACGGTGCAGTTCGCCTTCGGGTAGAGCGTCGCCGGTAGTCCGGCGATCGGCGCGGTGTTCTGAACGTCGTAGGGCTGGGTGCGATCGATCAGGCACCCGGACCAGACGTCGGCGGGCTGGAGCAGCAGGTTGGAATTGGCGGTTTCGTCGGTCGCGGTCTTGGCGGTCTGCGGGGTCTGGGCCGGGCTCGGCGTATAGGGCCGGGATTCCAGCGTGACCGGCGCGCTCCATCCGGCTCCGACGCAGACGAGGAGCAGCCACTGGGTGCAGACCCATTCCTGACGCTGGGCGACGATCGCGCTGCCGGTGTCGATGGTCTTGTAATAGAGATCCGCCGTGCCCGTGCAGAGGCCGAGGAGCCAGGAGACGCAATCGGTGAAGGTGCCCGTCGTGCCGAGTTTGAAGCCCGAGGCATAGCTCGACAGACAGCGGTTCTGCGAGGTCGTGCGATAGGGGACGGTCGAAACGAAGGCGTTGCAGTCGATCGCCGGCTTGCTCGATTGGGCGGTCTGACAGGCGGTCTTCTCGATCGGGTCGGTCAGGGTGTTGCAGTCGGTGGTCGCGGCATAGGGATTGGTCGGCGCGGCCGAGGTCGCGCCGGTCAGGGCGACGGCGTCGACCCGGACCTCGGTGTCGAAGGGGATCATCGCCACCTGGACGTCGGTGCCGGTGGTGAAGGCGCCGAGGAAGAGCTTCACCGCCTTCTTCAGTTCCACCATGCGATTGCCGTTGGCCATCGAACCGGAACTGTCGAGGACGAGGGCGACGTCGAGCGTGTCGGTGGACGCGATCGCCGAGGATCGCGCCTCGAGGGTCAGGGAATCGAGGCCGACGATCTTCAGGAAGGTGGTCGGGGCGGCATAGGTCGCCGTGTAGGTATGGGTCGGGGTGGACGAGGTCAGCGTGCCGGCGGTCGGGGAGGGCAGGTCGACGACATTGGCGAGATAGACGCTGTCGGCCTCGCTCCGGCGCTTCGTCTCGTCGCTGCCGAGATAACGGGCGGCGGAGAGGGCCGCGGCATCGGCGCCGGCCTGCATCACGGAATGGAGCCGACGCATCTGGGCGAGGTCGATCACCCCGCCGACCGCGACCGTCAGGATCGTCGCGGCCAAGGCAAAAATGGTTGCGACGTTCCCATTCCTGCATCCGAAGACTGTATTTCTGGACGACGTCTCGCGTCTTCGTGTTCGTTCGGTGTTTCGAATTCTGTCGGAGAGGAACTGAAGGAAGGGGATCGGATGCGTTTTCATGACGACATGCCGTAGAGTTGTCTAGGGCATTGTTTCCGAAAACAATTGAGAAACGTTGAATGTATACCCGCGCGGTCTATCGAACGCACGGGCGAGGGCGGTCACGGCCGGCGGGCGGGGCCGGCCGCGCGGACGGCGGCGAAGAGCGTCACGGCGATCAGGCCGAGCGAGGTCAGCACGTTCCAGCCGGCGAAGGAAAGGCCGAGGATGCGGATCTGCGGCTTGGTGCAATCGATCGCCTTGACCTTGCCGAGGTTGGCCATGAGGTCGCCGGCGGCGGGCATGGCGTCGAGGCGGGTGCCGGAGCAGTCGGCGGGACCGGGCCACCATCCCCATTCGGCGCCGGCCTGATAGGCCCCGACCCACAGGCCCCAGGCGAAGAGCCCGGCGAGGGCGAGCAGCATCAGGCGCGGCAGCACGGCAGGCGACCGCAGGCGATCGGCGGCGAAGGCGGCGAGCGCCAGCGGCGCGCCGACGTAATAGGGGATGCGTTGCTCGAGGCACATCCGGCAGGGCACGAAGCCGCCGATCAGTTCGAACCCCCAGGCGGTGGAGACGATGGCGATCGCGGCGAGGCCGAGGAGGAGGGCGATCGTGTCGCGGCGGAGGAGCGGGGCGGGGATGGCCATGGGAGTTCCTTTCCGCGATCAGCCGAGCAGTTTGACAGCCACATAGAGCGCGATGATCAGGGCGGCGAGGGCGCCGGCGACGCGGCCGAGGTGGTTTTCGATGAAGTGGCGGATCGGCTCGCCCCAGCGCCGGAGCGCCCAGGCGAGGGCATAGAAGCGGGCGCCGCGCGCGGCGATGGCGGCGAGGACGAAGACCCAGAGATCGACCTTCACCGCGCCGGAGAGGATCGTCACCACCTTGATCGGCGGGAGATGGGCGAGGCCGGAGGTGATCAGCAGGAGGAGGACGGAATCGCCCCATTCGGCGCGCAGGCGCTCGAAGGCCTCGACCTTGTGGTAGAACTGCAGGATCGGCAGGGCGAGCGCGTCGAAGGCGTAATAGCCGAGGAACCAGCCGGCGATGCCGCCGAGGACCGAGGCCGCCGTGGCGATGAAGGCGTAGCGATAGACGCGCTCCGGCCGGGCGAGACCCATCGGCAGGAACAGGACGTCGGCCGGCACCAGGAACACCGAGCTTTCGATGAAGGCGATGATCGCGAGCCAGACCTCGGCCGTCTTGCGGGCGGCGAGCGACAGGGTCCAGTCGTAGAGACGTCTCAGCATGGGGATCTCGAGGTCGGCGCGGAGCGCGCGGGAACGAGCGCGGGTTTAGCCGAGGCCCGTCGGGGCGTCCACCGTGGCTCACGGTTTCGACGAAGATGTGAACGGCGGACGAGGCGGCGCGCGACGCCGTTGACGCGGGGGCGATCCCGACTAGTATGCGCGGCCGTGCGGCCCCAGTGGCGAAATGGTAGACGCGGCAGACTCAAAATCTGTTGCCTTCGCGGGCGTGCTGGTTCGAGTCCGGCCTGGGGCACCACAATTCACTTTCGGACTGGCGAAATAGGTGGGCAAGGGCGCTGAAAAGCGCCCTTTTCAATGGTCGGAGGTGTCCATGGGTGTGCGTGACTGGTGGTGAGTGGGTGTGGTTAACCACCGAATTTGGTGGTAATGGTGGTGGTCAGACGAGGATTTCGAGGCCGACCACCATGTCGCTTACCACCACCGCCGTTCAAGCCGCCAAGCCGGGCGACAAAGTGAGGACGCTGACCGACGGTCGCGGGCTGCAATTGCGCGTCTTACCGAGCGGGGTGAAATCCTGGCGCGTCGACTATCGAGTCGGCGGAAAGCGAAGCAACCTCCCGCTCGGGCGGTGGCCCGAGATCTCGCTCGCCGAGGCGCGGGAGATGGCGCGGGAGGCGCGCCGTCTGGTCGAGCGCGGCGTCGATCCCCTTGAGGAGCGGAAGCGGATCGAGGCGGAGAGGGCCGCCGAACGGGCGGCGCAGGTGACGTTCCGCGAGATCGCCGCCGAATTGATCGAGAAGTTGACGCGCGAAGGCAAGGCGGCGACCACGATCGCGAAGCGCCAGTGGCTGATCGACAAGGCGTGTGCGGCGATCGGCGACCGGCCTATCACCGAGATCACGCCGCCGGAAATTCTCGCGGTGCTGCGCCTGGACGAAATCGCCGGACGATACGAGACGGCGACGCGGCTTCGGTCGACCATTGGGCAGGTCTTCCGCTTCGCTATCGCCACCGGCCGGGCGACGACCGACCCGACGCGCGACATGCGGGGCGCGTTGGTCACGCCGACCGTGCAGCATCGGGCCGCCATCCTAGAGCCGAAGCGGCTCGGCGACGTGCTGCGGGCAATGGACGACTACGAACGCGAGCGGTCGCGGTCGGCGGTGGTGGTGGCGCTGCGGCTGCTGATCGCCACGGCGACCCGGCCGGGCGAGGTGCGCGGCGTGGTCTGGGGCGAATTCGACCTCGACTCGGGCGTGTGGACCTTGCCGGCGGCACGGACGAAACAGCGCCTCACCACGCGCATCCTGCTCTCCGGCGCGGTGGTCGAGATGATGCGCCATCACCGCGAATTCGCCACCGCGCGGGGAATCGGCGGGGCCGGCGATCTCGTCTTCCCGGCGATGGGCCGCCCCGGTCGGCCGATGTCGGAAAATACGCTCGTCCTGGCGCTGAGGGCGATGGGCTTCGCCGCCGACGAGGTGACGGCGCACGGCTTCCGGTCGACCTTCTCGACGATGGCGAGCGAAAGCGGGAAATGGACGCCCGACGCGATCGAAATGTCGCTCGGTCACGCGATCGGCGGCGGCGACGTGCGTCGCGCCTACGGCCGCCATTCGCTTGAGGAGGAGCGTCGCCGGATCGCCGAATGGTGGTCGGATCGGCTCGGCACACTGCGGTGTGGTGCCGAGGTGGTGACGCTGCCGACCGAGAGGGCGAAGCGGTGAAGAAGCGGGCCGGAGGGCGGCCGGCGGGCTGGCAGAACTGCGACGAGGCGCGCGATCTGTCGATGGCGCTCGACGGCGGATTCGAGCCCGACTCCTATGAGGAGCCCGAGAGGGGCGGCGTCGATCATGGTCCCGGCATTTCCGATACGGCGGTGCGGGCGGTAGTCGAGGAGAGGATCGACGACGCCATCACCGCCTACGTCGCCGAGATGCGGTCTACATGGCTCGACGACCTGAAGGCTCGGCTCGAGTGGGATTCGGCGCATGGATTCGCCACCCCGATCGGCCACACGGCGTGGATCGCACGCTTGTCGGATCGACTCGGCTATGCACGAGAGAGCGTGCGGGTGATGATCTCCACGCGGTGCCGAAACGACAAGGAATTTCAAGAGCTGTGGGCCGGGGTCGCCAAACCTGTAGGGCGGCCTAGTAGATAGAAATTACAAGTAAAAATCAGTTTCGAATTACACGTTTTTTCTTCGTCGCGTCGTGGCAGCTTCCACTCATGCAAAGCCATGAGCAGGGAGATATAGACATGCACGAAACGATGACGGTGGCTCAGCCCGAGCCGCTTCTCCTGACGATCGACGAAGTTTGCCGCCGTCTCGGTGTGTGTCGGTCGACCTATTACAATCTGGTGAGGTCCGGTCAGCTTTCCGCGCGGCAAATGCGCGGCCGACCCTACGTCGAAACCTCCGAACTGCGGCGTTTTCTCTCCGAACTGCCTCCGGCCGGGGTCTCGGTCGGTCGGCGTCGCGCCGGGTGAGCGAACGCCCGACTGCGGGGGCAGCCGGGCGCTCAATGACGATGAGGATGCCCGCATTTTATCGCGGCCGGCGGGGCTCCTCAATCGAATTCCAGCCGGCCGGCGATGAGGAGCACGACATGACGACGATGCAGAACGGCGCCCCCGGCGGGGCGGCCGACGGGCGAGCTTTGCCCTGGCGGGAGAGAATGAGGCGCCTGCTCGACGCCGGTCACCGGCCGGTCTACGGCTGCTCGGCCGAGGCGGGGGTTCTCCCGGCCGACCACCGCACCCTCCTCGGGATCGAGGCGACGCGACGACTCGCCGTGGTGATCGGGTGGCTGCAGGCGATCCGAGGCCACGACGAGGGGATGGCCTTCGCCGTCGTCCTCGACGCGTGCGACGCACTCTGCGCCGAGCCCGACGACGCGGTGGTCGAGGCGGAGGTGGTGGAGCTGCGGGCGGCGGCGATCGGAGCGGCGTGCAGCCTGCTCGATCTCGTCGAGCAGTACGGCGCGTGTCGGCGCGCCTCGTCGGTGCGGCATTGGCTGAGCGGCGTCGTCGGCGCCCGCGTCGGCTGCGAGCTGCCCGACGGGACGGCTCTGCAACGCCGCCGCGCCGATGGTGTGGTCCTCTGGTGGGTCGACCGGCGTCCAACCTACCGCCGCATTCAAGACGAGCGCGGCCGGTGGCGCCGCGTCGAAATCGCCTCCGACGTGGGAGGTGGTCGTCATGGGTGAGGCGCGACGGCGGCGGCGGTGGGAGGCCGCGAAGAAGGCGATGTCGACGGGCAGTCTCCCGGCCTTTCCGGGAGGCGAGCAGGGGCGCCGGCTCGCCGAGGAGATTCGTCGCATGGGTGGCGAGCTGGCGCGCTCGCCGGACGGGAAATTCGTAGTGGTCTCGCTCCCCGGAGCTGACGGCGTCGCCGATCCGGTGACCGAGGATGATTTCGCGCTCGTGGCCGGGATCGACGGCCGGGTCGCGGCCGGCGAGGACATGGTCTCGGCGGCGAGGGCCGAGGGCTGGCGGCGCGGTCTGGTCGCCGATCGTAAGGTCGGCGGTGGTGTCGCGCTCGCGTCGTCGGCGGAAATGGCCGGCTATCTGGCGGGGCGGCGACCGCAAGGTCGTGACGACGCAATGGTCGAGCTGACGGCGGCCGACCCGCGCATCGGTCGACTGATGGACCTACACACCGCAGCGAGGGCCCCGGGCGGCTACATCCTCGCCGACGAGGGTGATCCGACTCCACCGCGACTCGGCGGGACGCGGACCTTCACGCACGTCGACGAGCATGGAGTCGAGACCGAGATCGGCGAGGACGAGGCCGCATGGTCTCTCATGCGGGACCGTCTCGATGACGAGGTGCAGGAGACCTATCGGCGCGATCCGGGGCGCACTCGGCGGTGGCACATGCAGCGGATCGCCAAGCGCGAGGGCCTGCACTGCTGTTCCCGCCGGGTGAAGATCCCCGGCGGCGGCGTGACCGTGTCGGCGCTCGGCAGGACCGCCGCCGAGGCGCGCGACATTCTGATGCGGCGGCTCGAAGCGGCCGGATTCGTCGGACGTGAAATCGGCCTTCCCCTGGCGATCGAGCGGGAGGACGACCGATGACGGCGGCGGCTCATCACGTTGCGCCAGCGGTGGCGGCTACGATCTATGCGGCGGCCGGGCTGCGCATTTTCCCGTGCGATCCGGCGTCGAAGCGGCCTCTCATCAGCGATTGGCCGAACGCCGCGACGGCCGACGCGGCGCAGGTCGCCGCGTGGTGGGCGACGTGGCCGAACGCGCTGATCGGGTGCGCATTGAAGGGCAGCCGGGTACTGGTGCTCGACGGCGACAACCACCGCGAGGAGGTCGCCGGGGCCGAGTCGGGGGTGGATTTTCTGTGGCGCAATCTGGCGCACTACGGGGTCGCGCCAACGGCATGGGCGGCCACCGCAGGGGCCGGCGTGCATGTGCCGATGTGGCTGCCGGAGGGGGTGACACACGGCAATTCATCGCCATGGCGGGCGGGGTACATCGACGTGCGCGGGCCGGGGTCCGGCGCCGACGGCGGCGGCTACGTGATCCTACCGGGGTCGATCCGGGCCGATGGGGCGCGGTGGTCGGTGGCCGGGCGGCGGTCGCCGGTCTCGGTGAGGGGGACGCCATCAGGTGGTACGCGCGCATGCTGGCGACCGGCGAGGGGGTGACGCCGCTCGTCGGGCCTCTCGCGGATCACATCCTCGGTCGGGACAAACCGGCGCGCGGGCCGGTGACGGCGCGAGCCGAGGGGCTGCTCGCCGACGAGGACGCCGACGAGAGCGGTTTCCCGCCAGGGCGCGAGGGCGAAATCGGCCGCCACTACGCCGAGCGATGGCTGCGGGAGTTCGCCGCCGTGGCGGGACCGGGGGCTTTCAATAACCCCATCAACGACTTCGCTTTTCGCATGGGCGCGATCGTTCGCCTCGGGCGAATGACGCACGCCGGGGCGGAACAGTGGGTTCTCGAGGCGCTCGCGGATGCGGGTGGCGGCGACGACCAACACGAGGAGACGGCGCGGCGGGCGCTCGCCGCCGGGATCGGCGAGGGGTCGCAGGAGAGGCCGGGGGCGGGCGACCATTTCGGCGGGGGCGCGCCGCTCGGCGCGGTGTGGGGCGTTTCGGTCGCGGCGGCGCAAACCGCCGCACCCGCCGCACCCCCATTTGCCAATCCGTTTGCGGCGGCGGTGGTGCAGGGCCTCGCGCCGAGCGGCGCCCCGGAGCTGTGGGTGCCGGGGCCTGGGGCGACCGGAGAGGAGAACGATCGCATGAACCGGGAGATTTGGACGGCGATGTCGGCGCGGGAGCAACAGCCGATCGTCGTCGCGTGGCACAGCCCCTACGAGAACCAGAGCGCCGCGACGGTTCTGCTCGCCCTCGAGGAGCGCGGCGCGATCCTATGGAAGGGAGGTCTCCTGCTCGGCGTGACACAACGCGGCGGGCGCCTCTCCCTCGTCGACCTCGGCTCGCGCGACGGCCGGCAATTCCTACTCAATCTGTGCCACGAGCGATTGGAGATCGTGACGACGATCCGCGCATCGGCCGGGGATTGCGTCGGATGTTGGCGAGCGGCCGGTGGGTGCGTCATGCTCAATGTCGGGCGACCGAAGCGGGGCGCGACGATCCCCGAGGGAGCCACGCTCGACGCGGCGGGGCACCTGTGGCAGCCGACGCGGCTCCTGCGGGACGCGGCACCCCCCGATCGCCGGGCGCGGCTCGCCTTCTATCCCGACGACGAACCTCTCCGTGAGGGGAGCCACCTCGTCGGGGTCATCCGAGGTCGCGAGGACGCCACCATCGCCGCCGGGGTCGGTGACCTCATCCTCGTGACGGGGCGCATCCGGCCGGGGGACCGGGGATTCGAGGCGCAAATGCGCGCCGTCGGGCTCGCGGCGACGGGGCACGGCTACCAAATGCGCGGCATCCTGCGGGCGCCATCCATGGCCCCGGACGGGCGCATTCTGTGCGCTCGCGGCTATGATCGTGGGTCGGGCTATTGGCTCGTCCCCGACGATCGGATGCCGGTCGATTTTTCGGCGATGCCCCGAACGATCGAGGCCGCGCGGGCGGCGTCGGACTACCTGCTCGGATTCATCGCCGGGGCCGCCTTCGCCGATCCGATCGGCCGGTGGGCGGCGGTCGGGTTCATCATCGCCGGCATCATCCGACCGGCCTGGGGCCACGCGCCGGTCGGTCTGGTCATCTCGCCGATCCCCGGAACGGGCAAGGGGACGCTCATTTCGATCATCACGCGGGCCGCCTACGGGGCGGACGGAAGCATCGCCGCGCTCTCATGGTCGGATGCTACCTCGGACGAGATGAGCAAGGCGTTCGCGACGGAGCTGATGAGGTCGCCGGACGTCGTGACGATCGACAACGTCCCCGGGCACATTCCGAACATCCCTTTGCTTCTCTCGGCGGTGACCGAGGACGCGATCGACGTCCGCCGGCTCGGCGCGAGCGAGAGTGCCCGTGTCGAGACGCGGGGGCTGCTGACGCTCGTCAACGGCAACAACGTCACGCTCGGGAGCGACTGGCCTCGGCGCGTCATCACGATTTCACTGATCTTGCCCGAGCCGGAGGTCGTCGAGGAGCCGATTCCCGAGAGCGAGTGGGCGCCGATGCAGCGGCTCGCCGCCACATTCGGGACGATTCCTACGCGACGGGTCGAGCGTCCGGCCGGCGGGCTCGTGCGAGATCGCTCGCGCGACGATCTCATGAGGTGGATCGACGAGGAGCGTCCAAAGATCGTCGCCGCCGCGCTCACGATCGCCGCCTGGGGCGTGGAGGCGAGGCGAGACGGGTCGATCCGGTGGCCGAAGGCGCGCGACAGTTTCGAAGATTTCAGCCGCCTCGTGCGAGATCCGTTGTGGCTGCTGACGGGCGGCGAGAGCGGCGGCGTCGACATCCTGACGCCGACGGAGACGGTCGAGGTAGAGGACACTCGCGCCGGGCTCGACGGCGACCTCCTCTCGGCTCTGTGGGCGGTGGTGGAGGGCGAGCCGGGATGGAAGGGGGGGGTCACCCTCGCCGACGTGCGCAGCCTCTACGACCGCGTCGCCGAGCCGGGGTGGAGTGCGCCGGGGGCGGGGGTGCCGATGCCGGGGGCGGTGGCGCGGCATCCGGTCCTGAAATTGACCGACGTCCTCGACCGCTGCGTCGGCGCGGGAGCTAGCGAACAGCGGAGGTGGATCACGCTCTCGGCGAGGGCTGCGGCCCTACAAAATCAGACGCTCGACGGGGTGCGGCTGGTGCGCGTCCGCCGCGACCGGGCGAACCGGACGGTGTGGACGATGCGGAAAGTGGGGGCCGCGTGATGGGGAAAATGGGCAGAAAAGCACACGTCACGAATTCCGGACTGCATAGGCGCATAGGCTGCATAGCCTCTCCAACTCCCATACGCGGTTTTTTGTTATCTATCTCTGGTTGTGCATATTTGACGTGTATTAACGCACAGGTTGATGTCGCGTTTTCGCGCTAGGAGTGTCAGGAGGCTATGCAGCCTATGCGCCTATGCAGTCCGGAATCTATGACGTGCGGTTTTTGGCCGATTTTTTTATGAAAAAAACCGCCCTGCGCCGCCGGCTCGGTCAATGTTCGCATTGAATTATGTAACGTCACCAAATTGGGACATGGTCATGAATCTGCTATCCATCCTGCTCCTCGGCGGCTCGTCGGCGCGGTCACGGCCCGGCGAGATCGAGGAAAAGACCGGCGATGACGCGGGGCCGGTCGAGGTGGCGACCGACGAGCAGCGGGGCGGTGCAGCCGACGAGGAGCCGGCCGGCGGCGATGACAGGGAGCCGCCGCCCGGTCGAGGTTTCGACGGGAGGTTCGCCGCCGGCAATCCGGGCGGACCCGGCCGCCCCCTGGGGATGCTCAATCAGACGACGGTCGAGGCGCAACGCCGGCTGGCCGAGGCCGGCGGGTCGAAGATCATCGCGCGAGCAATTCGAATGGCCGAACAGGGTGACCCTGGGGTAATGGGCGCGCTGCTCCGGCACGTGCTCCCGAAGCAGCGGAAGGTGCTGACCCCCTTCAGGCTGCCGCCCGGCGAGTTGACCGAGGCAGGGCTGCGGACGGCAGCGACGAGCGTCCTGCAACAGGTGGCGGCCGGCACGATGACCTCCGACGAGGGGCGCGCGGCGATGGCCGTGATCGAACAGGCGCGGTCGATCGTCCTCGCCGACGATCTGGCGAAGCGGGTCGAGGCGCTCACCACCGCGCCGAGCGAGGAGCAGGTCGAGATGAAGACCGAGCCGAAGGCGGCGACGGCGACCGATGCCGCGATCTTGCGCGCCTGGACGAAGAAGGCCGAGCCGAAGATCGAGGAGAAGGCCGAGCCGGCGACGGAGACCGAGGAGCGCGAGCCGTGACCTACGCGACGCTGCGGCGATTGGCGGGCCGCCTGGACGAAGCGCAGGCGAAGGCCTCGACGGCGACGCGGGCCGGGCCGACGGTCGACGTGGCGACGGGCGCGGTGATCGTCTCCGGCGAGGCGGGTGGTCGCGTGATCCGCGTCATGTTCCTCGCGTCGCGGCTCCACGTCGTCGGGGGTCACATCCTCACCACGGGCGAGGTGTGGGCTGCGCTCGGAATCGACGCCGCATGGGAAAATCCCCACGAAGAAGAGGCCGCGCGGGCGATCGTCGCCGGGGATGGACGGGAACGCCTCGAGGAACTGCTTCGACGTGCGGACGTGGTTTTACCGGAGGCGGCGCGGCCCCTCTTCGAGGTCGGCTCGTGGCGTCACGTCGCGCTATGGGGCGGCCGATGCGGATCGAAGTCGACGTCGGCGGGTGTGGTGGCGTTGCTCCTGGCGCGCGGTCGCCGGCTGCGCATCGTCTGCTGTAGGCAATTCATGGCGAACGTCGGCATGTCGGTGCGGACGCTGCTCGTCGATTGGATCGGTCGCCTGGGGCTCGCCGACGAATTTCAGGTGATGGAACAGACGATCACGCACAAGCGGACCGGGTCGCGGATCACGTTCCTCGGCTTGGATCGATCGCCGGACTCGGCGAAGTCGCTCGAAGGTGCGGATATCGCGTGGATCGAGGAGGCGGCGAGCGTCACGGCCGTGGCGCTGCGCAAGCTCTCACACTCGATCCGCAATCCGGCGGCTTGCCTCTGGTACACGCTCAATCCCGAAGATGCGGCGGACCCGGTCGACGCGCTCCTCCTGTCGACCGACGACCCGCCGCCGAGGTCGGTGACGCGCCGGGTGAACTACAGCGAAAATCCGTTCTTCTTCGCTGGCGGTCTCGTCGACACGCTCGTTCACGAGATGGGCACAGGCGATCACGCCATGGCCCGCCACACATGGTTGGGTGAGCATTTGATGCTGACCGAGGCGCGGATCTACCCGAACGTCGTCGCCGGGCCCCCGCCGGCCGGAGCGATCGGCGACGATGCGGTCGACGTCGTCGGGCTCGATTTCTCGCGCGGTGGTGCCGACCCGCATGCACTGGTGCGGGCCCTGGTCGACACGAAAACGCGCATGCTCTTCGTCGTCGCCGAACTGGCGACCAATGCGCCGACAGCCGAACTGGTGCCGGCCGTCGCGGCGGCGGTCGGCAGTAGGCGCCTCTACACCGACCACGAGCCCGAGCGGATCGATGACCTTCGCCGGGCCGGAATCGACGCGCACGGCGCCGCGAAGGGGGCGGGGAGCGTGGCGCGCGGGATCTTCTGGTTGCGGGGCTACACGATTCACGTCTCTCGCTCCTGTCCCGTAACGCTTCGCGAACTGGTTGGCTACCAATGGCAGCGCGACCGCCGCACGGATCGAATTCTCGCCCGGCCCCGCGACGGCGACGACCACACGTGCGACGCGCTGCGATACGCAGTCTCTGGGCTGGTCGACGGTCGCGGCGACGCCGGTGCGATTTCCCTCCGATGGTAGGCTGTCAGCGACCGACTTTAAGCTGCTGAAGCTGAAAGACATCCGGCAAACTTGGGGTTATCATCACATAAAAAGACGCTGATTGGTGCCTCCAAAGGTACCACAGGAGAACAAATGATTAGAGAATTCAAAATCCGGGGCTTCAAGTCCGTTTCCGAACTAGACATCGAATTTGGGGTGGTGAACTGCTTCATCGGTGCTAACGGGGTGGGAAAGAGCAACGTACTTGAAGCTGTAGGGGTCCTCGGAGCGGCGGCCAATGGCACTGTCGATGACGAGGCACTGCTGCGACGTGGCGTACGCCCCGGCCTGCCGCGCTTATTCAAGTCGTCGTTTAAAAACTTCCGCAGCCTGCCACATATCGGACTTGAAGCGATTGATCGTACTGGCGCCACCTACCGCGTTAGTTTGCTCAACCCACTGAACTCACCCGAGCCCGCTTGGTCGTTCAAGACCGAGACGCTGACGGATGGAGCCCAGGCCGTTGTGACGGAGGGGGTACGCAGCCGAGGCAATCTCAATCCAAGGGCTGGTTTGGCCGCTGTGAGCATGGCGACCTTGTCCGCTGACAGTCCGGCTACCCATCTCATGCAACAGTTGCAGCAGTATGCAATTTACTGTCCCAACACGCCAACGCTGCGCGGTCTGGTGCCCGATCCGCAAACACGCGAGCCCCTGGGCCTAGCTGGTGGGCGGCTGGCTGAGGCCGTGGCCGATCTGCGTCAATGGAGCAATGGCGCTCAGAACGATGTCATTGACGATCTTTTGGGTCTGGTGGACTGGGCGGTAGATGTCAGTGCATCGCGTAGTGTGCAGGCGCTGCTGTCTCCATCGGTGTCACGCAGTCAGGAAGTTTTGAAGTTCGAAGACCGCTTCATGGCGAGTAATCGCAACGAGTTGACAGCCTTCGACGCAAGTGAAGGCGTTTTATATGTGTTGTTCACCGCCGCGCTGTGTCTTTCTGGTCGCGGACCCCGTTTATTTGCCATCGACAACTTAGATCAGGCATTAAATCCCAGATTGGTGACCGCATTGACTTCGCGCTTGGCCAGTTGGCTGGGTAGCTCGACGACGCCACGACAGATGATGTTCACCGCTCATAATCCAGCCGTGCTGGATGGCCTGGATCTGGATAACGATGACGTACGGCTGTTTGCCGTGGATCGAGACAGTAATGGTCACACAGTAGTGCGGCGACTTGTCTTAACGCCCCAACTGAAAGCATTGAATTGCGACTTTCCACTTTCGCGGCTTTGGATGATGGGTCATTTGGGGGCCGTGCCAAATGTCTGATCCGTTACACATCGCGCTGATTGTCGAAGGCACAACGGAACGTGAAGTCATCGAAGCAGCATTGAAGATCATTCTCGCGCCGCGCCGCTTCGTATTGCAACAGCTCGTCACCCGTGAAGAACGACCAAGCCATTGACGTGGCGCGGTGATTTGACTCCCGAGCGTATTCGCGATTGCCGGGTTTCGATGGGTTCTGATCGAAAACCTTGCGATTTCGCGCGCCCGCCCGCGAG
>NZ_JAFNIH010000051.1 GCF_019160155.1 Pinisolibacter aquiterrae
AGCTGATCCCGATGAACGAGCCGGTCGGGGCGACTTGAGGAGGGAGGGCCCTCTCAAACTCGAGCGTGGGGCCCATCGTCGCCGAATGCATGCCGCGCCGCCGGCGAGTTTTTCAACGGAATCGGTCAAATAAGGCCTCGCAACGAGCAGCCCACCCTCATCGTCCGGGGTTGCATCTCGCCCCTAGCGCTCCTAGATGAGAGATGCCGTCCAGCGACGAGGGTCGCGGGTCGGCCGATGGAGATTGGATGTCGGAGCTTGTGTGATACGGCTCTCCGGTTCTCGGAGAGCCTCGTGACTTCGAAGCCGCCGGGTGCCCGCGTGCCCCGGGGTGTTTCTTCATGTCCGTCACACGAGACTTCCATGAACATCTCTCGAAACGAACAACGTGCTCTGCACGTGCTGGCCCTCGGTGGCCACATCCTCCACGAGCGCGACGACGGCCCCAAGATCACCTCCGTGACCTGCGTCACGCGCGAGGGCATGATTCTCGCCGATTTCGACGCGACCGTCTTCGAACGCCTACGCCGCAAGCGATTGATCGAATCGCGATCGGGCAGCCCCTATCGGATCTCGAGACGCGGCCGCGTCTCCGTCCGCGCCCAGCTCGACAACCAGGGAGGTTCGTCATGTTGATCCGCGACGAAACATCCGGCGACGTCTCGGCCATCGGCCGGGTCGTCACCGAAGCCATGCGGCTCCTGCCGCAGGCCACGGGCACCGAGGCGGCGATCGTCGAGAGGCTTCGCGCCGACGACGCGCTCCTGCTCTCGCTCGTGGCCGAGGAGGACGGCGAGGTGATCGGTCATCTCGCCGCCTCGGCGGCGCGCATCGGGACGCAGGAGGGTTGGGGGCTGATCGGGCCGCTCGCCGTCCTGCCGGCCCGGCATGCCCAGGGCATCGGCTCGGCGCTGATGGCGGAGGCGCTCCGCCGTCTGCGGGCGACCTGCCGGGGCGCGGCGCTGGTCGGCGATCCCGGCTATTATGGCCGGTTCGGCTTCCGCGCCTTCCCCGGCTTCGGCGTCGCCGGCTGTCCGCCGGAGGTGGTTCAGGCCCTCCCCTTCGACGGCGTCGCGCCGCGCGGGGAGCTGATCCATCATCCGGCCTTCGGCCTCGATCAGGCGGAGTGACGGGAGGTCGGGCCGCCGCTCGCCAGGGCGCGGCCCGACTTCGACCCTGAACGCGACACGGCGGCCTCAGCGCGCCAGCGCCCAGAGACGATCGAGATCGACGTGATCGGCCACATGCGCGGCGAGCGCGTCGAGCGTCGCCTCGACGCGGGCCTCGTAGGCGAGATCCGACGTCGCCGCGCCGAGCCGCTCGAGGAAGGCGCCGCGCGCCCGATCGTCGGCGAAGAGGCCGTGCACGTAACAGCCGGAGACGCAACCGTCGGGGCGCGTCGCGCCGTCGTCGCGGCCGTCGGCGAAGGTCACCAGGGGCCGAGCGCGATCGGCCCCCGACGTGCGTCCCACATGCATCTCGTAGCCGGCGAAGGGGGCGTTCGAACCGGCGAGTGTGCCGGTCACGCTCTCCAGGCACTTGTCGCCGCCGAGCACGGTCTCGACGTCGAGGAGGCCGAGGCCGGGGACGGAGGTCGGTGGGCCCTCGACGCCGTCGGGGTCGGCGATGGTGCGGCCGAGAATCTGATAGCCGCCGCAGATGCCGAGGACGCGACCACCACGCCGCACATGGGCGAGGATGTCGACGTCCCAACCCTCGCGACGCAGCGCGGCGAGATCGGCGATGGTCGCCTTGGACCCGGGCAGGAGGACGAGGTCGGCCTCGGCCGGGATCGGCTCGCCGGGGCGCAGCATGATCAGGCGGACGCCCGGCTCCTGGCCGAGCGGGTCGAGATCGTCGAAATTGGCGATGTGCGGCAGGCGCGGCACGACGATGGTGGTGGCGCCCTCCCCGGCCGCGCGGCGCTTGTCGAGCACCACCGCGTCCTCGGCCGGGAGAAGCCCCGCGTCGCGGAACCACGGCACGAGCCCGAGTGCCGGCCAGCCGGATTTCTCGGCGATCAGCTCCATGCCGGCGGAAAAGAGCGAGGGGTCGCCGCGAAACTTGTTGACCAGGAAGCCGACCACCATCGCCGCGTCGGCCGGATCGACCACCGCCTTGGTCCCGACCACCTGGGCGATGACGCCGCCGCGATCGATGTCGCCGACCAGGACCACCGGCACGTCGGCCTTGCGCGCGAAGCCCATGTTGGCGATGTCGCCCTTGCGCAGATTGACCTCGGCCGCGCTGCCGGCGCCCTCGACGATCACCAGATCGGCTTCTGCCGCCAGCTTCTCGAAGCTCTCGTGGACGGAGGCCTCGAGGCGCGGCTTCCACGACTGGAACTCGCGCGCCTTGGCATTGCCGATCACCCGGCCCTGGACCACCACCTGAGAGCCGACGTCGGACTGGGGCTTCAACAGCACCGGGTTCATGTGGACCGACGGCGGAACCCTCGCGGCGCGGGCCTGCAGCGCCTGGGCGCGGCCGATCTCGCCGCCGTCGACGGTGACGGCGGCATTGTTCGACATGTTCTGCGGCTTGAAGGGGCGCACCACCAGACCCCGATTCGCGAAGGCGCGGGCGAGGCCGGCGACCAGCAGCGACTTGCCGACGTCGGACCCGGTGCCCTGGAGCATCAGGGCCTTGGCGCGGCGGGAGGTGGACGTCACCATCAGAATTCGATGCCTTGCTGCGCCTTCACGCCGGCGGCGAAATGGTGCTTCACCGCGCCCATCTCGGTCACCAGATCAGCGGCCTCGATCAGCTCGGGCTTGGCGTTGCGGCCGGTGACAACGACGTGGAGGTCGGGACGGCGGTCGCGCAAGGTCGCGACGACGTCGGCGAGCGGCAGATAGTCGTAGCGCAGCGCGATGTTCAATTCGTCGAGGATCACCAGGGCGATCGCGGGATCGGCCATCAGCTCGCAGGCCTTTTCCCAGGCGCGGGTGGCGGCGGCGACGTCGCGGGCGCGGTCCTGGGTCTCCCAGGTGAAGCCCTCGCCCATGGTGTGCCAGGAGACGAGATCGTCGAAGCGCTCGAGCGCGGTACGCTCGCCGGTCGACCACGCGCCCTTGATGAACTGCACCACGCCGACGCGGTGGCCGTGACCGAGCATGCGCAGGGCGAGGCCGAAGGCGGCCGTCGACTTGCCCTTGCCGGGGCCGGTGTTGACGATCAGGAGCCCCTTCTCAGTGATCGTCTTGCCCGCCACCTCGGCGTCCTGGACGGCCTTGCGCGCGGCCATCTTGGCCTTGTGGCGGTCTTCGGGGGTGGGCGTGTCGGTCATGGCGGCCTCGGGGACGGTTGTCGTCCATCCCTGAGACCACGGACGCGGGGCGTGTGCAAGTGCGGACGAGGCGACGGAGCGGATCCCGATCCGCCCCGCCTCTTCCCCTCAGCCGAACTTGTAGAGCACGCCGTAGCCGCCGCGCGGGTAGTTCCAGGTGATCTCGCCGGACGCCTCGCACAGCACGCGGCAGGTGCCGCATTCCATGCAGCCGTCGGGGGTGACGTCGACCTGGCCCTTCTCGTTCAACTCGTAGCACTTGGCCGGGCAGATCGTGGTCAGCGCCATGAGATTGGCCGACGGCTTCTCATGGACGGCGACGGTGATGTGGGGGCGCCCCGCATCGACCAGATAGCGATTCTGAAAGAGCTTGTCCTCGACACGCACGGCGATCGTCATGGGTCCGTCCTTTCCGATGACTGTGCGAGCGCCGGGGCGTCTCGCGGGCTTCGATCGGGCGCGCGCGGCGCCTCCGGGGTTTGTCGAAAAGCCGACCTCGGATCGGCTCTCCGGGAGAGCAATGCGAAAGGCGTGCCGAACGGGCCGAGGTCCGTCCGGCGGGCAATCAGCGCCAGGCGAAGGCGAGGCGGACCGCGTCGGAGATCAGGCCGATGCGCGAGCGCTTCTCGATGAAGGCACGGCTGGTGCGCTTCTCCTTCTCGAGCTTCGACGTGCCGTCGACGCGCAGGAAGTTCTGCGCCGCCTGGCTGACGAGCTGGGGGTAGCTCAGGAAGAAATTCGACGAGTTGGTGTGAAGAAGACCGGGCATATCCTTGTACTTCTTCAGATCCTTCATCAGGAAGCTGTCGTCGAGGAGCTGCTTGTAGAGCTTCAGGTGCTCCTTGGTCATCGGATCGCGGGCGGCCTTGATCCGGTGGATCGCCTCGCCGGCGAGACGGCCGGAGGTCATGGCGAGGTTGGACCCCTCGCGATGGATGGCGTTGTTGAAATGCGCCGCGTCGCCGACCACGACCCAACCGTCGCCGAAGAGCTGCGGGATCTCCTTGTAGCCACCCTCCGGGATCAGGTGGGCGGCGTATTCCTTACATTCCGACCCTTCGAGCAGCGGCGCGATCGAGGGGTGGTTCTTGAAGCCCTCGAGCATGGCGTAGGGGCTCTCGCGGGTCTCGGCGAAGTCGGAGACCAGACAGCCGAGCCCGACCGAGATGCTCTCCTTGTTGGTGTAGAGGAAGCCGAGGCCGGTCATGCCCTTGGAGAAGGTGCCGACCATCTCGATGACGACGCCTTCGTCGCCCTTGACGTTGAAGCGGCTCTCGATGGTCTCGGCCGGCAGGAAGTGCATCTCCTTGACCGCCAGCGCCACGGTCTCGGGCTTCGGCGAGGTGCGCAGGCCCGAGCGGGGACCGAGCAGGCCGTTGATGCCCTCGGCGAGCACCACCACGTCGGCGAAGACGGCGCCGCCCTTGCGGTCGGTCTTGACGCCGAGCACCTTGCCCTGATCGTTCTGGATCAGCTCGGTGACGGTGGTCTCGGTCAGAAGCGTCACGCCCATGTCGCGGCACTTGCGCGAGAACCACTTGTCGAACTGCGCCCGCACGATGGTGTAGCGGTTGGGCTTGTCCTCGTTGAAATCCTCGGAGCGGTAGTGCATGCCGGTGTGGGACTTGTCGTCCATCATCCAGAAGCGCTGTTCCACCAGATGGCGCTCGAGCGGGGCATCCTCGCGGAAATCGGGAATGATCTTCTCGAGCATGGACGCGTACATGATCGCGCCCTGGACGTTCTTGGAGCCCGGATATTCACCGCGCTCGAGCTGCAGCACCTTGAGGCCACGGGAAGCCATGGTGTAGGCGGCGGCGTTGCCGGCCATGCCCGCGCCCACGACGATGGCGTCGAATTTTTCCTCGATCATCGGTCGATCTCCTGAGCGCGGGTTCAGCCGGCGAGCTTGTCGCGGTTGTGGGGCGAGAGGCGGCGGGTGAAGGCTTCGGTCAGCGCCGGCAGGAAGCGCACCGCGTCGGTGACGACGCCGACATGGGCGAAGTCGAAGATCGGGGCGTTCTTGTCGGTATTGACGGCGACGATCAGGTCGGCGCCCTCGACGCCGACCCGGTGCTGGATCGCGCCGGAGATGCCGGCGGCGATGTAGAGCTTCGGCCGGATGGTCTTGCCGGTCTGGCCGATCTGACGTTCGGCCGGCATCCATCCCTTCTGGACCAGCGGGCGCGAGCAGCCGTATTCGGCGCCGAGCGACTTCGCCAAGTTCTTGACCAGCTGCATGTTCTCGACCGCGCCCATGCCGAGGCCGCCGGCGACGACGATGTCGGCATAGGCGAGGTTGACCTTGCCGGCCTGACGATCGGCGACGAAGTTCAGGATCTTCGTCACGATGTCCTCTTCCGCCATGTTCAGCGGATGCATCACGACCTTGCCGATCGGCTTGTCGGTGCGGGCCGGCATCGACATGACGCGGGGGCGGACGGTCGCCATCTGCGGGCGGAAGTTCAGCGTGTAGATCGTGCAGAGCAGCGAGCCGCCGAAGGTCGGCCGGGTCGCTGCGAGCGACTTGTCGGCGTCGACGGCGAGTTCGGTGCAGTCGGCGGTGAGGCCGGTCAAGAGCGTCGTCGCCACCGAGCCGGCGAGGTCGCGGCCGAGCGTGGTGGCGCCGAGCAGCAGGATCTCGGGCTTGTAGGTGTTGACGAGATCGGTCAGGCCCTTGGAGAAGGGCTCGTTGCGATAGTCGGCGAGAAGCTCGTCCTCCATCAGATAGACGAGATCGGCGCCGTGGGCGAAGGTCTCGGCGATGGCGTGGTTCGTCCCCTCGCCCTTGGGGCCGAGGATGGCGCCGGCGAGTTCGACCCCGAGTTGGTCGGCGAGCTTGCGGCCCTCGCCGAGCAACTCGTAGGAGACGGGATGGACCACCCCGCGCTCGGCCTCGATGAACACCCAGACGCCCTTGTAGGCCTTGAAGTGCTCGGGCAGTTCCTTCTTCATGCCGGCGCGGCCGCCTGCGGCGGGAGCGGGCTTCGCGGGTTCGTTGGCCATGGTTTCCCCTCCCCGGCTCAGAGCGTCTGGTGAAGTTCGACGAGTTCGGTCTCGAGCGCCGGCAGCGTCCCGAAGATCGTCTCGATGAGCGCGTCGGCGGTGTCGATCGCCGCCGGCCGGATCTCGATCTGCTCGGCCTTCTCGGCGCGGGCGGCGGGCGCGAAGACGCGCTTGACCACCGTCGGCGAGCCGCGCAGGCCGCATTTGAGGATGTCCTCGATGCCGGCGTCCTTGGCCGACCAGATCACCAGATCGCTGCGGGCGGCGCGCAGCGCGTCGGCCATCGAGCCGCGGCGCATGTCGTTGGTGCCCTCGAGCATGGTGATCAGCACCGGCAGCTTGGTCTCGAGCACCTGGACGCCGCCCTCGGAGCGGCGCTCGACGGTGATCTTGCCGCCGTCGAGATCGAGTTCGGCGATCTTGGAGACGTAGGTCAGCTGCAGAAGGCTCTGCCGCTTGGCGATGCCGGGGCCGACCTGGGCGGTGTCGCCGTCGATGGTCTGCTTGCCCGTGAAGACGATCTCCGGCTTGCCGTAGACCTCGCCGATCTTCTCGATCGCGGCGGCGAGCGCGTAGGAGGTCGCCAGCGTGTCGGAGCCGGCGAAGAAGCGATCGGTCAGGAGCACCGCGCGGTCGGCGCCGAAGGTCAGCGCCTTGCGCAGGGAATCCTCGGCCATCGGCGGGCCCATGGTGAGCACCGTGACCTCGCCGCCGTGTTTGTCGCGCAGCCGCAGAGCCTCTTCCAGGGCGAACAGATCATAGGGATTGATGATCGTAGGCACGCCCTGGCGCATGATCGTGTTGGTGACGGGATGGACGCGGATCTGGGCGCTGTCCGGAACCTGCTTGATGCAGACGACGATGTGCATGCCGCCTCTCCTCGTACGTTCGTCGCCGGTCGCGAGTGGACCACCGGCCTGTCGAGGGGACATACGCATGGGTCGTGCCAAATGAAAAAGCGGCGGAAAACCGCCGCATTTCGCATGTGTACGTGTTTTTTCGGAGGAGCAGGACAGAGCGACATTCGCAACGAGCGTGTCGCAAATCCGACAGATCGACGCTCAGCGCTTGCGGCGCGCGTCGGCGATCGCCTGACGGAAACCGTCGGCGTCGAGACCGCCGGGGAACACGAAGGAGCCGATCACGAAGGCCGGCGTGCCGGGGAAGCCGAAGGCCTCGGCCTGGGCGCCGTTGCGGGCGACGAGGGCGTCGAAGGCGGCGGTCTCGGCGGCCATGTCGGTGTCGAGACGGGCGCGATCGAGGCCGGCGGCGGCGATCTCGGCGTCGAGACGGGCGGTATCGAGGCGCTTCGGCACCGCCATCAGGCGATCGTGGAGCGCGGCGAGCCGGTTCTGACGGCGAGCGCTCCAGGCGGCGCGGGCGGCGGCGGTGGAAAGATCGCCGAAGATCGGCCAATCCTTCAGGAGAATGGCGACCTTGCCGTCCTTGCGCGCGACCTCGTTCAGGATCGGCTCGACCTTCTTGCAGAAGGGGCACTGATAGTCGAACCAGACCGCGACCGCGACGTCGCCCTTCGGATTGCCGAGGACGGGCACGTCGGCGTCGGCGAAGACGTCGGCGGGATCGACGGCGGCGTGGGACGGACGGGCGCCGAGGGCGGCGAGGCCGAGGCCGGCTCCGAGGGCGAGAAGGGTACGGCGCGACGGATCGGCGACGGCGATGGCGGGGACGCGGGCCAAGAGAAACACTCCATGGAGGGATCGCGACAGGCTATGCCGCGTCGCAGCATTCGGCCAATGACTTTGCCGTGACGCGCGAGTGAGCGTCAGGGTTGCGGCAGCCACGAAAATCCATGATAGTGCCCATATGGACACTTTGATGGACGAAACCGGAGCCCGCCTCGCCCGCCGCATCCGTCTGGAACGCGACGCGCGGGGGTGGTCGCTCGCCGATCTCGCCGAGCGCTCGGGGGTCGCCAAGGCGACGATCGGCAAGATCGAGCGCGAGGAGGCGAGCCCGACGGCGGTGATCCTGGTCAAGATCGCCGCCGCCTTCGACCTCACCCTGGCCGGCCTCCTGACGCGGGCGGAGACCGGGGGCGAGCGGATCTGTCGCGCCGCGAACCGCGCCGAATGGCGCGATCCCGACACCGGCTATGTCCGTAGTCAGACCTTCCGCCATCCCGATCATCCGATCGAGCTGGTCGAGGTGAGCCTGCCGGCCGGGCGTTCGGTGACGCTGCCGGCGGCCTCTTATGCCCACATCCGCCAAGTGGTGTGGGTGCGCGAGGGGGTTCTCACCCTGATCGAGGGCGGGAAACGTTGCGACCTCGCGCCCGGCGACGCCTACGGCTTCGGCCCGCCCGCCGACACCACCTTCGCCAACGAGACCGCCCTGCCCGTGACCTATGTGGTCGCGCTCGCTCGGAGTTGACCCGATGTCCGACATCCGCATCGAAGCCCTCGCCGACACCCCGGCCGTCCGCGCCGCCTTGACCGATCTCCTGATCGAGACCGTGGCGGCGGGCGGCTCGGTCAGTTTCATGCATCCGCTGGAGCGCGAGCGGGCCGACGCCTTCTGGGCGGGATCGCTTGCGGCGGCGGGCCGGGGCGAGCGGATCGTCTTCGGCGCCTTCGACGGCGACGGCGACGTCCCGGTGGCGACGCTGACGCTCCTGCTCGAATGCCCGCCGAACCAACCGCACCGGGCCGAACTCGCCAAGATGATGACGCGGCCCTCCCATCGCGGGCGCGGGCTCGCCATGGCGCTGGTCCGGACGGCGGAGCGGGAGGCGGTCGCGCGCGGCAAGACGCTCATGGTCCTCGACACGGCACGCGACGAGGGCGCCGCCGGGCTCTACGAGAAGGCGGGCTTCGTCTATGCCGGCGAGATCCCCGACTATGCGCTGAAACCGCACGGCGGGCTGACGGGCACGCTGATCTATTGGAAGCGGATCGGCGCGGCGGCCTGAGATCCGGCCCCGTCCCTCACCCTCTCCCGCCCTCGGCGAGGAAGGCGTGGAAGGCGGCGGCGGTGCGGCTCGGGGTGCGGGCGGCGTGGCGCAACAGGTGGAAGGCGCGTTCGACCAGATCGGGGCCGAGGGCGACCAGAGCGCCGGCGGCGATGGCCGGTTCGGCGACCAGCGACGACAGCGCGGTGACGCCGCCGCCGGCCATCACCGCCTCGAGGATCGCCTCGTTGGAGGGAAGTTCGAGCACCACACGGAGCCGGTCGACGGCGACGCCGCGGCGGTGGAGCGCGGCGGCGAGTTCCGAGCGGGTGCCGGACCCGCCCTCGCGCAGGACCCAGTCGAAGGTCTCGAAATCGGCGGGATCGATCTCGCCACGACCGGCGAAGGAACGGCCGGCGAGACGATGACCGGGCGCGGCGACCAACACCAGACGATCGTGATCGACGGTGAGCCGCTTCAGCGACGGCGTGGCGATCTCGCCCTCGACCAGGCCGATCTCGGCGAGGCCGTCGTCGATGGCCGCCGCGACGGCGGCGGTGTTGGCGATGCCGAGGCGGAACTCGACGTCGGGGTGGCGGGCGCGAAAGCGGACCAGCCGTTGCGGCAGCCAATGGGTGGCGATGGTGTGGCTGGCGCGGATCTCCAGCGGGCCGGCGATGCGGCCGGAAATCTCGGCGAGGCGGCGGCCGGCGGCCTCGGCGCGGGCGAGAACGGCGCGGGCCTCGTCGAGGAAGAGGCGGCCGACCTCGGTCAGAACGACGCGCCGCCCGACCCGATCGAACAGGCGGACGGCGTGGCGCTCCTCGAGGGCGCGAACGGCGGCGCTCACCGTCGACTGGGTCAGACCCAGTTCGACGGCGGCGCGGGTGACGTGCTCGCGCTCGGCGACGGCGACGAAGATGCGGAGTTGCTCGAGCGTCATCGTGGTCCGTGGGGTGGAAGGTGGAGCGGCATGGGGGTCATCCGATGGTGATCACCAGCAGGAGAGCGGAAGCCGAGACGAAGATCCAGGCGGCGGCGCCGAGGATCAAGGGGCGAAGACCTTCGGCGGCGAGACGGCGCACGTCGGTCAGAAGCCCCATCGCCGCCAGCGCCGTCGACAGGAGGAAGGTGGTGGTGGTCGCGGCGACGCCGAGGAAGGGACGCGGCCATTCGACGAGGCTGCCGAGCCCGACCAGTCCGACGAAGCCGAGGACGAACCACGGGAACGGCACCCGCGCCCGGGTTCCCGCGACCTCGGCGCGGCGGCGGGCGAGGAGCCCGAGGCCGATCACCACGGGGGCGAGCAGGATCACCCGGGCGAGTTTGGCGATGGTGCCGTATTCGCCGGCGGCGTCACCGCCTTGAAAGGCGGCGGCGACCACCTGGGCGATCTCGTGGACGCTCGCCCCGACCCAGAGGCCGTAGGCATGGGGCGCCAGGGCGAGCCCATGGCCGGCGATCGGCATCAGCACCATCGACAGCGAGCCGAACAGCGTCACCGTCGCCACGGCATAGGCGACGTCGGCCTCCTCGGCGCGGGTGACGGTGTTGGTGGCGACCACGGCGGAGGCGCCGCAGATCGAGGTGCCGGCGGCGATCAGCTCGGCGAGCTGCGGCCGCACGCCGAGGCGCCGGCCGAGCCAGACGGTGAAGGCGAAGGTCGCGACCAAGACCGTCGCCACCACCATGAAGCCGCGCGCGCCGACCTCGAACAGGCGCGTCGCCGTCACCTGGAAGCCGAGCAGGACGATCGCCAGCCGCAAGAGGCGGCGCATGGCGAAGGCGACCCCGCCGGCGAAGGCATGCGGCAGGCCGACGGTGTTGCGGATCGCCATGCCCAAGCCGATCGCCAGGATCATCGGCGACACCGCCGCGAGGCTCGGCAGGCGGCGCAACGCGACGGCGAGGCCGGCGACGCCGACCGCGAGGGCGAGGCCGGGCAGGACGCCGCCGACGCGGCGAAGCCCCTGATGGAACGGTGGGACGGTGGCGGACAGGGACATGAACGACCTCGTGGACGATCTAGGGACGGGGACCCCATCCATGAGAAATTCCACTTCATCGTTCCAATTGATAAGTTCGATCCATTCGTTCGTCAAAAACGAACGAATGGATCGAGATCTCGCGCGGCGCGAACGAGCCGGTTCGCGGCTGCGAAACCCGCGCCCGGCGGCGGCGTCACGCCTTCGGCGGGATCGGCGCCAGGATCTCGTCGAAAGAGACGAAGGCCTCGCCGGGCTTCACCGGGCGGGAGGGGTCGTGGTCCTTCAACACCTTGAAGACGCGTTCCTTCAAGGGCGAGGAGGTGACGAAGTCCTCGTAGGCGCGCTCGAGAAAGGTGCGGGCGCGGGCGGCGACGACCCGGTCGGGCATGTCCTCGAGATCCTCGCCGGCGAGATGCTGGCCCATCCGCTTCAAGATGTGGAGACGAGCGGGGCCGAGCACCTTGGGATCGTATTTGACCTTCAGCTCGGTGAAGAAGTCCTCGGCCGAGGAGCAGGCCTTCAGGCGGGCCAGGATGTCTTTGACGACGACGGCATCGTCGAGGGAACAGGACGACTCGGTCATGGGTCTTCTCCTTCACGGCCGAGGCCGGGTGGGCGGATGGTCAATGGGCCGGCGGGATCTCGCGCGTCTCGCCCCTCGCTCCGGAGGGACGGGTCTCGGGCAGCACCTCGAATTCGACGGAGGGACCGGCCTTTCCCGAGAGATGGGCGAGCCGGGCTTCGAGAAAATCGATCCGGTCGACCAAGGTGGCGATCGCCTCGCCGACGGGATCGGGCATCAGATGATGTTCGAGATCGATGCGGCCGGAGATCAGGCGCCGGCCCTCGACCGCCTTGACGATGCGGCCGGGGATGCCGACCACGGTCATCTCCGGGGGCACGTCCTCGATCACCACCGAATTGGCGCCGACTCGGGCGCCGGCCCCGACGGTGATCGGCCCGAGGATCTTGGCACCGGCACCGACCAGCACGCCGTTTCCGAGCGTCGGATGACGCTTGCCCGGCCGCCAGGAGACGCCGCCCAGCGTCACGCCGTGATAGAGCGTGACGTCGTCGCCGATCTCGGCGGTCTCGCCGACCACGACACCGGCGCCGTGATCGATGAAGAAGCGTCGGCCGATGGTGGCGCCGGGGTGGATGTCGACATTGGTCAGAAACCGCCCCAGCCACGACACGAAGCGCCCGGCGAAGCGATGCCCGCGCCGCCACAGGGCATGGGCGATCCGATGCCAGACGATGGCGTGGACGCCGGGATAGGTCAGCACGATCTCGAGGGTGAAGCGGGCGGCGGGGTCGCGCGCCTTCACGCAGGCGACGTCCTCGCGGATCATCGCCCACAGCGACCGTTTCGGCGTCGCCTCGGCGGCCGTCTCGATCAGTCCCGCGTCATAGGGCAAGTCGCTCACGGCGCTCTCCTCGGATTTCCGCGTGGTCTCGGTCATGACCGGGTCCGGAGAGGCGCGACCCCGAAGGGTTCGGCTTCCTCCTCGACCAGCCGCTGGTGCATCTCGACGAGGCGATCGACCGGCAGCGAGCGCTTGGTGCGGACCGCATGGGCCTTCACCTTGGCGAGCAGCTTCGGATAGACGCGATCGTCGAGCTCGACGCCCCGGCTCTCCAGCGCATGAGAAATGGCGACGCGGCCGGAGTGCTTGCCGATGGCGAAGCCGTGGTCGCGGCCGAGCGCGCGTGGGTCGATGCCCTGATAGGTGTCGCGGTTCCACAGGAGGCCGGCGACGTGGATGCCACTCTCGTGGGTGAAGACGTCGCCGCCGATCACCGCCTTCTGCGGATGGATCGGCCGACCCGAGGCGGTCGAAACCACGGCGGCGAGATCGCAGAGGCGGGACGGCGCGACGCCGGAGGGGTAGCCGAGCCGATCGAGCGCCAGCACCATCTCCTCGAGCGCGGCATTGCCGGCGCGCTCGCCGATGCCGCCGACCGTCACCGAGACGTGACGGGCGCCGGCGCGCACGGCGGCGAGCGCATTGGCGGTGGCGAGGCCGAGATCGTCGTGGGTGTGGATCTCGAGCGGCAGATCGGTGCCGGCAACGAGGCGGGCGACGAGATCGTGGGTGGCGAACGGATCGAGCACGCCGACGGTGTCGGCGAGGCGGACGCGGAAGGCGCCGAGCCGCTCCACCGTCTCGATGACGCGGGCGAGGTGGTCGACGTCGGCGCGTGAGGCGTCCTCGCAGCCGATCGCCACCTCGAAGCCGCGATCGAGCGCCTCGGCGACGGTGCGTTCGGTCCGGGCGAGCGCCGTGACGCGATCGATGCCGAGCTTCGCCGAGAGTTGGACGTCGGAGACGGGGAGCGACAGATTGACCGCCGAGACGCCCGCCGCCCGCGCCGCGTCGAGATCGGCCCGGGTCATGCGGCACCAGGCGAGCACCCGCATGGGGAGCCCGGCCTCGGCGATCGCCCGGATCGCCGCCTGTTCCTCCGCCCCCATCGCCGGGGTGCCGGCCTCGATCTCGGGGATGCCCGCTTCCGCCAGACCTTCCGCGATCTCGAGCTTTTCGGCGGCGGAGAAGGCGACGCCGGGCGCCTGCTCGCCGTCGCGCAGCGTCGTGTCGTTGAGGAAGACGCGGGGCGTCATGAGCATCCCTCCGGGTTCAGGCATAGACCGGGTTGAAGGTCGCCGGCGCCTCGTTCGCGCCCTTCCAGAAGGGCGAGAGCGCCCGGAGCTTCTCGATGATCGGCGGCATCACCTCGAGGACGCGCTCGACGTCGGCGTCGGTGTTGTCGCGGCTGAACGAGAAGCGGATGGCGCCGTGCGCCGCCGTGTAGGGGATGTTCATGGCGCGCAGCACGTGGCTCGGCTCGAGCGAGCCGGAGGTGCAGGCCGAACCCGACGAGGCGGCGATGCCCTCGCGGTTCATCAGGAGGAGGATCCCCTCCCCTTCGATGTATTCGAAGGCGATGTTGGCGGTGTTGGGCAGGCGCTCGGCCGGATTGCCGGTGACGAAGCAATTGGGGATGCGCTGGAGGATCCCCTTCTCGAGCCGGTCCCGCAGGGCGGCGACGCGGGTCACCTCGTCCTCCATGTGGATCAGCGCCAGTTCGGCCGCCTTGCCGAGGCCGACGATGCCGGGGGTGTTCTCGGTGCCGGCGCGACGGCCGCGCTCCTGATGGCCGCCCTTGAAGAGCGAGCGGAAGCGGGTGCCGCGCTTGACGTAGAGAGCGCCGGTGCCCTTCGGCCCGTGCAGCTTGTGGCCGGAGAGCGAGAGCATGTCGATCTGGGTGGACTTCAGGTCCAGCGGGATCTTGCCGACCGCCTGGACCGCGTCGGTGTGGAACAGCGCGCCGACCTCCTTGGCGAGTTCGGCCAGTTCGGCGACGGGGAAGATCGTGCCGGTCTCGTTGTTGGCCCACATGATCGAGACGACCGCGGTCTTCTCCGAGAGCGCCGCGCGATAGGCGGCGATGTCGAGGAGGCCGCGGCCGTCGACCGGAATCACGTGGACCTTGACGTCGCGGGTCTTCTCGAGATGGGCGCAGAGCGACAGGACCGCCGGGTGTTCCACCGCCGAGGTGATGATCTCGTCGCGGCCGGGCATCGCCTCGAGCGCGGAGAGGATCGCCATGTTGTCGCTCTCGGTGCCGCCCGACGTGAAGATGATCTCGTGATCGAACTCGGCGCCGAGCAGCTTCATCAGCGAGGCGCGCGCCGCCTTGACGGCACCGCCGACCGAGGCGCCGAAGGCGTGCATCGAGGAGGGATTGCCGAACTGCTCGGTGAAATAGGGCAGCATCGCCTCGACGACTTCGGCGTCGCAGCGCGTCGTGGCGTTGTTGTCGAGATAGACGGGGGTGACGGTCATCGGGAGATCTCCTCGAGAGTCTGTCGCAGGTCGGGCGATCCAAAACGTGGGACCGGCCCTCGGGTCGTGAATTTCGGACGATCGAAACGAGGTCCCACAGGGTGGCCTCGCCCCTCGGATGGCCCCCTTCATGGTGAGGTGCGCGACCGAAGGGCGCGCCTCGAACCACGAAGGGATCGTGACCACCACCGTGCCCGGGCTTCGTGGTTCGAGGCTCGCCGAGGCGAGCACCTCACCATGAAGCCCGACACGGAATTCCCATGGGACGCCGGGATCGGCCCCCCTCGCCTCACTTCACCGGCACGACCCGGACGGGGATGCCGAGCTTGGCGACGATCTTTTCCTGAACGCCGTTGATGGTCATCGAGGCCATCTGACAGCCGACGCAGGCGCCCGAGAGCTTGACGATGACGTTGGCGCCGTCGACGTCGATCAGCTCGCAGTCGCCACCGTCCTTCTTCAGGACCGGGCGGATCTCCTCCAGCGCCTCCTCGATCAGCTTGATCTTCTGCACCGTGGTGTAGCGCGGCAGGCCGATCGCCGGCTGAAGCGCGGCCTCGGCGGCGGAACCGACCACCACCGTCGCGGCGGCGGCCTTCTCGAGCGCGTCGAGCGAGATCACCGGCTTGCGGGTCTCCGTGGCGGCCGTCTCGACCGGGGTCGAGCCGACGGCGGCCTTGGGCTTCGCCTTCTGCTTCAGCGAGCGCGGGTCGACCGAGCCGATCCGATAGGCCTCGTCGAAGGAGAGCAGCCCCTCGCCCACCATCTCCTCGTTGACCTTGGCGAGCACGCCCTCGATCCGCTCGAAGCAGGTGAGGCAGCCACCGCCGGCCTTGGTGAAGTTGGTGACCGCTTCCGGCGTGGTCAGCTTGTTCGAGCGCACCGCGCGCTCGATCATGCCCTCGTCGACGCCGAAGCACTTGCAGACCAGCGCCCCTTCCTCGTGATCGTCGGACCAGACCTCGCCGCGATAGTCGGCGACGGCCGCCTGGAGCGCCTCGTAGCCCATCACCGAACAGTGCATCTTCTCCGGCGGCAGGCCGCCGAGGAAGTCGGCGATGTCCTGGTTGGTGATCTTCAAGGCCTCGTCGAGCGTCTTGCCGAGGATGATCTCGGTCAGCGCCGAGGACGAGGCGATCGCCGAGCCGCAGCCGAAGGTCTGGAACTTGGCCGCCTCGATGATCTCGGTCTCGGGATCGACCTTCATCATCAGCTTCAGCGCGTCGCCGCAGGAGATCGCGCCGACCTCACCGACGGCGTTGGCCGTCTCCAGAACCCCGGCGTTGACGGGGTTGAAGAAATAGTCACGAACCTTGTCGGTGTAGTCCCACATGGCCTGCTCTCCTGAAAAGGTATCGGATCAACCGAAGGACTTGCCGCACGAACACTTCGAGGTGGCGTTCGGGTTCTCGAAGACGAAGCCGGACGCGTCGAGGCCGGTGACGAAATCGACGGTCATGCCGGAGACCAGAGCCTGACTGTCGAGATCGACGTAGAGCTTGACGCCGTCCTGATCGATGACCATGTCGCCGTCGCGGGTCGTGCCCTCGAGGCCCATCATGTATTTGAAGCCGGCGCAGCCGCCCGCCTCGACCTTGATGCGCAGCCCTTCCGCCGGAGCGGTGGCGCGGGAGAGCGCCGTCTTGACGGCGGCGACGGCACTGTCGGTGAGCTGGATCATCGTGGAAACCCTCATGCTCGAATGGCGTTCGAGAGGGATTTCGCAAAGCTCGTGCCAACGAGCGAACGCCCTGACAATCCACGTCTTTTTCCTTTCCGGCAGGTGTTGGAAAACCGACATCGGGGGATTTGCGACATGTCGCGATTTCGACGAAACGCCTGATCGCACGACGTTTTCGGCCGCAGTCGCGAGGCGATCGCGACTGCGGCCGAAGGTGGATCTCGTGAGGGAAGCGAGGGGGGGGGCGCGGGCCGGCGGCTCACTCGGCGGCGAAGGCGGCGGCGGTCTCGGCGCGGTCGATTTCCCTGCGACGCTCGGCCATGCGGCTCTCGCCGTCTTCGGCGCCGAAGCAGTCGCGGAAATCGTCGCACTGGGCGCAGCTCGGCGCCGAGCAGAGCGAGAAGCCCTCGGCCTCGCAGAGCTTGCGATAGAAATACTTCTTCCAGCGCATGTTGGCGGTGTTGCCGGCGTGGAGCGTGGTGAAGTGGCGGGCGAGCAGGCGGCCGAGTTCGGCGCGATCGAAGAGGCCGAGGTCCTGCCAGAGGTGATCGGGGCGGAGCGCGCGGCGGGCGATCATCGTGGCGAGGACGGGCGCGAGCGCGGTCGCGGCGTGCTCGATCAGGAGATCGCGCAGCATCTCCTCCTCGATCTCGAGCGGCGGCCCGACCGTCGCCACCGGCGGCAGGGTCGCGCGCGGAAACGACGGGAAGCGGGACGCCAGGAGGCCGTCGAGTGTCGCCGCGTCGAGGCCGGTCGCCTCGCACAGGGTGACGAGACCGCGCTCGACCTCGTCGAGACCGACCGAGAGGACGCAGGCGATCACATGGGTGTCGAAGGCGTCGCCGCCGTCGTCGGTCGTCGCGGCGCTCCGCATCAATCGAGCGTGCCGATGTCGAGCCATCGTTCTCTCCACCACGTGAGGATCGGAAAGCGGGAGGCGATCGAGACGGTCGGTGGCCGGGGGAGACACCGACCGTCTCCGAGGATCGATCGCGACGCGATCGAGACGAGCGCGTCAGGCGGCGACCTTGTCGGCCGCGACGTGGGTCTGGCAGGCCTTGGGGCAGACGCGGGCGCAGGCGCCGCAGCCGATGCAGGCGCCGGCCTTGTCGACGACCATGATCATGCGGTTGAGCTCGCCGTCGAAGTCCTCGTCCTCGCCCTCGACGCACTGGCCGAGGATCTCGCCCTCGTCGTCGACGCCGTAGAGGTGCATCACGTCGCGCGAGCAGACCTTGAAGCAGCGGCCGCAGCCGATGCAGGTCTCGGCATTGATGGCGGTGAGGTATTCCGGCATCCACTGGGAGCCGTCACGGGTGGTGTAGTCGGTCATCACGCGGCCTCCAGAGCCTTCAGTTTCGCGCGCGCCGCGTCGAGGGCGGCATAGGCGTCGTAGGCCGCCTGGGCGACCTCCATGATCTTCGGCCAGTCGCCAGGCAGTTCCTCGGAGAGGTCGTGCAGGTTCATCTTGGCGTTGGTGGCCTTGGCGTTGAGCTTCTTGATCTCGGCCTTGAGGGTGTCGACGTCGGACATGGCGTCACTCCGGATGGGATGGTTCGAAAGACGGATGGGCCGAGCATCATCCCCGGCGCGGACGAGGCGCGCGGTCGGCCCACGAGACCGAACGCCCCGCTCGCGTGCGCGAGCCGGCCTCGCCGGGGATGATGCCGGTCGGGCGACGCGGGGAATGCGTCGCCCCCCTCCCCGGTTCACCAGTCGGCGACTTCCGGGAACTTGGCGATCATCTCGCAGGCCTCGTCGACCGCCTTGGTGCCGGCCTCGGCGAGCTTGGTCAGGTTCTCCTGACCCCAACGGTGGACGTCGCGCAGCGACTTCGACAGAACCACCAGCCGACCGACGGTGAGGATCACCCGGCCGAAGCCCTCGTGGCTCATCTTCATCATCGGCGAGGCGATGTGGCCGGCCTTCTCCTCGATGGCGAGGCCGACGGCGGCGTAGAACTTCTCGATCCGCCACAGCACGTCCGGATCGGGATCGCCGATGATCGGGATCTCGCGGCGTTGTTCCTTGGTCAGGATGAAGTCCTTGAGGAGATGGGCGTCGGAGCGCTTCTCCCAGGAGCCGTAGCTGTCCTCGGCGCGCATCAGGCGCACCAGGGTGGCGAGGAAGGGCGTGGCGAGCGCCGTTTCGTCGGCGGAGACATCGAGCGTATCGGACATCGGGATGATCCTCAATCGTCGGCGAAGGAAGGTTTGGGGGCGGCGATGCCGGCCTCGGCCAGCACCTTGCGCAGCCAGGGCGGCGGCGCGCCGTTCAGCATCGTGCGGGTGCGCTCCAGCACCTCGTCGATCGACGAGGGGTTCGCCACCTTGATCGGGTGGATCTTGGCGGAGACGACCTTGGCGGCGGATGGACCGCCGATCGCCAGGCAGAAGAGGAGATGACAGCCGGTCAGCGCCTCGACCTTCGGCGTGATGCGATCGTCGCCGTCGGTCTTGTGCTGCCCGGATTCCGGGGTCACGTCGTCGAAGGCGAGCGCCTCGACGAAGCTCCAGCCCGCCTTGGTCACGTCGTAGACCGCGAAGCGGGCGGCCGAGCCGAAGTGGGCGTTGAGCCCCTTCATGTCGTTGGTGGCGATGGCCACGCGAACGGCGCCGGCGGCGCGCTCGGGAGCCGGGGTTTCGGCGCCGTCAGTGGGCACGAGCGTCAATCTCCGAACGGCGGTCATGGTCGTTCTCTCTCTTCAGAAGCGGATTCAACCCCTCCGGGGTCGGATCGTGCTGTTGGGCCTGGAAGATGTTGGAGACCTCGAAGATCAGGTCGCGGGTGCCGCGATAGCCCACGAAGGTCCGATGCTGCGCGCCGAGCCGATCGAAGATCGGGAACCCGACCCGGAAGAGCGGAATGCCGAGGTGCTCGGCCGCCTGACGGCCGTGGCTGTGGGTGACGAGGAGGTCGCAGCCGAAGGCGCGCGCCTCGAGGTCGCCGAGATCGCCGACCTTGATCTCGTCGGTCGGCACCTTCCGCAGGATCGGCGAGGTGCCGGTGGTGGTGACGGCGGTCGTCACCTCGGCGCCCATGCCGGCGAAGAAGACCGACAACTGGTAGAGATGATCGGGCTCGGCCGCGATGGCGATCTTCTTGCCCCCGAAGTGGAAATGACCGTCGAGGAGCGCGTCGGCGAGTTGCGAGCGGGCGCGGCGCAGCTTCGCCGGGACCGGATTGCCGGAGATCTCGGCAAGCGCGGTGACGAAACGATCGGCGGCCTTCAGGCCGGTCAGGGTGCCGAACAGCGTGTAGGGCACGTCGGCGATCTCGGCGAGCTTCTCGGCCGCCGCGCGCTGGCCCTCGCCGATGGCGATGCAATGAATGCATTCGCCGAGCGAGCGGATGTCCTCGACCCTGGTGCCGCCGTAGGTGGTCGGGATCCATTTGCCCGGCACGGTGCCGTCCAGAGCCCCCGACACGTCGGGCAGGATGGTGGCTTCCAGACCGAAGGCCTCGACCGTCTCGCGGATCTCCTCGATGTCGGCGACCGTCAGGTTGAAGCCCGGCAGGATCGCGATCCGGCGCGGATTGCGGAGCGGCGAGACCGGCGCGGTGATGCCCTCGATCATCGAGACGACGGCCTTGGTCCAACCCTCCTCGATCGAGCCGTTGAAATCGGGCGTCGTGGCGAGCACCACTTCGGTGCCGGCGAGCGCCTCGGCGCGGCGGGCCTTGATGGTGGCGAGATCGCCGGCGAAATCCTCGCCGCGGGTCTCCACCAGCGCCGTCGTGCAGACGCCGATCAGCTTCGGCTTGGTGCGGGACTTGAGGTTGAGGATCGCCTCCTCGAGATGATCGGCGCCGCCCATGATGGTGGCGACCTCGTCCATGGCCGTGGTCTGGAGCGGGATCGTCTCCTTGAAGTGGCGCACGAACAGCACCAACGCGAAGGAGGTGCAGCCCTGGGAGCCGTGGAACAGCGGCACGCAACCGTCGACGCCGAGGAAGGCGAAGGCGGCGCCGAGCGGCTGGCTTGACTTCAGCGGGTTGACCGAGGCCGACTTCTCGACCGGAAGGATCGTCGTCATGAGCCGGCTCCTCAGCAGTCGTCGGCGTCGCCGGAGCCGGCGTTCGCGAACTTCTTGTAGGTGAAGGCGGGGATCGCGGCGGCCTCGGCCTTCGGGCCGGGCGCCTCGGGACGGCCGACCACGACCGAAGTCGCGAGCAGACGGCCGGTCTCGTCGAAGGGGGCGGGTTCGCGCACCTGGTCCCAGATCGGATTGTGGATGGCGATGTCGATCTGGCGCACCATCTCCACCATGCCGTCGTAGCCGGCATAGGGGTGGTGGCGCTCCTGGTTGATGTCGAGCCAGGGCATCCGCGCCTTCAGCGCGATGAACTGGGTGCGGCCGCCCGACAACATGATGTCGGCTTCGTGACGCTCGAGCAGGGCGTAGAGATCACGCGGCGCCATCCCCTCGAACATGTGGTTCTCGTCCTTGAGGATCTGCTTGATGCGTTCCTTGTCCTCGACGGTCGACTTCTTGACCGAGGTGCCGACGATCTCGATGCCGATCTCCATCAAGGCCGCCACCACCGACCAGGATTTGACGCCGCCGGTGTTGAGGAGGACGCGCTTGCCCTGGAGACGCGGCCGGAAGGCCTCGAGCTTCTTCCACACGATCGCCTCCTCGCGGGCGATCAGCGCTTCGGTGCGGTCGAGGAGTTCCGGGGCGGCCCCGCGATCGACGAGGAGCCGCGAGAGCCGGCGCAGCGCTTCCGACGTGTCGGCGACGCCGTAGAAGGAGCCCTCGAAATAGGGGATGCCCCAGCGCTCTTCCATCTTGCGGGCCAAGTTGATGAGCGCGGTCGAGCACACCATCATGGTCGCCTTGGCCGTGTGGGCCGCCGCGACGTCGAGATAGCGCGCGTCGCCCGGCACGCAGGCGCGCACCCGGATGCCGAGCTCGTCGAGCAGCGGCTTCACCATCCAGAACTCGCCGGCGAGGTTGAATTCGCCGAGGATGTTGACGTCGTAGGGACCGACGTCGTCCGGCTCGTGCGTGCCGATGACGTGGTCGAGCAGGGCCTCGCCAGCCAGCTTGTTGCCGAGGTTCTTGGACCCGACGAAGCCGGCGGCGTGGACCGGGATCACGGCGGTCTCGAACTTCTCGGAGGCGTGTTTGCAGACCGCCTCGATGTCGTCGCCGATCAGCGCCGTCACGCAGGTCTCGTAGACGAAGATCGCCGGAGGCCGGTGCGCCTCGACGATCTCGCGGATCGCCTTGTAGAGCTTGCGCTCGCCCTGGCCGAGCACGACGTCGAGCTCGGTGAGATCCGTCGTGAAGGAGGTGCGCCACAACATCGGGCCGGAGGAGGCCGCGCCGCGATTGTCCCAGGAATTGCCCTCGCAGGCCAAGGGCGCGTGGATCAGGTGGGCGGCGTCGGTGATCGGCTGAAGCACGATCTTGGCGCCGTCGAAGGCGCAGCCTCCGGCGGCGGCGCCGGGGGTCAGAGGCTTGGAACAGCCCTTCTTGCGCGCCTTCTCGTCCTTGGCGACGTTCTTGTCGCAACCCGGCTCGTCGAAGAGTTCCTGGACCTTCGGTGAGAGCATGCGTCCGGCCCCCTCTCGTCGTGTTTGTCGGTCATCCGACAAACCGGCTTCGTCACGAGGAGTAAGAGCAAGGGGTGTGCCAGTGGCCGGCCGAGAGGCGCGATGGCGCGGCCTCGCGCAGGGGAATTACGCAGTCGCCTATATTTTCGAGATTGATGTTTATTTTCGGTATTCGAATCGTATTCTCCTCCCGCGAGAGTTCGGCCCGGCGCGAAACCGGGAGGCTCTCCACCGGCCTCGCCGACGGTCGCCCTCGTCGACCCTCGAGACGGGATCGGAACAACGCTCGGGGGAAAACGACATGAGCGCCGAAAGCGCCCTCACGACCGGATTGGCCAAAGCCGCGCGGCGGCTGGTGCCCTTCATGAGTCTTCTGTTTCTGATCAGCTTCATCGATCGTTCGAACGTCAGCTTCGCGGCGCTGGCGATGAACAAGGATCTCGGCTTCACGCCGACGGTCTACGCCTGGGGCGTGGGCTTCTTCTTCTTCGGCTACGTGCTGTTCGAGGTGCCGTCGAACATGATTCTGGAGAAGATCGGCGCGCGGCGCTGGATCGCTCCGATCGTCATCGCCTGGGGCATCGCCTCGGTCGCGCTCGCCTGGGCGAACGACGCCAAGGCCTTCTTCACCGTGCGCTTCCTGCTCGGCATGGCCGAGGCCGGTCTGCTGCCGGGTCTGTTGCTCTACATGACGTGGTGGTTTCCCGCCAATCGCCGGGCGCGCACCACGGCGCTCCTGATGTTGGCGATCCCGTTGTCGATCGTGATCGGCGGGCCGCTCTCCGGCATCATCCTCGGCATCCCCGGGCTCGACGGCGCGCTCGGCTTCAAGTCGTGGCAGTGGCTGTTCATTCTCGAGGGTCTGCCGGCGGTCGTCGTCGGGCTGATGGTCTACCGCGTCATGGTCGATCGTCCCGCCGACGCGCATTGGCTGAGCGCCGACGAGAAGGCGGCGATCGAGGCGGAACTCGACCGCGAGGGGCGGTCGGGGGGATCACACGTGCACGGCACGACCATCCTCGCCGGGCTCGTCTCGCCGCCGGTTCTTCTGATGTCGCTCGCCTATTTCGGCTCGCTCCTGGGCGGGTTCGGCATCATCTTCTGGGTGCCGCAGATCGTGAAGGCCTTCGGGCTCTCCAATCTCCAGACCGGCTTCGTCGCGGCGATCCCCTACGCGGCGGCGGCGATCGCGATGATCGTGCTCGGGCGGATCGGCGATCGCACCGGCAAGCGGGTGATGCTGGTCGTGCTGCCGGCGATCGCCGGGGCGGTCGGGCTGATCGGCGCCGGGCTCTCCACCGATCCGCTGGTCTCGATCGTCGCCCTGTCGCTGGCGGCGAGCGGCGTCTACGGGCTGTTGCCCTCGTTCTGGACCCTGCCGCCGACCTATCTCAAGGGATCCGCGGTGGCGGCCGCCTTCGCCACGGTCAATTCGATCGGGGCCCTCGGCGGCTTCGTCGGCCCCTACATCGTCGGCTGGGTCAAGGAGACGACCGGGTCCTTCTCCTGGGGTCTGATCCTGCTCGGCTTCGGCGCGCTCGCCAATGCGGCGCTGGTGCTCATTCTCTCGAAGCTCCATCCCCGCGATCACGCGTGAGACCGAAGGCCGAAGGTGCCGAGGCTCCCGGCCTTCGAAGCCACGCGAATTTCTCGTCCGCGTCGGAGGCACGAGAAATTCGCGTCGGGACCGGCGTCGCTCATTCTCGATGCCCGATGGTGGGACGGGCTTGGGCGGAAAGCCGACATTCCGCGACATGATCACGACGGCCGCCCCTCGGGGCGGCCGTTTCGTTCCGTTCACGCGATTTCAACCCGACTGCGCCACAGTCGGAGACACGGACGCGAAAGTGGTCCGACCGGGCGCGACCTCCATCCTCGCCGGATCGATCATGGTGACCTTCGAGGGAACAGACATCGTCATTCGAACCGAGCCACCACCCCGGTGGATCGCGCTTCTCTTCGACGGCGTCGGCCTCGTTCTCCTCGCCATCGCACTGCTCGGCGCCTTCAACATCGCCCGCGTCGTCGCCTGGGCGCCGCAGGCGCAGGTGTCGCCGAGCGGACTGGCGCTCGGCATCGGGATCACGGCGCTGATCCTGGCGGTCGCGACCACCCTCCTCTTCGCCGGTCTCCTGCCGGGGCGCGAGCTGCGGCTCGAGCCCGCGGCGCGACGCGCGCGCCTCGTCGTGCGCCGGCCGCTCCTGACCACCAAGAAGCACTTCGCCCTCGGCACCCTGACCCCGCCCCGGCTCGTCCACGACGCCGAGGACGCGGAGAGCTCGGCGTCCTGGTCCTTCGCGATGCGGCTGCCGGACGGCACGATCATCGACTATTGCGCGGCGACGCTGCCGCTCGCCGACCAGAAGCGCTTCGCCGAGACCTGGGCGGCGCGCATCGCCGAGATGATCCGCGACAGCCGGCCGGCCGCCGCCCCGCCCAGCCGCGGCCACCGCTGACGCGGTTCGCCGCGCGCGCTCACACGGCGCCGTCGTCCTCGATGTTCAGGATCTCGCCGCAGGCCTTGCAGTGGACGGCGTCGTGATCGTGGCGGCGCAGGCCGCAGCGCGGGCATTTGTGCTCGACCTTGGGCGGGCGGAACATCACCTGGACGAGGCGCAGGAACAGCGACACGCCGAAGATCATGATCACCACCGAGGTCATCTTGCCGGCGGTGCCCTTGAGGGTGACGTCGCCGAATCCGGTGGTCGTCAGGGTCGTCACGGTGAAATAGAGCGCGTCGGCATAGTTGGCGATCTCCTCGTTGGTCCAGTGCTGGGTCTCGTAGACCACCGCCGTCATCACGAAGATGAAGACGAGGAGGTTGATCGCCGCATCGATCGTCTGCTGGTTGCGACGAAAGAACTCGAAGTCGGTGCGAAGCCGCCGTACCGTCTGGTAGGAGCGCAGGAGGCGCAACATGCGCGCCACCCGGAGGAAGGCGAAGCCCTCGCCGATCATCGGCGCCAAGAGCGAGGCGATCACGACGATGTCGACGACGCCGTAGGGGTGGACGAGATCCCGGAGGCGTCGCTCGGAGATCCACAGACGGGCGGCGAAATCGGCGACGATGCCGATGCCGATCACCACGTCGACCACCTCGACGAGCGCCGTATGGTCGGTGAAGGAGGAGCCGATCAGGAACAGCACGGTGACGACGTCGAAGGCCAGCAACGCATAACGGAAGGCGACGGCACGCGCCGAATCCGCGCCGTAGAGTTCCCTCACCAGAGCCTTCACCGCCTCGCCTCCCCCGTCGCTTCCCCGACATTCGGTGTAACGGCGTCGACGCCTTCCGGCAATTCGCAAGGACACCGCCCCCGCCACGCGAAACGGCCGCCCCGAGGGGCGGCCGCCGCATGTCCGACGATGTCGGGGTTCGCGCTCAGCGGGTGAGGTCGAAGGAGTAGTCGGTCTCGCCGGGGATGATCGTGTCGGCGTCGAGCTTGTCGAAGACCTTGTCGAGGATCGTCGTCAGGACGCGCAGGCCGCCCTGATAGCCCATCAGCGGGAAGCGATGGTGGTGGTGACGATCGAAGATCGGGAAGGTCAGGCGGATCAGCGGGGTGCCGGTGTCGCGCTCGAGGTACTTGCCGTAGGACGACCCGATCATGAAGTCGACCGGCTCGGTGAAGAGCAGCGAGCGCAGGTGCCAGAGGTCCTTGCCCGCCCACACCTGGGCCGAAGCGCCGAACGGGTTGGCCGCCAGCATGTCCTTCATCTCGGATTCCCACTGCTTGGTGCCGTTGGTGGCCAGGCAGTGGGTCGGCTCGCCGCCGGTCTCCATGACGAACTGGGCCATCGCCTGGACGAAGTCCGGATCACCCCAGATCGCGTATTTCTTGCCGTGCAGATGGGCCTGGCTGTCGGCCATGGCGTCGATCAAGCGGCCGCGCTCCATGCGGATCGCCTCCGGGATCGCCTTGCCGGAGATCTCCGAGACCTTCATCAGGAAGGCGTCGGTGGCCTTGACGCCGAGCGGATAATGGAAGGTCGCGGTCTCCTGGCCCTGCTCGGCGACGTAGTCCATCGTCTTGCGGGTGTTCCAGTACTGCAGCGAGATCGTGCCCTTGGCGTCGAGCGCCGATTTGACCTGCTCGATCGTGGTGCCGCCGTCGTACATGCGATAGTCGCCGTCCGAGGGGGTGTCGAACTGGTCGGCCGCGTCCTGGATGAAGGTGTATTCGACGCCCATCAAGTCGAGCAGGCGCTTCAGCTCGCGGTTGTTGCCGACGCAGAAGCCGTCGAAGCCGGGGATGATGTTGAGCGAGGTGCCGGCATTGCGGACGGCGCCCTTCCAGAAGTTCTCCAGAATGCCCTTGATCATGTTGTCGTAGCCGTCGATGTGGCTGCCGACGAAGGCCGGGGTATGGGCGAAGGGAACGTCGAACTCCTGCGGAACGGAGCCCTTGGTCTTCGCGTTCTGGATGAAGGACTGGAGGTCGTCACCGATGACTTCGGCCATGCAGGTGGTCGAAACGGCGATCATCTTCGGCTCGTAGAGCGCGTAGGTGTTGGCCAGGCCGTCGATCATGTTGTTGAGGCCGCCGAACACCGCCGCGTCCTCGGTCATCGAGGAGGAGACCGCCGAGCACGGCTCCTTGAAGTGACGGGAGAGGTGCGAGCGATAGTAGGCAACGCAGCCCTGCGACCCGTGCACGAAGGACATGCACTTCTCGAAGCCGGCGGCGGCGAAGACCGCGCCGAGCGGCTGGCAGGCCTTGGCCGGGTTCACCACCAGGGACTGACGGGCGAGGTTCTTCTCGCGATATTCCCACGACTTGGTGAATTCGACCTGATCGTTCACCTGTTCCGTGGGCAGCGGGCACTCGAACTGCTCCCGCTTGTTCTTGAACATCTCCTGATATTCCGGCTCGCGGAACAGGGGAGCATGGTCGAGCACGCGATCGGCTGACTGCGGCATGTGTGGTCACCTCGCTGAAGGTCTCCGCGCCATACGGCGGACGACCGTTGGGGTGTGATCGGGGGATCGCGCGGGCGGGATGCTCGCGGCGTTCGTTCGTGACGTCGATTCTTGCGCTTTCGGCCCGCCTTCGTGGTTCGAGGCTCGGCTCACGCCTCGCGCCTCACCAGGAAGGCTTCCTCCCGAGATCGTTCCGGGAGGAGGTTTCCCTCACCCCGAGGTGCTCGGCGCGGCCGAACCTCGAAGGGCGAAGGAAACCGGGGTTCACCTCACTCCGCGGCGGCGGCCAGCGGCGCTTCCTTGGTCCAGGGCGCATCGAACAGATCCCAGACGGGATTGTTGATGGCGAGGTCCATGTCGCGGGCGAAGATCGCGAAGCCGTCGTAGCCGTGATAGGGGCCGGAGTAGTCCCAGGAGTGCATCTGACGGAACGGGATGCCCATCTTCTGCACCGGGTACTTCTCCTTGATGCCCGAGCCGACCAGATCCGGGCGGATCGCCTCGATGAACTTCTCGAGCTCGTAGCCGGTGACGTCGTCGTAGATCAGCGTGCCCTTCTTCACGTAGTGGCCGGTGCGCTGATAGTCGTCGTTGTGGGCGAACTCGTAGCCGGTGCCGGCGATCTGCATGCCGAGGTCTTCGTAGGCGTTGACCACGTGACGGGGGCGCAGGCCACCGACATAGAGCATCACCGACTTGCCCTTCAGACGCGGGCCGTATTTGGCGATCACGGCATCGACGAGCGGCTGGTACTTGGCGATCACCGCCTCGGCCTTCTCCTCGATCTCCGGGCCGTAGTGCTTGGCGATCTTGCGCAGGGACATGGCGATCTGCGACGGGCCGAAGAAGTTGTACTCCATCCACGGAATACCGTACTTCTCTTCCATGTGCCGGCAGATGTAGTTCATCGAGCGGTAGCAGTGGATCAGGTTGAGCTTGGCGTGGACCGCGTTCTCGACCTCGGCGAGCGTGGCGTCGCCCGACCAGTTGCCGACCACGCGCAGGCCCATCTCCTCGAGCAGGATGCGGGAGGCCCAGGCGTCGCCGCCGATGTTGTAGTCGCCGATGACGTTGACGTCGTAGGGGGTGGTCTCGACCTCACGGGTCTTCTTGTCGAAGACCCAGTCCCGGATCGCGTCGTTGGCGATGTGGTGGCCGAGCGACTGGGAGACGCCGCGGAAGCCTTCGCAACGGACCGGAACGATGGTCGTGTCGTGCTCCTTGGCCTTCTTCTTGGAGACCGCCTCGATGTCGTCGCCGATCAGGCCGATCGGGCATTCGGACTGGACCGAAATGCCGTTGGCCAGCGGGAACAGATCCTCGATCTCGTCGATGATCTTCTCGAGCTTCTTGTCGCCGCCGAAGACGATGTCACGCTCCTGGAAGTCGGAGGTGAACTGCATCGTCACGAAAGTGTCGATGCCGGTCTTGCCGATGTAGTAGTTGCGGCGCTGGGACCAGGAATACTGGCCGCAGCCGACCGGGCCGTGGGAGATGTGGACCATGTCCTTGATCGGACCCCACACCACGCCCTTCGATCCCGCATAGGCGCAGCCACGGACGGTCATGACGCCGGGGATCGACTTGATGTTGGACTTGACGTCGCACTCGGTGACCGGACGCTCGGCGCCCTCGATCTCCTCGGTGCCGGCGTCGGAAGCGACCGACAGGTGCTTCTTGCGGCGCTTGGCGAACTTGTCGGGATACTGGGCGAGGACTTCCTCGATCAGCTTGCCGTGCAATTCGCCGTCGTTTTCGTAATCGAGGCTCATGGAACCCCCCTCTGGTCATCCGGTTCGGATCAGGAGCATGCGCCCCAACGCCTGGGGCGGTTCTGGTCGAGGCTCGGATCGGGTCCGGCCTCGGAACCGGGTGCGGGCGAACCCGCACCCGGGGCCGTCCACGTCACTGCGCGGCGGCGGCGGCCTTGGCGGCTTCCTTCGCCTGAAGCTCGGCGAGCTGCTGCTCTTCCGTCTTCATGATGCCGAACTCGAGCAGCATCTCTTCCAGCTCTTCCATGGTGATCGGGGTGGGGATGGTGCCCTTGCCCGAGTTCTCATGGATCTTGCGGGCGAGTTCGCGGTACTCGGCGGCCTGCTGGCTGTCCGGGGCGTACTCGATGACGGTCTGACGACGCAGCTCGGCGTGCTGGACGATGTTGTCGCGCGGCACGAAGTGGATGAGCTTGGTGTTGAGACGCGCGGCCAGGGCCTCGGCGAGCTCGAGCTCCTTGTCGGTCTGACGCTCGTTGCAGATCAGTCCGCCCAGGCGCACGCCGCCGGAGTGAGCGTACTTCAGGATGCCCTTGGCGATGTTGTTGGCGGCGTAGAGCGCCATCATCTCGCCGGACATGACGATGTAGATCTCCTGGGCCTTGTTCTCGCGGATCGGCATGGCGAAGCCGCCGCAGACGACGTCGCCGAGAACGTCGTAGGACACGTAGTCCACGTCGTCATAGGCGCCGTTCTCTTCCAGGAAGTTGATGGCGGTGATGACGCCGCGGCCGGCGCAGCCGACGCCCGGCTCCGGTCCGCCGGACTCGGTGCACTTGATGCCCTTGTAGCCGACCTTCAGGACGTCCTCGAGCTCGAGGTCCTCCACCGAACCGGCTTCGGCGGCGAGAGACAGGACGGTGTCCTGCATCTTGGTGTTGAGGATCAGGCGGGTGGAATCCGCCTTCGGATCGCAGCCGACGATCAGGATCTTCTGACCCAGATCGACCAGAGCCGCGAGAGTATTCTGGGAGGTGGTGGACTTGCCGATGCCACCCTTACCGTAGAAGGCGATCTGCCGAAGCTTGCCCATGTTTCGAACCCCTTCGAAAGATTTGGTCAGGCATCGGTCTTCGATGCCGTCCGTCCGTTCGGCAGCTCGTCGCCGCCTCGCACCGACAGAGGATTTCAAGTCCCGTGCCAACTGCCGGCGAGGCCCTTCAGATTTTTTTTGATCGTTTATTTTCAATGTCTTACAGAGGCAATACGGCCGAGGCGCGCGTCGGCGGGCACCTGTCGCGACCCCGACATTTCCCGACAGGTCGTGTCGAACAACGTCGGAAGACGAAGAATTCGCGGAACGCCGGGCCTCCGTCGACGCGCCGCGCGCAGGTTTCGGGCCGCCCGCGCGCATGCCTCGCCGCCACGGGGGTGGGGTGCGCGACCTCCCTCCCCCTCGACGCGACGAGACCAGGCGTCACGATCCTCCTCGCACGCGTGCGCGTACGCCGTCGCGGGCGCGCCGCGCGGGGTGTGAGGCCCCGGGGAGCGGCGACATCGGCTGTCGCGACCCCGACAAATTCGCGACAGCCGCGTCGCAGGGCCGCGACGCGCGAGCGACGGGATCCGTCGAAAGTCGATCATCCTATTGTTTTCATTTAATTTACAGCCTTGGCGCGGGGCTTGCTGAGAAACGCCGACACGACCCTCGCGATCCTCGCGGCGGGCGGCCTTCGGTCGCCCCGACGCCGGGCTCGCGCGGGACATCCCCCCCCGTGTCGTCCGACACACCACGAGCGAGCGGAGCCGCCGAACCATGGCCAACGTGACCTTTTCCTCCCCCACCCTCCACAAGGACGTGACGGTCTATGCCGTCGCGGGCGACCGCGGGACGATCCTCAGCGTCGCCGAGAAGCACAAGATCCCGATTCCGTTCGAATGCCGCGACGGCGAGTGCGGGTCCTGCCTGATCGAGGTCGTCACCCTCACCGGCAAGACCATGGGCTCGATGCTCACCGACAAGGAGAAGAGCATGCTGAAGTCGCTCGGCAAGATCACCGCCGCCGAGATCGCCAACGCCGAGACCAACGACGTGGCGCCGAAATATCGGCTCGCTTGCCAGTACATCGTCCGCGACCAGGACGTGCTGGTGCGCTTCGCCGGCGACGAGCCGGGCGGCGCGGAGTGATCGAACGCGCGGCCGGAGGCGCGGGCTCACGCCCGACGGCCTCCGCCGCCCCCCCCGAGACCTCGCCCCGGCGAGGTGATCGACCGACGAGGAGACCGTCGACATGAAGAGCGTCGAGGAATTTCTGGCCTATGCCATCAAACTCGAGGAGGAGGCGATGCTGCGCCTCGGCGAGCTCGCCGACAGCATGACCACCTACGGCAACGCCGAGGTGGGCAAGCTCTTCCGTAAGCTCTCGGAATATTCCAAGTGGCACATGGGCGACGCCAAGGCCCGCGCCGGCTTCCGCGAGATCCCGGAGATGACGCCCGACGAGTTCCATTGGCCGCAGGGCGAGAGCCCGGAACGGGCGGCGATCTGGGGGGCGGATCCGTTCCTCGCCCGCGAGGAGGCGCTCGAGATCGCGCTCGAGGCGGAAAAGGCCGGACTCGCCTTCTATGCCCATGTGTTCGAGACCACCGACGACCCCGAGATCAAGGCGCTCGCCAAGGAGTTCGTCGAGGAGGAGAAGGAGCACGTCGGCGAGCTCGAGAAGTGGATCGCCGCGCACAAGGCGGGCCAGCCGATGCCGGTCGACGCTTGAGGGACCCTTCCCCCCCGACACCCGTGAAGCCCTGGCGTCCGCGCCGGGGTTTTCGGCCATGAATTCGGTTCAGGCGCGCGAGACGGCGGTGGCGCGGGCGATCGCGGCGTCGCTCGGGCGCAGCCCGGTATAGAGCACGAACTGCTCCACCGCCTGGAGCGTCATCACCTCGGCGCCGGTGATCACCCGCCGGTCGAGGCGGCGGGCCGTGCGGATGGTCGGGGTCTCCGAGGGCATCGCCACCACGTCGAAGACCGTGTCGGCCGCGGCGATCGCGGCCTCGTCGAAGGCGAGATCCTCGCTCTCGCGCCCACCCGCCATGCCGATCGGCGTGACGTTGACGAGAAGCGCCCCCGCCGTCGCCCCGACCTCGGATGACCAGGACCAGCCGCAGCGCTCGGCGAGCGCGCGGCCGGCGGCCTCGTTGCGGGCGACGACGGTGCCGCGCGAAAAGCCGGCGTCGCAGAGCGCGGCGGCGACGGCCTTGGCCATGCCGCCGGAACCGCGCAGGACCACCGGCGTCGCCGGATCCACCCCATGCTCGACGATCAGCTTCGCGACCGCGACGTAATCGGTGTTGTGGGCGGTCAGTCGGCCGTCGTCGTTGACGAGAGTGTTGACCGCGCCGATCGCGGCGGCCGAGGGCGCCATCTCGTCGACGAAGGCGATCACGGCCTCCTTGTGCGGCATCGACACGGCGCAGCCGCGCACGCCGAGGGCGCGAATGCCGGCGATCGCCCCGGCGAGGTCGGTCACCGCGAAGGCCTTGTAGACGTAGTTCAGGCCCAATTCCTCGTAGAGATGATTGTGGAACCTCGTTCCGACGTTGCTCGGCCGGGCCGAGATCGACATGCACAGGCGCGTGTCGCGATCGATACGGAGCGTCATTCGCGGTCGTCTCCCCGGCGGCGGAGATGCCGCGCCGAGGAGCCTAGACCGCATACGACTTTCGTTCAATACGAGCGATCCCTCGTCACCCCACCAGCAACTCGACGGCGCGGGCGAGCGGCATGTCGACCACCTCGATGCCGAGTTCGGCGAAGAACTTCAGCTCGTTGCGCGTGAGGTTCGCGACCTCGACGATCGCGGTGGAGGGACCGGCCGAGCGCTTGGCGATCTGGCGGGCGTAGGTGCGCAGCATCTGGTCGTGGAAGCGACAGCCGACGAAGACGAAGCCGCGCGTGGTGCGCAGGCCCTTCACCACTTCGGGGATCGGCGACTGGATGTCGATTTCGGTGAGGACCTCGACATAGTCGCTGTCGGCGACGAGGAAGTTCTTGGCCGGGGTGACGGCGCCGTGCGGCTTGTAGAGCACGGTCTTCGCCGCGTCGGCTGCCTCGGGCAGGACTTCCGTGCCGGCGGGATCGTAGACCTTGGTCCAGATGTCGCGGTTCTCGCCGGAGCGGGTGACGCCCTGGACCTCGATCCAGTCGGCGCGGCCGGCGGCGTTCAGCGCGGCACGGGTGGCGCCGTCGTACCAGGTGTCGACGATCAGCGAGAGCGGCAGGGAGGCGAGCCATCTCGTCAGTTTCGACGGGGCCACGGGAGCCGCGAAGATCTCGGCCATGTAGCCGACCAGCGTCTTGCGATGGCGTCGCTGCTCGATGAACTGGGCGACCGACCACATGTTGGTCCGGATGCGCGAGGGCGCCGGCGCCTTGGCGTGGAGCGCGGCGGCGACCGTCTCGGGCAGCATCGGCACCGGCGGTTCGCCGGAAAGGCGCATCAGCTCCGGGCCGAGATAGGGCACGAGGCGATCGGCCTCCAGACCGAAGCGGACGTCGGCGATCTTGGCCTCGGCGGCCGCGCCGGTGAGCACGACGGCATCGGTGGCGAGAATGGTCATCTGAGGCTCCTTCGAAGACGATTTCGCACCGAGGCGCGAGAGGACGTGTGCGGGGCGAGGCGGTGGCGGGATTCCTTCTCCCCCTGCGGGAGAAGGGGCGAGGCAACCGCCCTCGCCCGGCGCCGGCTCATACCGAACGGATGCGATTGCGAATTTACTCGCTCGGTTCGGCTTCACCCCGAGGCGCCCGGCCGGAGGCCGGGCCTCGTGAGGCGCGAAGCCATGACGGGCGGTGCCTCTCGGTCCTTCGTGCTTCGAGGCTCGCTCGCGCTCGCTCCTCGGCATGAAGGACCTCCGCGAAAGGCCGAAAGGCCGAGGTTCATACGCCCCGTCTCACTCCTCCTCGCCGATCTTGCGGGCGTTGACGGTGATCGGCAGTTTGGTGTCGGCGGGCATCTCGGGCAGTTCGAAGGCCCAGCCGTTCTTGATCTTGATGGTGCCGCCCCACATGGACTCCTTCTCCATCTCGACGATCGGCTCCTCGAGGTCCTTCTTGGGAAGGTAGGCGGACAGGCCCTTGGGCGTGTTGCGGATCATGATCTTCATGGCGGGGCCTTTCGGAATGGATCGGGCGGGGCCCGGTGGTCGGCGGCGGTCCATTCCCCGGACCGCCCGGAAGTCGCCCCCTCGAGGGGCGGAGAACTCATTCGGCCGGCTCGACCTCTTCCTCGGCCTTGCGGGCGTAGCGCGCGGCCTCCTCTGGGGCGCGATCGAGGCTGACCAGTTCCTTGCCGCGCATGCCGACGATGGTGCCGCGCTCGGTCCATTCGACCGCGTAGATGTAGAACATCTGCAGGAAGGTCCCGATGTCGCGGACGTAGCCGGTGTCGCCCTTGAGGACGAGCGGCTCGCCGATCTCCTTGCGGGGATAGGTGCCGTCGTTCTTGACGAGGCGCTTGGCGATCACCCGCTCGCCCGGCTTGAAGACCGGGGGCTTGCGGATCTCGACTTCCTCTTCGCGTCCAAGGCCCATCACACACCCCCTTCGGTCTTCCACCGCTCGGCCACGACCTCGCGGATGATCTCCTCGGCGTCCTCCGCCAGGAGGTCGAGATCGGCGAGCGGGATCCGCTCGGCGACGGTGAAGCGCACGCGCACGTCCGGATCGTGCACCATGAGGCGCAGCCGTTCCGGCGCCAGACGCTCGGCGACGATCGCCCGCACGGTCGGGTCGTCGTCGCCGGCCATGGCGGCGACCAGCGTGTCGACGATGCGGCGGGCCGCCTCGCGACGGATTTCGGCGTCCTCGTCGTGCATGACGCGGATCAGCAGGGCCGGCGGCGCGCGACGGGCCGCCGCCATGCGGACGCCGTAGTCGGCATCGAGCAGGAGCGGCACCAGATCCTCGCCGTCGAGCCGGCGGACCACGGTCATGCGCACGCGCCGATCGGGGTCCTTCACGAAGGCGCGGATCCGGGGTTTCGGCAGGCGCAACGCCACCATGGCGCGGACGTCCGGCTCCGGATCGTTCATCAGCGAGGGCAGACGGAACAGGCTCGCGTATTTCGCCGCCAGCACCCGCACCTCGAAATAGGGATGGCCGAGGTAACGATCGGCCTGGGAGGGATCGGCCGCGAAGAAGCGGTCGATCCTCTTGCCGCGCCGATCGTTGACGCAGGTCCGTCCGAATTCGCAGAGGCCGGCCGCACGGTTCTCCTCGTGCGGACAGTCCTTGCAGGAGACCGGGTTGCCCAGCCAGTCGAGAGCCTCGTCCTCGACGACCGGCTGGGGCGCCGGATCCGGTTCTTGACACGTCTCGGTCATGAGCGGCGTCCCTCTCGCCGTTCGGGCCGGGTGGTCAGGCCTTGATGCAGGTCTTGGGCACCGGGCAGACCGCCGCGCACTGCTGGGTGTCCATGCCCTCGCACTCGGTGCACTTGGCCGGATCGATGATGTAGGTCTCGCCCTTCATCCGGATCGCGGCGGAGGGGCACTCGAACTCACAGGCGCCGCAGCTGGTGCATTGGGAAGCGATGATCTTGAAGGCCATGAGGCTTTCTCCTGAAGTCACGTCTCGAGATCGGCGGGAACCGCCGGGTGGGGCCGTCCGGCGGCGACCGCCGGATGAAGCGCGAGCGAGCGACGGCCCAACTTCCGTCGACACCCACGAAAGAGCGGCGTTCTCCCGGAGGAGAGCGCCGGGCGGCGGGTCGGGTCAGGCGACCGCCGCGGAGGTCTCGAGGCCGAATTCGGCCGCGTAGAGCGAACCGATCGCGGTCTCGATGTATTCGAAGCCGTAGTCGTCGGTGGCCCGGATGCCGGCCGCCGTCAGCATGTCCTTCGGGCAGTCGCCGATCTTGGCGCAGAGCACCACGTCGACGCCGACCAGCGCCTGGATGACGGTGTCGAGCGTCGCGTCCTCGCCCCAGCCGCCCTCGCAGTACTGGGCCTCGACCTTGCGGTGTCCGACGAAGCCGATGCCCTTGGGGCCGACCTCGTAGACCTGGAACTCCTTGGCGTGGCCGAAGTGCTCGTTGACGCGGCCGCCGCCCTTGGTGGCGACCGCCACCAGGAGCTTCGCGTCGGTGGCGACGTCCTTCACTTCCGCAACGGCGGCCTTCTTGGCCTCGACGTGATCGCCGCGCTCCTTGGCGACGATCTCGCGATAGGCCTCGCGGCGGGAAGCGTCGTAGGTGACGGTCTCCGGCAGCTGGTCGAGGGTGAATTCCTGGCCGCGATCCTCGCCGAGCAGGCCGACCGCGTCGGCGCGGCACTGACGACAGTGGCGCATCAGCTTGGCGCCGCCCTCGAGCTTGTCCTGCAGCGCCTTCAGCTCCATCGGCGTCGGGCCGCGCTGGCCGGTCAGGCCGTAATGGGTGCCGTGGGCCGGATCGGAGATCAGCGGCATCACGTTGTGCAGGAACGCGCCGCGCTCCTTGACCCACTTGTTGACCTCGAGCAGGTGCTCGTCGTTGACGCCGGGGATCATCACCGAGTTGATCTTGGTGAGGATGCCGCGGGCGGTCAGCATCTCGAGGCCGAGCATCTGGCGCTCGTGCAGGATCTTGGCCGCCTCGATGCCCTCGTAACGGCGCTTGTTGTAATAAATCCAGGGATAGATCTTCGCGCCGATCTCGGGATCGACCATGTTGATGGTGATCGTGACGTGGTCGACGTTCATCGTCGCGAGCTCGTCGACGTGATCGGGCAGGGCCAGACCGTTGGTCGAGATGCACAGCTTGATGTCGGGGATCTCCTTGGAGATCTGCTCGAAGGTCGCCTTGGTCTTCCTCCAGTCGTAACAGGCGTCGCCGGGGCCGGCGATGCCGAGCACGGAGAGCTGCGGCACCTCGTTGGCGACCGTCACGACCTTGCGCATCGCCTGATCGGGGGTCAGCTTCTCGGAGACGACGCCGGGGCGGCTCTCGTTGGCGCAATCGTATTTGCGATTGCAGTAGTTGCACTGGATGTTGCAGGCGGGCGCCACCGCCACGTGCATGCGCGCGAAATAGTGATGCGCCTCTTCCGAGTAGCACGGGTGGTCCTTGATCTTGTCCCACACGTCCTCGGCCATGTCCTCCGGCTTGGCGGACGAGCCACAGGAGGACGACGAGCAACCGCCCGACGTGGCGGCCTTCTGGAGAGCTTCCTCGTCGATCGGAGCAAAGAGGCTTTCCAAGGAAATCATCGGCTGGTTCATCGACCCACTCCCCTCGGCATGGTTCGAGGGAGAGATGGCAAGCGGCGTGCCAGAACCGAAATCGGCTTGGTTTTCAACGATTCCAGGATCTATGGACTTTTACCGACAGCACGCGTTGTCGGATTCGTGTCGCGTGTCCGACACGCGGCCTCGGAGGCGGGGCGGATCCGCGCGGTTCGGCGGCGGCGGGCGCGCCGCGCGCGTCAAAATCGGTTCGACGAGCCTCGAAAACCGCGGGTATGCGGTCTTTTCCTTATTGCCATCGCCGGTGGCGGGTCCCAAACGTCGGAGAAACGCAACACGAGGTACGTGATCTCCCATGGACCAGACCGCAGACGGCTTGGAAGCGGCGATCGATCGTCTGGTGCGCCGCTTCTACGCGAAGGGCGACCGCGACGATCTGCTCGGGCCGGTGTTTCGGGCGATCCCGGCCTTCGACGAGCACATCGGCGTGATCGTCGATTTCTGGTCGCGTCAATTGTTGGGAACCGATCGCTATCAGGGCCGGCCGTTTCCGCCGCATTGGAAGCTGGCGATCGAGCCCGATCATTTCGATCGCTGGATGGCGCTGTTCAGCGAGACGGCGCGCGAGGAACTGCCGGCGGATCTCGCCGAGCAGGCGATCACCAAGGCCGGCCACATGTCGACCGCCTTCCAGGCCGGACTGTTCCCGTTGCGTGGCCCCGACGGCCGGCCGATGCGCCTGCCGCGCAGCTGAGGGAGGGCGCGCCCTCCCCGCCGCCGGCTCGCCCCGGCCGCGATGGCGCGAGCCAAAAAAAAAGGCCGCCCTACGGCGGCCCAAGTCTTAGGGAGGAAACGCCCGAGAAGGGCCATGAGCGGCGCCGCGAAGCGCGGCTCACCCGGAGACCATAATGTTGCGTTGCAGTAATTGCAATGCGAAATTTCTGCTGCATCGCAAATTCCTCACCGCGACGTCTTCGCGGACCGCGTCCGAGAGATCGTTCCGCCCCGGCGCGCGGGCGCAGGATGGCGAGACGTCGTCGGGCGGCACCGCGCCGGTTCCGGCGCGTTGTTTCGATGTGAGATTTGAAATATTACTTTGGAGGTCTCGGCGGGATCTGTCGGCGCGCGCCCGTGGCGGCGCCCTTACCCAAGGTCATATTTCGGTGAAGTAGATCTACGTAGCGGATTTCACATCATTCGTTAACCGCCCTGCTTCCAATCTGGAGGACGCCCCTTCAGGTTCGCCGAAGCGCTCGGAGTTGTCATGGCGTCCTCCATCCGACCGACCCGCCACGAGGTCACCTTCGACCCCGATGAGATCATCGTGTCCAAGACCGACCTCAAGGGCCGGATCACCTACGCGAACAAGACCTTCGCGACGGTCGCGGGCTACAGCCGCGCCGAGCTGATGGGCGCGCCCCATTCGATCATCCGGCATCCCGACATGCCGCGCGCGGTCTTCAAGCTGCTGTGGGATCGGCTCGGCGAAGAGAAGGAGGTCTTCGCCTACGTCAAGAACATGGCGAAGAGCGGCGACTTCTATTGGGTCTTCGCCCACGTCACCCCGTCCTACGACGACGCGGGGACGGTCTGCGGCTACCACTCCAACCGCCGCGTGCCCGACCGCCGGGTGATCGAGACGGTGATCGAGCCCGTCTATGCCGAGCTTCTGGCGATCGAGGCTTCGCACGCCAACGCGAAAGAGGGCATGCGCGCCTCCTTCGCCCGCCTCTTGGACATCGTGAAGTCGAAGGCCAGCAGCTATGATGAGCTCATCTTCTCGCTCTGAAGTGCTCGTTCCGGGCGTCGTCGCCCTGGCGGCGATCATCGGGACCGGGGTGGCGATCGCCTTCGAGGCACGGTGGGCCGCGCTCGGTCTCCTCGCCGTGGCGGCGCTGGCGACCGCGATCGGGATCCGAGCGGCGCTCCACGTGCGGGCCGGCGTCTCCCGCGCGATCCGGGTGTGCGAGGCGCTCGGCAAGGGCGACTTCGAGACCCGCGATCTGGTCTTCGATCAAGGGGGGATGGTCGGCGACCTGTCGGAGGCGATCAACGACATGGCCGACCACATCGACGCCTTCGTGCGCGAATCCGGCGCGGCGATGGACGCCGTGCGCCACAACCAATATTGGCGCCGCATCCTGCCCGACGGCATGCACGGCGCGCTCCTCAGGGCCTCCGGCACGATCAACGAAGCGACCGACGCGATCCAGCAGCGGGTCGAGTCCTTCAACGTCTCGACCGAGGATTTCGCCCAGACCATCAATTCGATCGTCGACAGCCTGATCGCCGCCGCCGGCGGCATGAGCGACACCGCCACGCGGATGAGCCAGGGCGCCGGCGTCACCGGCGATCGCGCCACCTCGGTCGTCGGCACCTCGCAGGCGGCCTCCACCGACGTGCAGCGCGTCGCCGACGCGACCGAGCACCTGACCGCCTCGGCGCGCGGCATCGGCGACGAGGTCGAACGCTCCGCGACGATCGCCCGGGCGGCGGTCGTTCGCGCCGAGGAGACCGGACGCATCGTCTCCGGCCTCTCCAGCGCGGCGGAGAAGATCGGAGCGGTGATCGGCCTGATCGATCAAGTCGCCGGCCAGACCAACCTCCTCGCCCTCAACGCGACGATCGAGGCGGCGCGCGCCGGCGAGGCGGGACGCGGCTTCGCCGTGGTCGCCGCCGAGGTCAAGGGCCTCGCCGAACAGACCGCCAAGGCGACGGGCGAGATCGGCCGCCACATCGCCGAGGTCCAGAGCGCGACCCGGGCCGCCGTCGACAGCATCGTCGGCATCGGCGGCACCATCGCCGAGATCGACGCCATCACCGGCGCGATGCGCGGCTCGATCGAGGCGCAGATCGTCGCCACCTCCGAGATCGCCCACAACGTCGGCAGCGCCTTCGAGGGCTCGCGGCGGGTCACCGACAACATCTCGAGCATCGGCGAGATCGCCCGCGAGACCGCCGAACTCGCCGACGGCCTGCTCGGCACCTCGCGCTCGATCTCCTCGGAAGGCGATCGCCTGTCGCAGACGGTGCGCGACTTCCTGGTGCGCCTGCGGCGCGGGCCGCTCGACCGCCGCGTGACGGCCGAGCCGCGCGTGGAGACCGGCTACGAACTCGACGTGCTCGAGGGCGCGCGGCGCGCGCGGGCGACCTGCATCGACGTCTCGATGAGCGGCGCCAAGCTCGCGGGATGCGAACCCTCGCTCGCGGTCGGCGCACGGCTCGAGCTGGTGTGCGAGCCGGGCGTCGTCTGCCCGAGCATCGTGCGTTGGCGCGACGGCGGCCTCGCGGGCGTCGAATTCATCGCCGCCGAACTGGCTCCAGACGCCGTCGATCGGCTGCGCCGCATGGTCGCCCACGCCAAGGCCGCCTGACCGCCTTCACGTGTGCACCGCCGAAACTCACGAAATCTCCAGGTGACGGCGCGTCCGTAATCATGCTGATATGCGACAAAGGCCGGAGCGACTCTCCGGCCTCGTGTCGTTTCATGTCAGTCGAGGTCCGCTCATGCGGGTGTCCGCCCTTCGTTTCGCCGCCGCCGGCGCCGCCCTGGCGGCGAGCCTCGGTGTCTTCTCCACGTCGGCCCTCGCCCAGTCGGCCCCGCCCGCCGGTCCGGCGGTGACGGTCGCCAAGCCGGTGGTACGCGAGGTTCAGGAGACGCTGATCTATACCGGCCGGTTCGACGCCACCCAATCGGTGACGATCAAGTCGCGGGTTCCCGGCTATCTCCAGTCCGTCACCTTCAAGGACGGCGCCTTCGTCAAGAAGGGCGAGCTGCTCTTCACCATCGACCCCCGCCCCTATCAGGCCGCGGTCGATCAGGCGAAGGCGGCGGTCACCGTGTCGGAGACCACCCTGCAGTTCACCACCAGTGATCTCGAGCGCGCCCAGCAGCTCCAGAAGACCGGCAACATCACCGATCAGCTCTACGATCAGCGCCGTCAGGCCTTCCTCCAGGCCCAGGCCCGCGCCATCGGCGACAAGGCGGCGCTCGCCGCGGCGACGCTCAATCTCGAGTTCACCGAGGTGCGCGCGCCCTTCGACGGACGGATGTCGCGGACGCTGGTGTCGGAGGGGACTCTGGTCGGCGCCGCCGACACGGCGCTGTCGTCGATCGTCGCCGCCGATCCCATCGACTTCTATTTCGAGCTCGACGAGGCGACCTTCCTCGGCCTCGAGCGCGCGCTCGGCAGCGCCGGCGCCAAGGGCACGATCGTCGGCACGCCGGTGGAGATCGGCACCTCCGACGAGCCCGAGCCGAAGCGCAAGGCGACGATCGACTTCGTCGACAACCGGGTCGATCAGGCCTCGGGCACGGTGCGCCTGCGCGCCAAGGTCGCCAACGCCGATCTGTTCCTGACGCCGGGCCTCTTCGGGCGCATCCGCGTGCCCTTCGGCGGTCCGAAGCAGGGCATCCTCGTTCCCGACGACGCGATCGCCTCCGACCAGACCCGACGCATCGTCTATGCGGTCGGCGAGGACGGCGCGGTGACGCCGAAGCCGGTGGTGCTCGGCCCCAAGATCGACGGCTATCGCCTGATCCGGTCCGGCCTCGCCGGCACCGAGACGATCGCGATCAACGGCCTCGTGCGGATCCGGCCGGGCATCAAGGTGACGCCGCAGGTCGCGACCCTGCCGCCCGTCGCCGCGCCGGCCAAGTGAGAAAGGGCCGAGCCCCATGCGTTTCGCCCATTTCTTCGTCCGCCGACCGATCTTCGCCTCGGTCCTGTCGATCCTGATCGTGATCGTCGGGCTGGTGGCGTTCAACGCGTTGCCGGTCTCGCAATATCCCGAGATCGCCCCGCCGACGATCGTCGTGCGCGCCAACTACCCCGGCGCCGACGCCGAGACCGTGGCCGCGACCGTCGCGACCCCGCTCGAGGAGCAGATCAACGGCGTCGAGGACATGCTCTACATGTCCTCCTACGCCTCCTCCGACGGGTCGATGGCGCTGACCATCACCTTCAAGCTCGGCACCGATCTCAACAAGGCGCAGGTTCTGGTGCAGAACCGCGTCTCGGTCGCGCTGCCGCGCCTGCCGCAGGCGGTGCAGCAGACCGGCGTCACCACCAACAAGTCGTCGCCCGACATCATGATGGTGCTGACGATGTTCTCGCCGGACGGGTCGCTCGATCCGCTCTACGTGTCGAACTACGCCCGCGCCAACGTCCGCGATCCCCTCCTGCGGCTCGATGGCGTCGGCGAGGTGACGATCTTCGGCGAGCGGCTCTATTCGCTGCGGATCTGGCTCGACCCGACCAAGCTCGCCGGGCTCGGCCTCGTCGCCGACGACGTCGTCCAGGCGGTCCGGGCGCAGAACGTCCAGGTGTCGAGCGGCACGCTCGGGGCGCAGCCGGCGCCGAAGGACAATGCCTTCGAACTGGTGGTGCGCACCCAGGGGCGCTTCCAGGATCCCAAGCAGTTCGAGGACGTGATCGTCCGTTCGACCGCCGACGGCCGCGTGATCCGGCTCGCCGACGTGGCGCGGGTCGAGGTCGGCGCACAGAGCTACACCAACGCCTCGTTCTACAACGGCAAGCCCTCGGTGGCGGTGGCGGTGTTCCAGCGCCCCGGCACCAACGCGCTCGCCGCCGCCCATCAGATCGAGACCGAGATGAAGGAGCTCTCCAAGAGCTTCCCGGCCGGTCTCACCTACACCGTCGGCTTCAACCCGACCGAATACATCCAGGCCTCGGTCGACGCGGTCTACGAGACGCTGTTCGAGGCGGTCGGCCTCGTCGTGATCGTGATCATCGTCTTCCTCCAGTCGTGGCGGACGGCGGTCATTCCGCTGGTGGCGATCCCGGTGTCGCTGATCGGCACCTTCGCGGTCCTGTCGGCGCTCGGCTATTCGCTCAACAACCTGACGCTCTTCGGTCTGGTGCTGGCGATCGGCATCGTCGTCGACGACGCCATCGTCGTGGTGGAGAACGTCGAGCGCAACATGCGCGACGGCATGCGCCCGCGCGACGCCGCCCACACGACGATGGACGAAGTCGGCACCGCCGTCATCGCCATCGCGCTGGTGCTCGCCGCGGTGTTCATCCCCACCGCCTTCGTCACCGGCATCACCGGCCAGTTCTACCGCCAGTTCGCGGTGACGATCGCGGTCTCCACCATCATCTCGGCGGTCAATTCGCTGACCCTGTCGCCGGCGCTCGCCGCGCTGCTCCTGAAGCCGCATCGCGACGACGAGCCGGAGGGCCCGATCGCGCGGATCGGCCACGCGCTGGCGGGCGGGTTCAACCGCGGCTTCGACCGGCTCGCCGACGCCTATGCGGCGGCGGTCGGGGTCGCCGTGCGCTGGAAGTTCGTCTCGCTGCTGATCTACGCCGGGCTCATCGCGGGCACGGTGTGGCTCGCCAAGGTCCTGCCGACCGGGTTCATTCCGAGCCAGGACCAGGGCTATGCGCTGGTCATCGTCCAGTTGCCGGACGGCGCCTCGCTGTCGCGCACGCAGGCCGTGGTCGCGGAAGCGGGCGAACGGGTGCGCAAGATCGACGGCGTCGCGGCGACCGTCGAGGTGGCGGGCGTCAATGCCTCGACCTTCACGCCGTCCTCGAACGGGGCGATCCTGTTCGTGCCGTTCAAGTCGTTCGACGAGCGTCTGCCCAAGGGCCTGACCTCGGACAAGATCGTCGGCGCGGTGCTGAAGACGCTGGCGCCGATGCAGGAGGCCTTCACCGTGGCGGTGCCGCCGCCGCCGGTGCGCGGCCTCGGCAACCAGGGCGGCTTCAAGATGCAGATCCAGGAGAAGGATTCGGCCGACATGCGCCGCATCCTCGGCCTCACCTATCAGATGATGGGCGCGGCGGCGAAGGATCCGGACCTCTCCCGCGTCTTCACCACCTTCTCCGCCTCGACGCCGCAGGTCTGGCTCGACATCGACCGGACCAAGGCGCAAATGCTGAACGTGCCGATCGGCGCGATCTTCGACGCGCTCCAGCAGAACTTCGGCTCGGCCTACGTCAACGACTTCAACGCCTTCGGCCGGGTCTATCAGGTCCGCGCCCAGGCCGACGCGTCGTTCCGCATGACCCGGGACGATCTCGCCCGGCTCAAGGTGCGGTCCTCGAACGGCGCGCTGGTGCCGCTCGGCACGCTGGTGACGGCGCGCGAGGTGGCGGGACCGGCGCTGATTCAGCGCTACAACATGTACACCTCGATCCCGCTCCAGGGTCAGGCCGGCCCGGGCGTCTCGTCGGGTGCCGCCCTCGACAAGATGGAGGCGATCGCCCGGCAGGTGCTGCCGCAGGGCACCGGCTTCCAGTGGACCGAACTCGCCTATCAGGAGAAGTTCGCGGCGAGTTCGGCGGCGCCGATCTTCGCCTTGTCGGTGCTGTTCGTGTTCCTGCTCCTGGCGGCGCAGTACGAGAGCTGGGCGCTGCCGCTGGCGATCATCCTGATCGTGCCGCTCGGCGTCGGCGCGGCGCTGGCGGGCGTGTGGATGCGGGGGATGGACAACAACATCCTGACCCAGATCGGTCTGATCGTGCTGATCGGTCTCGCCGCGAAGAACGCGATCCTGATCGTCGAGTTCGCCTCGCAGCAGGAGATCCAGAACCGCGACGGGCCGGTCAAGGCGGCGATCGAGGCCTGCCGTCTGCGTCTCCGGCCGATCCTGATGACCGCCTTCGCCTTCATCCTCGGCGTGGTGCCGCTCGCCTTCGCGGTCGGCCCGGGCGCCGAGATGCGGCGGGCGATCGGCACCGCCGTGCTCTCGGGCATGATCGGCGTCACCTTCGTCGGCCTCTTCCTGACGCCGGTGTTCTATGTGGCGATCCGCAAGACCACCGGCTGGGTGCGCACCCGCGCCAAGCGCCGGGCGGTGGCGGAGGCGCGCGGCGGCTGACGCCGCCCTCAGCTCACCCAATGAGACGAGGCCCCGTTCGAGCGATCGAACGGGGCCTTTTCGTTTCCGCGATCCGATGCCGTCACTCCGCCGCCGCGGCCGGGGCGATCTCGGCGAGGGTCTCGGAGAGGACGGTGGCGATCTCGGGGCGGCAGGAGCCGCAGTTGGTGCCGGCCCGAAGCTTCTCGCCGATCGCCGCGACGGAGCGGCAACCACCGCGTACGGCGTCGCGGATCTGTTCGATACCGACGCCGTAACAGGTGCAGACACGGCGGCCGGGATCGACGGTCGCGCCGCCGGGACGACCGGCGAGAAGGGAGACGGCCTCGATCGCCGGGATCGGGCCGGAGGAAAAGCGCGAGCAGAGCCAGTCGCGCGAGGCCTCGACCGGGGTCGGGGCGACGAAGAGCAGCCCCACCACCTCGCCCGCGCGGATCGCGGCGAGGCGCAGGCGGCGCGCCTTGGCGTCGGCGACATGCACGACGGCATCGATCGGGCCGAAGAGATCGCCGGCGAACGCCTCGGCGTCGCCGAACGCGTCGAGGCCGGCCAATTCCAGGCGGATGCCGCCCTCGATGCGGGCGAGCGCCCAATAGTCGGTCTCGTGGGCGGGACGGGTCTCGCGTCCCACCGCGAAGCCGTACCAGCGCGCGGCGAAGGGCTCGACCGCGACGGTGGTCGCCTTCGATTCCGGTTGGCCGGAGATCGGGTCGGTCTCGGGCGCGACGAGGGCATCGACCCGGCCGCGCGCGGTGAAGCGATCGGTCCAATGGATCGGCACGAAGACCGCACCGGGGCTCTGACGGTCGGTGACGAGGGCGCGGACGACCACGTGGGCGCGATGGTTCTCGATGCGCACGAGGCTCGCCGGGGCGATGGCGAGGCGCTCGGCGTCGGCGGGGGCGATCTCGACGAAGGGTTCGGCGATGTGGCCGGAGAGACGCGGCGCCACCCCGGTGCGGGTCATGGTGTGCCACTGGTCGCGGATGCGGCCGGTGTTGAGCCAGAACGGCCGTTCGGGCGTCGGCCGGGCGCGGGGCGCGCGGAAGGGCGTGGCGACGAAGCGGCCCCGGCCGTCGGGGGTGAAGAAGCGGCCGTCGGCGAAGAAGCGCTTCTGGGCATTGGGCGTCGCCTCCCCGGCCCGGCGCGGCCATTGGAACGGAGCGAGCGCGTCGAAGCCGGCGTCGTCGAGATCGGCGAAGGCGGAGATGTCGAAATCGCGAGTCACCTCCGGGCGATGACCGGAAAGGCTCGCGTGTTCCCGGAAGACGCCGGCGGCGGTCTCCCAGCCGAAGGCCTCGCCCCAGCCGAGCCGCCGGCCGACCTCGGCGAGGGCCCACCAATCGGGCTTCGCCTCGCCGACCGGGGGCATGAAGCCGCGCTGGCGGCTGATGCGGCGTTCGGAATTGGTGACGGTGCCGTCCTTCTCGCCCCAGGCTTCCGCCGGCAGCAGGACGTCGGCGAGTTCGGCGGTGTCGGTCGAGCGCATCACCTCGGAGACCACCACGAAGGGACAGTTCTCGATGGCGCGCTTCACGCGATCGGCGTCGGGCAGGCTGTCGACCGGGTTGGTCGCCATGATCCACAGCGCTCGGATGCGCCCGTCGGCGACGGCATCGAAGAGGTCGACCGCCTTGTGGCCGGCCGTCTCGGCGATCCTCGGCGAGCCCCAGAACTCCTGGACCAGGGCGCGGTGGGCCGGGTCGGCGAGTTCGAGATGGGCGGCGAGCTGGTTGGCGAGGCCGCCGACCTCGCGTCCGCCCATGGCGTTGGGTTGGCCCGTCACCGAGAACGGCCCGGCGCCCTCCTTGCCGATGCGGCCGGTGAGGAGGTGGCAATTGATGATGGCGTTGACCTTGTCGGTGCCGGCCGAGGACTGATTGACGCCCTGGCTGTAGACCGTCACCACCTTCTCGGTCGCGGCGAAGAGGGCGAAGAAGGCCTCGACGTCGGCCACGGCCAGGCCGGTGACGCGGGCGGCCTCGGCCGGATCGGCAAAACCGGCGACGGCGGCGAGCGCCTCGTCGAGGCCGGAGGTGTGATCGGCGACGAAGGCGGCGTCGCGCCGTCCGGCGCGCTCCAGCGCGTGCAACAGGCCAGCGAAGAGGGCGACGTCGGAGCCCGGCGCGAGGCCGAGATGAAGATCGGCGACGTCGTCGGTGGCGGTGCGGCGCGGGTCGATGTTGACCACCTTCATGGCGGGACGCGCGGCCTTGGCGGCGGCGATGCGCTGGTAGAGGATCGGGTGGCACCAGGCGAGGTTGGAGCCGATCAGCACCACCAGATCGGCCTGTTCGAGATCCTCGTAGGTGCCGGGCACGGTGTCGGTGCCGAAGGCGCGCTTGTGGCCGGCGACAGAGGAGGCCATGCACAAGCGCGAATTGGTGTCGATGTTGGCCGAGCCGACGAATCCCTTCATCAGCTTGTTGGCGACGTAATAATCCTCGGTCAGGATCTGGCCGGAGACATAGAGCGCGACACTGTCGGGACCGTGATCGCGGATCGCGGCGGCGAAGGTGTCCGCGACCCGGTCGAGCGCCTCGTCCCAGGTCGCGACCACGCCGCCGATCTCCGGCCGGGTCAGGCGGCCGTCCGGGACCAGGGTCTCGGCGAGCGCCGCGCCCTTGACGCAGAGCCGGCCGTAGTTGGCGGGATGATCGGGATCGCCGGAGACCGTCACCGTGCCGTCGGCGTGGACGTCCGCCTTCACGCCGCAGCCGGTGCCGCAATAGGGGCAGGTGGTGAGGGTCGAGCGGACGATGTCGGACATGCGGGTCTCCTCGCGCCGACGCGGGGCGCGCGCGTCGGACGTCGGACGATGATCGGTCTGTGGCGAGATCACCCGGACGGCGAACCGTCCGGGCGGTGGATCACTCGGCGGCGAGCCTCTCCGCGGGGACGGCGAGGCGGATGCGGCCGGCCTCGACGGCGACCGCGAATTCCTCCGCGCAGCCGTGATCGGCGCCGGTCGCCTCGCCGTTCTCCAGGTCGATGACCCAGTTGTGCAGCGGACAGGCGACCTTGCGGCCGTGGACGATGCCCTCGGCCAGCGGACCGCCCTTGTGCGGGCACTTGTTCTCGAGCGCGAAGACGGCGTCGTCGGCGGTGCGGAAGACCGCGATCTCGCGGGCCCCGATCCGCACCGTGCGGGCCCCGAGGGCCGGCACGTCGTCGAAGGCGCAGATGTCGTACCAAGTGGTCATGGCGCGGTGCTCCTGTCGTTCTGGACTCGGGGTCATTCGGCGGCCAGGGCCGGGACGATGGTGATGGGCGAGAACTCGTGGGATTCCAGGCCGGCGACGCGCTCGGCCCACGGGTCGATCTGGGCGAATTTCTGCGAGAGCAGGAAGCGCTCCCACAGCGCCTCACGGGCCGCCGGATCGTCGACGATCGTCGCCTTGATCGTGTCGAGGCCGACGCGTTCCTGCCACTTGTAGATGCGTTCGAGATACCAGGCACCCTCGCGATACATCTGGAGCACGGCGCCGGAATATTCGAGCGCCTCCTCCTCCGTATCGACGTGGCAGAGCAGATCGGTCGCCCGGACGTGGAGACCGGCCGCGCCGGAGATGTGGATGTCGTAACCGCTGTCGACGCAGATCACGCCGATGTCCTTGACCGTCGCTTCCGAGCAGTTGCGCGGGCAGCCGGAGACGGCGAGCTTGACCTTGGCCGGGGTCCAGGAACCCCACATGAGCTTCTCGAGCTTGACGCCGAGGCCCATGCTGTCCTGGGTGCCGAAGCGGCACCATTCCTTGCCGACGCAGGTCTTCACCGTACGCAGGCCCTTGGAGTAGGCATGGCCCGAGACGAGGCCGACCTCGTTCAGATCCCGCCAGATCGCCGGCAGGTTCTCCTTCTTGATGCCGAGCATGTCGATGCGCTGGCCGCCGGTCATCTTGACGAGGGGCACCGCGTGTTTCTCGGCGATGTCGGCGATGGCGCGCAGCTCGGCCGCCGTGGTCAGGCCGCCCCACATGCGCGGCACCACCGAGAAGGTGCCGTCCTTCTGGATGTTGGCGTGGACGCGCTCGTTGATGAAGCGCGAGCGGCCGTCGTCCTCGTATTCGCCCGGCCAATCGCAGACGAGGTAGTAGTTGAGCGCCGGACGGCAGGAGGCGCAGCCGTTCGGCGTCTTCCAGCCGAGTTCCTGCATCACGGCGGGGATCGACTTCAGGCCCTTGGCGCGGATGAAGTCGCGCGCCTCGCCGTGGGTGAGGTCGGTGCACTTGCACATGGTCTTGCGGGCCGGGCCGGTGAAGGCGTCGCCGAGGGTGACCGCGAGCACCTGCTCGACCTTGCCGGTGCACTGACCACAGGAGGCGGAGGCCTTGGTGACCGCCCTCACCTCCTCGAGGCTGGTCAGCCCCTTCTCGGTGATCGCCTTGACGATGGTGCCCTTGCAGACGCCGTTGCAACCGCAGATCTCCGCATCATCCGGCAAGGCTGCAACGGCCGCCATAGGGTCCAGGGGGGAGCCCCCCTGATAGGCCTGGCCAAAGATCAGGGTGTCGCGCATGGCGCCGACGTCGGTGCCGTCTCGGATCAGGTCGAAGAACCAGCCGCCCTCGGCGGTGTCGCCGTACATCACCGCGCCGAGGACGCGATCGCCCTCGAGCACCAAGCGGCGGTAGATGCCGCGGGCGGGATCGCGCAGGACGATGTCGTCGCGGCCCTCGCCTTCGGCGAAATCGCCGGCCGAGAAGAGATCGCAGCCGGTCACCTTGAGTTTGGTCGACAGCTCCTTCGGGGTGAAGGCCGCCGTCTCGCCCAGCAGCGTCGCCGCGAGAACCTTGGCCTGATCGTAGAGCGGCGCGACGAGACCGAACAGAATCCCCTCGAACTCGACGCATTCGCCGACGGCGAAGACGTCCGGGTCGGAGGTCCGCATCTGGGCGTCGACCTTGATGCCGCGATTGACCTCGACGCCGGCCGCCTTGGCGACGCGGGTCTCCGGGCGGATGCCGACGGCCATCACCACGAGATCGGCGGGGATCACCGAGCCGTCCTCGAGGGCGACGCCCTCCACCTTCTCGGTGCCGAGGATCGCCTTGGTCGAGGCGCGGGTCAGAACCGTGATGCCGCGCTTCTCGAGATCCTTGCGCAGGAGATAGCCCGCCGCCTCGTCGAGCTGACGCTCCATCAGGTGGCCCATCAGATGGACGACCGTCACCTCCATGCCGCGCAGGCGCAGGCCCGCCGCCGCCTCGAGGCCGAGCAGGCCGCCACCGATGACGACCGCGCGGGCGCCGGGGACGCTCGCCTCGATCATCGCGTTGGTGTCGTCGAGGTCGCGGTAGGCGACGACGCCGGGGAGATCCTTGCCCGGAACCGGCACGATGAAGGGCGAGGACCCCGTGGCGATCACCAGCTTGTCGTAGGCGACCTCGCCTTTCGCGCCGACCACCACCTTGCGGTCGCGATCGATCGAGACGACCGGCTCGCCGAAGCGGCAGGCGACGGCGTTCTCCGCGTACCAGGCGTCGTCGTGGGTGACGATCTCCTCGTAACTCTTCTCGCCGGAGAGGACCGGCGACAACATGATGCGGTTGTAGTTGCCGCGCGGCTCCGCGTTGAAGAGCGTGACCTCGAAGGCCGAGGGGGCGGACTCGAACAGGTGTTCCAGGACACGGCCCGAAGCCATGCCGGCGCCGATGACGACGAGTTTCTGCATGCCTTTGTTCCTCAGCAATACCAAGCGACGATGTGGGAGAGTTCGCCGCCGACGTGGATCGGGAGAGCGACCATGGAGTCGTATCCGGCGGCGAGGCCGGGCTGCTTGCCCTCGACGAGGGGAACGCCGGTGCCGAGGACGCGGCCGATCAGGCCCTGCCACGCGCCGACACGCCGTTCGGCGTCCTCGCTCCACAGCGGCCCCTCGCGGGCGCAGATGCCGTCGACCAGAACCGCCTCATGGGCCTTGCCGACCTTGGCGGCGCGGGCGTCCCACAGTTCGAAGCGACGGGCGATCGGGGTGCCGCGCGCCGACAGGAGCGTCACGACGAAGGCCTTGCCGCCGGGCACCGGCACGGGGAAGCCGAGGCCGGTGGTGAGGCCGGCCTGACCGGCGCTCTCGGCGCGGATGAAGCGATAGCCCGAGCCGAGATCGCGCATCAGCATCGGCGTCTCCGCCGCCCAGACGCCGCCGGGGAGCCCCTGGCTGCGCGGGAACTGGGTGTGCTGCGAGACCCATTCGAAGTGCTTGGCGGCGCCGTAATAGCCGTCGTCGAGGGTGAGCAGGCCGCCCTTCTCCTTCCACACCTCGATCGCGCCGGTGCGGTCCGCGTCGTCACCGCAGAGCACCACCAGGACGGCCTTCAGCTCGGCGCCGGCGAAGACCGGGACCGCCACGGCGCTGGTCAGACCGGCGGCGCGCGCCGCCTCGGTGCGCTTGAAATAGGAGCCCTCGAAGCCCTTCAGCACCACCGGCCGGGCTTCCGCCCAGGCCTTGCCGGGCAGGCCCTCACCCCGGCCGAAGCTCTCCTCTCCGGAGACGGCGGCGAATTCGGCGAGCGTGCCGTAGTTGCCGGAACCGAGGACCAATCGGTCCCCTTCGGGCACCCAGACCTCGGCCACTTCGATGAAGGTACGGGCGGGTTTGTCCAGAGCGATGTCCATCATGCGGCCTCCCGACCACCGTTGCCGGCGGCCTTCTTCTCGGCCGGAGCGGCCTTCGCCGGTCCGTGCGCGCCTTGTTCGTATTCTTCGAGGAAGGTCAGGACCTGCTCGCGGTAGGCGTAGTAGTCGGGGTGGGCGAGCAGCGCCTTGCGGGTGCGCGGGCGCGGCAGGTCGACCTCGAGGATGCGGCCGATCTCGGCGTTCGGGCCGTTGGTCATCATCACCACGCGATCGGCGAGCAGGATCGCCTCGTCGACGTCGTGGGTGACGCAAATCGCGGTGACCTGGGTGCGGGTCCACACCTCCATCAGCACTTCCTGGAGCTGCCAGCGGGTGAGGCTGTCGAGCATGCCGAAGGGCTCGTCGAGCAGCAGCAGCTTCGGCGAGAGCGCGAAGGCGCGGGCGATGCCGACGCGCTGGCGCATGCCGTTCGACATGTCGGAGGCGGGCTTGTCCATGGCGTCGCCGAGGCCGACGCGGGCGAGGTAATATTCGGCGACATCGGCCTTCTCGGCCCGGGTCGCGGTCGGATAGACCTCGTCGCAGCCGAGCAGGACGTTCTCCTTGGCCGTCAGCCACGGGAAGAGGCTCGGCGCCTGGAACACCACGGCGCGGTCGGGGCCGGCCCGATCGACCTCGCGACCGTCGAGGATGATGCCGCCCATCGACACGTCGGTGAGGCCGGCGACCATGGTGAGCACGGTCGACTTGCCGCAACCGGAATGGCCGATCAGCGAGATGAACTCGCCGCGCTTCATCTCGAGGTCGAAGCCGTCGACCACGGTGAGCGGGCCCTTCGGGGTCGGGTAGATCTTCTTCACTTCGTCGAACTCGACGTAGCGATTGACGATGCCGGTCTTCGGGCGGGCGGCCTCGGCCCAGGCCTTGGGCAGTTCGCCGGCCTTCTTGGCCTCGGCGAAGGCCGCCTTGATCCTGGCGACGTCCTCGCGGAAATGGACCGGAACGACGTCGGGCAGACGGCTGCCGTCGTCCTCGCCCGAACCCTGCTCGATGCCCATGTCCATCAGATATTGGGTGATTTCGGCGCGCAGGCGCTTGAACTCGGGATCGTGGTTGGCGGCGGTGCGATCGCGCGGACGCGGCAGGTCGATCACGAACTCGCGGTCGAGGGTGGCGCCGGGGCCGAGGGTGAGCGGGATGACGCGGTCGGCGAGGAGCAGCGCCTCGTCGACGTCGTTGGTGATGAGGACGACGGTCTTCTTGTCCTCTTCCCAGATGCGCTCGATCTCGTCCTGGAGCTTGGAGCGGGTCAGCGCGTCGAGCGCCGACAGGGGCTCGTCGAGCAGCAGCACCTCCGGGCTCATGGCGAGGGCGCGGGCGATGCCGACGCGCTGGCGCATGCCGCCCGAAAGTTCGGCCGGCTTGCGGTCGCGGGCGTGGGAGAGGCCGACCATCGCGATGTACCTGGCGACGCGCGCCTCGCGCTCTTCCGCCGTGGCCTTGGGGAACACCGTCTCCACCGCCAGCATGATGTTGCCGTGGACGGTGAGCCAAGGCATCAGCGAATAGGACTGGAAGACGAGGCCGCGCTCGGGGCCGGGCTCGGTGACCGGCTTTCCCTTCATCAGCACCTCGCCGGCGTCGGGCTGGACGAGCCCGGCGATGGTCGAGATCAGCGTGGTCTTGCCGGAGCCGGAGAAACCGAGGATGGCGACGAATTCTCCTTCGCGGATCGAGAGGTTCACGTCGGCGAGGACGTGGGTGACACCGTCGCCGGAGCCGTAGCTCTTGGAGACGTGTTTCAGTTCGAGGATCGGGGTCGCTTCGCTCATCGCTCGCTCCTCAACGCTTGGCCTGGACGGTGAAGGCGGCCTGGAGCGCGAGCATCACGCGGTCGAGCAGGAAGCCGATGATGCCGACGGTGAAGACCGCGACCATGATGCGGGCGAGCGAGGAGGAGGAGCCGTTCTGGAACTCGTCCCACACGAACTTGCCGAGGCCGGGGTTCTGGGCCAGCATTTCCGCGGCGATCAGCACCATCCAGCCGACGCCCAGCGACACGCGCATGCCGGTGAAGATCAGCGGCAGCGACGAGGGGATGACGAGCTTGAAGACCTTCTTGGCCCAGCCGAGACGCAGCACGCGGGCGACGTTCATCAGGTCCTTGTCGATCGAGGCGACGCCGAGCGAGGTGTTGATCAGGGTCGGCCACAGCGAACACAGCGTCACCGTAATCGCCGAGACCAGGAACGACTTCTCGAACATCGGGTCGGTCGAGGTGTAGAGCGCGGAGACCACCATCGTCACCAGCGGCAGCCAGGCGAGCGGCGAGACCGGCTTGAAGATCTGCACCAAGGGATTGATCGCGGCGTTCACCGTCGGCGACAGGCCGGCGAGGATGCCGAGCGGAATCGCCACCACCGTGCCGATGACGAAGCCGGTGAAGACGGTCTTCAGCGAGGTCAGGATCTTGTCGATGTAGGTCGGCTTGCCGACGTAGCTGCGCACCTTGATCTCGGCCTTGGGATCGGCGACGAGGATCTCGGCGTTGCGCTTCTCCTGACGCTGATAGAAGGCCTTCTCCTTGGCGCGTTCGGCCGAATGGTCGGCCATCAGCACCGTGAACTGCTCCCACACCTCGACGGGCCCCGGGATGGCGCCGAGCGAGGTCTGGACGCGGGGGGCGAGCGCCCCCCAGATGCCGAGGAAGATCATCATGGCGAGCACCGGCACGCCGGCGAGGCGCCACAGTTCGCGCCCCTGCGTCTTGAGATTGTCGCCGCCGATCATCTTGAGGACCGGCACCAGGAAGCCCAGCCCCAGGACCGAGAGATAGCCCTCGACCTTGGTGATGCGCGTGAACCAGCGCTGGCGGCGGGCCTCGCGGTCGGCGGCCTTGGCGGCATCCGTGGCGAGCGTGTCGGAGGCGATCGTCATGGGGGGCTTCCTTCAGGGGTGGCGTCGAGGCGCCGGCGTGTCGGGGTGCTGGAACATCGGAGCGAGGCGGCGGGGCGGCGCGGCCGTCGGCAAACGCGCGCGCCCCGGGGAGAAGGGCTCAGCCCTCGACGGCGTTGCCGACGACCTTCTGGGCGCCCTTCAGGCCGATCTTCAGCGCGGCGAGATAGTCGTTGGGCTTCTTGCCGTCGTAGGCGATGCCGTCCATGAAGCCGGTGTCGACGGGCTTGTAGCCGTCGGAGCCGAAGGGGAAGTCCTCCTTCTTGGCCTTGCCCTCGGCGACCAGCAGTTCGGCGGCCTTCATGTAGATGTCGGGGCGATAGACCTTCTCGGCGGTCTCGGCGTACCAAGCGTCGGTCCGGCCGGTCGGGATCTGGCCCCAGCGACGCATCTGCGTGAGGTACCACACGGCATCGGAGTAATAGGGGTAGGTGGCGAAATACTTGAAGAAGACGTTGAAATCCGGGACCGGGCGCTTGTCGCCCTTCTCGTATTCGAAGGTGCCGGTCATCGAGTTGGCGATGACCTTCTCGTCGGCGCCGACATAGTCGGACTTCGAGAGGATCTTCACCGCCTCGGCGCGGTTCTTGCCGTTGCCCTCGTCGAGCCACATGCAGGCGCGGATCATCGCCTTGGTGATGGCGAGGAGCGTGTTGGGGTTCTCCTCGGCCCACTTCTTGGTGACGCCGAAGACCTTCTCCGGATTGTTCTTCCAGATCTCGTCGTCGGTGATCACCGGCACACCGATGCCCTTGAACACGGCGGCCTGGTTCCACGGCTCGCCGACGCAGTAGCCCATGATGGTGCCGGCCTCCATGGTGGCGGGCATCTGGGGCGGCGGCGTCACCGACAGCAGCGCCTCGGCGAGGATCTGGCCGGAGACGTTGTCGGGGCTGTAGAAGCCGGGGTGGATGCCGCCGGCGGCGAGCCAGTAGCGCAGCTCGTAATTATGGGTGGAGACGGGGAAGACCATCCCCATCTTGAAGGCCTTGCCTTCGGCCTTGAGCCCGTCGATGACCGGCTTCAGGGCGGCGGCGGAGATCGGATGCTTCGGCTTGCCGTCCTCCATCGGGACGTGCTTCTTCATCTCCTCCCAGATGGCGTTCGACACGGTGATGCCGTTGCCGTTCAGATCCATCGAGAGGGGGGCGATGACGTCGGCCTGGGTGCCGAAGCCGATGGTGGCGCCGATCGGCTGGCCGGCTAGCATGTGCGAGCCGTCGAGCTCGCCGGTGATGACACGGTCGAGCAGGACCTTCCAATTGGCCTGCGCCTCGAGCGCGACCTGGAGGCCCTCGTCGTCGAAATAGCCCTTCTCCAGGGCGATGGCGAGCGGCGCCATGTCCGTGAGCTTGATGAAGCCCAGCTTGACGACGTCCTTCTCGAGCTTCAGCGGCGCGGCTACGGCCTTCGAGACGACCGAGGTCGAAACGACGGCGGCGGCGCCGATGGCGGCGCCCGACAGAAGGAAGCGGCGGCGCGAAAGTCCGGAACGGGTCTGGTGGTCGGTCATGGTCACCCCTCGAAAAAGCGAACTGGCAGGTTCGGATCACCAGGGGTCACGCGCTCGAAGACGCTCGACGATCGACATCCTCCGCGTCTCGATCGCTCCCCCTCTCGGGACGAAGGCGATGATCGCGGGAAGATGGCGCCCCTGACACAGGGAGGCCCGTCTGTGGGCTCCCATCCGTCGGACGGTCGGTCGTCGTTGACCGCGCTCTTCAATACAAGAGCCGTGCCAAGCGCAGGGCGCCTTCGATAATTCCAATGTGAACAATGAATTGAGCCGAATTCGCGGGGTTCCGCGACCCGCCGCGTGCGGCGCCTCTGCTCAATGCTGCATCAGCGAAGAGAGGCAGCCGGCTCATTTTTGAAGCATGCGAAACGGAGCGGCAGCGGCGTCGGCACGAAAAAAGGGAGGCGTCGCCGCCTCCCTCGGGATCGTCGTCCGGCGCGCGGAGGAATCAGGCGAAGGACGCCATTTCCTCGAAGGCGAGGCGCGGCGAGCGCGGGAACAGCTTCGCCGGATCGCCGTGGCCGATGTTCATCAGGAACAGCGACTTCGCCGAGCCGTCCGGGAAGAAGGCGGCATCGCAGACGGCGGCATCGAAGCCCCCCATCGGGCCGGTGTCGAGGCCGAGGCCGCGCAGGGCGAGCAGCAGATAGGCGGCCTGGAGGGCGGCGTTCATGCGGGCGACGCCCTCGGCGTGGGGCTGGCCGGCGAACCAGGAGCGGGCATCGGCATGGGGGAAGAGCTGGGGCAGCTTGTCGTAGAAGGCCGGGTCGAAGGCGAGGATCGCGGTGACCGGCGCCGACATGGTCTTGTCGAGGTTGCCGGGGGAGAGGCAGGGCTTCAGCCTCTCCTTGCCCTCGACGCTCGACACGAAGACGACGCGCAGCGGCGAGCAGTTGGCGCTGGTCGGCCCCATCTTGGCGAGATCGACGGCCTGGCGCAGCAACGCGGGATCGACCGGCTCGGCGGACCAGCCGTTGTGGGTCCGGGCCTCACGGAACAAGAGGTCGAGCGCGGCGCCGTCGAGGGTGGGGGTAGAGGTCATCGGATCTCGCTTTCTGTCCTTGCGGCGCGTGGCCACGGGAAGGCCGGCCCTGCGTCCGTCCGGTCGGTTCGGAGGTGATCATGCCGGGCGCGCGCCGCAAGGGGCGTTTCGTTCGACACTGCGTTCGAGGATCGCGCCCGATCGCTCATCCCACCGACCGAGCCGCCGACCCCTCCGGCGCCAGTCGCGCCAGGAGGTCGGCCAAGGGTTCGGGCCGGGCGATGTGATAGCCCTGGGCCATGTCGACGCCGATCCGCGCCAGTTCCGTGAGCGTCGTCTCGTCCTCGACGAACTCGGCGATGGTGACGGCGCCGATCTTGTGGCCGATGTCGTTGATGCTCTCGACGATGGCGCGGTCGACCGGATTGCCGGTGAGTTTGCGGACGAAGCTGCCGTCGATCTTGATGTAGTCGGCCGGGAACTGCTCGAGATAGGCGAAGGAGGAGAGACCGGCGCCGAAGTCGTCGAGCATGATCGCGTAGCCGGCGGCGCGCAGATCCTCGACCAGCCGGCCGGCGTGGGTGATGTTGTTGATCAGCGAGGTCTCGGTGATCTCGAAGCGCAGACGGTGCGGCGGCAGCGAGGAACTCTCCAGCGCCTCGGCGAGGAAGGCGAGAAGGCCGGGATCGTCGAGACTGTTGGCGGAGAGGTTGATCGACAGCGCGAGACGCGGCACCGCCAGGATGGCGTGGTCGAGATGATGGAGCACGCGGCGGATCATCCAGCGGTCGATCGAGCCCATCAGGCCGTAGCGTTCGGCGGCGGGGATGAAGGCGCCGGGCGGCAGCAGCCGGCCGTCGTCGTCGATCATGCGCACCAGCAGTTCGGCATGGCGATGGAGATGGCCACTCGGGCGCAGATCGCGGATCTCCTGGGCGTAGATCTCGAAGCGATCGGTGTCGAGGGCGGCGCGGATGCCGGCGGCGGTGTGCAACTCGGCGTGATGGCGGCGGGCGTCGCCCTCGGAGACGTGGTAGACCGAGACCCGGTTGCGCCCGGCCGCCTTGGCGGCGTAGCAGGCGACGTCGGCCCGGCTCATCACGTCGGCGGCGAGCGGCGTCTCGGCGTCGAGACGGGCGATGCCGACCGAGGCGCCGACCTCGTAGACGCGACCGGCCCAGGAGAAGCGGATCCGGCCGATCTTCTCGATCAGGCGCTCGGCGATGGTGCGGGCGTCGTCGATGTCGCAATCGACCAGCAGGACGCCGAACTCGTCGCCGCCGAGGCGGGCGACGACGTCGTGGCGGCGCATCTGCTCGCGGATCAGGCGGCCGACCTCGCGCAGCAGCGCGTCGCCTGCGGCGTGGCCGGCGGTGTCGTTGATGATCTTGAAGCGATCGAGGTCGAGGAAGCAGAGCGCATGGACCGCGTCCTCGCCGGCCGCGTCGTTGCAATACTCGGTCAGCGTGTGCTCGAAGGCGGAGCGATTGCGCAGGCCGGTCAGCGCGTCGTGGGTGGCGAGCTGGGCGAGTTCCTTCTGGAGCGTGCGGGAGCGGGTCACGTCCTGGAACACCAGAACGGCGCCGAGCAGTTCGCCGTTGGCCTTGCAGACCGGCGAGGCGCTCGCTTCCACGTCGATGCGGGCGCCGGTGCGACCGATCAGGATGATCCCGTCCTTGTCGGCGATGCGCTCGCGGCTGGCGAGGGTCCGGGTGATCGGACAGGGCGCGACCTCGTCGTCGTCGCGCACCACCTGGAAGACGCTGCTGCAGGGGCGACCGAGGGCGAGGCTCGCCGACCAGCCGGTGAGGCCTTCGGCGATCGGATTGATGAAGGTGACGAGCCCTTGGGCGTCGGTGCAGATGACGCCGTCGCCGATCGAATGAAGGGTGATGCGCAGGCGCTCCTTCTCGTTCTGAAGGGCCTCGGTCAGGCGGCGGTTCTCGGTGATGTCGGTATGGGTGCCGATCATGCGCTGCGGGCGACCGTTCGCGTCGCGGGCGATCACCTTGCCGCGGTCGAGAATCCACAGCCAACTCCCGTCCTTGTGGCGCATGCGGAACTCGCATTCGAACTGCTCGGTCTCGCCGGCCAGATGGCGGTGTTCCTCGCGCAGCAGGTGCGGCAGGTCGTGGGGATGGATCAGCGCCAGCCAGGCGTCGCCCTCGCAGGAGAGTTCGCCCGGCTCGTAGCCGAGCATGCGCGACCACATCGGCGAATAGAACGTGTCGCGGCGGCGGTAGTCGTAGTCCCACACCCCCTGCCCGGCGCTCTCGAGGGCGAAGTTCCAGCGGCTCTCGGAGAGTTCCAGCTCCTGTTCGGTGCGCCGGCGCGCCTCGATGTCGTTCATCTGGGCGATCAGATAGAGCGCGCGGCCACTCCTCTCGTCGCGCACCAGGGAGACCGCGACGAAGACCCAGACCGGGGAGCCGTCCTTCTTGCGGAACTGCTTCTCGAGCGAGAATTCGGCGATCTCGCCACGGGCGAGGCGCGCGAAGCGGTCGTCCACCGCCTCCGGGCTCTCGCCGACGGTGATGTCGGCGGAGCGCAGGCCGATCAGTTCGTCCGGCGCGTAGTCGAGAAGCTCGCAGAGCGCGCGATTGACCGAGAAGCAGACGCCGTCGGTATCGAGCAGCGCCATGCCGAAGGGGGACTTCTGCATGGCGTCGCGGAAGTGGCGCTCGCTGGCGGCGATGCGGTTGCGTTCGCGCTCGAGATCGGCGCGCAGCAGCGACAACGACACCGGCACGGTCGCCAGCAGCGCCGAGGTCGCCAGGAACAGCGTCGCCTCGGACATGGCGATGACGTTGCCCGAAGCCCAGCGCGCCACCGCGACGGCTAACAACATGATCAGGGAGCAGATCGAGGCGCAGGGTCCGGGAAGGCGCAGGCCGGCGACGACCAGCGGCATCACCGCCACCGGCAGGAGATCCGACGCGGTGGCGACCGAGACCCAGACGATGGCGAGCGACAGGCTCAGGTGAGCGGCGGCCTCGAGCATCGCCTCGACCCGAAAGCGCCCACGACGGCGCAGGCGATTACCCAGTTCGCCGATCGAGAGCACGATCAGCGTGCCGGTGCTCTCGGCGACCCAGCGGCCCAACGCCAGGGTCATGGGATCGGTGCTCTGGAAACGGCCCACCACCAGCGCGGCGAGCACGCTCCCGGCGGCCGGCACGACGATGCCGACCAGTCCGACGATGCGCACCCATTGAACGGGGGTGCGGTCCTCGTCCGGGGGGTTCTGCGTCGAGAGCAGGACGAGGCCGGCCAGGACCTCGACCACTCCGACCAGCGCCAGCGGCCCGGCCTCGGCGAGGGAGACGCCGGCGAGACGATGCGCGAGGAGGCCGGAGGCGAAGACCGTCGCGGCGCCGACCAGCGTCATCCGGCCGGAGAAGCGCGTCATCGCCACGATCGCGAAGCCGGTGGCGAACCACGGCACGTCGGCGGAGGCGGCGACGTCGTCGAAGACCGTCGAGAGGACGGAGAGCGCGAGATGTCCGACCGCCAGCGCGGCGAGCATCCACGGGTGGGGTTCCCCAGCCCTCACGGGTCGATCGACGCGTCCCAACACCGAACAATTCTCCTTCGGGAACAAGCCCCTTCCCCGGCTCGCTCACCTTCTCTTGACATCCCTAATATTCGGTGAAGCCCACGACGTGCACAGCTCCGGCAAAAGCGGCGCGCAGACGCCCACCCTACTCGAGCAATACCTCGCCCTACGTCATGCCCCAACGTCAATGTATTCGGCAGACCCTTAACTCGATCTTAATCATCCTTTTTCATGATGTTCGGAAAATCAACAAGTATACAATTCCTTCAAAGACGAAACCCGAGCAAAACCCCACCACCTTCGAGTAATCGACGATTACTCACACGCGGCGACGCGGGGTCGTGAAGCGCCGAGGAAATCGACGGATGACTGAGACTTCGACTTCGATCGACATCGCGCGGCGGTTGCGCCATGCGCGGATCGACCAGACGACCTGCACGGACCTGCGCAGCGTGTGGACGCGGATCGAACCGGCTCTTCCGGCCATCCTCGAGCGCTTCTACGACCATGCGCGCGGCGAGCCGGAGCTCGCCCGTCTGATCGGGTCGCGGGCCGCCGATCTCGCGGGCGCGCAGAAGCGGCATTGGGCGCGGGTGTTCTCCGGCCGGTTCGACGACGACTACGCGCAGTCGGTGGTGGCGATCGGCCGGGCTCATCATCGCATCGGCCTCGAGCCCCGCTGGTACATCGCCGGCTATCAGTTCGTCCTCAACGAGATCGTGACGCTGCTGATCACCGGGGCGGGCTGGCGCAAGGCGGCGCTCGCCCGGTCGATCATCGCGCTCAACAAGGCGGTTCTGCTCGACATGGATTTCGCGATCTCGGTCTATCAGGACGTGCTGATCGAGGAGCGCAGCCGCCAGGGGCAGCATCTCGAGACCCAGATCTCGGCCTTCCGCTCGACCAGCGCGCTGATGCTCGACGGCGTTCGCGACAATTCCACCCGGATGGCGGGCACCGCCCACACCCTCACCAGCCTCGCCGAGGGCGCCAAGACCCAGGCCGGGAGCGCGTCGTCGGCGGCGCAGACGACCTCGTCGATGGTCTCGTCGGTGGCCTCGGCCTCGGAGGAACTGAACGCCTCGATCGAGGAGATCTCGCGTCAGATCTCGACGGCGACCGGCATCGTCGAACACGCCAACGCCATGACCACCCAGATGGCCTCGGCGGTGTCGCGGCTGGCGGAATCGGGCAACAAGATCGGCACCGTCGTCGGACTGATCCAGGCCATCGCCGCGCAGACCAATCTCTTGGCCCTCAACGCCACGATCGAGGCGGCGCGCGCCGGCGAGGCCGGGCGTGGCTTCGCGGTGGTCGCGGCGGAGGTGAAGAACCTCGCCGGACAGACGGCGCGCGCGACCGAGGAGATCTCGCTCCAGGTCGGCGACATCCAGACCGGCACCGGCGCGGCGGTCGACGCGATCGAGGAGATCGGCTCGATCATGCGCGACATCGGCGGCGTCACCGGCTCGATCGCCGCGGCGATCGAGGAACAGGGCGCGGTGACGCGCGACATCGCCCACTCGGTGGTCCAGGCGGCGGAGGGCACCGCGACGCTGGCGCGTTCGGTCGCCTCGGTGGAGACGGCGATCGGCGAGACCAGCCGCAACGCCGACGAGGTCAACGGCGCGGCGGCCGAGTTCGGCCGCCAATCGGCGGCGCTCGCCGACGCGGTGCGCGACTTCCTGGAGCGGCTGCACGACGAGGCCGCGACGGCACCGGCCCGCGCGCGGTCCTGATCCCGGCTCGCGACCGCGCGGCGCGCCCGCGTCGTCGCGTCTCGGCCGGAAACGGGACCCGCCCCTGGCGAGGGCGGCTCGGCACTCCCATATGCTCGAGGCGTCCGGCTCGCGAGCCGGACGCTTTTTCCGTTCTCACCGCCGTCTCGGACGAGGGACCATGTCTCAGCTCTTCACACCACTCACCATCGGCGATCTCGTTCTGCCCAATCGGGTGATCATGGCCCCCCTCACCCGGTGTCGCGCCGGTGAGGGACGCGTGCCGACCCCGTTGATGGCCGAATATTACACTCAACGCGCCGGCGCCGGCCTGATCCTGACGGAAGCCACCTCGGTGATGCCGATGGGCTGCGGCTATCCCGACACGCCCGGCCTGTGGTCGAAGGAGCAGATCGAGGGCTGGAAGGGCGTCACCAAGGCGGTGCATGCCGCCGGTGGGCGGATCTTCGCGCAGCTCTGGCACGTCGGGCGGATCTCCGATCCGGTCCATCTGCACGGCGAGCTGCCGGTGGCGCCCTCGGCGGTGCGACCGGCGGGCCATCCGAGCCTGCTTCGGCCGATGCGCGAATACGTCACCCCGCGCGCGCTCGAGATCGAGGAGATCCCGGCCATCGTCGCGGCCTATGCGCGCGGCGCCCGCAACGCGCTCGAGGCCGGGTTCGACGGCGTCGAGATCCATGCTGCCAACGGCTATCTGATCGAACAGTTTCTCGCCACCAAGACCAATCTGCGCACCGACGACTTCGGCGGCGCGATCGAGAACCGGATGCGCTTCCTGCTCGAGGTCACCGACGCGGTGGTCGCGGTCGCCGGGGCGGGCCGGGTCGGCGTGCATCTGTCGCCGCGCTGCGACGCCAACGATTCCGGCAACGACGATTCGATGGAACTCTTCCCCGTGGTGGCGCGCGAACTCGGCAAGCGCAAGCTCGCCTTCCTCTTCACCCGCGAGGCGGAGGGGCCGGATTCGCTGATGCCGATCCTGCGCAGCGAGTTCGGCGGGCCGGTGATCGCCAACGAGAAGTTCACCCCGGAGACCGCCGAGGCGGCGATCGCCGAGGGCCGCACCGACGCCGTCGCCTGGGGCAAGTTCTTCATCTCCAATCCCGACCTCCCCCGCCGTCTGAAGACCGGCGCGGCCTTCGCCCCCTTCGACATGACGACCTTCTACGGCGTCGGCGGCCTCGGCCCGAAGGGCTACACCGACTATCCCGCGCTCGGCTGAGCGCGGCGCGGCGCGACCCCACGAGACTCTCGCCGTCGCCGCGTTCCGGTCTATTGTGACCGGCGGCGCGGCGACGACGGAGCGAGCGACGGGATGACGGCGACGGGCGGCTACCGAATTCTGCACGGCGGGGAGAGCCACGTCTTCGCCGACCTCGCGACCCTGATGGCCTGCGCCTCGCCACGCCGCTCCGGCGACGAACTGGCGGGGATCGCCGCCGCCACGGATCGGCGCCGGGTCGCGGCGCGCATGGCGCTGGCCGACCTGCCGCTCGCCACCTTCCTCGCCGAGCCGCTGATCCCCTACGAGGACGACGAGGTCACGCGCCTGATCCACGACGGCCACGACGCGGCGGCCTTCGCGCCGGTCGCCTCGCTGACGGTCGGTGAATTCCGCGAGTGGCTCCTCTCCTGGGAGGTCGACGCCGGCGTGCTCGCCCGGCTCGCGCCCGGCCTGACGCCGGAAATGGTCGCGGCCGTCTCCAAGCTCTGTCGCAACGGCGACCTCGTCGCCATCGCCGCCAAGACCCGCGTCGTCACCGGCTTTCGCTCCACTCTCGGCCTGCCCGGCCGGCTCGGCGCGCGGCTTCAGCCCAATCACCCGACCGACGACCCCCAGGCGATCGTCGCCGCCACGCTCGACGGCCTCCTCTACGGCATGGGCGATGCGGTGATCGGCATCAACCCGGCGACCGACAACGTCGAGGCGACGATCCGGCTCCTGCGGGTGCTCGACGACTTGCGGCAGCGGTTCGAGATCCCGACCCAGTCCTGCGTGCTCGCCCATGTCACGACCACGATCGCGGCGATCGAGGCGGGCGCGCCGGTCGATCTCGTCTTCCAGTCGATCGCCGGCACGCAGGCCGCCAACGCCGGCTTCGGCGTCTCGCTGGCGTTGCTGAAGGAGGCGCGGGAGGCGGCGCTGTTGCTGAAGCGCGGCAGCGTCGGCACGAACGTGATGTATTTCGAGACCGGCCAGGGCGCGGCGCTGTCGGCGGACGCCCATCACGGCATCGATCAGCAGACGGTGGAGGCGCGGGCCTACGCGGTGGCGCGGACCTTCTCGCCGCTCCTCGTCAACACCGTCGTCGGCTTCATCGGTCCGGAATATCTCTACGATGCCAAGGAGATCACCCGGGCGGGCCTCGAGGATCACTTCTGCGCCAAGCTGCTCGGCGTGCCGATGGGCGTCGACGTCTGCTACACCAACCACGCCGAAGCCGATCAGGACGACATGGACGACCTCGCGTTGTTGCTCGCCAATGCCGGCGTCAACTTCCTGATCGCGGTGCCCGGCGCCGACGACATCATGCTCAACTATCAGAGCCTGTCGCATCACGACGTGCTCAGGCTACGCCATCTGCTCGGGCTGCGGCCGGCGCCGGAATTCGAAGCCTGGCTCGGCCGCATGGGGCTCTCGGACGATCGCGGCCGGGTGCCGCCGCTCGGCGCCGGCACGACGGCGGCGCGGCGGCTTCTGACGGCGGGAGGGGCGGCATGAGCGGCGACGACGGTTGGGAGGCGCTGCGGCGGGCGACGCGGGCGCGGGTGGGGATCGGGCGCGCCGGCGACGGCCTGCCGACGCGCGAGCTGCTCGCCTTTCAGATGGCGCATGCGGCGGCGCGCGACGCGGTCCACGGCCGGGTCGCCTTCCAGGCGATGGCCGCCGCCCTCGCGGATCGCGCGGTGATCCGGGTGGCGAGCGCGGCGCCCGACCGGGCGACCTATCTGCGCCGTCCCGACCTCGGCCGCAGGCTCGGCGAGGGCGAGGCGGCGCGCCTGCCGGCGGGGCCGTACGACGTCGTCTTCGTGATCGCCGACGGGCTCTCCTCGGCGGCGGTGGAGGCGCATGCGGTGCCGTGTCTCGACGCGACGATCGCCCGGCTCGACGGGCTCACGATCGGGCCGATCGTGCTGGCGTCCGAGGCGCGGGTGGCGCTCGGCGACGCGATCGGCGCGGCGATGGGCGCGCGGGTGGTGGCGGTGCTGATCGGCGAACGGCCGGGCCTCAGCGCCGCCGACAGTCTCGGCGCCTATCTGACCCACGCACCCCGCCCGGGCCGGCGCGACAGCGAGCGCAACTGCCTCTCCAACATCCACGCCCACGGGCTGACGCCCGAGGACGCCGCGGTGAAGCTCGCCTGGCTGATCCGCGAGGCGCTGCGCCTCGGGCTCACCGGCATCGACCTGAAGGAAGCCGCCCCCGACCCCGCCCTCCCCCCGCCCGGCGGCGGGCGGGTTCCGGGGTGAGGGAGTTTCGGGCCACGCCCCCGTGAGGGGGCGACCTCCGCCCCTCGAGCGCCGCTCGGTACTCCGCATCGTTTCGATCCACGCCCCCGTGAGGGGGCGACGCCGTTACAGGCGCCCGCGCCCGCGCCGTCGGCGTTTCGATCCACGCCCCCGTGAGGGGGCGACGACGGCGCCGTGGCGCACGTGGCCCTCGAGTCCGGCGTTTCGATCCACGCCCCCGTGAGAGGGCGACGCGGGCCTCGGTCGGGGCCGCCAATGCGCGAGGAGTTTCGATCCACGCCCCCGTGAGGGGGCGACAGGTCGAATAGCTACTCTCGAAATGGGGGTCGTCGAGGTTTCGATCCACGCCCCCGTGAGGGGGCGACATCTTCTGGCGGCGACGGCCGACGATCGGCTGATGTTTCGATCCACGCCCCCGTGAGGGGGCGACGTGATCGCCCGAGCGAATTTGTCGATTTCCCGCTCGTGTTTCGATCCACGCCCCCGTGAGGGGGCGACCGGCAATACTCCTGATGTGCCGCATCCGTTGCGGCGTTTCGATCCACGCCCCCGTGAGGGGGCGACCCCAGCCCCTGCGAATGTTGACGCCGACGTCGGTGTTTCGATCCACGCCCCCGTGAGGGGGCGACACGGGACGATGCTTCTGCGGATCGGCGGGGGCGGGTTTCGATCCACGCCCCCGTGAGGGGGCGACCCAACTCGTTGACCCGCGCAGGCACCGCCACGAGGTTTCGATCCACGCCCCCGTGAGGGGGCGACCGCCCACCTGGGTCGTCCCAGCGACGTCGGCCGAGTTTCGATCCACGCCCCCGTGAGGGGGCGACCGAAGGTCCGTATCATCTAGAGCGAGGCTCGCATGTTTCGATCCACGCCCCCGTGAGGGGGCGACGCCGTCGACGTCGACGGGCTTGTAGCCGCGAATGACTGACGTGCTCCCCATTTTCCTGCCGGTCATAAGTTTGGTCCGGCGGTGATCTGGCCCTGATCGGACCGGGTGGCGAACACCGACGGCGCGAGGCCGCCGAGGCTCGAATGGGGGCGGAGGGTGTTG
>NZ_JAFNIH010000043.1 GCF_019160155.1 Pinisolibacter aquiterrae
CATGCCGGCCTCGTGCTCCCTCAACACGCCGATGATCTGCTCTTCACTGAAACGGCTGCGCCGCATGGTCCTGCTCCTGGTGAAGGACCAAACTTATCCGTGGCCGGAATGACGGGGAGCACGTCACCTGTCTTGGCCGTGGCGGTGGATCGTATGCGCTCCGATCCACCGCCTTTTTTTCAATCAGGGATATTGAAGCCGTGCCGCATCTACTGGCGAAGTCGTCGCAGTTGGCTACATTGAAAAAGCAAAGCGATTCGTCAAAGGTTAGGCTACGCAATGGCAATGTTCACTCGGGAACAGATTCAAGCAATTGCGGACGCCCTTGGTGATACCGACGAAGGCTTGGCCGGCTCTGAAATTGGGGATTTACTGGCGTCCATTCGTGTGAATGACCCCTCTGCGACACTCGCCAAGCGTCATCGGCTCTTCAATGCCTTTGTTGAGCGGCAGAACAATGACCAAAACCGAACAGAGATTCTCGCATTCATACGTAAAGCGATGAAGCCAGAGCGTTTCTTACGCGATTCATACCGGTACGAACCACTTCGAACCCGACTTAATGGGGCGCTTAGTTTTGTTGGCTTGGCGGTCAAAGCAGATGGCAACTTAGAAACGGCGGAATCTGCATCAACTTTGACCGAGGCACAGCGCCGGGCCGATGAATTGCGTGCGGATCTTGTTACCCGCCGTGTACATCCAGATGTTTTACTGTTTTGTAAAGCAGAGCTAATCGCTGACGACTATTTTCACGCTGTTTTAGAGGCCGCCAAGAGTGCCGCGGATAAGCTAAGAGCGAGAACTGGCGTTGATAGAGACGGTAGCGAACTTGTCGACTTTGTTCTTCTCGGAAAGACGCCATTGTTGATCGTCAATCCATATAACACGACAACAGAGCAAAGTGAGCAGAAGGGGTTCGCAATGCTTATAAAGGGCGTGTTCAGTATGTTTAGGAACCCAACCGCTCACGAACCTCGAATTCATAGGACAGTCACACGTGATGAAGCCGAGGATTTTCTCACCATCGTTTCGCAAATTCACCGACGACTGGATGCAGCGGTGATGCCTCCAAGGACGCCATAGCCAATATAGAGATGCGCGTGGCGCACCTGACGCCCGCATGAGCCCATCAGCACCACCCGAATTCCGGCAGTAGACCGTTAGTAGATTTTCGGAAATATAAATTTCCTAATTAAATCAATGGGAAGTGGCGGAGACGGAGGGATTCGAACCCTCGGTACCCTTTTGGGGGTACGCTCATTTAGCAAACGAGTGCCTTCAGCCTCTCGGCCACGTCTCCGGCGCGCTCTCTATGCCCGAGGCGCGGGCCGATTTCAAGGCGTTCGCGTCGTCCGCCGGGGGATTGCCGGTTTCCCCGCCCGACAAACCCGCCGACGACCCGTCTCCGACACCCGCGACCGGCGCGAACGCCGCCTCACCACCGGCCGAGCGCCCGTCGCGGCAGAGGCGGGGAGGGCGCTCGGCGAATCGGCGCCCACGTCCAATTCGAAACTCCGGCCCTGGTCTCGCGTCTCGGCGCGCGGCTTGAGCGGAGCCCATCGCGAGCATGGCAGCGGGCGTTCCAGCCGCCCGATCTCGCGCTCGCCCGGAAAAAGTCGTCTTCCCGCGACAAAGCCTTGCATCGACACACCCGACGCCACGACGATGTCACCCGGCCGGCGCCGCGCTCCGCCCGAGCGACCGCCGCCGCAGCGCTGTTTTCGACACCACGACGCCGGCACCGACCGGCCGCACGCAAGGACGCCCCGATGTTCCCTTCGTCTCGCGAGACGGCGTCTTCGCCCTCGCGCCGCGCCGTTCTCGCTCTCATCCTTCCGGCGGCGCTCGCGGCCTGCGCGCGCGGGCCCATGCACCAGGAGATGATCGACGACGTCCGCTACGTCCCGGTCGATCCGGCGCTTGCCCTGCGCCTCATCAACGAATACCGCGCGCAGAACGGCGTCGCTCCGCTCGCCCTCGACGGCGAATTGACCCGGCTCGCCCGCGACTATGCCGGCAAACTCGCCGAGGCCGGGCGCATGTCGCACGAGCTGGAACCCTGGGGCGGCTTGGAAAAGCGCTTGAAGGCCGGCGGATATGCCTATGAGACCGCAGGTGAAAACCTCGGTCAGGGCTACCGCACGATCCAACAGACCATCCAGGGCTGGAAGAACTCGCCCGCCCATGATCGCGGCCTCAAGGACGCCGACATGACCCGCATGGGCATCGCCTCGGCGGAAAACCCCAGGAAGCCCGGCGACGTCTATTGGTGCCTGATCTTCGCCCGGCCGCGCCGCGAGCCCGCCGTGACGGTGGCTCCGGCCAATCGGTGGGGGCCGGAGCCGCCGGCGGCGGTGTGGCGGGTGCCGGTCAAGCTGCCGTTCCTCTCCGGACGCTGACGGCGCCGGCCGCTCCTCGTCCGACGTCGAAGGCATCGTTCGAAACGAAGACGGCCCCGGATCGCTCCGGGGCCGTCTTCGATTCGTGAAGGAAAAGGCGCTCGATCAGCCGTCGCGACGCGGACCGCGCCCACGACCCGGGCCTCCGGGACCGCGCGGACCACGGCCGGGGCCGCCTTCGCCTCGAGCCGGACCGCCCTGGACGGCGCGCGAACGCGGCGCCTCGGAGCCGCGGTCGAAGCGGGGATCCTCGCCGCGCGGGGCGTGATTGCGCGGCGCGGTCTCGTCGCGGACCGGACGTCCACCGACCCGCTCACCGTGACGGGTATCGCGCATCGGCTTGGCGGCCGCAGACGGGGCAGGGGCAGGGGCCTCGTCGCGGGCGCGGAACTCCTCGCGCGGACCGCGATTGCCGCGCGGGCCCTGGGCGCGCGGCTGGTTCTTCTCGCCATAGCCGTGCTTCTCGCCGCCACGACGTCCGTCGTTGGGACGGCCGGCGTGATGGCGCGGCTCGCGATCGCGGATGATGTCGTCGTTCGATTCCTTGGAGATCTTGGCGATCTCGTCGGCGCGGGTATGGATCGACTTCGGCACCGCGATCTGCGGGATCGTGCGGCGGGTCAGCCGTTCGATGGCCTTGAGATAGGCCTGCTCCTCGCGATTGCAGAACGAGACGGCCGAGCCGTCGGCGCCGGCGCGCGCGGTGCGGCCGATGCGGTGAACGTAGCTCTCCGGCACGTTCGGCAGCTCGAAATTGACGACGTGGGAGACGCCGTCGATGTCGATGCCGCGCGCCGCGATGTCGGTGGCGACGAGCACGCCGATCTGACCGTCACGGAAGGCGGCCAGCGCCCGCTCGCGCTGCGGCTGGCTCTTGTTGCCGTGGATCGCCGCCGAGACGATGCCGGCGCGGTCGAGGTTCTTCACGACGCGGTCGGCGCCGTGCTTGGTGCGGGTGAAGACGATCACGCGATCGAACTTCGGGTCGGCGAGAAGATGCTCGAGCAGGGCCTGCTTGAGCCGCGTCTCGCAATGCATGACGTGCTGGGTGACGCGGTCGGCGGTGGCGGCGACCGGCGCGACCGCGACCTTGATCGGGTCGGTCAGATAGCCGTCGGCGAGCGTCGCGATCGTCTTCGGCATGGTCGCCGAAAAGAACAGCGTGTGGCGCTTGGCCGGAACCAACTTGGCGATGCGCTTCAGCGCGTGGATGAAGCCGAGGTCGAGCATCTGGTCGGCCTCGTCGAGCACCAGCGCCTCGACCATGTCGAGCCGGCACGAGCCGCGATCGATCAGATCGAGCAGACGGCCGGGGGTGGCGACGAGGACGTCGACGCCACGGAACAGCGCGCGCTCCTGGCGGCCGATCGGCACGCCGCCGAAGACGACCTGGACGTTGAGTTGGAGGTCGCCCGAATAGGTGACGAAGCTCTCGGCGATCTGCGAGGCGAGCTCGCGGGTCGGCGCCAGCACCAGCGTCCGGCACGAATGCGGGGCGGGGCGCTTGCGGTCGGTGGTGAGGCGGTGGATCAGCGGCAGCGCGAAGGCGGCCGTCTTGCCGGTGCCGGTCTGGGCGATGCCGAGAAGATCGCGGCCCTGCATCAGATGCGGGATCGCCTGCGCCTGGATCGGCGTCGGCGTGGTGTAGCCCGCGCGGTCGAGCGCCTTCATGATCGGATCGGCGAGACCGAAGTCGGAGAATTGGGTCAAAGGGTATTCTTTCGTGTGCGAACGGAACCCTGCCGCACGCCCTCTGTGAAGAGGACGGGCCTGCGTCGGGATCGAATGACGATCCCCGCGTGAATGGGTCCTGTCGGGTGAGAAGCGATCGAACGGATCGAAGGGAACGCGGAATGCGCGAGCCGAAGAGAGCTATGGCTCCCGGTTCGGTTCTCGTGCGTGCGTTCGTCACGCGTCTTCGAAACCTCCGCCCGAAAAGCTCATCGGCCTTTCGCAGTGCGGCGTCGCAGGCCTCTCTATGAGCGATCTTCGTGTTCGGATCAAGGCATTTGCGCCGATCCTCTCGACAGACACCCGTCACGATCGATAGATGACGAAGACGTCTCGAGGATTTCCGCTCATGTCGCAGCCCACATCGATCGCTCCCCGCTTCACGCCGCTGATGGCTTCGCTCCCCTCGACGGTGCCCTTCGTCGGCGCCGAAACGATCGAGCGACGGCGCGGGCGGCTCTTCCGCGCGCGGATCGGCGCCAACGAGAGCGTGTTCGGGCCCTCGCCGAAGGCGATCGAGGCGATGGGGCGCGCCGCGAGCGATGCCTGGCTCTACGGCGATCCCGAGCTCCACGACATGAAGGCCGCGCTCGCCGCCCACCACGGCGTGCGGCCGGAGAACATCGTCGTCGGCGAGGGCATCGACGATCTGCTCGGCATGACGGTGCGCCTCTTCGTCGAAGAGGGCACCCCGGTCGTGACCTCGCTCGGCGGCTACCCGACCTTCGATTATCACGTCGCCGGTTTCGGCGGCCGCTTCGTTCGGGTGCCCTATGTGGACGACCGCGAGAACTTGCCCGGCCTGATCGAGGCGACCATCCGCGAGAACGCGCCACTGGTCTATGTCGCCAATCCGGACAACCCGATGGCCTCGTGGTGGGGCGCCGCCGACGTCGAGGCGGCGATCGCCCGCGTGCCGGAGGGGTCTCTCATGATCCTCGACGAGGCCTATGGCGAGTTCGCCCCCGCCGGCGTGCTGCCGACGGTCGACCCGAACGATCCGCGCTGCTTGCGCTTCCGCACCTTCTCCAAGGCGCATGGGCTCGCCGGCATCCGCGTCGCCTACGGCATCGGCGCGCCCGAGATCACCTCCGCCTTCGACAAGATCCGCAACCATTTCGGCGTCGGCATCGTCGCCCAGGCCGGGGCACTGGCGGCGCTCGCCGATCAGGAATGGCTCGCCGGCGTGGTGGAGAAGGTGAACCGCTCCAAGGCGCGCATGGCCGCGATCGCCGCCGACAACGGCCTCGTCGCACTGCCCTCGGCCACGAATTTCCTCACCATCGACTGCGGCCGCGACGTCGTCTTCGCCAAGGCGGTGCTCGACGGTCTGATCGAGCGCGATCTCTTCGTGCGCAAGCCCTGGCAGGCGCCGATGGATCGCTGCATCCGCGTCTCCGCCGGCGCCGACGCCGATCTCGACCTCTTCGCCGAGGCGCTGCCCGGCGCCCTCGCCGACGCCCGGCGCGGCTGAGGCACGGGGGAGGCGCCCGGAGGCGCCCTCTTCCTTCTCCCCTCGCGGGAGAAGGTGGCCCGCAGGGCCGGATGAGGGAGCGCGCGAAGCGCAAATACGGCGGAAGACGTCTCGTCGGAATTCCAGAGCCGCACTCTGTTCGAATGATGCAGAGCCGCCTCGCGGGAAGCAGGGGCGCGCGCCTCGCCGCGTCGTCGCCCGTGACCGTCGCGTCTCGTCCGATTGCCTCGCTCGCCGACTTGCGACGACTGACGAATTATGGCATTCATCAGCGATCACGAACCGGAGGCTCCGGTTCGGTGGGCGCTGGGACTGTGCTCTCGCTCTCGGCGTCGCACGGATGGGGGATCGGGCGCGCTCGATCCCCCGCTTCCCGTCCCGCCCGGGGCTCGCCCGTCGGCGCTTGGGGAGGATGGCGGCGCACGGCGCCGGAAACGCATGCCTTCCCCGCTCTCGCGTCCGTAGGAATACGATCTGGTCTGACGTAAGCTGACGTTTCGACGTCGTCCGGCCCCGATCCGGGCCGCGTCGCTCCCGCTCGCCGTCGTCTCCCCCTCCGCCCTCCCGCGCTCTCGCCGCCCGCTCGTCGCGGACGCCGGCGAGACCCTCGTCCGGATCGTATCGATGCAACCCAACGCCCTGCTCGCCGAGAGCGAACGTCTCGCCGTCGTCGTCGGTGCCCTGATGGTGCTGCTGCTGGCGGCGCTCGATCAGACCATCGTCTCGCCGGCGCTGCCGACCATCGGCGCGGCGCTCGGCGACGTCGATTGGCTGGCCTGGGTGGTTTCGGCCTATTTCCTCACCTCCACGGCGGTGACGCCGCTCTACGGCAAGCTCGCCGATCTCCAGGGGCGCCGCCCGACCCTCTACGGCGCGGTGGCGATCTTCACCCTCGGCTCGGTGATCTGCGCCCTCGCGCCGTCGATGCCGATCCTGATCCTCGGCCGCGCCGTCCAGGGGCTCGGCGGCGGCGGACTGGTCAGCCTGGTCCAGACCATCATCGGGGACGTGGTGCCGCCGCAGGAGCGGGCCAAATACATGGTCTACATCTCCACCGTCTGGGCGGTCGCCTCGATCGGCGGCCCGCTCGCCGGTGGCGTCTTCGCCGAGCACATGCACTGGTCGATGATCTTCTGGATCAACCTGCCGCTCGCCGCGATCGCCTTCGTGATGATCCACCGCTCGCTGCGCCGCATTCCCGACGTCACCCGTCCCGCCCGGCTCGACCTCGTCGGCGCGGTGTCGATCGTCGCCGCCACCATCGCCTTCATGCTGGCGCTGACCTGGGGCGGCAATCGCTTCGCCTGGGGCTCGGCCGAGATCCTCGGCCTCTTCGCGCTGTCGCTGGCGCTCGGGCTCTTCTTCGCCCGCCACATCGCCCGCACCGAGGAGGCGCTGGTCCCGCTCGAGATCCTGCGCAATCCGGTGATCTCGGTGGTGGTCTCGGCGCTGTTCTTCTCGATGGGCGCCTATGTCGGCCTCTCGGTCTACATGCCGCTGTGGTTCGAACTCGTCGCGGGCCTGCATCCCGCCTCGGCCGGTTTCGGCCTCCTGGCGCTGACCCTCGGCACCGTCACCGGCGCCAATCTCGCCGGCCGCGCCATGGCGCACATCGTCCACTACCGCCGCTTCGTCCTGGGCGGCTCGGGGCTGGCGATCGTCGCGACGGTCGTGCTGGCCGTCTTCGCCGCCGATCTCGGCTTCTGGGGCGTCGAGGCGGTCCTCGCCGTCGTCGGCCTCGGCACCGGCACGGTCTTCCCGATCGGGACCGTGGCGGTGCAGAACGCCGTGCTCCGCCGCGATCTCGGCACCGCCATGGGCACGCTCGCCTTCATGCGCTCGCTCGGCTCGGTCGTGTCGGTCACCGTGCTCGGCGCGGTTCTCGCGGCCGGCGGGATCGCCGGCGTCGGCGAGGGGATGAGCCACCCCGGCCATGTCGATCCGACCGCCGCGGGCGCCTTCCGTTGGCTGTTCCTGGCGGTCGTCGCCGGTCAGGTCGTCGGCTTCGTGCTGCTGTGCTTCCTCGAGGAGCGCCCCTTGCGCGGCCACGAGCCGACCGCGCCGGTGGAGTGATCCGGCCGACTCATGTCCGCCGCCGAAGCCGCGCGCCGAGCCGTAGGATCCAGGGGCGGACGGCCCCGATGCGCCGCCGCGCCCACACGAACACGGCCGAGCCGCGCGCCCGCTCGATCGCCGCGCGCAGTCCGGCGCGGATCGCGCGAAGCGCTCGTTCCGCTCGCCGCCACGCCTCGGTCGCCCTCAGCCGGCCGAGCGACCAGTCGTAGAGCCGCATCACCCGGACGTAGCCCCAGGCGAACCAGGGGATCGTCAGGAGCTTGTCGCGGGTGGCGTGAAACAGCCGTTCCACCAGCACGATCGACAGAATGTGCGCCACCGCGAGCGTGATCAGGCCGGGGGTGAAGCGGCCGGTCGCCATCAGCCACAGGCCGACGATCTTGAACGGCTCCAGCACCGCGAACGGCACCAGGAACAGCACCAGCGTCGGGTAGGGCGGCAGCCGCCTGAGAAAGACGGCGAAGCGCAGGAAGAGGCGTAGCCCCGAGGCCCAGGCGACGAGCGGCCGGAACGCCGCCAGAACGACGTCGTCGATCAGGAAGTAGATCGCCACCAGAACCAGGGCCGGCAGGCGCAGCGCCGCACGCAATCCGCGTCGCCAGAGCGTCGGTCGGGGCGGGGGCAGGGGTGCGGTGTCGCTCACGATCGCTCTCGTCGCTCGGCGGGGAAGTGGCATGGCATGTGGTCATTCCGCGCCGCGCGTCAAGCCGGCTCGGGGCCGCGACGAGACGCGCTCCGCCATCCTCTTGCCGCGAGCGTGTACGACGGCTACCACCGAACCGAAGAACCGCCGCCCACATGGGGCCGGCGCCTTCTCATTTCTCGGGAGACGCAATCGCATGTTCCTCGACCGCTTCGGCGCCCGCGCCGCTCTCGCCGCCACGGCCCTTCTCGCGACGATCGGCCTCGCCCCGGCCGTCGCCGAGCCGATCGCGGTCGACGTCCACAACAAGTCCTACGTCACCAAATGCGCCGAGGAGGACAACGTCTATTACACGTTGACCTCGCCGAAGGTCGCCGCCTTCACCATCACCGCCGAGACCCCGGCCTATGTCGACACGATCGTGCGCGATCGTCACGCGCCCGACTTCTCCGGCTGCACCTTCGGCCATTCCGGCGGTGCCGACGGCGCCCACTACACGCCCCCGACCGCGGTTCTGTGGGAAGACGACGAATACGTCCTGAAGGGCGTCGTCTATCCCGACTTCTGGCGCCCGACGGTGGTCCCGGTGACCGTCGGCAAACTCACGCAGAACTTCCTCCACCTCGTCCAGCTGTGGCGCAAGACCCCGGCCGGCCCGGTCGAGTTCCTGGTCTTCTACCCGCAGGACGGCTATTGGCGCCTGAAGGCGCTGCCGCCCTTCCGCATGCGCGAGGTCGCCTACGGCTCGTCCTTCCTGTTCGGCCCGGTCGAGGAGAGCACCCGGCCCTTCGTCGCCTACAAGGCGGTCTCCTTCGACCCCGAGACGGTCACCTTCACCATCGACTTCGCCAAGGGCGGCAAGGCGACGGTGGCGCTGAAGACCATCGACGTCGGCAAAGCCGCCGTCGACGTCGCCTTCGACGGGGTCGATCTCTCGAAGCTGCCCTTCGCGGCCCTGCGCTCGATGTATGTCGCGCCCGGCAACGCCGACACCGCCGAGATCGTGGTCCGCCCGACCCCCGGCGCCGCCCCGACCTCCTCGGTGGTGGTCGATTGGAAGGACGGCAAGGCCGCCGACGTCGCCTTCACCCGGACCGTGCCGTCGACCCACAACACCTCCGCCCCCGACATCGGCTTCCGCGCCTTCCGCGATCGCTGAGGCGGCTGACCGGGAGAGGGCGGCATGAGCGAGCGCGAACCGGCCTGGAACGATGCGCCGCAGGCGGGCAGCGAGCGCCCGCCCGGCGTCTCGCGCCTCGACCTGCGCCGCCTGAAGGTCGCGGTCCGCGTCGGCCTCCCGGTGATCGCCTCCTCGCTCGGGGCTTTGGTGCTGATCGGGCTCCTGTGGGCGAGCGGCGGCGAATTGCGCTCGTCCTGGGCCGACATGCGCCGGGTCAACGATCGCCGCGATCAGCTGGTGGCGCTGGAACTGGCGACCTCGCGCCTCAATCGCGAGGTCAAGTCGTTCCTCGACAGCCCCGACGAGACCCGCCGCGCCGAAGTGGAGACGATGAAGTCGTCCTTCACCGGCGAGTTGTGGCGGGTGCGCGACGGCGCCGAACCCTCCGATTCGGAGGACGTGGAGGACTTCTCCTCGGCCGCGCGCCGCTACCTGATCGGCTTCGACGACCTGCGCGGTCTCGAGATCGACGTCGCCCTGCTCTACGACGGCGACTTCGCCGATCTGATCGCCGCGATCCGCCGCCGGCTCGACGCGCTCGATCTGGCGATCCGCCCCGGCGACGTCGAGCTGCGCCCGCTGGTCGCGCGCGCCTACGACCGCTTCGCCGCGCTGCAGATCCACCTCGGCGCCTATCGCCGTGACCGCAACGTCGACCAGATCGGCGAGGCGCGGCAGGCCCGCGACGACTTCGAGGCCGCCATCGTCGCCATCGGCCGCAGCCCCGCACCCGACAGCCGCGGCTACGCGGTCGAGATGTTCGCGCCCCATCTCGCCGCCCTCGACGAGCTCCTCCAACGACTGGTGGCGATCTCCTGGCGCAAGTCGTTGTGGCTCTCCGGCTACGTCGACGGCAATCGCGACACCATGACCGAGGCGCTGACCCGCCTGCTCGATCGCCAGCGCGGTCGCGAGAAGGCCGCGCTCGATCATTTCGAGGCCCTGCTGGTCGGCCTCACGTGGCGCCTCGTCGCCGTCGTCGCCCTGTCGCTGGCGTTCGCGCTCTGGGTCGTCGGCCGGGTCGCCCGTTCGATCTCCTGCCCACTCGCCGAGCAGACGGTCGCGCTGCGCGCCGTCGTCGGCGGGCTCCACGATCGTCCGGTGCCCTCGCTCGACGCGCCCGACGAGATCGGCGATGCCGCCCGCGCGCTCGAGGTCTTCCGGCGCGAGGTCGCCGACCGCCGCCGCCGCGAGGAGGATCACGACATTCAGGAACGGCGGTGGCTGTCGATCCTCGAGACCAGCCCGATCGCCATCGCCATCCTCTCCGCCGAGACCGGGCGGCTGATCTTCGCCAATCGGCGCTGGCGCGACCTGCTGCCGGCGGCGCGCGACGACGCCGTGGAGACCGGCAACGATCTCGCCGACCGCTTCGTCGACCCCGCCCAAGCCGGCACGCTGGCGGCCGCGGTCGCCCGTCGCGACGGAGTCACCGCCTGGGCGGCCGAACTGCGCCGCCCCGACGGCGCCTCCTGGTGGGCGCTGATCGAGATCCGCCCGATCGACTTCGCCGGCCGCCCCGCCCACATCCTGTGGCTCTACGACGACACCGAGGGCCGCCGCGCCGAAGAGGCGGTCGGCGAGGCGCGCGACCGCGCCGAGGCGGCGCTCGTCCGCCTCGCCCGCGCCCAGGACGAATTGGTCGAGGCGGAGAAGCTCGCCGCCATCGGCGGGCTGGTGGCCGGCGTCGCCCACGAGGTCAACAACCCCGTCGGCATCGGCCTGACCGTCGCCTCGACGCTGGACGCCCGCGCCCGCGCCTTCGCCGCCGAGGTCGCCGCCGGCGGTCTGCGCCGCTCGCGGCTCGACGACTTCGTCGCCGGCGTCGCCGACGCCTCCAAGCAACTGGTCGCCAATCTGACCCGCGCCGCCGATCTCGTGCTCGCCTTCAAACAGGTGGCGGTCGATCGGACCCACCCCGACCGGCGCGGTTTCGACCTCGCCGAGGCGACCGAACAGATCGTCGCGAGCCTGCGTCCGGGCCTCCGGGCGACGCCGCATCGGCTCGACGTCGCGGTGCCCGAGGGGCTGGCGATGGAGGGCTACCCCGGAGCGTGGGGGCAGATCCTCACCAATCTCTTCGTCAATGCTCTGACACATGCCTTTACGGAGGGTCGATCCGGTGGCATGACCATCGAGGCACGAGCCCTGGGAGAGGATCGTGTCGTGGTCACCTTCGCCGACGACGGCGTGGGGATGGACGCGGAGACGGCGCGACGCGCCTTCGAGCCGTTCTTCACCACGCGGCGCGGACGCGGGGGGAGTGGTCTGGGCCTGCACATCGTGCGGACGCTGGTGGTCAATCGGATGGGTGGGCGCATCCGAATCGTCACCGCGCCGGGCGAAGGTTGCCGCTTCGAGATGACGATGCCGCGCGTGGCACCGGACGATCCGGTCGCGCCGCGCGACGAGGGGGAGGGGTACGACGCCCGATGGTCGACGACGACCTGATCGTCTTCGCGGAGGAACCGAGCGAAGAGATCGAAAGCGAACGCCGCCGCTGGAAGATCGCCGTGATCGACGACGACGAGGCGGTTCACGACGGCACCCGTTTTGCTCTCGCCGACTATACGCTCAACGGGCAAGGGCTCGACATCGTCGCCGCGCGGTCGGCCGCCGAGGGCCGGGACCTTCTGCGCGCCCATCCGGACGTGGCGGTCATTCTGCTCGACGTCGTCATGGAGACCGAGACCGCCGGGCTCGATCTGGTCGAGTTCATCCGCAAGGATCTCGGCAACGAGCTGGTCCGCATCATCCTGCGCACGGGCCAGCCCGGTCAGGCGCCCGAGCGCCGCGTCATCGTCGAATACGACATCAACGACTACAAGGCGAAGACCGAACTCACCGCCGACAAGCTCTTCACGGCGCTGACGGCGGCGCTGCGCGCCCATGTCCAACTGGCGCGACTCGAGGAGAGCCGGCGCGGTCTCGAGATGATCATCGACGCCGCCACCGCTCTGTTCGACACCCGCTCGATGCGCCGTTTCGCCGAGGGCGTCCTGGTCCAGGTCGCCTCGCTGCTCGAGGTCGAATGCGCCGGCATGCTGGTGGTGCGCGACACCTCAGGCGCCGCCCGCGAGGAGGATCTGGCGGTGCTCGCCGGCTCCGGTGTCTATTCGACCGTGACCGACGCCGCCATCGCCCGCCGCGACCTCGACGAGGAGACCCGCCGTCTGATCGACGTCGCCTTCGCCGAGAAGCGCCACTGCTTCTTCGATCGCCGATCGGTCCTCTACATCCACACCGCCAGCGGTCGCGAGATCGCCGTCGTCCTCGACGTCGCCAAACATCTCTCCGCGACCGACCGTGCGCTGGTCGAGGTCTTCTGCGGCAAACTCTCCGTGGCCTTCGAAAACGTTCTTCTCTACGAGAAACTCCAAGGGCTGAACGTCGAACTGGAGCATCGCGTCGTCGAGCGCACCGAGGAGTTGACGGACGCGAATCGCCGTCTGTCGGATCAGCGGGAAATTCTGCGACGGGCGAATGCCTTCAAGATCGAACTGCTCGGCATGATCGCGCACGACCTGAAGAATCCCCTCGCCGCGATCCTCGGACGGGCCGAGATCATCTCCGAACTGATCCAGCGTGGAACGACCCCTGCGGTAACCCTCGAGGAACAACTGCGGAAGCTGGTCGCGCCCGCGAAGGTCATGACCCGCATGATCGGCGACCTCGTCGGTCAGGCCACCGCCGACGCGCTCGACATCACCATCCGCCCGACCGTGCTCGATTTCGCCGCCCTGGTGCACGACGTCCTCGACCACATGAAGCCGATCGCCGAGCGCAAGGATCAGACCGTCACCTTTACCGCCGACGAGACGGTTCCGGCCTGGGCCGACCCGGACCGCATGCGCGAGGCGGTCGAGAACGTCGTCTCCAACGCCCTGAAATACGGTCCCCCGGGCGGCGCGGTCGGCGTCTCGGTGCGCGCGCTCGGCGAGCGGGCCGTCCTCGAGGTGAGCGATCAGGGGCCGGGCCTGGCGCCTGAGGATTTCGACCGGCTGTTCGGCAAGTTCCAGCGCCTCTCGGCGCAGCCGACCGGCGGCGAGCATTCGACCGGCCTCGGCCTGTCGATCGCCAAGCAGATCGTCGAGATGCACGACGGCCACATCGGCGCCCTCAACGCCGATCCCGGCCCCGGCACGGTCTTCCAGATCGTCCTGCTCGCGGAAGCGCCGACCGGCTCGGCCGACGAGGGAGGCCGCGCATGATGGAAGGCACCCGTATCGCCGTCGTCGACGACGACCTCCACACCCGCGAGACCGTCGCGGACTATCTCGAACTCCATGCCTTCGAGGTGCTGCGGCTCGACGGCGCCGTCGCGCTGCGCGCCTCGCTGACGCGCGCGACGCCGGATCTCGTCGTGCTCGATCTGCACATGCCCGGCGAGGACGGCCTGTCGCTGATCCGCTTCCTGAAGGAGCATCACCCCCACGTCCCCGTGATCATGCTGACCTCGACGGCGAGCGCCATCGACCGCGTCGTCGGCCTGGAACTCGGTGCCGACGACTATCTCGCCAAGCCGGCCGAACTGCGCGAACTCGTCGCCCGCATTCGCTCGGTGCTGCGCCGCGCCCGGCTCTCCGCCTCGATCGCCCCGGCGCCGGTGCCGGTCGTGCGCACGGTCCGCTTCGGCCGCCGCCTGCTCGATCTCGAGACGCGGCGCCTGAAGGACGAGGAGACCGGCGAGGAGGGCCTGCTCCAGACCTCCGAATTCGCGCTCCTCAAGGCCTTCGTCGATCATCCCGGCCGGATTCTGTCGCGCGAGCAGCTGCTCGACCTCGCCAATGCCCGTGATCCCGAGGCCTACGACCGCGCCATCGACGTGCGCATCGCCCGCATCCGCAAGAAGATCGAGGTCAATCCGAGCGAGCCGACCTTCATCCGCACGGTGCGCGGCGCCGGCTACGTCTACGAACCCGAGCGCGGCTGATACCATCGGGCGTCGAAGAGGACCGATGGTATTCCCGACGCGAATTTCTCATGCCTCCGATGCACATGAGAAATTCGCGTTTCTTCAGAGGCCGGGTGCGCCGGCACCTCCGGCCTTTGGTATGAAGTGCCCGCGACCTCCGGTCGCCCGGGCTGGCGAGGGGCGCGGCCGACTTTCGTCGCCGTTCGCCTTGGCGAGCGCCGTCCATGGTGCTAGAAGCCGCCGCAACGGCCGGTTCTTCGGCCGCTCCGTTCCGTATTCCGACGAGAGGAAGCCCCGAGATGGCGATCGAACGCACCTTTTCGATGATCAAGCCCGACGCGACCAAGCGCAACCTCACCGGCCAGATCGTGGCCCGCTTCGAGGCCGCCGGTCTGCGCGTGGTCGCCTCGAAGCGCATGTGGTTGTCGCTGCGTCAGGCCGAGGCCTTCTACGCCGTCCACAAGGAGCGTCCCTTCTTCGGCGAGCTCTGCGAGTTCATGTCCTCCGGCCCGATCGTCGCGCAGGTTCTGGAAGGCGAGGGCGCCATCCTCAAGAACCGCGAAGTGATGGGCGCCACCAACCCGGCCAACGCCGCCGAGGGCACCATCCGCAAGGACTTCGCCCTGTCGATCGGCGAGAACTCGGTGCACGGCTCCGACGCTCCCGAGACCGCGGCCGAGGAGATCGCCTTCTTCTTCTCCGGTCTCGAGATCGTCGGCTGAGCCGACACCTTCACGACGGCATGATTTCGCCCGGCGGTCTCACGACCGCCGGGCTTTTCGTATCCGTTCAATCGGGTGGTATTTTCAATCGATATGATCGGAAGAAGAACTGTCTCGTGGTGTGAAACCGGGAGGCGTGTCATGCCCGGACGGTCCATGTCCGTCTGGAAATCGGGACCCGTGATCGCCGCCGAAGGCGGCGTGGCTCGGCTCGCCACCATCCCGTTCGCCCGCGACGGCGCCGGCTGGATCGGGCCGGACGGTGGGTGCAGTTCCGCCGGCGCCTGCGCCGAACGCGCGGCGACCTTCATCGCCCTGGTGAAGGCGAGGGGATACCAGGAATATTCCTTCTGGCACTGGGGCGGCGCCCCGTTGGCGCTCTGGGAGGTTCTGAACACCACCGCGCCGTGACGGCGGCGGAGGCGCGCGCCCGGTTCGGCCATAAAAAAAGCAAGGCTCCTCGGAGCCTTGCTTCTTTTGCAGTTTCGCGCGGACCTCTTGTTTCCGTCCCCACCCCCGATGGCGGGTGACGGTCGGCTGCTCCGGCGGTTGCGACCGCATCGGGCGCCCGAGGTCTTCCTCCCGAGACTCAGACCGCGATTGGTAGTGGGGCTTCGAGCACGCCGTTCCGGTCTTTGCTCGCCCTCTTTTGATGCAACGAAACATAGTCGAGCTAAATCGGTTTGTCACCTTTCGAGGCAGGGGCTGCCCATTTCGTGATCTTTCGGCATAATTGTTACATTTCAATCGGTTGTCGCAACAATTGAAGACATGGAATAGTATCTAATACGAATGGCTTAGGGGGCACCCCCGAAAGGACCGGATGGACGGCGGGGCCATCCTCCGCGAAGCTCGATCGCCGAATGCGCGAGGGACGAAGCGATGACCGAGCGACACCAGACGACGCCCGCGACGGCGCCGGGCGAGCCGGGAAAGGCGGGCGATCCCGTGGCCGTCGACCTCGCCGCCGTCTTCGCCTGGAGCCGGGCCGTCGTGCTCGACGGCGGGCCGATCGCGGCGCTGTTTCGCCCCCGGCCGGTGGTGGCGGTGGGGCGGGATCAGGCGATCGCCCGCGAAGTCCGTCTCTCCTGGTGCCGGGAGCGGGCCATCCCGATTCTGCGTCGTCCGACCGGCGGTGGCGCGCTCTGGATCGATCCCGGCCAATGGGCGCTCATCCTCGTCATGCCTGCCGAGAGGCTCGGCCCCGATCCCGCCGCCCGCCTCGCCGAGGGCGGGGCGGTCCTCGCCGCAGCACTCGCCCGGCTCGGTGTCGAGGCCCGATTCGTCGCGCCGAACGATCTCCAGGTGTCGGGCGGCGCCAAGATCGCCTCGGTCTTCCTCGCCGAGGAGGAGGGGCGGGCGATCCTCTTCGCCACGCTGCTCGAGACCTTCGACGTCACCGCCGCGCTCTCCGCCCTGCTGGTGCCGACCGAGAAGCTGACCGTGACCGGCCTCGAACATGCCCGCGAACGGGTCGCGACGCTGACGGAACGGCTGTCGCCGCCGCCCGCCGCCGATGCCGTCGCCGGTGCCCTCAGTGCCGCCGTCGCGGCCCGATGGCCCGAGGCGAGATGGGCGGATCCCTCGCGCTTCGCGCCGCCCGTCGGCTCCGCCCCGACCGACCCCGATCCTTGGGAGGCAGTGCTTTCGACCGGCCTCGAGGTCGCCGATCGCACCGCCCGCGCCACTCTGCGCCTGCGCCTCGAGACCGCCGCCTCCGGCCGGGTCGCGACCGCGCGTTTCGCCACCGACGCCGCCTTCGTGCCTGCCGACCTCGCCGCACGGGTCCAAGAGGTGCTCAGGGGGCAGGCGATGACGGATCTGCCTGTCGCGATGGCCCGGGCGCTGCGTCCCGACGACGTCTTCGTCGGCTTCGGCGCGGTCGATCTGGTGCGTCTCGCCGCCCGCGCGAGCGAGAAGGCGCGCCTCGCCGGGACGATCGGCCTCGATGCCGCGGCCGCCTCCGGCGTGATGCTCGCCGGCCCCGGCGGCGACGCGCTGGAAGCCCTCGAGGGCGCGAGTGTGATGCTGGTGCCCTATTGCGCCAAGCCCGCATGGTGCGCCCTGCGCCCGACCCCGGACTGCATCGACTGCGGCCATTGCGCCGTCGGCGACGCCTATCGGATGGCGCGCGAACGCGGTCTCGAGGTGACGACCATCCTCGATTTCGAGCATCTCGCGCAGACGCTCGCCGAGATGCGGGCGCGCGGCGTCACTTCCTATCTCGGCATGTGCTGCTCGGATTTCTTCCTCAAACGTCACGCCGCCTTCCGTGAGGCCGGCATGGACGCGGTGCTGATGGATATCGTCGGAGCCACCTGTTACGAGCTGAAGGAGGAGCATCTCGCCTATGCCGGCGCCTTCAAGGCGGAGGCCGCGCTCGATCTCGACACGCTCGAGAAGGTGATGACGCTGGTGCCGGGTCCCGGTCGCGGACCCGCCGGCGAACCGGAGGCCTGAGGGGAAGACCTGCCCCGCCGCCGGAGCGAACCAGTCTCGCCCTTGTCTTTTTCCCCCGCCTCGTCCACCAAGTGCGCTACGAGATCTTCATTTCGCCGGGATTCTCGGGCGAGGTCGATCGACGACCCCGCGACCGATTCCCGCGCCTTCCACGAGGCCCTCTCCCCATGCGTCTTTCGCGTTACTTCCTGCCGATCCTCAAGGAGACCCCCGCCGAGGCGGAAATCGTCTCCCACCGTCTGATGCTGCGCGCCGGCATGATCCGCCAGCAGGCCGCCGGCATCTACACCTGGCTGCCGCTGGGCCTGCGGGTGCTCGACAAGATCGGCAAGATCGTCCGCGAGGAGCAGAATCGCGCCGGCGCCATCGAGATCCTGATGCCGACCGTCCAGCAGGCGGCGCTGTGGAAGGAGAGCGGGCGCTACGAGGACTACGGCCAGGAGATGCTGCGCATCACCGACCGCCTCGATCGCGAGATGCTCTACGGGCCGACGGCGGAGGAGGTCGTCACCGACGTCTTCCGCTCCTACGTCCGCTCCTACAAGGATCTGCCGCTCAACCTCTACAACATCCAGTGGAAGTTCCGCGACGAGCGGCGTCCGCGCTTCGGCGTGATGCGTGGTCGCGAGTTCCTGATGAAGGACGCCTATTCCTTCGATCTCGACTACGAGCGCGCCACCGAGGCCTATCGCCGCATGTTCGTCGCCTACCTGCGCACCTACGCGCGGATGGGCCTGACGGCGATCCCGATGAAGGCCGATTCGGGCCCGATCGGCGGCGACATGACCCACGAGTTCATCGTTCTCGCCTCCACCGGCGAGAGCCAGGTCTTCTGCCACAAGGACCTGCTCGATCTGCCGATCCCCGGCGCCGACACCGACTTCCAGGGTGACCTGAAGCCGATCATCGATCAGTGGACGAGCCTCTACGCCGCCACCGAGGAGATGCACGACGAGGCCGCCTTCGCCGCCGTCCCCGCCGACAAGCAGGTGACCGCGCGCGGCATCGAGGTCGGCCACATCTTCTATTTCGGCACGAAATATTCCGAGCCGATGGGCGCCAAGGTCGCCGGCCCCGACGGCGTCGAGCGTCCGGTGCACATGGGCTCCTACGGCGTCGGCGTATCGCGCCTCGCCGCCGCCGTGATCGAGGCGAGCCACGACGACGCCGGCATCGTCTGGCCGGAGGCGATCGCCCCCTTCCAGGTCGGACTGATCAACATGAAGCCGGGCGACGCCGCCTGCGACGCGACCTGCGCCGAACTCTACGCGACGCTCGGCAAGGCCGGGGTCGAGGTGCTCTACGACGACACCGACACCCGCGCCGGCGCCAAATTCGCCACCATGGACCTGATCGGCCTGCCCTGGCAGCTGATCTGCGGCCCGAAGTCGCTGGCCGAGGGCAAGGTCGAGCTGAAGCGCCGCGCCACCGGCGAGCGTGAGGTTCTGTCGATCGCCGACGCGCTCGTGCGCCTCGGCGTCACGGCGTGAACAAGGGACGGACGCGCGGCATGGCCAAGGGCAGCGAACTCGACGAACCCACCGGCACGGCGCCCTTCGCCGCGTTCGAATGGATGATCGCCTGGCGCTATCTGCGCTCGCGCCGGCGCGAGGCCTTCATCTCGGTCATCGCCGCCTTCTCCTTCCTGGGCATCATGCTGGGGGTCGCGACGCTGATCACCGTCATGGCGGTGATGAACGGCTTCCGCACCGAGTTGGTGGGCAAGTTCCTCGGCCTCAACGGCCACATGCTGGTGCAGGCGACCGCCTCCCAGTTCACCGACTACGAGGAGGTGACGAAGCGCCTCTCGGCGGTGAAGGGCGTGAAGTTCGCCTTCCCCTTCATCGAGGGGCAGGCGCTCGGTTCCGGCCCGGCCGGCGCCGTCGGCACGCTGGTGCGCGGCATCGAGCGCAACGACCTCGAGAAGATGACGCTGGTCTCCGGCAACATCAAACTCGGCAATCTCGACGATTTCGGCGCCGGCAAGGGCATCGCCATCGGCACCCGCCTCGCCCAGAACCTCGGCGTCGGCCTCGGCGACACCGTCACCATCGTCACCCCGCGCGGCAACGTCACCCCGATGGGCGTGACCCCGCGCGTCAAGGCCTTCCCTGTGGTGGCGATCTTCTCGGTCGGTCAGTCGGAGTTCGACGCGAGCTTCGTCTTCATGCCGTTCGAGGTGGCGCAGGGCTATTTCAACCTCGACGGCCGCGCCAGCGCCATCGAGATCTTCACCGACGATCCCGACAAGGTCGGCGAGATGCGCCGCCCGATCGAGGAGGCCGCCCAGCGCTCGGTCTACGTCACCGACTGGCGCCACCGCAACGTCACGTTCTTCGCGTCGCTCGAGATGGAGCGCAACGTGATGTTCATCATCCTGACCCTGATCGTCATCGTCGCGGCGCTGAACATCGTCTCCGGCATGACCATGCTGGTGAAGGACAAGTCGCGCGACGTGGCGATTCTCAGGACCATGGGCGCGACGCGCGGCACGATCCTGCGCATCTTCTTCATCACCGGCGCCACCATCGGCACGGTCGGCACCTTCGCCGGCTTCCTGCTCGGCCTCTTCCTGTGCGGCCACATCGAGGAGGTCCGCACCGGCCTGTCGTGGCTGCTCGGCACCGAACTCTATCCGCCCGACGTCTACTTCCTCGCCAAGATGAAGGCCGACATCCGCGTCGGCGAGACGGTGTCGGTGGTGGTGATGGCGCTCGGCCTGTCGCTGCTCGCCACCATCTTCCCGGCCCGCAAGGCGGCGCGTCTCGATCCGGTCGAAGCTCTGAGGTACGAATGATGACGGCGATCGATCTCGACGACACCCGGGCCGCCGCCGCGCTGGTCGAGGAGCCGGTCCTGCGCCTCTCGCGGGTCGAGCGGCGCTATTCGGAAGGCGATCGCTTCCTGGAGGTGCTGAAGGCCGCCGATCTGGAGATCCGCGCCGGCGAGACGGTGGCGCTGGTCGCCCCCTCCGGCGCCGGCAAGTCGACGCTCCTCCATCTCGCCGGTCTCCTCGAGGCGCCGGACGGCGGCGAGGTCTATCTCGGCGGCGTCGCCACCGGCGCGCTCTCCGACGCCGAGCGCACGCGCATGCGCCGGCTCGAGATCGGCTTCGTCTACCAGTTCCATCACCTTCTGCCCGAGTTCACCGCGCTCGAGAACGTGATGCTGCCGCAGATGATCCGCGGCCTCGGCCGCAAGGAGGCGATCAAGCGCGCCGAGCAGCTGCTCGCCTACATGCGGCTCGAGGAGCGCATGCAGCATCTGCCCTCGGAAATGTCGGGCGGCGAGCAGCAGCGTGTGGCGATCGCCCGGGCGGTGGCCAACGTGCCGCGCCTGATCCTCGCCGACGAGCCGACCGGCAACCTCGATCCCAAGACCGCCCACTACGTCTTCGACGCGCTCCAGGCGTTGGTGCGCTCGTCCGGGCTCGCGGCCCTGATCGCCACCCACAACATGGAGCTCGCCGACCGCATGGATCGGCGCATCACGCTGATCGACGGCAAGATCGTCGAATCCGCGTGAATGGGGGAGGGCGCCTCACAACGCCCGCTCCCAGGTCTCGCCCACCATCGGTGGGCCGAACATCGTGTGCGGCTCGCTTTCGATCCGGTGGAACCCGCGCCGCTCATAGAGGCGGCGCGCCTCCACCAACACCGCGTTGGTCCACAGCCGCATCGTGCGATAGCCGCGATCCCGCGCGAAACCGAGCGCCGCGTCGACCAGCCGCGCGCCGATCCCCCGGCCACGCATCTCCGTCTCCACGTGCAGCACGCGCAGCTTCGCCGTGGTCGGGTCGGCCCGGGTGACCAGCACCGAGCCGACCATGCGCCCCTCGACCTCGGCGATGAAGGACGCGTCGGAGGCGGGATCGAACCGGCGCAGAAAATCGGAGGCGATCTCGGCGAGCAGCGCCTCGAACCGTTCGTCGAACCGATGCTCGACCGCGTACCACCGGCTCTGCCGCGCCACCATCTCGGCGAGGTCGCCGACCCGGTGCGGTCGCAACACGACCTCCATCGCCACGTCCGGCGTCGCCAGCAGGCGGTGGACGTCGGCCATGGCGCCGGTCAGCCGGCCGAGCGCCTCGCCGTCGAGGCCGACGAGGCTCGCCGCCACCCGCGCCTTCTGCTCCGCCTCGATCGGCGCGAACCACGCCCGGCCGGCCTCGGTCATCGATACGGCGAGACGGCGGGCGTCCCCCTCGGCGGTCGCCCTAGCGACCCACCCCTCGGCGACGAAGCGCTTCATGATCCGGCTCATCCGGCCCGGATCGATGCCGAGATCACGCGCGAGCTCCGCCGCCGTGAGCGGCGAGCGCCGCGACAGCTCCCACAGGATCCGAATTTCGCCGAGCGAATGCTCGCTCGCCAGAAAGTCACCGTCGAGCAGGTCGAGCCGGCGGGTGTAGAAGCGATTGAACCGCCGCACCCGCTCGACCGAGGCATCGAGCAGCGAGGAGAAATGGGGATCGTCCGACATGGGGCCTCCTATTCATTGACAATGTCAATGGATAGGTTGACCAAGTCAATCGATAGAGTCGCTTCTCACCACACGCCGGTGTTCGGCATCGACGCCCACGGCTCCGCCGGAGCCTTGGGCTCGCCCTTCTGCAGCAGCTCGACCGAGACCAGATCGGGTGAGCGCACGAAGGCCATGTGACCGTCGCGCGGCGGCCGGTTGATCGTGACTCCGCCCGCCATCAATCGGTCACAGGCGGCGTAGATGTCGTCGACTTCGAAGGCGAGATGGCCGAAGTTGCGGGCGCTGCCGTAGTCCTCCGGATCCCAGTTCCAGGTCAGCTCGATGGTCGGGGATTCGCGCCGGGCGAGGGCCTTGTCGGTCGCCACCGATTGCGCGTCGCCGGGCGCGGCCAGGAAGATCAGGCTGAAACGCCCCTTGGAATAATCGTCGCGGCGCACCACCTCGAGACCGAGCAGATCGCAGAAGAAGGCGAGACTGGCATCGAGATCGCGGACGCGAATCATGGTGTGGAGAAAGCGCATGAACGGACCCTTCCGTCGTGTTGAGGAGAGCGGGCGATGAAGACCGTCGAGGAGCCGCTCGAGGGCGCCGCCGTGCTGGCCGAGAGGGTGGCCCGGGCCGAGACCGTGGTGATCTTCACCGGCGCCGGGATCTCGACCGAGTCCGGGATCCCCGATTTTCGCGGGCCGAACGGTCTGTGGACCAAGATCAAGCCCATCTATTACGACGAGTTCGTGTCGTCGGAAACCGCCCGGCGCGAGGACTGGAAGCGTCGCTTCGCCTTTCGCGACCAGGTCGCCGCCGTCGAGCCCAACGTCGCCCACCGGGCGATCGCCCGCCTGATCGCCTCCGGCAAGGCCAACGCCGTCATCACCCAGAACATCGACGGCCTGCACGGCCGCGCCGGCGTGCCCGCGGATCGGCTGATCGAGTTGCACGGCAACGCCACCTACGCCACCTGCCTCTCCTGCGACGCGCGGGTCGAGCTCGACGAGGCCGAGGCGATCATCGCGGCGACCGGGCGGACGCCGCGCTGCGCCTGTGGCGGCCTGATCAAGGCGGCGGTGATCTCCTTCGGTCAGGCGATGCCGAGCCGCGAGATGCAGCGCGCCGAGGAGGCGATCCAGCAGGCGGACCTCTTCGTCGCCGTCGGATCCTCGCTGACGGTCCAGCCGGCGGCGACGCTGCCGATGATCGCCAAATACGAGGGCGCCGAACTGATCATCGTCAACGCCGAGTCGACCCCCCTCGACGGCCTCGCCGATCGGGTCCTGCGCGGCTCGATCGGCACCGTCTTCTCGCGGCTCTGAGCCCGAGATCCCCGGGGAAAGCGTTCACGAACGGTAAAAGCCGGTGGTCGCAGAGTGGCGCGATGGTATCCTTTTGCGAGGCTGGAAACAGCGACGCGATTCGAACGGGGTCGGGCCACCGTTCGTATGGCGTGAGGTCCGTAGGGTGGTGATTCAGTGTGCTCGTGTGTGCGGTTCGGCCCGAGGCGATGGGCGCGGACGAAGGAGTGAGGCCGATGGGAGCCAAGACCGATATCGACGCCCGTCTCGATCACGAGGGTCATCTCGATCACGACGTGAGAGAGGAAGCGGCGGTCGACGTCATCGAGGTGGTCGGTACCATCAAGTGGTTCGACATCGCCAAGGGCTACGGCTTCATCGTCCCCGAGACCGCCGGTCTCCCCGACATCCTGCTGCACGTCACCTGCCTGCGCCGTGACGGCTACCAGACCGCCTACGAGGGCTCGCGGGTCGTCTGCGAGGTGCTCGACCGGCCGCGCGGCCTCCAGGCCCTGCGCATCGTCCACATGGACGAATCGACCGCCGTCCACCCGTCGCAGCTCGCCCCCTCGCGCACCCACGTCCAGGTCGTGCCGACCTCTGGCCTCGAACGCGCGACGGTGAAGTGGTTCAACCGCGTCAAGGGCTTCGGCTTCGTGACGCGAGGCGAGGGCACCGAGGACATCTTCGTCCACATGGAGACCCTGCGCCGCTACGGCCTCGCCGAGCTGCGTCCCGGCCAGACCGTGTGGGTCCGCTTCGGCGACGGCCCCAAGGGCCTGATGGCGGCCGAGATCCGTCCCGACGGCCTCTCGCACGTTCCCGCGTCCCATTGAGGAGGCCGTCGCTCGACGCGTCCCCGATCGGCGGATGCTCGCGCGACTTGCGCGCCTTCCTCGCGTCAGACGGATTTCGCCTCGTGGCCGCCGCGCTTTCTTCCCATCTCTCGCTCCGCCGCCGCGCCCTTCGGCTCGTCGTCGCGCTCTTTCTCGCGGTCGCGGGCGTCGTTCTCGTCGATCCGCCGCTGCCGGCCCGGGCCGAGGCGCCGGTGGCGGCGAGCGACCGGGTCGAGGTCGTCGGCGCCAAGGGCACCACGGTCTTCACGGTCGAACTCGCCGACACCGACGCGAGCCGCGCCGAGGGGCTGATGTTCCGCAAGGAGATGGCGGCCGATCACGGCATGCTCTTCGATTTCCGCCGCGAGCAGCCGGTGTGGTTCTGGATGAAGAACACTTATCTGCCGCTCGACATGATCTTCGCCCGCGCCGACGGCGTGATCGTCTCGATCGCGCGGGACGCGGTGCCTCTGTCGGAAGAGACCATCGGTTCCGGCGGTTCGGTCCGCTTCGTGCTCGAGGTCAATGCCGGCACGGCCGAACGGCTCGGGTTGAAGCCCGGCGATCGCTTGGTGCATCCACGGATTCGCGCCACGCGGTGAGCCCAGGCGAGCCTCGGCGCTTGCCGGTTTCGCCGGGGCCGTGTATTGCGGACGCGAGAGCGAGCGGGACGTCGCGAGACGGCCCGAGGGTACGGCACGGGGTATAGCGCAGCCTGGTAGCGCGGAAGTTTTGGGTACTTCAGGTCGCAGGTTCGAATCCTGCTGCCCCGACCAACCGGGCAAGGGCGCCGATCGCATCGTTCGGGGGGTCCGCCACCCGGCACGAGACAGGAACGAGGAGAGTAGACGACATGGTGGCGCGCATCTCTCGGCCGGCCAAGACGGCCATGCAGTCCGGTCAGGCCAAGTCCAAGCGGTGGCTGCTCGAGTTCGAGCCCGAGGCGGCGCGCTCGGCCGATCCGCTGATGGGATGGACCTCGTCGTCCGACATGAAGAGCCAGATCCGTCTGTTCTTCGCCACCAAGGAAGACGCGATCGCCTACGCCGAGCGCAAGGGCCTCGAGTATCGGGTGGTGGAGCCCAAGGAGCGGGCGCCGAAGACGTTGTCCTACTCCGACAACTTCAAGTTCGGCCGCATCGGCACCTGGACGCACTGAGCGTTCACGATCGCCACGCTTCGCCCGGCCGCCGACGGCGGCGCGGGCTCGCACGCCTTCGGCGGCGAGGAGAGGGGTGGCCGGTCATGCGGCCCCGTAGCTCAGGGGATAGAGCGACAGCCTTCTAAGCTGTTGGTCGCAGGTTCGAATCCTGCCGGGGTCGCCAGTCAACTTATTGATTTTGTTGAATTTTGTCATTCCACCGTCGGCCGTGCGGCGTAGTGACGGCGCGCCGTGTCACCACTGTGTCACCAACCCGGGCAAATTCACTCGTCGGTGAGCGTGTCCGGCGCTTCGTCGAGAAGACCGTTGCCGGACCGAAGGCCATCTGGTTTGGCCTCCCCACCTCGAAGGACCCCTTTCCCGTAGCAATCCATTCCGCAACACGAGGTCCATGGGCGTCTGCCCCCTCGATCCTGAGTATCCTTTTCTCTGTAATAGAAATTGGGCCGTCCAAGCCGTCCAACGCCGTCCATCATCAATTTTTTCAATGAGTTCTGGCCAAGGCCAAGAGCGGCATTGCCGTCCGCCCGCCGTCCATCGCCGTCCGGCTTCGCACGACGGCCGCCGCTTGGGGCAGCTTTCGGCCGGTCCTCGTGCGCGCGAGACGCCCGTGGGTTGTCCTCGCGACGGCGTCCGTCAACCTCGTCAACCACGGCCCCTTCGAGTCAACCCCGTCAACCCCGATTTGGCCTATTGGAACTGGTGAGGGTTGACGCTGCGTACTCACCGCGCGTTCGTTTGACGGGGGAAGGACCCAAGCCCCCCCCTCCACCATGACAGGCCCGGAGACCCTGCCTCGCTCGGCGTGGGCGGCCGATCGGCTCCATTGGTCGAGCGTGGCCGTGGTGTCACTCGGCAGATCGCGGGGCAGGGGGAGGGAATGCAGATCGCATTTCGTTTCGCATTATGCTATGCAAAGCACATGAAGCGGATCACATACAGCAAAGACGCATTGCGAACCCTACGACGGATGCCGGCGAACGTCGCCGCGACGATCCGCGCCAAGGTCGAGCAATACGCCTCCGACCCGGCCACACTGACGAACAACGTCAAGGCGCTGAAGGGTGAACCTGGTCTGTTCCGCCTGAGAGTGGGTGACTGGCGCGTGCTCTTCACCGAAGACGGCGAAGTGCTCGCCATCATCCGCATTGCCCCTCGCGGCGCTGCTTACGAATGAGGACCGCCAGATGAACGCTCAGATCATCGTCACGCCGACCGGCGAACGCCTCGCGATCCTGCCCGAGGCGGATTACCTCGCCCTCGTCGAGGCCTCCGACGACGCCAGCGACCGCGAGGCGGTGCGCCGCTTCCGGGCCGCCCTGGCGAGCGGAGAAGAGGAGGCGATACCGTCCGAGATGGTCGATCGCATCCTTGCCGGGGAGTCGCCCGTCCGCGTCTGGCGCGAACACCGGGGGCTCACGGCGCAGGCCCTCGCCGAGGCGGCGGGGCTCGCTTCGTCCTATGTCTCGCAGATCGAGACCGGAAAGCGCGACGGCACCGTCGACACGCTGGTGAAGCTCGCGGATGCCCTCGGCGTGCTGGTCGACGACTTGATCCCAGCCCCGACGGCGGCGTGACGCCGCCCAGGCCTCGCCTCGAGACGCAAAACCCCGCCCGAGCGATTGCCGAGGCGGGCTTTCTCGTCTTGGGGGAGGGCCGAGACGGCGCCGATCAGGCCGCCTTTTCGTCGAGCCGCTTGGCGATCTTCGCCACCGTCGCCCGGCTGCACCCCGTCGCCGCCTGGATGGTCGACCACGAGGCGCCAGAGCGCAGCATGGCGGCGATGCCGTCGTTTCTGGCGACGTTCTCGGCGCGGCCCTTGTACTTCCCCTCGGCCTTGGCCTTCGCTTGTCCTTGGGCCTGCCGGCGGCGGCGGTCGTCGTAATCCTTGCGGGCGACGGCGGCGAGGACATCGAGCATCATCCCGTTGACGGCGGCGAACATGCGGGCGGTGAACTCGTCGGCCGGCGCGGCGAGCATCCACGACGTGGGAAGGTCGAGAGCGACGACGCGGACCTGCCGCGCGTCGAGTTCCGAGCGCAGGCGCTGCCAGTCGGCCGCCGTGAGGCGGGAGAGGCGGTCCACCTGTTCGATCAAGAGCACGTCGCCGGGCCGACAGTCCCCGAGGAGGCGGAACAGCTCCGGTCGGGCGAGCTTGGCGCCGCTCTCGTTCTCCACATAGGTCGCAGCGATCGTGAGCCCATGTTCGGCGGCGAAGGCTTCGACCTGTTCCCGGGCGCGGGTGGCGTCCTGTTCGTCGGTCGAGGCGCGGAGGTAGGAGCGGGCGAGCATCGGAAACCATCCATCGGTTCACTTAGGATGGTTTTATCCTATCAGTTCATTTTGAATGGTCAATAGGGTATTTTTGAACCGGGCTTTCCGTGGTTTCGTTGAGGTATACCCTTGAGAGACCGGGCGGCGCCGCGCCGAAGGGATGATGTGTTTTCGATTGAGAATCGATACAACGCGAACTAGTGTGCCGAGTATTCAATCTGATTGCGTGTGGATTGCAGTATGAATGCTGTGGAACAAAGTCCGAGTGTTTTCGCTGAAGATCTTCCTGACGGATGCCCACCGGCTGATGCGTACCGGCCATCGTCGACGATCCGGGTCATCCGCATGGTGGCGGGAGCGCCTGTTCCGAGTGACGCCTTTCTCTCACACTCAATGCTTGGGCTTACTCGCCCGAAATCGGTGTCGGAATGCGATTGGTCAAGCTGTTCTGTGCACTTAGAAAGAGAAAATTCTGGCTCCGTTAATCAAGTAAAGCAAATGCAGAAGTTGCCAAAGATAAGAGGGAAAAAGCACGCGGCTATCTTGGAGATTGACGGCCAGACCGGTTATCTTCTAAACAACGCCGGGGCTCATTGCCACTTCTGGATGTTTGGCACTTTTGACCCATTTGCAGCCATTGTGAAAGTTGTAGCGCCATGAAGAAGCTCAAAAAAAAGAGAGGGCATCTTCCGAAATTCATCGAGACTCTAGTCTATGTTGACGAGCCGCAGGTTGTCCTGCTGTCTTTCGATGAAGAACTTTTCGTGATCGGAGTGGCGATTGAATTCGAGGGCTTCAATTATCCTTTTTATGGAGTGGGTTTGAAGGTTTTGGATCTTAAGCCATATTTCGATTGCAAAGTAGATTTACGGTATATTTTTGATAGGGCTGCGAAGTCGCGTCGATATGTCTTTGATATCGGACCGTATCGTCATGGCGATATTGTTCAGTTGTTCTCTGCGCCAACAGAGATCGTTGAGTCAGATGAATACTATCCAGAACACGGTTTCTTTGCACGTGATCATCACTCTAAATTTGCGTTGAACGAGCGTGTAGTCGGTGAAAAGCACACATTTCACATCGATGGGAGTTGGGCGGCGTCTGATTTTTCGAAGTTCTATGGTCGTCTCTCCGATCTGTACGCATTCTATGCAAGTCTTATTTCAATAGATCAGGCGGGCGACGATCAACGGATTTCTGCAATCGCAAAGCTAAAAGGCTTTGTCACATCTAAATTTTGGCAGGGTGGCGGCAGCTATGTCGGCTTTTTTTCGGACCTTGCAGATGCAGTTTGGGTGAATAGTCCGCTCCGCGTTTCCCGGATTCAATATGCATCACCAGGAGTAATCGAAGTTGAAGGTCAGGGCCGGGCTATTGATGAAATCGTTTCTGCCTCTGATAATTTTTCTGAAAATGGTGCCGAGATAAGAAGAGTGCATGCGGTTCTCAATAAATTGTATTCAAATGAGCGGCTAAAGGCGGCGCCGGCGAATTCGAATTTCTCCAGCGATGCAATGAAAGACCTAGCAAAGAAGTATAGCGACTCACTTCTGCGAGAGATGGGGGTGGGGCACGAAGACGCGATCTTCGAAGCCTGCGGTCGCAATATTGTCGTCTATGGAAAAGTCACGATGGCTCTTTTTCGCCGCGTGAAGGCGTTGGAAGAATTTGAAGCTCAGGGGCGCGCCAGATTGTCGTGAGTGCGGGGCGGTTGAGGCTCATCTCCCAAAGGTTCTTCGACGTCAAGGCACTCACGGCCCCGCGTCGGTCGTCGATAGGTTCGCGAAGGGGGAATGTTGCGCGCTCACTAGACACGCGCGGTCGGACGCTTCGTGATCACTACGGGATGTCGCCCCCCGTCCGCCCGACCGACCCCGGCCCCGTCAGATTGATCGCCTTCATCGTCGCATCCTTCGCCATCGACACCACGCGGGCGACGAGGTCGGGGCTCGGCTCGATCTTGATCGCGACTTCCGCATGCCCGTTGAGCGCCTCGGTGATCTTCTCTGCCGCGCGGTCGAGCGAGTCGTTGACCTGACCGACGGGGCCGACCGCCGCGACGCCCTCGAGGTGCGTCGGCGTCGCCGAGGAGCCCCAGAGCGGAGACGGGGCGCCGAAGTGAAACCCCCGATCGGGATAGGCCTCCCAGGCGGCCGCACCCTCCGCACCGAAAGCCGGACGAGCGGCGCCGTGGAAGCCGTGATCGGGATATTCCTCCGCGAGCCTGCCGTCGCGCCGGGCGCGGCGGGCGTTCGCCCGCTCGCGCGACGCATTGAGCTTGTCGTTCGCGCGGCGGTTCTCCTCGTAGCGGCGACGCCATCCTTCCCCGGGCGCGCCGTAGGGGTGCATCCGTCCGCGATCGTCTGCCGCCTCGTACCCGGCGACGATGCCTTCGGCGACCAGCGAGGCGACTGCCGTCGGCCCGGCGGCGCGCCGCACGAGGCGCGCAAGCCCCAACGCCTTCGTCCCTATGCGGGCGAGCCAGCCGAGGCCGGCACCGGCCGCGACTTCCGTGGCGACCGGCGCCGTCGCCGCTCGCACCGACGTGCCACCGAAGCCGATGCGCGTGAGAACCTTCCGGGTGAGCCACACGCTCCCGGCCGCCAGGCCACCGAGCCCCGCCAACAGACCAGTGCCGGCGGCGGCGGGGTGTTCCTTCGCCGTCTGCGAGAGCGAGCCGAGTGCGCCCGCCAGCCCGTTCAACGCCGCCGTCGCCGCCGGCATGAGCGGTGACGACGCGTTGGCGAGAAGGTTCTGCAGTTGGGCCGAGAACGCCGAGAGCGCCTGCCCCGGATCGCGCGCGAGATACTCGTCCGCCGCGTCGAGCCCTTGTGCCTTGCCGAGGTTCTTCCGATCCTTCTCGATGCGCTGTTGCTGTGTGGCCAGGATCGAAACGAGCTGTTGGGCGAGCGAATTGCCGAAGATCGCGGCGATATGATCGCCGATCGCGTTCGGGTCGGTGATGCCTTTCTTGGCCATGGCCGGCAAGAGAACCTGATTGACCCAACGGTAAGGGTCGGCGCGCGCCAGGTCGGCACCGACGACACCACCGACGCCGACACGCATCGGCTGGCCCTTCTTGTCCCGTTCGATCTTCCCCTGATCGAGCAGGCCGAGGCCTTCGAGCTCGATGAGCGAGGACTTTTTCAGACGCCGGCCGACGATCGCCTGATAGAAGTTTTGCCCGGCGACGCCGGTCGACGAGCCGCCGAGTTCGGCGGCGAGTGTCGGGGCGACCGAAAGCATGTAGTCTTCGGACAGGCCGCGCGTCGAACCGCGCCCGTACTTGAACATCTGGTAATAGGCCGATGGCCTCACCTGCTCGCCGAAGACGTTCATCGCCTTCGCCATGCCGTCCATGTATTTCATGAATTCGGCGCGGTCCTGTGCCACGCCTTTGATTTCCATGCCCTTCACGAGCGTCTCGAATTCCTCCGAGACGTCCGCGCCCGGGTGCTTGGCCTGTGCCAGGACACGAAGCTTGGTCAGCGGGTCCATGACGGCGAGCGCGTCTTCGAGATCGCCCGTCGCCGCGCGGGCGTTGCGCATCATCCGCATGAGGGCGGACTGGGGCACCGTTCGGTACTTCCGCGAGAGGTCGAGCGCCGTGGCTTCGACCTCGGCCGCCTCGTGCTCGTTCAGACCGGCCGCCGTGGCGTCGACGCGCTGGCGTTCGAGCTCGGCGCCCGCCTCGGCCGCACGGGTTGCGGCGCCCTCGGCGACCCTGTCGCCGACGCCGACCTCGATCAGATTTCCGTAGCGGTCGCGATATGGCGGCGTGCCCGCAGCGCCCGACGGCCGCCGTCGCGGGTGAGGCGCCGGGGCCGGAAGCAACGTCGGGCGTGCCGAAGCACCCGCGCGCGACATGGCGGAGTTGGCCGACTTCTGGGCTCGCGCGTATCGCAAGAGAGCGACCTCGGCGGTGGTCGCCGATCGCGCGACCCGATCGAACGACCCGGCCGCCGTGCCGGCCGCCGAGGCCGAGCGCCCTACCGAAGAGAGCCCTTTGTCGAGCGCGGCGAACGACTTGGTGGCGTTGACGGTTCCGGCCGTCACCTTCGCCATCGAACGTTCGAGCTTGTCGAATGCGGTGGTCTTCAGGTTGGCGCCGGCAGCCACCTTGACCAGGGCGGCGAACTTCTTGGCGATCGCATCGACCTTGGCGGACGCACGATCCTCGATGTCGATGACGGCGTTGGCTTCGAGCAGCGGGGTAGACATGGATTCGGCCTCTCGGTGTCAGGGGCGGGGGCGCGCGGCCGGCGATTTGTGCTTGATGACGCCGGCATCGACGCCGGCCGCGATCCAACGAAGGAGGTCGGACGGCGTCAGGTTGTCCCATTCGAGAGGGCGGAACCAACCGAGCCTGAAGACGAGGAGCGAACGGGCGTCCGCAACGCCTCTTCCCGACAGTCCATAAAAAAACCGAGGAGCGCTTCCTTCACGCGAATGGCGTCGACGAGAGGGAGGTTCTTCAGAAGGGCGGGCATGTCGGGTTGCCGCAGCGATGAAGCCGTCGAGGTCGGAGAGGCGATACCGCACCGACCGGAACAACTTGACGAAGCGGGGGCCTCCACCGCGAAGGCGCTTGTCCTGGAGAGTTCGAACACTGACGGCGAGGTACTCGGCCGCTTCCTTTTCCGTCATGAGACGATCGCCGCTCGGCGGCGAGACGGCGGCAATGGAGGTCACCGGGCTCTGCGTTGGGGTGGTCTGCATCTTCGTGTTCTCCGCTTGGATTGCGTGAACACGAGAAAGGCGCCGAACACCGGGGCGGTGTCGAGGAACAAACCCGGAGAAACTCGCCGGAAGTCATGGTATAAGCCATTGTCTAAAAACCGACTTTTGTTTCTCCGGGAAGGGGTTCCTATTGCTTGCCGGACCGCTGATCAGACACCGCCCGCGTTCGGCTCCGTGGCGACGCTGGCGCGGTTGACAGGGGCAACGCCCTCATGCGGCAACGTCGCGCGAAGCCGTCTCGGGCAGCTCAGTGCGCCGAAATTCACAAAGTCGATCTTCGAGCCGGACCTTCAGATCATTCGGAGCGGCGCTCATGAGCACTTCCGCCGCACTGGCGTGGTCGGCGGCGGCTGTGACCACCGCCGCGAGAGCGTATCGGTCGCGAGGGTCGAAGTCCCCGGTCGCACCGGGAATGTAATCCATGAGCAGATAGGCTGCCCGCGCCAGGGCCGAAGCGGCCTGCACGTGCGCTTCGAGCGAATCGAAAGCATGTTCGCGGGCGGGGCTGTGAAGAAGATCCGTATCGAAAGATCGGTTGCTCATGATCGAAGTTCCTTCGTTCGAGTTCAGGCGATTGTGAAATTCGGAGTCGCTCGTCATGCCCGCGCCCTCCCGATCGGCGCCGACAGCAATCCGTTGAGGCGTCGGGGCTCGTCGAGCACCAGAGCGTGAAGCGCATCGGCTTCGGCCGCGACGATCTCCAAGAGTTCGACGAGGCCGGTCACCCCGTCCTCACTGACGACGATGTCACGCGTCAGCGCCCGAAGGCCGTGAGCAGCGAGAACGGCGGCGGAGGAAAGCCGCGCGACATTGATCGTGATGCGTTCGAGTTCGAGCTTGTCGAGCCGAGGGGCGGCGGCGGTGTCATCGGGCAAGCCGGGATCGGCTGCCGGAACGGTGTCGTTCGGCATAGGTTGCTCCTCGCGAGCGGTTTGTGATATTTACACAAGTGCGAATATCACAAGGATTGATAGCTGTGAACCCTGCACAAGTCCGAATGGCGCGCGCCGCCTTAAACTGGACGCTGGCGGATCTCGCGCGCGCTGCCGGCGTTCACCGCAACACGATCTCCAACTTCGAAACCGGGCGATACGGTGGAAGCGAAGAGGCCGTCGCGGCGATCCGCAAGGCGCTCGAAGACGCGGGCGTGATCTTCGTTCCCGAGAACGGCGCCGGACCCGGTGTCCGCCTCGCCAAGCGGTCCACCGACGCGAGCGCCCCGGAGGCGTGACGATCCCGCGGAGGCGATCCGCCATGGCCCGGAAAAAGTCGTCGTCGCCTTCGTCCGACGTCGAGAAGCCGCCGAAGACCGGGCGAACGCGCCCGTTGCCGGCGGGGGTCGCTTCCGGCTTTCGTCGCCTGTCGAGCTTTCCAAAGGCCGCACTGGTCTCGACGCTAGCCCCACTTCTCGATCCGGGGGAAGTTGCGTCCGTGCGGCATGGCGCGCAAGCCTTGGGACAGGTCGAGCCCACCAGCCGCCCCATCACCACGGACGTTCCACGTGTCAGTGCCAGAGCGGCCGAGGCGCTCAGGCGCCTCGATGAGACGGCGCGAGTTCTTCCGATCGACCGGCAGCGGATGAGTAGACTTGACGACGAGCCAGCCTCCATTCGCTTCATGCTCGGGCTCGACGTCGAAGATCCGAGCGGCCGCTGGCGCGCGGTGGTTTCGCGCGCCTTTGCCCGCGCCGATGCCGTCGCCCGGTGCCTCGCCGAAGGGATCGAGGACGACGCGGCGCTCGTCGATTGGGCGATCGGCGGGGGAAAAAGCCTCCTGCGAAGTGAAGGCCGCCCATAGCTATCCACGCCCAGATCGGCCGACGTAGAAGGTCCATGGGTGAGCGTAGGCCTCCTCTCGCGTAGCCGGCATTTCCGCGCGGCATCCGGCGTCGATTTCGAGGTCGGTGAAGGGAAACGATGGATAGTGCGACAGCCACCCCCTTGACGCGCCCGTTGCTCGGATGGCGCCCGTGACTTCCCCCGCCGCCCGAAGGACGGCGTCGGTCGTCGCTCCGGCGCGAAGGCCTGTGAGATCGAGCGCATCTCGGATCAAAGCGTGCCACGGCGAGGCTTGTCTTCGCTCCGTACCGACCCTGTTGGGGGTGCCTTGATCGCCACCGCTGAAGGCCGGGGCCTCTCCCGTCGTCATCGCGTAGACCGTCGCCAATGCAAGCACGAAGTGATTGCGGGCTGTGATGGGCGTTCGCCCTCCTCTCTTTGTTTCGGCCGCACACCCTCTCGCGGCGGCGGCTCGTGCCGCGAGCATCTCTAGCGCCGCGCTGAGTTGGTCGCGCATCTCGTCGTGATCCTCGGGCGACGCAAAATACCGTCGCCGCCAAGCGCGGTCGAAACGGTCCTTCACCGGGCCCCGAAGCCAAGCCTCCCGGTGATCCTGCCAGTCCCGCCACGACGGCTCGATCTTATCGAGAGCCTTCTCGGTTCGCTTCGTCGAGCGCCACCACCTCCGCCCGGCGCCCTTCGAGCGCCGCCGTCAGCGCATCCCCCACCGCTTGGGTGAGCGCGCGAAGCGGTTCGTCGTCGCGGTTGACGTACCGGCTCGTCATGGCGACGCCCTTGTGCCGCAGCACGTCGCGGATCTGGAAGGCGTTGGCGCCGGTGCGCGCCGCCCAAGTGCCGACCGTGTGGCGGAGGTCGTGAAGCCGCACGTCGTCTAGGGCGGCGGCGGCGCGAATACGCCACCAGGCGTTTTCGACGACATAGATCGACACCGGCCGTGCCGGGTCCGAGGCCCGGGGGAACACCCAGGGCGAGCCTTCGACACGCGGACGGCGGGCGAGGAGGTCCATCGCGCCGGTGGGGACGACGTGCGCGCGCCGGCCACGGCCCTTCTGATGGGGAAGGGCGATGGTCTCTCGCTCGAAGTCGACGTGCGCCCATTCGAGTTCGGTGATCTCGGAGAGCCGCGCACCGGTCAGGAGGAGGAGCCGCACGACCGCGATGGCGATCGGATCGACCAGCGTTCGCCGGTTCTCCGGCTTGGCGAGATGCTTCGCCGTCGCGGTGGTCTCGTCGACGTCCCAGGCAAGCCCGGTCGTCTCGGCCTCGATCAGGACCCGGCCGAGCCGCGCGACCTCTTCCGCCACGAGGAAGCGATCCCGCGCGTTCTCCGGGTACTTCTTCACCCGCGAGCAGGGGTTTCGCCCCTCCGGTCGCATGCCCCAATCCTCGGCGAGGTTGAGGGCCTTGGACAGGATGCCCACGACATGGTTCGCCTGTCGCGGCGTCTTGCGTAGGGCGAAATGAAGCCGCTTCGCGTCCTCGGCGGTGAAGCCCTCGACCTTCAGCGCGGCGAACGCGGGCCGAAGGTGCTTCTCGATCAGCCGCCGGTGTTCGGTGGAGGTGCTGGGGGACAAATGCGCCGCCGCGTGTTCCTCGAGGTAGCGGTCGAAGAGCTCGCCCATCGAGGCGCCGGCCCGCCGCTCGCGGCGATCGCCGAGCGGGTCACCGCCCTTGTCGACGGCGACGAGGATTTCCCGCGCCTTGGTGCGCGCCTGGTCGGGGGTCAACACGCCGTGTCGGCCGATCGTCGGCCGCCGATCCCGCCCTTCGACCGTCCGGTAGCGCACGACGTAGGACTTCACCCCGGAAGGCAGCACGAGGAGGCCGAAGCCGGGCAACTCGTCGTCCCACGCGATCCACCGCGCGGCGCGGGGTTCGGCGGCATCGACGAAGCGCTTCGTGATCTTCGGCATCGGTTCACCCGAGTTGGACGGCGGCCAGGCACGAATTGGACGGCGTCAAATCACTCGCCGTCCACGGTAAGTGATTGAATTCGAAGGCCTTGGACGGCGCTGGACGTCTGGACGGCCCGTCGCGCCCTATACTGGGCCTCTTACACGTCGTTCCTCATCCCCTGAAAAATCATTCCAAGGGGTTTTCGACCCTTCCGAGGTCCGTTTCCGTGTCACCAATAGGTCACCAAGCGGGAGAGAAATCAACCGTACCCAACAGTATGAGGTGCGCCATCAAGCCATTGATGATACGTACTCAATCGTAAGTGCCGGTTGTCCGTGTCACCAGTCCGTAATGCCGAAAACGAGGCTTCTAAGCTGTTGGTCGCAGGTTCGAATCCTGCCGGGGTCGCCACACCATTCACCGATCGGCGCCGACCTCCGGCGGAATCTGGACGACAGCACGGCGGTCGCCGCGCGTCTCCTCGTCGAAGATCCGAAGCATCGCGTGAGCCCGGTGTCCGCCGCCGGCATCGCCGATGCGCCTCCGCGCGTCGCCACCGGGCCCCGCGCGAGCGACCCCAGGAAGGCGAATCCCGATGTCCGTTGCCCCCGTCGATCTCTCCGCCGCCCAGGCGCGGCGCGCGACGCTCTTCGCGTTGACCGTGGTCTTTCTCGACTGCGTCGGCTTCGGCCTCATCCTGCCGGTTCTGCCGCCGCTGATCGAGGAGGTCGGCGGCATCGGGCTCGACGACGCGGCCCGTGTCGGCGGCTGGATGTTCGCCCTCTTCAGCCTCGCCCAATTCGTCTGCGCGCCCGTCGTCGGCGCGCTCTCCGATCGGATCGGCCGCCGGCCGCTGCTGCTCCTCGCCATCGCCGGCCTCGCCGTCGACTACGTGATCCAGGCGCTGGCCCCCTCGCTCGGCTGGCTCTATTTCGGCCGCCTCGTCGCCGGCGTCTGCGGCTCGTCCTACGTCGTCGCCAACGCCTGCCTCGCCGACGTCAGCAAGCCCAGCGAACGCGCCCGCGCCTTCGGCCTGATGGCGGCGGTGTTCGGTCTCGGCTTCGTCATCGGTCCGGCGATCGGCGGCCTGCTCGGCACCTTCGGAACGCGCGTGCCGTTCTGGTGCGCCGCCGCGCTCGCCGCCGCCAACCTCCTCTTCGGCCTGATCGCCCTGCCGGAGACGCTGAAGGGCGAGCACCGCCGGACCTTCCGCTGGCGCGAGGCCAATCCGTTCGGCGCCTTCGCGGTCTTCCGCGCCTTCCCGGGCGTGCTGCCGCTCGCCGGAGTGCTCGCGCTCTATTTCTTCGGAACCTCGGTCTATGTCGCGATCTGGTCGTTCTGGGGCATCGCCAAATTCGGCTGGTCGACCGCCATGGTCGGCGTGACCCTGGCGATCTCCGGCATGACCATGGCGCTGCTGCAGGGGCTCCTGACCGGCCCGGCGGTCGCGCGCTACGGCGAACGCGCCCTGACCGGCCTCGGCCTCGTCGTCGGCGCGCTCGCCTGTCTCGGCTATGGACTGGCCCCGACCACCGCCTTCGTCCTGCCGATCCTGGTGATCCACGCCGTCGAGGGCTTCGTCCACCCGATGCTCGGCGCCACCATGTCGCGCGCGGTGCCGGAGACCGTGCAGGGCGGGCTCCAGGGCGGCATCGCCGCGGTGATGAACCTCGCCATGCTCGCCGGCACGATCTTCTTCACGCAGATCTTCGGCTGGTTCCTGGTGCCGACCATGCCCTTGGCCGGACCCGACGTCGCCTTCTTCACCGCCGCCGCGCTGGTCGGTGTGGCGGCGGTATGGTTCCTCGCGCTGCCCCGCCGCCCCGCCGCGTCGTGAGAGGAAGGGCGAGCGGGTTCCGGCCGCGCCATGAAACGGAAGACCCCGCGCCTCCTCGAGGGAGAGCGCGGGGTCGAAGCGCGTCCGGACGGGCCCCGGTGGGGGGGCCGCCCGATCAGCCGAAGCGGCCGGTGATGTAGTCCTGGGTCCGGCTGTCCTGCGGGGCGGTGAAGATCTTGTTGGTCTCGTTGAACTCGACCAGATTGCCCAGGAGGAAGAAGGCGGTCATGTCCGAGCAGCGCGCCGCCTGCTGCATGTTGTGGGTCACGATGACGATCGTGAACTCGCTCTTCAGCTCGTCGATCAGCTCTTCGATGCGCGCCGTGGAGATCGGATCGAGCGCCGAGGTCGGCTCGTCGAGGAGCACCACTTCCGGCTTCACCGCGATGGTGCGGGCGATGCACAGACGCTGCTGCTGACCGCCGGACAGACCGTTGGCCGGCGAGTGGAGGCGATCCTTGACCTCGTCCCAGATCGCCGCCTTGGACAGCGACCATTCGATCCGCTCGTCCATCTCGCCCTTGGAGATGGTCTCGTTGAGCTTGATGCCGAAGGCGATGTTGTCGCGGATCGACATCGGGAACGGTGTCGGCTTCTGGAACACCATGCCGACCCGATTGCGCAGACGCGCCGCCGGCAGGTTGGGGGACAGAATGTCCTCGCCGTCGAGCCGGACGGAGCCGGTGGCGCGCTGGCCCGGATAGAGGTCGTACATCCGGTTGAGCACGCGCAGCAGCGTCGACTTGCCGCAACCCGACGGGCCGATCATGGCGGTCACCCGGTTCTCCGGGACTTTCATGTCGATCCCGTGCAGCGCGCGGTTTTCGCCGTAGAAGAACTCGAGGTTCTCGATCAGGAGCTTGGTCTCGGCCTCGCCGCGGGCGCCGAAGGCACCCGCTTCCGCGCGGCGTTGACGCAAGGATTCGGACATTTCGGTGAGTTCGATGTTCATCACGAAGCCTTTCCGCGCGGCGCCAGGACGACACGAGACAGAATGTTGAGGAAGAGCACGCCGACGGTGATGAGGAACGCACCGGCCCAGGCGAGCGCCACCCATTCGTCGAAGGGACTTCCCGCATATTGATAGATCGTCACCGGCAGGCTCGCCATGGGCTTCGACATGTCGAACGACCAGGAGAGATTGCCGAGCGAGGTGAAGAGGAGCGGCGCCGTCTCACCGGCGGCACGGGCCACCGCGAGCAGGATGCCGGTGACGATGCCGGCGCGCGCCGCCCGCCACAGGACCGAGGTCACCACCTGAGCCCGGGTCGCGCCGAGCGCGAAGGCCGCCTCGCGCAGGGAACCGGGAACTAGTCGCAGCATGTCCTCGGTGGCACGCACCACCACCGGCAGGATCAGGACGGCGAGCGCGATCGAACCGGCGAAGCCGGAGAAGGCGCCGGTCGACTTGACCAGCAGTTCGTAGACGAACAGGCCGATCAGAATCGACGGGGCCGAGAGCAGCACGTCGTTGATGAAGCGCACAGCGTCGGCGAACCGGCCGCGACCGAGCTCGGAGAGATAGGTGCCGGCGAAGAGGCCGACCGGCGTGGCGATCACCAGACCGACCAGCACCTGGATCAGCGATCCGACGATGGCGTTGGCGAGACCGCCGCCGCGGCCCGGTGACTCGGTCGGCATGGTGAAGACCGAGAAGGAGAGGGCGGTGAGCCCGCGATAGAAGACCGTCCAGAGGATCCAGGCGAGCAGCACGATCGCGAGAACCGCGAGCGAGGTGGCCACGACCTTGATGAACCGATCGGTCAGAAGGCGTCGTTCGAGCCGGGTCATCGGATCAGTCTCCCATTCTCGGGCGGACGAGGAACCGCGCCAGGGCCAGCACCAGGAAGGAGATGATGAACAGCGCCAAGCCCAGTTCCAACAGCGCGTGGAGCTTCATCGAGCCGGGACCGGCCTCGGGAAACTCGTTGGCGATGGTCGAGGCGATCGAGGCGCCGGGGGCGTAGAGCGTCGACTTGATGCGGTTTGCGTTGCCGATCACGAAGGTGACCGCCATGGTCTCGCCGAGCGCGCGTCCGAGCCCGAGCATCACGGCGCCGACGATCGCCGTGCGGCCGTAGGGCACCGTCACCGCGCGAAACACTTCCGACGTGGTGGCGCCGACGCCATAGGCGGCTTCCTTCAGCACCGGCGGCACCGAGACGAAGATCTCGACGAACATCGCCGTGATGAAGGGCATGATCATCAGCGCCAGGATCAGGCCGGCGGTGAGGATGCCGGTGCCGGCGGGGGCGCCGCTGAAGAGCTCGCCGATCAGCGGGATCGGCCCGAAGATCGTGGTGAGGAAGGGCTGCACCCAGCCCGACATCAGCGGCACGACGATGAAGAAGCCCCACATGCCGTAGATGATCGAGGGAACCGCCGCCAGGAGCTGCACCGCCGTGCCGATCGGCCGGCGCAGCGACTGCGGCGCGACCTCGGTCAGGAACAGGGCGATACCGAGCGAGGCGGGAAAGGCGAGGATCATCGCGATCACCGAGGTGATCAGCGTGCCGTAGAGCATCACCCCCGCGCCGTATTCCTCCGTCACCGGATTCCATTCGGTGGAGAAGAAGAAGCCGAGCCCGAACGTCTCCAGCGCGGGCAAGCCGCCCTTGAAGAGCATGACGATGATGGCGCCGAGAATGATCAGGACGAGCGTGGCCGCGCCGACGAGCCCATAGTGAAAGAGCTTGTCCTTCACCTGCTTGCTGGTCTGCGAGGCACCTTGGTGGAGGGACGTCGTGACGCCGGGCGGAGCCGAGTTCGGACTGATGGCGGTCAAGGGCTTGTCTCGCGTGAAATCGGGAGGAACCCCTCCGCGGATCACCGCGGAGGGGCCGTCACGTCGAAGATATCACTTCTTCCAGATCGGGGCGCCGGAGGCGTCCTTGATCTCGCTCGCCCAGGCCGCGCGGACGCGGTCCTTCACGGCCGCCGGCAGAGCGATGTAGTGCAGCTTTTCGGCCGCCTCGTCGCCCTTGGCGTAGGCCCAGTCGAAGAACTTCATGACTTCGAGCGAGTTCGCCGGCTCCTTCGGGTCCTTCGGCAGAAGGATGAAGGTGGCGGAGACGATCGGCCAGGCGGTCTCGCCGGCGGTGTCGATCATCGAGGCGTCGAAGTTCTTGACGGAGGCCCAGTCGGCGGACGCCGCGGCGGCCTGGAACGCCGGAACGGTCGGCTTGACGAACTTGCCGGCCTTGTTCTGGAGCTGGGTGGTGGTCAGCGAATTGGCCGAGGCATAGACGTACTCGACGTAGCCGACCGCGCCCTTGGCGTTCTTGACCGAACCGGCGACGCCGTCGTTGCCCTTGGCGCCGTTGCCGGCTTCCCACTTGACGGAGGTGGCCGCGCCGACCTTGCCCTTCCAATCGGCCGAGACCGACGAGAGATAGGTGGTGAAGACGTAGGTCGTGCCCGAGCCGTCCGAACGATAGACCGGCAGGATGGCGAGGTCGGGGAGCGTCACGCCCGGGTTCATCTTGGCGATGACCGGATCGTTCCACTTGGTGATCTTGCCGAGATACATGTCGGCGACGACCGGACCGGACAGCTTCAACTCGTCGGCCTTGACGCCGTCGAGGTTGACGATGACGACCACCGAGCCGACCACGGTCGGGAACTGGAGGAGGTTGCCCTTCTCGAGCTTGGCCGGATCCATCGGGGCGTCGGAGGCGCCGAAGTCGACGGTGCGGTTGAGGATCTGGGTCTGACCACCGCCCGAACCGATCGCCTGATAGTTCAGGGCGCTGCCGGTGGCGGCCTTGTAGTCGGATCCCCAGGCGCCGTACACGGGAGCCGGGAACGTGGCGCCGGCGCCGGTGAAGTCACCGGCCAGAACGGGAGCCGTGAAGCAGCCGAGCAGGGCGACCGCGGCGAGCGACGCGCGCATCGAAGCAGCAGCGGTGTTGGTCATGTCAAAATCTCCTTGTTCGACGGGTCACCCCGAAGCCAGGGGACCATGCATCGTGATCCATGACAGTTTCATGTCACATGGCGACGGAGATTCCCCGGGCCCCTCCGACGACCTCGCCGTCGCGTTTCGACGAGGAAGGCGGTCGTGGATATGTCTAGAAATAAGGATGAATTCGAATTCGCACAGTTGCCGGGGTCGATCGGCAAGGTCTGCGCTTCATGAATCGCCGCGAATGCGCGCCGCCCGCAAGCTTGTTCTGTCGATCTCTGGGAGGTCTCGGAAGGGGGCATCGCGTCCGACGTGCCGCGATCCTCGCCGAAACTCGCGCAGACCCCGTTCCGCCGCGACGGGGAGGGGGCGCGGCGACGTCGATTCGTGACGAAGACGCGGTCGTTCAGCGCGGCGAGATCAGGGCCTCGGCCGGGGGCGAGGGCAGGCGGGTCTCGACCCGCTCCCGGCCTTCGGCGTCCTGGACGACGCGCGCCGCGCCGCTCGCCACGCGCGCGAGCGCCAGCGGATAGATGCGGTGTTCCTGGACGAGCACGCGCGCGGCCAGTGTGTCGGGCGTGTCGTCGTCGAGGACCGGCACGGCCGCCTGGACGATGATCGGCCCGACGTCCATCTCGGGACGCACGAAATGAACGGTGCAGCCGGCGATCTTGACGCCGTCGGCGAGCGCCCGCTCATGAGTGTGCAGCCCCTTGTAGGAGGGCAGCAGCGCCGGATGGATGTTGATCAGCCGATCGTGCCAGCGCTCGATGAACCAGGGCGTGAGAAGCCGCATGAAGCCGGCGAGAACCACCAGTTCGACGCCGTGCGCCTCGAGCCGCTCGACGACCGCCCGCTCGAACGCTTCGCGCCCGTCATAGGCCTTGTGATCGACCACCAGCGTCGCGATGCCGGCGGCTTCCGCCTTGGCGAGTCCGCCGGCGTCGGCGCGGTTCGAGATCACGCAGACGATCTCGGCGGGATAGGCGGGATCACGCGCCGCCGCGATCAGCGCCGCCATGTTGGATCCGCCACCGGAGATCAGAATGCCGACGCGGCGGCGGCCGAGCGTGGTCACTGGCCGCGCCAGGTCAGATCGAGCTTGCCGCGGGTGTCGACCCAGGCGCGCTTGCCGTGCTCGTCGGCGTCGCGGCCGGTGCCGTCCTGGAGCCAGCCGAGCGTCACGCAGGTCTCGCCCTGGGCGCGGAACGCTTCGGAAATGTCGTGCGCCTTGTCGGCCTCCACCACCAGCACCATGCCGATGCCGCAGTTGAAGGTGCGCAGCATCTCGGCCTCGGAGATGCCGCCCACATGCGCCAGCCACTTGAAGACCGACGGCACCGCGCAGGCGTAGAGATCGATCTCGGCGACGCAGAGGTCGGGCAGCACGCGCGGCATGTTCTCGATGAAGCCGCCGCCGGTGATGTGGGCCATCGCCTTGATGCCACCGAGCGAGCGCATCACCTCGAGGATCGGCTTGACGTAGATCCGCGTCGGCTCGAGCAGCGCGCGCGCGACCGAGGTCCCCGGCTGGAACGGCGCCTCGTCGTTCCAGTCGAGCCCGGCCTGCTTCACCAGCCGGCGAACCAGCGAATAGCCGTTGGAATGGACGCCCGACGAGCCGAGGCCGAGCAGCACGTCGCCCGGGCCGGTGGTCTTCGACGGCAGGATCGCGTCGCGCTCGACCGCGCCGACCGCGAAACCGGCGAGATCGTAGTCGTCGGTCTTGTACATGTCGGGCATCTCGGCGGTCTCGCCGCCGATCAGCGCGCAGCCGGCCATCTGGCAGCCCTTGCCGATCGAGGCGATGACCCGCTCGGCGACGTCGAGGTCGAGCTTGCCGGTCGCGAAATAGTCGAGGAAGAACAGCGGCTCGGCGCCCTGGACGACGAGATCGTTGACGCTCATCGCCACGAGATCGATGCCGATCGTGTCGTGGATGCCGGTCTCGATCGAAATCTTGAGCTTGGTGCCGACGCCGTCGTTGGCCGCGACCAGAACCGGATCCTGGTAGCCGCAGGCCTTGAGGTCGAACAGTCCGCCGAAGCCGCCGATGGCGGTGTCGGCGCCGATCCGCCGGGTCGCCTTGGCGATCGGCGCGATGCGGCGGACCAGCGCGTTGCCGGCCTCGATGTCGACGCCCGACTGCGCGTAGGTCCAGCTGTTCTTGGCCTCGGACATGGTGGCATGCTCCCCCGTGAGATCTCATCGGTGGGGATGGACGATCGGTGCCGGTTTTGCAAGTCCGTATCACGGCGAAGCCCGGGTTCCCCCGCAATTCGGACCATTACGAGGACCACTTGGAGGAATGCTCCGGCGGGACCACATTGTGAGGGAAGAACGAGAGCGCGGGAACCGCCATGGCCTCCAACATCACCATTCCCAACCTGATCACCGTGGTGCGCCTGATCCTGGTGCCGGTGGCGATCGACGCGCTCCTCGCCGAGCGCTACGACGTGGCCTTCTGGGTGTTCCTGATCGCCGGCGTCTCCGACGGCATCGACGGTTGGATCGCCCGCCGGTTCGATCAGCGCTCCGAACTCGGCGCCTATCTCGACCCGATCGCCGACAAGGCCCTGCTGGTCTCGATCTTCGTCACTCTGGGTCTCGTCGGCGTCCTGCCGGTCTGGCTGGTGATCCTGGTGGTCTCGCGCGACATTCTGATCGTCGGCGGCGTCGTTCTGTCGTGGATGCTCGGCAGCGCCGTGCCGATCCGGCCGCTCCTCGTCTCCAAGGCCAACACCACCGTCCAGATCGCCTTCGCCGCCCTGGTGCTCTCCGCCGGGGCCTTCGGCTGGGATCCCGGCCGGCTGTGGTTTGCGGGCGAGATGCTGGTCGCGGCATTGACGGCGATTTCCGGGGCTGCCTATGTCTTCGACTGGTTGCGGGTGATGTCGTCGGCGCCGGGGGATCCCGGTCGCGCCGGCGGGTCGGTTGAGGGGACGGACGAGTGACGCTCGAACGCCAACTGCGCTTCTGGCTCGGCGCCGTCGCCCTGCTGGTCGGATTTCTCTGGCTCTTCTCCGGCGTGCTGCTGCCCTTCGTGGTCGGCATCGCGCTCGCCTATCTGCTCGACCCCGCCGCCGACCGCCTCGAGCGGCTCGGCCTGCCGCGCACCGCCGCCGCGCTCACCATCATCCTCGGCATCGTCGTGATGTTCCTGATGGCGCTGATCCTGGTGGCGCCGCTGCTCGGCGAACAGTTCTCCACCTTCGTGGAGGAACTGCCCAACTTGATCACCCGCCTGCGCGCGCTCGCCGCCCCCTGGATCGACGGCCCCCTCGGCCGTCTGATGGGCGAGAACGCCGCCGCCCTCGAGGCCAATCTCGGACAGGCGATCACCCAGGGCGCCGGCTGGGTCGCGCAATTGCTGCAACCGATCCTGTCGAGCGGCAAGACGATCCTGTCGGTCCTGTCGGTGATCGTCATCGCCCCCGTGGTCGCCGCCTACATGCTGATCGACTGGGATCGCATGATCGACCGCATCGACGACTGGCTGCCGCGCCGCCATCGCCCGGTTCTGCGCCGCCTCGCCTCCGAGATGAACGACGCCGTCTCCGGCTTCGTGCGCGGGCAGGTCGCCGTCAGTATCACCATGGGTCTCTTCTACGGCCTCGGCCTCGCCCTGGTCGGCCTGCGATTCGGCCTCCTCATCGGTCTGATGGCCGGCGTGCTCGGCGTCATACCCTATCTCGGCTTCGGCTCGGGCCTGATCGCCGGCCTGATCGTCGCCCTGGTGCAGTTCTGGCCCGATTGGCACGGCATCGCCCTGGTGCTCGCGGTCTTCGCGGTGGGGCAGGGGCTCGAGGGCTGGATCCTGACGCCGAACTGGGTCGGCCGCTCGGTCGGGCTCCATCCGGTCTGGCTCCTGTTCTCGCTCTTCGCCTTCGGCTCCCTCTTCGGCTTCGTCGGCATGCTGGTGGCGGTGCCGGCCGCCGCCTCGATCGGCGTCCTCGCCCGCTACGCGTTGGAGCAATATCTGGCGAGCCCGCTGCACGACGACGGCTTCGACGCCGACGAGACCGGCCGGCCCGATGTCTGAGACGCGCCAGTTGCCGCTCGATCTGCCGGTCGTCGAACGGCGCGGTCGCGAGGACTGGATCGTCTCCGACGCCAACCGCGCCGCGACCGAACTGGTCGATCGCTGGCCCGATTGGCCGAGCGACGTCGTGCTGGTGGTCGGCCCCGTCGGCTCCGGCAAGAGCCATCTCGCCCAGCTCCTCGCCGAACGAGCCGGCGCCGCCGTGGTCGCCGCCGCCGATCTCGCCCGCCTCGATCCGCTCGCCCTCGCCGCGCGCCCGGCCGTCGTCGTCGAGGATGCGGACGGGACGGTCGACGAGACCGCGCTCTTCCACCTCCTCAACGCCACCCGTCAGGCCGGATCGAGCCTGATGATCACCACGCCCCGGCCGCTCGCCGACTGGGGGCTGGCGCTGCCTGATCTCGTCTCGCGCCTGCGGGCTGCGACGCCGGTCGCGCTCGCCGAGCCCGACGACGCGCTGCTCGAGGCGCTGATCGCCAAGCTCTTCGCCGATCGCCAGACCGTGGTCGATCCCGCCGTCGTCGCCTATCTCGCGCGGCGGATGGAGCGGTCCTTCGCCGTCGCCCGCGAACTGGTCGCCGCCCTCGACCGCGAGGCGCTGGCGGTGAAGGCGCCGGTCGGCCGCGCCGTCGCCGCCCGCGTGCTCGCCCGAGGCTTCGGCCGCGATCCGCACGACGACCAACTCGACGAAGACCCGGAAGAGTGAGACGTTCCGTCATCAAACGCGCACACTGGCCGGTGCACGATGGCCGCTCGCACGACGCGAATCACACCCCGAGGGAGGACCCGCAGCCGTGAACGTCAGGACCGCCGATCCGCAGACCGTCGATCACTCCGATGCGACGACGAGCATGCAGCGCTACGTCAATCGTGAGCTCTCCTGGCTCGGCTTCAATCGGCGCGTTCTCGAGGAGAGCGCCAACGTCGATCATCCGCTGCTGGAGCGACTGCGCTTCCTGTCGATCTCCGCCGCGAACCTCGACGAATTCTTCATGGTGCGCGTCTCCGGCCTCGTCGAGCAGCACCGCGCCGGCCTCGCGACCCGCTCCGACGACGGCCTCACCCCGTCCGAGCAGCTGACGGTCATCGGCGAGGCGGTGTCCTCGCTGACCGGCGAGCAGCAGCGCCTGTGGCGCGAGCTCCATGGCGAGTTGGCGGCCGTCGGCGTCGTGCTGATCGACGGCGACGGGCTCACGGCGGAGGAGCGCGACTGGCTGCGCGGCCACTTCCTCGGCCACATCTTCCCGGTCCTGACCCCGCTCGCCTGCGACCCGGCCCATCCCTTCCCGTTCATTCCCAATCTCGGCTTCTCGCTGGTGCTCGATCTCGCCCGCGTCGGCGGCGGCGAGGGGATGACGGCGCTGATCCGCATGCCCTCGACGCTCGAGCGCTTCATCGAGCTGCCCAATCTCGACGGCAACGCCGGAGTGAAGCGCTTCATCGCGCTCGAGACGGTGATCTGCCTGCACATCGCCGGCCTCTTCCCCGGCTACGACGTCCGCGCCAAGGGCGCCTTCCGCGTCATCCGCGACTCGGACATCGAGATCGAGGAGGAGGCGGAGGATCTGGTCCTCGTCTTCGAGACCATGTTGAAGCGCCGCCGTCGCGGCGTCGTCATCCGCCTCGAGATCGAGAGCGCCACGCCGGAGCGCCTGCGCGGCTTCGTCGCCGAGAGCCTCGGCGTCGAGCCCGACGGCATCCATCTGGTCGACGGCCTCCTCGCCCTCAACGAACTGTCGCAACTCGTCGGCGTCGATCGGCCGGAGTTGAAGTTCCGCCCCTACGAGCCGCGTTTCCCCGAGCGGATCCGCGAATTCGGCGGCGACTGTTTCGCCGCCATCAAGTCGAAGGACTTCGTCGTCCATCACCCCTACGAGAGCTTCGACGTCGTCGTGCAGTATCTGATGCAGGCGGCGCGCGATCCCGACGTGGTGGCGATCAAGCAGACGCTCTACCGCACCTCCAAGAACAGCCCGATCGTCAAGGCGCTGTCGGAAGCGGCGGAAGCCGGCAAGTCGGTGACGGCGGTCGTCGAGCTGAAGGCGCGCTTCGACGAGGAGGCCAACATCCGCTGGGCGCGCGACCTCGAGAAGGCCGGCGTCCAGGTGGTGTTCGGCTTCATGGAGCTGAAGACGCACGGCAAATTATCGATGGTGGTGCGCCGCGAGCAGGGCCAGCTCGCCACCTATTGCCACATCGGCACGGGCAACTATCACCCGATCACCGCGCGCATCTACACCGACCTCAGCTATTTCACCGCCGATCCGGCGATCGGCCGCGACGTCGCCCGCATCTTCAACTTCGTCACCGGCTACGCCCAGCCGCAGGCGCTCGAGAAGCTGGCGATCAGCCCGCTGACGCTCCGCTCGCGCATCGTCGAGCACATCGACGCCGAGATCGCTCACGCCCGGGCCGGCCGTCCCGCCCAGATCTGGATCAAGCTCAATTCGCTGGTCGACAGCCGCATCATCGACAAGCTCTACGAGGCCGGCCGCGCCGGGGTGAAGGTCGACATCGTCGCTCGCGGCATCTGCTGCCTGAGGCCCGGCGTGCCCGGGCTTTCCGACAACATCACCGTCAAATCGATCGTCGGGCGCTTCCTCGAGCATTCCCGCATCTTCTGCTTCGGCAACGGCCATGGACTTCCCTCGGCCGAGGCGATCGTCTACATCGGGTCTGCGGACATGATGCCGAGGAATCTGGATCGCCGCGTCGAGGTGCTCTGTCCGATCACCAACGCGACGGTGCACCAGCAGATTCTCGATCAGATCATGATCGCCAACCTGCGGGACAACCAACAGAGCTGGCGCCTGTTGCCCGACGGGGGGCACGAACGCATCCGGCCGGCGGAGGGCGAGGAGCCCTTCAACGTCCACAAATACTTCATGACCAACCCATCGTTGTCGGGCCGTGGCAAATCCTCCAAGACCGATCAGCCGCGAAGCATCGTTCGTCTGCCCCGAACCTGAGGGTTGGCGCGGACTGGTCTCGCGTTGCGACGCCCCGGGCCGCCTCCAGGGCCTGGGGCCGATCGCCGTCGTCGACATCGGCTCCAACTCGGTGCGTCTCGTCGTCTACGAACGGCTGACGCGCGCGCCGACGGTGCTGTTCAACGAGAAGGTCCTCGCCGGTCTCGGCAAGGGCCTGTCGAAGACCGGCCGTCTCGCCGAGACCTCGCTCGCCCAGGCGCTCGCGGCGGTGCGCCGCTTCAAGCACGTCGCCGACCAGTGCGGCGCCGCGAGCCTGCACGTGCTGGCGACCGCCGCCGCCCGCGAAGCGGAGAACGGGCCGCCCTTCGTCGAGGAACTCGAGCGCATCTGCGGCGTCCGCGTCCAGGTTCTGAGCGGTGCCGACGAGGCGCGTCTCGCCGCCCTCGGCATCGTCGCCGGCATCCATGACGCCGACGGCATCGCCGGCGACCTCGGCGGCGGCTCGCTCGAACTGGTCGACATTCGCGGCGAGACCTTCGGCGAGGGCCTGACCTATCCGCTCGGCGGCATCCGCCTGCAGGAGGCCTCGGAAGGCTCGATTCGCAAGGCCGAGCGCATCGCCCAGCAGGTGCTCGAGAAGACCCCGATCCTGCCGGCATTGGCCGGGCGCAGCTTCTACGCGGTGGGCGGCACCTGGCGCTCGCTCGCCAAACTGCACATGCATCAGACCGACTATCCGCTGCGGGTGATGCACAATTATTCGATCCCCGCCGACGTCGCCCTCGATCTCTGCCGCGAGGTCGGGCGCGGCGCGGTCGAGCTTCTGCCGCGCATCGAATCGGTCTCCAAGCAACGCCGCGAGCTGCTGCCCTTCGGCGCCGTGGTGCTCGCCCAGGTGATCCGGGCCGGACGGCCGAAGGACGTCGTCCTCTCCGCGCTCGGCTTGCGCGAGGGCCATCTCTACGAGTTGCTCTCGCCCGAGGAGCGGCTGCGCGATCCGCTCCAGGCGGCGTCCGAGGAACTCGCCTACCTGCGCTCGCGCTCGCCGGCCCACAACGAGGAGACCGGCGCCTGGACCGGCGCCGTCTTCGCCGCCCTCGGCCTCGACGAGACGGCCGAGGAGACGCGCCTGCGCCGTGCCGCCTGCCATCTCGCCGACATCGGCTGGCGCGCTCATCCCGACTATCGCGGCACCCAGAGCCTCGCGATCATCTCCAACGCCGCCTTCATCGGCGTCGATCATCCCGGCCGCGCCTTCCTGGCGCTCGCCAACTTCTACCGCCACATGGGCCTGATCGACGACGCGGTCAGCCCGCGCCTGATCCAACTGGCGCCGCCGCGCCTGTTGCAGCGCGCCAAGGCGCTGGGGGCCTCGTTCCGCGTCGCCTTCATCCTGTCGGCGGCGATGCCGGGCATCCTGCCCGACGTCGCGGTCGGCCGTCGCGGCAATCGTCTGGTGATGGATCTGCCGCCCCATCTCGCCGATCTCGACGGCGAGGTGCTGCAACGCCGCTTCCGCCAATTGGCGAAGCTCGTCGGCCTCGACACCGAGATCCGGCACGTATGAGCGCGCGGGACCTGCGCACCGTCGACGATCTCGTCGCCGCCGGCCTCGTCGCACCCGAGGCGGCGCCGGGCCTCGCCCGCGTCGTCGACCGTTTCGCCCTGACCGTCACCGCCGACATGGCGGCGCTGATCGATCCCGCCGACCCGGCCGACCCGATCGCCGCGCAGTTCGTGCCCTCGCCCGAGGAACTGGTGACGCGGCCCGACGAGACCCCCGATCCGATCGGCGACGATCCGCACGAGGTCGCCCCCGGCGTCACCCATCGCTATCCCGATCGGGTGCTGCTGAAGCCGACCCATCTCTGCCGGATCTATTGCCGCTTCTGCTTCCGTCGCGACCGCGTCGGCGACGGCGAGGCCAATCTCTCCGAGGCCGATCTCGACGCCGCCATGGCCTATGTCGCGGCTCACCCGGACGTCTTCGAGGTGATCCTGACCGGCGGCGACCCGCTGGTCCTCTCCGATCGCCGCCTCGGCCTGATTCTCGATCGGCTGGAGGCGATCCCCCACGTCGAGGTGGTGCGGATCCACTCGCGCGTCCCCGTGGTCGACCCCGAACGGGTGAGCGCCGCGACCGCCGCCCTGCTGCGCCGCCGCTTCGCCACCTGGATGGTGATCCACGTCGACCATCCCCGCGAACTGACAGAGAGGGCGGCGGCGGCGATCGGCCGACTGGTCGATGCCGGCGTCCCCGTCCTGTCGCAGACGACGCTGCTCGCCGGCGTCAATGCCGACGCCGAGACCCTCGAGGCGCTGTTCCGCCGTCTCGTGACGCTCCGGGTGAAGCCCTATTACCTGCACCATCTCGACCGCGCCGAGGGCACCGCCCGCTACCGCACCACGGTCGAGGAAGGGCGCGGACTGATGCGGCGTTTGCGCGGACGCCTCACCGGCATCGCCCAGCCGACCTATGTGTTGGATATCCCCGGCGGCGCCGGCAAGGTGCCGATCGGCCCGGATCCGCTGACGGAGGTCGGGGAGGGGGAGGGCGGCACCCGCCGCTGGTCGGTCGAGGACCCGAACGGCACGCGCCACGATTGGGAAGGGTGACCGGGCATACGCCCGATCACAGCCGTTCGAGCATCTTCAGACCGAGCAGGCCGCCGGCGACCAGCGCGGCGAAGGCGATGAACGAGCCCGCCGCCAGCGTCGCCGCCCCGGTGATCGCCTGCCCGACGGTACAGCCGAGCGCCAAGACGCCGCCGATCCCCATCAGCACCGCGCCGAAGAGATTGCGGACCGTGTCCTGAGCATCGAAGAAGGTGGCGAGCTTCAGCCGCCCCGTCGCGGCCCCGACCAGGAACGCGCCGATCATCGTCCCGAACAGGCTGGCGACGCCGAAATTCGGCCAGCCCAGCGCCGTGTAGCGCTGGATCCACTCGAGCCCGTCGCCCGAGGGCCGCACGAAGCTGAGCGAGATCGGCGCCTGCGCCGACGCCGCCATCTCGTCATAGGCGAGGCTCGTCAGCGCCCAGCCGACGACGACACAGAGGCCGATGCCGAGACCGCCGAGAAGATGCGGCGGCGAGGCGCGGAAGTCGCGGTTGCCGAGGGTGACGGCGGCGAGGGCGGCGACGAGGACGAGGGTGACGATCATCTCCGCCGTGCCCGCCGGAAGGCCACCCGCCCGCCCGAGGAACGCGCCGAGACTCTGGCTCGGAAGGCCCGAGGCGGCGAGATCGACCGCCGTCGCGCTCGTCAGCGCCGCTCGCGCCGGCCCGAGCAGGCCGCCGATCGCCGCATAGGCCGAGACCCCGATCACCATCACGACCACCAGCGACCTGAGATCGCCGGTGCCGGCGCGCACCAGATTGCGGCTGGCGCAGCCCCCGGCGAAGACCATGCCGAAGCCGAACAGGAGCCCGCCCAGGATCGCCCCGAACCAGTCGAAGGTGGTGGTGAGATACATCGCCTTGGAGACGTCGAGCCCGATCGCGAGCCGCAGCACCTGGGTACCGGCGATCGCCGTGCCGCAGGCGAGAAGCCACGCGCGAAACCGGCGCGAGTCGCCGAAATTCAACATGTCGGAAAGCGAACCCATCGTGCAGAAATTGGTGCGCTGGACGATCGCGCCGAAGATCATCCCGATGATCAACCCGCCGATCGTCAGAGCCCCGGCCGCATTCTCCGCGAGATACGCCTGCAACGTCTCCATGATCCCACCCCCTCGGTCGCTCTCCCCGCGAGCCGGCTCCCGAGACGATCGCCCCGAGCGTGGGGGCGTGTCCTTCTTGTCGAGACCGGGCTTCGCCACCGAGGCGCGTCGTTCAGTGACGGTTCGGCGGCGTGATTATCCGTGGCGGTCAAATCGATTCAATCGGGGGAAAACCCCCGCTGAACAGGGGGAGAATCCCTGTGACGATCGGTCTCGGGGGGAGGGGACTCGCGAGAGGGGAAGACGCGCCGGGGAGGCGCGTCCGTCCGAGAGCGGGGTCGGCGCGGGGGAGGGACGTCAGACCTTCTTGGCGCCCTTGCGCTCGACCGGCTCGCATTCGACCGCGACGACCTTGCGTCCGTCGAAGGAGAGCGCGAGGCGGCCGTGCTTCAGCTCGAGCGCACGCTCGCCGAAGAGTTCGCGGCGCCAGCCCTTCATCACCGGCACGTCGGCCGCGTCGTCGGCGGCGATCGCGTCGAGTTCGTCGACGGTGGCGACCACCTTGGAGGCGACGCCGTTCTTCTCGCAGACGAGCTTCAGGAGCACCTTCATCAGGTCGACGGCCGCCCCGGCCCCGTCCGGCATCGGCCGGCCCTTGGGCACCGGCGGCAGGTCGGCCTTGGGGATCTCCAGCGCCCGCTTGACGCAGGCCAGGATCTCCTCGCCGGCGCGGCTGCGCTCGAAGCCCTTGGAGAGCGAGCGCAGATTGGAGAGGGCGGCGGCGTCGCGCGGCTGATCGGCGGCGATCTCGAAGATCGCCTCGTCCTTCAGAACCCGCGAGCGCGGCACGTCGCGCGACCGCGCCTCGCGCTCGCGCCAGGCCGCCAGCTCCTTCAGGATCGCCAACTCGATCGGCTTGCGGATGCGCAGCTTGAGCCGCTCCCAGGCGTTCTCGGGCTTCAGGTCGTAGGTCTCGGTGGAGGTCAGGACCTCCATCTCTTCCGCCACCCAGTGAGCGCGATCCTGCTCTTCCAGGCGCTTCTTCAGGTGATGGTAGACGTCGCGCAGATGGGTGACGTCGGACAGCGCGTAATCGAATTGCTTCGGGGTCAGCGGACGCCGGGTCCAGTCGGTGAAGCGCGACGACTTGTCGATGTGGTGGCCGGAAATGCGGTTCACCAACTGATCGTAGGAGATCGAGTCGCCGAAGCCGCAGACCATCGCCGCGACCTGGGTGTCGAACACCGGATGCGGCACGAAGCCGCCGAGATTGAAGACGATCTCGATGTCCTGCCGGCCCGAGTGGAACACTTTGACCACGGCCTCGTTGCGCATGAGGTCGAGGAACGGCCCCATGTCGAGCCCCGGCGCCAGCGCGTCGACGACGACGGCGGTGTCGGGGCCGGCGAGCTGGGCGACGCACAGCTTCGGCCAAAAGGTGGTTTCGCGCAGAAACTCCGTATCGACCGCCACATAGGGGTGAGCGGCGAGACGGGCACAGGCGGCGGCGAGATCTTCGGTGGTGCTGATGAGCTGCATGGACCCGGTCTATAGCGCGGTTGCGCGTCCTTGTCGCCTGGGGAAGGCCCGGACCCGGCGCCGTCCGCGAACAGCCCCCGGTCGCTTGCAAAGAGACCGCAATCGGCTATTCGTTGGCAAGAGCGAAATTCACGCGCGGTCGGCGTCGTCGACCGGGCCCCTGGGGATCGATCGCGGAGACGAGATCATGAAGGGCGACGCCAAGGTCATCGACTATTTCAACCGGGGTCTGCGCAGCGAGCTGACCGCCATCAATCAATATTGGCTCCACTACCGAATCCTCGACAATTGGGGCCTGAAGGGGATGGCCGCGATCTGGCGCAAGGAATCGATCGAGGAGATGGAACACGCCGCCGCCTTCACGGCGCGGATCCTCTTCCTCGAGGGCTTCCCCAACATGCAGGTGCTCGACCCCTTGCGCATCGGCGAGACCGTCGAGGAGATCCTCCAGGCCGACCTCGCCGCCGAACTCGGCGCCCGCGCCCTCTATCAGGAGGCCGCGGCCTATTGCGAGGAGGTCAAGGACTACGTCTCGCGCGATCTCTTCGTGAAGGTCATGACCGCCGAGGAGGATCACATCGATTTCCTCGAGACCGAACTCGACCTGATCGGCCGGATCGGCGTCCAGCTCTACACCCAGACCAAAATCGGCGGCGGCGCCTCCTGATCGAGGCGCGGGACGGCCGGCGAAGGATGAGAAGGCCCCGGAAGCGGGGCCTTCGTCGTATCCGGGCCTACGTTTCGAGGCGCCGTCACTCGGCGGCGATCAGGGAGACGTCGTCGACCAGGACCGGGCAGGAGTCCCGACCGTCGGCGCGGACGGAGCGCAGGACGTCGCGAATGGTGCGCGCGCAGCGCCCGCAGTTCGGCCGACAGCCGAGGCACCCGAACACCTCGGAGACTCGGATCGGCACGGCGCCGTCGTCGTTCACCGCGCGGCGGACCGCCCCCTCGCTCAAGACGTTGCAAGAACAGACGATCACCCGGCTTCCCTCCGCCCTCACGGCCGCCCCGTTCCACGGCGCCCGCGTCGGGTTCCCGACAGGGCCGCCGCCGCGCGCGACTCACGAGCAAGTCTCGGGCCGCTCGTCGCCGGCACGTTTCCGTCACCTCTCACCATATGAGGTATTGCGACGCATTCGCAAGATGGGACCGACACGTAGGGGCACGGAATCGCGCGAGGGCAGGGGGCGTGATCGCGTCGAGGGGCGCGACGGGTGCCGGCGAGGGGCGGCCGAGGCGGTTCCTCACGCGGGATGCGCCCGCCGGGGGCCGGCGAAGCTTGACAAGGTCCGGCGCGCATGCGCTCTTGCGGCCGACTTTCGACCCCTGCCGAGGCCGATCGCGCGAAGGGATTCGCCGGTCTCCGGTCCGCTCGAGGCGGGGTCGATCACCGTAGAGACATTCGAGATCCGCGCCATGCACCGCTACCGCTCCCACACCTGCGCCCAACTCACCTCGGCCGACGCCGGCGACACCGCGCGCCTTTCCGGTTGGGTCCATCGTGTGCGCGATCACGGCGGCCTGCTGTTCATCGATCTGCGCGATCACTACGGCATGACCCAGGTGGTCTGCGACCCGGACAGCCCCGCCTTCAAGGTGGCCGAGACCGTGCGCGGCGAGTGGGTGATCCGCATCGACGGCACCGTCAAGAAGCGCACCCCCGAGACCATCAACCCGAACCTGCCGACCGGCGAGATCGAGGTCTTCGCCCGCGAGATCGAGGTGCTCTCCACCGCCAAGGAACTGCCGCTGCCGGTCTTCGGCGAGCCGGACTATCCCGAGGATACGCGCCTCAAGTACCGCTTCCTGGATCTGCGCCGCGAGACGCTGCACAAGAACATCATGACGCGCACGCGGATCGTCTCGACCCTGCGCAACAAGATGAACGAGATCGGCTTCAACGAGTTCACCACGCCGATCCTGACCGCCTCGAGCCCGGAAGGCGCGCGCGACTTCCTGGTGCCGAGCCGCATCCATCCCGGCAAGTTCTTCGCCCTGCCGCAGGCGCCGCAGCAGTACAAGCAGCTCCTGATGGTCGCCGGCTTCGACCGCTATTTCCAGCTCGCGCCCTGCTTCCGCGACGAGGATCCGCGCGCCGACCGTCTGCCGGGCGAATTCTATCAGCTCGACCTCGAGATGAGCTTCGTCACCCAGGACGACCTCTTCGCCACGATGGAGCCGGTCATCCTCGACACGTTCGAGAAGTTCGCCGGCGACAAGACCGTCCGCCGCGAGGTGCCGCGCATTCCCTATGACGTCGCCATGCGCAAATACGGCACCGACAAGCCGGATCTGCGCAACCCGATCGTCATGGAGGCCGTCACCGAGCATTTCGCCGGCTCCGGCTTCAAGGTCTTCGCTCGCATGATCGATGGCGATCCAAAGGCGGAGGTTTGGGCAATTCCCGCTCGTACGGGTGGCTCTCGCGCCTTCTGTGACCGCATGAATGGATGGGCGCAGTCCGAGGGCCAACCAGGTCTTGCATACATTTTTTGGCGCGAAGTAAAGCTGCCTGGGCTCGATTTCTTTGGGTATGTAGAAGACGATGGGGGTATTGCACCCGATCAGTCGACAAATGCTCATTTTGCTCGGGCGATTGAACAGCAGAATGCTTGGAAGAAACTGCGAGTTGATCTTGGGAACGGCTTGTGGAGAGAGGCGGCTGGTCCGGTTGCCAATAACATCGGCCCGGAGCGCACCGAGGCGATCCGCGCCCAGCTCGGGCTTTCCGCCGGCGACGCCTGCTTCTTCGTGGCGGGCCGCCCGGAGAAGTTCGTCAAATTTGCCGGTGACGCACGCACCCGCGTCGGCAAGGAACTCGGCCTCACCAACGAGAGCGAATACGCCCTCGCCTGGATCGTCGACTTCCCCTTCTACGAATGGGACGAGGAAGAGAAGGCGGTCGCCTTCTGCCACAACCCCTTCTCGATGCCGCAGGGCGGCATGGACGCGCTCCTGAACCAGGATCCGCTGACCATCAAGGCCTATCAGTACGACATGGTCTGCAACGGCTACGAGATCGCCTCCGGCTCGATCCGCAACCACAGCCCCGAGACCATGATCAAGGCCTTCGAGATCGCCGGCATGTCCAAGGACGTGGTCGAGGAGAAGTTCGGCGGCATGTACCGCGCCTTCCAGTACGGCGCCCCGCCGCACGGCGGCATGGCCTTCGGCGTCGACCGCATCGTGATGCTGCTGGTCGGCGTCTCGAACCTGCGCGAGATCACGCTGTTCCCGATGAACCAGCGCGCCGAGGATCTCCTGATGGGCGCGCCCTCGCAGGCGACGCCGAAGCAGCTGCGCGAGCTCCACATCAAGCTCAATCTGCCGAACTGATCGGCCGCGCACCGCGATCTCGAAATGAAGAGGGGCCTCGCGGCCCCTTTTTTCGTCTCCGACGGCGCGAGCCCTCGCGAGACCGCCCGGAACGGCTCATGCTCGACCGATCGCGTCGAAGGGAGCCCGACATGACCGGCGCAGAGGAGAAACCGGCCCGCCCGGATGCCGGCGAGCCGACGGCCGGCGGCGAGCGACCGCCGGTCCGCACCCGCTTCTGGATCTTCCTCGTCGGAGTCGGGGCAGGCCTCGCCGCGCTCGGCGGGCATGGCCTGTGGCTCGGATGGGAGACGACGAAATGGCCGCGCGTCGAGGCGGAGATGGTCTCCTCCGACGTCACCGTGCGCGTGACCGCCTCGTCGAGCGGCACGCCGACCATCGGTTTCTTCGCCGGCGGCCGGCGCGACGAAGTCGCGTCCTAAGCGGCGAGCTTCCGCTATGTCGTCGACGGGGTCGAACACGTCGCCCACTGCATCGAACGCGGCGACCTCGGCCTCCAGAACTCGCAACTGTCGCGAGATCTCGGCCTCGCCCATCCGATCGGCTCGCGCGCCATGGTCGCCGTCGACCCGGACGACCCGGGCCACGCCCATCTGGTCCCGGGCATGAGTTCGGCGGCGAAGATGGTGACCGGGGTCGGCTTGGCGCTGATGCTGACCGGCCTCTGGGTCCGCGCGGTCTCGCGTGTCTCCGCGACCCCGGCGGTACGCCGCCGCCGTCGGCGCTGAGAGACGGACCGCGGACGCGGTCGCTCTGGCCTGAAGCCGACCTCGGTTCGCCCTGTCCGGATCCTCGCCGGCTTCAGTCCGCCATCTGGCTGATGTCGATCTTGCCGGTGCCGGCCGGTTGGGCCGCGGCGAGCGCCGCCGGCACCTTGCCCCATTTGCCCGGCGCCCCGCGCATGGCGAAGAACGAGCCGCAGCCGTATTTCCAGTCGCGCGGGGTGCCGATGTCGACGTGGATCATCGTGGCGTGACAGTAGGTGCCGACGCCGCCGACCCCGGGAATGGTGCGGGCGAAGGCGGCGAGCGTCGGAGCGCCGACGCCGGGCACCTGGATGTCGGCCGCCGCGCATTGGCGATGCAGCGAGCCCTGGCGGCCGCGATCGCGGAAGCCGGAGGTGATGATCACCTTCTGATGATATTTCGCCTCGATCCGCCGCAGCAGATCGACCAGTTCGGGCTTGAGGCAGGCGGTCTCCACCGACTCCGTCTGCAGCACGTAGGGGACGCCGAAGGGCGTGTCGATCGTCGTCTTCGGCGGCGCCTTGACCGGCTCGGTCGGGCTCGAGAAGAAGCCGAGGAGTCCCGGAGGCGGCTCCGATCCCCGCCGGGGGCCCGGCGGCGGCGCCGGTTCGACCTCGATCGGATCGGGTCCGGTGGCCTTGTCGACGCCGGGAGCGCTGGGCGCCAGGATCGCCATCGGCGCGCCGGGCGCGACCGAGGCCAGATGCGTCGGACGGGGACGCGGCAGCGGCAGCGCCTCCGCGTGCGGCGGCTCATAGGCGGGACGGGCTCGCGGTACCACGACGATCGACTCGTCGTCCTCCTCGTCGTCGGAGCCTTGCGTGGCGGCCGCCGCCGCACCCGGCACCATCAGCGTCGGGTTGCCGAGCGAGGCGACGCGCATGCCGGTCCGGTCGATGTGATCCTCGATCGCCGCTCCGGCGTCGCCCGTGGCACTCGCGGCGGCATAGCCGAGCGCGGCCGACGAGGCGTCGCTGTCGGTGAGGGCGGCGGTCTCCGGATCCGGCGCGGTGAAGCCGGCCGCGGCGGCCGAGGTCGCCATCGGTTCGACGGCGCTGGCGATCGCCGCCAGCTTGCCGCCGGTCGGCAGACGATCGGATTTGGCGAGGGGCGTGACGCTCGCGCTCTGGCCGGCGACCGGATCGGCCGACACGGCCTTGGGCAGCGACAGAGCGAGGCCCATGAAGCCGATCAGCGCGGCACCGGCGCCGAAGGTGCTCCCGGCCAGTGCATGGGCGACGTGGCGACGGTCGATCATGGCCATCAGACGCTGCAGCCGGCTCGGAGCGCGTTCCTCGACAGACATCGCCGCGGCGAAGATCGAGCGAATTCCGCGATCCGGTTTGGCCGAAGTCTGGCTCATGCGCTCTCGGGCTCTCGCTCTGGCACGTCGAAATCCGTCGCTCGTGCTCGAAATCCTCGGGCCGGGAGCGCGGTCGATACTCATGACGTTGCGTTGGAGCCGGAACCTACGTGATTTGCGGCCCGAGGACAACACCGCCCCGGCGCCGCCCCCGGCGCATCTCGTCGCACGACCGTCCGAGAGCGGCCTTTCCAGCCGCCCTCGGACGCATCGGGACTCAGTCGTTGGCGCTGACTTCGGCGCCCAGAACCGAGGGCAGGCTCTGCGGCGCCATCATCGCCGCGCCCATGATCTGGGCGACCGGCAGCGGCTGCTTCGGCATCGCCGACACGGTGAGCGACTTCGGCGCCTCGAGGAAGGTGCCGGCGGCCGAGGCCACCTTCTTCTCGAAGTCCTTGTTGCCGACCATCGACAGGATCGCCGGCAGCATCAGCTTGATCTGCTTGGCGTAGGTCTTGGAATCGACGCCCTGCTCCTTGGCCTGCATGCCGATCACGCGGGTGACCAGCGAGGCGTCGTCCCAGCGCAGCGACGCCTTCTCGACGGTGAGCTGCTGCAGGAGCTCCATCTGCTTGGCCTGATCGGCCTCCGCCTTCTTCATCTCCTCGATCACCGCCGGTGTCAGCCCGCCGATCGCCACGGCGAGCTTCAGCGTGCCCATGTCGGCGGCGCCGATGGTGAAGGAGGGGATGTCGAGACGGCCGGTCGTGTCGTCCCAGGTGCCGGAGAAGGCGACGTCGAGCGTGACCTTCTCGTAGCCGAGCGCCCGCGCCTGGGCGACGTCCGGATCGGCCGGATCGAGCGGCACGACGAGACCCTTCATGTCGAAGGAGGCCTTGCGCGGCATGTCGCCGACGTAGTCGTCGGCCGAGAACGTCACCGAGGCGATCGGTACGACCTTGGCGTCCTCGGTGGTGATGGTGATGCCGGTGACCTCGGCCCGCTGGACGCGCTCGCCGGACACCTTGCCGGGCACGACCTTGGCCGGCGCCTGACCGACGTATTTGGTGAGGAGCACGCGGTCGGCCTTGACCTTGGCGTCGTCCGCCTCGAGGTCGAAGCTCTCGGCGAGCACCTCGTCGGCGCTGTAGCCGCCGTCGGCGGTCGGCTTGGCGCCGGTCCAGGTGGTGCGCGCGACGGTGACGGTCGAGGTCTTGCCCTCGACCTCGGACACGATCTTGGTGTCGGAGATGGTGAAGCGCGCGTCGTCGCCCTCGATCTTGCCGTAGGAGACGTCCTTGGCGCCGTTGGCCTTGAGCGCCTGGGTGGTGATCTCGATCACCTTGTCGCGCGTGCTCTGGGCGAAGGCCGGGAGCGGCAGGGCGACACCGAGGGTCAGCGAAACGGCGACGAGCCGGGGGAGGCGAAGGGGTCTCGACATGGACGCTTCCTCGTGAGTCGGGATCGTGAAGGGAATGCTCGGGCCGGCGGCGGCAGTTTCGAGCCGTGGCGCGGACCTGATCTCACGCGGCTCATCCCCGCGCCGTGTGGCGGAATTGCGATGACGACGCAGCGTGATGCAGGATGACGGAATTTGCAATCGAGGCTCGATCCGAAAGACCGGCTCGCGCCGGCGCCGAAGCGATCTTCAGAACCTGTTTACCCTGTCGGGGGACACTCCCTCGAGACATCTCGTGGAATCGGGTAGCGACTTGGGCAGGCGCAACGTTCTCCTTGTGACCGCCGTCCTGATGGCGGTGGCGATCGGTCTGGCGCCGCTCCTGCTCGGGCGGATGGTGCTGCATGCCCATGCGGAGCGATTCGGGCGCGAGGAGATAGGCGCCATCGCCACCCGCCAGATGCAACGCGCCGAGATGATCCTCGCCGAGGCGATTTCGGTTCTTCGCGAATCCGACCGGGCGGGTCTCGCCAGTTGCCGGCCCAACGATCTCGCTCTCCTCGGTGAAATGGCCGCGCGATCGCAGTTTCTGCGCCGTGTCGGCGTGGTCGACGCCTCCGGCCTGCCGATGTGCTTCGATCCGCCGCCGGCGCGCCGGCGCGGAACGGCGCTGTTCCGGCCCGACGCCTCGCGGCCCGTCACCATCGCGCTGCTCGATCCGGAAACCGTCCCCGACGCCGCCAAGGGCACCGTCGTGGTCGCCTGGCGCACCGGCGCCGGCGTTCATCTGGTCGGCGAGATCGCCCCCTCGATGCTCGACCTCGACGGCGGCGCCGAATATCTGCGCGGCGAGCGCTCGGTCCTGGTGGAGATCGGCGAAGGCGGCATCTGGGCCTCCTCCGGCGTCCGCCCGAACCGGGGCGAAGCGGTCGGGACCGAGATCCGCTCCGACTATTTCCCGCTCACGGTGCGCGTCTGGACCACCCGCGACGCCCTGCTCGAGGCCGTGCGCCCGCTCGAGGCGACCCTGACCATCGGCGCCGTCGCCTCCACGGTCGTGCTCGTCGGCTTCGCGCTGTGGCTCTTCCGCAAGCCGACCTCGGAGGTCGACGACGAGATCATCGTCGCGCTGCGCCGCTCGGAGTTCGAGCCCTATTTCCAGCCGGTGATGAACATCGACACGGGCCGTATCGAGGGCTGCGAGATGCTCGTGCGCTGGATCCGGCCCGACGGCACCATGGTCTCGCCCGGCGCCTTCATGTCCTATGTCGAGACCTCCGGCCACGTCTTCGAGATGACGCGCCTGCTGATGCGCAAATCGCGGGATCAGCTCGGCCGCCTCTATTCCGAGAACCCCGATCTGAAGCTCTCGATCAACCTCTTCGCCGGGCATTTCGACGACCGTCGCATCGTCGAGGACATCGTCGCCACCTTCGAGGACGGGCCGATCGCCTTCGATCAGCTGGTGTTCGAGGTGACCGAGCGCTATCCGCTGCGCGACGTGCCGCAGGCCCGCCGCGTCATCGCCGAGATGCACGCGCTCGGCTGTCGCGTCGCCCTCGACGACACCGGCACCGGCCACGGCGGCCTCGCCTACATTCAGCAATTGGGCATCGACATCGTCAAGATCGACAAGATGTTCATCGACGCCATGGGCGCCGACCTCGGCGCCTCCACCATCGTCGACGTCCTCGTCGAACTGGCGAATTCGCTCGACATGGGCGTCGTCGCCGAGGGCGTCGAGACCCAGGAGCAGCTCGAGCGCCTGCGCGCCAAGGGCGTGACCTCGGCGCAGGGCTACGTCTTCGCCCCGGCGCTGCCGGCCGCGCTCTTCATCGATCTCGCCGAGAGCATGCTGCGTCCGCGCCGCGCCGAGACGATCGCCCACGACGCCGAAGCAGACGCCGTCGAGGATGCCGCCTGAGGGCGGGGAGGGGGGCTGGCGGAGCCGCGCCGCATCGGCGACGATCCGCCGGAGGTCCCGCCCCACATGAGTCTCGTCGTCTTCCTCGCCGTTCTCGCCGCCGCCGCCGTCCACGCCGGCTGGAACGCGCTCGTCAAGAGTTCCGACGACAAGGCCGCCGCCACCGCGCTGGTCGGCATCGGGGCCGGACTGATCGGCCTCGCCGCGCTGCCCTTCGTCGACGCCCCGGCGCCGCCCGCGCGTCCCTGGCTCCTCGCCTCGGTCGTGTTCCAGGTCGGCTACATGGCGCTTCTGGTGAAGACCTATCGCCACGCCGACCTCGGCATCGCCTATCCCCTGATGCGTGGCGTCGCCCCGCTCCTCGTCGCCGCCTCGAGCCTCGTCGTCTTCGGCGAGCGCCTCGGGTCGTGGTCCTGGGTCGGCGTCGGCCTGATCTCGCTCGGCGTGGTCGGCCTCGTCTTCGCCTCGCGCGGCCGCACGCGCGGGGCATGGCTCGCCCTCCTCAACGCCTGTTTCATCGCCGGCTACACGCTGCTCGACGGACGCGGCGTGCGCCTCTCCGGCGCACCGCTCGGCTATGCCGCCTGGGGCGCGATCCTCACCGCGATCCCCTTGCTCGCCTGGGCGCTGGTCGCGCGCGGGCGCCGGCTCGTCGAAGACCTCCGCGGCCGTCTCCTCTACGGCCTCGTCGGAGGGGCGGCGACGATGCTCTCCTACGGCGTCGCGCTGTGGGCCATGACGCGCGCGCCGGTCGCCACCGTCGCCGCGCTGCGCGAGACCTCGATCGTCTTCGCCCTGCTGATCGGCCGCCACCTCTTCGCCGAACGCCTCGGCGCCGTCCGCATCACCGCCGTCGGGGTGGTCGTGGCGGGTGTACTGGCGTTGAGGCTGGGATGACTCCTAACTAATTACTTCATACGGTGTCCGAAATTTCATAGGATGCAATATATAGGAGGTACTTGGTGATGTTGTACTACGTATCACATATGACTCCTCACGGGCGTGCTCGTGTCCATAAAGGATCATGTATCCATTGTAGGGACGGGAAGGGGCAAGAAAACCAAGCCAAAACGGGCTCTGGTGCAACTGGATGGTCCGGTCCATTCGAAACCGCCGAAGCTGCCGCATCATATATGCGCAGGGAGTTTCCTCGTTTCAAAGACGTCGGGTTTTGCCAATATTGTAGCCCGGGGTCGATGACATCTAGGCTCTGTACCCTAACCCCTTGAGCGGCGGCGCGGAGACTGATTCAAGGCTTCCGAAAGAAGGCGTTCGATGGCGCACTTCGGTTTGACGGACGAGGGATGGTCGATTGTCCCCCCCCCTGCTTCCCGGAGCAGAGGGCAAGAAGAACGGGCGTCCGCGATTGGACGAGCGCAGGGTGCTGAACGGCACCTTCGTCGTGTTGCGGACCGGCGTGCCGTGGCGCGATCTGCCGGAGCGGTACGCTCCCTGCACGACGGTCTACAACCGCTTCAACCGATGGGCCAAGGCAGGGATCTGGATCGGCGTGTTCGAAGCTCTGTCGGCCCGATCGCCGGGGGCGGCCGGATTCGTCGCCAGTTTGATCATCCGCGCCCATCAAGTATGCCGGCCGACGAAAAGAGGGGCGCAGATCACGCCGTTGGCCGCGCTCGCGGAGCCTGAGCACCAAGATCAGTGTTCTGGAGGACTCGCGGGGACTCCCGGTGCGCATCGTACTCTCCCTCGGCTCGGCTTCCGATAAGGCGGCCATCCACTTTCTCTTCGACGGCTGGAGGGCCGGCGATGCCGTCGTCGACCGTGGATACGACGCCAGTGCCATTCTCCACTTGATAGCTGCGCTCGCAGGAACCGCGCATTCCGACCTGTTCGAATGGCCGCGTGCAGCGACCCGTCGCGCAGGACTGTTTCCGGAAGCGCAACATCGCCGAGTGGTTCTTCTGCAAACTGAAACGCTTCCGCCGCATCGCCACGCGCTACGAGAAACTCGCCGCGACCTATCTCGCAGCCGTTCTTCTCGCTGCCGCACGCCTCTGGATGCGATTTGACGCCATGACCTAGGTCCTGTTGACGAATAGGATTCCCCTTCGGGTCGTGGAGTGATTCAACGTCGCTTTCGGAGGGAGGCGACGTTGATTCGAGACCTGATGAGCGACGAGGAATGGGCGTTCTTCGAGCCGTTC
>NZ_JAFNIH010000005.1 GCF_019160155.1 Pinisolibacter aquiterrae
CATCGAGGAGAGCCTCGGCGAGACCGCCCGCTACGCCGGCACCTCGATCCTCAAGGGCTGATCGCGCGGCGCGATCCGCGACGACGAACCTGCGAACGGCGGCCCTCGGGCCGCCGTTTTCGCATTCGGGACATCGCTTTCCTCGCGCTCACGCCTTCATCCCGACCAGGGTCACGCCGACGACGATCAGGCCGACGCCGACCATGGCCTGCCAGGAGATCGTCTCGCCGAAGAGGCCGGCGCCGGCGGTGACCGTGACGAGGATGCCGAGCGCGACGAAGGGGTAGGCCTGCGACAGGGGAATGCGCGAGAGGACGAAGAGCCAGACGACGGCGCTGAGCCCGAAGCATGTGAGGCCGCCGACCACCAGCGGCGCCTTGGCGACCGCGACGGCGATGGCCAGAGGCCGGCCGGTCTGGAGCGCCGCCTGGACCGCCGGGCCGGTCATACCGGACTTCAGGGCGATCTGCGAGAGCGAGGACATGGCCACGCTCAACAGCACGAACAGGATGTCGATCGATCTCATCGGGCTCGTCCTTCTCTCCCGCGTCGGTGGCGGCGAGGGTGATCGTCAGCCGGCGCGGTCGGCCGTCCAGCGGGTGAAACCGAAATGCGAGGGCCGCAGCCCGATCCGCCCGAGGAGGCCGCCCCGGCGGGTCGAGCGGTCGGCGGTGAAGCCCGCGACCGGGGGCGCGACCGTCTGCCCGTCCTGCATCTGCAGGGCATAATAGACGTCGCAGCGCTCGGGGCTCGGGGCCTTCGGCCCGTCCGCGAGCGGGATCGACACGGTGATCGCGCGCGCCACCTCGGGCGCGTCGATCGCCGAGAGCGCGGCCGCGTCGGCGCAGAGGCGCCGGCCCGCGGCGTGATCGGCGAGAACGGCGGCGGCGAGCTCGGCCCGCGACCGCGCCATCGCGGGGAGATCCTCCAGCGCCTGAGCGGCCCACACCAGGGTTCCGACGAGGGCGCCCGCGGCGGCGGCGGCGAGGCCGAGGTCGGCGACGCGGCGCGCGAGACCGGAGAGCGGCGCGACGGCGGCGATCAGGACGACCGCCACGAGGATCGCCGTCACGTTGTAATAGGTCGCGGGGATGCGCAGGGCGAAGCGCTGCACCAGCCAAGCGGCGGCGAGGCCGATCACGACCAGCACAACCCGGCGCGGCCAGACCGCGCACGACGGCGCCGGCGGGGTCCGGAGCGCCCACAGCGCCAGGAGCGCCGGCACCAGGACCACGGCGAAGCCGGGCAGGAAGCGGTTCGCCAGATAATAGCGCGCGAAGCCGGTCGTGTCGGTGCGGGAGAAGGTGATCGCGCCGGCACGCGCCATGCCGTCGAGCCAGACCGAGATGCGATCGTCGAAGACGAAGACGAAGAGACCCAAGAGCGTCGCGGCGAAGGTCACGCCCATCACCGCCGGCAGGCCGAGGAGAGACACCGCCTGCGGCCGGCGCTCGAACGACAGGACGACGAGCGTGCCGGCGACGGCGAGGCAGGCGAAGACGGCGGCGACCGGGTGGGTCAGGGCGAGGAGGCCACAGACGATGCCGATGGCGGCGGCCCGCCCCCAGGCGGCCGGATAGGTGGTGACGAAATCGCGGGTCAGGAGGACCAGCAGCACCGTCTCGAGCGTGGCGAGCACCTCCGGACGCGAGCGGGCGTCGAGCATCAGGGCGACGGTGACGACGACCGCCACGGCGGCGCGCCACGGCGCCACGCCGAGCGCGCGGGCGACGAAGGGAACCGTGAGGATGGTCGCCGCCGCCGCGAGATCGAGCGCGAGACGGACCCCGGTCCAGCCCCCGCCGAGCAGGCGCCCCCCCTCCCCGATCAGCCAGGGTTGGACGAAGCCGTGCCAATCGAGCACCCGATCGAACCCCGGCTGCATCCAGGGATTGGCGAGACGCCCCCCCTCGGCGAACCACCAACTCGCGGGCAGGAAATAGGCGTGGTCGCTGACCAGGGCGAACGGGACCGCCCCGCGCAGGATCACGACGATCAGGGCGCCGAGGCCCGCCAGTCCGAACGGCAGCCCGGCGAAGGTACGAGGGGTCGGGTTCATGTCGGTTCCGGGATCACCAGGGGATGGAGGCCAAGCCGAGGATCAGGGTGACGAGACCGAAGGCGAGCAGGCTGTTCCTGTCGCGAACGGCGAAGAGAACCGGGTCGTCGTCGACGTAGCGGCGTTGCGCCATGATGATCATCCGTCCAATCCAGTACATCAGGATCGGACAGGCGAGCCAGAGCAGCTTCGGATGCACGTAGAGCCGTCCGACGGCGTCGGAGGCGATGTAGAGGGCGAAGACCGTGACGGCGTTGAAGCCGGAGGCGGCGGCGAGCGCGGCGACCACGCCGAGATCCGACTTGCGATAGTTGCGATTGGTCGGATCGGGGAGATCGCCGTCGATGCGCGCGGCCAGTTCCACGTATCGCTTGATGAGCGCGAGCGAGGTGAAGATGAACATGGAGAAGCCGAGCAGCCACTCCGAGACGGGCGCGCCGATCGCCGCCGCGCCGCCGACCACCCGCAGGGTGTAGAGCGCGGCGAGGGCGACGACGTCCACCAGCATCTTGCGCTTCAGGTCGAAGGTATAGGCGGTCGTCAGGGCGAGATAGGTGACCAGCGTCGCGGCGAACCAGGGCGACAGCCAGAGGGCGAGCGCCAGCGCCGCCGCCATCAGGCCGCCGGCGACCGGGATCGAGGCGATGATCGGCACCGTCCCCGCCGCCAGGGGGCGCTTGCGCTTGGTCGGGTGTTTGCGGTCGGCCTCGATGTCGACGAGGTCGTTGACGACGTAGATCGCCGAGGCGGCGAGCGAGAAGGCGACGAAGGCGACGAGGCTCGCCCCGAGGGCGGCGAGATCGAAGGTGTGCGAGACCATCATCGCCACGAAGACGAGGGTGTTCTTGGCCCATTGATGCGGGCGCAGGAGTTTGATCCAGGCGGCGAGCCGGTCGGTCCGGGGCTCGAGGACGCGCATCTCGACGCCGAGCGAGGGTAGGCGCCGGCGCACCGAGGCGGGCGGGCTCACGGCGATGCCGCGACGGCTCACCGCCCAGACCGGCAGATCGGGCCGGTCGTTCCCGACATAGTCGAAGCCCTTCTCGCCGAAGGCCTCGACGAGACGGCGCGCCTTGGCCTCTCCGGAGAGGTTCACCGTGTCGTCGGAGGCGAACCAGCCGTCGGCGCCGATATGGGCGGCGATCGCCGCGACGTAGCGTTGGTTGCTGGCGGAGGCGACGTGGATCGGGCGCCCCTGCCGGCGGGCCTCCTCGACGATCGCCAGCACGTCCTCGTCATAGGGTTGGCGGGTCTCGTCGAGCGGCGTCTCGGCGGCGATCCCGGCCTTGAGCGCCGCCTTGCCGCGCGCGAGCAGCCCCGGCAGGGCGAAGAGGCGCAGAGGTTTCGCGCCCACCCAGGCGAAGGCCGATTCCACCAGGAGATCGGAACGTACCAGCGTACCATCCAGATCGACGACGAGGGGAATCCCCGCGTCGGCGAAGGAAGCTGCGGGAGGATCGATGGTCATCTGTCCTTCACTCCGACTGCACCCGGTCCCTCCGAAGCGTCTGCTGCGGACGGCCATCGAGACGGGAGATACAATCAGGGATGGATGCTGACATTTCGTTGCCGGCCGGCGGAAATCGCCGGCATGGTGACGATTTCCTATAGCGCCGCCCGAACGGCCGGAGACGGCGGCCGGCGCGCTTCAGAGCGGCGCCGTCTCGTTCCAGAGGCCGGCCAAGGCCGGCCGCGCCTCAGAGTGGCGCCGTCTCGCTCCAGAGCCCGGTCAGGGCTGGCAGGGCCGCCAGATCGGCGACCTTCGCCCAGATTCCGGCGGGATCGGCGATCGGCGTCGAGGGGATCCGCGCGACGATCCGGGCGGGTGAGCCGGAGAGAACCGCGATGCGGTCGGCGAGACGGACGGCTTCCGAGGGATCGTGCGTGACGAAGAGCGCGGAAACGCCGGATTCCTCGACGAGATCGCGCAGGAGGCCCTGCAAGGCACGCCGACGGGCCGGGTCGAGCGCGGCGAAGGGCTCGTCGAGCAGGACGAGATCAGGCGCGGTCACGAAGGCTCGGGCGATCGCCACCCGCGCCTGCATGCCGCCGGAGAGTTGCGCCGGGCGCTTGTCGAGATCCTCGCGGCGAAAGCCGAGGCGGCCAAGCCATCGGCGCGCCACGTCTCGGGCCTCGGCGCGGGAGCGACCATCGGCCTCGAGCGGCAGGGCGGCATTGTCGACGGCGCTCTCCCAGGGCAGGAGACGCGGTTCCTGGAACACCATGGCGGTGCGCCAACCGGCATTGGTGACCCGGCCCCGGGTCGGCTGCGCCAGACCGGCGGCGAGCCGCAGCATGGTCGTCTTGCCGGCGCCGGAGGGGCCGAGCAGGACGACGAGTTCGCCGCGGCCGATGGTGAGATCGACGCGGGTCAGGATCGGTCCGGCATCGACCGCGTAGGAGACGTCCACGAAGGCGAGCATCAGATCTCCTCTCGGATCGCGCCGATGCCGACGCAGGTCGGGGCGGGAGCGGGCCTCGCCGAGGCCGAGGCCGAGACCGTCTCGCGATGGCCGGCGATCCAGCGCCGCAAGGGGCCGAGGAGGAGGCCGTCGGAGACCAGCAGGAAGACGACGACGAGGACGATCCAGGCCATCGCCTCGGCGAGGTCGAGATGGGCGCGGGCGGTGGCGAAGGCGCCGCCGATGCCGCTGCCGTCGCCGAGGACCTCCGCCGTCAGCGCCACCTTCCAGGAGATGGCGAAGGCGGTGGAGAGGGCGGGGGCGACGTGGACCGCGAGTTCCGGCAGCAGCAGCCGGAAGAAACGGGCGTGCGGCGGCAGCCGGAACACCGCCGCCATGTCCCTCAAGCCGGGATCGCGGGCGCGCATGCCCTGGAGCGTCGCGGCGAAGACGATCGGGAAGGCGGTGATCGTCACGGTGAAGAGCGGCGCCAGGAGGCCGGTGCCGAACCAGAGGAAGGCGAGCACGATCCAGGCGACCGGCGGCACCCCGAGAACCGCCGTGACCGGCGCCGCCAGGAGGCCGCCGACCGGCCGCGCCGCGCCCCCGGCGAGCCCGAGGGCGAAGCCGAGCGTCGCGCCGAGACCGGCCCCGCCGAGGGCATGGACCAGCGTCACGCCGAGGGCACCGGCGGCCGAGCCGTCGGCGACGACGCGCAGGACCGCCGCTCCTGTGTCGGCGAGCGAGGGCAGCACGAAGGGGCCGGAGCGGGCGTGGACCAACGCCCAACCGGCGGCGAGGAGGCCGAGGCCGAGGGCCGGCCAGACCGCGTCGAGGAGGGAGCGACGACGTCCCGCCATGGCTCACAGATCCAGATAGTAGTCGTCGGGCGGCAGCTTGCCGCCGACCGCCTCGGGTTCGAGATCGAGCAGGGCGGAATAGAAGGCGATCAGCTCCTCCTTCGCCGCGCGCGCCGAGACCACGTCGATCTTCAGATGCGGAAAGGCCTTCTCGAAGATCGGCGCCCGCATCTGCATGGTGCGTTCGGCGAGCTTGGCGGCGGCGGGCGGATCGGCGAGGACGCGGTCCTTGGCCGGCACCAGACCGGCGCGGAGCGCGGCGAGAAGCTCGGGGCTCTCGTCGATCAGGCTCTGATGGAGGGCGATGCCGGCCATGGGGATGCGGGCATGGCCTTGGTGCCGGCCCCAGACCTCGTTGAGATCGAAGGCGCGGCGGAGCGCCCGGCCCTGGCTTCCCGCCATCAGGATCGCGGCGGTCGCAGGCGGCTCGGAGAGGATCGCCGTCTCGGCCTTTCCGGCGGCGAGCATCTGCGCCGCCTCCATCGGCGTCTGGACGTAGGAGAGGACGAGATCCTTGTCCGGATCCATGCCCTCCATCTTCGCGATGGCGCGGAAGGTGAGATCGGGCATGTCGTGTCTGAAGAAGCCGAGAATCGGCTTGCCGGCGAGATCGGTGAAGGAGCGGATCGTCTCGTCCGCCGTGACCACCGAGAGATGGCCCATGCCGACCAGACAGAGCAGCTTCAAGGGCATGCCGCGCGCGACGAGATTGGCGGGGACGTGGCTCGGGGTGGTGAAGAGCTTCACCCGGCCGGAGACGATGCCGGCGCGCAGATCGTCGGTGGTCCGCCACAGCCGGTGGGTCACCCCGGGCGCGACCGCCGAGAGGCCGCCGTTCTCGATCAGATCGACCAGCACCACCGAGGATCCGTTGGGCGCGAGCAGCACCTCGAGGCCGGTGGCCGGCGCGGCGAAGGCGGGTTTCGGCAGGGCCACGGCGGCGGCGGCGGCGAGGAAGGATCGGCGATCGAGAAACGGGGTCATCGCGGGCTCCTGTTCGGGAAGGGCGTGGTGAGGGAAAGGGCGTGATCGCGGGCCGATCGAGCGAGCCGGTCGGCGGCGCGGACGACCGCCTCGGCGATGGCGCGGCCGCGCTCGTCGATGCCGGTCCAGGCGACGCGCCAGCGGCCGCGCGGATCGATCTCGATCAGTTTCGCCCCGGCCGGCACCTCGGTGCCGTCGCGGACGAGGCCGCGCAGGATCCCGTCCAGCGGGGCGGCGACCGTGGTTCGATCGAGCCGGCCGATCGGCTGCCCCCGGAAGACCCGGGCGCCGACGGGAAAGGCGGTGCGCCAGACGCCGGCGTCGCCGGCGCGGACGAAACGGTCCTCGCCGTGACCGCCGAGCGGCGGCGGCGAACCGTCCGGCGCCTCGGTCGACCCACGCGTCACGAGGAGACCGGCGCGGTCGGGCCGGGTCTCGATCGCCACGTCGCAATCGAGGTCGGCGGTGAAACCGGGGCCGAGGCCGATCGAGGCGATCGCGAAGGGGCGGAGATCGGGGGTGACCGCGTATTTCTGGAGACGCGCGTCGACCAGGAGATCGAACCGGCCGAGCGGCATCAGATCGATCAGGCCGAGGCGGGTGACGGCCACGCGCTCCGGCGCGGCGCTCGCCTCGAGCACGGCGAGAAGCCCCTCGGCGGCGGCGGCGCCGATCCCCTCGAGCACCGTCTCGTCGCCCCAGAGCGCATCGTGGAAGGCCATGCCGCGCCGCAACACCGGCGGCAGCGGGTCGTGGGCGAGGACGACGCCCCGGCCGGCGCGCCGGAGATGGACCGCCACCGCCGAGGCGATCTCGTTCGTCCCGAGGACGACGGCGAGGCGCGGCCGGAAGGCGACGGAAGCCCTGGAGTGAGACAGCTGCATGACCGGCCTCGTTTCATGTAATTGAATTACACGACGAGTCGAAAAGCAATGGCCATACCAACCGAGTCGGAGCATCATGGCGGCCGGAGGCGTCCATCATCCGATCGATGATATCGCGGAAAACTGCCGAATTTCGATCGATCCGGACCGAGGGCCGGCCGGCGATGGCGACTGTCGGGAATCCGACATCGTCATGTAGGTAATCGAAACGACGATCGGGAGACGCAGATGACCGACAGCGATCTCGCGCGGTGGCGCGGCGGCTCAGTCGACGGCGAGGATGACGTGATCGGCCTCGAAGGTGGCGATCGCCTCGCCGCCCTCGACGATGCCGAGGTCCTCGATCTCGCGGCGCGACTGCACGGCGACGAGGGTCTTGCCCTCGCCGACGTCGATCGACACCTCGCTGTTGAGTTCGGCGTCGGTGCGCGAGCGCACCCGCCCGACGAAGCGATTGCGGCGGATGCGCGCGCCGGCCGCGGCATCGACGAGGCGGACGAAGGAGGCCTTGACCAGCGCCAGCACGCGCCGGCCGGGGACGAGGCCGAGATCCTCGACCGAGGCGTTGGTGACGATCGCATGGATCATCGACTGTTCGGAGAGGCGCAGCGTCACCTCGACGTCGACGGGCCAGCGGCGGACCGCCACGACCTCGGTATGGAAGACGTTGCGGGCGGAGATCTTGCGGCCGGCCGTCCAGGAGAGGGCCGCCTCGAGCCCCTCGCTGCCGTCCTCGACGATCGCCGTGGAGATGCGCGCGAGGCGTTCCTCGAGCCGCTCGAAGGCGGCGATCAGGCGGCGCCCCTCGTCGGTTATCTCGGCGCTGCCGCCGACGCGGCCGCCGGCCCGGGTGACGAAGGCGGGGTTCGGCAGGAGATTGTTGACCGCGTCGACGGCCTCCCACACGGTCTTGTAGGAGATGCCGGTGGCGCGGGCGGCGGCGGTGATCGAGCCGTGCTCGGCCACGGCCTCGAGCAGGCGCACCCGGTCGCGACCGACCAGGAGGCGCCCCTCGCTCGACCGCAGGGCCAGGAAGGCGTCGATCTTTCCATCGGTCATGAGGGGCAATCCAAGGGCTCGAACGGGGGGAAGGTACGCGCTCCCGTCGCGCCGGCAAAGAGGTTCCGCGCGGATGGGTCGATCGGCCCCGATCGGTACGGGGACGACGTCCGGCTGCCGATGCATGCCGACTGCGACGTCGCCGCCCTGGTCTATGGGCCCGAAATCGACCCCGATCCGGTGTTGCGCGGCTTCTTCGAGCGGCGACTCGGCGAGGGGTGGGACGTGGTCGGCCTACTGCAGGAGCGGCTCCCGGCGCTCGACGGTCCGCGCCGCGCCTGCCGGCTACGGCTCGCCGGGGAGGCCGATCCCGGCGCCGCGACCCTGCCGGCGCCGCATCCCGAGGGGGAGATCCTGGCGGCGCTGGGCGACCGGCTCGCGCGGGTGATCGATCGCCGGCCGGATGCGCTGGTGCTCAACCGTTTCGGTCGCTGCGAGGCCCGCGGCGTCGGGCTCTTCGAGCTGCTGCATCGCGCCGTCGAGGAGGAGTTGCCGGTGGTGATCGCGGTGCCGGAGGCGTTGTTTCCGACGTGGCTCGCCTCGTCGCGCGGCCTCGCCGTGCGGGTTCCACCGCGCGGCGAGGCGCTGGAGCGCTGGTGGCGATCGCTCGGATGCGGTCCGGCCGCGCCGCCGCGCCGCGAGAGCGCCTGCGCCGCCTGGAAGTGAGGCGCCGCCGCCGGAGCGAGCCGGCGGCGGCGTCGGCTCAGATCTCGACGACGCGCAGGTTGTCGGTCGAGCCGGAGGGGCCGGCCGGGGCGCCGGAGACCACGACGATGTGGTCGCGGGCGGCGGCGAAGCCCTCGCTGCGGGCAACTTCGGCCGCTTGGGCGACCATCGCCTCGAAACTGCCGACCGCATGCGACAGGACCGAATGGACGCCCCACATCAGGCGCAGCCGGCGCGACACCGCCAGCGACGGGGTCAGCGCGAGGATCGGCAGGGCCGGCCGCTTGCGGGCGATGCGGCCGCAGGTGGCGCCGGAGGAGGTGTAGACGACGATCGCCGGGGCGCGGATCGCCTCGGCGAGATCGGCGCCGGCGGCGGCGACGGCGTGCGGCGGGGTCTCTTCCTCGGCCGGCTGGGTCGCCTGGACGATCGAGCGATAGAGCTTGTGGCTCTCGGTCGAGCCGATGATCCGATCCATCATCTCCACGGTCTCGACCGGATAGGCGCCGGTCGCCGATTCGGCCGAGAGCATGACCGCGTCGGCGCCGTCGTAGATCGCGGTGGCGACGTCGGAGGCCTCGGCGCGGGTCGGAGTCGGCGAGGAGACCATGCTGTCGAGCATCTGGGTGGCGACGATCACCGGGGTGACGGCGCGGCGACAGGCCCGCACCAGTTCCTTCTGACGGCCGGGGACGTCCTCGTGCGGGATTTCGACGCCGAGGTCGCCGCGCGCCACCATGATCGCGTCGGAGAGGCGGATGATGTCGTCGATGTGCTCGAGCGCCTGCGGCTTCTCGATCTTGGAGACGAGGCCGGCGCGGCCGCCGATCAGGGCCTTGGCCTCGATCACGTCGGCCGGCTTCTGGACGAAGGAGAGCGCGACCCAGTCGACCCCGAGATCGAGACCGAAGGCGAGGTCGGCGCGGTCCTTCTCGGTCAGCGGCGACAGGGCGAGGGTGGTGCCGGGCAGGTTGACGCCCTTGCGGTCGGAGATCGGGCCGGCGACGATCACCTCGGCGACCAGGGCCTCCCTCTCGATCGCGACGATGCGGACGCGGACGCGGCCGTCGTCGATCAGCAGGTCGTGACCGGGCGCGACGGCGGCGAAGATCTCGGGATGCGGCAGCGGGATCGCCTCGGGGCCGCCCTCGTCGCGGGAGAGGACGAAGCGCAGCCGCTGCCCCTTCTCGGCGAGGAACTTGCCGCCGGCGATCTTGCCGACGCGGATCTTCGGCCCCTGGAGGTCCTGAAGGACGCCGATCGGCATGCCGACCTCGGTCTCGAGGGCGCGGATCGCGGCGAAGACCTTCGCATGATCCTCGTGGGTGCCGTGGGAGAAGTTGAGGCGGAAGGTGTCGACACCGGCTAGGTGAAGCTGCTTCAGCATCTCCGGCGAGGAACTGGCCGGGCCGATGGTGGCGACGATCTTGGCGCGTCGATGGCGGCGCATGGTGGGGGCGTCCTTCGTGGTGCTTGGGAAATCGGCGACGAGCCTCATACGCGTGAGGACGCCGAGAAGATGGTCCCCCCTCTCTACAACGAAAGTATGATGATCCTGTGGCTCAGGTCACCGGAGCCGGATTGAAGAGGGTCAGCGCGTTGTGCAGGCCCCAGCGGTCCGACCACGGCTTCTTGCCGCTCGCCACCGCCAGGATGTCGTGGAAGATCCGCCGGCCCACCTCTTCCACCGTCTCCTCGCCGGTGGCGATGGTGCCGGCGTCGATGTCCATCAGGTCGTGCCAACGGCGCGCCAGATCGGAGCGGGTGGCGACCTTGATCACCGGGGCGGCGGCGAGGCCGTAGGGGGTGCCGCGGCCGGTGGTGAAGACCTGGAGGGTCATGCCGGAGGCGAGCTGGAGGGTGCCGCAGACGAAGTCGGAGGCGGGCGTGGCGGCGTAGATCAGCCCCTTGGTGGTGGCCTTCTCGCCCGGTGCCAGCACGGCGGCGATGGTCGAGGAGCCGGATTTGGCGATCGAGCCGAGCGCCTTCTCGACGACGTTGGCGAGGCCGCCCTTCTTGTTGCCGGGGGAGGGATTGGCGGCGCGATCGGTCTCGCCGGCGGCGAGGTAGCGATCGTACCAGGCCATCTCGCGCAACAGGGCGCGGCCGACGGTCTCGTCGGCGCAGCGCGGGGTGAGGAGATGCACCGCGTCGCGGACCTCGGTCACCTCCGAGAACATCACGGTGCCGCCGGCGCGCACGATCATGTCGGCGGCGACGCCGACCGCCGGGTTGGCGGTGACGCCGGAGAAGGCGTCGGAGCCGCCGCACTGCACGCCGACCACCAGATCGGAGACCGGGCAGGTCTCGCGACGGCGGGCGTTCAGCCGCTTCAACCGTTCCTCGACCATCTCCAGGATGCCGGCGACCATCGCCTCGAAACCGACGAAACGCTCGTCCTGGAGCGACAGCATGTCGGCGCTCGCCTCCGCCTCGGCACGCGCGGGCATCAGCCGTTCGGGGCGCAGCTTCTCGCAGCCGAGGCCGACGACCAGCACCTCGCCGCCGAAATTCGGGTTGAGCGCGATGTTCTGCAGGGTGCGGATCGGCACGATCGCCGCCGGGGCGTTGATGGCGACGCCGCAGCCGTAGGCGTGCGAGAGCGCGACCACGTCGTCGACGTCGGGATAATTCGGCAGCAGGCGTTCCTTGGCGATCCGCACGACGTGATCGACGACGCCGGCGACGCACTGGACGCTCTCGGAGATCGCCAGGACGTTGCGGGTGCCGACGGAGCCGTCGGCGTTGCGATAGCCCTGGAAGGTGAAGCCCTCGAGCGGTTCGGCCGGCGGCGCCTTGCGGGTGGCGAGCGGCAAGGCGTCGAGCGCCGGGGGCTCGGGTAGTTCGACCGAGAATTCGTCGACCCAGGAGCCCTTCGGCAGATCGCGGACCGCATGACCGAGCACCTCGCCGTAACGCACCACCGCGTCGCCCTGCCGCATGTCGACGAGGGCGACCTTGTGACCCTGCGGCACGTCGTCGACCAGCGTCAGTCCGTCGTCGAAGACGGTGCCGGCCTTCAGGCCTCCGGAATTGACGACGATGGCGACGGTGTCGCGGGCGTCGAGAACGATACGGCGCGGGCGGTCGGCGGGGAGAACAAACGCATCCATGTCTCGGTCCTCCGGCGCGTTTCGCGCGCCTCGGTTCACGGGCGCACCGTGGTCTGTGGGCGCGCCGTCGGGGTCAGAGCATTTCCAGGGGCGTCGCGCGATGCGGCGGCGGGAAGGCGAGGTCGAGCGCGGCGCGCACCTCGGGCGTGATCTCCACGTCGAGGGCGCCGAGGTTCTCGGCGAGGCGGCGGCGGCTCGACGCCTTGGGGATCGCGATCACCCCGCCGCGATCGACCACCCAGGCGAGCGCCAGCTGGGCGGCGGTGACGCCGCGCCCCTCGGCGATCGTCTTCAACTCGCGATCGAACAGGAGCCGCGCCTGCTCGAGCGGCGAATAGGCCATGATCGGCAGATTGATCGAGCGCGCCCAGGGCAACAGATCCCATTCGATGCCGCGCCGGGAGAGATTGTAGAGCACCTGATCGGTGGCGCAGGCGCCGCCGACCTTGCCGTCCATCAGTTCGTCCATGTCGCCGTGATCGAAATTGGAGACGCCCCAGCGGCGGATCTTGCCGGCCTTCTTCAACGCCTCGAAGGCGGCGACGGTCTCGGCGAGCGGGTGCTCGCCGCGCCAGTGGAGGAGATAGAGATCGATCCGATCGGTGCGCAGGCGCTTCAACGAACGCTCGCAGGCGGCGATCGTGCCGGCGCGCGAGGCGTTCCAGGGATAGACCTTGGAGACCAGGAAGACCTCGTCGCGGCGGCCGGCGATCGCCTCGCCGACCAGATCCTCGGAGGCGCCCTCGCCGTACATCTCGGCGGTGTCGATCAGGCTGGCGCCGCGATCGATCCCCTCCCGGAGGGTGGCGATCTCCTCGGCGCGCAGCCTCGGGTCCTCGCCGGTCGTCCAGGTGCCCTGGCCGATCGCCGGGACGATGGTTCCATCGAGCAGGCGGACCGTCTTCATGACGCGGCCTCCGTCGTCGTGGCGCCGATCAGGACGGCGCGGAAATCGTTGACGTTGGTCAGGGTCGGGCCGGTCACCACGGCGTCGCCGAGCGCGCCGAAGAAGCCGTGACCGTCGTTGTCGGCGAGCGCGTCCTTCGGGCGGATGCCGAGCGCCCAGGCGCGGGCGAGCGTGTCGGGGGCGAGGAGCGCGCCGGCGATGTCCTCGAGCCCGTCGACGCCGTCGGTGTCGCAGGCGATGGCCCAGACGTCGGCGAGGCCGTCGAGGGCGATGCCGAGCGACAGCAGGAATTCGACGTTGCGGCCGCCACGGCCCTCGCCGCGAACGGTCACCGTGGTCTCGCCGCCGGAGAGCAGGATGCACGGCGCCGCGAAGGGCTGGCCGCGCGCCGCGACCTGCCGGGCGATGCCGGCCATGACGGTGCCGACGTCGCGGGCCTCGCCCTCGATCGCGTCGCCGAGAATGTGGACCGGCCAGCCGGCGCGGCGGCCGACCTCGGCGGCGGCCTCGAGCGCCATCTGCGGCGCCGCGACCATGCGCGTGTCGATGCCGGCGAGGCGCGGATCGTCCGGCCCGACGCTCTCGCCGCGCCCGCTCTCGAGCACGGCGCGGACGTTCGCCGGCAAATCGATGCCGTAGCGGCGCACGATGGCGAGGGCGTCGGCGGAGGTGGTCTCGTCGGGGACGGTCGGGCCGGAGGCGATGTCGCGGGGCCGATCGCCGGGGACGTCGGAGATCTGCAGGGTCACGACCTTCGCCGGATGGGCGGCGGCGGCGAGGCGCCCGCCCTTGATCGCGGAGAGATGGCGGCGAACGCAGTTCATTTCGGAGATCGTCGCGCCCGAGGCGAGCAGCGCGCGATTGACCGCCTGTTTGTCGGCGAGCGAGACGCCGTCGATCGGCAGGGCGAGCAGCGCGGAGCCGCCGCCGGAGATCAGGAAGAGGACGGTGTCGTCGGGGCCGGCGGCCTCGGCGAGCGCCAGAATGCGCCGCGCGGCGGCATGGCCGGCGGCATCGGGCACGGGATGGGCCGCCTCGACGATCTCGATGCGGGCGCACGGGGCGCCATAGCCGTAACGGGTGACGACGAGACCCTCGAGCGGGCCCGCCCAAGCGTCCTCGACCGCCTTCGCCATCGCCGCCGACGCCTTGCCGGCGCCGAGGACGATCAACCGCCCCTTCGGCGGCGCGGGCAGGGCCGGCGGCACACAGACGGCCGGTTGGGCGGAGGCGACCGCCGCGTCGAACATGGCGCGGAGCAGGTCGCGTGGGGCGGGGCTCTCGGGTGTCGCAGTCATCGTCGTCACCTTCGGGGTGGTTGCCCGGCGACCGGGGAAGGTCGCCGGGACGGGTCGAACCGACGGGGCGTCCGGTTCAGGCCACTTCGTGATTGGCCAGAAGCTCGAGCGCCTTCACCATCGCCGAGTGGTCCCAGCCGGAGCCGCCGTGCGCCTCGCAGGCGTTGAACAGCTCGCGGCAGGTGGCCGTGTTCGGCAGCGAGACGCCCATCGCGCGAGCCGCGGAGAGAGCGAGGTTCAGGTCCTTCTGGTGCAGGGCGATGCGGAAGCCCGGATCGAAGGTGCGCTTCACCATGCGGTCGCCGTGGATCTCGAGGATCTTGGAGGAGGCGAAGCCGCCCATCAACGCCTGCCGCACGCGCGCCGGATCGGCACCGGCCTTGGAGGCGAAGAGGAGCGCCTCGGCGACCGCCTCGATGTTCATCGCGACGATCATCTGGTTCGCCACCTTGGCGGTCTGACCGGCGCCGACGCCGCCGACGAGCGTGATGTTCTTGCCCATCAACCGGAACAGCGGCTCGATCTTGGCGAAGACCTCGTCCTTGCCGCCGACCATGATCGAGAGCGTGGCGTTCACGGCGCCGACCTGGCCGCCGGAGACCGGCGCGTCGAGATAATCGCAACCGAGCGCCTCGATCCTCGCGGCGTAGTCCTTGGTCTCGATCGGCGAGATCGACGACATGTCGACGACGATCGTGCCCTTCCTCAGGCCCTCGGCGGCGCCGTTCTCACCGAAGAGGACCGCGCCGACGTGCGGGGTGTCCGGCACCATCACGAAGAAGACGTCGACCTCGGCGGCGACCTCCTTCGAGGATCCCTTGGCGATCAGGCCCTTCGCGACCAGTTCGGCGGGAAGCGGCTTCTGATCGTAGGCGACGACCGTGTGGCCGGCGGCCAGGAGATGGCCGGCCATCGGCGTGCCCATGATGCCGAGACCGACGAAACCCAACTTGCTCATGGATGAACTCCTCATGCGCGACGGAGGCGCGCGGGCGACCGTCGTCGTCTTTCGAAAAACGGGAACCAGGGACGGCCTGCTCAGCGATACTTGTCGCGCAGGCCCTGGGTGGCGGCGCGGAAGGCGCCGAGATCGGAGCCGACCGCGACCATGGTCACTCCGGCGTCCAGGTACCGGCGGGCGTCGGCCTCGACGGGCGCGAGGATGCCGGAGGACTTGCCGGCCTTCGCGGCCGCCTCGAACACCCGCGCCATCGCCGCCTGGACCTCCGGATGAGAGGGCCGGCCGAGATGACCGAGCGAGGCGGCGAGATCGGAGGGGCCGATGAAGAGGCCGTCGACGCCGTCGACCGCCGCGATCTCGGCCGCCGCCTCGACGCCGGCCTGATTCTCGATCTGGACGACCACGGCGATCTCGTCGTTCACGGTCTCGAAATAGCCGGGGACGGTGCCGTAGCGGTTGGAGCGCTGAGCGACCGAGACGCCGCGCACGCCCTGCGGCGGATAGCGGGTGGCGGCGACGGCGGCCTTCGCCTCGGCGGCGGACTGCACGAAGGGGATCAGGAAATTGTGGAAGCCGGCGTCGAGCAGGCGCTTGATCAGCACGGTGTCGTTCCAGGCGGGACGCACCACCGGGGCCGAGGCGCTGTCCTTCAGCGCCATCAGCTGCGGGATCAGCGAGAGAACGTCGTTGGGCGCGTGTTCGCCGTCGAGCAGGATCCAGTCGAACCCGGCGAGGCCGAGCACCTCGGTCGAGATCGGGTTGCCGAGGGAACACCACACGCCGATCAGACGCGCGCGCTTCCGGAGCGCGGCGCGGAACGTGTTGGGGAAAGCGGAATAGGGACGCGAATCGGACATCGGTCGAGCCTTCGGTGGAAGCGCCCCGAGGCGCCTGTCGCAGGGTTCGCGAGCCGTCCGGCGACGGTTCGCTCGAACCAAGTCATATGATGACTTGAGGGGACTATAGTCGAGTTCGACCCCGGCGCAAGCCGAATTCGTCGCTGCAGCGCGCAAGAAGCGATCCGTGTGAATCCGCATCATCACTTTGATTTTCCGCACTTTTCCTGATGCTGCATCGCCACGTACGACGGGAACGCTCTTGCCTTCATATGATATGATGTCTTAGTTCACGACGGGTGGTGTCGATCGCCCCGGCGTTTCGATGCTAGGCTGTGCCGCCCGCGCCTCTCGCCGCCCCCGTTCCATCGGATCTCCGTCCATGACGACCGCCTCCGCACCGACCCGCCGCCGTTCCCTCACCGAGGGGCTCGTGGAAAGCGTGACGGCGCGGATCCGATCCGGGGCGCTTCCGCCGGGCAGCCGTCTGCCGACCGAGCCGGAGATGACGGCCGAATTCGGGGTCAGCCGCACGGTGGTGCGCGAGGCGATCTCGCGGCTGCAGGCGGCCGGGCTCGTCGAGACGCGGCACGGCATCGGCACCTTCGTCCTCGATCCGCCGCCGCGCGGCGGTCTCGACACCGGCGTGGTCCTGACGATCCGCGACGTGATCGCGATGCTCGAACTGCGGATCAGCCTCGAGACGGAGGCGGCCGCCCTCGCCTCGCAGCGTCGCGACGGCGCCGATCTCGAGCGGATGACGCGGGCCCTCGCCGACTTCAACCGCGAGATCACCGAGGGGCGCAACGGGGTGGAGGCCGACTTCCGCTTCCACATGGAGATCGCCAAGGCGACCCGCAATCGCTGGTTCGAGACCGTGTTCCACGATCTCGGCACCTCGACGCTGCCGCGCACCCGGCTCGATCTCTCCAACTACGCGACCGAGATGGGCGCCGACTATCTCTCGCGCGTCAATCGCGAGCACGAGGCGATCCTCGAGGCGATCGAGCGCGGCGACGCGGAGGGCGCGCGGGCGGCGATGCGGATGCATCTCACCCAGAGCCGGGAACGGCTGCGGCGGATCGGCGACGCGGTCGCGGCGACCGCCGTCGGGCCGGTGTGAGCCGCGCCGGGGCGGTCGCCCGGCGCGTCAGGTCGTCTCGCGCTCGATGATCTCGAACCCGACGTCGACGATCGGCTCGGCGACATCGCGGCCGGCGAGGCGGGCGAGCAGCATGGCGGCGGCGGTGTCGGCGACGAGCTGCCGGTCGACCCGGACCGACGAGAGGCGCGGCGCGGTGTGGGCGGCATAGTCGAAATCGCCGAAGCCGATCACCGCCACGTCGTCGGGCACCTTCAGCCCTCGGGCGGTGACCTCGGTGACGATGCCGAGGGCGAGCGCGTCGGAGGAGCAGGAGACGGCGCCGCGGAAGCCGGCATCGAGCAGCTCGGCGATGGTCTCGCGTCCCATCTGGACATTGGTGGGCGCCGGCGTCACCCGCCGGATCGGGGCCGCCTCGCCCGCCTTCACGACGGTGTCGATGAAACCTTCGGCGCGCAGCAGGGCGCGCTCGTCGCCGGCGGTGACGACGGCGTGGGCCGGGAAGCCCTTGGGGAGAAGCCGGCGCGCCACCGCCTCGCCGACCGCGCGATGCGAGAAGCCGACCGCCATGTCGATCGGCCGGCGCGAGAGATCCCAGGTCTCGACGACCGGGATCCGCGCGGCGCGGAGCTGGCGGCGGGTCGCGGCGGAGTGGAGGGTGCCGGTCAGATAGAGCGCGTCGGGGCGGCGGGAGAGCACCGCGCGGATCAGTTCCTCCTCGCGCACGGTCTCGGGATAGCCGGAGAGGCCGAGCAGGACCTGATAGCCCTCGACCGCGAGCCGGTCGGCGACGATCTGCACCGTGGAGGCGAACATCATGTGGGCGAGGGTCGGGACGATCGCCGCGACCAGCCGCGTCCGCGAGGAGGCGAGACCGCCGGCCAGCATGTCGGGGACATAGCCGAGCTCGTCGACGGCGGCGCGGACCTTCTCGCGGACCTCCGGCGAGACGGTGTCGGGCTGGTTCATCACCCGGCTCACGGTCATCGCCGAGACGCCGACGCGGCGCGCCACGTCCGAGAGCGTGACGCGACCGCTGCCCGCCCGCGCACTGCGGCGCGGCCGCGGGGCGGCGGAGGGATCGTCTTCGTCGGGCGGCATCTGATCGTGCAAGGTCGGCCTCGAACCGGGCTCGGAAGCTCCGACGCAGGTCGGCCCGAGACGGTGTTGCGACACTAGATGCATCCCCCGGGCGAGGGACACAACGACTTTCGCCGGCCCCCTCGCGCCCCGGGGAAGACGGCGACGGCGGCGACGGCCTCGGGCCGCGCCGCCGTGAGGGCACGCGTGCCGGGCGTTCAGGCGGCCTGGAGCAGACCGCGCGTGTAGCCGAGGCAGAAGGAGAAGAAGCGCTCCCGTCCCGGATCGACGTCGGAGAGCGGCACGTGGTCGGGGCAGAGCACCCCGTCGTAACCGACCTCGCGATAGGCGCGGATCGCCGCCGCCATGTCGACCGTGCCCTCGTCGGGCATGGCCTCGCGGAAGTCGCAGAAGCCGCCGACGATGTTGCGGAAATGGACCATGAAGATCTTCTTCCGCGGTCCGAATTCCCGGATCGCCTCGAGCACCACCGCGTTCGGGTCGGTCGACATCTCGGCGATCGTCCCCTGGCAGAAGTTGAAGCCGTGATACGGGTTCTCCGGAGCGAGGTCGAGGAAGCGGCGCAGGCCGTCCAGCGAGCCGAGGACGTGGTGGACGCCGTTCAGGCCCCCGACAGGATAGGCGGGATCATGGGGGTGGCAGGCGAGGCGGACCTTCGCCTCGGTGGCGGCCGGCAGGATCGCCTCGACCAGGAAGCGAATCGCCTCCCAGCCTTCCGCCTCGGAGATGCCGCCGGCTTCCGAGGCGAGCACTTGACCACCGGCCTCGGCGGTCTTCATGAGGGCCTTCGGCGTGTGGGCGCCGCCGTGGCCGTCCTCAGGCAGCACGGTGCCCCAATAGGAGAAGGCGGCGTCCGCCTCCGGACGATAGGCCTCGGCCTTGAAGGTCGAGCACTTCATGCCGCCACGGCCGTCGGTGACGCCGGTGCGGGTGATGCCGACCATGGCGACGGTGTATTTCACCATGGGGATGCCGGCCGCGCCGGCGGCGCGGATGTTCTGGCGCAGGCGTTCGGCGGTCGCTTCCGCCTCGGGCCGGTCGCGCAGGCTGTCGAGCAGGATCGAGCCGACGTCGAGGGCGAGACCCTCGAGTTTCATGCCGAAGCTCTCGATGCGGGCCTTCTGCGCCTTCAGACGCTCGACGTCCCAGGTGCCGTCGGGGTTGCACACGTCGCGATTGGGACGGGTGTCGATGACGATGCCGCGCGCGCCGAGCTGGGCGGACAGGCGGAGGCGATCGTCGCTCGGATCGATCAATTGTTCGCCGATGTACATGGCGATCCTCTCGGATGGGATGGGTCCGGGGGCGGACCGAAGGGCGCGGCGGGGCCGGGGACCCCGCCGCCGCGGGGGTCATTTCCTGAGTTCCATGCGCTTGATCTCGCCGACCACCAGCAGGTAGCTGATCGCCGCGATCAGGCCGTTCGCCGCCACGAAGACCAGCGCGCCGTTGAAGGAGCCGGTGGTCTGGACGATGTAGCCGATGATGATCGGGGTCGTGATCGAGGAGATGTTGCCGCACATGTTGAAGACGCCGCCGGCGAGGCCGGTGATCTCCTTCGGCGCGCAGTCCGACATGACCGCCCAACCGAGCGCGCCGATGCCCTTGCCGAAGAAGGCGAGCGCCATGAAGAACACCACGACCGGAACCTGATCGGTGTAGTTGCAGGCGACCATCGACATCGACAGCAGCATGCCCATGACGATCGGGGTCTTGCGGGCGACCGACAGGGAATAGCCGCGCTTCAACAGCCAGTCGGAGATGAGGCCGCCGAGAATGCCGCCGGCGAAGCCGCAGATGGCGGGGACCGAGGCGATGAAGCCCGCCTTGAGGATCGACAGTCCGCGTTCCTTGACGAGATAGACCGGGAACCAGGTGATGAAGAAGTAGGTCAGGGCGTTGATGCAGAACTGGCCGATGAAGATGCCGACCATCATGCGGTTGGCGAACATCTGCCGGATGTAGTCCCACTTGGCGCCGTCCTTGGCGGACGCGGCGGCCGGCGCGGGGCTGTCCATGTTCACCAGACCGCCGCCTTCGGCGATGTACTCGCGCTCGGCGTCGTTGACCAAGGGATGGATCGCGGGGGCGCGGACGACCTTGAGCCAGATCGCGGAGACGACGATGCCGAGACCACCCATGAAGCCGAAGGCCCAGGGCCAGCCGGCCGACTGGGTGATCCAGCCCATGATGGGGGCGAAGATCACGGTCGCGAAATACTGGGCCGAGTTGAAGATCGCGGCGGCGGTGGCGCGTTCCTGACGCGGGAACCAGGCGGCGACGGTGCGGCTGTTGCCGGGGAAGGACGGCGCCTCGGCGAAGCCCACGGCGAAGCGCAGCGCGAACAGCACGGCGACGGCGGTGGCACCGGCGAAGAAGCCGACGAAGCCCTGGAGGATGGTGACGAGCGACCAGACGAAGATCGACAGCGCATAGACGACGCGGGTGCCGAAACGGTCGAGCAGCCAGCCGCCCGGCAACTGACCGAGGACGTAGGACCAACCGAAGGCGGAGAAGATGAAGCCCATCTGGGCGGCATTGATGCCGAGTTCCTTCGACAACACCGGGCCGGTGATGGCGAGAACGGCACGGTCGGCATAGTTGACCGACGTGACGACGAACAGCATCACGACGATCCACCAACGGAAATTGGTTCTCTTGATCGCACCGACGGCCGCCGAGGCCGTCTGGTCGAGGGATAGACTGGTCATGCGGGCTCCTCCAGGCATGATGAGGGAAGAGGCGTCTGCCGTCTGCCCCCTCTGGAGAAAACGGCGCGCGTCTATTTTTGGTAGCGCTCCCATCGCCCCTTTCTGTTAGCGCTAACTATTGCCCGAGACAAGTCGGCGTCTCAAAAATTCGAGTAAGCACGAGTCCCTATGCAATCTTTCTCTCGCACGAGCGAAGTCGTTCCGCATATGCGAAGACGAAATACTGCAACGCACTCTCGCGTTGGGTCGGCACGTCCGGCGCGACACGGATCCGCTCGGAACCACTCGGATCCGCGTCCGGGCGCCGCCGGAGGGCGGGCGAAGCCGTCGACGGCGCCCACCGAACGCACGAACGCCCGACGTCGACGACGCCGGGCGCTCTTGGTTCCGGCCCCGCGCGCGGAGCCGGCCTCGGCCGGATGCGGGGTCAGCGCACCAGACAGGGTCGCTTGTTGTCGAAGGTCCATCCGGGGATGAGATATTGCATGGCCATCGCGTCGTCGCGGGCGCCGAGGCAGTGCTTCACGTAGAGTTCGTTGGCGCGGGCCACCTCGTCCGGATCGATCTCGATGCCGAGACCGCCCTTGCGCGGCAGAGCGAGTTTCCCGCCGCGGATCTTCAGCGGCTCCTTGGTCAGGCGCGTGCCGTCCTGCCAGATCCAATGGGTGTCGATCGCCGTCATGTCGCCGGGAACGGCGGCGGCGACGTGGGTGAACATGGCGAGCGAAACGTCGAAGTGGTTGTTGGAATGCGAGCCCCAGGTCAGGCCGAAGGCGTGGCAGAGCTGGCCGACGCGCACCGATCCGGCCATGGTCCAGAAATGCGGATCGGCGAGCGGGATCGAGACGGACTGGAGCAGGATCGAATGGGCCATCTGGCGCCAGTCGGTGGCGATCATGTTGGTGGCGGTCGGCAGGCCGGTGGCGCGGCGGAACTCGGCCATCACCTCGCGGCCGGAGAAGCCGTTCTCGGCGCCGCAGGGATCCTCGGCATAGGCGAGGATGCCGTGCTTGTCGCGACACAGGCGCACCGCCTCCCGCAACGACCAGGCACCGTTCGGATCGAGGGTGATGCGCGCCTCGGGGAAGCGCTCGTGGAGGGCGACGATCGCCTCCATCTCCTCGTCGCCGGAGAGCACGCCGCCCTTCAGCTTGAAGTCCTGGAAGCCGTAGAGATCATGGGTCGCCTCGGCGAGACGGACGATCGCCTCGGGCGTCAGCGCCACCTCGTCGCGCAGGCGGAACCAGTCGTGGGCGCCGTCCGGTTCGGCGCGGTAGCCGAGGTCCGTCCTGGTCCGATCGCCGACGTAGAAGAGATAACCGAGGACCGGAACCTCCTCGCGCTGGACGCCGTCGCCGAGCAGGGCGGCGACGGGCACGCCGAGATATTGGCCGAGCAGGTCGAGCATCGCCGCCTCGATCGCGGTCAGCGCGTGGATGGTCACGCGCAGATCGAAGGTCTGGAGACCCCGGCCGCCGCTGTCGCGGTCGGCGAGCGTCCGGCGCATGGCGTTCAGCGTGTCGTTCCAGCGGCCGAGCGAGGCGCCGACGACCAGCGGCACGGAATCCTCGAGCGCCTTGCGGATCTTCTCGCCGCCGGGGACCTCGCCGACGCCGACGTTGCCGGCGGTGTCGGTCAGGATGACGAGGTTGCGGGTGAAATAGGGCGCGTGGGCGCCCGAGAGATTGAGCAGCATCGAATCCTGCCCGGCGACGGGCACGACGCGCATGTCGCGAACGGTCGGCGTGATCGCGAGGCTCGTCTGCGATACGTGATTCATCATCGTCTCCTCCGGCGACGTTCTTCCGCGTCGCCCGGTCTCGTCGTGAGGCGTCGAACCGGATGGGGACGGGTTCGCGACCTCCTGGGGACGACGGCGCCGGGCGGGGCCGGGGTCGTCGTCGGCGCATTTCTATGTTAGCGCTATCAATGATGATAAATAGCGCCGAACGCCGGGTTTGCCCAGAGGAAATCGCCGATCTCGTACCACTACGGATCGCGGGCGACGGTCGCCGGAGCGGAAGCCCCCCGGCCCGAGGGAGCGCCCGAGGCCCATGCGAAGGTCGCGACGAGACGAGACCGCCGCGCCCTCGGCGAGGACGCGGCGGTCGGGGTTGCATCGAAGGGAGGTGATCCTCACTCGGCGGCGCGGCGGGTCTCTTCGGCGCCGGCCTGCGCCTGGATGGCGGTCAGGGCGATCGTATAGACGATGTCGTCGACGAGGGCGCCGCGCGAGAGATCGTTGACGGGCTTGCGCAGGCCCTGGAGCATCGGGCCGACCGAGACGACGTTGGCCGAGCGTTGGACCGCCTTGTAGGTGGTGTTTCCGGTATTGAGGTCCGGAAACACGAAGACGTTGGCGTGGCCGGCGACGAGACTGTCGGGGGCCTTCTGGCGGCCGACGCTCTCGACGGAGGCGGCGTCGTATTGGATCGGGCCGTCGACGGCGAGGTCGGGACGGCGAGCGCGGACCAGTTCGGTCGCCCGGCGCACCTTGTCGACGTCGGCGCCGGTGCCGGAGGCGCCGGTCGAATAGGAGATCATCGCGACGCGCGGCTCGATGCCGAAGGCGGCGGCCGAATCGGCCGACTGAACGGCGATCTCGGCCAGCTCCTCGGCGGTCGGATCGGGGTTGATGGCGCAGTCGCCGTAGACCAGCACCTGATCGGGCATCAGCATGAAGAACACGCTCGACACGATCGACGAGCCGGGCGCCGTCTTAATCAGCTGCAGCGCGGGCCGCACCGTGTTGGCGGTGGTGTGGACGGCGCCGGAGACCAGACCGTCGACGTCGCCCTCCGCCAGCATCATCGTGCCGAGGACGACCGTGTCCTCGAGGCCCTTCTCGGCCTGGACGGTGGTCAGACCCTTGGCCTTGCGGCGCTCGACCATCGGGCCGACATAGGCCGCCCGGGTCGTCTCCGGATCGAGGATCTCGACGGTGTCGGGCAGATCGATGCCGTGGGCGCCGGCGACGGCGCGGATCGTCTCCGGTCGGCCGAGCAGGACGCAGCGGGCGATCCCCTTCTCGGCGCAGATCGCGGCGGCGCGAATGGTGCGGGGTTCGTCGCCCTCCGGCAGCACGATCCGGCGGTCGGCGGCGCGCGCCGCCTCGACCAGACGGTGGCGGAACACCGGCGGCGGCATCAGCGGCTCGAGCGGCACGTTCAGCCGCGACAGCAGCGGCGAGACGTCCATCTTGTCGGCGACGAAGGCGACGACGCTCTCCATCCGCTCGACGTCGTCGCCGCCGACGTGGCGGGAGAGATTGGCGAGGCGGGTCGCCGTCGTGAAGGTGTCGTCGGTGGTGCCGAGGAGCGGCAGACGATCGAGCGGCGGCGCGGTCAAGAGCGCCTCGATCTCGGGCGCCGGCCGGCCGCCGCAGGTGAAGACGAAGCCGGAGAGCGGCATGCCGCGCTGGGCCACCAGGGCGGTGGCGAGGATCGCGTCGGCGCGGTCCGCCGGGGTCACCACCAGGGTGCCCGGACGCAGGTGGCCGAGCAGCTTCTCCGGCGAACGGGCGGCGACGAGCAGGGTCTCGACCCGCGCCGTCTCGATGTCGCCGCGATGGAAGATCTCGAGATCGAGCCCCTCGGCGACGTCGATGACGCGCGGCGCCGTCAGGCGCGGCTCGGTCGGGATCGCGGCCAGCACCGGCACGGGCACCGGCTGACCCTCGACCTCGAGCACGCCGGCCTCGGCGAGCGCGGCGGCGGTGTCGCGGTCGCACAGGTTGATCAGCACGCCGGCGACGGGGCGGCGGCCGTCGTCGCCGTATTGCTCGATGCCGCCCGAGGTCTTGGCGGCGAGCGCGTCGAGATCGAGCGCGCCGCCGGCGAGCACCGGCACGAGATCGGCGCCGAGCGAGCGAATCAGCTCGCTGTTGAGGCGGGTCGCGATCTGGATGTCGGCGTCGGGAATGAGGCCCTCGACCACCACGACGTCATGGGTGACGCGGATCGTCTCGATCATCGCCACGACCTCCTCCATGAGGTCGGAGAGGCGGCCGGTCCGCACCAGATCCGCGGCGTGATCGAAGGGGATGGGATCGGGGGTGGTGGTGCCGCACAGGGTCCGGGCGAAGTGGCCGGCGAGATCGCGATCGTCGCGGATCGCCTCGGGCTGGACGATCGGCTTGACGAAACCGACCTTCACGCCGGCGTGCTGGAGGGCGCGGACGAGGCCGAGCGCCATCGAGGTGAGCCCGGTCTCGCGCGAGACCGGCACGAGAAAGAAGGTGTGGTGGGTGGGGGCAACGTTCATGCCGGCAGTCCTTGTCCCGTGTCCGTGTCAGACGGCGAGGCGAACGGGGACGTCGGCGATCTCCTCGACCACCATGCCCTCCGCGCCGCCGATCCCGGCGAGGCGCGCCGCGTCCGCGGCGATCAGGCCCTCCTCGTCGGTCGGAACGACGACCGCGACCGGGGGACCGCCCCGCGAGATACGTCCCTCACGACCTCCGACGCAAGTGACATTCGAGGTCTCGTCGAGGTCGAAGCCGAAAGCGGCGAGACGCGCGAGGGTCATGGCGCGGATGCGCGAGGAGTTCTCACCGATCCCGCCGGTGAAGACCACCGCGTCGAGGCGCGGCAGCGAGGTGGCGAGGCCGCCGATGTGGCGGGCGAGGCGGTGGACGAAGACCTCGAGCGCGAGGATCGCGCCGGGATGGCCCTCGTCGGCGGCGGCTTCCAGCGTGCGGCAGTCGCTGGAGAGGCCCGAGAGGCCGAGCAGGCCGCTCTCCTTGTTGAGCAGGGTCTCGATCTCGGCGAGCGAGCGGCCGCCGACCCGGGCGAGGTGAGCGACGACGCCGACGTCGAGGTCGCCGGAGCGGGTGCCCATGACCAGACCCTCGAGCGGGGTCAGGCCCATGGTGGTGTCGACGCTGCGGCCGTCGAGGACGGCGGTCGCCGAGGCGCCGTTGCCGAGGTGGGCGACGACGATGCCGTGATCGTCGGGATCGAGCCCCAACAGATCGACCGCCCGGGCGGAGACGCAGCGATGCGAGGTTCCGTGGAAGCCGTAGCGGCGGATGCCGTGGTCGCGATAGAGCGCCTGCGGCAGCGCGTAGGTCCAGGCGGCCCTGGGCATGGTCTGGTGGAAGGCGGTGTCGAAGACCGCCACCTGGGGCACGCCCGGCAGGGCCTCGAGGCAGGCGCAAAGGCCGATCAGCGCGGCGGGATTGTGCAGGGGCGCCAGAGCCGACACCGCCTCGATGTCGGCGATCACGCGCGGCGTCACCAGAACCGATTCGGTGAAGCGTTCGCCGCCGTGGACGACGCGGTGGCCGATCACGGCGACCCGGTCGAGCAGGGCGTCCTCGTCGAGATGGGCGAAGAGCGTCGCCAGCGCCTCCGCGTGATCGCCACGGACGAGGTCGACGATCGTCTTGACGCCGTTCTCCTTGACGATCAGCCGCGCCTCGGCGAGCCCGAGACATTCCGCGACGCCCGACAGGATCGCCGCGCCGCCGCCGGCCGGCAGGACGGTGAACTTCAGGGAGGACGAACCGGAGTTCACCACGAGGACCAGACGGGGCGAATGAGACATGAGACGGCGCCTTCGAAAGAGGGAGCGAGAGGTCGAGCGACGGCGGTCCGCGCGCCGCCGGCGCGCGGTTTCGATCCCGGCTCGCGGGGATCGGGCGAAGGATCGTGAGCCGGACGGCGCGCCCGGGCGCGCCACACCGGGGGTTCGGGGCGGATCGGTCGATCCGTCGAGGCGGCAACGCCGGCCGTGGCCGTTTCGCCGGGACAGGCCCGCGTCGCGCCGGCCTTCGCGCCCTCGGCGGCGTCCGCGAACGGCCGAGGCGGTGACGTCGATCGACGACATGGGCGAAGACGCCGCCGATCGACCTCACCGGGCGGAGCGATCTCCCCTCACTGGGCTGCCCGGCGACCCGACGTGCCGGGAGATCGTCCTTTCACGAGATATGTTAGCGCTATCATATGATGAGTTCAAGCGCTCGCTCGCCGGAAATCCTACGTCCTGTTCCGGACCCCGGGGTCCTCACCCGAGATGGGACGCGAGGCGCGTGACCCCGAGGCGCGTTCGTGTTCCGAACGGCCGTGCGTGCCGAGCGGCGGCGCGAGCACCGCCGCGACGGTCGCGTGTGCCGGTGGCGAGGCGCCCTTCGCGCCGACAAACCGTCATGCCGAAATCGCATTTCTCGATGTGGTCGATATGCGTTTTTATTCGTACAGACATACCACCTTGGGAGTTGTACGTATCAAGTCATCATATGACTATGACGCCATCCTTTCCGCCTCCCCCGACCGACCCCGGAGATCCCGATGACGCCTTCGTCCCCCGCCTCTCGCCTTCTTGCGACCACCGGCATCGCGCTGGCCCTGATGGTCCTCGCCGCCACCGGCGCCCTCACCGTGGGGGATCGCTCCGCGCAGATGGTGACGGATGCGACCGCGACCTTCTACGGCGCCAGCGGCGCGACGCACTGACCGATCGATCCGACCGAAGGAAGAGGGGGCGCGCCTCGGCGCGGCCCCTCTTTCGTCGTGGGCGGACGCATGGCGCGGCCCTCTTCGGCCGCCTTCAGAAGGCGACGCGGTCGCCGCCCTTGAGAGCGAGCATCTCCCGCGCCTCGGCCGGGGTGGCGATCTCCAGGCCGAGTTCCTCGACGATGCGGCGGATCTTCGTCACCTGCTCGGCGTTGGAGGCGGCGAGGCGCCCGCGTCCGATGTGGAGACTGTCCTCGAGCCCGACCCGGACCGAGCCGCCGAGCATCGCCGCCTGGGTGCAGAAGGGGATCTGATGGCGCCCGGCGGCGAGGACCGACCAACGGTAATCGTCGCCGAAGAGCCGGTCGGCGGTGCGCTTCATGAAGAGGAGATTGTCCGGCTCGGCGCCGATGCCGCCGAGAATGCCGAAGATCATCTGCACGAAGAACGGCGGCTTCACCAAGCCCCGATCGACGAAATGAGCGAGCGTGTAGAGGTGACCGACGTCGTAGCACTCGTGTTCGAAACGGGTGCCGTGATCCTCGCCGAGCATCTTCAGGATGCGCTCGATGTCGCGGAACGTGTTGCGGAAGATGAAGTCGTCGGTGCCGCGTAAGTAAGGCTCTTCCCAGGGGAACTTCCACTTCGTGTAGCGATCGGCCAGCGGGAAGATGCCGAAGTTCATCGAGCCCATGTTGAGCGAGCACATCTCCGGCGCGGCGCGCAAGGGCGCGGCCAGGCGCTGTTCGACGGTCATGTCGAGACTGCCGCCGGTGGTGATGTTGAGGACGGCGTCGCTCGCCTGTTTGATCTGCGGCAGGAAGCGCATGAAGACGTCCGGATCGGGCGTCGGCCGGCCCGTCTCGGGATCACGGGCGTGGAGGTGGAGGATGGCGGCGCCGGCCTCGGCCGCCTCGATCGCCTGGGCGGCGATGTCCTCGGGACGCCAGGGCAGCGCCTCGGACATGGTCGGGGTGTGGATCCCGCCGGTGACGGCGCAGGTGACGATCACCTTGCCGGGGGCGGAGGACTTCTTCGCGGGACTGGTCATGGGTGACCTCCGGATGCGGCCGTTGCGGCGCGGGGGGTGAAGATCGCGCAGAGGGCTCCTACCGGCTCACGACGTTTCGAATGGGTCGAAACATCGTGAGCTCGGTCTCAGATCGCCCGAGCCAGCCACAGCGCGAGGTCGGGGAAGAGGATCAGCAGGACGATCAGCAGGATCGGCGCGAGCAGGAACGGCAGCACGCCGGAATACATGTCGCGCAGCGGGATCTCCGGCGACTGGGCGCGGATCACGAAGAGATTCATGCCGATCGGTGGATGGATCAGGCCGATCTCCACGACGATCACCAGGACGACGCCGAACCAGATCGGATCGTATCCGTTGGCGACGACGAGCGGCAGGAAGACCGGCACGGTCACCAGCACCATGCCGATACCCTCGAGGAAGCAGCCGAGCAGGACGTAGACCACCACCAGGAGCACCATCACCGCCGTCGGCGAGAGGCCGGTGCCGCCGATCCAGCCGACGAGGCTCTGGGCGATCGAGGTCTGCACCACGAAATAGGAGAAGATCGTCGAGCCGATCACGATGAGGACGATGTTCGCCGTGATGCGCGCCGTCTCGCCGAGACCGTCGAGGATGCCGCGCGTGCTCAGCGTCCGCCGCCACAGACCGAGGAGCAGAGCGCCGAAGGCGCCGACCGCCGCCGCCTCGGTCGGCGAGAACCAGCCGAACCAGATGCCGCCGAAGGTGACGGCGAAGAGGATCGACACGTCCCAGACGCGGACGAGGAGACGCGCGGTCTCGCTGAGACCGCCTGCCGGGATCGCCGGCGCCGCCTTCGGGGCGAGGCGCGTCCAGACGAAGACGATCGCCACGTAGAAGAGGGTGAGGAGCACGCCCGGCACCACCGCCGCCATGAAGAGGCGGATCACCGACAGCTGGGCGATGATCGCGTAGATCATCAGGATCAGCGACGGCGGGATGAGGATGCCGAGCGTTCCGCCCGCCGCGACCGCGCCGGCGGCGAGGCCGGGCGAATAGCCGTTGCGCAGCATTTCCGGGATCGAGATCCGCCCCATCGTCGCGGCGGTCGCGACCGAGGAGCCGCAGACCGCGCCGAAGGCGGCGGACGCGCCGATCGCCGCCATGGCGAGCGAGCCGCGCGTCGAGGCGAAGACGGCATTGGCGGCGCGAAAGAGATCGCTCGACAGACCGGCGAAGGTGGCGAGCGCCCCCATCAGGGTGAAGAGCGGCAGGACCGACAGGGAATAGGCCGAGGCGAGCTCGAGCGGCACCGCGCCGAAGACGAACATCGCCTTGGTCGTCCCCTCGAGCGCCACGTAACCGAAGAAGCCGACGAGGCCGAGCGCCACCCCGACCGGCACGCGGGCGAGGATGAGGCCGAGGAGCGAGGCCATGCCGAGGAGGCCGATGGTCGAGCCCGTCATCGCGGCCCCTCCCCTTCCGCCGACGCCGGGGTGCCGGACGCGCCGAAGAGGCGCGCGCGCAGGCCGCGCAGCACCTTCAGCGCGACGACGACGGTGGCCGCCACCAGCGCCACCTCGATCGCCGCGACCAGCGTCCAGATCGGGATCGGCAGATCCGGTTTGACGTCGCCGAAGCGCCAGGCGTCGGCGAGCGGGGTCGCCAGGGTCACGACCAGGAGGCCGAGAAAGCACGCGGTCGCGAAGTCGCCGAAGATCGCGAGCCAGGCCACGCTGCGCTTGCCGACGCGGTCGTCGAGAATGTCGACGCGGATCATCTCGTCGCGGGCCATGCAGTCGGCGAGGGCGAAGAAGGCGACGAGGACGAGCAGCGTCTCGACCAGCGCCACCGTCCCGTCGAGGGCGCGATGGGCGACGGCGCGGAGCACCACGTCGGCGATCGTCCAGAGCATCATCATCGCAAGGGCGAGGGCGCCGACCAGCGTGAGGGCACGGGGGAGCCCCCCGTAGCCGGTGCGCGAGGGACGGTTCATGGCACGCCCGCCGCGACGCGGGCCACGAGTTCGTCGCGGAAGGCGCGCAGCTCGCCGGCGCGGCCGCCGGCGCCGGCGAGAACCTTCTCGGCGACCCCGGCCGTGGGCTTGCGGAAGGCGTCGGCCTCCGCCGCCGTCGGATCGACGATCGCCACGCCACCCGTCGCGACATGGGCGCGGCCGGACGCCTCGGCGTCGTCATAGGCCTTGCCGACGCGGCGGGCGGCGGCGACGCCGGTCGACTCGTCGATCAGCTCGGCGAGGTCGGACGGCAGCGACGCGTACTTCTTCTCGTTCATGACGAGGCCGAAGGTCGCGGCGGTGGCGTTCAGGACCGTCACCGAGCGCAGACTGCGCGCGAGCTGGAAGGCCTGGGCGGCCTCGAAGTTGAACATCATGCCGTCGAGCGTGCCCTTGTCGAGGGCGTCGGCGACCTCCGACGGCGGCATCGCCACCGGGCTCGCGCCCCAGGCGGAGACCATCGCGGAGGTGATCGGCCCGTTGTGGCGCAGGCGCAGGCCGGCGAGGGCCTCGGGTGCGCGCACCGCGGGCTTGTGCAGGAAGACGCCGACCGTCGGCGAGGCCAGCACGTAGAGGATGCGCGTGCCCGCGTGTTCCTCGGCGAGGCGGCCGGCGAGCGAGGTCATCACGCCCGACGCCTCCGAGACCGACAGGGCGCGCCGGCCCTGATCGGTCTCGCGATCGAAGACATAGGGCAGTTGCGCCACTTCCGTGAGGGGGAAGCGGCCCGGCAGCGCGCCGTGGAGGAAGAAGGAGATGTCGGCGACGCCGGTCCGGGCGAGATCGAACTGGCGCGGCAGCGGGCCCATCTGTCCGGCCGGATAGACCGTCAGCCGAAGCCGCCCGCCCGACTTCCGGCCGAGCTCCTCGGCCCAGCGGACGAGTTCCTTCTGGATCGTATGGTTGGGCGGCAGATAGTGCGAGACCTTGAGCTCGATGGTCTCGGCGCGCGCCGGAGCGGCGCCCGTCAGCATCGCGGCCATGGCACCGCCCGCCGTCGCCGCGAAGCCTCGCCGCGTCATCCCTGAATGGTTCATCGTCCTCTCCCCGGTTCGGCGCCGTTCTCGGTCTTCGCCGTTCTTCTCGTCGTGTCCGTCGACGGTGGGCCGGTCAGGCGGCCCGCCGCGCGGGTATCCCGTGTCCGATCGCGCGGGCCAGGATCGCCTCGGCGTCGCCGCCCGTCCCCTCGCGCCGCCGCCACGCGACGATCTGGTCCGGCCGGATCAGCGCGAGATCCGTCTCGTAGAGATCGTGCGCCTCGGGGTCGGCACAGTCGACGACCGTCAACGGCAGACCCAGGCGATGGGCCGCCGCCACGAAGGCCTCGCCGCCGGGCGGGTTGGGGCCGAGCCGCAACAGCGTCCAGTCGAAGCCGAACGCATCGTAGAGCGAACGTTCCTCGTCGAGCCAGACGTGCGGCGCACGGCCGCCGGGCCGGCCCGAGGGGGCGTAGGCGGTGGGCGAATCGGGTGGCAGCGGCGTCGTCTCCGGCGCGACGATCGGTGAGCCGTCGTAGCGCGCGCCGAGCGTGAAGCCGGGGATGTCGAACTCGGCGCGGGCATGGCCGAGGAGATAGGCGCCGGCGCGTCGGCGCGCCGCCTCGCCGGCCGGCCCCTCGTCCTCGATCGCCGGGCTCGGCCGATAGAGACCGATCGATTCGGCGAAGCGGCGCGCGAAGCCGGTGTTGCGCAGGCCGATCGGCCGCCGCTCGACCTCGTAGGTGTCGAGAAGGGCGACCGGCGCGCCGTGACGCACCACCGCGGCGAGTTTCCAGCCGAGATTGACGGCGTCCTCGATGGCGGTGTTGTAGCCCATGCCGCCGGTCGGGGTGAAGAGATGGACCGCGTCGCCGCCGAGGAAGACGCGGCCCTGCCGATAGCGATCGGCGACCAGCATGCGCCCGGCGATCCAGGCGTCGCGCGAGAGGATCTCGACCGGGATCTCCCGCCCCATGCATTCGTGAAAGAGCGAGACCGCCTCCGCGTCGCTCATGCCTTCCGCCGTCTCGCCGGGACGGAGCTGAGTGTGGAAGGCGAATTCGCCCTTGCCGTCGACGGCGCCCATCACGGCGCGGCGCTGGTTGTTGAAGGCCCAATATTGCCAGGCCGGGCGGTGGGGGCAGGCCTCGTAGAAATTCGGCGCGCGGACATAGACGGCGAGCATACTGCCGCCCATGAAGTCGCGTTCGGCCGCGCCCTCACCCTCGTAGGCGAAGCCGAGACGGCGGCGCACGAAGCTGTGCGGGCCGTCGGCGCCGACCATGTAGAGCGCGGAGATCCGGCGGATCGTCCCGCCGTCGACCGTCTCGACCTCGGCCTCGACGCCGGTCGCGGTCTCCTCGAAGCCGACGAGGCGGTGGCCGTAGCGGATCGACACCGACGGCAGGGCGTCGGCGTGGCGGCGCATCACCGCCTCGACGAATTTCTGCGACACCCGATGGGCCGGCTCGGCGGCGCTGAAGGAGCGGTCGCGGCGGCGGGCGGCGCGCGCGGCCTCGGTCGAGCCGGGCATCTCGTGACGCGCCAGTTCATGGGTCGCGAAACGGGTGAAATAGGCGACGTCGGTCGGGTGGTCGCCGGGCAGGCCCTGGGCGCGGATCTCCTCGACGAAGCCGAGCCGCCGGAAGTGCTCCATGGTGCGAGCCTGGGTGGCGTTGGCCTGCGGGTTGAAGGCGGTGGTCGGCTTCCGATCCACCAGGATCACGGCGACGCCGCGCCGGCCGAGCTCGTTCGCCAGCATCAGGCCGCAGGGCCCGCCGCCGACGACGAGGACTTCGGTCTTCTCTTCGATCATCACAGGAGGCGCTCCCGGCGAGAGGTCGTCGTTCAGGCGTCGAGTTCGGAATTGTCGATCAGCCAGGGCGGCGGCGCCGGTCCCCAGATGTAGAAACTGTCCTCGGGCGGATTGTCCTCGGCCTGCCAGTCGAAGTTCGCCGGGATGTAGTCGATGTCGGCGGAGTACTCGCAGAGGCTCCCCCAGGGATCGCGAACGTAGTGGAAATAGTTCGACCCGAGGACGTGGCGGCCGAGGCCCCATCCCTCGTGGTAGCCGCGATCGGCCATGTGCATGGCGCCGAGGCCGATGTCGTGGATCGAGCCGACGTCCCAACTGAGGTGATGCAGGCCCGGTCCGGCCGACTTGGCGAGCGCCAGCATGTGATGGTCGGAGCCGTGGATGCCGTGCATGAAGGCGACGCCCTCGCCGGAGCGATCGGACAGGCGCAGGCCCAGGACCCGCTCGTAGAAGGCGATCGAGCCGAGGACGTCGGAGGTGAAGATCAGGATGTGCGACAGCCGGCGCGGGTGGACCCGGGGGGCGTTGCGCCGCGATTCGGCGCCCTGCCGCCCGGCCGTGACGCTCGGCGCCGCGAAGGCCGACTTCTCGTCCGGCGAGGACTTGCCGGCGACGCGGATCTCCATCGCCATTCCGTCGGGATTGCGGAACCACAGGCCGTCCGACGTCTCGCCCGGCGGCGGATCGATCCGCTTCACGCCGATCGTCTCGAGACGGCGGCGGAAGCCGTCGAAGTCGTGCTCCCAGACGCCGAAGGAGAGATGGGCGAGACGTTTCCTCGACCCCTCGACCACTTCGCCCCAGCGATGATCGTGGCCGAAGGTGTGGAGGGCGAGCCCGCCCGCCTCGGCCCGGACGTCGAGGCCGAAGGCGGAATAGAAACGCCCGGCGACGCCGAGGTCGGGAACCGCCAGACGGAACCCGTCGATCGAATGCACCCCCAATTCGCCCGGGCGCTCGGGCGCGACGAATCGTCCGCGGATCTCGGTCACATCGGCCTCCCTGATCATCGGCCCGTCGTGCGGGCTTCTCTCACGCCGGCTTCGCCGGTCGGATTCCGTCCCGGGCCTCTCCGCGCCCGGGCGTGGGCGTCAGGCGCCCTCGTCGACGACGGGGTTGACCAGCACGCCGATGCCCTCGATCTCGACCTCGCAGACGTCGCCGGCCTTCATCCACAGCGGCGGCTTGCGCGCCGCGCCGACGCCGGAGGGCGTCCCCGTCACGACGACGTCGCCCGGTTCGAGCGTGATGCCCTCGCTGACGATCGCGATCAGCGCGGCGACGTCGAAGATCAACTGGTCGGTGGTGGCGTGCTGGACCACCGCGCCGTTGAGCCGCGTCTCGATCGTGAGCCCGCGCGCGCCGGCCGGCAGTTCGTCGGCGGTGACGACGAGCGGCCCGAAGGCGCCGGTGCCGTCGAAGTTCTTGCCCATCGTCCACTGCGGCGCCTTGAGCTGATAGTCGCGCACCGAGACGTCGTTGAAGATCGACCAGCCGAAGACGTGGTCGAGCGCGGTCTCGCGCGGAATGTGGCGGCCACCCTTGCCGATGATCGCCACCAGTTCGCCCTCGTAGTCGAACTGCTCGGAGACCCGGGGCCGGACGACCGGCGCGCCGTGACCGACGAGCGAGGTCGAGAACCGCGCGAAGAGGGTCGGATAATCGGGCTGCTTGAAACCGCTCTCGGCGGTGTGGTCGGCGTAGTTCAGACCGACGCAGAGGATCTTGCCGGGGCGCGCCAGGGGCGGCAGCCACTCGACCGCGGCCGGATCGATCGGCGCGCCGGCGCGAAGGGCGGCGGCGGCCGCGTCCAGCGCCTCGGCGTCGAGCCCGATCAGGGCCGCGACACCGCCGGGGTAGCCGGCATCGCTCTCGCGCAGTCCGCGATGAACGCCGTTCGCATCGACGATCGCCATGCCGCGCCCGGCCGCGTCCCGGAATTCTCCCACTCGCATCGTTCGTTTCCTCGTCTTGGATCGCGTCTCGTTCTCATACGCAATTTACCGAGCATTCCGATGATCGACAGTCGACAGATTGATCGGATTGATACCAAATCGGTATCATTCGAGCCCCGCCACCGGAGCCCTCCCATGAAGCTCACCCAGCTCCGCGACATCGCCGCCATCGCCGAACTCGGCAGCGTGCGCGCCGCCGCCCGCCATCTCGGTCTGGCGCAGCCGGCGTTGACCCGCAGCGTCCACGAACTGGAGCACGAATTGGGCGCCGCGCTCTTCGAGCGCCACGCGCGCGGGGTCGTGCCGACGGTCATGGGGGAGGCTCTCGTCCGGCGCGCCCAGGCCATTCTCGCCGACGTCGATCGGGCGCGGGAGGAGGCGGAACAGTTGCGGGGCGGGACGGGCGGCAGCGTGGTCGCGGGCCTGTCGGTCGCCGCCCACATGGCGCTGCTGCCGCGGGCGCTGCCGCGCTTTCGCGCGCGCTATCCCGACGTGCGCCTCAGTCTGGTCGAGGGGTTCTTTCCCGCGCACGAGCCGGAGCTGAAGACCGGCCGCATGGATTTCTGGGTCGGACCGATGCCGGAACGCGGCGTCGGCAAGGATCTCGTCGTCGAAAAGCTCTTCGACAACACCCGCGCCGTGGTCGGGCGCACCGGCCATCCGCTCGCGGGGGCGACCTCGCTCGCCGAACTCGCGGGCGCGGAATGGGTGACGACGTCGATCACCCACCGGGCGGCGGAGGAACTCGGGGTTCTCTTCGCCGCGCACGGACTGCCGCCGCCGCGTCTCGTCATGCAGACGCGCTCGGCGCTCAGCATGATCATGGCGATCACCTGCTCGGACGCACTCGGGATGCTGCCGATCCAGTTCCCCGATTTCGCCGTGACGTCGGGCATGCTGACGCACATTCCGATCCGCGAGGTTCTGCCGGCGCCGACCATCGTCATGGTGCGTCGCTCCGGCCTGACGCTGACGCCGGCGGCGCAGTGGTTCGCCGATTGTTGTCTGGCGACGATCCGATCGGCGGTGAGCCCGGTCGAGGGCGGCGGGGCGGTCTGACGCCCCGAGCCTCAGCGCAGGCGATCGACGACGGCGGCGAGCAGCACGCGCCGCGCCGGTTCGACGGGCAGGAAATGCGTCGCTCCCGCCACTTCGACGTATCGCATGTCGGGGTGGCCCGCGAGCGCGGCGAGGAGGCCGCGCACCGTCCGGGGCGGCGTCTCCACGTCGGCATCGCCGACCACGACCGTGACCGGGGTCGTCAGGCGGGCGGGATCCCAGACGGGGATGCCCGACGACCAGTTCCGCGCGATTTCCACCAGGGACCCGTTCGGGGATTCGTGGGCGCCGGAGGCCGGATCGGCGAGGGCGGCGCGAAAGGTCTCCACCCATCCGTCCGCGATCAGCGCCGCGCGCGTCGGCGGCGGCAGGGTGGCGGTCCACCGCTCCACCAGCGCGTCGGGGCGCACCACGCGATAGGCCTCGTCCAGCACCGAGGGATCGCGCAGCAGCGGCGAGGGCGTGTCGCGCAGCCACTGCGGGGCGACCAGGACGAGGCGGTCGAGATCGGCGGCGTTCTCGACCGCGTAGCGACCGGCCACCGTCGCGCCCCAGGACCACCCGACGAGATGGACGCGTGCGGCGCCGGTCACCCGCCGCAGGTGGTCGATCGCCCGGCGGACGTCCTCGGTCGCGTCCTTGGTGAAGGTGACCGGCCCGCCGTCGCGCGGCGGCCGATACGAGCGGCCGAAGCCGCGAAAATCGAGGCACCAGGCGTCGAACCCGGCCGCCGCCGCCAGATCGAGCATCGAGGCGCCGTCGAGACGGGTCGCGAAGGCGACGCTCGCCGGCACGGTCGAGCCGTGGAGGAAGAGGAGCGGCGGCCCCTCCCCTCGGACCCGGACCAGATGCAGCGTGTCGCCGGCCGACCCGGTCGCCGCCGGGACGTCGTGCCGCTCGGGATCGGCCGACCGCACGCTCATGCCTCGACGCCCGCGTCGAAGGCGAAGCCGACGGTCTTCAGCTTGTCGACGATGTCCTCGCCGAAGCTCGCCTTCATCGTCTCGGCGACACTCGGCGCGTAGGCGACGCGATCCTTCTGCTCCTCGCTCGCCGGCTGGATGATGACCAGGAGCCGGCCGACCTCGTCGCCGACGTTGTGGAAGCGGCGGGCGACGCCCGGCGGCACCGAGATGAAGTCGAGCGGCTCGAGCGTCACCCGATGTTGCTCCTCGTCGCCCCAGATGATGTCGAAGCGGCTCGACAGGCAGAAGAAGTTCTCCACGGTCTGCTCGTGGACGTGCAGGCCGGGGCCGTTGTCGGGAGGGCATTCCGCGATGTTGACGACGCAACCGCGCACGCTCTCGATCGGCGCGTTCCGGCTGCGCCCCTCGTAGTCGGTCGGCACCATGAGGGTGTAGACGCGGTGGGCGGTGAGCCGTTGGAACGCCGCCTCGGGCACGCCGATCGACTCGGCATAGTCGCGGCCGTAGGGCTTCAGATCGCCGAAACGGGCGATCCGCCGGCTCATCTCCTCGGGCGTCGGCGTGTTGGTCTTCATCGGTCGGGCTCCCTGTTCGTGGTTCGAGGGAGCATCCCGTCTTCGGCGCCCGCCGACCAATACCGAATGCTCGCGGATGCCATTCCTCTCTGTTATGACTTCGAGGGGACGACGCGGGCGACGTCCGTCTCTCCGGCGATCGGAGGCCGAAGGCGAGACGGGGTGAAAAACCGTCGGAGATGACCGCCTACGGTCGATCGGACCGCAGCGGACGGCGAAACGGTCGCGGAGGACGATCGCCGTCACGAGCCTTCCGCCTCATGCCGGACGGTGATCGCGTCGGATGAGGCCCGCCCGCCCAGGGAGGCGTTCATGGATTTGAGGAAACTCGCCCATTTCCACGAGGTGGCGACCGCCGGCAGTTTCGGGCGCGCCTCCGAGAGGTTGCGGACGGCACAGCCGGCGCTGAGCAAGAGCGTGCAGGCGCTGGAGCGATCGCTCGGCGTGACGCTGCTCGTCCGCCATTCCAAGGGCGTCGACGTGACCGAGGCGGGGGCGATGCTGCTGCGCCATGCCGGCGACATTCTCGCACTCTGCCGCGTCGTCGAGGCGGAGGTGCGCGAACAGGCGAGCGAGCCGGCCGCCGACATCGCCGTCGGGGTTCCACCGACGCTCGCCCCCTGCCTCTACGGCGATCTCTGCGCCGAGGTCGCCGCCGTCCATCCGCGCGTGCGGCTCGCCCTGCACGAGGGGGTCGGCCACGAACTCTGGGACGATCTCCACGCCGAGCGGCTCGACCTCGCCGTGATCGGCTCGACGGTCGGCTCCGACCGGATCGTGACCGATCTCGTCGGCCACGAGAGCGTCCATCTGATCGCGCCGGGCGGAACCGGGCTTCCCGCCGAGATCGACCGTCTCGAGGATCTCCTCGGCCGTCCGCTGGTCGTCACCACCCGGGCGACGAGCGGCCGATCGTGGTTCGAGGAGGTGACGCGTCGATCGGGTCTCGTCTTCGACGTCCGTTGGCGCGTCGAGAGCCCGCAGGTCGCGCTCGATCTCGTCGCCCGAGGCCTCGGCTCGGCGGTGATGCCGGCGTCCGGCGTCGGCAAGGCGACCGGGCGCGGCGCCGTCGAGGTCGCCCGCGTCGTCGGCCTGCGCCTGCCGCGCGTCCTCGCCTCGGCCAAGGGGCGCTGGGCGCACCCCTCGGTCTCCTTCGTGCGCAACACGCTGCGGCGCCTGCTCGTCCGCCTGCTCTGAGATCAGGCGTGGATGAACTGGCCGCCGTTGACGTCGAGGGTGACGCCGGTGATCCAGGCCGCCATATCGGAGGCGAGGAAGAGGCAGGCGTTGGCGATGTCCTCCGGCCGGCCGACCCGGCGCAGCGGAAAGCTCTTCGCCGCCTCGTGCTTGTTCTCGTCCGGATTGGCGCCGCGCGAGAAGTCGGTGAGCGTCAGGCCGGGGGCGACCGCGTTGGCGCGGATGCCGTCCGGGCCCAGTTCGCGCGCCATCGCCCGCATCAGCCCGAGCACGCCGGCCTTGGCGGCGCAATAGTGCGGCCCGCCGAAGACGCCGCCGCCCTGGAGCGCCGACAGCGAGGCGACGCAGACGATCGAAGCGCCGGCATCGTGCGGCATGTGGGGGATGACGAGTTGCGACATCCGCAGCGTCGCGCCGAGCGAGACGTCGGTGACGAGGTCGTAGTCCTCGGCGGTGACGTCGAGCAGGCGGCGGCGTTGGGTGAGGCCGGCGTTGTTGACGAGGCAATCGATCCGCCCCCAGCGCTCGACCACCCGCGCCACAGCCGCCGCCGAGGCGTCGCGATCGCGCAGGTCGCAGGGGATGCCGAGGGTCTCGCCGCCGATCTCGGCGACGGTCCTCTCGAGCTCCTCGGTCTCGAGATCGAGGATCGCGACCTTGGCGCCATGGTCGTGGAAGAGTCGGGCGGTGGCGCGGCCGATGCCGCGACGGCGGGCCCCGCCGGTGACGATAGAGATCTTGCCTTGCAACAGGGGCGTCATGAATCTTCCTCGAAAACGGGTGACGGAGGCCGGCGCCGGCGAGGCGGCGGCGGCGCGGAGACAGGGAGCGCGGGGCGCGGCGGCGGCCGGTGCGTCAGCCGTCGCCCGCGGCGGAAGGGTCGAGCCGGCGCACGGACTCCCGCTCGATCAGACGGCAATCGATGGTGGTGATCCGGCCCTCGTCACTCTCCCGGCCGAGAATGCGGGCGAAGAGCGCGTCGACGGCGCTCGCGCCGAGCGCGCGGAAGTTCCAGGAGACCGCCGTCAGGGGGGGATCGAGCGACCGCGTCAGCTCGTTGTCGCCGATCGCCACCAGCGACAGGTCGCGGGGAAGCTCGATCCCGCGCATGCGCACGAAGCGCAGTACCCCGGCGAGGACGTCGCCGCCGAGCGTCACCACCGCCGTCGGCGGCGCCTCGGCGGTGAGGAGATCATAGGCGGCGTCGTAGCCGGCATTCTCGTTCACCTCGACGCAGCGGACCAGCGCCAGATTGTCTTCGGCGCCCTCGGCGCGGCAGATCTCCTCGAAGGCGCGCATGCGCTCGCGTGACTGCAGGCTGGAGCCGTCCGGCGTGACGAGCCCGATCCGGCGATGGCCGGCGGCGAGCAGATATCCGATCGCCTCGCGCAGACCCTTGCCGTGGTCGACCCGCACCGTCGTCGTGTCGGCGCGGGCGCGGTCGATCTGGACCAGGGGGAAGCCGAGCCGACCGAGCAACGCCTCGACCTCGGGCCGGTCCTCGAACCCGCCGACGAGGATCAGCCCCTCGACGTCCCAGCGCATCGCCGTCTCGATCGAGCGGACCTCGCGGTCGACCACGTGTCCGGTGTTCATGACGATGATCGAATAGCCGCGGGCTCGGACGGCGTCCTTCACCGCGTCGACCACCTGGGCGTAGAGCCGGTTGGAGACGTCGGGGACGATGCAGCCGATGGTTCGCGAGCCCTGGCCGCGCAACGACTGCGCCGCGAGGCTCGGCACGTAGCGCAACTCGGCGATCGCCGCGCGCACGCGTTCGGCGATCGCCGGGGCCACGGTGTCGGCGCCCTTGAGGACACGCGACACGGTGCCGACCGCGACGCCGGCCTTTTCGGCGACGTGGCGGATGGTCACGCGGGCGCGGGGACGGGTGGGGGAGGACAAGGGCGTCGTCGTCCGATCTCGGGGTGGGAGGGGAAGGAGGTCGAATGCCCGGTGGGAAGCCGGACCGGAGAGGATGGGGCGGGAGGCCGGCGGGCCTCCCGAACCCTCTCACTTCGCCCAGGACTTGATCAACCGGACGTCACCGCCGACGACGCGGGCGAAGCCGAACACCGTGGGGCCGCGATGTTCGCCGGGCTTGTAGGTCACCGGCGGGATCAGCTGCGGATCGTAGGTGCCGAGGCTCTCGAGCGCGGTCATCAGCTTCTCGCGGGTCGGTTCGCCCTCGATCCTCGAAAGCGCGGTGACGAAGAGATGCGCGCCCGACATGCCGATGAAGGCCCAATAGTCGGGCGGCGTCGACGGCGCGAATTCGGCGAGCGCGGCGACGCCGGTCTTCACCACCGGCGTGTCCATGGTGCGGACCGCCGAATAGAGATTGACGTACATGCCGTCGAGCGCGTCGCCGCCGAGGTCGCGGGTGATCTTGTCGGCCATCAGCTGCGGGGCGAGGAAACTGGTCTTCCAGCCGACCTTCTTGGCCTCGCGCAGGAACAGCGCCCCCGGCTTCGGCACGACCGCCATCACCACCGCGTCCGGTTGCGCCTTCGAGAGCGCGGCGACCTGACCGGAGAAGTCGACGTCGCTCGGCAGATAGGTCGCGGTGGCGACGATCTCGAGCCCCTTCTCGGTCGCGTAGCTCTTCACGCCGCCGAGCAGCTCGGCGCCGTACTGGTCGTCCTGGTAGAACACCGCGATCCTCTTCGCCCCGAGTTCCTCGTGGGCGAAGGCGGCGAGCGAGATGCCGTGCGACGAGCCGAGCGGCGAGATCGGGAAGACGATCCGTTCGGTCGGCGTGTTGATGCTCGGATGGCTGCCGAGCGGGCCGATCAGCGGCACGCCGCGCGAGACGAGATAGGGGATGGCGGCGAGATTGTTGGAGGTGCCGAGCGTGCCGACGATGGCGAAGACGCCGTCGCGGTCGACGAGCTTCTTGGCCGCCGCCACCGCCTGCTGGGGATTGTAGTTGTCGTTCTCGACGGTGAGGCGGATCATCCGGCCCTTCACGCCGCCGTTCTTGTTGACCCACTTGATGTAGGACTCCAACCCGTCGCGATACTGGTTGGCGCCGGCCGACAGACCTCCCTGGAGCGGCAGGAACGAGCCGATGTGGATCTCCTCGGCCGAAACGCCGGGATCGGCGGCGAAGGTCGGCGTGGCGAGACCCACGGCCAACAGGCCGGCGGTGAACACTCTCCGGTCGAACATGGACTTCCTCCTCAGATCGTTCGGTTTCGTCTTCTTCTTTTCAGTGCATGCCGAGATAGGCCGAGACGATGTCCTCGCGGGCGCCCATCTCGGCCGCGCTTCCGGAGAGGACGATCCGTCCTCTCTCCATCACGTGGGCGAAGTCGGCGCGGGCCAGCGCCTTCTTCGCGTTCTGCTCGACGACGACGATGGTGATGCCTCGGCCGCGGATCTCGGCGATCAGGGCCATGATCTCCTCGATGAAGAGGGGCGCGAGGCCGAGCGTCGGCTCGTCCAGGAGAAGCAGGTCCGGCGCCGCCATCAGGGCGCGGCCGACGGCGACCATCTGTTGCTCGCCGCCGGAGAGCGTGCCGGCGGACTGGTTCAGCCGTTCGCGCAGACGCGGGAAGAGATCGAGGATCTCCTCGCGGTCGCGGCGCATCGCGGCGCGGTCGCGGCGGCGGAAGCCGCCGATCGCGAGGTTCTCCGCGACCGTCAGATCGGCGAAGAGGCGGCGCCCCTCCGGCGACATGGCGATGCCGCGCGTGACGATCTCGTCCGGGCGGCGACCACGGATGTCCTCGCCCTTGAAGCGGATGCGGCCGCCGACGGTGCCCTCGCTCACCCCCAACAGGGCATGGAGCAGCGACGACTTGCCGGCCCCGTTCGCCCCGAGCACGGCGAGAACGGCGCCCTGGTCGAGGGCGAAGGAGACGCCGTCGACCGCGCGGATGCCGCCGTAGTCGACGGTGAGATCCTCGACTTCGAGCAACATGGTTCAGCCCTCGCCCAGATAGGCGTCGATCACCTCGGGATTGCGCCGGATCTCCTCCGGCTTCCCCTCGGCGATCTTCCTGCCCTGCACCACCACGACGATCTTGTCGCAGGCGCTCATCACCAGCGGCATGTCGTGTTCGACCAGCAGAACCGTGATGCCCCGCTCGGTGGCGAAGCGGCGGATGCGCCGCCCGAGCTCGGCCGATTCCGCTCCGTTGAGGCCGGCGGCCGGCTCGTCCATCAGCATCAGCTTCGGCCGCGAGCACAGCGCCCGCGCCAGCTCGACGTTCTTGCGCGTGCCGAAGGAGAGGTCCGAGACCCGCCGGTCGCGATGTTCGGCGAGGCCGAGCTCGACGAGCATCGCCTCCGCCTCGCCATAGGCCGCCTCGCGCGCCCGGCGCGCCGAGGGCAGGGCGAGAAGCTCGGAAAGGAGCCCGGTGCGGAACCTGTGGGCGCAACCCATCGCGATGTTGTCGAGCGTGGTCAGATCGCCGAACAGCTCGAGGTTCTGGAAGGTCCGCATCATGCCGATGCGGGTGATCGCGTGGATCGGCAGCCTCAACACGTCGCGGCCGAAGGCCTCGATCGAACCGGAGGTCGGCCGGGTGATGCGGGTCAGGCAGTTGAGCAGCGTCGTCTTGCCGGCGCCGTTCGGACCGATCAGGCCGCACACCACGCCCGGCTCGACCGAGAAGCCGACCCCGTCGACCGCCTTGAGGCCGCCGAAATAGACCGAGAGATCGCGGACGCGCAGAGCCGGGCTCATCGGCGGCCTCCGATCAGCGGCGCCAACCGTTCCGGCAGCGAGGCGAGGCCCTTGGGCAGCACCCGGATGAAGACGATGAGCAGCACGCCGTAGATGAGCATCTGCCATTTCTCGAAGGCCCGCAGCCCCTCCGGCGCCCCCGCCAGGAAGAGGCCGCCGAGCACCGCACCCCAGACGCTGCTCATGCCGCCGACCACCGCCATGGTGAGGAAGCTCAGCGACACCACCAGGGTGAAACTGTCGGTGGAGAGCTGGCCGAGCACGGCGCCGTAGAGCGCACCGGAGGCCCCGGTCAGCGCGGCGGAAAAGGCGAAGGCGAAGAGCCGCGACGCGGCGAGGTCGATGCCGCAGCACTGCGCCGCGAGTTCCGACTGGCGCAGCGCGTTGATCGACAGGCCGCCGAGCGAACGCCGGAAATTCCGGACCAGCAGCACCAGGAGGCCGAAGATCGCCAGACACAGGTAATAGGCCTGCCGATCCTCGGCGAGGCTCCAGCCGAAGAGGGAGGGGCGCTGCACGAACATGCCCTGCCGGCCGCCGGTCAGGCCGTCCCATTCGTAGAGGACGTGGACGAGAACCAGCGAGAAGCCGAGGGTGGCGATCGCCAGATAATGGCCGCGCACCCGGAGCGCCGGCAGGCCGACGACGACGCCGACCAGGCCGGCGAGCCCCGCCGCGGCGACGACCGAGACCTCGAACGGCACCCCGACGCGCTCGACCAGCACCGCCGAACCATAGGCGCCGACCGCCCAGAAACCGGCATGGCCGATCGAGATCAGTCCCGCCTCGCTCACCAGGACGTTCAGGCTCAGGGACACCATGGCGTAGATCGTCGCCATGCACATGATGTAGTGGCCGTAGGGACCGAAGAACACGGGGGCGACGAGAGCCGCCGCGATCGCCGCGATGTCGAGGATCCGCTTGTCCATGTCAGACCTTCTTGGCTCGATTGGTGACGAACACGCCCGATGGACGCAGGAGAAGGACGAGAATGATGAGGACGAAGGCGAAGCTGTCCTTCATCGAGGTGGACACGTAGGCCCCGAACAGCGTCTCGGCGACGCCGAGGATCAGGCAGCCGATCACCGAACCCGGCAGGCTCGAGAAGCCGCCGAGGATCGCCCCGGCGAAGCCCTTGAGGATGATCGACACCATCATCTGCTGATCGAGGAAGGTGAGCGGCGCGATCAGCACCGCCGAGATCACCGACAGTCCGCCGGCGAGCCCCCAGGCGGCGACGGCGACGTGCTCGACGCGGATCCCCATCATGCGCGCCGCCGTGCGGTTCATGCTCGCCGCGCGCATCGCGGTGCCCCACCGGGTCTTCTCGAAGAAGAGGTAGAGGGCGAACATCACCGAGAGCGCGACGGCGATGATGCCGAGGCTCGCCGGCGTCACCGCGACCCCGCCGACCGTGATCGGCGCGAGCTCGAAGAGCGAGGGGAAGGGATGGGGATCGAAGCCCCAGACGATGCCGGCGGCGCTGTTGAAGACGAAGAAGAGGCCGAGCGTCGAGATCAGGACGTTGAGCGCGGGCGCGTTCTCGATCGGCCGGACGACGATCAGCTGGACCAGGGCGCCGAGGAGAAAGCCGATCGGCAGCGTCGCGAGCACCGCGAGCCACAGCGGCATGTCGGTCTGGCGCAAGAGGGTCAGCGTCAGGAAGGCGCCGAACATCGCCATCTCGCCCTGACCGAAGTTCACCACGTCGGTCGCCTTGGAGATGATCACCAGGGAGACGCCGATCAGGGCGTAGATCGAGCCGAGCGCGAGGCCGGAGACGACGAGCGAGAGAAGGGTCATGCCGGCGCTCCTTCCCGCCGGGAGGCCGGCGCCGCGCAGGATTGGCCGATCACCAGCCGGGTCGGGAAGTGGCGGACGCGGCGCGGACGTTCCGCCCCCGCCGGCGTCAGCCGCGACAGCGCGGTCTCCGCCGCCACCTCGCCGAGCGCGGCGGCGTCCCAATCGATCATCGTGATCCCGGGATCGTAGAGTTCGGCGAGGCGCGAGCGGCCGACCGAGATCAGCGACAGGTCGCGGCCGACCTTCCGTCCGGTCTCGCGCAGGTGGGTCAGGACCATGGCGAGCATCCGATTGGCGAGGACGATCAGGGCGGTCGGCGGATCGTCCCGGTCGAGGAGCCCCCCCAGCGCCTCGGCGGTGAAGGCGCCGGTCGCCTCGTCGTGCACCAGCGCCGGATCGAACGGCAGGCCGGCGGCGGCGAGTTCGGCGCGGTAGCCGCGCAGGCGGGCGGCGGGCGCGCAGAGATTGGTCGGCGGCACGACGAGGCCGATGCGGCGATGGCCGAGGCCGAGGAGATGACGGACCGCCGCCCGTCCGCCGGTCTCGTGGTCGACGTAGATCGTGTCGTGGACCTCGCCGACCCGGTCGACGCAGACCACCGGGATCCCCGCATGGGCGAGCGCGTCCTCGTAGACGACGTGGTCGGTCGGGCCGCCGATGGTGATGATCGCGTCGATCGAGCGGGCGATGTCGCGCTCGAGCGCGGCGCGCTCCAGCGCCTCGTCGTATTCGGTGCCGTGCACGAGCAGCGTATGGCCCGAGCGCAGAAGGCGGCGCTCGATGCCGAGATAGATCGCCGTGAGCAACGGGTTCGAGAGATCGGAGACGTGGCAGGAGACGATGTGCGTCGATCCCGCGCGCATGGTGCGGGCGGCGGCGCTGGTGCTGTAGCCGATGTCGCGCACGGCGCGCTCGATCCGCGCCCGCACCGCCGCGCTGACGCCGGCCTGACCGTTGAGGGCGCGCGACACCGTGGCCGGCGTCACCTCCGCCAGACGCGCGACGTCGACGATGGTCGGTTTCTTGGCCATCAGATCGACAAGCCTCCGTCGACGGGGAGAAGGACGCCGGTGACGTAGGAGGCCGCGTCGCTCGCCAGGAACAGGGAGGCGGCCGCCACGTCCCAGCAGGTGCCCTGCCGGCCCATCGGACAGGCCGCGTCGCGTTCGGCGAGCTTGGCGGCGAGTTCTTCGGGCGTCATGTCACGGTAGAGAGTGCGGATGTGCGGCGTGTCCATCATGCCGGGCACGACGACGTTGACACGGATGCGATCCGGCGCGAGCTGGCGCGCCATGATCCGCGACATGTGGTTCAGCGCCGCCTTGGAGCTGTTGTAGGCGAGGAAACGCGCCGGCGACCAGCGCAGCGAGGCGGTCGAGGAGATGTTGACGATGGCGCCGCCACCGCCGGCCCGCATCACCGGCACCGCCGCCTTGCAGGTCAGGAAGACACCCTTGAGATTGACGTCGTGGACGAGATCCCAATCCTCCTCGGTGGTCTCGACCACGTCGCCGGGCGCCTCGATGCCGACGTTGTTGTGGAGGACGTCGATGCGGCCGTGATCGCGCGCGACGGTGTCGACGAGCGCGGCGATGCTCGCCCCGTCGCGGACGTCGGCGACCGCGGCGACGGCGCGGCCGCCCTCCGCGACGATGTCGCGGGCGGTCGCCTCGGCGGCGGCGGCGTGCCGATCCACGACGACGACGGTGGCGCCGTGGCGGGCATAGGTCAGCGCCGCGGCCTGGCCGTTCGACGGTCCGCCGACGGCGGCGGACGAGCCGCCGCCGATCACGAGCGCGACGCGCCCGTCGAGCCGATCCCCTCGCATTTCCCCCTCCACACGTCTCTTCAATAAAACGTTTCACGATTGATATTGTCGGAACCCCTTGCAGTCAATGGGTGTTTATGTTTGGCTTCGGCATATCGAACGCAAACGTTTCATCGGAGATGGACATGAGGACGCTGGATCTGGGCGGGGTGCGGGTGGATCGGATCGTCGAGATCGACCCGCTCTGGGTGGACGCCTTCTGGTTCTACAAGAACATCGATCAGGCGGCTCTCGACCGGAACGTCGCGTGGCTCGGACCCCGGCTCTACGACCCCTCCGCTCGGATGTTCGCGATCAGCTTCCACAGCTGGCTGGTGCGCGCGGGCGGCCTCAACATCCTGGTGGACACCTGCAACGGCAACCACAAGGAACGGCCGACGATGCATTGGCAGCATCGGCTGAAGCTCGACACCTACATGCGCGCCCTTGCCGCGCACGGGCTGACGGCCGACGACATCGACGTGGTGATGTGCACCCATCTCCACACCGACCATGTCGGCTGGAACACTCGTCTCGAGGACGGCCGCTGGGTTCCTACCTTCAAGAACGCGCGCCACGTCTTCTCCCGCCGCGAATACGAGCATCACGTCGCGCGGCAGAAGGAGACCCCCGACGTTCCGATCGGGCACGGCTCGTTCCGCGACAGCGTCCTGCCGGTCGTCGAGGCCGGGCTCGTCGACTTCGTCGCCGACGACCACGCGCTCTTCCACGATCTCGAGGAGAACGTCCGGCTCGAGCCGTCGCACGGCCACACGCCCGGCCACGTCTGCGTCAGCATCGAGGGCCGCCGGGACAAGGCGCTGATCACCGGCGACGCGATCCATCACCAGATCCAATTGCGCGAGCACCAGCTCGTCAACGTCGGTGACTTCGAGCCGGAGAAGGCGCGCGCCACGCGGCTGTCGTTGCTCAATCGCTGCTGCGACGAGCATCGGCTGATGCTCACCTGCCACTTCGTCGGTCCGACCGCCGGCTACATCCGCCGCGACGGGGATCTGTTCGACATCGAACATCTCGAGTGACGCGCCGGCCGCCGGGGCATCCGACGCGGCCGATCAGGACCGGACCGGCCGGCCGAGCGCCTGCTCGATCGCGCGGGCGACGGTCAGCACGGTTCGATCGCTGCCGGCGGTGCCGGCGACCATCAGCCCGACCGGCGCGTCGCCGCCGATCGGCAGCGAGACGGCGCAACCGTCGATCATGTTGATCAGCGACGTGTTGCGCAGCACCTGGAGATTGGTACGGACATAGGCCTCGTCGTCGTCGAGATCGGCGATGCGCGGCGGCACCACCGCCACCGTCGGCATCACCACCGCGTCGAAGCCGGCGAACCGGGCGGCGACGGCGTCGATCAGCCGCCGCCGCGCCGCCTCGAGGCGCAGGTACTCGACCGCCGACCGGGTGGCGCCGACACGGAGCCGCGCCGCCACCCTCCGGTCATAGGCCTCGCCCCGCGCGGTCAGGGTCTCCTCGTGCCAGGCATAGGCCTCGGCGGCGGTGAAGCCGCCCCCGGCACCGAGGCCGGGGATCTCGGCGAACTCCGGCGCCTCGATCTCGGTGATCGCGGCGCCGGCATCGCCGAGCCGCTTCAGCGCCGCGCCGAAGGCCTCGGCGACCGCCGGATCGAGCCCGTCGAGCACATGGGTGGTCGGCACCGCCAGCCGGAGGCCGGCGACCGGCCGGAGGTCGAGGGCGACCGGCTCCTCCCCCGCCAGGATCGCGTCGAGAACGGCGCAGCAGTCGGTCGTGCGGGCGATCGGGCCGATCGAATCGAGCGTCGTCGAGAGCGGGATCGCCCCCTCGCGCGGCACGCGGCGGGCGGTCGGCTTGAAGCCGACGAGACGATTGAAGGCGGCGGGGATGCGGCACGAGCCGCCGGTGTCGGTGCCGAGGGCGGCATGCGCCATGGCCTCGGCGACGGAGACCGCCGCCCCGGACGACGAGCCGCCGGGCGCGCGGCCGCGCCCCTCGTCGCGTCCCCAGATGCTGCGCGGCGTGCCGTGGTGCGGGTTGAGCCCGAGGCCGGAATAGGCGAATTCGGTCATGTTGGTGCGGCCGATCACGACGAAGCCGGCCCGCCGCAAGCGCGCGACGGCGGGGGCGTCGCGGCGAGCCGGCGGCCGGTCGGCGAGCACCACCGAGCCCGCCGTGGTGACCTCGCCGGCGATGTCGAAGAGATCCTTGATCGAGATCGGGATCCCCGCCCAGGGCGAGGGCGCCGCCCCGGCCCGGCGCAGCAGGTCCATGGCGTCGGCCGCCGCGCGGGCGCCCTCCGCCGCGACCGCGAGGAAGGTCGTCGCCCCCTCGCTCGAGCGGGCGATGCGCTCCAGGCAGCCTTCGACCAGATCGCGGCTCGAGGTCGCCCCCGAGGCGAGGTCGGCGGCGAGAGCGGCGAGGGAGGGGGCGGCATCGGTCATGGGCGGGGGCCTCGATCGAGGGAGGGGACGGAGCGAAAGGCGGAGGTCATCCGGCGGGGTCGGCGCGCGGCGAGGAACGGCGCGCGGCGAGGATCTCGAGCGAATCGGTCGCCCGGCCGCCGGCGTCGGGATCCTCGGCCCGCGACGTGAACGTCGCCATCTGCGGACGCCAGCTCTCCCACAGTCGGCGCAGCGCCGCAATCGGCGCGGGGTCGTCGTCGACGCGCAGATCGGCGAGCGGGAAGGGCAGACGATCGGCGATCGCCAGGGCGGCCGAGCGCAGGGGAAAGACTTCGCCCCCGGCCGCGAGCCCCGCCTCGAGCGCGGCGAGGAGCCGTTCGCCGATCTCCTCGCCCGAGAGGCGCTCGGCGGCCTCGATCTCGGCCGCGCAGACGCTCGCGTCGGCGAGGATGTTGCCGATCGCCACGGTTCCGGCGCCGGTCGCCGCCGCGAAGATCGGCCGGTGCTCCGATCCGTGGAAGAAGGCGACGCCGCCGGTCCGGTCGACGACGGCGAGCTGACGCCATTTCGCGTCGGGCGTCGAGGCGACCAGCGCCTCGATCGTCGCGGCGGCGTCGAGGCCGGCGGCGAGGAAGTCGAGCCCGCGCGGTCCGAGCCGGGGGTCGGTGCGATGCTGGCTCAGCACCGCGCCGACGCCGGCGCGCACGAACAGGCAACGGCTGCCGACGGCCGGGCTCGAGGTCGCCGCGGCGACGCCGAACATGCCGGTGCGCGGGCAACGGATGGCGATCGAGAAGGTCATGGGTCGGGTCTCCGCGCGGCTCGCGCCGCGATCACGGTCGGAACGGATTGCGGGGAAAGCGGTCGGGCCGGAGCGGCGCGAGATCGATCGGCGGCGGGAGGTCGCCGACGAGATCGGCGACGATCCGCCCGGTGATGCCGCCGAGCGTCAGGCCGAGGTGACCGTGACCGAAGGCGTAGATCACGCGCGGTTCCGTCGGCGACCGGCCGATCACCGGCAGCGAATCCGGCATCGACGGGCGGAAGCCGAGCCAATCCCGCGACGGCGCCCCGAGCCCGGGGAGAAACGCCCGCGTCTTCTCGGCGATCACGGCCGTGCGCAGCGCCCGAGGCGGCCGGTCGAGACCGCCGAGCTCGATCGTGCCGGCCGAGCGCAGCCCTTCGCCGAGCGGCGTCATGTAGAACCCGTCCTCGGGATAGAGCGTGGGCGTGGCGAGCAGCTTCTCGCCGCCGGGAAAGAGCACGTGATGGCCGCGCTCGACGCCGAGACGGATCTCGTCGCCGAGGCCCGCGGCGAGCCGCCTCGACCACGCGCCGCCCGCGACGACGATCCGCTCGACCGACAGGCGTTCACCCTCGATCACGACCGACACGGCGTCCGGACCGCTCTCGATCCCGGCCGCGCGGCCGCGCAGAATGCGCCCGCCGCGCGCCACGATCGCCCGCGCCAGCCCCTCGGCGTAGCGGTGCGGATCGTCGATGGAATAGCAGTCGGGGAAGAAGATGCCGCCGCGATAGAGCGGCGCGAGCCCGGGCTCGCGGTCGCGGACCGCGGCGACGTCGAGCCGCTCCATCCGCACCCCCTCGCGCTCGCGCAGCGCGAAGCTCGCCTCGGCCGCCCGCAACGCCGCCTCGCCGCGGAAGAGATGCATGCAGCCGATCGACCGTTTCAGCCCGGCGACGCCGCTCTCCGTCATCAGCGACGCGTGGCCGTCCTCGGCGAGGCGCAGCAGCCGGCCGAGGACGGGAACGATGCGGTCGAACTCGGCCGGGCGCGACGCCTTCAGGAAGGAGAGCAGCCAGGGCGCCATCCCCGGCAGATCGCGCCAGGAGATGGCGAGCGGACCGCGCCGATCGGCCAGCATGGCCGGGACGCGGCGGACGATGCCGGGGGTGGCGAGCGGCAGGCAGGCGCTGACCGCGATCGTGGCGGCATTGCCGAAGGTGCAGGCCCGGCGGTAGTCGCCGCCGTCGACCGGCGGGTTCTCGTCGACGACGGTCACGCCGTGACCCGCGCGCAGCAGCCACAGCGCCGAGGAGAGGCCGACGACGCCGGCGCCGACCACGACGACGGACCGCCGCCGCTCGGCCGGAACCGGGACCTCGGAAAGGGGGGCGGGATCTCGCGTCATCGTCGCCGGGTCCTCGGGGGTCACAGGGCCGCGACGACGATGACCTCGACGTCGAGGCCGGCGACCGCCGGGCGCACGACGCCGGTCGCCCGGCACGGCGGGTTGGCCGGATCGATCCAGGCCTCCCAGACCTCGTTCATCGCGTCGAAATCGGCCATGTCGGCGAGCCAGATCGTCGCCTGGAGCAGTTTCGACTTGTCGCTGCCGGCGGCTTCCAGCCAGCGCTCGACCTTGGCGAGGGCGGTGCGCGTCTGGGTGCGGATGTCGTCGCCGACGCTGCCGCACTGGCCGGCGACATAGACGGTGTCGCGGTGGATGGAGACCATGCTGGTGCGCTTCAGGAGTTCCAGACGGCGGATGGTCATGGGGATCGCGTCTCCTCGGGATCGGAGGGTTCAGGCCAAGGCGGCGGTGGGGGCGAGGTGATGCAGGGCGCCGCCGTGGAAGACCAGCGGATCGCCCTCGATGGTCTCGACGTCGAGCACGCGGCCGACGAAGATCTCGTGGTCGCCGCCGGGATAGCGGGCCCAGACGCGGCATTGCAGGCGGGTGATCGCCCCGTCCAGGATCGGCGCGCCGCCGAGGCCGGGACGGTGGGCGAGCCCCTCGAACTTGTCCTCCGCCGGACGGGCGAAGCGGGCGCACACGTCTTCCTGATGGGCGGCGAGCACGTTGACCGCGAAATGGGAATTGGCGCGGAACGCCGCGAGGCTCGGCGTCGTCAGGCGGATGCTCCACAGGATCAGCGGCGGGTCGAGCGAGACCGTGTTGAAGGAACTCGCGGTCATCCCGACCGAACGGCCGTCGGGGGCGCGGGTGGTGATCACCGTCACGCCGGTGGCGAAACGGCCGAAGGCGTGGCGCAGGAGGCGCGGATCGAAGACCGGATCGGCGGGATCCCCGCCGGTCGCCGGCCCGCCGGCACGCTCGATCTCGGAGCAGGCCGCAGCAGTCATGACGATGACCCTCTCATTTCCGGTTGATGTGCATCATCCGCTCGAAGCCGATGAGCCGTTCGATGGCGAAGACCAGGGCGCAGGACAGCGCGATCAGCAGCGTCGCCATGGCGGCCACGGTCGGATCGTCGAAGTCGCGGATGTACTGGTAGGCGACGACCGGCAGAACCGCGCTGCGCTCGTCGGTGAGGAAGACGCTGATCGAGAAGTTGTCGATCGCCTCGACGAAGACGAAGACCGCCCCGGCCAGCATGCTCGACTTCAGCTGCGGCAGGGTGACCAGGAAGAAGGTCCTCAACCGCGTCGCTCCGAGGTTGCGCGCCGCCTCCTCGAGCCGGGGATCGAGGCCGAGCAGGTCGGCGACCATGGTCCGGACCGCGAAGGGCAGGCCGAAGACGAACATGCCGATCAGCAGGCGCCCGAGGCCGAGATCGCCGTGGACCGCGGTGAAGAGCGCGAGCAGCGCCACGCCGGTCACCACCCCGGGAACGATCAGCGGGGACAGCAGCAGCGTCGCGATCAGGTCGCGACCGGCGAAGCGGCCGCGCGCGATCGCCACCGCCGTCGGCAGGCCGACGACCAGACAGGCGGGGGTGACGATGAGCGCGACCTTCAACGAGTGTTCCGTCGCGGTCATGAACCGCTCGGACTCGAAGAAGTTGACGTACCAGCGCAACGTCGGCCCGCGCGGCGGCCATTGGAAATAGGCGCCGTCGTTGAAGGAGAACGCCACCACGAAGACGACCGGCAGCAACAGGAACAGACAGGCCAGCGTCGCGGTGAGCGGCACCAGACGGCCGTAGGGGCGTTCGAGAGAGCGACGGTTCATCGCACCACCACCTTGCGGACCAGCCGCTCGAGACCGGCGAAGCCGAGGATCACTACGAAGGAGAGGACCAGGAAGACGGCCGACGTCGCGGCGGCGAAGGGAATGTCGTAGGCGACGAAGAGGCGCTCGTAGATGTGGTTGGCGACCATCCGGACCCGGCCGCCGCCGAGCAGCAGCGGGAAGAGGAAGGAGGAGAGCGCCAGCGAATAGGTGAGCGACGCCGCCACCACGAGGCCCGAGGAGAGCAACGGCAGGGTGACGCGGAAGAAGGTCGTCATCCGCGTCGCGCCGAGATTGCGAGCGGCCTCCTCGACCGACAGCGGCAGGTTCTTCACCGCCCCGACCAGGGTGAAGACGGTGAAGGGCAGCAGGAAGTGGACGAGCGAGATCGAGACGCCGAGCCAGTTGAAGACCAACCGGATCGGCCGCTCGATCACCCCGAGATGCACCAGCGCCAGATTGATCAGGCCCTTGTTGCCGAGCAGCACCATCCAGGCATAGGCGCGCGTCACGCCCCCCGACAGGAAGGTGACGGCGAGGGTGAAGAGCAGGATGCTGCGCACCAGCCGCGACGGCGAACGGGCGATGACCAGGGCCATGGGCACCGCGATCACCAGGGAGATCATCGTCAGCGCGAAGGAGATCCACAACGTCTCGCCGATCACAGCCAGCTCGCGCCACGAGCCGAAGATGCGCAGGTAGTTGTCGAAGGTGAAGTCACCGCCGACGCCGAGCCCTCCCGGCGTCGCCCGATAGAAGCTGGTCCAGCCGAAGAGCCCGTAGGCGGAGAACAGCAGGCCGATCGACAGCAGCGCCGGCACGGTCAGCCACAGGTGATGTCGGTTCTCCTTGTCCATCACCGCTCCAATACGATCGTGTGGTCGGGATCGAGGACGACCTTCACGGTGGCCCCGGGCTCGTGACGCCGCACCGAGCGCATGCGCGAGGCGTGCGCCTCGAAGCGGGTGCCGGCGGCGTCGACCTGATAGACGACCTTCTCGCCGAGTTCGGCGACGGCGGAGACGGTGCCGACGAAGCCGTCGCGCGGGTCGATCGCGGCGGCGACCTCGACATGGGTCGGCCGCACCGCGATCTGCACGTCGCGCCCCGCCGCGAGCCCCTCCGGGTGCCAGCCGGCGACCCGCACGCCGCCCATCGCGATCTCGACCCGCGACCCCACCGAGCCGACGACCCGGGCGGGAAGCAGATTGGCGATGCCCATGAAGCGGGAGACGAACTGCGAGGCGGGCCGGTCGTAGATGTCCAACGGCTGGCCGAACTGTTCGATGCGACCCTCCTTCAGGACCGCGATCCAGTCCGAGAGATAGAGCGCTTCGTCCTGGTCGTGGGTGACGACCACGGTGGTGATGCCGAGCGAACGCTGCAGATTGCGCAGTTCCGCCTGCATCTCGTCGCGCAGGTTGCGATCGAGAGCCCCGAGGGGCTCGTCGAGCAGCAGCAGCTTGGGGCGAACGACCAGGGCGCGGGCGAGGGCGACGCGCTGCTGTTGACCACCGGAGAGCTGCGAGGGATAGCGGCCGGCCAGGGCGCCGAGCTTGACCATGTCGAGGGCGTCGCGCACCCGCTCGACGATCTCCGCCTTCGACAGCCGGCGCATCCTCAGGCCGAAGGCGACGTTGTCGGCCGCCGTCATGTGGGGGAAGAGCGCGTAGTTCTGGAACACCATGCCGGTGTCGCGCGCCTCGGGCTGCAGACCGGCGATGTCGCGTCCGTCGACGAGGATCTCGCCGGAGGTGCTGGCGACGAAGCCGGCGATCATCCGCAGCACCGTCGTCTTGCCGCAGCCGGAGGGGCCGAGCAGGGTCAGGAGCGACCCCGGCGGCACGTCGAGGGACACGTCACGGATGACGTGGAACCTGTCGTAGTACTTGTCGAGCCGGCGCAGGCTCAACGAGCTTCCTTGAATCTTGTCCATCGAGAGACCGCCGCTGGTGTCGTGGGGGCGTGCGGAACCCGCCGGCCCCGAGGGATGCCGTCATGTCGAGCGTCGTCATGCCGTCCGTCGGAGCCGGCCGGTGATGCGAGCGTCAGTTGGCGATTTCGCGGTTGAAGCGCTCGGTCCAGCCGCCGATGGCGGCGTTCAGCTTGCCGTTGTCGAAGGCGATGCCGTCACCCGGGGCCGGGAGCGAATCGACCAGTTCCGGCGAGGGCTTGGCGGCGGGGTTGACCGGGGCCATGCCGGTCTTGATCGAGATGATCTCCTGCATCTCCGGCGTCGACACGAAGTCGATGAATTTGGCTGCGTTCGCCTCGTTGCCGCTGCGCACGATCATCATCACGTCGAACATCATCGGGGCCGGCTTGGGGCTGACCATCTTGACCTTCAGACCCTCGTCGCGCAGCCGCTTGGCGTGGGAGGGCTGACCGACCAGCACGCTCGCCTCGCCCTGGGCGATCGACTGGCGCGCCTGTGCGTCCGAAGCGTAGTAGAGGGCGACGTTGGGGCGCAGTTTCTTCAGCGCCGCGAAACCCGGGTCGACGTCGTCGATCGAGCCGCCCTCGAGGGTCGCGGCGACCAGCAGCATCGAGCCCTGGTAGATGCCGACGCTCGGGACCGCGAGACGGCCCTCGAACTCGGGCTTCCACAGATCGCGCCAGCTGGTGATCGGCGTCTTCACCTCGTCGGTGCGGTAGATGATGCCCATCGGATAGTAGTAGGCCGCGACCCAATCGGCGGTATGGGCGTCGGGGTTCAGCGCCGCGACGTTGGCGAGACCCGTGCTCGGGACCTTGGCGAAGAGCTCCTGGTCGGAGGCGGCGCGCGCGGCGACCGAGGAGGTGGTGAACCAGACGTCGATGGTCGGCTTGGCCTTCATCGCCTGCAGCTTGACCAGGCCCTCGCCGGAGGTGCTCTGGGTGACCGGCTCGACCTTGATGCCGGTCTTCTTCTCGAAGGTCTTGGCGATTTCCTCGAAGGCCGACTGCCAGGTCGAGCCCCAGATCTGGACGGTGAGCTTCCCATTCTCTGCGAGGGCCGGCGTACCGGCAAACAGCACCGATGCGATCGCGACCGTTCGGCCGATTCCCGAAATGGTGAACTTCATCTGCCATTCTCCTGTCGAGAGACGCTTTTGTTGAACGCATCGAGAAGATGCGATCGGATGAGATTCTCGGCTTTCCCCGCATCGCGTGCCCGCAGCGCGGCGACGATCTCGCCGTGCTCGTGGATCGTCGTTCTCGACTGCTCTCGGTCGAGTTGCTTCAGCTCCGATTCACTCATGAAGTACTCGGAGTATTTCTCGATCGCCGTCACCAGCCGCGGCACCCCGCAGGCCTGGTAGATCCGGCTGTGAAACTCGGTATTGGTGGCGACGCGCTCCTGCAGTGCCTCGTAGGGGAGCGAGGCGCTGCGCTGGACCGAGGCCTCGAGGAAGTCGAGATCCTCCTCGGTCAGGCGGCTCGCGGCGAGGCGGGTGGCGTAGCCCTCGAGCGCCATGCGGATGTGGCGGATGCCTTCGAGTTCCGCCCAGGTGTCGCCGACCTCGACGCCGGCGCCGCGCCGGCGGATCAGCCGCTCGCCGGCGAGCCGCACGAAGGCCTCGCGCAAGGGGGTGCGACTGACGCCGAGCCGTTCGGCCACGTCGACCTCGCGCAGCCGGGTGCCGGGGGCGAGCCTGCCGTCCAGGATCATCTCCCGCAGCAGGCGGTGGATGGCGTCGGCGGCGCTGACGGTCTCGGGGCGGTCGCGGACCGGGAGCTCGGCGAAGGGGGCGGCTTCCATGGCTGTCTTCTCCTGCAGGGGCCGATCGGAGCACCGGGCTCCGATCGGTGAGGGACGCGGACGTCGGATGGACGCGCTCCCGGTCCCGACGGGCCGAGGGCGGCCTAGAGATTGGCGAGGCGCGCGGCCCGCTTCACCGATCCCTGACGGTCGTAACTCTCATAGAGAGCCATCGACTGGGCGAAGATGGGTGATTCGGCGAAGATCTGGTACGCCTGGGCCCGGCCGGCGAAGGCGGAGGACGTCAATTCCACGGCGAGATTGACGACCCGGATGCGATCCTCGGCCGGGACGTCGCCGACCCGGAAGTACTTCTCGATGTCGCCTCGGATCTCCTCGTTGGCGAACGACTTGCGCGAGGGCACGACCACCGGGCTGCCGCCGATGATGTCGCGCAGATTGTGGACGGCCTGATTGTAGTTGGTCGACGCGTAGACACGGCCGGCGTTCTGGATCGCCTGGTTCGGCATCCACAGGCCGGTGTCCGTCTGCTGCGCGGCCGCCTCCGCGGCGAGGATGAAGGAGTTCAGCGTCTCGCGGAACACCATCAGCTCGGCGATGCGCTGCTTGACCTGCGGGATGGTGATGGTGCGGGTCTGTTCGGCGGCGAGCAGCGCCGTGCCGACGAGGGTATCGGCCTTGGCGAAGGAGCGCAGCAGGAAGCCCTGCGCCGCCCAGCGGGTCAGATCGGTGCGGATCAGGCGGGCGAGGTCCGGCTTGCGGCTGAAGACGACATCCTCCCAGGGGATGAACACGTCGTCGAACACCAGCAGCGTGTCGATCTCGTCGAAACGGGCGGTCAGGGGCCGGTCGAAGGGATCGACGCCGAGGCCGAGGGGCGAGCGGCAGATGTGGCGCAGGCCCGGGGCGTTCATCGGCACGATGAAGGCGACGGCGTAGTCGGTGTTCTCCACCACCCAGGCGCCGACGGTCGGCTTGACGAAGGCGACGTGGGCGTAGGAGGCGCCGGTCTCGTATTTGGCGCCGCGCACGACGATGCCGTCGGCGCGCTCCTCGACGACGCGGAGATAATGGTCGGGATCCTGCTGCTGGTAGGGCTGGCGGCTGCGATCCCCCTTCATGTCGGTGTTGCCGCTGGTCATGAAGAGATTGGTCTGCTGGAGCTTGTCGATCCAGCGCGCCACGTTGCGGTGATAGCGCTCGTCGTACTGGTCGAGCAGATCCTTGCGGTCGTACATGACGAAGAGCGGCGACACGGTCTCGTCGCCGAACCTGTCCATCACCGGACAGACCTCGGTCAGGACCGCATGGGTCATGTGGCGGCGCATGACCAGATCCTCGCGGGTCTCCGGCAGCTTGTAGAACCGGCCGCGCCGGACGTCGCCGTCCTCGAAGGTGAGGGCGTCGCGGAAGGCGTCCTCGAACTGCATGTCGTAGATGCGCGCCATCGCGTCGATCATGCCGGTGAAGGCGGGATGCGCGGTCACGTCCTCGACCCGTTCGCCGTCGATCCACACCTTGCGGCCGTCGCGAAGGCTCTCGCGATATTCGTTGCCGGTCATCAATGTCATCGGTTCAACCTCGATTCCTCTGTCGGATCAGTGACGGCTCAATTCGGCGATCAACCCCGCGAAGATCGCGCCGCGGTCGGCGACGCTGCGCAGGAGGATGGTCTCGTCGCGACTGCAGATGTCGGCGCATTCCGGGCCGGTACCGTCGAGCGTCGGGACGCCGAGGGCGCCGCAGAAGCTGCCGTCGGAGCCGCCGGCGACCGTCGGCATCTCGAAGTTCGGCACGTCGAGCTCACGGGCGATGCGCTCGGCGATGGCGAAGAGCCGGGCGGTGCCCTCCGACGGAGGCCAGCTCGGCCGCGTCCAGCCGCCGAGGAGGGCGACCTCGACGCGCGGGTCGCGCCTCGTCTCGACGATGCGCCGGATCTCCGCCTCGAGCGTCGCCGCCTGTTCCTGCGTGCGCGCCCGGACGTCCATGTGCAGACGGGCCTCGTGCGGGATCACCTGGCGGGCCTGACCGCCCTCGAAGCGGCCGACGTTGACGACGAGACCGGCATCGGGATCGCTCAACGCCTCGAGCTGGCCGACCATCGCGGCGAGCTCGCGCACCGCGCTCGCCCCCTTGTGGTAGTTGACGGCGGCGTGGGCCGAGGCGCCCTTCGCCTCGACGAAGAAGGCGCCGACCGCCCCGCGCGAGGTCATCATGCCGCCACCCGGTCGCGCCGGCTCGAGCACCAGCACCCAGTCGGCGGCGCGCGCGTGATCCTCGATCCAGCTCCGGCACTTGGGGCTGCCGAGTTCCTCGTCGCAGACGACGACGTATTTGATCTCCTCGAACCCGGTCGAACCGGCGGCGATCGCGAGGTCGAGGGCGTGGATCGCCATCACCAGACCGCCCTTCATGTCGCCGACGCCCGGCCCGGTCGCCCGCTCGCCCTTCACGGCATAGGGCCACTCCTGCGCGGTACCCTTCGGCCACACGGTGTCGGCATGTCCGAGGATCATCAGGCGGCCTGTGCCGCCGAAGCGGCGCGTCGCGAAGAGGCGCTGACCGCGCTCCTCGACGTCCTCGTAGGTCGGGGTGAAGCCGAGGTCCTGCAACCGATCTCCGATCCAATGGACGACGCGGGTCACGCCCTCCGCGTCATAGGAACCGCTGTCGATGCCGACCAGTTCGGCGATGTCCGCGAGCATGCGCGGCAGGCGATCGTTCAGCTCGGCTCTCAGTGTCTGTGGTGTCGGCATCGGCCACTCCCTTCGTCTGTCTGTATTAATGCATACAGGAATACACGGATGCAAGACGCGATCGATGCTGCTCTGCACAGAATTCGGGCATGCCGCCTTCGGCGCCGCAACACGCGGCCGGGCGCGTCGCAGTCACGGGCGACACGGAGGACGATCCGAGGTTCGGGGAGCGGCGAGAGGGGCCGCGCGGGGGCGCGACGGACCGGCGCCACACGACCCTCTCTCGAGGGGCGCGTCTGCGCGTCACGGCGATGTCGGTGAAACGAACGGGGAGGGTTCGGATCGGGCCCGGGGCGCGGGTCGGAGCGTGCGGGGCCGCGCCTCCGTCCCTCCCGCGTGGCGGCACGTGAGGATCACGCGCGCCGATCGGACGGTGCGCGCAGCGCCGTCACGCGGCCGGGTCTCTCGGTCGAGGACCCGGGGGCGAGGAGCAGCCGAGGGTGCCGGGGGCGATCAGGCCGAGGGGCCGCGCACCTGGTCGGCCGCGTGGGAGCCGCCGACGACCTTGGTGAGGAGGGCGATGAACGTCGCGTGCTCCTCGTCCGTCAAGGGCGCGAGGAGGCGCTCCTGGACGCGAAGCACCGCCTTCTGGGCGTCGACGAGAAGCTCGTTGCCCGCGGAGAGGGTGAAGAGCTGCTTGATTCGCTGATTGTTCGCCGGGACGATCCGGCAGACGAAGCCCTTCTTCTCGAGCCCGTTCAAGACGTTGGTGATCGTCGATCGGTCGATCGCGATGAGATGGCCGAGGCGCTTCTGATCGATGCCGGGATTGTCTCGGATGGCGATGAGAGAGGCGAATTGAACCGGCGTCACGCCGAATTCCGCCAGTTCCTCGGAAAACAACGCCACCGCGATCTGTTGTGTCCGCCGGACGAGGTGACCTGGAGTCTTATAGACGTCCTTGAGCTTGAGAAGATCTTCGCTCGTTATCGCCGCGGGCCCCGTCTGCATAAACTCTACTCTCGCGAGACTATTTCAAATGACCGAGCGTGGACGGTGGAAGCCGCCTTCGGAATTGGGAGCGCAATATCGCACAAACCGAATTCGAGCGACAGCCGAGAAAGACGCGCGCCGCTTCGGCCCTACGAGCCGAAGTGACGGGTGGCGGCGTGGTGCGGCTGCGACGTCTGGTGCCGTCATCGTGGCCTCACACCGAGAGATAGGTTTCCTGGATGGAGGCGTCGGCGAGAAG
>NZ_JAFNIH010000033.1 GCF_019160155.1 Pinisolibacter aquiterrae
GAGAACGACCGGGACCATCAGGGTGCGGGCGAGATCGAGAGCGTGAGACCGAGCGAGCGAGAGGTCGTGGGACATGGGGAAGGGCTCCATCGCGGAGCGGGGCCGATCCCCGCTCGATGGCTCCCCCTGAGGTCACGCCCCGGCCGCGATCACCGCGCAGGCATAGCCGGAAGCGGCGGCACGCTCGCGTAGCCGACCCCGAAGCGGGTTGATCGTGGAAGGTCGGGGTGTGACGGGATGCCGTCGATCAGAGCGGGGGTCGGACCGGCTCTCCCGGAGGACCTGGGCTCTTCCGTGCACGACAGCGGCTGGTCAGTGGCCCATCTTGCTGCAGGTGGAAGTTGGGCGTGCTGTGCTTAGGCGACTGAAATGGGGGCCGAAAGCGGAACGACGGATAGCAGCTAAACTGATGGAAGAGCGGCCTCAGGTTGTCACGATAATGCTGTTCACGCGCTCTGACCAACGGAAGACGCCCCTCGCTTTCGCTGCATCAAATCGGCAACATTATCCTCGATTGCGCACGGGCTTGCGCTGATGTAGGTGAGACAGACTGAAATGGACATCGCCCTTGCGATGGTTCTCAGCAATTCTCGGATGATCCGATAGAAATCTCCTGCTAGCGTGCTGTGACTATGGTCAAATGTCCTGCCCAACTTGCTCCACGCGCGCCGCTCGCGCCCGACAAAATTCAAGACGCCTACTATGTAGGTTCTCCAGAGCACAAGGCCGCGCGCTGGTGGGGCGGGCTGCCGAAGGCGTATACTGACACCGACGGTGCAGCGCGGCGTCCGGGAAAGCAACTAACCACGATCTGCCCGCTTGTAAGCGACGCCGAGCGTGACATGGCTACTGATGGGTGCGGGAAGCACTTCGCCTAGGACATCTGCGCTACTATGAGGGCGATAAAGATTTCCCTAAGCGGCTGTGGTACCGTGATCGCGATCGCAAAGTCTGGACCGGTTTTTGCGTGAACAGCGTGCTCGGCCAGTATAAGGGATGGCCGATCGACGAGGAGGAGCGAGTTGAGATTTTCGGTTGAATGGCTTGAGGGCGCTCCGAACCGCGCACCTGAGGAGCGAGCCACTGCAGCCGAGCTCCAAATTTGGCTTGGCGACAGCAATGCCGCTCTGCACTTCACTGGAGAGCGGCCGGGTTCTTTTGTACATATGCCTGTGTACACACTTGCCGAAGGACTTGCGCTCGACTGGTGGCGTCTTTTTGGCAGCCGTGAAGAGGAAATCAGCCTCAAGCGGTACCGTAGCGGCTATGCGGTTCCCGACGTACGGATGCGATTCGACGGCGCAGCCTTCGAAGTCCATGCGGAACAGTCTGTCTACCGCAATCCCGATGTTCGCTTCTGGGCCGGTCAGAGCGAGACCTTAAACCGTGAAGAAGCGGAAGCAACTCTCGGCCAGTTCATCGAAACAGTTCTTGAGCGGCTGCAGGGACGCAGCGTTGAGGGAACAACCGCAGCGCTACGCTGGGCGCGCGTTTGTGCGTCGCGGGGTGATCCAGAAGAACGAGCGTTCTGTGAGGCGGCAGCAGCCTTGGGTGAGGATCCTTACGCTATCGCCAATGCAGCGGCCAAGATGATAGATCAGTCTGCAGGGATTTTTAAAGACGAGGCCCTGACTGAATTTCTCGCTGGGGCGCGTGGCAAGGACGCGCAACGGTTGCTTGCATGGATCGATGGCGCGCGGCAGATGCCAAATTATATTGCGCGTCTTGGCGACTTGCCGGGACTTTCGGCGCAAGCGGCGCGGACCGCCCCTGCTATCGAAGGCGAACCAGGTTGGGCGCGCGGCTATCGGCGCGCGCGCGCCTGTCGCGCTGCCTTGGGTCTTGCGGATGCCGATCGAGTTAAAACCTATAAACAGCTCGCGAAACGACTTGGCAATGCGCACTTCCGAGCCAAGTCCTCAGTCGATGGCATTCGCGTCCTGCGGGAGGATGATAATCACGGCGTGATGCTGCATCTGCGCAGTCGGGAGGGGGGATCCGCCCCAACCGAGCAGCTCTTCAGCTTCGCGCGCGGCGTCGGAGACGTCGCTTGTTTTCCCGAACCCGATATTGCACCAGTCAACGACCTTTTGCACGCTTATCGACAGAGCTGTGGCCGGGCGTTCGCAGCCGAACTGCTTGCCCCGATCCGTGAGGTGTGTGCGATGTGGGAGGACGGTCGCGACTGCGTCACGATCGCCGACGAGTTCGGCGTGGGCGAAATGGTGATTGAACATCAGCTTGAGAATAAAAAACGCATTGAACAGGCATGCGCGGCGTGATCGTCACGATGTACATGTTTGGCAGAGCGAGTTTATGATCATAAATTCGAACGTCAGCTTTCTGGCGTTCCCCAAGAAGTGCCAAAAGGCCGTATTGAGGGCGCAATGTTGCCGCTCGTCTTGGGAAAGGCGTGTGTCTGCTTCGGGGCGCGAATCACCGGTCACCCCCAATCCCGGACGAAGAGCATTCAACGCCAATCTTCACGAAGTTTACTTCGCCGCAGGATTCCGCTTTGCGATCTTGGCGATCGTCGAGCGGCTGCAGCCGGTCGCCGCTTGGATGGTCGACCACGATGCGCCGGCCTGTAGCATGGTGGCGATGCCAGCATTTCGGGCCACGTTCTCGGCCCGGCCCGTGTACTTGCCCTCCGCCTTGGCCCGAGCCTGCCCCTGTGCTTGGCGGCGACGTCGGTCCTCGTAGTCCTTTCGCGCGACGGCTGCGAGAACGTCGAGCATCATCGCATTGACCGCTGCGAACATGCGTGCCGTGAACTCGTCGGCAGAGGAGGTCTGCATCCAGGAGGTCGGCAGGTCGAGAGCGACCACACGGATCTGCCGGGCGTCCAGTTCCGATCGAAGCCGTTGCCAGTCGGCCGAGGTCAGACGCGACAGACGGTCAACCTGCTCGATCAAGAGAATGTCGCCGGGGCGGCTGTCGGCGAGAAGCCGGAACAGTTCCGGGCGAGCGAGCTTGGCGCCGCTCTCGTTCTCGACATAGAGCCCGACGACCGGGATGTCGCGCTCCGTGGCGAAGTCGAAGACCTGCTGCTTGGCTCGGAGAGCGTCCTGTTGGTCTGTGGAGGCTCTGAGGTAGGCCCGCGCGTGCATTTCAGTTGCCGTTCGGTTCGCTTAGGATGGTCTCATTCTATCAGTTCGCTTTAAATGGTCAATGCGACCTATTCGAACCACCCTCAAGATGGTGCTCTTTGGGCATACCTCACTCGAACCGCTATCTTCGCGGCTGTACCAGTTCCTCGGTTTCCATGACCCGCAACGCTTCGGCCAAGGTGAGCCTCGGATGGAGGCACAGCCACTGCCCGGTGTGGCGATGCCACATCAGGTCGAAGCGCTCACCGGTCGCGTGGTCGAGGCGAGCGAAGCCGACATCGAACTCCTCGCCGGCGTTCTCCGAAAAGCCCGAACGGTATCGCTGGACGAAACTGTAGCGGCTGCCACGCCACCGCCCCGTCAACGCAATAGGATAGTTGAATGCCGTCGGCCGGATCTCGGGCAGGAAGCGCGGCACCAGAACCCCTGCGATGAAGTCTTCGCATCGGGCGGTGACCCTCGCCTTGCCCTCCTTGGACAACGTTCGAGCCCAGGTCTCGTGTTGGTCGGTCATCGCTCGTCCCCGAATCCGAACTCCACCCTCCCGTCGACGCATCGCCATGATGCGGAGACAGCACACCTTGTCGAGAGTTCTTCGACGTCCCAGCCGGTTCTCGCGGTACGCAGCGCGTGGACGGCGGCTGGCGAACCGAGCGGGCTTGGGTGCAGAAGCGGCGCCGGTTTCAGAGTTGGTCGGCCCTCCCCGAGAGCGCCATCATGCTCCATCAACCTCGAGCAGCAAGCCTAGAACATATCTACCCGTCTTCTTCGGCCCCACGAATGCGATCAAATCTCTGGACCGAAGGACGGCGATGTCGCGCTTGGCGGTCTTTGTGGAAACGCTCCAACACGACGCTATGTCAGTATGCCGTACTCGCGTCTTGTTCGTCATTTCCGCGAGAAACCATCTCTGTCTGTCGTTCAGCTCTGGCATGCTAGAAATCGCCATGGGGACATTTATGGGGACAGCCCTGGAGACATTTGCAGGGACACAAGGCGAGGAATTCGCCTGGTGAAGGTAGTTGGATGACCTAACGGAAGCGAGGTGCGCACCTTGCTGAGACCACGTGGGCTTCATGACCTCACCGGGTTGCTTTCCACCTTCGGCGTCGCCCACTTCGCCAGAGGCCGGTGCTCGTGCAGCCGCAACGACCAGATCCAGAACATTGCTCGATTCTCGAATGAGGCGAATGAGATAGTGCCCACGCGGTCCGGCTCTTCCCTCCAGCCAGTTCTTGGCCGTTTTCTCGCTGGCGCCGGTCCAGAGCATGATGATCTTGATCGCCCGATGTGTGTCCCCGAGCTCAGCTCGAAGGGCATTGGAAATCGCCCGCGCGAATGCGACAGGTGATCGATCGGCGGATGATCGGCTCGGAAAGTCATTGCCCTTTTTCGGAAACATGTTCCGGCCCCCGAACGTCTAGACTTGTTTCGCAGCGCAGGCGGCGGAGTCCGGGCCAGGGCTTCTTGCCCCGAGCACGACGGATCTCGCGCGAGCCGGAGCCGGCGGAGACGACTGTCGTGGCGGAATGGGGTCGACCAACGGAGGGAGATACCGAACGAGCGAAGCGCATCCGCGCGGCGGAATACGTGCGGATGTCCACCGAACACCAGCAGTACTCGACCGAAAATCAGGCCGACGCCATTCGCCGATACGCTGCGGCGCACGCCATCGACATTGTGAGAACTTATGCAGATGAAGGTAAAAGCGGCCTTCGCATCGAGGGTCGCAACGGGCTGAAGCTTCTTCTCGATGACATCGTCGCGGGTCGAGCCGACTTCGAGACCGTCCTCGTCTACGACGTCAGCCGTTGGGGGCGGTTCCAAGACGCCGACGAGAGCGCCTACTACGAGTACATCTGCCGCCGAGCCGGGATCGCCATCCTCTATTGCGCCGAACAGTTCCCAAACGACGGCAGTCCGATGTCGACGGTCATGAAGGGCCTGAAGAGGGCCATGGCCGGCGAGTACAGCCGCGAGCTCTCCACCAAGGTGTTCGCCGGTCAACGCCGACTGATCGAGCACGGATACCGGCAGGGCGGCCCCGCAGGGTTCGGACTTCGGCGCGTGTTGATCGATCAGACTGGATCCATCAAGGGAGAGCTGAACAGGGGCGAACAGAAGAGCATCCACACCGATCGTGTGGTGCTTCGCCCCGGCCCGGAGCCCGAAATTGCCGTCATCGCGCAGATCTACCGGACCTTTGTTGCGACGGGGAAAACGGAACGCCAGATCGCCGACGAACTGAATGCCCAAGCGATCCCCACAGACCTGGGCCGGCCATGGACGCGGGGAACTGTTCATCAGGTTCTGATCAACGAGAAGTACATCGGAAACAATGTCTGGAACCGAATGTCCTTCAAGTTGAAGCAAAAGCGGATCCGCAACGAACCGTCCGCGTGGATCCGCGCCGACGGCGCCTTTCCCGGCATCATCGACCGGAATCTCTACGACGCCGCGCAGTCCATCATTCAGGCTCGTTCATTCAGACTGTCCGACGAAGAGATGCTCGCTGGACTACGGGGGCTCTTCGAAGCGTGCGGCACGTTGTCGGGGATCGTCATCGATGAGGCGGAGGGGCTACCCTCCAGCAGCTCCTACCGCTCCCGGTTTGGGAGCCTTCTGCGCGCCTATGGGCTCGTCGGCTACAGTCCACGTCGCGACTACCGCTACATCGAGATCAATCGCGCACTGCGGCGTCTCCATCCGACGATCGTCGCCGACATCGTGAACGGGCTCACATCGGTCGGCGCGGTCGTCGCCCAGAACGCCGAAACCGACGTGATCACCGTGAACGGAGAATTCTCGGTTTCGGTAGTGATCGGTCGATGCCGGCAGTTGCCTTCTGGAGCACTGCGCTGGCGGTTGCGATTGGATGCCGGGCACCGCCCGGACATCACCGTGGCCATCCGACTCGACGCACAGAACCGCAACCCGTTCGATTTTTATCTGCTGCCCAGAATCGACGTGGCGGCACTCTGGCTGAACCTCTCCGAGGACAACGGCCTCGGTCTCGACGGCTACCGCTTCGATTCCCTCGACATTCTCTACGATCTGGCGACGCCGACCCGGCTCACGGAGGTGGCATGACCTCGAAATCACGTCCTCAGGTGATCGAGATGATTCCGATCTCGCGGATCCATGTGCTGAATCCACGGTCGCGCAACAAGAAGCAGCACCGGGAGATCGTCGACAACATCGGCGCCATCGGACTGAAGCGTCCCGTCACGGTCATCCGACGTGGCAGCAAGGAGGGCGCCGGCTACGACCTCGTCTGCGGTGAGGGTAGGCTGGAGGCGTTTCGGATGCTCGGTGCAACGGAGATTCCGGCCGTCATCGTTGAGGCGACGGAAGCCGAAGGTCTGGTGATGAGCCTCGTCGAGAACATCGCCCGCCGGCAGCATCGACCCATCGACATCATGCAGGAAATCGGCGCTCTACATTCCCGCGGCTACAGCGATGGCGAGATTGCCGAGAAGATCGGCTGTACGGCGAGTTGGGTCAACATGATCGTCACGTTGCTCGAACGCGGCGAAGAGCGGTTGGTCGCCGCCGTCGAAAGCGGCTTGATCCCCATCTCCTTCGCCATCGAAATTGCACGGGCTGAGACGAGCGAGGCGCAGCAAATCCTCATGGAGGCTTACGCGGCAGGAAAGCTCAAGGGCAAGAAGCTCACGGCGGTTCGTAAGTTGATTGATCAGCGCATGCGTCATCAGAAGGCGATCTTCGACGGAGGGCTCGGCCGCAAAAACACTCCGAAGCGCCTGACATCGGCCGAGCTGATGCGAATATACCAACGCGAGAGCGACAAGCAGCGCCTCCTCGTGGTGAAGTCGAATTTTGTCCAGAGTCGGCTGCTCTTCATGATCGAAGCACTGAAGGATCTTCTGAACGACGAAGGTTACAGAACATTGTTGCGCGCCGAAGGGCTGGAATCTCTACCTCGCATTCTGAGCGCGCGAATTGCTGGGGAGGCCGTGCAATGAAAGAGTGTGACGACAGCGGCAGCGAACGACCGATCAGGCTCTCGTTCGAGGCGGAAAGCATCACCGTCGCCATAGCCCAGCTGGTCCCACTGAAGACCTTTCGGCCTGGTCTGAAAGAAAGCTCCAAGTACACGCAAATTCTCAGTTCCATCAGAACGGTCGGCCTGGTCGAAGCCCCCGTCGTCGCCCGAGATCCCAAACATCCCGATCGCTATTTCCTGCTCGACGGCCACCTTCGGATCGAAGCCCTGAAGGACATCGGCGTAAGCGAGGTCGAGTGCATCGTCTCGACCGACGACGAGACCTACACCTACAACAAGCGGGTCAATCGCCTATCCGCCGTTCAGGAGCACGGCATGATCCTACGGGCGATCGAACGAGGTGTTCCAGAGGTACAGATCGCCGAAGCGCTCGGGCTCGATCCGAAATCGATCCAGAGCCGGGTTCGCATGTTGAACGGGATATGTCGGGATGCCATCGACATCCTGAAGGACAGTCCCTGCCCAATCGGCGTGTTCTCTCTGCTCCGCCAGATGGCGCCGATCCGGCAGATCGAAGCCGCAGAGATCATGGTCGGGCAGAACAACTTCACTGCCGTCTTTGCGCGCGTACTTCTGGCCGCAACGCCGGACAAATTGCGCGTGACACTGCGAAAGAAGAAGGACGCCGGCACATCGATCACCTCCGACCAGCTCGTGCGCATGGAACGAGAGCTGTTCAATCTCCAGATGCAAGTGAAATCCGTCGAGGAAAGCTATGGAGCAGACAACCTTCAGCTGATCTTGGCGATCGGCTATGTGAAAAAGCTTCTCGCCAATTCACGTGTCGTGCGCTGGCTCACCCAACACCACCCGGAATACCTGAGTGAGTTCGAAGCGATGGCCGGCATAGAGAGCTTCACCGACGGCAAACTCGCCGCCGAGTGACGTTGCGGAAAACGGATCTGGAGTCGATGAGTACCTCTTATCGATGGTGAGCCATCTCTGTCGAGATTCTTGCCGGCTCCAGCCGAGGCGTGCTAATTTGAGGCTCGTTCTCGAAAGGCGCGCCATGTCCGAACCGCAGCTCTCCATCCGCAGCGCCAAGGCGAAAGAGCTCGCCCGGGCGCTCGCCCGCCGGACGGGGATGCCGATGAACCGGCTCGTCGAGGAGGCGCTGGAGCGCTTCGATGGCGCGCTTCGGGCCGGCGCCCATGCCCATCCGATCGATGCGGTGTGGGATCTGGCGGCCGAGGGCCGGCATGGGGTGACGCCGGGGACCACCTCCGTCCACGACGACCTCTACGACGACCACGGCCTCCCGAAATGATCGCCGTCGACACGTCCGCGATCCTCGCCATCGCCCTCGATGAACCCGAAGCGGAGACCTTCAAGGCGGCGCTTCGCCGCGACGGTGTCCTGATCGGCTGGCCGACCCTGTTCGAGACCCGCATCGTGCTCGCTGCCAAGGGGTTCGCCAATGCCGCCGAGATCGTCGCGCGGCTGGCGGCGGCGCCCAATGTCACCGCCGTGCCGTTCGACGCCAGGCACTACGCCGCCGCCGAGACGGCCTATGAGCGCTTCGGCAAGGGGCGCCATCCCGCCGCGCTCAACATGGGCGACTGCTTCGCTTATGCGGTCGCCTCGGTCGCCGGTTGTCCGCTCCTCTTCAATGGGGGCGACTTCGGTTTGGCGGACGTGGTCCGTCATCCGGATGCCGCCGTGCTCGGGGGCAGTCGATGAGCGTCGGCGCCCTGATCGCCGGCCCTGAGACGAAACGCGCGCTCGCCCTCGATGCGCTTGCTGCCATTCTTCCCGCCGATCGGCGCGGTCGTCTCGCAACCGTCCTCTCCGACGACGACGTCGCCACGCTGCGCCATCTGGCAAAGCGGGGCATCGGCGAGAACACGCTGCGCGCGCTCGCCTCCGATCTCGCCTATCTCGAGGCCTGGTGCCGGGCGGCGGTCGGCGCGCCGTTGCCGTGGCCGGCGCCGGAGAGCCTCGTCCTGAAGTTCGTCGCCCATCCCACCACCTCTGGGATCCGGACGAACGCGCCATCGATCACGATCACGGCATGCCGGAAGAGGTGGCGAGCCGAGGAAGGTCTCGGCGCACGGGCTGCGCTCGGGGTATCTGACAGAAGCCGCCCGGCAGGGGGTGTCGTTGCCCGAGGCGATGGCGCAGTCGCAGCACCGCTCTGTGCAGCAGGCCGCCCGGTACTACGACGACGCCGGGCGGAGGAGCGGGAAGGCGATGCGGCTCTGAGTGGCACCTCCCACGAGTTGGTGTCGGAAGGGTCGCACGAGAGGCTCACCGTCGATCTGTTCCCCCGCGCTCGGTCGCCTCACTCGATTGGACTGGAGCAACCGGACGGCGCACAAGGATCGGCTCGTCGGCATGTTCGACGCGGAAGCCCCGGCTTCGTACGCGGATGCCGATGTCGGCTCACCTTCCGGCGACGCGTCGGGCGAGGAGCCGAGATGTCGACCGGAAACTCCAACACCGAATGTGCCGGATTTCTGGGATCGAACCACACGCCGCCCTCTCCGCGACCGCGCCGCGCGGCTCAGCGATCGCGCTTCCGGAGCGCGCCCACGACCACGGTGTAGAAGACGGGGACGAACACCACGGTCAACACCGTCGCCGACACCATGCCACCGAAGACGCCGGTGCCGATCGCGTGCTGCGTTTCGGAACTGGCGCCGCGCGCCAGCACCAGGGGGACGACACCGAGCGCGAAGGCGAGCGACGTCATCAGGATCGGGCGGAACCGCAGACGCGCCGCCGCGACGGTCGCCTCCACGACCCCGAGACCCTGGCCTTGCAGGTTCTTCGCGAACTCGACGACGAGGATCGCGTTCTTCGCGGACAGCCCGACGATGGTGATCAGGCCGACCTTGAAGAAGACGTCGTTCTCCAGGCCGCGCAGCAGGACCGCGGCGATGGCGCCGAGCATGCCGAGCGGCACCACCAGCATCACCGCGAACGGGATCGACCAGCTCTCGTAGAGCGCGGCCAGGACGAGGAACACCACCAGCATGGACAGCGCCAGCAGGAGCGGCGCTTGCGCCGCCGATTGTTGCTCCTGCAAGGACTGGCCGGTCCACTCGATCATGAACCCGTTGGGCAACCGGGCGGCGAGGCGCTCCATCTCCGCCATGGCCGCGCCGCTCGAAAAGCCCGCGCCGGCGCCGCCGGCGATCCGGGCGGCGGGGTAGCCGTTGTAGCGCGACAACTGAGCCGGACGGGTCTCCCAAACCGGCGTGACGAGTTCCGACAGCGCGACCATGCCGCCGGCCGCATTGCGGACGTGCAGCTTCAGCACGTCTTCGACCTGCATGCGGCTCGGCGCATCGGCTTGGACGATGACCTGCTGCAGACGGCCGGCATTGGCGAAATCGTTGACATAGGTGGATCCGATGGCGCCGCCGAGGGTGTCGGCGATGGCCGAGAACGACACGCCGAGCGCCTCGGCCTCGAAGCGATCGATCTTCAGGGCAACGCTGCTGCCGTCGGGCAGGTCCTCCGAATAGACACCCGTGACGACGTTGCTCCGTGCGGCATCCCGCACCAGCTGCCTTTGTGCCGCCAGCAAGGCCGCGTGGCCGTGATTGGCGCGGTCCTCCAGGCGGAGCGAGAAACCCGAAGCGTTGCCGAGCGCCTCGATCGCCGGCGGCTTCAGAACGAGGGCCGCGCCCTCGGGCACACCGGCCAGGGCGGTCGTCGCCGCCGCGATCTCGACGTCGACCGTGGTGCTGCGCCGATCCCATGGCTTCAGCGTCGTGAAGGCCAGAGCGACGTTCGGGCCGGAGCCGGAGAGGCCGAAGCCGAGAACCGTCGTGTTCGCCTCGATGTCCGGACGCGTGGCCAAGTATGCGTCATAGAGGGCGGTCGCGGCGCGCGTCCGCTCCATCGTCGCTTCGGCGGGCAAGGTGAACGCCGTCATGAAGCTGCCCTGGTCCTCCTCCGGCACGAAGGCGGACGGCACCAGGGCATGGCCGAAGGCGAGCATCGCGAGGATGACGGCATAGAGCGCCAGCATTCGCCCGCTCCGTCGCACGAGCACCGCAACCGTGCCGACGTAACCCGCGGTCAGACGACCGAACCCGCGATCGAACCAGCCGAAGAAGCCGGTCTTGCCGCCGTGTCCGGCGTCGACGGGTTTCAGCAGCGTCGCACACAGCGCCGGCGTCAGAGTGAGCGCGAGAAAGGCCGAGAACAGGATCGACACCGCCATCGCCAGCGAGAACTGGCGGTAGATCGCGCCGACGGAGCCGCTGGCCAGCCCCATCGGGATGAACACTGCCGAGAGCACCAGCGTGACCGCGACGATGGCTCCGGTGACCTCCCTCATCGCCTTGGCCGTCGCCTCGCGCGGCGGCAGGCCCTCCTCCGCCATGATGCGCTCGACGTTCTCGACGACGACGATGGCGTCATCGACGATGATGCCGATGGCCAGGACCATGCCGAACATGGTGAGCGCGTTGATCGAAAAGCCGGCGAGCCACATCACCGCGAAGGTGCCGAGCAGGGCGATCGGCGCGACGATGGCGGGCACCAGCGTGTAGCGCACCTTCCCCAAGAACAGCAGCATCACGAGGAACACCAGAACCATCGCCTCGGCGAGCGTCTGGACGACCTTTTCGATCGACATCTTCACGAACGGGGCGATGTCGTAGGAAATGCCATATTCCATGCCGGAGGGCATGGCGCGGGCGAGATCGGCGAGGCGCGCGCGGATGGCGGCGGCGGTGGCGACGGCATTGGCGCCGGGCGTCAGCTGGATCGCGGCGGCGGTCGCCTCGCGGCCGGCGTCACTGATGGCGAAGGCGAGGGTCTGCGCGCCCAGTTCGACCCGGGCGACGTCTCCGAGCAGCAACTTCGATCCATCCGTCTCCGAACGCAGCACGATGGCGGCGAAGTCCTCCGGCGTCGACAATTGCCCTCTCACCGTGAGTGGGATGCCGACGCGCTGGCCGGGTACGGTCGGTTCGGCACCGAGGCGACCGGGGGCGATCTGCACGTTCTGCGCCTGGATCGCCTGCGTGACCTGGGCGATCGACAGCGCGTGGGCGACGAGCCTGTCGGGGTCGACCCAAATGCGCATGGCCCGGTCCGCGCCGAAGGACTGCACGCGGCCGACGCCGTCGATGCGCCGCAGTTCGGGCGCCAAGTAGCGGCTCAGATAGTCGCCGAGCGCCAGCTCGTCCTGCCGGTTGTCCCGAGAGCGCAGCGTGACGATCATCAGGAAGCCGGAGGAGACCGCCTCGACGCCGATGCCGCCGCGCCGCACGATCTCGGGCAGGCGCGCCTCCGCCGCCTTGAGGCGGTTCTGCACGTCGACCTGTGCCAGTTCCGGGTCGGTTCCTGGCTTGAAGGTCGCGGTGATGCTGGCGGCGCCCGACGTGTCGGCGGTACTCTCGACATAGAGCAGGTTCTTCACGCCCGACAGCTCGCGCTCGATCGGGCCGATGACGCCGTCTTCGACCGACTGGGGCGTCGCGCCGGTGTAGGTCGCGGTGATGCCGATGCTCGGTGGTGCGATGTCGGGAAAGCGCGCGATGGGGAGTTGGGGGATCGCCAGAATGCCGGCCAGGGCGATGAAGATGGCGACGACCCAGGCGAAGACCGGCCTGTCGATGAAGAACTGCGGCATGTCGGATCGCTTTCCTCAGGTCTTTCCGGCGCCGGCCGGCACGTACGGCGTCGTCTCCAGCACCACGTCGCCCTGCACCCGGTCCTGACCCTGAACGACGATGGTCTCGCCGGGCTCCAACCCGGAGTGGACGAGATGGCGGCCGCGGATCACCGGGCCGAGTTCGACGGGGCGCCGGCTGCCGCGTTTGTCGGCGCCGACCACGATGAGGAACGGTTGCGCGGCATCGTCGCGCACGACCGCCTCCTGCGGCACGAGCAGCGCATTCCGACGCACGGCGCGCGGCAGATCGGCACGGACATACATACCCGGCAGGAGCAGCCGCTCGGCGTTCGGCACCTCCAACCGCACGGTGACGTTGCCGGTGCCCGGCTCGACACTGATGTCGGAGAACAGCACCCGTCCCGCCATCGGATACGGACGACCATCTGCGGCATGGAGGGTGACGGGCAGCGAGGCCACCGCGTCGTCGGCGGCCGCGGCGCGCAAGGTGTCGAGCCGAGCGGACGATTGGCGCAGATCGACATAGACGCGGTCGATCTGTTGCACGACGGCGAGCGGCGTCGACATCGTCGTCGACACCAGGGTGCCTTCGCTCGCCAGCGCCGGGCCGATCCGCCCGGCGATCGGCGCGCGCACCGACGTGAATTCGAGATCGAGCTGCCGCCGCCGCAGTGTGGCGCGCGCCTCGGCGACCGTCGCCGTCGCCTGCGCGAGATCGGTGACGGCGTCGTCGTACGCCTCGCGACTGATCGCCTTGCTCGGCAACAACGCGGTGGCGCGCTCTTGACGCAGCCCGGCGCGGGTGAGACCCGCCTCGGCGCGCTGCAGCACCGCCGCAGCGCTGTCGACGTCCGCTTCGAACGGCGCCGGATCGATCTGGAACAGCGTCTGTCCGGCGGCGACCTCGCTTCCCTGCACGAACAGCCGCTTCTCGATGATGCCGCCGACCTGCGCACGGATCTCGGCGACTCGGAACGGGGCGACACGGCCGGGCAATTCATCCACGAGCGTCACCGTCTCCGGGACGACGGTGACGACGATCACTCGGGCGGGCGCCGCAGCCTGTCCGTCTCCCTCGGTCCCTCGCCTGTCGTCGCATCCCGCCAGGAGCAAGGTTGCGAGCACCCACGCCGCCACCGCCCTCCGTCCCGCTTTCGTCTCGGCCATCTCTTCCCGTCCACACCGCGACCTCGCGCTTCCGGCCGGTCGTCGCGCGTGCTTGTCGCCGCGTCGTGTTCACGGTGTGTGGAGGTTCCGTGGAGGTTCGGTCGAGACGGAGGGCGCGACCTCGACAGGACGGGGCGAGCGTGCCATGCCTTGCCGATCCGTTCGAAGTCGACACCATGAATGCCCTGGTCCTCATCGCCGAAGACGAACCGAAAATTGCCGAGATCCTCGACGCCTACCTGACGCGCGAGGGATTTCGCACCGTCCGCGCCGGCGACGGCAAGACGGCGCTGGAGCTGCATCTGGCGTTGCGGCCCGATCTGATCCTGCTCGACGTGACGATGCCGCGCCTCGACGGCTGGGAGGTGCTGGCGGAGGTCCGCCGTCGCGGCGACACCCCCGTCATCATGGTGACGGCGTTGGACACCGACATGGATCGCCTGCAAGGACTGCGCGTCGGCGCCGACGACTATGTCGTCAAGCCGTTCAACCCGATCGAGGTGGTGGCTCGGGCGAAGGCGGTGCTGCGCCGCGCCGGTCTCGCGCAAGCGGGCGGCGTCGTCCGGGTCGGCGATCTCGGCATCGACTTGGACGGTTACGTCGTCCGGGTCGAGGCGGACGGACGCGCCCGTCAGCTGCAACTGACGCTGACCGAGTTCCGCATCCTCGCCCATATGGCGCGGGCGCCACAGAAGGTGTTCACCCGCAGCGAGTTGGTCGACGCCTGCCTGCCCGGTGGCGACACGCTCGATCGCACCGTCGACAGCCACGTGAGCAATCTGCGACGCAAGCTGGAGCAGGCGGGCCTGGATGGAATGATGTCGGGCGTGCGGGGCGTCGGCTACCGACTGGCGGCGGAGCCATGATCTGGCACAGCAACCTCGGCCGCCAGATCCTGCTGTCGATGGCCGCGGTCACGATGACGGCGTTTCTGTTCATCGTCCTCGGGCTCTACGTCTCCTTCGGCGTGCTGCTCACCTTCTTTCCCGAGTTGGTGAACGAGGACGGTTGGTGGCCCTCGAATACCGAGTTTCTGGTGTTGGCCGGATTGGCGTGTCTGGCGCTGCTGATCGCCGGGCTCGCCTCGCTCAAGCTGGCGGCGCGTCTCCTCGTGCCGATCGACTCTCTGGCCGAGAGCGCACGCCGGATCGCCAAGGGTGATTTCGCCGCTCGGGCCGTTCCCGGCGACAAATCGCTGGGCGAGACGGCGCAACTGGTCACCGACTTCAACACGATGGCGCAGCGCCTGCAGGATTCCGCCGAGGACATGGCGGCCTGGAACGCCGCCATCGCCCATGAACTGCGTTCGCCGCTGACCATCCTGCGCGGGACGTTGCAAGGTGTGGCCGACGGCGTCTTCGTTCTCGACGAACAACGGCTGGCGGGGTTGCTGCTGCAGACGGAGGGGCTGTCGCGTCTGGTCGACGACCTGCGGGTCGTCACTCTCGCCGACAGCAAGCGCCTCGACCTGCACATCGCGCCTGTCGAGGTCTCCGTGGAGATCCGGCGTGTCGTCGACCTCACGGGGCCGAGCTTGGCGGAGGCGGGTCTGACGGTCGTGCCGACCCTCGTCGACATCGTCATCGACGCCGACGGCGTGCGCATCCGCCAGGCATTGCTGGCGCTCTTGGAGAACGCCCGTCGCTACGCCAAGCCGGGCCGCGTCGAGATCACGACGCTCGTCTCGGAGGACGCGGTCATCATCCGGGTCGAGGACGACGGTCCAGGGTTGCCGCCCGATTTCGCCAAACGGGCCTTCGAGCCGTTCACGCGCGGCGACGGATCGCGATCGCGTCGTTCGGGTGGATCGGGCCTCGGCCTCTCCGTCGTGCGCGCGATCGCGGAGGCGCATGGCGGCTCGGTGTCCTATCGCAGGGCGTCGCGCGGCGGTTCGGCCTTCGAACTGAGCCTGCTCCGGCGCCACGACGAGCGCCCCCACCGGGACACGAATGCGGAGCCGTCTGGAAAATGACGGGCATCGCCGGCCTCGGTCGGTGCGGAAGACACTGGCCGCGGGGCTCTCCGGAAGGCGCTCGGCGACCCGGACACCCCGTCCCGACACGATGACCGTCGCTACGCCATCCACTCGCGGCGCAGGATCGCGTGTTGCGTGGTGTTTTCGTAGATCGGATTGCCCTGATCGTCGTTGACGAAAGACACGAATTCCCTGAACAGCCCCTCACGTCGCATCCCGAGCCTCTCGCAGAGGCGTTGCGAGGCGAAGTTGCCGTCCTCCACATAAGCGTAGAGCCGCCTGGCCCCTTTCACCTCGAACAGGTGTCGAACAGCGCCCTCGCCGCCTCGAAGGCGTAGCCGGAAGTGGTGTAGGAGCGCCGATCTTCGGTGGGGTCCGAAGTGGGCTCAGGCCGCCACGGCGGGCAGCTTGATGAGCGGATCATCGCTCACCGTCTTCAATCCTTCCAGCGTCATGTAGCGGCGGCACACCGCCCACTCGTCGTTCTGCTCACGCATCAGCGCGCCGACCAACCGGACGACGGCCTTGTCGTTCGGGAAGATGCCGACGACGCCGGATCGACGCTTCACCTCGCCGTTCAGCCGCTCGATCGGGTTGGTCGAGGCGATCTGGGCCCAATGCTCGCGCGGGAAGTCCATGTAGGCGAGCACGTCGTCTCGGGCTTCGTCCATCATCGCCGCGAGCTTCGGGTATTTCTCTCGCAGAGCGTCGGCGACGTGATGCCACTGCTCGCGGGCCGCTTCGGCGCTCTCCTGGGCGAAGATCGTCTTCAGCAGCGCCACGATCGCCGGCCGCTGCTTCGGCCCGGCATGGGCGAGCGCGTTGCGCATCCAATGAACCCGGCATCTCTGCTGCGTGGCGTGGAACACCTTGGCGGCGGCGGCGCGTAGTCCCTTGTGATCGTCTGCGACGACGAGGCGGGCGCCGCGCAGGCCGCGATCGGCGAGCGAGCGGAGAAAGCCCTTCCAGAACACTTCGGCCTCCGACGGGCCGGTGGCGGCGCCGAGCACTTCGCGGCGGCCGTCGGTGTTGACGCCGACCGCGATTATCGCCGCCGTCGAGACAATCCGCCCACCGTCGCGGACCTTCAGGTAGGTCGCGTCGATCCACAGATAGGGCCATTCTCCCTCGATCGGGCGGGCGAGGAAGGCGTCGACGCGCTCGTCGATCTCCTCGACCAGCCGGCTGTACCCAAGCTCTTCGAAATCCCCGAACCACCCATCGCCTTGATCAGATCGTCGACCGAGCGGGTCGAGATCCCCTTCACGTAGGCCTCCTGGATCACCGCCACCAAGGCCTTCTCGGCAGTGCGCCGCGGCTCCAGGAAGCTCGGCAGATAGGTTCCCTTGCGCAGCTTCGGGATCTCGAGCTCGATCCGGCCGGCCCGCGTCTCCCAGGCTCGATCCCGATAGCCGTTGCGGTGATTGGTTCGATCGGGCGATCGGCTGCCGTGGCCGGCGCCGGTGCGCGCCTCGACCTCGATCTCCATGATCCGCTCGGCGGCGAAGGAGAGCATGTCACGGACGAGATCGCCGTCCGCCCCCTTCTCGATCAGCTCGATCAGCGCCATTCCGTCGTCGGTCATCGTCGTCTTCCTCGTCAGGTTCAGCTTCGCAACCGAACCCTACGCGAAGGTCGACGATGGCCGCCTTCCGGCGACCGCTCCTACACCACTCCCGGGGACGTCACCCGCATGTTCGTCTTTCTCACGCGTTTCCAACGACATGAACCCGTCGTCGGCAGTCTGGGGAGACCGTCGACGATCGCCGCCAGTTCGACCGACCTCTGTCCTCGTGACGTGTCGAAACGCCCTCCTCGATGCCGGTCGTAATTCGTCTCGGCGGTGTCGCGGTGACACTGCGTGATGCGTCGCGCATCAGTTGCAGTGCGAGATCACGGATCGCTGCGGCGGTTCGACGAAACGGTACTTCCGCCGGCCATGAACCACGCGACGGCTGTCGATACACTCGGCGACACCGTTCGGCGTATTTCCCCAGCACAGGGGCGTGTCAATTATATCGTCGCCGATCTGTGCGCCGACCGTCACTCGTCCTTCTATCTGGTCGCTCTAGAGATCCACGACGACCTGCAATTGATACGCCACGGTCGGGGCTAGCGCACCATGCCCTTCGTCGAGATGGTGCTCGAATCCTACCGCCGCATCGAAGGATTGCCGCTTTGTCGCCATGGCCCACCCGCTCGACGTCGGCTACGGCAACAACAGGCGCAACATCCGCCTCACCATTCACCGCTTCGGCTTGGAGGGTCGTGTCGATTTTCTTCAATCCGGCCCGCTGGTGCCGATCGTTCAGAAGGCGCTGGGACTGGTGACGATCAATTCCACGGCCGACCTCGCCGCGTTGCGCAATCACATCCCGTTCTCGCCTTCGGCGACGCCCTCCACCAGATCGAAGGTCCCACCCGCTGGCCCGAGACCCCGGACGAACTCGGCTCCCTCTGGACGGCTCCGCCTTCGGTCGCTCCTCGCATCACCGAACGCTTCGTCGCCCACGTCATCGCCGAGGCGCCGGTGCTCGGCAGCTTCCATCTGCCGAAGACTTGGCCCGACATCGCCACTCATGTCGAGCGACGATTGACCGGAGCCCTCGCCTCGAGCCATGACGGGAGATGCGACGCCGCCGCCCTCGGCCGGCACCGCCCAACCGGACGAGTGGACCGCGTGACCGATCACGATCCCGACACCGAGAAGACCGTACCGGCCGTCCCACCGCGCCGACGGTTCGGCGTCGCCTCGTCGGGCATCTGGCGCAATCGCGCGATCGTCGCCGGTCTTCTCGACGCCGAGCCCGTCCGGGGGTGGGCCGGTCGAGCGGGATCGGTCGAATTCCTGGTCGGCTGGGGCCACAAGCCCACCAGCGCGGGACAGCGCCGACTCGCCGCGAAGACCGGCCTACCTTATGTGGCGCTCGAAGACGGCTTCCTACGCTCGGTCAGACCGGGCAATCGGGACCCGGCGATCGGCTGGGTCGTCGACACCACCGGCATCTATTACGACGCGGCCGGCCCCAGTGATCTCGAGGCGGCGATCGCCCGCCGTGCCGCTGCACCCGCTCTCGACCATGATCGCGCCGTCACCGCTCTCGACGCGCTGCGCCGCCTGCGTCTGTCGAAATACAATCACGCACCGCCGAAGAGCGCCGCCGCCCTCGGCCTTCCCGTAGGGCGAGAGGTGGTCCTGGTGATCGACCAGACCTTCGGCGACGCTTCGGTCGTCGGCGCCTTCGCCGACGGCGACACTTTCGCTCGCATGCTCGCGGCGGCGATCGCCGAGAATCCCGGTCGCACTATCGCCGTGAAGGTCCACCCGGAAACCATCTCCGGAGCCAAACGCGGCCATCTGCTGGAGGTGGCGCGCCAATCCGGCGTGACGATCCTCGCCGAGGACGTCGAGCCATGGTCGCTGATCGATCTCGCCGCCCGCGTCTACGTCGTGTCGAGTCAATTCGGCCTCGAGGCGTTGCTCGCCGGCGTACCCGTCACCTGTTTCGGCGCCGCCGCCTTCGCCGGTTGGGGACTCACCGACGACCGTTTCGAGCCGATCACGCGCCGCACCGCGCGTCCGACCCGTGAGGCTCTCGCCGCCGCCGTCTATTTCGACTATTGCCGCTGGATCGCTCCTTGGACCGGCCGACCGATCGACTTCGAAACGGCGATCGACCAACTCGCGTTCCTGCGCGACGCGCATCACGCCAACCGACCCTCGGTCTGCGTCGGCTTCTCCCGTTGGAAGCGAAGGACCGTCGGTCGTTTCCTCGACGGCCCTGCCGGTCTGCCCCGCTTCGCCCGCGAGGCGGGCGAGGCCGTGCGGCTCGCTCGCGCCGACGGCGCTCGTCTCGTCGTCTGGGGCAGCCGGCCGCTCGGACTGGAAGCGGACGGCTCCGTCGCCGTGATGCGCGTGGAGGACGGCTTTCTCCGCTCGGTCGGCCTCGGCGCCTCCTTCGTCGCCCCCGCGTCCCTCGTCTTCGACGAGCTCGGCATCTACTACGATCCGTCCCGTCCGAGCGCCTTCGAGCATCTCGCCGAGACCGGTGACTTCTCCCCCGAGCTGCTCGACCGCGCCGCCCGCCTGCGCGCCGTTCTCGTGGAGCGAGGTTTGACGAAATACAACGAGGCCGCCGTGACCGGGTTGGATCTTCCGGCCGATCGCCGGCGCATCCTGGTGCCGGGCCAGGTCGAGGACGACGCCTCGGTCCGCCTCGGCTCACCGGACGTTCCCACCAATGTCGAGCTTCTGAAGCGCGTCCGCGCGCGCCACCCGGACGCCTTCATCGTCTACAAACCTCACCCGGACGTCCACGCCGGCTATCGCAAGGGGCGGATCCCCGACGACCTCGCCACCACCCTCGCCGATCGCATCGTCACCGACGTCTCGATGGCTTCGCTGCTCGCCGCCGTCGATGCCGTCGAGACCATGACCTCGCTCACCGGCTTCGAAGCCCTGATTCGCGGCCTGCCGGTCGCCACTCACGGCGCGCCCTTCTACGCCGGCTGGGGCTTGACCGAGGATCTTCTCCCCGTTCCGCGCCGCACCCGCCGGCTCGCCCTCGACGAACTCGTCGCGACCGCGCTCATCCTCTATCCGCGCTACGTCGACCCGATCACCGGCCTCCCCTGCCCCGTCGAGGTGATCGTCGATCGGCTCAGCGAGGCCCGAGCCCAAGGAGACACTCGATCGGAACGCCTGCGCCGCAGCCTCCGTCATGCCGTCGCTTGGTCTGCGCACAACGTGACGGGACCGCTCCTCCGCTTCTTCCGGTGAGCGCCTCCTCGCGGCGGGCATCACACCGGTCGTCGAGGAGCCTCCGGAGCGCCGGGCCGGTCCCGCCCTTCTCCTCCTTCCCGCGGAGACCTCGTCGGCGAGCAGCGCTCGACACCCGGCCGACGGTTCGACGCGACGGAGGTGCTGCTCGAACGCAAACCGCAGTATGCTGGACGTGTATGAGGCGAATCTCGCGGTCGTCGATTCGACTCGCTCTTGCGTATCTGGTCGGCGGTGTGCTCGATATGCCTCCCTGAATCTCGCCCCGCAGACGTCGATCGCGAGCCGCAGGAAGAGAAGGTCATGCAGACTGTATCGGAACGCCCCATCAACGCCGGCACGAGCGCGCGTGGCGAGAGCTCACTCGAGCGCGCGGTGGAAGCCATCGGCCGCGGTGATTTTCGAACGGCGGAAGAAATCTATCTGGCTCGCCTCGAACACGACCCGACCGACGAACGTGCGCAGACGGGGTTGGTCGAAATCTGCGAGCGGAGTGATCGACTCGAAGATGCACTGGTCGTTCTCGACGTCCTGACCCGACGCACCACGGACAATCTGAGATGGATCATGTGGTCCGCGAAGCTGGAGCTTCGTCTCGGACGAACCGCCGAGGCTGAAGGCGCGTTGCTTTCGGTGTTCGAGCGCGACCCCGCCTACCCGGGAGCCGCATACGAGTTGGCCGGGCTCTATCAGGAGGCGGGGCGCCAACGTGAAGCCGCCGCCATCGTCCTCAAGGGTGCCAAAGCGCGACCGAACGACGGCTCGCTCTGGCTGAAGTGCGGCGAGCTTCTGGTCTCTCTGGGAAATCTCGCGGTGGCCGAGGTCGCTTTCGACCGCGCCGCCGCGCTGATGGACGACGAGACCGAGGCGCTCGCCCGACGCCTCGAAGTCCTCATGGCGCTCGACCGGCAAGCCGAGGCCTACGAGCTCCTCGAAAGATTGGTCGCGGCGCGTCCCGACGACATCCTCCGCCTCTCGCAACTCGCCCAGTTGTCCGAAGACCGCGACGAAGCGAAGGCGATCCGACTCTATCGCCGCGTGCTCGAACTCGACCCGACACAGACGGACGCCGCGAGGAGGCTGTCTGAACTCGTGGTCGAACCGCCCGCGCAGCCGCCCACCGAAGCGACGCCCGAGGTTGCGGACGCGGGCGCGGCGATGTCGGCGCCCGACGTCGACGAGGACATGGAATCCGCCCGCGCCGAACCGGTGAGGGCCCCCGTCACGCCCCCGCAGGAACCGACGCAGGCCCCTGTGACGACGACGGTGCCCACCGCGCCGGCGTCGCCGCAGAGCGAGTTGGGAGCGCTGTTGCGCCAGGCTCGCGCTCTCCAGGTAGACCATGCCTTCGAGGACGCCAAGATCGTTCTGAGCAAAGTCTTGGCGATCGATCCGCACCACTCGAGTGCCCAGCGCCAACTCGCGGTTCTGCTGCGCCGTCAGGGCCAGAAGCAGGATGCCGAAACCGCCTTCGCGGCAGTCTCGCGCTCGATGCGGGTCTCCCTACCCCCCAGCTTCATCGACGGTCTGCACCTGATCGAACGCCGCCTCGGTCTGCCTCATGCCAACGCCGACGTTCGCCGCATCGCCCAGGGTCTGCTCCCCGATCGGTCGGAATGGCCGGACGAACGCCGCTTCCTGTGGGGTCGCCAGATCTGTGATCTCATCAACAACTGGGTCTTGTTCCGCCCGTTCCAATTCGCGGAAATCGCCCGTTTCACCGATGGATTCGACTGGATCGAACACGGCGACGTGGTGTCGCCCGGTTCCGTTCTCATCGGCACGGCCGTCGGGGCGGGCCATGGCGCTCTCGGAGCCCTGATCCGCAGCCGCCGTCCCTATCGGACCATCACCGCCAACGACGAGATGATCCTCTCTTCTCCGCGCAACACCATCGACGGGCGCACCGACTATCCGTCGATGGCGACCGAGGAACTCGTCGGTCTTCTCGAGGCCGGCACGGATCTGCTGATCAACGGCGACGGCGGCATCGGCACCATGGCCCGTCGCATCAGCGTCGATGAGGTACCGACGCGTCTGGTCGAAGACCCTTATCGAATCGCCTTCGAGGCCGGTCGGCCGGCGCATGTCTACATGGCCGTCTTCACTGGAATGAAAATCCATCTGGTGCTCGACCCGCTGACGCCGCCGACTCTGGACCAGAGTTACGAGGACTGGCTCGAGAAGGGGCTCGAACGTTACGAGAATCGCTACCGCTGGGCTCTCGAGCAGGGACCGGAGAACCGACGCACCGCCTGAGTGAGGCGGTCGCGTAGCCTGCCTATGGCGCAGGAGCACCCGTTCGGAACGTGGGGCAAGCCGAGGGATGCCGAGGTCGAAGGCGGTTCGGAACGATCTCCGGCAGCGGGACCAGGGAGACGTCGAGCGCCGTGTCGAACTCGGACACCTCTCGGTGATCGGCGATGACCATTCGATCACAGACGGTGTCCACCACTCCCGTCTGATAACCGGACCGCACGATCAGCCCCTCGGCGATGTAACGTGGTCCACTCCACCGCCTTGCGCTGGCCAGCGCATCCGCGGCCCGGACCGTCCTTAGGACCGCTCGGCCGGTGGTCCTATCCGTCAACCCGAGCACCACGACCGGCCCTTCATCGCCCTCGACCAAGTTGAGTGTCGGAGCCACGTAACCGCCGCGAACCGGCATGTCCAAGCCGCCGAGCAGGGTCCATGAGCGCCCCGCGTCATGGGTCACGAACTGTGCCATCGACGACTTGGCACGATCGATCCGCGACACCGCGACCCAATTGCCCTCGTCGATCGGCTGGACCGCCATTTCGCTGTAGTCGGGCGTCTCGGACTCGACCACCACGGACCGCTGCCACGTCGCCCCGTCATCGTCGCTCGACAGAAGAAAATTGAACCGCCCGAGGTTGCTCATCATCAACAGGCGGCCGGAGGGGGTGGTCTTGATCTGACCGAAAGGCAACATCTGGCTGCGGCCGCCGTCGAACGGACTGGGGGGCGACTGGACGAGCGGCGCGAACGCGCTCCAGGTACGTCCCCCGTCGTCCGAATGGGTCGCTCCGAGAACGGCGCCCCTCCGCGACGACAGATCCGAACGCACCGCCGTCACGATCAGCCGCCCTGTCGCCGTCGCCCCGGTCGCGCCGATGCGCCAGTCGAGACCGTGGCGGAAGCCGTCGAGAATGGGACGCGGCGCCGACCAAGTGGCACCATGATCCGGCGAAACGCGATGAACGACCGCGCTCTCCCGCCCGCCCTGGTGCTGTTGGCCGAAATAGGAGAACAGGTGGAGATTCCCGTCCGGCGTTTCGCTCATCGAGGAGAAATGCGTGTAACCCCGCGTCGACAGCCGCCGGCTCGGCAGGTCGAGATTTCGAACGTCGGTTTCGCGCGCTGGAGCCGCCAGCGGACGACGAGCATAGGCCGTCCAGTCGAAAGCCGGCGTCTCGGCCCACGCCCGCGGTCCGGCGAACAGCGAAAGGAGGATACACAGACCGGCGCCGAAGCCCCTCGCGTGAGTCGCCCGAACCACCACCGTCATCGACGCATTCTCCTCGCGACCGTCGTCCTCGTCCGTCGCACAAGCGTCGGATTCGATGCGGTCAACGATCGCGTCCGAAAAAGGCGAGATCACGAAAGAAGGCGTCGGGGCGCAGAATCAACTTGCGCAGTTTCGGTGGCAATCCCAACCGCTCGAAGGCGAGGAAGCGATCGATCGCATCGCGTCGGCGCGACGGCGCCCCCCGCAGCCCCGCCAGATCGACGTCGCCGGCGATTTCGACGAGGCCGGCCGCTATCAGGTCCGCCGGCCGGACGCCCGTTTCGGACAGACCGAAGGCCTCGGCGAAGGTCGCCGTCACCTTGAACCGCTCCACCTCGCCTCGGCCGATCGCCTCAAGCGCCGCTCGCAGGCTCGCACCGTCTTCGATCAGCGGCAGCCCGAAGTCGGCGAACCCCGACCGTAGGCCACCATAGGCCAACGCCAAGGCCGGACGCCCCATGGTCGCCGCTTCGATGAGCATCGTGCTGCCGATCGACACCACCACCGAGGCCTGAGCGATGGTCTCGTGCGCCTGAACAGCGAGATCGGGGCCAGGCGCGGCCAAAACGGCCCCGACCGGAACCGGATCGGGCAGGAGATCGGGCACGGTGGCCGGAGGAGGACGGACCACGAGCGCGAGTCCGGCCGCCGCCGCCGCGGCCGCGACTTCGACGATGGCCGTGCGCTGACTGGCGCGCGCGGCCACCGGATCGGCGACATTGTCGAGCGGTTGCACCGCGAAGACCACGACGCCGCCATCGCCAGCCAGGCCGAGGCGCTCGCGCCATTCCCGAGGCGTCAGCGCCGCGCGATAGCTGCGCGCCATCACCAGTTTGTGCGATCCGACCAGCGAAATACGCGCCGGATCGTAGCCGCGCGACACGAAGATGTCGCGATGCAGCCCCCCCCAGCCCAGGACGCGATCGGTCGCAGGTACGACGCCGGCGCCACCGTAGTAGAGATCGCGATCGAAGAAGACACCCTCGTGGGGCACCAGCACGGTCGGCAGACCGATCTCACGCGCCGTCTCGACCAGGATCCGCATCGCCGGCGCCCAATCGAAGGTCACGACCAGACCGGCCGCGCGATCGGTCGCCACGAGCAGGCGCCGCCGCACCGCACGCCGATAGGCGTCCGGCTTCAACCGGGAGAACAACGCCACATGGTGACGGGTCTGCGGATCTTCGGCGGGAAAGAGGGAAACGGGGGCGAAGGAAACCAGCCCGGTCGCGGCGATACCGGCGATCAGGGCATCGCCGTGTTCGCGCAGCCAGGGCGCGTAGAGCCAGGGATGGCCGGTCTCGCTCACCGCGTCACCTCGCCGGGTGGATCACCCGATCCGTCGGAGCAACACGAAGGCTTCGGCGGCGGCCACACCGACGCTGGCGCCACGCCATTGCGCCAGAGCCATCACCGAGTCGATCGCTCGAGCATGAGGCACCGGCCGCATCTCCTCGGCATAAGCCTCGAGGGCGCGACGTTTGGCCCCGACGAAGTCACCGATGTCCTCGAACCAGTTCGGCATGAAGACGGGCGCCACGCCGGGGGCCTGCCATTCGGTCGAGGACGGAACTTCGAAGGACAGGATGGTCGGACCGGCACGTCCGGGCTGAGGCCGAAAGCAGGTGAGCGCCGCCGCCGCCGCGACCCGGTGATCGACGTTGAGATCGCCGAGGTGATGGGTATAGACCACGTCGGGTCGGCGACCGGCGACCCAGCCCTCGACACCCTGAACGATCCGCAGGAGCGGCAGCCCATCCATCTCGTTGTCGGGAAAATCGAGGAACGTCGGCGGCGCAGCGCCGAGAATCTCGGCGGCGCGCTCGGCCATGGCGCGCCGCGCGAGCGCCGCCGCATCGGCCGATCCGCGCGCGCCGACGCCGTCGGTGAGGAACAGAATCTCGACGCGATCGCCGGCGGCGGCATGGCGCGCGAGCGTTCCGGCGCAGCCGAGTGCCTCGTCGTCGGCGTGGGCGGCGATGACCAAGACCAGCCGGCTCATGCCTGCTCCCTCCCCGCGAGGACGGCCCGCGCTCGCGCGGCGAGATCCGCGTCGCGCGCCACGATCACGCCCTCGGGCTTTTCGATCGAGCCGGAAAGGGCATAGGGCCCCCCGGGCACGCATTCCATGACGGCGCCGGTTTCGGCGGCGACGACCGCGGCCGGCGCCATGTCCCAGTCGCGAACGATCACGTCCTTGACGAAGAGATCGGCGGTGCCGTCGGCGACGAGTGCCGCCTTGAGACCGAGACTGCCGCTCTCGAGATAGGTCGCGCCCGGCAATCCAGCCATCATCAGCGCAGCGGCACGCTTGGGCTGCGGATAATTGTCGACGACGACCAGACGTCCACTCGGAGACAGGCGCGGCAGGGCGACACCGTTGCGGGTCGCGCCGCGACCACGCTCGGCGACGTAGGTGACGTCGAGCGCCGGCCCGTGGATCACTCCGGCGATCGGAACGTCGTCGACGACGAGCGCCGCCTGAACCACGAAACCGGCGAAACCACCCTTCCAACTGGCCGTTCCGTCGATCGGATCGATGATCCAGTAGCGCGACGGCCGCCGATCCTCGTGATCGAGGTCCTCCTCACTGATCACCGGGATCCCCGGCGCGATCGCCGCCAGATCCGTGCACATCATCTCGTGCAGTTCGATGTCGGCGTTGATCTTGCCCGGTCGCCCCGGATATTCGGCGGCGGCATTCGCGTCGCCGCGCCAAGCCATCAATTTGGCACCTGCCCGCCGACACAAATCGACGACGGCTTCGACGTCAGCGGTCATGGTTCGCCTCGCTCTGTCGTTCATTCGCGAGTGCCCGCGCGAAGTCCCGAACGCGGCTCTCGAAGGTGGCCTCGGGTATGGCGTCGAAACGGGCGGCGAGACCGAGATCCAATTCGAAATCGGGCTGGGCCGCTCCACGCGGTAAATCCCGCCCGGAAAGTTGCTCGGCGAGTGCGACGAACCGATCGATCGACAACACACCGGGATATCCGACACTGATCGGTCCCTGCGCCACCTCGGTCAACGCCAACCGAACGACGACTTCGGCCGCATCCTCGACGTGCATCGCCGACCACACCACCGGATCGGCCGGAAGCGTCGGCGTATCTCCGCAGAGAGCCGCACGCAGGACGTTGCCGATCAGTCCATTGCGGCGCGGCAGGCCGAACAGCCCCGGCAGGCGCGGCGCGACGTGATCGCGGCCGATCTCGGCGAGATGGCCCTCACCGCGATATTTGCTCCGGGCATAGGACGACAGCGGGGCCGCGTCGCTCTCCCTCACCGGATTGCGAACCGGCTCGCCGTAGACGGTCATCGACGAGACGAACACCATACGGGCCGACCCGGCATCGGCCACCGATCGCAGCATCGCCAGATTGAGATCGGCCTGCGCATCGTCACCATAGTCACCGGCACTCCGCGGGAGGATCGCCGCCGCGTGGATCACGACGTCGGGGCACACTTCGGCGAAGAGTCGAGTCGCGGCATCGGCATCGGCGAGATCGACTCCGAGGAGATCTCCGCTCGCGGCGACGTCGCAACCGACCGCCGCGATGCCACGCCGTGCCAGAGCAGCGCGCAGCGCGCGGCCGAGATAACCCGCCGCACCCGTGACGAGGACCTTGGGATTGCTCATCGTCTCACACCATGTCCCACGTGACCCAAGCGTCGCGCGGGATCTCGACGCGTGTGGTACGACCGACGAGATGGTCGCGCAGATGGACCGGAATGCCGTGGCCGGGGCGCTTGACCACCAACATGTCCGCGGTCAGCCTGGTTCCGGCCGGAATGTCGTCGCGCGCATGAAGACTGCGGCGCCCCTTTTCGGCCATCTCCATTTCCTCGGGACGCGGTCCGGTCTTCGCGCCGTCGCCGATCGCCGATTCGATCTCGCGGATCCGACGCATCATCTCGGCGAACTCGTGCGGCTCCATGGCGAAGGCGTGATCGGGGCCCGGCAGGGTGCGATCGAGGGTGAAGTGCTTCTCGATCATACAGGCGCCCCGCGCCACGGCGGCGCAGGAGACGGTGTCGCCCATCGTATGGTCGGAGTAGCCGGTCAGCACGCCGAAGGCATGGCGGATCGTCGCCATCGCTTCCAGATTGGAGAGATGCACCGGCGCGGGATAGAGCGAGGTGCACTGGAGGACCACGAGCTGGTCGTTGCCCTCGGAGCGCGAGGCCTCGATGCCGCGATGAATGTCCATCCAATCGGCGAGGCCGGTCGACAGGATCACGGGTACCCCGGATCGAGCGATGAGGCGGATGAGGTCGGTATCCGGCAGATCGAAGGAGGCGACCTTGTGAGCCGGCGCGCCGAGTGCCACGAGTTGGGCGACGGCTTCGGCGTCGCAGGGTGAAGAGAAGAACTGGACGTTCTGCGCCTCGGCATGGGCCTGAAGCGGCGCCTGCCAGGTGCGATCGAGCTCGAGCGAGCGAATCAACGAATGAATGTCGCGTTCGGCCAGGTAGCTCGCCGATTCGGCGTGTTTGGAGACGTGCGCCTCCGCCTTGAAGGTCTGGAACTTGACCGCGTCGGCACCAGCCTGCGCCGCGGCGTCGATCATCCGCCGGGCGAGGTCGAAGTCCTGATTGTGGTTGGAGCCGATCTCCGCGATGACGTAGCAGGGAGCGCCGTCACCGACGGGCCGCCCGCCGATCGTGATCTGCTGTCCGAAGTGCTTCGACATGAGTCCTCGTCTGCCCCTGGCGAGCCACCACTCATTGGACGCCGATGTTGTTGAACCAGTTGCGCCGAAGAGTGTGGCGCTGGCGCGGCACGAACATCGGCCGCTCGTCCGTACGCGCGAAATCGGCGATCGGATCGTAGCCGGTCGCGATCACCAGACAAAAGGTGGTGGAGACGCGCGGGTTGATCTCGAAGGGATAGGCGACGCCGTCGCGCAGCATCAGCTGCACATTGTAGATGCCCGGTGTCGGATAGGCGGCATGGAACCGTTTCACGTAGTCGATCACCACGGGATCCGGGTCGATTTCGGCGGCGATGGTGATCCCCCGCTTGATCAGGACCTTGACGGGAGCGACCGCGCGCAGAACACCCGCGGCGTCGACCGCCACGAAAACCGTGAATTCCTGCCCGACGATCCGCTCCTGCGCGATCACGTTCTCGGCGGCGAAGCCGTTCAAGGTGAGATAGGCCGGGATGTGGTCGGCAGTGGCCAGGACCGCTACGCCGCGCGACCCGCGCCCAGAGCGCGGCTTGGCGACGAAAGGCGCGGAGAGGCTCGTCGCCGCACTCAACGGAACCGTTTGCGGCGCGGTCAAGCCGGCGCGGTGCAGCAAATCCATCGATACCCGTTTGTCGAGATGTGCGGCGACGAAGTCGGCCGGCGGACCGAGAACGAGGCATGGCGCAAAGGCGTCGCGAGCCTCCGCCAATGGCGACAACTCCTCGTCGACGCCCGGCACCAGAACGTCGATATCGAGCCGGCGGACCGTCTCGATCATGGTCGGAACGAAAGACGGGTCCCGCGCGAAGGGAATTGCCACCCGCGCGGATTCGGGAATCGAAGCATCGATTGCGCCGACATCGGCGTCGGCGAAGTAGAGATCGTAACGGTCCGCCCACAGGCGCCGGATGGCTTCCGCCGCCGCGCCGCCTCCGCCCGTGAACATCACCTTCTTCCGATCCATGAACCCGAACCCCCGGAAAAACATCAACTGGCGTGTCGATCTCGCGGCGATTTGAACCATAAAACCCGCCTCATTGCCACCGCCGATATTCGGAGAAACCCGCCGTCGCGGCACGACCGCCACACCCGAACGAGAAACCGACGTGGCGATCTCACGCGGTTTCGTCTCGCGCGCCCCCTGTGCTATGGAGTTCGCGGCCTGTGCCGTGCAAGGGACCCGGCTGGTTAACTCGAAGTAAACGAGTTCGCCGGCTAGTGGTTTAGAGACGCTCAAGATTCGAGACCGACGCTTCATGTCTTACAAAGCGATTCTGACGACCCTCTGCGTAGCACTCGCCGGCTGCTCCAATCTTCCTTCGTCCGGTCCGACCGCTGTCCAGATCACCACAGCAGCGGAGCAGGAGGACACGTCCGGTTATGAAGTGATCGATGTCGACGCCCAAGTCGTGGACGTCCTAGGCAAGGTGCACGCGCTCGGTCTCGCCGGCCATCTGAGCAATTCCGCTCCTGGTGCAGCGCAAAAGATCGGCATCGGCGACACTATCGTCGTCTCTCTCTTCGAAGCGGCGTCGGGTGGACTGTTTTCGGCAGCGCCGACGGCGGGTGGAACCAGTGGCGGCGCCAAACAATTGGTCCTGCCGCCTCAGGTCGTCGACCGGGATGGCCGCATCGACGTGCCCTATGCCGGGCGAATCATGGCACGTGGTCGTACGCCCTCCGGCGTGTCGCGCGCCATCGAAGCCGCGCTCGAGGGCAAGGCGATCCAACCTCAGGCGATCGTCACTCTGCAGAACAGCGCTTCGCAGTCCGTCACCGTGGTCGGCGACGTGACCGGCGGCGGTCGCGTGCCGCTCAATCTCAAGGGGGATCGCCTGCTCGAGGTCATCGCCCAGGCCGGCGGCGTCAAATCGCCGCCGCACGAGACCTTCGTCCGAGTGACCCGTGGTTCGGGCTCCGGCGTCGTGCGCATGGCGACGCTTCTGAGCAATCCGAGCGAGAACATCTTCCTCTACCCGAACGACACGGTCTACGTCTATCGCGAGCCGCAGAGCTTCACCGCGTTGGGCGCCGTGAGTGCCCAATCCTCGGTCACGATCGATCGCGAGAATCTCAGCCTCTCCGATGCGGTCGGCAAGGCCGGCGGCCTCATCGACGCCACGGCCGACACCGCCGCCGTCTTCCTGTTCCGTTGGGAGCGAGCTTCGATCGTCCGCAGCCTGCGACCCCAGTCGCATCTCCTCAACGGCAACGAGCCGGTTCCCGTGGTCTATCGAATCAGCTTCGCAGATGCCCGTGGCTTCCTTCAGGCGAACCGCATGACGGTGCGCAATCGCGACATTCTCTATGTCGCCAACGCGCCGGTCGTTCAGTTCACCAAGTTCGTCCAGGTGTTGCGCGGCGTCGCTTCGACGGCTCGTTCGATCCAGGCGGTGGACCCGAACTACTGATACGACGTCTCGAGCCGAAGTCGATCGAACGGCCTCGGCGGTCGTTCCGGTGACGCCCGATCGCGACCGAGCATCGGCCGAGCCTCACGACCTCGCTTCAGGGGGTGGATACTTGAAATTTCCGGGCGCAAAGCTCCTTTCGTCGTCGTGGCGCCTCATCCTCAGCGAGTGGAAGTTCCGGACGCGCGCTCTCGACGATTCGATTCGCGCGCATCGCTTCTTTTCGATACCGCGACGTGACGAATTCAAACTGCCCCCCAAAGGGACGTCGGTCTATTGCGTGTTCGGTGCGACCGGCCCCGTCCTGAATGCCGTCGGTGGTTTTTTCCGTGGCGAGCCCCTGATCTTCGTCAGGGCGACCCGCCGCGGCAGCTTCACCTACGAAACTCTGCGGCTGATCGCAGCCGCCGGCCCCGGTATCCGCCCGATCTTCGCAACCCGCGATGCCTACGAGCAGGTCGCGCTCCGATCACCGAAACTCGCCTCACTCGGCCGCGTGGCGATCTTGTCGCCCCTGTCGCTCGTCACGGTTCCGAAGGGCATCGAAGCCCTCTGGTTGTTGCCGACCGTGGCGGAGCGGACCGTCGACCCCCTCGACGTCGACGCGGCCGCGCTCGCCGACCTCTTCGGCATCTCCCCGGACGTGATACAGACCCCACATCCGCCCGAGGTGGTCTTCGTCGGATCGTCCCACATCGGTGTGCAGGCGAGCCACGACGAGATGATCGCGCGATCCAGGTTGAAGGCTCTGGGTCGGGAGGGCAGCGAACAGGTCGAACATCGCACCATGACCAGCCCCTTCGCTCTCGACGCGATGACGCGAGCGCGCCGCGAAGGGGCCTTGACCTACGATGACCTGACGCATCGCCGGAACGCGGGGCCGACCGTCGTCGCCTGTGACGAAGCGGTCGCTTCGGCGCTGACCCTGGCCGGCTTTCAGGTTCTTCTGGCTTCCCCCGCAACTGCGGACGACGCGCTCGCCGAGCCCGAACGGATCACACGAGAGCGTGCCGTGGAGATCTTGATTCGCTCTTTGGCCGACACTCGTTTCGTCGTGTCGGCGTCACGCCGTCGCTTGTCCTGGACCGCCGTTCAGGCACGTCTCGATCTCCGGGAGATGCGGCCGACGGCCCGCTCGCCGATCGAGACCGGCCTTCGCGACCTCGACCTGATCGACGATGTCGAGGTCGGCGTACTGGCGCGGGACATGGCCCAGTCGTCGGGCCTCGGAGAGAGTGCTGCCCATATATTGCGTCGCGTCGTCCGGCAGGAAGCGTCCGAGTCGATGCCGCGCCTCCTGCGTCGCGCCGATCTGGTCGACGACGTGCTCGATCTCGCCGCCGCCTGCCTACCGCCGACCGACCAACCTGCGGCCTTGCGGCTTCGGGCGCGGATCGACGGTGACGTCGAGGCCGCGATCTACGATCTCAATCGTCTGATCCAGGTTCACGGCGCCTCACAGGCCCTGCTGGATCAGATCGGCACTGTCTTCGCCGACCTGTCCGAGGTGGTGGTGGGCTTGGCCGGTCGCTTCACCAGCGCGGGCGAATACCGTGTCGCCCTCGCTCTGGTGGCGCCGGCGGCCGAGCGCCCCGGGGCCTCCCCCGAGGTACTGCGCCCGACCGTCGACACGCTTCTCAAGCTCGGCCTCTCCGACCGCGCCATGGTCTTCGCGGAGAAGCTCGCCACGTTCGATCCGACCGACGGAGCGGTCATCGACGCCCTCATGGAGAGCGACGACACTCCGCCCCCCTCGTCGACGCAGAGCGACGAGCGTCCGTTGCAGCTTCTCCTGGTCGATGCGCGTCGCGCCCTCGCTCGAGGCGAAAGTGACACCGCCGAACATCTCCTTCGTCGGCTCATGGCCGAGAGCAATCCGGCTCTCGCGATCGCCGCATCCGAGGATCTGACCGACATTCTGTTGGTCCAAGAACGCGACGAAGAGGCGGTGGAGATCGCCACGCGCGCCGTCGACAAAGCTGCCGGGCGCCTCCGCGACGCCGCCGCCGTGGCTCTGTCGGAGGTGCAGCTCTTCGCGGGTTTCAACGATGCCGCTCTGAAGACGCTGCGCCTGGCACAAAGCTCCGGCAGCACGCAGGCCGGCACCCGCCTGCGGGCGTTGCTCGTCCGCTCGGGACGGCTCGAGGAAGAAATCGCCGAGTTCGAGAAGATCCACGCGCAGGCCCCGACCCTCAACCACCTCGGCCACCTGATGCAGCTCCTGTCCCTTGCCGACAGGATGGACGACATGCGCGCAGTGGCCGACGAAGCGCGTCGACAGGGGCGCAACCATCCCGCCGACATCGCCTTCCTCGAGGGTACGATTCTGGTCGGCAAGATGATGTGGCACGAGGCATCGGAGCGCCTCGCCCCGTTCTTCGACTCGTCCTCCCGCGGCCAGCGCATCGCCATGCTGGTGGGACGCGCCGCCCTCGGCGCCGGCGATGCGGCCCGCGCCCAAATCGCCTTCCACATGGCGGCTCAGGCCCCCGGCACCCGCACGCTCGCGCAGACCGAACTGGCACGCCTGGCCGAAACCGCGGGCGATTGGGCCGAGGCGGCACGGCTCTATTCCGGCATTCTGGCGCAGCGCCCCCTCTCGGTGGTCAACGGCATGCGTTGGGCGACGGCCGTGCGACGCTCGGGCACTCTGCCCGACCTGAAGATCTCGCTCGAGGCCCAAGCGGAGGCCTCGCTCGAAGCCCGAGTCGCCTTCTGGCTGTCGCTTCTGGCCGGTGAAGAAGGTCGTCTCGACGGAGTGATTCACTGGGCACGACGGGCCTTCGCTCTCGAACCGCTCAACACCGATCTCGCGCGCTATCTGAACGACGCCCTCATCCTCGACGGCGACGTTCCCGGCGCCGTGAAGGTGGTGGACGACATCGCCGCCGGCATTCGTCCGATCGGGCTGCGGGTCATCGAAGTCGCCGACATGTATCGCTCGATCGGCGAGATGGACAAGGCTCGGGACTTCGCGCGGCGTGCCGTGCAGTCGGCTCCCCGTAATCCGGGTGTTCTCCAGATCGCCGCTCGCATTCACTCGGAGGTCGAGGATTTCGAGGAAGCCCGCCGTCTGGTCCATCTCGGCCTGAAGATCGATCCGGCCCGCATGGGTGGCTACATCCTCGGCGCGCGCATCGCACGCCGCCTCGAGGACATGGAGGAGGCGGACCGTCTCGACGCCGCGGCCGCACGGATCTGGCCCGACCGTTCGGCCGCCCTGTCGTCGCGAGTCGAACGCGCCATCTCTCGACGAGACACCACATCGGCCGATCACTATGTCCACCGCGTCATGCAGGGCGCGCGGATCCACGGCGAGAAGCTGCCGATGCGTCTGCTGTGGTCGGTCGCCGCCCTCTATGCGGAGAAGGGAGACTTCCCCCGCTTCCTCGAACTCGCTCGCGAGGTTCTCGGGGCGATCGACGCGGTGTTTCCCAGCGATCTCCCTATGTGGCACGGCGAGCCGTCGAGCGGCGAAACGATGATGGTCATCGCGCGCGGCGGACCCGGCGACGAGGTACGGCTCTACGGGTCAATTCTGCGGCGGGTCGGCGAAGATCTCGGCCATCTCGTCCATGTGGGCGATCCCCGCCTCGAGAGCATTTTCCGCCGCAACTTCCCTTCGGCCGACTTCATCGGCAATCCCTGGTCCGGTCGCCGGCTTCATCGTCGCCGAGACCAGATCCCCGACGCGCTTCGCCGTGGGTTCGCGCCCGGCTCTCTGGAGGCGGCGCGCCGCTTTTCGGTGTTCGTGCCGCGCAAGGAGCTGGCCCGCGTGCGATGGATCGCCACCGCCGATTCCCTGATCACGACCCTGCTTCATCCTCACTTCGGCGATGCGGCGCCCGCCGGCGATCCGCGCCCGTTGATCGCCGACCCCGAACGGCTCGCCGAGGTTCGCGCGCTCCTGGCGGGGCTGCCGAAGGGACCGAAGATCGGCATCTCCTGGCGCGCCAGTTACGTCAGCGCCAATCGCTTTTCCGGTGCCTTCTTCGACGTCGAGGAAATGGCGGATCTGTTGGCAGTCGAGGGCGCCGTCTACATCGATCTCCATCCCAACGTCATCGACGAGGAGTTCGAACGCGCGCAGGAATTGGCCGGCGGCCGGTTCGTGCGTCCGCCCTTCGATCTCTACAACGACTTCGAGGCGATCGCGGCGCTGGCGGTGGAACTGGACGCCGTGATCGTGCCGGGCGTGACTCAGCGCGACGTCGCCGGGGCGTTCCGGACGGCCGACATCTGGTCGTTCAATCTGGCCAAGGAATACAGCGAGCGTTGGCGCATCACCCGAGACGAGCGCGATCGCTTCCAACCCGCCATTCTGCATCACGACACCACGCGATACGGTGACCGCGCGGCCATTGCCGCCGCCCTGAAGGCCAGAGTCGAACAATTGGTGAGGGGGCGATGAAGATCCTCATTCGTGCCGACGCCTCGTCGGCGATCGGCACCGGCCATGTCTACCGTTGCTCGTCCTTGGCCGAAGAACTCGTTCGGGCCGGCCATCAGGTCACTTTCGTCTGCCGTGCTCAACCGGGTCACTTGGTCGACCTGCTACGCTCTCGCGGCCACGACGTTCATGCACTCCGACCGACCGACGACGGCCGCGCGACCGGCGACCGAGATGCCATGGAGACCGCCGCCGTCGCGTCTGGTCCCTTCGATTGGTGCATCGTCGATCACTACGGTCTCGATGCCTCCTTCGAACGAGCGATCCGAATCGTCGCCCGCCACGTCCTGGTGATCGACGATCTCGCCGACCGTCCCCACGATTGCGACGTGCTGGTCGATGCGAGCCACGGTGCCGAGGACGCCTCCGTCTACGACGGTCTCGTCCCGGCGCGAACCCGTCGACTGGTCGGCCAAGACTACGTGCTGTTGCGCGCCGCGTTTCGCGCGATGGCGCCCGCTCCTGCACTCGATGACGTACGCAGACTGCTGGTTTCCTTCGGTGGCAACGATCCACCGGGTATGACGCTCCGCGCCGTCGGCGTCTTGAAGGATCCGGTCTTCGCGAGTCTTCATATCGACGTCACTTCGAGCATCGCCAATCCTCGGCTCGAAACTCTGCGGCAGGCGATGCACGGCCACGACCGCTTCCACTTCCACGTCGACACACCCGACTTCCATCGACTGCTGCGCGACTGTGACCTGTGTCTGGGCGCCGGCGGCACCACGACTTGGGAGCGCTTCTATCTCGGCAAGCCGTCGTTGGTGATCACGCTCGCCGACAATCAATTCGCCTTCTCGGATCGGCTCGCCCGAGCGCAGTTGATCCGCCTCGTCGGCTACGCGCCCGAACTCGACGACGAAGATCTGGCACGCGCCTTGATCGAGACCATCGCCGATCGAGAATGGCGGCGCAGCGCCGCCTTGTCAGGCATGGCGTTGATCGACGGCGGCGGGGTCTCACGGGTTGCGTCGGCCCTGGAGCTTCACTAGGTTGAGCGCGCAAATCGACCCTTCCGTAAAAGCTGCCAGGATCGGCTAGTCGTTCTCAGTTCTATCGAAGCACGGCGCAGGGCCGTGCACAGAGGGCACTCATCATGCAGCAACTAGAACTGATCGATATTTCGCTCGATCACGCAGAGCTTGTTCTGAAGTGGAGAAACGATCCTGCCGTTGCCGAGTTTCTCTATTCGGATCACGCGATCGCCATGGACGAGCACGTCCGCTGGATCGAGCGGGTCATAGTAGCCGACGATCGCCGTTACTGGATCATCAATTTCGACGGCGTACCGATGGGCGTTGCCGGTATCTACGACAAGAGCGATCACAATCGCCGCTGCTCATGGATGTTCTATCTCGCCAATCCCGCCGCGCGCGGCAAAGGTATTGGAAGTCTCGTCGAGTATTACGTCATAGAATATGTATTTCGAGGTCTCGGTTATCAGAAACTGTCTTGCGAGGTACTCGAATTCAACGACAACGTGACACGTCTTCACTTGCGGCATGGGTTCAAACAGGAGTGCTTGCTGAGGCGCCACATCTATAAGAACAACGAGTGGCACAACGTCGTCGGCCTCGCTCTCCTCGACGACGAGTGGCAAGCCGTGCGCCCGGAGATCATTTCCCGGATGCACGCCAAGGGCCTGACGCCGCCGATCGTACCGGGGCTCGATCTCGCGCCCTCCCAAAGCGACTGATTTCCGAGACGGGAAGCCTCCACTGCCTTCGGTAAGACAGATGAGCATGATGGAATCAGAGCTGCAACTCGCCCTTCCTATGGAGCGGATCGTCACCCTGCTGGCGCGTCAGTTGGGTAATCTGTTCGAATTCCATTCATCGGAAAGAGGTGCGTTGGAAGAGGCCATCGAATCCAGCGTGCCGTCCATGGCCGATTGCTTCCGCGCATGCCGAAACAAATACTACTCACGCGATGGATCTGCGTACTTCAACCCGTTTCACTCCGGGCAATACGTCATATTTCTCTATTTCGTGTCCCATCATCTGTCCCTTCACGGACACACATCCCTTGCCGACCGGGTATACTACCTCAACAAGGCGCTCAACGGACTCGACATCTTTCACGGGGTCGAGATGCCCTGGGCGTTCTTCTTGGACCACCCCGTCGGCGCGGTCATCGGACGTGCCGAGATCGGCGCGGGCTTCACCTTCTGCCAAAACTGCACGGTCGGCAGCAGCCGTGGGGTCTTCCCGGTCATCGAGCGCGAGGTGACCCTCTTCGCCGGTGCCATGGTCATTGGACGCAGCCGCATCGGCAGATGCACCGTGATCGGAGCTGGAACACAGGTCGTCGACCGGGACATCCCTCCCTACTCCGTGGTAAATGGAAGCCGTGACGATCTCGTCGTTCGAACGATTTCTCCTGAGAGTTTCGAGAAACGCTCCTTCTTCCACACCTCAGTTTTAGACGCGCACGAATAGGGTACGCTCATTCGGCGAAACCCATTACGATCTCAATCCAATCCAGAAAGACGATGGACCCCGCCATGGCGTACGACTCGTTTCTTCATATCGTCATGTGCACGGACTCTCTGAGTTTCCCTCGCCCGTGGCACGCGGCGAAAGAGACGGAATCACCCGAGTATTTTTTCAGATTCCGTTCGACCTACCCCTACCTGCTTCAGACCAAACTGAAGAACGCCTTCACCTCGTCCGAAGTGCAGGTCACCAATCTGGGTCAACGGGCCTCGACCATCCATCTGGCACACCTCAAACGACTCGACCTCGTCTCTTGGTTCGAGCCCAGTGTCTGTATTTTGCACCACGGTATCGTCGATTGTTGGCTGCGCCGAACCGAAGCCAATCTACAGCGCTGCGATGTCACACAATTCGAACAATACCTCGTCGAAATTCTCGACGCTCGTGACAAACAGGCGGTGAAGCCCCCGATGATCGTCATCGGCATCATGCCGACCACCAAGGCCATGCTCGAAAAAGAGCCTGATCAGAATCTCGAGGTCACGAAGTACAACGACTGCATGAGGCGCGTCTTGGATGGTCGCGGAATTTTCCTCGACGTGGAGAAGATGTTCGGCGCGATGAACGAGGAGATCCTTCATCTCGACGGACACCATTTGTCGCGGCTCGGTCACAAGCTGTATGCCGACGAACTCTTCAACATCCTGCAGAAGGTTTTGAAATGAGATTTGAGACAATCATCATATGGAGCTGCGGCTCCAACGCCGTAGCGCTCGCCTCGAATATGAAGGGGCACCTCGACGGGACCGCAAGCGAAACGGCCTCGACAGAACTTTGCGGATCCCGCCCCTGAGGCGACGAACATCCGTTCGACAGAACGTGACTTCAGAGTCGGTAACCGGCGTCTGCCGAGCGGCCGCTCCATCCAAGAGGCCGCTGCCCTCGGCCGAAGAGACCGAGACGCCGGCCCGATCGTCCGTGGCCAGTTCCAGTTCCACCGCCGAGTGGACGGACGGGTTGAAATCCGAATGATCCCGAAGGAGACGCTCGGATCGAGTATTCGATGATCGTGGCACGATGTCGCATATGCGCCGAAGAAGAATATCCTGCGCCTCCGGTGACTGCGGACGTCATTCGCAACAACGATCTCATCGGCGAAACGCCATATACAATCAATAGGGGTATATTCATACAAATAAATTTTAACGAGTATTCACGACGTGGCGCGGGGGGAAGCGAAGCCAAGAGCGACGGTCCATTCATCGAGTTGCACGCCAAGGTCGACTATGTCGACCCAGGATTCTACCGAAGGTCGGTATTCTCGCGCCACCAGATGCCCTCCCCCAAGAGCCGACCGGACGAATCGAAGAATCACGACGTCATCAGTGCGTCGAAGGCTCATCGCGCATGAGCCTCTTGCGCGGCATGCTCGACGGGCCGATCAGTTGCGCCGCACCGCACTTCGCGCCGTTCACGTCGACCCGAGCCGCTCAGGTGGCCGACGCAGTGGGGATTTATCCCGGTGAGGACTCATCGCAACATCAACGCTTTTTTAACGCAAGGAGAGCCATGCAGCCGAGGCATCGTGCCTTGATCTTCCAACGCGCAGAGAGTACAGCAAGCTGCATCACGGTGCGTCTTGAAGTGTCGATCGACACCTTCTCAAAATCTTGCTGCATGTTGGCCACAGTCGATAGCAGCAGGGTTGAACGCCAATATCAGATTCCGGGGGTCGGTAGATGGATAAATTAGACGCACGGGATTCCTATCTCGTCACCGGGGGAACGGGATCTTTTGGAAAGCAGTTCATTGCTGAACTGCTTCGGTTGAGATCCGTGAAGAGAATCGTCGTCTTTTCTCGTGACGAACAGAAACATTTTGTGTTGCAGCAGGAATGGGCCGGCGAAGATCGGCTCGAGTTCTTCCCCGGTGACGTTCGGGATCTTCGTCGACTCAAGGACGCGATGAGCGGCTGCAACATCGTCATCCATGCGGCGGCGATGAAGCACGTTCCGATCGCCGAATTCCATCCCGACGAATGCGTTCGAACCAACATCGGCGGCGCCTCCAACGTGATCGAAGCCTCGCGAGAGCTGGGTGTCCAGCGTGTGATCGCGTTGTCGACCGACAAGGCGGCGAAGCCGATCAATCTCTACGGCGCGACCAAGCTCGCTTCGGACAAGATGTTCGTCGCAGCCAATACCTTCATGGACAACTCACCGCGCTTCTCCGTGGTGCGCTACGGAAACGTCGTCGGCTCCATGGGCTCGGTGGTTCCCTTCTTCAACCGCCTGATCGCCGACGGGGCGACTTCTCTCCCGATCACCGATGAGCGGATGACGCGTTTCTGGATCACCCTTCGCGAAGGCGTGCACTTCGTCTTCCGCAATCTCGCCCGTATGCACGGTGGCGAAATCTTCGTTCCGAAGATCCCGTCGGTGCGCATGGTCGACCTCGCCAAGGCGATGGCGCCCCACTTGCCGATCAATCACATCGGCATTCGTCCGGGTGAAAAGTTGCATGAAGTCATGGTTCCGGAGGAAGACGGTCACCTGACGCTCGAGTTCGACGATCACTACGTGATCCGTCCGACCATCTCCTATGGCAACCGGACGCCCGATTACTCGGTCAACGCACTGGGCCAGAGAGCCTGGGAAGCGAAGGTGGACTTCGAGTATCGTTCCGATACCAACGACATCTTCCTCGGGGCGGAGGAAATCCTCGCGTACAATCGCGTAGCCTGTCTCGATCCGCGCGCGGACATCACGCCGGAACTCGAAGCGCCGGCACGTGTCGTTCAGGCGTTGTCCGCATGATTCCCTACGGCCGACAGGACATCACACAGGAAGATCGCGACGCGGTCCTCGCCGTGCTCGACTCGGATTTTCTGACCCAGGGGCCGGCGCTGCCGGCTTTCGAGGCGGCGGTCCGAGAGGTGACGGGCGCGGCACACGCCTTCGCGGTCAACAGTGCCACTTCCGCGCTGCACATCGCCTATCTTGCGCTCGATCTCGGCCCCGGTGATGTTCTGTGGACGTCGCCGAACACCTTTCTCGCGACCAGCAACGCGGCCTTGTTCTGCGGCGCATCGGTCGATTTCGTCGACATCGACCCCGACACGCTCAATCTGTCGGTCGAGGCCTTGGCGAAGAAACTCGCCGAGACCCGTGCCGCGGGCGGGCGTCTGCCCAAGATCGTCGTGCCGGTCCATTTCGGCGGCGAGCCCTGCGATATGGCCGCCATCGCCGCGCTGGCTCGCGAGTATGGATTCGCAGTGGTCGAGGACGCCTCCCACGCGATCGGCGCCTCCTACGGAAACCACCGTGTGGGTGCCTGCGCGCACTCCGACATGACGGTGTTCAGCTTCCACCCGGTGAAGATCGTCACCACCGGCGAAGGCGGCGCCGTCACCACGAATCGGGCCGATCTCGCCGATCGCCTCGGCCTGCTCCGGTCTCATGGCATGACCCGCGACGAGCGCTTGATGCGCGGTCGCAGCGCCGGCGGCTGGTACTACGAGCAGGTCACGCTCGGCTTCAATTACCGCATGACCGACATCCAGGCGGCGCTCGGCACCAGTCAGATGAAGCGTCTCGACGACTACATCGCCGGTCGCGAAACGCGCGCGCTCCTCTACGACGAAGCCTTCGCCGGAACCGATATCGGCACCCAACGTCGTTCTGCGGACGCTCGTTCGGCCTTGCACCTCTATGTGCTGCGGTGGCCGAAGGATGCGGCCCTGTCGCGTCGCGAGGCCTACGATCGGATGCGGGCCGCCGACATCGGCGTCAACCTCCACTACATTCCGGTCTATCTGCAGCCCTATTACGCCGATCTCGGCTTCCGACCCGGCCTCTGCCCTGCGGCGGAAGCCTATCATGACCAGGCGATCACCATTCCGCTGCATCCTCGCCTGACCCGCAATGACCAAGACTACGTCATCGAGACCGTGCGGAAGCTTGCGAAGTCGAACAGCTGAAAGGCGAAGACATGGCCGAAGCGCCCCTGCTGATCTACGAAGTCGCGAATTTTCACGGTGGTGACGTCGAACAGATCTTCCGGGTGATCGACGCTCTCGCGCCCCTGTCCTATCCACGTCGCGCGATCAAGTTTCATCCGATCTCTGCCGACGCCTTGGCCACGCCGGACTTCTCGGCCTACGAGCTCTATCGGCAGCTGGGCTTCGACGCGGTGACTTGGGAACGCGTGATCGACACCGCTCACGAACGGATCGGCGCGGTCTGGCTCGAAATGGCCGACGCCAATTGTGCGGCCGTCTTCGCGGCCAACAAGGCCCGCATCGCGGGTGTCAAATTCCAGGCCTCGATGGTCGACAACCGCGAGGTTCTCGCCGCCTTCACCGAGGCGCAGGGCGCCACCCCGGTCGACGTCATGGTCAACGTCTCGGGTTATGAGCTGACCGATCTCGAGGTCGTCGTCGATCGCATTCTGGCGGTGCCTCATCGCACGCTCACGCTGCAGATCGGCTTCCAAGGCTATCCGACCGAGCTTTCCGATACGCTGTTCAACAAGATCGCCGTCATCCGTGCCCGCTTTCCCGATCTGCGTCTGGCGTTTGCCGACCACATCGCAGGCGAACTCGACATGGCGAAGCGGGTGCCGCTCCTGGCGGCCGCGTTGGGCTGCCATATCGTCGAAAAGCACGTTTGTCTCGATCGCGCCAGCACCCGCTACGACGGCTGGTCGGCTCTGGAGCCGGCCGAGATCGCTGCTCTCCAGATCGAGTTGGCCAGCCTGCCGCTGTTGTTCGGCGAACGGTTCGTCGCGCCGGCCGAGCGAGAGTATCTGCGCAAGAGCCTCGTCAAGCCGTTGGTGGCACACACACTCGCGCGCGGTCGTTTCGTCTCCGTCGGCGACGTGATCTTCCGCCGTTCGCCGCAGGACGGTCTGACATACTCCGCTCTCACGACCGCTCAGATCCACGACCGCATGATCGCCGCCCGGGATATCCCGGCGGGCAGCGCTCTGCCACCGGATGCATTCCGGAAGGCGCGCGTCGCCTGCATCGTCGCCTGCCGGATGAAGTCTTCCCGCCTGCCCAAGAAGGCGTTGCTGCCGATTGCCGGCATGCCTTCGGTCGAGCGCTGCCTCGAGGGTGTGTTGCGCACCAGAGGGCTCGATCTCGTCTGCCTGGCGACCTCGACCCACGAAGACGATGCGGTCCTGGGCGAGTACACTCTCGGTGGACGCGCGTTGTTCCATCGAGGCGACCCGGACGACGTGCTTCGGCGTTATCTCGACGTCTGCGAGGCGCACGACATCGACGTGATCTGTCGGGTCACCGCCGATTGTCCGACCCCCTCGGCCGAGGTCATCGAATACCTGCTGCAGCGGCACTTCGAGACGGGCGCCGACTTCACTCGGTCGCGTCGCGAGGCTGTCGGAACCGGCGCTCACATCATCAACGTCGAGGCGATGAAGCGTGTGCTCGCGCTCAAGGGCCGAGCGGAATACTCGGAGTACATGAACCTCTATTTCGAGAACAATCCGGAGCATTTTCGCATCTCGATCGTCGATTTGCCCGACGCTCTGATCCGGGACCACCGCCTGACGCTGGACTATCCGGAAGATCTCGCGATGTATGAAGCATTGTTCGCCGAACTGGCACGACGCGACCGCGAGGCCGACATCCGTGCGATCTTCGAGGTGCTCGACGAGTGCCCCGAAATTGCCGGAATAAACGGGGACATTGCTCCCAAGTACAAGGCCGATCCCGCTCTGATCGAACTCTTGGGGCGAGTGACCCGGATCGACACAGCGCCCGGCGATCGCCGCGCCTGACGAGAGGGGCGAGTGACCCGGATCGACACGGCGCCCGGCGATCGCCGCGCCTGACGAGAGGGGCGCGAGCCCAGAGCGATCTCTGCGCCCCCCCTGCGAAGCCGATTGGCCGGCGAGAGGGACGGGTCGTTTCGAACGTCGATCCGGGTTGCGCCCGGGCGATGACTTGAGATTGGTCGCCAACCCGACGGGCCATGGATGTCTGACAACTCTCTCATCGGTAAAGCTCTCGTCGGCGTTTCATCACGCTTCCTTCGCCCGGCCACACCGACCGGGAGATCGCTGGAGACACAGACCGAGTCCGGTTCGCTGCAGGTCGCGACGCCCTATCGACGCGCTCCGAGGATCGATGCCTATCGGCGAATGCGCCGTTTCGTCACCTACGGACTGTTCCTGCTCGTCGTCGTGCTACCGACGGTGGCGATGATCGTTTACACGACCGCCTATGCGTCTTATCGCTATTCTTCCGAAGTCCAATTCTCGATTCGTGGATGGGATGCGCCGGCGACGGATTCCATCGGCGGTGCCCTGGGCAGCACCAACGCTTCCGGCGCGTCGGCGCTGGTCATGGCGAACTCCTACATCGTGAGCGAGTTTCTGCGCAGCCGCGATGCAATTCTGGCCATCCGGCCGACGATCGACCCGTTGAAGGTCTATTCGTCGCCAAACATCGATTATTTCGCTCGCTACACCGGCCCGGCGTCGATTGATGCCTTCCTGCCCTATTGGCGCTCTCACCTTCACAGCAGCTTCGATCCACTGACCGGCATCGTCACGGTAATGGTCGAAGCGATGACGCCGACCGATACCCTCAAAATCGCCAAGGGACTGCAGGCGGCATCGGAACGGCTCGTCAATCAGCTCTCGTCGAAAGCGCGCGACGAAGCACAGTCGCGCGCGAACGAAGACGTGGAACGGCAAGTGTCGCGACTGCGCGACGCCCGCGCCGCACTGCAGGCCTTCCGCAACGCCAATCACGTCGTCGATCCCGCCAAGGAGATCGATGGTCTGATGTCCAGCCTGAAGGAGATGAAGAACGATCGCGCCAAGGCCCAGGCCGAGATCGACTCTCAGAAGGTGATGATGTCGACGTCCGCTCCGTCGCTCGTTGCTGCGCGGACGCGCCTGCAGGCACTCGACGAGCAGATCCGACAGGCCGAGGAGCGTCTCGCCTCCGTCAATGCGCAGGCCGGATCGCTGGCGAACGTCCTCTCTCGCTATCAGGAACTGGAAATTCAGCAGCAGATCGCCGAGAAGGCCTATACGAATGCGCTCGAGGCCTTCGAGCGTGCCCGCCGGGACGCGGAACGCAAACAGATCTATCTGGCGACTTTCGTCGAACCGAGCCTTCCCGAAACGCCGGTGTTCCCGACCCCCGTCAAGAACGTCTTGATCACTCTCGGCGTCGGGCTGTGCCTCTACATGATGCTGCTGGTCATTTCCCATTCGCTGATCGATCGCATGCGCGCCTCCTGAGCCGCGTGATCATTCGGGCGCGATCCAATCGAGGAATTTCCGGGCTTCTTGGAGCGACTCGAACATTTCGAGTTGGCCCTGATGAAGCACGCAGCCGACGTCGCAGAAGCGGGTGAGAACGGTCCAGTTGGACCCGGTCGCGATCAGCCCCGAGCGATCGCGCAATTCCATCAGGCGGTCGAAGCACTTCGCGCGAAACGTCGCATTCCCGACGCCGATCGCCTCGTCGACAAGGTGGAAATCGAAATCCAGATTGAACGATATGCCGTAACAGAGCTTGGAACGTTGCACCGGATTCTGATCTCGCAACGGCTTGTCGGCCTTGGGCGCCAGCTCTGCGAAATGGAAGACCTCGTCGATGAACTCGTCGACGTCGCGACCGAACAGACGCGCCATGAAGGCGACGTTCTCCGCCCCACTCAATTCGTTGCTCAGCCAGCCGCTGTAACCGATCGGATAGGACACGGTCGCATTCCGCTCGATACGGCCGTAGTCGGGCCCCATGGCACCACAAAGCAGCCGGATCAGCGTCGTCTTGCCTTCGCCCGGCCGTGCCAGAACACCGTAGGAAACGCCCGGGACGAACTCCGCGGTAACATGATCGAGGACGACTCTCGCCTTCTTGCCACGCCCCAAGGCCTTTCGCAGATCGACGAAGGTGATCATGACGACCGGAACCGCTCCATGGCCGTATGCTGGATGACTGCGGCGATCGCGATCATGACCAGGGATACCGTCAACGGAATCGCCAGATTCAACATGAGGCTGTCGTATCCATAGTAGACGCCGCTGCGCCCGAACTCGATCACGTGCAGGAGTGGATTCCAATAGACGACGTCGCGAATGAACGGCGGCAAGTGATCGGGGACGAAGAAGATGCCGCAGCTGAAATACATACAGCGGTTGATCAGGTTCGCAGCTTTCGGCCAGAACGGTATGAAAGCAACCAGAAAGCCACTGAGGACGCCCCAGCTCATGCCGAGGAAGATGAACATCAAAACAGCTTCGAAGACTACGACGTAATTGGCGATTGAAACGCGATCACCGAGCATATAAATGACGATCGCAACGATGATGATGTTACATATCCACAAAATGAGTTCGATGATGATGCGACTGAGGATCATGTCGACGAAGGTGACGCGGGCGAAATTGAAGAGCGTCGACATATTCATCGAAATCGAAATACGGAAGAAGATGCGCTGCCAGAGAAAGTAGGGAACGAGACCCGTGGCGAAAAAAAGCGCGAAGCTGTCACCCGTATGAGGCCGGCGAGGCGCGAGGCCGACCAGCATGAGGTAGAACAGCATATGCATCGTGGGCTCGAACAACGTCCAAAGCGCCTCGGCCGGAGAATGACCGATTCTCGATCCCCAGTCGCGGATGGTCAGGGCCAAAAGAGCATTTCCGGATTTCATGGGGACCGTTCCGAAGGACCTTCGTGTGGAAGCGAGCGCACGGCGACCACTGTCAGAGAAAGATCAATCTGCGTGAATATAGGCGAAAATGCGAGGCCTCGCCATGGGTGGCCCCTGTCGGAAGGAATCGCTCCCACGAGGCGTAAACCGCGCAGGCGAAGCCGTCCGATCGACGGAGTTCGCTCCCGGTTGGGGGCGCACCGCAGGCCGATTCGTCGATCGATCGCCGATGTCTCTCGAAACCGGCCTGGAATGACGAGCCGCACACCAGGCGTGTACGGCGAGAGTTCACCGGAGAATGAGCGCGATGCGCCGACGACCTGTTCGGCGCGGCGAAGCCGGAAACCCCGAGGGAGATACGCTCCGCAAAAATCTCCACGAGTGGCCGGCAATCAGGGCGGAAGCGCCAACCGCGATAGTGAGTAGGCTCGGCCACAATTGGGGTTGCGTCGGACGCTCCTCGGCGACAGCGACTGTCGTTCAGCCCAAAGCTCGTTCCAAATCAACGGCATTATGCACGACGAGCAGCCTCCGAGTCGAGAAGACGATCGAGTTACAGATCCCACCGCCGCGAGTCCGGCAGGGAGGACATCTCGAGTTCGAAACTCTCGATCCCTCCCCGAGCCATATCCCGTTCCGAGAATCGTGAGGGGGCAGCTTAAGGCCAGCGACTCGGTAGAGTGTCGCCTTCCTCATGTCGAAAGCGACACTGGCTCACCGCGTCCACATTCCGAGGGTGGAACGAGAGGCAGAGATCGCCGTCGCCGCCACCGCTTCCATGAGCAATTGCCAAGCACCGGTTACGGTGCGTCCCTTCGAAGTGCTCTGGTGTTTGGACGATCCGCCGAACGAGCCGCGCCGGTGGCAGGCCGGCCTGGGGCCATCACCGAGGAACGGCTGCATTCTTCGGCGGATAGAAGAGGAGCTGGAGGTAACGGCCGTCGTGATCGTTCGCCCCGACGCGTTGGCGAGCCGCATTTCGCAACTCCAGAACTACGTCCGAGAAGAACCAGACCTCGATTCCCAGCTCTTCACAGGCACTGCGACACACGTCGGAGCAGCTGCGCGTCACCAGGATGCGCGTGAGGTGCGACGGAGAAAAGGCGAGCATGAGCAGCGCCTTTTCCCGCACGGAGCCGAAAAACCGCGTCTGAAGCCAAGCCTTCATGTCGGCATCGTTGTCGATCTCCAACGGTGCTCGACCGAGCTCGACCTCCAAATGATAGCGCTGCATGTCGGCAGGATTGACCGCCACGAGCGACACGTCGCTGCCCGTCGCAACACTCAAGTCCGGCCCGTTCAGCCACTTCTTTTCGAGCCGCAAATAATCTGCAACGATACGCGTAGCAGCGTCCATCTCTCGCCTCTCGCTTCGTGCCCGACAGGACGTCAAAGGCGAAATTTCTTTAGCATATTGCTACAGTATTTCAACCTAACTGACGCGATCCCCGTCTTTGGACGACTCGGCTAGAAAATTCTGGTAACTGCTGGTCTGCACGCTGTGAGCCCTGGGTCGCCGGCCATGCCGACGGGCAATCTCTTCCGCCTCGCCAAGGACCCCGGCTGCGTCGATCTGGTGGACTGGCGACACGCCATGCCGATGGTCCTCCTCCTCGACGCCGGCCCTGCCCGTAGAAGGCCTATCGTAGCGGTTCGACATCGAACACCCAAGCCAATCGACGTTGCAACAAATTGATTTTATTTGAATAAGTGAGGCTTCGATCGCGGCGGTTCACCCGTGATAGAAACCTCCGGTCCGATCCAAACTCGCCCCTCCTCATGCCCTCGCCTTTTCGCGCTTACGGTTGCCGATCAGGGCCATCAGCATCGGGCCGAGGCTGAACTGCCCCTCCTCCGCTTTGCGGGTCAGGCTGCGCAGGTAGCCGCCGGCCGAGGCGATCATCGCGTGGCGCTGCAGGATCGCCGCGACGACGACCGCCGCCTGGACCTCGCCCAGGATCCCCCTCGCCTCCTCCCAGGCGCTCGGCGAAATCCCGAGCATCGGCCGCACCACGGCGGCGGTGGCCAGGAAGTCGCGCCAGTTCGAGATGTCGTCTCGCGCATAGTCGACGATGTCCGGACAGGCCTGGAGCACCATCCCCAAGGGGAAGGCTCCATCCGTGAGCCTCGACGCTCGTGGCTCGATCTCCGCCCTCTCAACCCTCACTTCTCGGAAGCGAGGTTCAAGTTCAGTGGAGATGTGTGGGTTTGAATTCTGTATGTGGCGCTCGATTTGGGACTCATCGCTGCTCGTAATCACGTCTTTTTCGTGCGTTTCCAACAACATGAACACGTCGTCGGCGAGGGTGGAGAGATCGTCGGCGATCGCCTCCAGTTCGGCCTGCCCGGCTCGGCGCGGAATGGCGTCGACGATCGAGCGGAAATGGGCGTGGATCTCGCTCCAGTCGGCCGGCCCCCTGCCCTCTCGGCGCGTCGGAATGCCCTCCTCGATGCCGGTCGCGATCATCTTGGCGATGTCGCGGCGGCACAGCGTGATGCGCTCGCGCGCCAGCCGCAGTGCCCGTTCGGCGGCTCGGACCTCCTCCGCCAGCGCCTCGATCTCGGCGGCGCGCGCCACCAGCGGCGTCAGATCGAAGCCGAAGGCCTGATCGATCTCGCCCCCCTCCCCTTTGCGGGCGTAGCGCTTGCCGTTGGGGCTGTCGCGGCGGACAACGAGGCCTGCGTCGACGAGGCCAGCAATGTGCCGGCGCAGCGTCGCCGGCGCCATGCCGTGGGCCCGGAGCGCCAGCTGTCGGTTCGACGGCCACACCACGAGCTTGTCACCCGACAGCGTCGTCTCCGGATGGAAGCTCAAGAGCGCGTCGAGCACCGCCAACGCCCGCTCGGAGACCCCAAGCCTGGCTTTGGCAGTGCAGATCGAACGGAAGACCTCCCACTTGTGGACGACCTTCTCGGGGGCTCGCGCCTCCGCCTTGGACTGCGCCGCCACATGAGCAAGCGTCAATGATCGCGCGCCAAATGGCGTGCGGGACTGATAGGACTGCATGAATCTCTGCCTTCGTTCAGGCAAAGAAAATCCGCCCGCCGTCAACGACGCATCGTGTCCACCTCGGGACTTGACTGCGAATCAGGGAAATGCGATTCTCAAACTCGCCAAAGATCGAGAAGGGGCTTCCGAGATCCGTTTCGGGGGCCTTTTTTCTTTGCTGGTTCAGTGGTTGAGGTATAAGCCCCAGTTCATTTCTCTTGGCTCCTTTCCTCGGCATACGCCTGATAAAGCTCAGGCAGTCTCCGCATCAGATAATCGGCGAAAGCATCATCGTGCGCTCGCTCAAGCTGAATGCGGCAGTGTTTGGGGGAACGCGTGAGCTTCCCGATCTCTCGTCCGTCGACGCTTCTCGCGATTACCCCATCGTCCGAAGACGGTTTCGCTTCACCACTGGGCAGCCTCATTGCGGCTGCGAATGCCATGGTGAACCGTTCATCAGTCTCCTTGGTCCTGACCTGCTCCGAGTGAAAAAGCTCTCGAACGCGCTCGATTGCGCCCGGCTCTTGGAGCCGTTCGATGAACGATTGCCAGCGGCCACGCCCGATCTTGGGGGCGCGTCCAATTGCTGAGATAATCTCTGCTGGCACACCCTTCCCTACCGCAATCAATTTGGAGGCTTCCGCTCTATCAATCGACAGCGCGGACTGCACGACAGAACGTTGGAATCCACCGTCTTCCAGCCGCAAGGCAAAAACCGCACGCTCGATGAAACTCAGATCTTCACGTGCCGAATTCTCAATCCCCTGTGCGATGACCAACTCTTCGTCGGACAGAGATCGAACATAGGCCTTGACGGGCCGGCGGAGCTCGCGCAGTGCCCGAACGCGACGATGCCCGTAAGCACTCTGGTATCGCCCCGCTGCTGTCGGGTGTTCCCGAACCAGAATAGGGATCTCCTGCCCTCTTTCGGCAATCGACGACTTCAGAGCCTCGAAAGACACTGAGGCTGGCTCCGTAAAGCGATCGGCGAACGGGGAGGGGTCGACCAGGGCCGCGTCGATATCGATCGCGACAGCCCCGCTTGCAACTCTGTCACGAAGCTCTTGGTAGTCCCGCTCAACTCCTGAAAATGTGTCCTTCAGGGACTTCACTGCCCCTGAGGTCACGCGTGGGATCGCAGCATTGTTGTCCGCAGACAACGCTTCGTCCGGTTGGGACGAAAACATCGAGCGAATGGACTGGGTTCGCTTGCTCAAAATGCACCTCCGCGGGCCGGACGTGATGCGCGTTGCTGATGAGAGAGACGCCCCCACTCGCCGACGAAGTGGGATCGCGCCAGATGAATGTTGTCAGCAGACAACAGCATCCATCGGACCGCTCTTGCACTCATCAAACGGCGAGAAAGTGTGCCGTTGTCATCTGACACCGGCGCTGCGAGAAAGAGGGCGGGTGCTTCGATCATTTTTGACGCCCCCACACTGAAAAGATCATATCCATGATCTCCTCGTTGACGGCATTGATCGATTCCATGGCTCGATCGTAAACAGACCGCCCAACAGAGCCTCGCGTCAGTTCGTAGAGCGACTGCTTCGTCAGGCCCGCATTCGCAATCGCGGTCGACTTCCACGCGGACGCCGCCAACACGTCGGCGTCGAACACATCACGCATCAATGCCACGATCTCTTGTTCCGGGACGTCTCGAGGATCGTGTCTCGTGACGAGAAAGCGCAAGAAGTCATAATCCAAACTTCCGCCAGCCTCTTCAATCACCGAAATGAGGTCCGAGGTCATGAGTAGGAACTGGCTCATCGATGCAACATCGACCATCTGTGGGTGGACGGTGACGATCATCCCCGTTGCCGCATTGAGCGCACCCATGGTCAAAAAACCAAGTTGCGGCGGGCAGTCGATGACGACCACATCGAAGTCGTCGTCGACCTCAGCGATCGCACGCGCGACGCGCCGGAAAAAGAGTTCGTCGGGTCGGTTCCGGCTCTCCATCATGTAGCGAGGTGTCTGGTGTTCGAACTCCATGAGCTCGAGATTGCCCGGCACGATGCTGATGCCCGTAAAATAGGTCGGGCGCACGACCTCCTTCATCGCAACGCGCTCACCGTCGTAACGGATGGCACCGTAAAGCGTCGCGTTTTCCGCGATATCGAATTCGGGCTGGAGACCAAACATCGCGGACAAAGATGCTTGAGGGTCCAGATCGATCGCCAAAACGCGAAGGCCACTCAACGCCAAACCCTGAGCAAGGTAGAGTGACGTCGTGGTCTTCGCGGAACCGCCCTTGAAATTGGCGACGGTAATGACCTGAAGTTTGTCGCCCTCACGCCGCCGACGCCAGAATCTCACTGCATCCTTGGGGCGCGCTGTCGCAAGATAACGACGCAGATCCACAACCTGCTCAAGTGTGTAAGAGCGCCGCCCGCTCGGACCCAGCTCAGGAACCGGACCAAGGCCATCGAGTGACAACTGGCGTAGATATCCGTCCGAGATGCCCACGATTTCCGCCACTTCCCCGGACGAGAACGACCGAAGCGATTTTTGAGCAGTCGGCGGAAATACCCGCTCACCGACCGCTCGAAGACGGCGCGACAACGCATCTGCACGACGCGTAATCCGAGCTGATGTCGTCTCATGGGGGTCGGGAATGGCTTGGTTCATCGACATTCGCTTTCAGACGCTTTTAGAACGTAAGACGCACTCTTTCCGTCTCGATACATAAGCCATGATTCCCTCCGCGCAGCAACGAGAATAGGGTTAACGAGTCCTTAACGGATCGCGGATCTAGACGCTCTCCAATCCCAAGACCACAGCGAGTTCCGTTACTTGCAGCATCTGCCTCCTCCCATCGCGCTGAAGGAATAGTCAGTCGACCTCCTGCAATGGACCAAACGCCCACAAAAACTGCTATCCATCGCCCCGAGCGCTCTGCCCCCTGCAGCCCACCTCGTCCCGAACCATCGCCGCCGCGAGCCCACGGCCCCATGCCCGACACCCCGCCCCGCATCACAGACGCCGACCGCGCCGTCGCGGCCCGCCTCCGGCACCATCGCCAAGCACGCGGGCTCACTCAGAGGGGCCTTGCAGCGCTCACGGGCGATACCGAGCGGGCCATCTCGTTTTACGAGCGCGCGACGACACGGGTCTCGGCGCGCAAGCTGATCGACCTCGCCCGGGCGCTGGAGATCCCGATCGCATGGCTCTGCGCAGACGTCGACGAGGAGGCATACGTCATCCTCGACCCGGCAATCGATGACGAGGAGGCAGCCCTTCGGCGCTTCCTCGAAACCCGCGAGGGGTGGGAGCTCAACCGAGCCTTCAACCGCATCGCCAGCTCGAGCAAGCGAGCGCTGATCCTCCAACTGGTGAAAGGCCTCGCCGTCGAACAGGATGATTGAGCAATCCTCGGCGGTCATGGGTTGCCTCCCTGCCGCGGGGGTCGTTCACCTCTCTGCCGCGACAGCAACTGCCGCCGCTTCGACATTTCGGAGCCTGCCCCCTCGATCGCTCTCCCTGTCGCGCCTGCAACGGCGGCGGTCCGCGTCGGCAGCCAACCGCCGAACCCGGACGCGACGTGAGCCGCACCGTCACGTCGGTGAACGAGGTGCGTGTCGACCCAACTCATGACGAGTTCCGGCACCTGGCCGATGAAGGCCGAACTGAAGGTGAGGAGCGTGAAGAGAAGCCCCGAGTAGACGACGAGACCGCCGAGTCCGACGATGATGGTGCCTGGGCCGTCCGGTGCGAGCGCCGCCAGCGCCCCGCGAAAGAACAGATTAGCTA
>NZ_JAFNIH010000021.1 GCF_019160155.1 Pinisolibacter aquiterrae
GCCGTGCGCCAGATTGATGAAGTTCATGATGCCGAACACCAGCGTCAGCCCCGACGCCATCAGAAACAGCGTCACGCCGAACTGGACGCCGTTGAGAAGCTGCTCCGCAAAGAGCTCGATGGTCATGTCTGCGACGTCTCCGATCAAAATGGCGCCGGCCGGACGGCGAAACGACGACGAGCCGCCGTCGGCCGAGGCGGCTCGCGCCACACGAGAAGGTCGAATGCGGGAGGAGTCGGTCGCCGCCGCGCGTCGGCGGCGGCGGCGACGAGAGCCCGCCTCAGCGCGCCATCTTGCAGATGTCGGCGTAATTGTCCTTCAGATCGTGGACGATCCGCTCGCCGAGCTTGTTGACCACCCGGCCCTTCGCGTCCTTCTCGACCGTGGTCAGATAGTAGTCGAGGATGGGGAAGTGATTGGTGTTGAAGCGGAAGTTGCCACGGATCGAGTCGAACTTCACCGTCTCCAGGGCGCGCGCCAGGGCGGACTTGTCGTCGACGCGCCCGCCGTTGGCGCGAACGGCGGCGTCGAGCATGAGGACGAGGTCGTAGGCGTCGGCGGCATAGGGCGAGGGAATGCGGCCGTGGGCCTTCTCGAACGCGGCGGCGAATTCACGGCTGGCGACGTTGTCGAAATCCTCGCTCCACAGCGTCGCGGTCTTGATGCCGAGGGCGGCGTCGCCCATCGCCGGCAGGATCGACTGATCGACGACGAAGGCCCCGGTGTAGAGCGGGATCTGCGCCTTCAGGCCGGCCTGATCGTACTGCTTGACGAAGTTGATGCCCATGCCGCCCGGATAGAAGAAATAGACCGCGCTCGGCTTCGCGGCGCGCAACTGGGCGATCTCGGCGGCATAGTCGAGCTGGCCGAAGGCGGTGTAGACCTCGCCGAGAACGGCGCCCTTGTAGTATCGCTTGAAGCCGGCGACCATGTCGCGGCCGGCGGGATAGTTCGGGGCGAGGATATAGACGTCCTTGATGCCCTTTTCCTGCATGTAGATGCCGATCGCCTCACTGGTGGTGTCGTTCTGGAACGACGCCGCGAAGAAGCGCGGGTGGCATTGACGACCGGCGTATTGCGAGGGGCCGGCGTTCGCGCTGACGTAGAGGACGCCGGCGTCGAGAGCGGGCTTGGCCGCCGCCAGAAGCACGTTGGAGAAGTTGATGCCGGTCAGGATGTCGACCTTGTCGCTCTCGACCATCTTCTCGGCGTGCTGACGGCCGATGTCGGGCTTGGCCTGATCGTCGGCGTAGAAAGCCTCGACCGGACGGCCGCCGAGGCGCCCCTTCGTCTTCTCCAGACCGAGCTTGAAACCGTCGACCAGTTCCTGGCCGATGCTGGCGGCGGGGCCGGAGAGCGTGGTGACGAAGCCGATCTTGATCGGCGTCTCCTCGGCCGTCGCCGCCGTGACGGCGAAGAGGCCGACGGCCGAGAGCAGTCCGGTGAACCAACGTGACATGTTCTTCCTCCCGAGTTTCCTGAATGTGGCCTTGAACGGCTTCTGATCGGTCTGCGGCGCGACGAGGCGCGAGGCACCCGCATCGTCGAGATCTCCCTTCTCGACGGGACGACGCGGGCTGCCGGCGGCGAAAGCGGTCCACCGGGGATCCCTCCCCCGGGCCGGTCCGACCCTCAGGGGGTCGATCGAACGCGGGTCTCGAGGGTTCCGATCCCTTCGATCGTCGCGGTGATCACGTCGCCGGCGAGGACCTCGCCGACCCCCTCCGGCGTTCCCGTCAGGACGACGTCGCCGGGATGGAGCGTGAAATAGGCCGAAGCCAGGGAAATCAGCTGCGGAATGCCGAGAATGAGATCGCGCGTATTGGTGTGCTGACGCACCTCCCCGTTCACCGCGAGCGTCATCTCGAGGGCGGAGGGGTCGCCGATCTCGTCGGGCGTCACCAGCCAGGGGCCGAGGACCGTGTAGCCGTCCGGCGACTTGCGAAAGCTGCGTTCTTCGGCGCCACGGATGGTCATGTCGAGGCCGATGCAATAGCCGGCCACCACCGAGAGTGCCCCCGATTCCGGGACGAAGCCGCATTCCTTGCCGATGACGACGGCGAGTTCCACCTCGTGGTCGGTGCGCCGATCGACGAAGCGCAGCGGAACGCCCTGCCCCGCCCCCACGACCGAACTCGTCGCCTTCAGAAAGAGGCCCGATTCCCGGATGCTGCGGACATGGACCTTGGGGAAGGTGACCGGATCGGCCGCAGCCTCGTCGAAATGCTTGGTGTAGTTCACCGGCGCGGCGACGATCTTGCCGGGGTTCGCGACCGGCGCCTCCAGCCGGACCGCGCCGACCGGAATGCCGGCGCCGGACGACGCGGCCGCCTCCATCTCCTCGCGGAGCTCGTCGAGCCGGGCGATCAGGAGATCGTGCCGGGGGAGCGGGTAGCCGTGAAGGCCGAGCCGATCCGAGAGGTGGGAGATGTCGTGAACCACCCCGTCCTTCACGATTCCGATCTTCGTCTCGTCGTATCGGCAGATGCGCATCGAAGCGGCTCCCTGGAATGAGTTCGTCGCGAGAGAGCCCCACGGCCGAAACCGCGCGACGGACCCTCCCTTGCTCTTTCCCCCTTCATACGGGTCACCCCTTACTCTGTCAATCGATCCATTGTTGGATTGTTTTCGATTGTCGTCCGTTCGCGACGGCCGGGCGAGACACCACACGGCGAAAGCGAGTGCTTTCTTCATGTCTTCACACGTTTTTGGCGCCCATATCATCGATCCGGCGCCGATATGCCGACATGAGTGGTCAAGCTGTGGCCTTCGAGAAATTTATACCATGTCTATTTGAGATTGCGATCCGATCCCGCCCCATGAGACGCCGTTTTGCTCGTTCTTTTATTCTGATTTCGCAAACTCCACCATGCCTCGAGGTCCGCATTCGAGTCGACCCACACGCTTGACACCTCACAAAAGATCAGTGTACGGATCAAAAAAGGAGATAGAGGAACGATCGCGCTTCTCTGAACGCCGGTGGCGGTCGAAAGGTGCGGTCAAAAGGTCTATCTAACCGATTTTATATGGGATTCGAGGCACTTCCCGACGCGTCGACCAAGCTCGCGTATTTGTCGTGGAGGAGCGACGGCGAGCGGGCGAATGACGGTCGCGCCTCGGAAGATTTCGCGAGCGGGGACGGCTCCCGGGGGTGGTTCCCACCCGGCGTGGAGGCGGCGCGCGACGCACCGACAGAAACGAGAATGCGACTCAGAGGAGAGGTTCGGATGTCCAGAGCGAAGCAGAGCGTGGTGGTGGCGGGTGGCGGCATCGGCGGTCTTTCCGCCGCCCTGGCACTGGCGAAGAAGGGTTACGCGGTGACCGTTCTCGAGCAGGCGCCGCAGTTCGGCGAGATCGGCGCCGGCATCCAGATCGGCCCCAATGCCTTCCACGCCATGGACTGGCTCGGGGTCGGCGACGCCGGGCGCGCCAAGGCGGTCTATGTCGACAAGCTGATCATCATGGACGGCATGTCCGGCGAGGAGATCTCGAATCTCCCGATCGACCAGCCCTTCCGCGATCGTTTCAAGAACCCCTATGCGGTGATCCATCGCGCCGACCTGCACGGCGTGCTCTACGACGGCTGCCGCGCCCATCCCGACGTCACCCTCGTCAACAACGAGCGCGTCGTCGCCTATGAGACCACCGCGACCGGCGCCAAGGTCGTCACCGAGGCCGGCAACACCTATGACGGCGACGCGGTCGTCGGCGCCGACGGCGTCCGTTCCAAGATCCGCGAGCAGATGACGGGCGGGGATGCGCTGAAGCTCTCCGGCCACGTCGCCTATCGGGCGGTGCTGCCGATCGAGGACATGCCGGAGGATCTGCGCTGGAACGCGGTCGCCTTGTGGGCGGGTCCGAAGTGCCACATGGTCCACTATCCGCTCCAGGGCTGGAAGACCTTCAACCTCGTCGCCACCTTCGTCACCGACATCGAGAACGTCGGGTCGAACGAGCCGGGCACGCCGGAAGAAGTGCTCTCGCGCTTCGGCAACGTCGTTCCGCGGGCGCGCAACCTGCTCGAGGTGCCGAAGACCTGGCGGCGCTGGGTGCTCGCCGATCGCGACCCGATCGAGAACTGGACCGACGGCAACGTCGTCCTGCTCGGCGACGCGGCCCATCCGACCCACCAGTATTTCGCGCAAGGGGCGTGCATGGCGCTCGAGGACGCGGTCTGCCTCGGCCATGAGCTCGAGCGTCACGACGGCGACTTGAACGCCGCCTTCCTCGCCTATCAGACCGCGCGGATCCCCCGCGCCTATCGCGTCGTGCTGTCGAGCCGTGAGCTCGGCCGGGTCTATCATGCCCAGGGCGTCGAGCGTCTCGTCCGCAATCAGTGGCTCGGCTCGAAGAGCCCGACCCAGTTCTACGACGGCCTCGAGTGGCTCTACGGCGGCAACGGGCTCACCGTCTGAGGTGACGCGAGGGAGGTGAGGACCCTTCTCCCCCTTGCGGGAGACGGTGCCCCGAAGGGGCGGATGAGGGGATGCGGCGGTTCCGCACGACCATCGTCCGCCGTCCCGCGCCTTCGGCCGCATGCTCAGGTGCCGCTCTCGCGGCGCCCCCTCATCCGGTGCTCGCGCGCCACCTTCTCCCCCGAGGGGAGACGGGACGGCCGGGGCGACCGCTCGCGGAAGACCGAGACCTCCGCCGATCCGCCGGCGGGAACGAACTCATCGGAGGAACCCATGTCCCAGCTCGGCACGCTCGAAGATCTGCCGCTCGACTATCGCCAGGGCCTGACCGCCCGCAATCTGGTGCCGCTGTGGCCGGCGCTGCGCGCCGCCCTGCCCTACGGCATCCCCGCGCGCAAGACCAAGCCGATCCTCTGGCGCTACGAGGAGATCCGCCCGCAGCTGCTCGAAGCCGGGCGTCTCACCCCGATCGAGAAGGCCGAGCGGCGCGTGCTGGTGCTCGCCAACCCCGGTCTCGGCCTCGACAACATGCAGGCGACGCCGTCGATCTACATCGGCATGCAGCTGATCCTGCCGGGCGAGATCGCCCCCAATCATCGCCATTCGCCGTCGGCCGTGCGCTTCGTCATCGAGGGCGAGGGCGGCTTCACCATCGTCGAGGGCGAGAAGTGCCCGATGGAGCCGGGCGACCTGATCCTCACGCCGTCGGGGCTCTGGCACGAGCACGGCCATTCCGGCTCCGGCCCGGTCATCTGGATGGACGCGCTCGACCTGCCGATGGTCTATGCCCTCGAGGCGTCCTATGGGATCGAAGGGAAACCTCAGACGGTGCGCAACGAAGCGGACGGGTCGCAGACTCGCTACCGTCGCTCCGGTCTCGTGCCCTATGCGGCGGTGACGCGGCCGCGCGCGAACTATCCGCTGGTGCGGTTCCCGTGGCGCGAGGTCAAGAGCGCGCTGGCCGATCTCGCCACCGTGACGCCGCGTGGCGAAGCCGTCCGGCTCGCCTATGTGAACCCGGAGACGGGCATGGAATGCATGCCGATCCTCGGCTTCTCGGCGGTCCACCTGCGGCCGGGCGAATCCCTGCGTCTCCCGCGTCATTCCGCGTCGAGCGTGATCAACGTCGTCGATGGTTCGGGCACGGCGAGGATCGACGGGGTCGAGCTTTCCTTCGACCCGTTCGACACGATGGCGGTGCCGACCCACGCCGAGGTCGAGATCGCCAACGCCTCGGCGACAACCCCGGCTCATCTCTTCGTCGTCGACGACGCCCCGATGCAGAGGAAGCTCGGATTCTACGAGATCTTCGGCTGAGGAAGCCCCAGGGTGAGCGGTCGCGTGCCGCTCACACCCCCAATTGGCCGAGCGGCAAGGCGGTCTGATAGCGGACCTGCTTCAGTGCGAAGCTGGACTTGATGCTGGCGACGCCCGGCACCCGCGTCAGATACTGCTTGAGGAACCGCTCGTAGGACGACAGGTCCGGGACCACGACGCGCAGGAGATAATCCGCCTCGCCCGTCATGAGATAGCACTCGAGCACCTCCGGCCATTGCCGAACGGTCGCCTCGAAGACATCCAGCCGGTCCTCGACCTGCCGCTCGAGCGTGACGTTGACGAAGACGTTCACCGGCAGGTTCACGGCGTCGGGGTCGACCAGCGCCACATAGGTGCGGATCACGCCGGCGTCCTCCAGCGCCTTCACCCGCCGAAGGCAGGGCGAGGGAGACAACCCGACCCGGTCGGCCAGTTCATAGTTCGTCATCCGACCATCCTTCTGAAGCAACGCCAGGATGCTGCAATCGATCCGATCGAGCTTGAATTTCGGCATATCGTACTTTCTTTCGCGTCGAGTTGGCATATTCGGTCTCACATAACCCAGTTCGAGACCGACTTTGCAAGAAACTGCCCTCCTGGTCCTGCTAATTTTCGGGACCGGCGAGTCATGATCGGTGAAGAAGATGATCAAGCATCGAACCTCGAATACCTCGGACGACATCACCGCGAAGACGCTTTCTGTCCTGACGGAGTTGGAGCGCAAGGTGCTCTGGCTGGCGTCGTGGACGGTCCACAACGCCAATCATCTTCGCCCCAACGTGGACGGATTGAAGGTCGGCGGGCATCAGGCGTCCTGCGCGTCGATGGCGACGATCATGACGGCGCTCTATTTCGCCGCGCTGCGGCCGCAGGACCGCGTCGCCGTCAAGCCGCATGCCGGCCCGGTCTTCCATGCCATTCAATATCTGCTCGGCAACCAGACCCGCGACAAGCTCGAACGGTTTCGCGGCTACGGCGGCGCGCAGTCCTATCCGTCGCGGACCAAGGACGTCGACGACGTCGACTTCTCGACCGGCTCGGTCGGGTTGGGCGTGGCCCAGACGATCTTCGCCTCGCTGGTCCAGGACTATCTCGCGGCGAAGGACTGGAGCGCGTCGCGGCCCGAGGGACGGATGATCGCCCTGGTCGGCGACGCCGAGATGGACGAGGGCAACATCTTCGAGGCGCTCGTCGAAGGGTGGAAGAATGGCCTGCGCAACACCTGGTGGGTGGTCGACTACAATCGCCAGAGCCTCGACGGGGTGATCCGCGAGGGCCTGTGGGAGCGTTTCGAGGGGATCTTCCGGACCTTCGGTTGGGACGTGGTGATCCTCAAGCACGGCGAGTTGATGAAGGCGGCGTTCCGCGAGCCGGGCGGCGACGCGCTGCGCGACTGGATCGATTCCTGCCCGAACCAGCTCTATTCCGCCCTCACCTTCCAGGGTGGCGCCGCCTGGCGCCGGCGACTCGAGCTCGACCTCGGTCATCTGCCGGAGACGCGCGCGCTGATCGCCTCCCACGACGACGAGCGTCTCGCCCGGCTGATGGGCAATCTCGCCGGCCACGACCTGCCGACCCTGCTCGACGCCTTCGCCGAGGCGGCGACCCACGATCGGCCGGTCTGCTTCATCGCCTATACGATCAAGGGCTTCGGGCTGCCGCTCGCGGGCCACAAGGACAATCATTCCGGGCTCCTCCTCCCCGATCAGATGGAGGCCCTGCGCGCCGCCCACGGGATCCGCCCCGGCCACGAATGGGATCGGTTCGAGGGGCTTCGCGCCGGCGAACGCGATCTCCGGGCCTTCCTCGAGGCGGTGCCCTTCGCCGCGCGCGCCAAGGAGCGCGGGCAGGCGGCGTCGATTCCCGTGCCCGAGGCCCTGCCGGCGCCGGTTCAGAAGACGCTCTCCACTCAGGCGGGGTTCGGCTTGATCCTCAACGAGATCGGCCGCGGCGACACGGCGCTGGCGCAGCGCATCGTCACGACCTCGCCGGACGTCACGGTCTCGACCAATCTCGGGGCCTGGGTCAATCGGCGCGGTCTCTTCGGCGGCGAGGCGATCGCCGATCTCTTCAAGCGGGAGAAGATCCCCTCGACCTACACCTGGGACTTCTCGCCCAAGGGGCAGCACGTCGAGCTGGGCATCGCCGAATCGAACCTCTTCACCCTCCTCTCGGCGCTCGGCCTCTCGCACTCCCTCTTCGGCGAGCGGCTCCTGCCGATCGGCACGCTCTACGATCCCTTCATCTACCGAGGGGCCGACGCGCTCAACTACGCCTGCTACCAGGACGCCCGCTTCCTGCTGGTGGCGACGCCCTCCGGCATCACGCTGGCGCCGGAAGGCGGCGCGCATCAGTCGATCGGGACGCCGCTGATCGGCATGGCGCAGGACGGGCTCGCCTATTTCGAGCCCGCCTTCGTCGACGAATTGGCCGTGGTGATGCGCTGGGCGTTCGAGCACATGCAGCGCGACGGCAAGTCCGGCGGATCGGTCTATCTGCGTCTCTCCTCGCGCGCGATCGAGCAACCCTCGCGCACGCTGAGCGAGGAGACGCGCGCCGACATCGTCGAGGGCGCCTATTGGATGCGGCGGCCGGGTCCGAACGCCGAGGCGGTCGTCGTCTACACGGGCGCGATGGCGCCGGAGGCGATCCGGGCGGTCGGCCTCCTCGGCGAGAGCCGCCGCGACGTCGGCCTGCTCGCCGTGACCTCCCCCGATCGGCTCCACGCGTCGTGGACGGCGGCCCAGGCGGCGCGCGAGAACGGGCGGACGACGACCTCGTCCCACGTCGAGCGGCTGCTCGCCGGCCTGCCCGGCTCCTGCGCCCTGATCACGGTGATCGACGGCCATCCCGCCACCCTCGGCTGGCTCGGATCGGTCCACGGGCACCGGACGCGGGCGCTCGGGGTCGAGCGTTTCGGCCAGACCGGCACGCTCGCCGACCTCCACCGCCACTACGGCATCGACGCGGAGGGGATCATGCGCGCCGTGCAGGCGGCCACACCCGGCCGCCCGCTGCGCCACCTCCACACCTTCGCCCCCTGACCCCACGCGGCGGCGCCGCCGCCGCCCGCTTCCCCGCCCCTTCGGAGAGAGACGACCCATGAAGTCCAGCGCAGGCGGTCCCCTGACCGGATTGAGGGTGTTGGAGATCGGCCATTTCGTCGCCGCTCCGTTCTGCACCCGCCTCCTCGGCGATCTCGGCGCCGACGTCATCAAGATCGAGCCACCGGGCGGGGATCCGGTCCGCCAATGGGGCGCGCAGGTCGACGGACGGTCTCTCTGGTGGTCGATCCACGCCCGCAACAAGCGTTCGGTGGTCATGAATCTGAAGGCGCGGCGGGCGCCCGAGATCATCCTCGGCCTCGCCGCCGGATGCGACGTGGTGGTGGAGAATTTCCGTCCCGGCGGCCTCGAGCGGCTCGGCCTCGGCGACGAAGCCTTCCGCGCGGCGCGGCCGGACCTGATCCTCGCCCACATCTCGGGCTTCGGCCAGGACGGCCCCTATCGCGATCGCGCCGCCTTCGGCGTGATCGGCGAGGCGATGGGCGGCATCCGCCATCTGACCGACCATCCACCCGGCACCTCGGACCTGCCGCCGGTGCGGGTCGGCGTCTCGATCGGCGACAGCCTCGCCGGCCTCTATGCCGCCTTCGGCATCGTCTCGGCCCTGTGGCAGCGCGACCGTCACGGCGGCGACGGCAAGGGGCGCAGCCTCGACGTGGCGCTGACCGATTCGATCCTCAGCCTGATGGAGGGCATGCTGGCGGAATACGGCCGTCTCGGCACGGTGCGCCAGCCGACCGGCTCGGCGATCCCGACCGCAGCCCCGTCCAACGCCTATCCGTCCGCCGACGGCACCTGGATCCTGATCGCGGCCAATTCCGAGCCGCTCTTCGCTCGTCTCTCGCGCCTGATCGGACGCCCGGACCTGACCGAGGATCCCCGCTTCGCGGGCAATCGCGCGCGCGTCGCCCATGCCGAGACGCTCGACGCGATCATCGCGGCCTGGACCCGGCGTCTTCCGGCCGAGGAGGTGACCCGGCGCCTGAACGAGGCGGACATTCCCAACACCCGGGTCTATACCGCCGCCGACTGCGCCGCCGACGTTCAGTTCCGCCATCGCGGCATGGTGCGCGAGGTGGAGGACCCGTTGCTCGGCCGCCTGCTCCATCCGGGCATCGTGCCGCACGTGCCGGAAGGGCCGGGGACGATCCGCTGGACGGGACCGGCCGTCGGCGCCCACACGGACGAGGTACTCCACGAGCTCCTCGGCCTGACGGCGACGGAGATTTCGAGCCTCAGAGACGAAGGAGCGATCGGATGAGCGTGGCAAAGAGCGAACCCGTGACCCTCGTCGAAGTCGGACCGAGGGACGGGTTCCAAGGCATCGGTCCCTTCATCCCGACCGAGACCAAGATCGACTTCCTGAAACGTCTGGCGGCGGCGGGCCTCGAGCGCATCGAGGCCGGCTCCTTCGTCAGCCCGACGGCGCTGCCGCAACTGCGCGACGTCGGCGCGATCGTCGCCGCCTGCCGGGAAATCCCGGGTCTCAAGCCCCAGTTCCTGGTTCCGAACGCGCGCTACGGCGCGACCGCGATCGAGGCGGGGGCCGAGGTGCTCGTCTTCGTCGTCTCGGTGTCGGAGGCGCACAATCGCTCCAACGTGCGGCGGCACCCCTCCGAGTCGGTCGGCGAGTGCGCCCGTCTGATCGCCGCCCGCCCGGCCGGCGTCGAGGTCCGCGTCGACGTGGCGACCGCCTTCGACTGCCCCTTCACCGGGCGCGTGGCCGAGAGCGACGTTCTCGATCTCCTCGACCGCCTCGTCGCCGTCGCGCCCGACGCGGAACTCTGTCTCTGCGACACCACCGGAAAGGCCACGCCCGATCACGTCGCCGCGCTCTTCGCGGCCGCCCGGGAGCGGTTCCCCGAGAAAGATCGATGGGCCTTCCACGCCCACGACACCTATGGCCTCGGCCTCGCCAACATCCACGCGGCCTGGCGCGTCGGCGTCACCATCTTCGACGCCGCCTTCGCCGGGCTCGGTGGCTGTCCCTTCGCGCCGGGCGCGACCGGCAACGTCGCGACCGAGGACGTCGTCTGGATGTTCCGGCAGATGGGCGTCGAGACCGGCGTCGACCTCGACGCGCTTCTGAGCGTCGCCCGTGACGGCGCCCTCCTCCCCGGCGGGACGCCCGGCGGGCGCATCCGCGACGCGCTCGGCGATCGCGGGTCCCCGACCTGCGGCGCGTGAGGGATCGTCGATCGGACGCGGCGACGGGCCTCAGGTGAAGAGGCTCATCCGCTCCAGGACGTCGTCGCGGCGCAGCATCCTGCGGATCACGCGGTCGCGCGACTGCTTGATGTGCTCGATGACGGCCCGCCGCGCCGCCGCGCCGTCGCGTTTGGCGAGCGCCTCGATGATCTCGTCGTGATCATGGGTGAGATTGCCGTCTTCCGCTTCGGTCAGGTCGGTGAAGAGGACGCGTTGGATCTCGTCGAAGGTCTGTTTCGTCGCCTTGACGATGCGACCGTTCTCGGAGGCCGAGGCGATCAGTTCGTGGAAGGACTGATTGGACTGCATGAACACGCGATAGCTGGTCTTGTCGCCGACGACGAGCGTGGCGGAGGAGAGGCGGCGCATCTCCAGAACGTGCTCGTCGCGGATGTGCGGGGCCGCCAGTTCGGCGGCGGCCCCCTCGACGATCATCCGCATCTGAACGAGTTCGTGGAAGTCGCGCAGGGTGAGCTCGGTGACGGAATAGCCCCGTCGCGGAATGACCTTGACCAGACCGTCCTGCCGCAGTCGCGTCAGCGCCTCGCGCAAGGGGGAGGTGCTCACCTTGTAGCGCGCCATCAGGTCGGCCTCGTTGAACACCCGGCCCTGCGGGATCTCGCCGAGCACGATCGCGACGCGGAGATCCTCGTAGACCCTCTCGCCCAACGACATCCGATCCGTGGAACTCTCTCTGGTCATCGGGACTTCAGACTCCGGTTTTCCGAGCGGTTCGCGGCCGCCGGGGGGCCGGCGACCGCAAGGAACGGCGATCAGATTAGACGGCGGAGAGATCGCGCCGCCAGCTAAACCGTACCGGGCGCGAAGAAGCGCCGCGTGATCAGGATGCGGAGAGCGGCGATCGCCGCGACGGCGCCCACCACGACGAGGCCGGCGGTGATGTCGCCGGTGCGCGTGGCGGCGACGCCGAGGGCGTAGGGAGCGAGAAAACCACCGAGGTTTCCGAACGAGTTGATGATGGCGATGCCGCCCGCCGCGGCGGTCCCGACGAACAGGCGATTGGGGAGCTGCCAGAAGATCGGGACGGTGGAATAGGCGGCGGCGAGCGCGAAGGCGAAGGCCACGACGGTGATCTCCAGCGAGCGATGGAGGGCACCGGCGACGACGCAGAACGCGAGCCCCGCGATCACGAGGAGGACGACGCCGAGGATCAACGGCCGCCCGGTGCGATCGGCGACGAAGCCGTTCAGGATCATGCCGGCCGAGCCGAGCAACGACGCGCCGGAGATGATCCAGCCGATCGTCGAAATGCCGGTGATGCCGGCCGTCCTGATGATCGTCGGCCCCCAGAAGGCGACCGTCGCATTGGTGATCACGATGCAGAAATAGATGAAGGTGAAGAGCCACAGGCGGCGATCGCGCAGCGCCGACATCAGGTCGTGCTCCCGGTCGCCGAGCCGGGCGCGATCGCGCTCGAGGTCGTCGGCGACGATCTCGCGCTCGCGCTGCGTCAACCAATGGGCCTCGTCGAGCCGATTGGTCAGGTAGAACAGGCTGAACAGACCGATCAGCGCGGTCGGAATGCCTTCGACGATGAAGAGCCATTTCCAGCCCGACAGGCCGAGCCAAGTGTGCATCTCGCTCATGATGACGCCGGCGATCGGCCCGCCGAGGACGCCGGAGAGCGCCACCGAGGACATGAAGATGCCGAAGACCTTGGCGCGGCGATCGCTCGGGAACCACAGCGTCAGATAGAGGATGACGCCGGGAAAGAAGCCCGCCTCGAAGGAACCGAGCACGAAGCGCAGCAGATAGAACATCGTCGGGGTCGTGGCCACCGACATCAGCGCGCAGGTCACCCCCCAGCCGATCGCGATCCGCGCGATCGTGCCGCGCGCGCCGATCTTCTGGAGAAGAAGATTGCTCGGCACTTCGAACACGAGATAGCCGAGAAAGAAGATCCCCGCGCCGAGGCCGTAGACCGCCTCGCTGAACTTCAGCTCGTCCATCATCTGGAGCTTGGCGAAGCTGATGTTGACGCGGTCGACCCAGGCCATGACCCACAAGAGCATCAGGAGCGGGATGAGCCGAAAGGCGATTTTTCGGTAGATCGGGCCTGGATCACTGGTCGCGTCGACGGTCGCCGACGCCGCAATGCTGCTCATGTTTCGAACCTCCCGGATTCTGCGGATGAAGAGGCGCGTCTGCGCTCCACTCATAAGGCATCAAAAAAACTTTTATTGTCAACCAGGCTCCGTTCGAGCTCGACCTGAAATCCTGCATCCGCGGCACTCGATCGCCATCTTGTCGAAAATTCCGCGATTTCGCATTGACTCGCATCCCGATTCTCCGCATTTCATGATGCATCAAAAAAACATGGAGATGGGAATGCCTCACCACCCGGTTCTCGCCGCCGCAGGCGACATCGTGATCCGTCACAGGTTGTTCGACGATCGGGGGCCGGTCGACCCGGCGTACGAGCGCACGCTCGACTATCTCCGGCGGGACGCTCTGGTGTGGGGATCCTGCGAGGTTCAGTTCGGCCGGACCGGCTACCGGACCGACTCGCCGATCGCCTATCTCGCCGATCCCGCGATCGCCGTCGACCTCGGGCGCTGCGGTTTCGGCATCATGACGGTCGCGACCAACCACACCTGCGACTTCGGCCCGGAGGTCTTCCTCGAGACGATCGGCGGGCTCGAGGCCGCGGGGGTCGTCACCGTCGGCGGCGGCCGCACGATCGACGAGGCGCTGGCGCCGAAGATCGTCGAGATCGAGGGGCTTCGCGTCGGCTTTCTCGCCGTTTCCTGCCTCCTGCCGCCGGGCTATGCGGCGACGGACACCCGGCCCGGCGTCGCGCCGCTCGAGGTCGATCAGTGGGTGGACCTCCATCCCATCATGCTGGCGACGGAGCCCGGGGCACCGCTGAAGGTGCGCAGCAAGGTGCGCCCGGCCGCCCTCGACCGGCTCACCGACGCGGTTCGCGCGCTGCGGCCCCTCGTCGACACGGTCGTCGTCAGCGTCCACTGGGGCTACGGGGACGGCGATCCCCTGGCCGAATATCAACGCCCGCTCGGTCATGCGCTGATCGAGGCCGGCGCCGACATGGTGCTCGGCAATCACTCGCACAGCCCCGCCGGCGTCGAGACCCATCTCGGCAAGCCGATCCTCTACAGCCTCGGCAATCACATCGCCCAACAGGACCGGGCGAACGCCGATCCGCTGCAGAAGGCGATCTTCGCACAGATCGACCCGTGGTCCCTCGTCTGCCGGATCGAGCTCGAGAAGGGCGGCGTACGGTCGATCGAGTTCCGCGCGACCGAATGCGACGCCGCCGGTCTGCCCATCCTGGTCGACGACGCCGCCGCGGCCCGTGTCGTCCTGGAGCGGTTCGGGCGGCTGTCGCGGACCATGGGAACCGAGGTGGCGATCGACGATGCCCGGGCGGTCGCTCACTTCGGCGAGACGGCGCGTGTCGCGGCCGGGTCGTGAGACGGCCGGCTCCCTTCCCCGGCGAACCATGAGTGGCGGCTGAACCATGTCCAAGCGCATTCTCGTCGTCTCGCTCGGCGGGACCATTTCCATGACGGCGACCGAGGCCGGCCTCGCGCCCAGTCTCGACGCCGAGGATCTGCTCCGGCGGATCCCCGAGGGCGCGGTGCCGGTGACGGTCGAGGACTGGTCGCCGATGAAGGTGCCGAGCGCCTCGCTGACCCTCTCCGACGTCGTCCGGGTCGCCGACGAACTCCGCCGCCGGTTCGGCGACGGCTGCGACGGGGCCGTGGTCGTCCAGGGGACGGACACGATCGAGGAGTCGGCCTTTCTCCTCGATCTCCTCGTTCCCGAGGATCGGCCGGTCGTCGTGACGGGGGCGATGCGAGGTCCCGACTGTCTCGGCGCCGACGGGCTCGCCAATCTCGCCGACGCCCTGCTGGTCGCGGCGGCGCCGTCGAGCCGGGGCCGGGGGACGCTGGTCGTCTTCGCCGGAGAGATCCACGCCGCCGAGGCGGTCCGCAAGACGCACACGCTGCGTTCGACCGCCTTCGTTTCGCGCCGGGGGCCCGTGCTCGGAGAGATCGTCGAGGGTGCCGTTCGTTTCCTCGTCCCGGCCGGACGCGCCGCCGCGATGCCGCCGATCGATCCCTCCCGCGCCATGCCGGTGGCGCTCGTCCGCTTCGCCCTCGACGCCGACGACCGGATGCTGAGGGCCCTGCCGGATCTCGGCTATCGCGGGCTGGTGATCGAGGGCGCGGGCGGCGGCCATGTCGCGGCCGGATGGATGCCGGCGATCCGCGATCTCGTTCGCGCCATGCCGGTGGTCCTGGCGAGCCGCTGCGCGGAGGGGCCGGTTCTGAGCCGCACCTACGGCTATCGCGGCTCGGAGGTCGATCTTCTCGCCGCCGGTGTCCTCGGCGCGGGGGATCTCGGCGGGCTCGAGGCGCGACTGCTGCTGACCCTCCTCCTGATGGCGGGCGGCACGAAGGACGAGGTCGAAGCCGAATTTCGGGCGCGCGTCGGCGCGGCCCATTTCAACCGAGGGGCAAAATCGTGAATCTCGAAGACGAAACGACGCGTGAGGAGCACGACACGCTCGGCCGGATCCGCGTGCCGGCGGACGCGCTCTACGGGGCGCAGACGGCGCGGGCGCTCGCCAATTTCGACGCCTCGCGCATTCCGATCGGACATTTCCCCGACTTCGTCCGCGCGCTGGCGCTGGTCAAGAAGGCGGCGGCACGGGCCAACCGGCGTCTCGGCCGTCTGCCGGAGGCGCTCGCGGCGCCGATCGAGGCGGCTTGCGACGACGTCGCCTCCGGTCGGCATCGCGACGCCTTTCCGGTCGACGTCCTTCAGGGCGGCGCCGGCACCTCCTCGAACATGAACATGAACGAGGTCGTGGCCAATCTCGCGGCGGACCGGCTGGGCTCTCCGCGTGGACGCTACGAGACGATCCATCCCAACGACCACGTCAACCTCTCCCAATCCACCAACGACGTCTATCCGACCGCCCTGCGGATCGCGATCCTGATCGGGAACGAGCGGCTGCGCGACGCGCTCGCTCTCCTCGCCGAAGAGATCGAGAGCCGCGCCCGCGCCTTCGCCGAAGTGCGCAAGCTCGGCCGAACCCAGCTCCAGGACGCGGTCGCGATGACCGTCGGGCAGGAGTTCCGCGCCTTCGCCGTCACCCTGCGGGAGGACGTGGCGCGGCTCGCGGAGGTCGGGGCGCTGCTGCGCGAGGTCAATCTCGGCGGCACCGCGATCGGAACCGGCGTCAACGCGCCGGAGGCGTTCGGCCGCATCGTGGTCGCCGAACTCGCCGAACTCACCGGCCTCCCCCTCGTCCCGGCGCAGGACCTCGTCGAGGCCTCCTGGGACACCGGCGGCATCGTCCTCTATTCGGGCATGTTGAAGCGGACGGCGATCAAGCTGTCGAAGATCGCCAACGACCTCCGTCTCCTGTCGAGCGGGCCGCGCGGCGGGCTCGGCGAGATCCTGCTCCCGCCGATGCAGCCGGGGTCGTCGATCATGCCGGGCAAGGTCAATCCGGTCGTCCCGGAGATGGTGAACCAGATCGCGTTTCAGGTGATCGGCTCGGATCTCGTGGTGTCCCTGGCCTCCGAGGCGGCGCAGCTCCAGCTGAACGCGATGGAGCCGGTGATGATGTACAACGTGCTCACCTCCATCGACCTCCTGTCGCGTGGAAGCCGCGCGCTCGCCGAGAAGTGCATTCGCGGCATCGCCGTCGATGCCGAGGCCTGCGCCCGTCACCTCGACCGCAGCACAGCCGCCGCGACCGAGCTCGTTCCCCGTCTCGGATACGCCAAGGCGGCGGCGATCGCCCGGCGCGCGCTCGCGACCGGCAAGACCGTCGCCGAGGCTCTGGAGGAGTGCGAGGGATGACGGCGACGAAGGACGACGTCGGGCTCGCCACCGAATGGCGGCGGCGCCTGCACGCCAACCCCGAACTTCTCTACGACCTGCCGGCGACGACGGGCTTCGTCGTCGATCGGCTCCGCGAGATCGGCGTCGACGCCATCGAGACCGGGATCGGCCGCTGCGGCATCGTCGCCTCGATCCACGGGCGCGGGCGATCCGACCGGACCGTGGCGCTGCGCGCGGACATGGACGCCCTGCCGATCGGCGAGCGGACCGACCTTCCCTATGCCTCCCGCGCCGCCGGACGGATGCATGCCTGCGGCCACGACGGACACGTCGCGATGGTGCTCGGCGCCGCCCGGCGCCTCGCCGCCTCCCGCGACTTTCCCGGCACGATCGCGCTCGTGTTCCAACCCGCCGAGGAGGGCGGCGCCGGGGCGAAGGCGATGATCGACGACGGCGTCCTGGAGCGGTTCGGCATCGCCGAGATCTACGGCCTCCATGCGATGCCGGGTCTGCCGATCGGGCATTTCGCCACCCGCGCCGGCGCGCTGATGGCCTCCTCGGATCTGGTCGAGATCACCCTGACCGGACGCGGCGGCCATGCCGGCACGCCCCATCTCGCCGACGACGTGGTGCTGGCCGGGGCGGCCGCCGTCCAGGCGGTGCAGCGGATCGCGGCGCGCGTGATCGACCCGCTCGAGCCGGCGGTCGTCTCCCTCACCTGCTTCCATGCGGGCGAACGGGAGAACGTCATGCCGGCCCGCGCGACGATCCGGGGCACCGTCCGCACGCTCGCCGAGGCCACGCGCGGGCGGATCGAGACGGAGATCGAGCGCACCGTGACCGCGATCGCGGCGGGGTTCGGCGTCACGGCGGAGGTCCGTTCCACGCGCGAATATCCGGCGACCGTCAACGACGCCGGCCGCGCCGCCTTCGCCGTCGAGGTCGCCGCATCGATCGTCGGGGCGCGGGCGGTCGACGGATCGACCCGGCCGATGCTCGGGTCGGAGGACTTCGCCTATTTCCTGGCGGAGCGTCCCGGCGCCTTCGTCTTCATCGGAAACGGCGCCAGCGCGCCGCTCCATTCGCCCGCGTTCGACTTCGCCGACGCGGCGATCGGCCATGGCATCGCGTTCCTGTGCCGGTTGGCCGTCGCGGCGTCCGAGCGGCTCCACCCGCTCGCCTAGATCCCCCCGACACCGGCGGCCCCGAGGGCCGCCTCCCCCCGCGTCGGCCGCTCGCCGCCGGCCGGGCGACAGCCGAGACCATCGCGGGCGGACGCCTTCGTCGCGCCGCGCCGAAAGGAGACGACGGACATGTTGAAGACGATGACCGGCCTCGCGGTCGCTTCCCTCCTCGCCATATCGGCCGCCTCGATCGCGGCGCGCGCGAACGAGGAGGGCACGCCCGTGACGATCACCCATCTCGACGGGCGCGCTCCGACGGTCGGGCTCGATCCGGTGAACCGGGTTCTCGCCCCGATCGGCGCGCATCTCGGCACCGTCGCGATCCCGGCCTCGGTGGTCCCGCTCGTCCGGATCTCCGAGACCCGGGCGCTGAGCGAGGAGGAGGGTCGGCGCGTCATGGCGGCCTTCGCGCTGCATCGCGGGCAATTGCTCGAGGAGATCGCGAAGGCCGGCCGGCGGCCCGAAGCCCATCGCGGCGGTTCGCTCACGACCTCCGACGTCGGCGATACGCCCTATCCGAAACTCTTCGACATGAAGGCCATTCCCGAGGACTTCCGGCCGATCGCCAAGGCCAAGTACGGGAAGTTCCACGTCAACACCTCCGACGAGGGGGTCGGGCTCGACGAACTCATGACCGTCGTCTCCGGCGGACCGTGGGTGTGGTTCTTCAGACTGACCGACGGCGAGCTCGTCAAGCTGACGGTCGGACCGCTGCGGCCGAACGGAAAGGCGATCCGTGTGAGTTACGCCGGCCTGGTGCCCCATGCCGCCTTCATCGCCGCGCCGCACGGCCTGACGGTCGCTCATGCGATCGGACCGAAGACGTTCCGCATGCGCTACGACGACCCGAGCGTCGCCGGGGCCGAGATCCTGGGCACCAACCCGTGGATCGACTTCTCCGGCCCGGTTCCGACGGTGAAGGACTGAGGCCCGGCCGGTTTCACCACGATCCATCCGTCATCGACGAACCGAGGAGAGCGACGCCATGCAGAACCGCGACATGATCGGATACGGGGCGACGCCGCCGGATCCGCGCTGGCCGGGGGGCGCTCACGTCGCGCTCCAGATCGTGCTGAACTACGAGGAGGGAGGAGAGAGATCGCCGCTCTACGGCGACGCGGTCTCCGAATCCCATCTCTCCGAGCTCGTCGGCGTCGCCGCCTACGAGGGGCAACGCAACCTCAACGTCGAATCCCTCTACGAATACGGCTCCCGCGCCGGATTCTGGCGGATCTTCCGGGCGATGAAGGCGCGCGACCTGCCGGTGACGGTCTTCGGCGTGACGACGGCGCTCGCCGCCAATCCGGCGGCGGTCACGGCGATGGTCCAGGCCGGCTGGGAGCTCGCGTCGCACGGTCTGCGATGGATCGACTACAAGGACTTCACCCGCGCCGAGGAGACGGCGCATTTCCTCTCGGCTCTCCGGATGCACGAGGAGGTGACCGGCACGCCGCCCTCGGGCTGGTACACCGGGCGGATCTCCGAGCAGACGCTCGACATCGTGATGGACCACGGCGGCCTACTCTATTCCTCCGATTCCTATTGCGACGACCTGCCCTATTGGGTCCGGCGCGAGGGACGGACGCATCTGATCGTTCCCTACACGCTCGATGCCAACGACATGCGCTTCGTGGCGCCGCAAGGGTTCAATTCGGGCGATCAGTTCTTCGCCTATCTGAAGGATACGTTCGACGTCCTCCTCGAGGAGGGTCGACGCGGCGCGCCGAAGATGATGTCGCTCGGGCTCCATTGCCGGATCTCCGGCCGGCCGGGGCGGATGGCGGCGTTGGAACGGTTCCTGGATCACGTCGCCGCGACGCCGAAGGTCTGGATCGCCACGCGCGCCGAGATCGCCCGCCATTGGCGCGACCATCAGTCCCCCTGAGGCCCCGAGCGGAGAGACGGCGCGGATCTCGTCGTGGCCGGCGGCTCCGAGCGCGTCACGGCGGCGACGATCATCCGTCGTGCGCCTCTCCGGGGCGGTCGCGGGGTTCGATACCGTGGATCATGGCGGCCACCGGCCGCGGAGAAGACGCGCGCCTCACGGCGGCGGCGAACATCTACCGCGGGCTGCGTCACGCCGGAGAGCGACGGCGTGGACGAAGGACGTCCGCGTGGCACTTCGATCTCGGGATCGGGGGGAATGGCGGAGAGGGAGGGAGACGAAGCCGCTCGGATACAATCGTTGAATTATAAGAGAGTTTTGGCGTTCTTGCCGACTGTTGTGTAGCGGCGATGTATAGCGCGTTCGCGGACCGAGCCCGCGCCTCGACGACCGCGAGCACCACCGCCAACATGCCGTCGTCGAACTACTGCACCTGGGTTCACCGTTGGGGCAGCCACCAGGAACACCATCGTTCATGCGGCGGCTTGCTGGGGGTGGACCGCCGTCGAGTGAGTCAAACCGGAGGTGTCGTAGTGTCCGACGGAGAGGGCGGATCCTTCATCATCTGCCGCGCCATGAAGGCGAGGAACGCCACCGCGACGATCAGCGCCATCCACAGCAACATGCGCCGGATCACGTCGCCGCCCTCGGACGAGATCGGCGGCTGGGATGTCGGATCGAGCCGGGCACCGAGCCGGGCGACGCCGATCGCTACATCGCCCGGCGGCAGCAAGGCCGCCCTGGGCATCGCTCCGGACGGCCCGCCCACCCCACCGAGTGCGAGTTCGAACGGTCCGGCGCCGCGCGCCAGAAAGGTGACGGTCGCCGGTTGCCACCCGATGTCGACCGTCGGCTCACCCTTGCCGAAGCCACCCGATCGCGTGTCGACCTGCATGCGCCACAGCCGATCGCCGGTCGGTGCGACCGCGATCGGTCTGACGGTCGCCTCCTCGACCCCGGTCTTCACCACCATGACCGGACCGAGCCCGGCGAAGCGCCAGGGGGCAGAGACGTCGGTGCGGGACGACAGGCGCACTGCCGCCACCGTGTTGGCCTGCGGCGGATGCACCAGCACTCGATCGACCGGGGCGCGACCGCCGGCGTCGAATTCGTAGACGCCGTCCTCGACCTCGCGTACCGGAATGTTCCGGATCCAATCTCGCGCCGGTTCCGGGTCGCGCGCCGCGTAACCGACCGAGAGCCGCCGGATCGCCGGTGCGGGATCGACCCAGCGCAGGCGCAGGTAGCGCGCCCCGCCGACCGACAGGCTCACCCGGCTCCGTTCGATGACATCGTCGCCTTCGCCGAGGCGGGTCAGCGTCACCTCTGTGACCGGAAACCAGTGCTCGAGATCGACGGCGGCGTCGATCTTCACCCGTCCCTGATAGGGCGCCGGCGCGAGATCGAACTTCAGCGTCCGGGCGAGATCACTGCCGTTGCCGAGGTCGACCACGTCGATCCGCTGCGGTTGACCGGGAGAGACGGGCGAGCCGACAGCCACCAGCGTACCGTCCGGGCGGATGGCCAGGCCGCTTCCTGGACGAACTTCCGCCGGAAGCGAGAGAGGCACTTCGAACCATCTGACGTCGCGCGTCTCGGCTGGTTCCTCGGTCGGCGCCGGCTTCGGCGTCTCGAACGTGAACGGCACCTTCTCGCCGGCGCCGTTGCGGACGACGAGATCACCGAGACCGGCCGCACGGCTCTCGGCGTAGATCTGCGGCGGCACGACGAAGGCGTGAAAGCCCGTGTCGCCGGAGATCTCCAGGGCGTGGCGGATTTCGAGGCGAGGCTCCGCCGCCTGCGCGCCGGACAGGGCGAATAGGACCAGAGCGCCGAGAGGGCCGATCCGTCTCATGATGCGCTCTCCCCATTCGGCGCAGCGACCTTCGGCGGCAACGGCGAGAAGTATCCGATCAGGAGCAGCAACATGCCGATGCCGATGAAGGCAATGATCCGCGTCACCCCTTCGAGGTGTGACAGATCGAACACGAACAGCTTGGCGATCGTCGCGCCGAGAAGCCCCGCCCCGACGAACCACACCGGGCGCAGCCCCTTCACAGAGGCGCCGACCATGACGATCAGGGCGCAGATCGTCCAGAAGATGGACAGGGTCGCCTGCACCACGGTCGAGCGCGCCAGATCGAACGGTGTGTAGGGAATGTCGCCCCAATGGTGCAGACCGCGCAGAAGCATGGCGTTGATCCACAGGAAGCCCATGGCGATCGCCGCGGCGCGGATCTCCCGAGCATAGGTCTCGACCGGCAGGCCGTCCCGCTTCGACCGGGCGAGCCAGATCGCGGTCACGCCCCAGACGAGTCCCTGCACCAGATCGAAGGGATTGGCGAGCGGCACCACCGTCCAGCGACCGCCGTCGGCGACGAGGCCTGCCGCGAACACCCAGAGCCAGACGCCGACGAGGATCGCGCCGGCCCCGATCGTCACCGAGCGTCGCCCGCTCGTGTCGCGCGACAAGCGAAGCGCGGCGGCGACGAATCCGCACCAGACGACGATCGCCCCGAGCTGATGATCGAAGGGGATCAACGCCTCGGGCAGGTGATAGGGCGCGCCGAAGCCGTGATGCAAAACGCGCAGCCAGAAGGCGCCCCAGAGGGCCGCCAAGCCGGCGAAGAGACCCAATATGTTCGCCGAAGCAGGGAAAGGCTGACCGAGTGCGGCCAAGCGGCGATGGAAGGCGACGAGCGCCAACCCGACCAGCACCACCGCGAGATCGAGCGGGTTCAGGATCGGCAACCAGACGAGCGGCTGGTCGTTGCCGTCGCTTGCCAGCCCGAGCACTCCCCAAAGGATCAGGTAGACCGCCCCGGGCGTCGCCGCCCAGACCTGATGGGCGACGGGATACCGGCCGATCGGCCAGGCGAGGCGGTGACCCCATCGCGAGAGCACCAGCAGCAGGAGACCCGGCAACGCCCCATCGGCGGCGAAGCGCCAAGTGTCCGATGGCAGAACCGCGCCGAGCTGGTGGATCGCTTCGATGCAGACGAGAAGAGAGATGTCGAAGAAGGCCAACGCATGGAGCGCCGCCGACAGGCGCTCGGGTACCCTCGCCTCCTGTCGACGCAGCAATCCGTAGGCGACGGTGAAGGCGACGAGCACGCCGAGCACGCGCCAGCCGGCGAGCGGCGACGGCAACTCGACCGCCAGCATCATCACCACGGTCACGGCCGGCACGAGGGCGAGCGTCGGCCGACGCACCGCGCCCCAATCGAGCCGACGGCTCAGGACGTCGAGCAGCACCGCGCTCAGTGCGAAGAAGACGAGCAGAGCCGCGATCAGGAGATCGCGGGCGTGTTCCCGCGAGGCGACGAGGTCGACGGCGCGGCGCACGCCGGCGACGACGTAGGCGAAGCGATCGGCCTCGACGAGACCGCCGCCGACCCACCACAGCAGGGCCCAGGCCAACGGCCAGACGGCGGCGCCGGCTGCCCCTCCCTCCGGCAGGAATGCGACGCGCCCACGGGTGTGGAGCATCCAGCCCGTGAAGAAGGCCGCCACGGCGACGAGGCTGCGGGCGAGAAAATCGCCGTTGAGGAACGGCACCAACTCGACGGCGAAGAACTGGTTCGAAACGCGGTGCGCGGTGAGCACGGCGATGGCGCCGGCGACCTGCATCAGGAGGCCGAACCAGAACTGGCTCGCCCGCCCCTGTCGCAGGCCGAGGCCGACCAGCGCCGCGCCCTCGATCGCCCAGGCCGCGCCGGTGGTCGTGCCGGAGAAGGCGAAGGGGATCGCCAGAGTGGCGAAGACGATGCCGACGCCGAGCATCGCCTCGAACAACGGACGGGCTTCGGGCCGTCGCCTGAGCACCCCGGCGACGGCGAGATAGAAGGTGGCGAGGCCCGCGGCACTGAAGGCGAGGCCGAAAGGGATGTCCTTCGTCAACTGCGCCTGCAGTCCGGCGGCGGCGATCGGGACGCCGAACACCAGCGTGCCGTCGACGTAGTGCCTGATCGAGAGATCGCGGCGCAATCCATGGAGCAGCGCGATCCCGACGAACATCACGACGAAGAGGATGAGGAAGAGCTCGACGCTCACCAACATCTCCGGGCGATACTGCGTCGCCCCCCAGGCAGCCCCGACGGTGAAGGTGAACACGAAGCCGACGAGGTTCAGCGGTCGCCACGCCTTGAACCAAGCGATGCCGAGGATGCCGGCATCGAGGACGGCGTAATAGCCGAACAACCCGATGTGGCTGCCGCTGCCGGTCGACATCAGGATCGGTGCCAGGAAACCGCCGACGCTGCCGAACACCGCCAGCGCGAGAGCATCCTGCCGCACGGCCAGGAAGGCCGCGAGGGCGCAGACCACGATCAGCAACGGAAACGCGAAACTCGGCGGCACCAGATCGTAGAGCCGCGCCGCGGCGAAGACGGTGAGGTAGAGCACGCCGACGCCGCCGCCCTCCAGCGTGAGGCCGTAGCCGCGCCGCCGCGGGGCGAGACGCCAACCGACGGCGAGCAGAGCCGTCGCCGCCAGCGCCGTCGCGGCGAGGCGGAGTTCGATCGGCAAGAGACTGTTGTCGCTGGCGTATTTCAGAAGGAAGGCACCGCCGAAGAACAACACGACGATGCCGATGCGAACGACGAGATTGCCGCCGAAGAGCCACTCCCGGACGAAGCCGACGACGGCATCGGCGATATCCGGTCGGCGCGGCGGCGCGGTCGGCCCGGCGCCGCGGCTCTCCGGCGCTTCCGTCGAGGGTGCGACGCCGATCGGTCTGGACACGATCTCCGCGAAAGACTTCATGGTCGCCGGTCGCGACTCGAATTCGGGCGCCGCCGTCGAAACGTCGGGCACCACCGCAGGTTCGTCCACGACGGGCACGGCTGTCGCCGTTTCACTCGCCGTCGCCTCGGGTGTGGTGGGGGACGTGGCGGTGCCTACGACGAGCGGCTTCGGTTCACCCCACTGTTCGATCAGCTCTCGGGATTGCCGTTCAAGGAGGGAGACCCGGTCGGCGAGCTCCCGTTCGGTCGCCCGAAGGCGCCCCACCTGCCGATGAACCTTGAAGACATAGAACGACAGCAGAGCAATGAAGACGATTTCCATGAGCAATCCCGCCCGTCTTGTTCATGGTTCATGCCGCGCTTCGGCAGGGTGACGATCCGTCTCCGATGACGTTGGAGGTGGAGACGAGCCCCGAGATGCCGCAGCTTTCGTGGACCGTAGACGGAGACCGTAACGGTCGAGTAAATGCCGGCAGGACAACCACTTTTGGTGAAACATTTCAAGTGATCGATGCCGGTCCGGCCGGAGCGGCGATCCACGATCGTGCCCTTTCGCACTGAGGTGGTCCCCGTCCGACGGGCAGTTCGATGAGCTTGGGTCGACCTGAGAGAAGGACGATCCCGATGACGGGGAAGCGGAAACGGTACTCGGGAGAGTTCAAGGCCGAGGTCGCCCTGGAGGCGATCCGCGGCGAGGCGACGGTGGCGCAGCTGACGGTGAAGTCCGGCGTCCATCAGACGATGATCAACGCCTGGAAGAAGCAGGCGGTCGAGCGGATGGCCGATGTCTTCTCGGGCAAGTCGGAGGCACTCGAGGCGGCCCGCGATGGCGAGGTCGAAAAGCTGCACGCGATGATCGGCCAACTCGTCGTGGAGCGGGATTTTTTGAAACGAGCCTCCGGACGCTGAGCGTCGTCCGGAGGCGCGAGATGATCGAACCCACCACCCCAGGCTCACGATCCGGCGGCAGTGCGAACTCGTCGGCATCAGCCGCTCGACCTTCTACGGACCGGCAGCGGCCGAGACGGCGTTGAACCTGTCGCCGATGCGGCTGATCGACGAGCGGTTTCTGGAAACGCCGTGGTACGGCTCGCGACAGATGGCTCGTCATCTGCGTCGGCACGGCCATACGGTCGGCCGAAAGCGGATCCGGCGGCTGATGGGTTGCAGGCGGTCTATCGGCGGCCGAAGACGACCGTCCCGCATCCCGAGCACAAGAAATGGCCGTATCTGCTGCGTGATCTCGACATTCGCCGGCCGAACCACGTCTGGTGCGCCGACATCACCGACATCCCGATGCGCCGCGGCTTCCTCTGCCTCGTCGCCGTGATGGACCGGGCGAGCCGGCGAGTGCTGGCGTGGCGACTGTCGAACACGATGGACGCCGACTTCTGCATCGCCGCGGTCGAGGAGGCCATGGCGACACATGGGAGACCGGAGATCTTCGCCACCGACCAGGGCAGCCAGTTCACCAGCCCACGGTTCACGGAGGTTCTGACCGACGCAGGCGTTCGAATATCCATGGACGGGGCGGGGCCGGTGGATGGACAACGTCTTCATCGAACGGCTATGGCGGTCGATGAGCCGAAGGCCGGCGAAGCCAATTACGAGTGCGTCTACCTCCGTGCCTACGAGACCGGCTCGGAAACCCGTGCCGGCATCGGACGGTGGATCGACTACTACAACTTCGACCGACCTCACTCGACGCACGGCGGGCGAACGCCCGTCGAGGTCCACGAGGAGGCCGGCGACATCAGACTGGCGGCGTGACGGACCATAGGCCCAAGCTTACGAAGGCCGCCAATCTGTCCAGCCGGACGGGACCACCTCAGTGAACCGGCTGCTCCAGCCCGAGCGGCTGGAGGAGATCCTCGATCGACGCGAGGAGCGGGCGGATCGGCGCAGGGAGCATATCGCCGAGTTGAACCGGCGCGCGGCCGAGACCGAGCTTCGCCTGAAACGCCTCCACGAGGCCATCGAAGCGGGCGTGGCCGATCTGAACGATCCGGCTTCGAAGGAGCGCATCGTCGCCCTCCGGGCGCTCCGCGACCAAGCGCAGGTCGATTCCGAGCGAGCACAGGCCATGCTCGAAAGCACCGGCAGCATGGCGGTGACGCCGGCCGTTTTACGAAAGTTCGCCACGACCGCGCGGCGTCGGCTCAGGCTGGAGGGCGGCTACCGGCGGGATCATCTGCGCGCTTTTGCCCAGCGCGTCGAAGTCGGAGAAGAGCATGTTCGCATCATGGGATCGAAGGGCGAACTGCTGCGCGCCCTTACTTCAGTCTCTAGCGGGAAATCGGCGGGAATCGGCGTGCCCACTTTGGGACTGAAATGGCGGAGAGGGAGGGAGACGAAGCCGCTCGTCGTTCTATTTGAAAATTGAACATAAATACGCGCGGTCACAACCACTTGTGCAGCAAGACCGTGTAGCACCGTAGGTGTGTCTCTCGGTTCACCGCGGCCGCGCCCACCTTCGCAGATCGCTTCGAAGCCTACCACGCGCCGCGTCCGACGACCCTGTGCGAGAGTCGTTTCCTCAATGGCCGTCGTGCGTGCTATCTGAAGGGCGGAAAATCTCCATCGGGTTCGAGGTGATACGTCCATGGCCCTCGTCCGGCGCGGCGGCAACGACATCGCGGCTCCGCCGGTCCGCCGCCACATCCTGGCGCGGCTCGCCGGGCTGATCGGCTTCGTCGTCGTCGCTTTCGTCATGACCGTCTGGGTCATCGAGCGGCGCACCCGCGACGACGAATTCTCCGCCGCGGTCCATTCGGTCGAGACGCTGCTCGCCCAGAAGATCGACACCTCGATCGGCCTGATGCGCGCGACGGTCGCCGGTCTCGGCACGTCGGAGGAGATCGCCAGGGCGTTCCGGGCGCGGGATCGGGCGAAGCTCAGGACGCTGGCGGCGCCACTGTTCGAGACGCTGCATCGAGACCATCGCATCACCCACCTCTATTTCACCGGCCTCGATCGCGTGAACTTCCTGCGGCTGCACGAGCCGGAGAGCCACGGCGACGTCATCGACCGCTTCACCATGAAGGCCGCTGCGGAGACCGGCCGGCCGAGTTCCGGCATCGAACTCGGCGCCTTCGGCACGCTGACCCTGCGGTCGGTGACGCCCTGGCGGCATGACGGCGAGACCATCGGGCTCATCGAGCTCGGCGAGGAGATCGGCCCGTTGCTCGCCGACACCGGCCTGTCGCTCGGCGTCCATCTCTACGCCCTGATCCGCCGCGGCACGACCGAACCGGCGCCGTGGCGGCAGGGGCGGCGCATGCCCGGCCAGCCGGCGAGCCTCGTCGAGGTCGGCGACCACGTGCTGGTGTCGCAGTCGCCGCGGGAGGTGCTCGCCGCAGAACGGGCGCTCTTCCCGGACCTGCTGCGCGACGGATCGATCCGTACCGTCCAGTCGCCGGACGGGCCGCTGTCGATGGCGACGGCGCCGCTGGCGGATGCCTCGGGGCGGGTGGTCGGCGTGTTGGCGATCTTCGCCGATCGCAGCCGCGCCCAGGCGACCTTCACCAACTGGATGATCCTCGCCACGCTGGCGAGCCTCGCCGCCGGGGCCGGCGTGTTCTTCTCCTTCAACCGGGCGCTCGCCGGCGTCGAGGCCGCCTATCGGCGCCAGCACGAGCTGGAGCGTCGCCTGCTGACGATCTCCGACGAACACCAGCGCATCGTCCAGTTGGAGAAGCTCTCGGCGATGGGCACGATGGTCGGCGAGATCGCCCACCAGCTGAACAACCCGTTGGTCGGGGTCGTCAACATGGCGCAGCTCGCCGAGCGCTCGATCGACAAGCCGGATCGGGTCAGGGAGATGCTCGGCGAGATCCGCAAGGCCGGGCAGAACTGCTCCGCCTTCGTCAAGCGCATGCTCGACTTCACTCGGGTGACCCGCTTCGACAGCCGGTCGACCGACCTCAGGACCGTCGCCGACGAGGCGCTCGCCCTCTTCAACCAGAGCATCGGCCGCAAGGTCTCGGTCGAGCGCGACATGCCGGAGGCGCCGGCGATCGCGGTGGTCGATCCCAACCTCCTCGGCCATGCGATCTTCAACCTGCTCACCAACGCCGCGCAGGCGACCGGCGAACGCGGGTGGGTCCGAATCTCTCTGGCGCCGGCCACCCATGCCGATGGACGCGCCGGCTGGCGCTTCACCGTCGAGGACGACGGGCCGGGGATCTCCGAAGATGCGATGCGCCGGCTGTTCACGCCGTTCTTCACCACCCGCAAGGAGGGCACCGGCCTCGGCCTCGCGGTGGTCCAACACATCGTGCTGCTGCACGAGGGCGAGGTCGGCGCCGCCAACCGGCGGCAAGGTGGTGCGGCTCTTGCTCTGTGGTTGCCGGAGGCGGTCTCTGCCGCCCCGAAAGCGCCGGACGGAACGCCCGCATGACGCAGCCCAGGATTCTCGTCGTCGACGACGACCACTTCACCCGGACCCTGTTCGACGGGCTCTTGCGCGAGCGCTGCGCAGTGCTCCGCCTCGCCGAGACCGGGGCGGAGGCGCGCGCCGCCTTCGCGAGCGACGACTTCAATCTGATCCTGATGGATCAACGCCTGCCCGACGCCGACGGCCTCGACCTCTTGCGCGAATTCCGCGCCCAGCGGCCGCGACTGGTGGCGATCATGATCACCGGCCACGCCGACGTGCAGGACGCGATGCGGGCGGTGCGCGAGGGGCTCTTCGACTACCGCACCAAGCCGTTCGAGGATCTCGACGACCTGGAGCGCGTCATCGACAAGGCGCTGGAGATGGACCGCGCCTATCGCGAGATCGATCGGCTGCGGGCGGCCGTCGCCGGGCCGAGGCTGATCGCCGGATCACCGGCGATGGCCCGCCTCGTCGACCAGATCCGGCAAGTGGCGACGCTCGACACCACCGTCCTGCTCGAGGGCGAGAGCGGCACCGGCAAGGACGTCGTCGCCCGGCTGATCCACGCCGAGAGCCGGCGGGCGCCCGGCCCCTATCTCGACGTGAACTGCGGGGCGCTGCCCGAGAGCCTGCTCGAGGGCCTGCTCTTCGGCTACGAGAAGGGGGCCTTCACCGGCGCCGCGAAGACCACCGCCGGCACCATCGAGAAGGCCGACGGGGGCTCGCTCTTCCTCGACGAGATCGCCGACATGAGCCCCAAGCTGCAGTCGGCGCTCTTGCGCGTCCTCCAGGACGGCTGCTTCTCGCGCGTCGGCTCGACCGAGCGACGGCGAAGCGACTTCCGGCTGATCGCCGCCACCAACCGGCCGCTCGCCGGGCTGGTGGCGACCGGCGCCTTCCGCGAGGACCTCTTCTACCGCATCAACGTGGTGGTGCTGCGCCCGCCGCCGCTGCGCGAACGCGCCGGCGACGTGGTGCTGCTCGCCACCCATTTCCTCGAGCATTTCCAGGCGAAGTTCGGCCGTGTGGTCGGCCCGTGGTCGCCGGAGGCGCTGCGGTTGCTCGAGGCCCAGCCGTGGCCGGGCAACGTGCGCCAGCTGAAGCACGCGGTCGAGCGGCTGGTGGCGCTGCATCCGGGCGGGCCGATCGACGTCTCGCACGTCGCCGCGGTGATCGAGCCGGCGGCCGTGCCCGCCGCCGCCGCGGCGGCCGGCACCGGGGCGGGCGGGCGCGAGGTCGCCGCCTATCGCGACGCCCGCGAGGACTTCGAGCAGGACTACCTGCGTCGCCTTTTCGTCGCGGCCGGTGGCAACGTCTCGGAAGCGGCACGCCTCTCCGGCATCCCGCGGCAGAACCTCTACGTTCGCATGAAGCGCTGGGGCATCGTCATCGATTGACGACACCTGTCGCGAAATCGTGACACCCCAGCGCCTCGGGGACGCCCGGCGCGGCGCCCGGAAACCGGCGCGAAACAGCGACTTCCGAAATTCTTGCCGACTGGCCCGGGTTTTGCGGTTCTCCCTTCGACCGGAAGGGGGAACGCCTCATGAGGCCCGCCTCGAAATCGCTCTTTGCCGCCTTCGCTATGCTGGCGACCGCACCGGGAGCGGCGACGGCCGCCGACGTCAAGGGCGCGGCGCCGACCGATCCCGCCCTGATCGAGAAGATCCGCAAGTCGAACGCCGAGTGTTACGTCTGCCACACCGAAGCCGGCCTGAAGAACCCGCCGCGCGCCGACATGAACCTCGCGGAATTGGCGAAGTTTCTCCACGATCCGAAGCAGTTCGACGGTTCCAACCACACCGGCATGGAGTGCAAGGTCTGTCACGGACAGGGCTACGTCGCCTTCCCGCACGCGCCGGAAGCGAAGAAGTCGATCAGCGAGTGCGGCGAATGCCACGCCACCAAGGCGCTGAGGGTCGAGACCCAGTTCAAGGACTCGGTCCACGCCAAGAACCTGGCGGACCGCTTCACCTGCCAGACCTGCCACGACCCCCACGTCTACAAGGTGGCGGCGAAGGTCGGTGATCCGCGCAAGATCGTGGCCCAGGACAACGCCATGTGCGTCGACTGCCACAACTCCGATCTGCGCTATGGCGCCATCTCGGCGGCGTTGCCGACCAAGAAGGTCCGGCCCGATCTCTACGCCACCCACGACTGGCTGCCCAACCCCCGGCTGCACTGGTCGGCGGTGCGCTGCATCGAGTGCCACACGCCGATGTCGCCGGTGAAGAGCCTCGCCACCTCCCACGAGATCCTGGCCAAGGACAAGGCGGAGAAGGCCTGCGTCACCTGCCATTCGCAGGACTCGGTGCTGGCCACGCGGCTCTATCGCTTCGCCGCCACCAACGTCGGCAGCGATCTCGGCTTCGCCAACGCTTCCGTGCTCGGCTCGGCCTATGTGGTCGGCGCCACCCGCCATCCGCTGATCGATCGCGCCGTGATCGGTCTCTTCGGCCTCACCGTCCTCGGCCTCCTCGGCCACGGCGCCGTGCGGATCGTCATGGCCTTCTTCCGCCGCAGGAGGGCGTCATGAGCCATCGCATCTATCTCCTGCCGCCGTGGCTGCGGATCTGGCATTGGACCAACGCGACGCTGATGATCGTGCTGGCGGTGACCGGGGCGAGCCTGCACTTCGCCGATCCGGGGCTCCATCTCGTGCCCTTCAGCCTCGCCGCGAAGATCCACGACATCGCCGGCGTGGCGTTGCTCGTCGCCTATGGCTTCTTCGTGCTGGCCAACATCGTCACCGGCAACTGGTGGCAATACGTGCCGAAGCCGCCGGGCGTCCTCGCCCGCTGCTGGAAGCAGATCGTCTTCTACGGATGGGGCATCTTCTGGGGCGCGCCCCATCCCTATCCGCCGACCGAGGAAGCCAACTTCAATGCTCTCCAGGCCATCGTCTACTGGGTGATCATGTATGTGGTCGTCCCGGTGGTGATCCTGACCGGCGTCGTCTTCCTCTTTCCCGATCTCGCCCCGGCGAAGATCTTCGGTCTCGACGGCCTCCTGCCGGTGGCGATGCTCCACTACCTCGCCGGCGCCGCCGTGATCCTGTTCATGTTGGCGCACATCTACCTCGGCACCACCGGTGTCCGACCCACCTCGCTCTTCAAGATGATGATCACGGGCTGGCACGAAGAGTGATCCTCGCCGCGCACCCGAACAGAAGGACTGCGACCCATGAAGACCCTGCTGCGCACCGCCGCCCTCGTGCTCCCCCTGTCGCTCCTCGCCGGCACCGCCCTGGCGCAAGAAGAGAAGAAGGTTCCGCTGAAGCCCGTGCCCGTCCATGCGATCAAGGCCACCGCCGCCCCGGTGCTCGACGCCGACGTCGCCAGCGGTGTGTGGGAGAAGGCGCCGGCCACTGCCGTGAAGGCGCAGAAGGGCGTGAACTTCAAGGACAATCTCGGCGAGACCGGCGGCACCGTCCAGGCGGCCTATGACGACAAGGCGGTCTATCTGCGCCTCGTCTACGACGATCCGACCCTGTCGGTGCGCCGTAGCCCCTACGTCAAACAAGCCGACGGTTCGTGGAAGAAGCTCACCGATCCGGACGACAAGGGCGGCGACAACAACAAGTTCTACGAGGACAAACTCGCCATCATCTGGAACATCGACAAGTCGATCTTCGGCTTCGACGAGAAGTTCGGCTGCCAGGCAGCGTGCCATGCCGGTGAACCGGGCAAGTCCTACGGCAACAAGTACACCGAGGACGAGGGTGAGCTCGGCGACATCTGGCACCTGAAGTACGTCCGCGGCGGCTTCCTCGGCCAGATCGACAACCAGTATCTCGACAGCACCCGCTTCGACCCGCAGAAATCGCCGGAAGCCGGCCGCAAGTCCGACGCCAAGACCGGCGGCGGCTATGCCGACATCAAGCTCGTCGACGGCAAGCCGCAATTCATGAACAAGTCCGGGCAGGCGGCCAACAAGGGCGGCACCTACTGGCTGCGCGAGGCCGACAAGGCACCCTTCGACGACTCGAAGTACGTCGCCGGCGACGAGGTCGCCTCGATCCTGGTCGAGCCCTTCACGGGTGACCGCGGCGTCATCAAGACCTCGGCCAAGTGGAAGGCCGGCAAGTGGACGATCCTGATCGAGCGTCCGCTGACCACCGCCTCGAAGTTCGACGTGCAGTTCAACGACCTCACCAAGGTCTACGGCTTCGGCGTCGCCTTCTTCGACAACGCTCAGGTCCGCCATTCGCAGGTGCGCGAACCGCTGCATCTGATCTTCGACAAGTGATCGAACGCCCTGACCGGCGGGCGGCGAGACGTCCACCGGCGACCACTCCCACCTCGGGCCGATCGATGCGTGAGCCTCGCTCGGCCCGTTCGTTTTTCGCGCGCCTTGGCACGTCCGACCCGCGGGCCTTCGATGTGGGAGGCGCGGACCAAGCCGACGACGGTCGGCCGTTCCAACGGCTTCGACAAGGGGGCATGCCGCGATTGCATGACACGCCGTCCTCGGCACGTCCGCCATCCCCACCACCACCACGACACCCGAGTCGGAGGATCGCAGAGCCGAGCGAGCCTACGCTGCGGCTCGCAGCCCGCCATCGGGCTGCCGCGAGCACAGCGTGATCACCGATCTTCGAACCCGGCGGTCACCTCACCTTCAGCTCGGTCATCATGCCGGTGGCCATGTGGTAGAGGTGGTGGCAGTGGAGGAACCAGTCGCCCGGCTTGTCGAGGTCGACGGCCACCACCACCGGCGTGTGCGGCGGCACGATCACCGTATCGCGCATCGGCCCGGCGAAGCGGCCGCCACGGCTGCCGACCACCTGGAAATGATGTCCGTGCAGATGCATCGGATGCATCATCGAGGTGGGGTTCATGAACATGATCTCGATGCGCTCGCCGACCTTGGCCTCGAGCGGCGTGTGTTCGCCGTGCACCGCGCCGTTGAGCGTCCAGCGATAGCCGGGCGCCTCGCCGAGCATCAGGTGGAAGGTGCGATCGGCTGGACGGACGGCGAGCGGACGGGCCGCGACGAGACGCTGGTCGAGCGAGAGGTCGGCGTGCGCGGCGGCGGTCTCGGCCGTGTCGCCGAGACGCTTCACCTCGGCGCCCGCCGTCGCCAGCACGATGCCGGTCAGCGCCCGGTCGGCCTCGACCTGCGCCAGGATCGGGAAGGCGCCGCCCTCGCGCGGCACGGTGACCACGAGATCGATGCGTTGGCCTTGCGCGAGCGGGAAGCGGGTGCCGGCGAGGGGCCGGCAGGGTGAGCCGTCGACCGCGACGCATTCGGCGGCGAGGCCACCGGTGTCGACGAAATAGGCCGTCGCCGTGGCGCCGTTGACGAGGCGCAGCCGCACCCGGCCGCCGCGCTCGACGCGCACCACCTGCGGATCGTCGAGGGTGCGGTCGTTGGCGAGATGGGCGTCGTAGCGAACGTCGTTGGCATGCGGGGCGGCGCCCATCATGCCCATCATCGCGCCCGGGCCCATCCCCTGCATCATGCCCGGTCCCATCCCCGGCATGGCGCCGGGGCCGTGCATGGCGTGACCGTTCATCTGTCCCATCGGCATGCCGGGCATCGCCCCGGATCGCGGCGCCGGGGTCGGCGCGGCCCCATGGCCGGCATGCGGGTCCTGTACCGGGGCTGCCGCCGCGCCATGGGCGCCATGAGCGCTGCCGCCGCCACCGAGCTCGGCGAGGATCTCCTCCGGTGCGCGGAAGGCGAAGTCGTGCAGCATGACGACCACGTTCTGCACGTCGCCGGCGTCCTTCTCGATCGTCACCATCGGCGCGGCGAGCAGGCGCTGCTCGGTCATCTGGTGCGAATGCATCCAGTGGGTGCCGGGGGTGAGGAGGAAGTCGTGGACGTCACGGCCGCCGACAGGGGTCTCGCCGCCGCCGGGGCGCGCGCGGTCCTGGTCGAAGGCGGCGAAGACCTGGCCGTGCCAGTGCATGATCAGCGGCCCGCCGGTGGCATTCACCACTTCGCCGGCGAAGCGCTCGCCTTCGCGGGCCACCAGCCCCGGCTGTCCGTTCGGCCCGGTGAGGCCGAAGACCGTCGCCGCCTTTCCCTTCACCTCGAGCGTGCGCGACCCGACGGTGAGGAGCGGCGCGGCGGCCCGGGCGCGGCCGAGCCCGCCGAGTCCGCCGAGGAGCAGTGCCGACGACCCGACGAGAAGTCGGCGGCGATCGAGCGAGAGGGGCGAAGGGATGAGGGTCATGGCGGTACTCCGAGGAGGCGGGGGAGACGAGGGACGGGCGCGGGCGGCCGGACGCCTCAGCCGCCCCAGCCGCGCGGGAAGTCGGCGAAGACGGACGTCCGGCCGTTCGCGGCGAAGGCGATGACCTGGAACGGCTCGGGCGCCATGCCGGGGGTCTCCATGCCGGGTGAGCCGATCGGCATGCCGGGGACGGCGAGACCGCGGAAGGCCGGCCGCTCGGCGAGGAGGCGTTCGATCGCCGCCGCCGGCACGTGGCCTTCGACGACGTAGCCGTCGATCTCGGCGGTGTGGCAGGAGGCGAGCGCGTCCGGCACGCCGAGGCGGCGTTTGACCGCGTCGATGTCGGCGGCGGCCTCGATGCGGGCGTCGAAGCCCGAGCCGCGCATGTGGGCGACCCAGGCCTCGCAGCAGCCGCAGCTCGGATCGCGGTGGACCCGCATCGCCGGTCGCGCCCGCGCCGGGCCGACCGCGGCGAGCGGGGTGGCGGCGACGGCGAGGCCGCCGATGAGGGTGAGGAAGCGGCGTCTTTCGATCATGGTTCGTGCCTTTCGCGAGCGGCCGGCGCATTGCGCCGGTCGCGATGGTCCGGGTTCAGAACTTCGCCTGCGCGGTCGCGCCGTCCGGTGCGGTGATGCGGACGGCACCCTTGACGCCCTTCGGAACCGGCACCGGCGCGGTGCCGACGAGGCGCGACGGTTCGGCCGGGTCGAGCGCGAAGCGCACCGGCTTTCCGTCGACGACGAGGATCGCCTCCGCCTTGAAGCCCGTCGTCGCCACCGCCGCATCCGACATGTCGGAGAGATGGACGGCGACCGTTGTGGTGCCGTCGGCGACGAGTTCGGCGTGGTGTCCGCTTCCCGCGTCGACCAGCGCGCCGCCGTGCGGGCCGAGGCGCGGCTGATGGGCGGCGGCCGGGCCTGCGGTGAGGAGGGCGGCGAGGGCGAGAGCGGCGAGGAGGGTCGACGGACGGATCATGGATGCCTCGGTGATGGGTCAATAGGCCTCGATCGGCCGGGTGGGGGTGGTGAGGGCGTCGGTCGGCACGGTCTGGGCGCGGGCCTCGGCGACGGCGCGCTCGAGCGAGCGGCGGCCGAAGAGAAGGACCAGCACCGGCGTCACCAGCGTGTCGAGCGCGGTCGCCGTGACGAGGCCGCCGAAGATGGTGACGGCGACCGGGTGGAGGATCTCCTTGCCCGGCGCGTGGGCGTCGATCATCAGCGGCAGCAGCGCCACGCCGGCGGAGAGCGCGGTCATCAAGACCGGCGTCAGCCGTTCGAGCGAGCCGCGCGTCACCAGCTCCGGCCCGAAGGGCAGGCCCTCGTGGATCGCCAGATTGAGGATGTGGCTGATCTTGAGGATGCCGTTGCGGGTGGCGATGCCGGTGAGCGTCACGAAGCCGATCATCGAGGCGACCGACAGCGGTTGCCCGGCGAACCACAGCGCCGCCACCGAGCCGATGAGGGCGAGCGGCACGCTCGCCATGATCACGCCGACGAAGACCGCCGAGCGGTAGCGGCTCCACAGGATGGCGACCACCATCACCAGCGACACGATCGACAGGAGGCCGATCTTGCGCATGCTCTCCTCCTGCGCCCGGAACGTGCCGTCGAGCCCGGTGGAGAGGCCTTCGGGCAGGCGCGTCGCGGCGACGATGGCGCGGATGCGGCCGATCACCTCGCCCATGTCGGCGCCACCGGCGGTGTTGGCGAAGACGACGACCCGGCGATGGCCGTTCTCGCGCAGGATCTGGTTGGGGCCGTCGGTCTCGACCACGTCGGCGATCTGGCGCAGCGGGATCCAGCCCTCGGGGGTCTCGATCAGCATGTCGCCGAGCGCCTGCGTCGTGCGCCGGTCGTCCTCGAGCCGCACCACCACGTCGAAGCGGCGATTGCCGTCGACGATGCGGCTGACGAGGCGGCCGTTGGAGAGGCGCTCGAGCTGGTCGGTGACGGCCGCCGGCTGCAGCCCGTGCAGGGCGGCGCGGCGGTAGTCGACGATCACCTCGAGCTGCGGGATGCGCACCTGCTTCTCGACCTGGAGATCGACGACGCCGGGGACGGTCGCGAGCTTCTCGCGGAACTCGGCGGCGACGGCGCGCATCGTGTCGAGATCCTCGCCGAAGATCTTCAGCGCGATCTGGGCGCGCACGCCGGAGAGCATGTGGTCGAGGCGGTGCGAGATCGGTTGGCCGACGTTGGTGGCGACGGGCAGCACCGCGAGGCGGGCGCGGATGTCGGCGGCGATCTCGTCCTTCGAGCGGCCGCCGGGATGGAGATCGACCTCGACCTCCGAGGAGTGGACGCCCTCGGCGTGTTCGTCGAGCTCGGCCCGGCCGGTGCGCCGGCCGACCAGCTTGACCTCCGGCACCTCCATGATCAGCCGCTCGGCGACGAGGCCGACGCGGTGGCTCTCGGCGAGCGAGATGCCGGGATCGAAGAGGAGGTTGATGGTCAGCGTGCCCTCGTTGAAGGGCGGCAGGAAGGTGCGCGGCAGCTGCGTCGCGGCGACCACGGCGAGGACGACGCCGAGCCCGGCGCCGGCGAGCGGCAGCGCCGGCCGGGCGAAGACGAAGGCGAGCGCCCGGGCGTTCGCCCGTTTGAGGACGCGCACCAGGGCGCCGTCCGAATGATCGAGCCGCTTCATCCCCGGCAGCAGCCAATAGGCCATCACCGGCGTCAGAGTGATCGAGACCAGGAGACTGGCGGCGATCGACACCACATAGGCCTGACCGAGCGGCGCGAACAGCCGGCCCTCGATGCCGTCGAGCGAGAACAGCGGCACGAAGACCAGCACGATGATCATGGTGGCGTAGACGATGCCGGAGCGCACCTCGCGGCTGGCGTCGACCACCACGTCGAAGATCGAGCGCGGATTGCCCGCTTCGCGGTTCTCGCGCAGGCGGCGGAAGATGTTCTCGACGTCGACCACCGCGTCGTCGACCAGCTCGCCGACGGCGATGGCGAGGCCGCCCAGTGTCATGGTGTTGATGGTGAGGCCGGCGAGGTGGAAGACGATCGCCGTCACCAGGATCGACACCGGCACGGCGGTGAGCGAGATCGCCGTGGTCCGCACGTTGAGCAGGAAGGCGAAGAGGACGAAGGCGACGACGACGACCGCCTCCAGAAGCACCTTCTCGACATTGCCGATCGACGCCTCGATGAAGTTCGCCTGCCGGAACAAGAGGTCCTTCGCCGTGATCCCCGCCGGGAGGGCCGGGGCGAGATCGGCGAGCGCCGCCTCGATGTCGCGGGTCAGCCGCACCGTGTCGACGCCCGGCTGCTTTTCCACCGAGACGATGACGCTCGACCGCCCCATGAACCCGGCCTCGCCGCGCTTCAGCTTCGCGGCGTGATCGACGGTGGCGACCTGTTCGAGCGTCACCGGCCGGCCGTCGACGGTGGCGACGACGAGGCCGCCGAGATCGGCGAGGCTCTTGGTGCGTCCGATGGCGCGGATCAGGAACTCGCGGCTGTACTGGTCGGTGAAGCCGCCGCCGGTGTTGGAGCCGAAGCGGGCGACCGCCTTCTCGATCTGCTCGAGGTCGACGCCGAGCGCCCGCATCGCCGCCGCATCGGGCGAGACGCGGAACTGCCGCACCTCACCGCCGATCGGGATGACCTGGGCGACGCCGGGGATGGTGAGGAGCCGCGGCCTGAGGACGAAGTCGGCGGTCTCGCGCAGCTCCATCGGCGAGACCGCGTCGCTGCCGGTGACGGCGATCAGCACGATCTGGCCCATGATCGAGGCGACCGGGCCCATCTGCGGCACGACGCCGGTCGGCAGCTGCGCCTGGACGAGCGTCAGCTTCTCGGCGACCTGTTGGCGGTTGCGGAAGATCTCGGTCGACCAGTCGAACTCGACGTAGACGATGGAGAGCCCCACCCCCGACACCGAGCGGACGCGCGAGACGCCGGGCAGGCCGTTCATCTGCGTCTCGATCGGCCAGGTGACGAGCTGCTCGACCTCGGGGGGCGCCAGCCCCTCGGCCTCGGTCATGATGGTGACCGTCGGCCGGTTGAGATCGGGGAAGACGTCGACCGGCAGCCGGGTGGCGGTGAGCGCGCCCCACACGACCAGCGCCGCGGCGATCGCCACGACGAAGATCCGGTTCTTCAGCGACTGCGAGACGAGGAACTGGAACATGCCGCCTCACCGGATCTGATTGAGGAGTTCGGCACCGCCGGTGACGATCCGCCGTCCGGCTTCGACCCCGGCGACGATCAGCACGCGCTCGCCGTCGAGCGGCTCGACGCGGACCTCGCGCGGCACGAAGCGCTCCGGGTTGGTGTGCTCCCACACCAGCGATCGCCCGTTCGAGCCGCGCAACACCGCGGAGCGCGGCACCGCGATGCCGCCACGCGTCTCGGAGAGCCTCGCCGACACGGTGAGGAGTTGTCCGGCACGCAGCCCCTTGGCCTCGCCGTCGACCGCGAAATGCACCGGCACCGCCTGGGCGCGGTCGGAGAGGCCGCTGCCGACGAAGGTGAGCGGGAAGCTCTCGCCGCCCGACGGCCGGCCGGTCGCCCGTGCGGCGAAGACATGCGCCTCATAGGCCAGCGCCTCGACCCAGAAGCGGCGGGGATCGACGATGCGGAAGACGACGGTGTTGGGCTCGGCGATCTGCCCGGTGGTGGCGGCCAGCGCCGCGACCACCCCCGAGACCGGCGCGACCAGCGCCTCCGAGGCGCGCTCGCGCTTTTCGAGGTTGGCGCGGCGCGCCTTCAGTCCGGTCAGCTCGACCTCGGTGTCCTCGATCTGGGCGCGGGCGATCGAGTTGGTGATCTGGCGATAGCGTTCGAGCCGTTGCGTCATCAGGGCGATCTGCTGGTCGAGTTCGCGCGCCTGCTGGTGCTGGGTGGTGACGTCGGCCGCCGCCACCGCCGGCTCGACATAGGCGAGGACGTCGCCCGCCGCGACCGTCGTGCCGAGCCGCGGGAACCCGCCCGGCGGCGGCTTCAGCCGCCCCGCGAGCGACGATTGGACGACGCCCGATCCGTCAGGATCGGGGATGACCCGGCCGGGCAGTTCCACCGTCGTCGGGTGATCGGCGATCTCGGTGAAGAGGGTGCGCAGGCCGAGGATGCGCTGGCTCGACTTCGGCACGAACAGCGTGCCGTCGGGCAGACGTTGGGCGAGATCGCGCGCCTCGTCCGCCTCGACCGGCGATCCCGGCGCGATCCCGAGGAGGAAGAGCCCGGCGAGGGCGGCGGTGGCGATCCTGCGCCGTCCGAAGGCACCGGCGAAGGCGAGCCCTGCCGCGAAGCCGGCGAGCGCCAGGCCCCACCCGCCGAGCACATCACCGACACCCGCCGGTCCGCCGTCGCTCGCCCGCGCCGGCATGACCACCGATCCGGCGGCCGGCTTCGCCGCGACCGGCGGCAGAGTCAGCGTCGTCGTCAGCACGTCGACGATGTCGCCGGCCTGCACGGTCACCGCGAGATCGATCGTCCGGCCCGGCTCGGCCCAGGGCGCGGGGAGGCGATAGACGCCGCCCTCGGCCGTCGCCTTGACGAGCCCCGCCGGCCCGTCGACCTCGACGATCGCGTCGGTCACCGGCTGGTTGTCGCGGAAGTGGTCGATCAGGATCTCCAGCGCCCCGGCGCGCGCCACCACGACCATCTCGAGATCGTCGGAAGAGGCGTCGGCGCGTGGCGCCACCGTGGTCGAGATCGGCGGCGGCGGGGCGCCGTGATCGTGCCCGTCGTGGGCTCGGGCCGCAGGAGCGGCGAGGAGGGCGAGGGCGAGGGCGAACGAGGCGAAGGCGAGGCTGCGGTGCATGTCGGTTCCGATGCGGAGTGTCCCGACCGTGACCCTGCCCGATGGCACCCGTCGCAGGATTTCAGTTCCGTAACAAATTGTTTCAGCCCGGCCGGGAGCTTCCCGCCGGCAGATGGACGCGCACCAGGAGGCCGGTGGGCGGGTTGTCGGCGAGTTCGAGCGAGCCGCCGTGGCTGTCGACGATGCGGCGGGCGATGGCGAGGCCGAGGCCCCAACCGCCGGTGTCGCGGTTGCGCGACGGCTCCAGCCGCACGAAGGGATCGAGCACCCGGGCGCGATCGGCTGCCGGAATGCCCGGGCCGTGGTCGGCGATGGTGACGGTGACGCCACCCGCCTCCGCCGCGACGCGGATCTCGGCTCGGCCGCCGTATTTCACCGCGTTGTCGAGGAGATTGGCGAAGGCGCGCTTCAGTCCCAGCCGCCGGCCCTCGACCACCACACCGTGGTCGCCGTCGAGGACGACGTCGCGGCCGGCGTCGGTCTGGTCGTCGACCAGCGTCGCGAGGATGGCGGCGACGTCGACCGGCTTCACCTGTTCGTCGTCGCGGTCGCCGGAGAGATAGGCGAGCGTCTGGTCGATCATCCGCTCCATCTCGTCGAGATCGCCGGAGATCGCGCCCCGCGTCGCCGCGCTCTCCACCTCGCCGAGGCGCAGCCTGAGGCGGGTGATCGGGGTGCGCAGATCGTGGCTGACGGCAGCGAGCGCATGGGTGCGGTCGTCGATCATCCGCTTGATCCGCCGCTGCATCTCGTTGAAGGCGACGGCCAGGGTGCGGATCTCGGTCGGTCCGTCCTCGGGCACCGACACCGCCTCGCCGCCGCGATAGATGTGGCGGGCGGCGTCGACGAAGCCGAGGAGCGGCCGGGTCAGCCAACGCACCAGCAGCATCGACAGCACCATCGCCCCGAGCGCCATCAGCGAGGTCGACAGCAGTGTGCCGTGACCGTCCTCGTGGCGGGACGCCTGCTCGACCAGCGAAAAGTTGATCCACGTCCGATCGGGCAGGGCGAGCGAGACGGCGGCGAGATGGGGGTCGTCGTGACGGTCGCGGTTGGCGCCGACCACCACGTCGCCGGGCGCGAGGTCGTCACCGAGGGTCGCCAAGCGCTCGGCGAGACCGGCGAGTTCGCCGCTGCCCGGCCCGCCGGCGACCGCGTGTTCGCTGCGGCTCCAGTGGGCATCGATCGGCCCGCCGGAGAGATCGTGCGCCACCGCCTCGCGCTCGCTCGGCACGACCCGCATCACGGCGCGACGGATGGTCAACAGGCGATCGGCGAGACGGGTCACGTCCGCCGTCGCCGCCTCGCGGTCGAGGGCATGGCGATAGGTCCACAGGCTGAGGAGATGCACGGCGCCGATGCCGAGGAACAACACCAGCATGGTGCGGGCGGCGAGGCTCGAGGCGAAGGCGCGCATGGAGCCCCTCACGTGCGTTCGACGTCGGGAACGAACAGATAGCCGGCGCCGCGCACGGTCTTGATCACCTCGCCGGCGGTCTCGAGTTTGCGCCGTAGCCGGCTCACCTGGACGTCGATCGCCCGATCGAACGGTTCGGCGTCGCGGTTTCGGGTGGCGTCGAGCAGCAGCTCGCGGCTCAGCACCCGATGTGGCGTCTCCAGGAAGGTGAGGAGCAGGTCGTACTCGCCGGTCGACAGATCGATGACGACGCCGCGCGGGTCGGTGAGTTCGCGCCGCGCCGTGTCGAGACACCAGCCGGCGAACCGGATCTCGCGTCCGGTCTTCGCGCCCCCGCCCTCGCTCGGCCGCGCCCGGCGCAGCACGGCGCGGATGCGGGCGAGGAGCTCGCGCGGATGGAACGGCTTGGCGAGATAGTCGTCGGCGCCCATCTCGAGCCCGACGATGCGATCGACGTCGTCACCCTTGGCGGTGAGCATGATGATCGGCAGGGACGAGGAGGCGCGCAGCTCGCGGCACAGCGTGAGCCCGTCCGTGCCGGGCAGCATGACGTCGAGCAGGACGAGATCGGGCGTGCAACGCGCGATCGCCTCGCGCATCTCCACGGCGGATCCGACCGAGGTGACCCGGTGGCCGTCCTCCCGCAACAGCTTCGAGACGAGGCGGCGGATCTCACCGTCGTCGTCGACGAGCAGGATGTCGTACCCGAGCGTCTCCGCCACGTCTCGCCTTGCCTCCGGTCTCTGCCCCGTCACCGTCGTGACCGATTTTCCGACCGACGACAAGCGTCCGAAGCAGTCACCGAACCGGCCACAGGTGCAGATGCCGAGACCGGCGGCGCCTCCCTCGGACGCCAATGGCAGCCGATCGACGGGTGCCGGACGCGTCGTGGTCATTCCGGCAAGTCAAAACGAGCGGCGGTGCAACCAGTTGCACGGACGTCCGCGCAGGTTGGACTGCAGCCTTGGCGGCGGGCCCGAAATCAACAGCCTCGAGGGAATATTACTACGCGGAACAACGGGTTCCCGTGCGCTGCTCCGCAATGCGGCGGTGAACGGTCGCAACACCGATACCGAGCGTCTTCGCAATGGCAGTCGGGCCATGTCCCTCGGCGGCTAGTCGAGCAACGTCCTCTGATACCAAAAGCCGGCGACGCCCCTTGTACTTGCCCTCGCGCTTCGCCTTGGCGATGCCTTCCATCTGACGTTCACGACGAAGGCCTCCTCCCAGAGCGCCGCGGACGATCGGAGACCCAGCAGCTCGGAAAAGCCCATCGCATCGAGCATCTTGACGAGGTTGGGTCTCATCGTTGGGGAGCCGAATGAGCCGATGCGCTTGGTTTCACGCAGAACGGTATCTTCGTCGGCTCCTACGCGAAGTTGTGCTCGGACGGCTTTATAGGCTTCGGCGATCTGGTTCGGCCCGGGGGTGATGCCGACGATGACGAGGCGCGCGGATCGGTTCACGTACTCGAAGGGGACATAGAAGAGTTCATCCCGCCCGTTCGAGGCCAGGAGGGTCTCCGGCGCGAGCTTGGCCGTCTCTCCGCGAAGCAGGAGCAACTCGCGGAACCGACTCAAGAGGATTGGCTGCACGTCTTCCTCCCGACGGGTCGACTCGCCGTCGACCTTTCACCCGGATCGGGCGCATTGCACCCGGTTGCACGAGACCGCCGTCCGGTTCCCGCCCGGACCACCTCACTCGAAGAAGTCTTCGTCGAGCCGCTTCAGGTGCAGGGTCTCCTCGATCCGGCAGCCGATGTTCCAGCGGACCATGAGGGTGGCGAGTTGGTCGCTGTCGACGAGGACGATGCGCTTGCTCAGGTATTCGGCGGTCTGGCGGGCGTCGGCGGTGAAGGTCGAGGTGGTGACGAACAGGCCCTTGGTCGCCTTGTGGCGGTCGAGGCTGCCGAAGAAGTCGCGGATCGCCCCGGCGCCGACGGTGTTGCCTTCGGCGTAGCGCTTGGCCTGGATGTAGACGCGATCGAGCCCGAGGGCATCCTGATCGATGACGCCGTCGACGCCACCGTCGCCGCTGCGCCCCAGCGAACGGCCCGCCTGTTCGGCCGAGCCGCCGTAACCCATGGCGAGGAGGAGCTTGACGATCAGGCGCTCGAAGAATTCGGGTGGGGCGGTACGGACGCGATCGACGAGATCCTTGGCGAGCGCCATCTCGATGCGCCGGTGCGCGGCGCGCATCACCTCGTCGGGCGTCTGATCCGCCGTGGCGGTCGGAGCGGCCGGGGCTTCTGCGGTGCCGGTCTCGGTCGGGGCGGCGACGAATTGGCGGAACTCGGCGAAGCGCCCGAGGAACTGGTTGTCGATCCGCTCCGGATCGGTGGCGAGGACGTCGGTCCCGCGCGGCGTGATGCGGAAGTGGCCGCGCCGGGTGTTCTCCACGAGACCGGCCTTGGCGAGATAGGTCTTGGCCCAGTGCACCCGGTTGCCGAAGAGCGTCTGGCCGCCGGAGGGGATCGACTGCGTCCGTGCGGCTTCGCTGAGGGCGAGGGCGTCGGCGAGCCGGGCGACGACTTCGCCGATCCGGACCTCGCCGCCCACGGCCGCCCGCAGGACCGGCAGCATCAGGCTCTGATAGTCGGGGATCGTGTCGGTGGGTTGAACGAGTGCGGTCATCCGAACACCTCGGCGGAAAGCGCTGCGGCCATCGCCTCGGCCTTGGCGGCGGCGGCATCGAGGGCTCGGGCGACGGCCTCGATGCGGGTCACCTGTTCGGCGAAGGCGGTTTGGAGGGGCAAGGGGGGAAGAAGGACCCGGAATTTGGAGATCGCTTCTTGGCTGATCTTGAAGGTCCCGTTCGTCGTTCGTGCCGCTCCTTCGATCTGCGCACGCATGAAGGCGGTTGCCCACAGAGCGGAGAGGTAAGCCGGGTCGAGGCGCGACCACACTCCTCGCAGAGCGATCATCGTATCCGGGAAGGACGTGTCGGGCATATCAATCGTAGGAAACGCACCACGCCCCACAAGCTGATTGACGTGCTCCCCATTTTCCTGCCGGTCATAAGTTTGGTCCGGCGGTGATCTGGCCCTGATCGGACCGGGTGGCGAACACCGACGGCGCGAGGCCGCCGAGGCTCGAATGGGGGCGGAGGGTGTTGT
>NZ_JAFNIH010000040.1 GCF_019160155.1 Pinisolibacter aquiterrae
AACTCGTAGAACAGGGAGTCTTGAACGACTTGCCGATCGCCCATCATCGACTTCACTCCTGCCGCCGTGACACGAGTGAATCAGTGATCGACGCTCGGCGCAACGCCTGAGTTTTTCAACAGAATCGACCCGAAGCGGCCGTTCGGCGTCCGGGTTTTCATCCGGCACCGACCGTGCCGCCATGGCGCGACGTCGATTTCGCGTGCACGATCACGACATCGAAAACCCGTTCGGCCGAACCAGACAATGTATTCCCGGAACCTCCCGAGACTCGGCATTCGAGGCCGACTTCTCTTCGCTTCGCTGATCGGTCTGCTCGGCCTCGTCGCGCTCGGCGCGGTCGCGACCGAGAGCATCCGCCGGCAGATGATCGACGATCGCATCACCATGGTGCGCAATCTGACCGAGCTCGCCCATACCGTGATCGCGCGGGAATACGCCAGGCAGAAGGCCGGCGAGATCGATGAGGCGACCGCCAAGCGCAATGCCGTGGAAAGTCTGCGGGTGATGCGTTGGGCCAATGGAGAATATTTCTTCATCGACGACTTCGACGCCCGTTCGGTCCTGCTGCCGATCCAGCCGGACTACGAGGGCAAGGACGTCTCCGACCTCACCGATTCGAGCGGCACCCGCTTCGTCCTCGCCCAGCGCGATCTGGCGGTCGCCGGCGGCGGCGTGATCCGCTACGAATTCACCAAGCCCGGCACCGGGTCGGCGGCGGAGAAACTGTCACATGTCCGGCCGTTCGAGCCGTGGCGTTGGTTCGTGGCGACGGGCATCTATCTCGACGACGTCGACCGCGAGGTGCGCACGGTGCTCCTCCAGACGACCGGCCTCGGCGCGATCGTCGCGCTGGTGACCTGGCTCCTCGGACGCGCCGTCGCGCGCTCGATCAGCCGGCCGCTCGGTCACCTCACCGAGGCGATCGACCGATTGACGCGGCGCGACTTCGCCGTCGACATCCCCGAGGTCGAGCGGCGTGACGAGATCGGCGACATCGCCCGGGCGGTCGATCAACTGCGAACCACGCGGCGTGATTACGAAGCCCTCCAGGAGGCCTCGCGGGTCGAGCGGGAGACGGCGCTCGCCTATCAGCGCGAGAGCGCGGCGCGGTTCGAGAAGACGGCGCGGCTCGTGAGCATGGGGGAGATGGCGACCAGCCTCGCTCATGAACTGAACCAGCCCTTGGCCGCCATCGCCAACTACTGCATGGGGTCGGTCCGCCGTCTCGAGGCCGGCTCCGGCGACCGCGCGGGCCTTCTCTCGGCGATGCGCAAGGCCTCCTCCGAAGCGGCGCGGGCGTCGCGAATCGTCGCGAGGCTCCGCCGCTTCCTGCGCCGCAGCGAGCCTTCGGTCGAACCGCAGCGGCTCGCCGACATCATCGACGAGGCGACGACCATGGCCTCCGTCGATCTGCGCCGGCGCGGCCACGCGATCGTCATCGACGCGCCCGACGACCTGCCGCCGGTGCGCTGCGATCGCGTCATGATCGGTCAGGTCCTCTTCAATCTGATCCGCAACGGGATCGAGGCGATGGAGGCCCGTCCGGTCGAACGCCGGCTTCTGGTGGTGGCGGCGCGCGCCGAGGTCGGGCACGTCGAGGTCACGGTGACCGATTTCGGAACCGGCATCGCCGAAGGCGACCGCGACAGGATCTTTCAGGCGTTCTACACCTCGAAGCCGGAAGGTCTCGGCGTCGGGCTCAACATCTGTCGGTCGATCGTGGAATTCCACGGCGGGCGGATCTGGGTGACCGACAATCCGGAGGGAGGAGCAGTGTTCCACTTCACACTGTCGATCGCATGAAGAAGGCCGGTGAACCCATGCCCCCGATCGAGACGGTTCACGTCGTCGACGACGACGACGCGTTTCGCGATTCGCTGGTCTGGCTGATCGAAGCCAATCACCATCACGTCGTCGCCCATGCCAACGCCGAGGACTTTCTCGCCGTGTGCACGCCCGACATGGCGGGCTGTCTGGTGGTCGACGTCCGCATGCCCGGCCTCGGCGGGCTCGAGCTGCACGATCGGTTGGTGGCCATGGGCGTGGACCTGCCGACGATCGTCGTGACCGGCCACGGCGACGTGCCGATGGCGGTGGAGGCCTTCCGCAAGGGAGCGGTCGACTTCGTCCAGAAGCCGCTCGACGACGACTACATGCTCGCGCGCGTCGACTTCTGCCTCGCGCGGGATCGCAACCGCCGGCGCAAGGCGCTCCACGAGCGCGACGTCGTGGCGCGTCTCGCCGCCTTGTCGGCGCGGGAACGCGAGGTCCTCGACTGCGTGGTCCAGGGCAAGCTCAACAAGCAGATCGCCGACATTCTCGACATCTCCATCAAGACCGTGGAAGTGCACCGCAGCCGGGTGATGGAAAAGATGCGGGTCGGCACCGTCGCCGAATTGGTGCGGCTGTGCCTCGAAGTCGAAGCGGCGACCACCGGCGACGAAAGCCCCGAGTAGTCCTGGGACCACTCGGGGCTCGGCGTGTCTCGACGATCGGAGGGAGGTCAGTCGTCGAGCGGGAGGCCGCTGCGATCGCGGGTGAGGCCGACGGCGACGAGCGAGACGAGGCCGCAGGCGACGAGGAACACGATCACGGGCACGTAGCTGCCGCCGTAGCTCGCCAGGAGCGCGGTGGCGATCAGCGGCATCGGGCCGCCGACCAGCGCGGCGCCGACCTGATAGCCGAGGGAGACGCCGGTGTAGCGCACGTCGGCCGGGAAACTCTCGGCGAAGAAGGTGCCGAGCACGGACCCGTAGGTCGACCAGATCACCGAGAAGCCGACGACGATGGCGATGGTGGCGATCATCGGCGACTTCAGCGAGAGCAGCCAGAAGAACGCGGGAATGTAGGCCATCATCACGACGGTGCCGGTGAGGAACACCACCTTGCGGCCGATCCGATCGGAGAGACCGCCGAAGAACAGCATCATCGGAACGGCGACGACGGCGGCGAGCAACACCATGTTGAGCGCGTCGACCCGCTTGTAGCCGAGACCGACGAGATAGGAGATCGAGAAGGTCGCGAAGAGGAAGAAGGTCGAGGTTTCGATCACCTTGGCGCCGATCACGACCAGCACCGACCGCCAATGATCACGGAAGGTGGTGAAGAGCGGCACGCGCTTGGTGGTGCGACGGCTCGCGACCATGCGGAAGGAGGGCGTCTCGTCGATCTGATGACGGATCCACAGGCCGATGAAGACCAGGACGATCGACAGAACGAAGGGAATGCGCCAGCCCCAAGCGAGGAAGTCGGCTTCCGGGATCGCCGACGACAGGAGGGAGGTCACGACGTTGCCGAGCGCCAGGCCGAGCAGCGCGCCGGTCTGCGGCACCGCGCCATAGACGCCGCGCTTCTCGCGGGGCGAATATTCGACCGCCAGAAGAAGACCGCCGCCCCATTCGCCGCCGAGCGCGAGGCCCTGCACCAGACGCAACGCGGTAAGCAGGATCGGCGCCCAGACGCCGACGGTCGCATAGGTCGGCATCAGGCCGATCAGCATGGTGGAGACGCCCATCAGCGACAGGGTCACCACCAGCGTCTTCTTGCGGCCGATGCGATCGCCGATGTGGGAGAAGACGATGCCGCCGATCGGGCGGATCAGGAAGGCGAGGGCGAAGGAGGCGAGCGCCAGGAGCTGGCTCGTCAACGCGTCGGTCGACGGAAAGAACAGCCTGCCGAACACGATCGCCGACATCGTTCCATAAAGGAAGTAGTCGTACCATTCGATCATGCTGCCGATGGCGCTGCCGAAGAGCGCGCGACGGCGATCTCCCGGCGAGACCAGTTGCGCCTTGTCTTCCATGGCGTTCGGATACGCCTGTGCAATCGACGTCATCGTCGTTCTCCCTGATTTATATGAAATTCGTTGGGGGTCTCAGGCCGCGGAGGTCTTTCGCGCCTCGAGGATGTCGAGGGCGACGTCGATGATCATGTCCTCCTGACCACCGACCATGCGACGCTTGCCGAGTTCGGTCAGGATCTCGCGGGTGTCGACGCCGTAGAGCTTCGAGGCGTTCTCGGCATGGCGCAGGAACGACGAGTAGACCCCGGCGTAACCGAGCGACAGGCTCTCCCGGTCGACGCGGACCGGACGATCCTGGAGCGGGCGCGCCAGATCGTCGGCGGCGTCCATCAGCTTGAAGAGATCGCAGCCGGTCTCGATCCCCTTGCGGTTCAACACCGCGATCAGAGCCTCGAGCGGCGCATTGCCGGCGCCCGCGCCCATGCCGGCGAGCGAGGCATCGACGCGAACCGCTCCCGCCTCGATGCCGGCGACCGCATTGGCGACGCCGAGCGTCAGGTTGTGGTGAGTGTGGACGCCGATCTCGGTCTCCGGCTTCAGTGCCGCGCGAACGGCCGTCACCCGCGCCGAATAATCCTCCGGCAGGAGCGCGCCGGCCGAATCCGTCACGTAGACGCATTCGGCGCCGTAGCTCTCCATCAGCAGCGCCTGCTCGACCAACTTCTCCGGCCCGACCATGTGAGCCATCATCAGGAAGCCGACGGTGTCCATGCCGAGCGCCCGCGCCGCCTCGATGTGCTGGCGGGCGACGTCGGCCTCGGTGCAGTGGGTCGCGACCCGTACCGAGCGGGCACCGGCGGCATGGGCCACCTTCAGGTCGTGCACGGTGCCGATGCCCGGCACCAGCAGGATGGTCGGCACCGCGTGAGTGCAGACCTCGGCGACGGCCGCGATCCATTCCGCGTCGTCGTGGCTGCCGAAGCCGTAGTTGAAGGTCGAGCCGGCGACGCCGTCGCCATGGGTGATCTCGATCGCGTCGACCTTGGCCTCGTCGAGCGCCTTGGCGATCGCCTGCGCCGCCTCGATCGAATAGGAATGCCGGATCGAATGCATGCCGTCGCGCAGCGTGACGTCCTGGACGTAGAGCTTGTTCGGATTCGGACGAGCCATCACGCGGCCTCCTCGGTGCGCACCTTGGCGGCCCAGTGGTCGGCGGTGACCAGGGCGGCGGAGGTCATGATGTCGAGATTGCCGGCATAGGCCGGCAGGTAATGGGCGGCGCCCTCGACCTCGAGCATGATCGTGGTCTTCAGCCCCGAGCAGAGGCCGACGCCGGGGATCCGGACCGGCGCGTTGTCGCCGATCACCTCGAACTGGACCTTCTGCTTCAGACGGTAGCCGGGCACGTATTTCTGCACCGTCGCCACCATCTCCAGGATCGAGGCCTCGATCGCGGCGGGATCGCCGCCCTGGCTGAGCGTGAACACCGTGTCGCGCATGATCAGCGGCGGTTCGGCCGGGTTGAGGATGATGATCGCCTTGCCGTGTTCGGCGCCGCCGAGCACCTCGATCGCCTTCGAGGTCGTCTCGGTGAACTCGTCGATGTTGGCGCGGGTGCCGGGACCGGCGGACTTGGAGGAGATCGAGGCGACGATCTCGCCCCAGATCACGCGCTTCGAGGCGCGCTTCACCGCATAGACCATCGGGATCGTCGCCTGGCCGCCGCAGGTGACCATGTTGACGTTGGTCTCGTCGATGTTGGCGTCGCCGTTGATGGCGGGGATGGTGAAGGGGCCGATCGCCGCCGGGGTCAGGTCGATGACCTTCTTGCCGTCGGCCCGGAGCAACGCGTCGTTGTGGAGATGCGCCTTCGCCGAGGTGGCGTCGAACACCACCTTGATGTCCCTGTATTCCGGCATCTTGCGCAGGCCGTCGATGCCCTCGTGGGTCACCGGGACCTTCAACCGGGCGGCGCGGGCGAGACCGTCGGAGGCGGGATCGATGCCGACCATCGCCCCCATCTCCAGGTTCTCAGACGTCCGCATGATCTTGATCATCAGATCCGTGCCGATGTTGCCCGATCCGATGATCGCGCATTTGACCTTGGCCATGAGTTCTCCTTCGCATCTCAGCGAAACATGGAAGAGCATTCACCGAGAAGACGCAGACCAAACAGGTCGGCGTGCCGAGCACCTGGCGAAACCCGGTTCGGTTCATGCTTCGTAATTGTTTGACGGAAGCAGCCTTGAATTCAGGCCGGATAGATCATCATCCGCTCGTCCCCCTGATTTATTTCTTGTTGGCGGGGATGCTAGGAGAAAACCGAATTTCGAGAAATTGGGGTATACCCCAATCGCCCCCTGCCGCCACGTCGCGCCCCCTCGGACGCCTGGCCGGGGCGAAGGCGCGGGAAGGCGCCGTGCGAATACCGTCGCGGTGTCGACGACCGCGCATGGCCGGACGCACCGAACGAGAGAGCGACCGGACCGCCGCCGTTCGCGGACGCCGCCTCCCGTGGAGGGACGGGAGCGCCGCCGGGCGTCGTCACGCGTTTCCGGCCGAAGCCCTGATCCAATCCAAGAAGAGTTCGGTCGCCGGCGACGGTTCGCGCTCGCGCGGCAGCGCCAGTTGGTATCCGCGATGCCAGACGACCTCTTCGGACAATGGAAAGACGAGGAACTCCTTGTCGACGAGATCGCGGACGAGGAGATCGACGCCGAGCGCGACGCCACCACCGGCAACCGCCGCGCGGATCATCACCTCGTAATTGTCGAAGACGGTGCGACGCAGAGTTTCCGGCGGACGAATTCCCGCCATCTGGAACCACTGCCCCCAACTCACCGAGAACTCGCCCTCGACGTTGCGATCGAGCAGGGTCGCGGACCAGAGATCGTCGATCGTCCTCAATGGGCCACGGCGCGCCAGATAGTCGGGCGAACACACCGGCCGGACACGGATGCCCACCAGCGGCAGGACCCGCAGATGCGGCCAATTGCCGTCACCGTATCGAATGGCGACGTCGATGTTCTTCTCCGCCGGATCGATGTCCGTGTTGTCGGTGAGGATGCGCAGATCGATTTCGGGGTGAGCGGCACGAAAGGCCTCGATCCGTGGGCCGAACCACAGGCTGGCGAAGGCGAGCGGCATGCCGATGGTCAGATAGGGCGACTTGGCCCGCGCCATCAAACGGGAGGCGGTGGCGGCGACGTGGGTGAGCCCGATCGTCACCGCGTCGAACATCTCCCGGCCCTCTTCGGTCAGAACCCGCCCGCGCCCCGATGGGCGAAACAGCTCGAGCCCGAGAAACTCCTCGATCCGGCGAATTTGGCGGCTCACGGCGGCCTGGGTCACTCCCAACTCCTCGGCCGCCAGCGTGAAGCTGCCGTTCCGCGCGGCCGCCTCGAACGCGACGATGCTGTTGGGCGGGGGCAGCCTGTGCCTCAGAGCCCCGACGGGGTCCATTTCGCATTCCTTTTTCTCATGTGAAATTGGAACAAAAAACCTACTAATTCCATAGTCTATTGGCTAGGCTGAAATCGATCCGGGAGCAAACCCGCCATTTTCCCATCAAGAACGCGATCTTTCCACGAGAAGTCGCGCGTGAACCTCGGCGATCCGCCTCGATGCTCGAAGAAAATGTAATTCGATATGTTAAAAAAAGTCAACAATGAATCCACTCGGAGCGGGGCTTCGGCGACCACCCGCGCGGCCTCGACCTTCGTCGATCTGGCGACGGCGGTGGCCTCGATCGCCGACGGCTCGCGGGTCGCGATCTCCAAGGTCGAGCCGATGGACGCGGCGCGAGCGCTCGCGCTGCTCGGGCGACGCGATCTCGCGCTGGTGGCCGTGCCGACCGCCGGTTTCGCCGCGGATCTGCTCGTCGCGGTCGGCGCCGTCGGCTCGATCGAGACGGGAGCGATCACTCTGCCGGGGCATGGTGGATCGCCGGCGGCGAGCCGCGCCCTCGCCGAGAGACGCCTGCGGCGCATCGAATCGGCCTGTCCCTTGCTCGAACTGCAGATCGAAGCGGGCGCTCTCGGGCTCCCGTTCACGCCGGTCCCCCATCTTCTCGGTTCCGACGTCGTCTCGTCGCGTGAGGATCTCCGCGTGATCGACGATCCCTTCGGGTCCGGCGACCGCATCGTCGTGGCTCCGGCGTTGCGCCCGGACGTGGCGTTGATCCACGGCCTGCGGGCCGATTTCGACGGCAACGTCGTCGTCTCCGCTCGCGGGGAGGATCGCCTCCTCGCTCGGGCCGCCCACGTCACGATCGTCACCGTCGAGGAGATCCGCGCCGACGCCACCGCGCAATTGGCCGACGACGAGATCGTCGTCCCCTCGATCTTCGTCACCGCGATCGCGCCGGCTCCGGGCGGGACGTGGCCGGTGGCGGACCCACACGGCAACGGCGCGGACGCCGCCGGTATCGCCGCCCATCTCGCCGCGTCGAGATCCGCCACGCCCGGAGCCGCGCATCTCGCGCTCGCGGCGGAGCGGCTCGAAGCCGAGCATCGACGCCCCCGCTGAGCCGCGCGCTCCGCCTCTCTCTCGATCCCCGTGATGGAAGGACCGATCTCAATGACCCGATCCCGAGGACTCCACCGTCGAGCGCTCCTTGCGAGCGCCGCCTCACTCGTCGCCCTGCCCTTCGCCGGCATCGAGAGCCTCTCCGCCGCGCCCACGGGCGCCGGCGGCGGCACGTTGACCTACGCGGTCTTCCCCGAGCCGACCAGCCTCGTCGCCATCTCGACCAGTGGCGGCGGCGATCGCCTGGTCAGCGCCAAGGTCGTCGAAGGACTGTTCACCTACGACTTCGAACTGAAGCCGAAGCCGCAACTGGCGCTGTCGTGGTCGGCGACCCCCGACGGCCTCGAATACACCTTCAATCTGCGACCGAACGTGAAATGGCACGACGGCAAACCGTTCACCTCGGCGGACGTCGCCTTCTCGCTCCTGCTCGTCAAGGAGATCCACCCGCGCGGCCGGGCCACCTTCGCCAACGTCCGGGCGGTGCGCACCCCCGATCCGCTGACCGCCGTGGTCGTCCTGTCGGCCCCCGCTCCCTATCTCGTCTACGCGCTCGCCGCCGGCGAGACGCCGATCGTGCCGAAACACGTCTACGAGACCGGAGACCCACGCACCAATCCCGCCAATCAGGCGCCGATCGGCACGGGACCCTTCGTCTTCAAGAGTTGGGCGAAGGGCAGTCACGCCGTCTACGAGCGCAACCGCGACTATTGGGACGCCGGCAAACCGCATCTCGACCGGCTCGTCGTCCGCTTCATCCCCGACGCCGGCGCGCGCGCCGCCGCGCTGGAGAGCGGCGAAGTGGACATTTCCGGCGGCAACCCGGTCGCCCTCTCCGATCTCGATCGGCTGAAGGCGCTGCCGAACCTCGCCATCACCACGGAGGGCAACAACTACCAGCCGCAGCAGGTGCAGCTCGAGTTCAACGTCGCCAATCGGTACTTCAAGGATCAGCGGGTTCGGCAGGCGGTCGCCCATGCGCTCGATCGCAAGGTGATCGTCGACACCATCTACTTCGGCTACGCCATCCCCGCGCCGTCGCCGATCAGCCCGCTCGACGCCCGCTTCTTCGATCCGACGGTGGAGACCTATCCGCTCGATCCGGCCAATGCCGAGGCGCTGCTCGACGCCGCCGGTCTGCCAAGGGGTGCGAACGGCAACCGCTTCGCCGTCACCCTCGACTACAACCCCTTCGCACCCGAGCGCCTGCAACTCGCCTATTACGTCAAACAGGCGCTGGCGAAGATCGGCATCGACGTCACGATCCGCACCCAGGACTTCCCGACCTTCGTCAAGCGGGTCTACACGGATCGTGATTTCGATTTCGAGATCAACGGACTGTCGAACATCGTCGACCCCACCGTCGGCGTCCAGCGCGCCTATTGGTCGAAGAACATCATCAAGGGCGTGCCGTTCTCGAACGGATCGGGCTACTCGAACCCGGAGGTCGACCGGCTGCTCGAGGCGGCGGCGATCGAGCCGTCGCACGAAAAGCGCGTCCAGTTGTTCAACGCATTCCAGCAGATCGTCGCCCGCGAGGTGCCGTTGATCAATCTGGTCACCAAGCTCGCGGCGACCGTCTACAACCAGCGGGTCTCCGACCACACGGTGACCGGCGACGGCCTCGAGGGCAACTTCTCCGACGTCCGCGTCGCGGCGAAGTGAGGCGCGAGACGGTGCGCGCCATCCTCGCCCCGCTGAAGGTGCTCGCCCACACGGTCCCGACGTCGGTCGGGATCGCCGTGGTGACCTTCCTGCTCGTGCAGCTCGCGCCGGGGGACGCCGTCGACGTGTTCGCCGGCGAATCCGGCGCGGCGACGGCGGAGACCATGGCCGGCCTCCGGCGCGCGCTGGGGCTCGATCTGCCCCTGCTCGACCGTCTCCTGGCCCATCTCTCCGGTCTCGTCCGCTTCGATTTCGGATGTTCGATCCGCTACAACGCGCCGGTCGCGAGCCTCGTCGCGGAGCGGCTGCCGAGCACGCTGGCGTTGATGGGCTGCGCCCTCGCCCTTGCGCTGGTCGTCGGCATCCTGCTCGGGACGCTGATGGCCTGCACCGCCGGATCCTGGCTCGATCGCGGCCTCTCGGCGGTGATCCTGTTCTTCTATTCGGTGCCCGGCTTCTGGATCGGCCTGATGTCGATCGTGTTCTTCGCCGTCCGGCTCGGCGTCCTGCCGACCGGGGGGATGGAGACGATCGGGGGCGACTTTTCCGGTCCGGGCGACGCGCTTCTCGACCGGCTGCGCCACATGGTGTTGCCGACGGTCTCGATGGCCCTCTTCTTCATCGCCATCTACGCGCGGCTGATGCGGTCCTCGACCTTGCAGGTATTGGGGCTCGACCACGTCCGGGTCGCCGCCGCCAAGGGACTGCCGCGATGGGTCGTGGTGCGGCGCCACGTGCTGCGCAACGCCCTGCTGCCGGTGACCACAATGGCCGGTGTCCACATCGGCGCGATGCTCGGCGGGGCCATCGTCATCGAGACGGTGTTCAGTTGGCCGGGACTCGGCCGCCTCGCCTACGAGGCCCTGATGAGCCGGGACTTCAAGATCCTGCTCGCGATCCTGTTTCTCTCGTCGATCCTCGTGATGTTCACCAATGCGTTGGTCGATCTGCTCCAGCTGTGGCTCGACCCGCGCATCCGGAGGCGCCGATGACCGCTCCTTCCCCGTCTGCTCCGGCCGCCGTCGCCGAGACGGCCGCGCGTCCGTCCCGCCCGACGATGCGCGCGCTCCGCGCCCTCGTCGGCTCGCGGCCGGCCGTCGCCGGGCTCGTCGTCCTCGGCCTCGTCGCTCTCGTCGCGATCCTCGCGCCGTTCGTCGCTCCGGGCGACCCTCTGGCGATGGTGGCCCGTCCCTTCGTTCGGCCGGGTGTGTCGGGCGCGGTGCCGCTCGGCTCCGACGCGCTCGGTCGCGACCTCTTCGCCGGCGTCGTCCACGGCGCCCGCGCCTCCCTGGTGATCGGCCTCGCCGCGACGGTGGTCGGTCTCCTGGTCGGTACTCTCGTCGGGGCCACGGCCGGCTATTTCGGAGGTCGCGCCGATCTCGTCCTGGTGCGCCTGATCGAGCTCTTCCAGACGATCCCGAACTTCGTGCTGGTGGTCGTCATGGTCGCGATCGTCCAGCCGACGATCGTCACCATCACCCTCGCCATCGGCATCGTCTCGTGGCCGCCGGTCGCCCGCCTCGTCCGAGCGGAGTTCCGCGCGCTCGGCGCTCGCGACTTCGTCCTCGCGGCCCGCGCCGCCGGCTGCGGCGATCTCCACATGATGCTGCGCGAGATCCTGCCGAATGCGCTGCCGCCGGTGATCTCCACCGCCTCGGTGATGGTCGCCTCCGCGATCCTGATGGAATCCGCCCTCTCCTTCCTCGGCATGGGCGATCCCAATCTGGTCAGTTGGGGGGCGATGGTGGGCGCCGGGCGGGATTCGCTGCGCTCGGCCTGGCACGTCTCCGCCGTTCCCGGCCTCGCCATCGTCGTCGTCGTGCTGGCGCTCAACTTCGTCGGCGAAGGATTGGAAGAGGCGTTCGATCCGCGCCGCACGGGAGAGCGCCGATGACGCGCGCGCCCCTTCTGCTGGTCGACGGTCTCTCCGTCGCCTTCCCCACCGCGACCCCGGTCCGCGACGTCGGCTTCACGGTCGGCGAGGGCGAGACGGTCGCGCTGGTCGGCGAGTCCGGTTCGGGCAAGTCACTGGTCGCCTCGTCGCTTCTACGCCTCCTGCCGGCCGGCGGCCGGATCGTCGGCGGGGCCGTTCGTTTCGAGGGCACCGACGTCACCCGTTCGACCGAGGCGGAGCTGACGCACCTGCGCGGGCGCCGGATCGCCATGGTCTTCCAGGAGCCGGCGACGGCGCTCGACCCGGTCATGACCATCGGCCGGCAGGTCGCCGAAGTGATCGAATGGCACGAAGGGGCGTCGAGACGCGCGGCGCGGGCGCGGGCGATCGAGTTGCTCGATCTCGTCCGCCTGCCCGATCCGTCCCGCCGGGTCGACTCCTATCCGCACGAGCTCTCCGGCGGCCAGCGGCAACGGGTGATGATCGCCATGGCGATCGCCTGCCGGCCGAAACTCGTCGTCGCCGACGAGCCGACCACCGCCCTCGACGTGACCATCCAGGCCCAGGTGCTCGAGCTTCTCGACCGGCTGCGTCGCGAACTCTCGATGGGGGTGCTGCTGATCAGCCACGATCTCGGGGTGGTCGGCCAATGGGCCGACCGAGTGGTGGTGCTCTATGCCGGCCGCAAGCTCGAGGAATTGCCGGCGGAACGGCTCTTCGACGGCGCCCGCCATCCCTACACACGGGGTCTCCTGGCCGCGTCGCCGCGACCGTCCGCCCTCGGCGCGGATGGTCTCCTCACCGAGATTCCGGGGCAGATCGACGGGGCCGATCGCCTGCCCGGCTGCCCCTTCTCGCCGCGCTGCGCCCTCGCCCGACCGAGTTGCGACGACCGGATGCCGGACCTCGTCGCGGTCGGACCGGAGCACACGGTCGCCTGTCCTGTCGCACCTCGGGGAGGGATCGCCGATGCCGTTGCTGTCGGTCGTTGACCTCGCCGTCTCCTACGGTTCGGGGCGAGATCGCCTTCGGGCGGTCGACGGCGTCTCCCTCGAAGTCGGACGGGGCGAGACGGTGGCCCTGGTCGGCGAATCCGGCTGCGGCAAGTCGACCCTCGGCCGCGCCGTGCTGCGGCTCGAGCCGGTCGAGCGCGGTCGGATCGATTTCGACGGAACCGATCTCGTCGGGCTCGGGGCGCACGCGCTGAAACGTCTGCGGCCCCGTCTGCAGATCGTCTTCCAAGATCCCTTGGGGTCGCTCAATCCGCGTCTCACGATCGGCGAGACGCTCGCCGTCCCACTCGCCGTCCAGGGGATCGGCAGGGCCGAACGGCACGAGCGGGTCGGCGCGATGCTCGCCGAGGTCGGCCTGCCGGTCGGCTCGGACCGGCTCTATCCGCACGAGTTCTCCGGCGGCCAACGCCAGCGCGTCGCCATTGCCCGAGCGCTCGTCTCGAAGCCGGATCTGGTCGTCTGCGACGAGCCCGTGTCCGCCCTCGATCTCTCGGTGCAGGCCCAGATCCTCAATCTGCTCGTCCGGCTGAAGCGGGAGTTCGGGCTCGCCTATCTCTTCGTCTCGCACGACTTGGCCGTCGTTCGCCACATCGCCGACCGGGTACTGGTGATGTATCTCGGCCGGGTGGTGGAGAGCGCGCCGAGCGAGGCGCTCTGGTCGCGCCCTCTCCATCCCTACACCCGCGCGCTGATCGAAGCGGTCCCCGATCCCGCCCGCCGCCGCCCCGCCGTGCCGCTCGCCGGCGATCTGCCGGACCCGCGCAATCCGCCGTCCGGCTGCCGATTCCGCAGCCGCTGCCCGATCGCGACCGCCCGCTGCGCCGAGGAGGACCCCGGCGTCCGCGAGATCGAACCCGGGCATGCCGTCGCCTGTCATCTCGCGCCGACGGGCTCGTTCGAAACCACCGTCCGAGGAGGCACCCCATGAGCGAACCGGACGACGTCACGGGCCTGATGGCCATCCTCTGTGCTCGCGAGATCCGGCCCGGTGACCGCTTCGGGATCGGTGTCGCCTCGCCGATCCCGAGCCTCGGCGCGCGGATCGCTCTGTCGCTCGGCGCGCGCGACGCGATCCCGATCGGCCGCAATCTGCCGGGCGGCGTGCCGCTCGCCGGGTCTCTCGACTTCACGGCGATGGTGCTGCAGGGGCGGGTCGACCTCTTCTTTCTGTCCGCCGCCCAGATCGACGCGACCGGCGCGATCAATCTCCAATACGTGGGCGACGGAGAGAGGCGGCGCGCCTTCTTCGGGGCCTTCGCGGCGCCGCTCTACTATCCGGCGGTCGGTCGCACCGTCCTCTTCCGCGAGGAACACAGTCCGAGGACCTTCGTCGAGCGGGTCGACTGGGTGACCGCGACGCCTCCGGAGGCGCCGCGCCACGACCGGCCGGTGGTCGTGGTGACGCCGAAGGCGGTGCTGAGGTTCTCCTCGGCGCGCGGGGGCTTCGAACTCGAGTCCTTTCATCCCGGCGAGACGATCGCCTCGGTTCGCGACGCGACCGGCTTCGATCTGCCGGCCGCCGCCGAGGTGCACGAGACCCCGGCGCCGAGCGCGGCCGAACGCGCGCTTCTCGCTCGGTTCCGCGCCGAGACCGCGTCTTCCCCATCCGATCCCGGCAAGGCCTGACACATGACCGAAACCTCCTCCTCCGAAGCGCGAGGGCCGTGGTGCCCCCCCGATCCGACCGACGAGCGGCCGCTCGCGGGGCTGCGCATTCTCGAACTCGCCACCATCATCGCCGGGCCCTTCGCCGGCATGTTGTTGGCCGATTTCGGGGCCGACGTGATCAAGGTCGAACACCCCGCCGGCGACCCGGCGCGGGCGCTCGGCAACAAGAAGAACGGCTCGGCTCTGGATTGGAAACGGCTCGCCCGCAACAAGCGGCTCGTCGCTCTCGACCTGCACGATCCCGAGGCCCAGGCCACGGTGCGCGGACTGGCGGCCTCGGCCGACGTGGTGATCGAGAACTTCCGGCCGGGCACGCTGGAGCGCTGGGGGCTCGGTTGGGACCGGCTCTCGGCCGACAATCCCGGTCTCGTGCTGCTGCGGGTCACCGGCTGGGGGCAGGACGGGCCCTATGCGCCGCGACCGGGCTTCGGTTCGATCACCGAGGCCATGGCCGGCTTCGCGGCGATCAACGGCGACCGGGACGGACCGCCGCTGCTGCCCCCGTTCGGCCTCGCCGATCACCTCTCGGGCCTCTACGGCGCCTTCTCGATCCTGACCGCGCTCAGGGAACGCGACCGCTCCGGCCGGGGACAGGTGATCGATCTCGCGATCTACGAGAGTCTCTTCTCGATCCTCGGCTCGATGGTGATCGACTACGACCAGCTCGGTTTCGTCCAAGAGCGGATGGGCAACCGGGTCCACTACTCCGCGCCGCGCAACGTCTACCGCACCGCCGACGACGAATGGGTGGCCCTCTCCGGCAGCACGCCGAACACCGCGCGGCGGGTCTTCACGGTGATCGGGCGCCCGGAGCTCGCCGACGATCCGCGCTTCGTCGACAACGCCGCCCGGCTCGCCCACGCCGACGAACTCGACGCCCTGGTCGCGGAGTGGATCGGCGCCCATCCGCTCGACGAGGTGCTCACCCGATTCGAGCAGGCGGAAGTGGCTCTGGCGCCGGTGCAGGCGATGGACCGGATCTTCACCGATCCTCATTTTCTCGCACGCGAAGCGATCGTCTCGGTGCCCGATCCCGAGCTGGGACCGATCCGGATGCAGGGCGTGTTTCCGAAGCTGACCCGGACCCCCGGTCGGATCGCCTGGGCCGGTCGCCACCGCGACGCGGATCGCGCGGCGGTGCTCTCCGGGGGCGAGCCCGCCGCCGAAAGCGCCTCGCCCGAGGGATCGCCGTCTCGCGGCGGCGGCGTCGCGCCATGAGAGATCCCGTCGACGTGCTCGTGGTCGGGGGCGGCATCCACGGCCTCTCCTCGGCCCTCCATCTCGCCCGTCGCGGCGCGCGTGTCGTGCTCCTGGAAAAGGATCGCGTCGCGCGCCATGCCTCGGGGGTGAACTTCGGCGGCATTCGCCGGCTGATGCGCGACGAGGCCGAGGTGCCGCTCGCCCTCGAGGCGATCGAAAGGTGGCACCACGTCGCCGACCTTCTCGGCGCCCCGTGCGGCTTCGTCGCCAACGGGCAGTTGGTGATCGCCGAGGCGGAGGCCGACTTCGAGCGCCTGAAGCGGCGCGCGGCGCGGATGCGGTCGCTCGGCTGGACGCACGAGCAGTTGATCGAGGGCGACGACCTCTTCGAACTGGTGCCGGCCGCCGCGCGCCATTGCCGAGGCGGGCTCCACGCGCCGGGGGACGGCTCGATCAATCCCTTCGTCGCGGCGACCGCCTTCCGTCGCGCCGTCGAGGCCGCCGGAGCGACGATCCACGAAGGGGTCACGGTCGAGGCGATCGCCCGGCACGGCGACCATTGGCAGGCGACCACGGCAGGCGAGATCTTCCGCGCCCGCCATCTCGTCAATGCCGGTGGCGCCTGGGCCGGCCGGCTCGCCGCCTCGATCGGGGAGCCGGTGCCGGTGGAGGTGATCTCGCCGATGCTGACGGTCACCACGCCGCGTCCGGCCTTCCTCGGCCCCGTCGTGCTCGGTGTCACGCGGCGCTGTTCGATCCGGCAGGCGCCCAACGGCACGGTGCTGGTCGGCGGGGCTTATCAAGGCCGCCCCGACCTCGCCACCGGCCTCGCCCGCGTCGACCATCGCAATCTGAAGACCAACGCGCAGGCGGTTCTCGGTCTCTTTCCCTCGATGCGCGACGCCGCGATCGTCCGGACCTGGTCGGGGATCGAGGCGCGCACGTCGGACGATCTTCCGATTCTCGGTCCGAGCGAGACCGAGCCCGATCTCGTCCACGCCTTCGGCTTTTCCGCCCACGGCTTCGCTCTCGGCCCGGTCACCGGCGAAATCGTCGCCGATCTCGTCGTCGACGGCACCACGCGCCACCCGATCCGGCCGTTCCGAATCGGTCGCTTCACCCTGACCGACGCGGACGAGATCGTCGCCCGCATCCGCTTCTGATCGGAGGATCGCGATGTTCCGCAGACCGACCGACCTCGCCGAACGAGCGCCCCTCGCCTTCGTCTGCGACGGCCGCCCACTCACCGGCCGTGTCGGCGACACGGTCGCGGCCGCCCTGCTCGTCGCCGGCGTGGCGCATCGGCGCGACGCCGGGACGGGGGCACCGCGCGGTCCCTATTGTCTCATGGGCGCCTGCCAGGAGTGCCGCGTGACGATCGACGGCGTTTCGGATCGGCGCGCCTGCCGAGAAACGCTCGCCGAAGGGATGGTGATCGAGACGCGCTCGCCGCTCGACCGGAAGGAAATCCCATGAACGTGCCCCTCGCGTCCTCCTTCGGCGACGTGCCGGAGGGTCCTGTCGATCTGGCGATCGTCGGCGCCGGCCCGGCCGGCCTGCGGGCCGCGATCACCGCCGCCGAGAACGGTCTCGCCGTCCTCCTGATCGACGACCATCCCGCGATCGGCGGCCAGATCCACCACGGTCTCCTCACCTCGCCGCTGCCCGAAGGGGCCGTCGCCGCAGCCGATCGGGACCACGTCCGACGTCTCGACGCGCGGATCGCGGCGTTGTCGATCCACCGGCTGCGGACCACGTCCGTCTGGTCGATCGAGCCGACGGACGGGGGCTTCGAACTCGGCGTCACGCGCGACGGGGCCGCCCGTCTGATCGGCGCACGCCGGGTGATTCTGGCGACCGGCACCCACGAGCGTCCCCTGCCGATCCCCGGCTGGACATTGCCCGGCGTATTGACGGCCGGCGCCGCTCAGCGCGCGCTGAAGGCGCAGGGTCTGGTGCCGGACGGACGCGTCGTCCTTGCCGGATCCGGGCCCCTGCTCCTTCTCGTGGCGAGCCAACTCCTCGCCGCCGGCGCCGAGGTGGTCGCCGTCGTCGATACGACGCCGCACGCGAACCTCGCGCATGCCGCCGCCGCTCTGCCGCGCTTCCTCCCGTCGCCGCCGGCGGCGCGGGGTCTCCGGCTGGCGTGGACGGTCGCGCGCGGAACCGAACTCGTCCTCGGCGCCCGCGATCCGCAGGTCTCCGGCGAGGGGCGGGCGTCCGGGCTTTCGTTCGTCGCCGGGCGTCACCGGCGCGAAATCGCCGCCGACGTGGTGTTGCTCCATGCGGGTCTCCTGCCCGACACGGTTCTCGCGCGCGCCGCCGGTTGCGACCTCGCCTGGGACGAGACGCTGCGGGGCTTCCGCCCGGTCCGCGACGACGACCTCGAGACGTCGCGGCCCGGTCTGGCGATCGCCGGTGACGGAGGCGACATCGGCGGGGCGGAGATCGCCGCCCTCGAAGGGGAGATCGCGGCGCTCGCCGCCGCCCGCGCCCTCGGCCGAACGGTCACGGCCGACCGGAGGGCCGCTCTGCACCGCCGCCGTCGGCGGCTCGCCCGGAGCCGCGCCTTCGTCGATCGCCTCTGGCGGATCGGCGACGAAACGGCGGCGCCGACGAACGACGCGACGATCGTCTGTCGTTGCGAGAGCCTGACCGCCGGGGCGATCGCCGAGGCGGCGGCCGATCCCTGCCTGCAACCCGATCAGATCAAGTCGCTGCTCCGCGTCGGCATGGGTCCGTGTCACGGCCGTCAATGCCTGACCGTGCTTACGGAAATCGTCGCCCGCGAGCGCGGACTTTCGCCGTCGGCGGTCGGGCTGCCGCGCGCCCGCACGCCGGCCGGACCTCTGCGTCTCGGCGAACTCGCCGAACTCGAGTGGAGCCGACCGGCATGACCCGCCCCCCGTGCGGCGGCGCCGATGGCCCGGTGGCGCGGCCGGCGACCCGTTCGAGCGCCGCGCCTCGGCGCGGCGCGTTCCATCCCCCCCGATCGACCTCGATAGACCCGAGAAAGGACATCCGATGCCCGAAGCCCTGATCCGCCCCCTCCCCGACACGGCGTTCACGCCGGAGCAGACGGCCGCCTACGATCGCAAGATCGCCCGTGACGGCCGCGTCACCAACATGCAGCGCACGCTCCTCCATTCGGTGCCGTCGTTCGACGCCTATATCGGGTGGTACGACCTGCGCGACATCGTGGTGCCGGTCTTCGGCGAGCGCGCGATCTGGATCTTCTGCCACACGATCTCGGCCGGCACCGACTGCCTGATCTGTTCGACCTTCTTCCGTCGGCTGCTGATCGACGCCGGCCTGTCGCCGGAAACCTACGAGCCGAGCGAAACCGAGCGCCTGCTCGAGTCCCTCGGCCGCACCTTCGTCGCCGGGGGGCACGGCGTCGATCCGGCGACCTGGTCGGCGCTCAGGGCCGGGTACACCGACGAGCAACTCGTGGCGCTGGTGTCGTTCGGCGGGCTGATGGTGGCGAACAACCTCTTCAACAACCTTCTGAATCCGCCCCTCGACGAATACCTGCACGACTACCGCAAGCCGGCGTCGGTCGACGCCTGACCCGAGGCAGACCCGGAGGATCGGCGACGATCCGACCGTCGCCGACTTCGTCGATCGCGTCCCCTTCCCGGTCGCCGGGGCCGGCGTCTTCGACGATCGCCGCGGCGCGTCGCGCCGGGGCCGGGCTCAGCGGCCGCGGAAGGACGGCGGGCGCTTGGCGAGGAAGGCGGCGACGCCCTCGCGGAAATCGGCCGTCCCGGTCCCCGCGACGAAGGCGGCGCGTTCGGCTTCCAGTTGCTCGGCGAGGCGGCGCGACGGTGCCTCGTCGAGGAGGCGCTTGAAACGGCCGAAGGCGTGCGTCGGTCCGCGCGCGATCGCCTCCGCCAGAGCCTGCCCGCGCGCCTCGAGTTCGCCCGCCGGCACCACTTCGGTGACGATGCCGATGTCGCGTGCCTCGGTCGCGGTCAATCGGCGGCCGGTCAGCATCAGTTCGAAGGCGCGCGCGCGGCCGACCCGGCGCTCCAGAAACCACGTGCCGCCGCAGTCTGGCGTGGCGCCGAGCCGGTCGTAGGCGACGAGGAAGGCCGCCGTCTCCTCCGCAACCACCACGTCGGCGCCGAGCACGAAGGAGAAGCCCGCGCCGGCGGCCGCGCCGCGCACCAGCGCCACGACCGGGGCCGGCGCCGCGCGCAAGGCCAGCACCGCCGGATGGACCGCATCGAGAAGCCCATGGACGATCGCCGCGACGTCCTCGCCCGCCGCCGCGAAGGAGCCGACGTCGCCGCCCGCCATGAAGGCGCGGCCGGCGCCCGAGAGCACGATCACCCGGACGTCCGGATCGCGCGTCACCCGCTCGACCGCCGCCGCGAAGGCCCGCGCCGTGGCGAGGTCGAGCGCGTTCAGCACCTCGGGGCGTTCGAAACGCAGCGTGGCGACGCCGGTCGCCGGGTCGATCAGGCAGGAGACGAGGTCGGAAGCCATCGCAGGGTCTCACTCGAGAGGCGGATCGTCGAACGCGGTCGGCGGGGTCGTCCCGTCAGGCGGCGGGGGTCATTTCGGCGCCATGCGCAGCGCGCCGTCGAGGCGGATCACCTCGCCGTTCAGCATGGGATTGTCGACGATGGCGAGCGCCAGCTTGGCATATTCGGAGGGGCGGCCGAGCCGCGAGGGGAAGGGCACCGAGGCGCCGAGACTGTCCTGCACCGCCTGCGGCAGGCCACGCAGCATGGCGGTCTCGAAGATGCCCGGCGCGATGGTGCAGACGCGGATCCCGACCTGGGCGAGCTCGCGGGCGATCGGCAGCGTCATGCCGACGACGCCACCCTTCGAGGCGGCGTAGGAGGCCTGACCGATCTGGCCGTCGAAGGCGGCGATCGAGGCGGTGTTGACGACGACGCCGCGTTCGCCGTCCTCGTTCGGCGCGAGCGTCGCGGCGCCGGCGGCGACCAGACGGATCAGGTTGAAGGTGCCGATCAGGTTGACCTCGATGCCGCGCCGGAAGTCGTCGAGGGCCATGGGGCCGGTCTTGCCGACGACGCGGGCGCCGGGCGCGATGCCGGCGCAATTGATCAGGATCCGCGCCGGACCGTGAGCGGCCGCCGCCGCGGCCACCGCCGTCTCGGCGCTCTCGGCGCTCGACACGTCGCATTTCACGGCGATGCCGCCGATCTCGGCCGCCACCGTCTCCGCCGCCGCGAAATTGAAGTCGAGGATGGCGACCTTCGCGCCCGCCGCCGCCAGCGCCCGAGCCGTCGCCTCGCCCAACCCCGAACCGCCACCCGTGACGATCGCCGTCTGCCCCTGAACCCGCATCGAATCTACCCTCTTCAATCGTCGTCTCGTGTTCGCCCGTGCGCGTGGCCCGAAGCCCTCACACCAGTTCGAAGGCCATCGCGGTCGCCTCGCCGCCGCCGATGCAGAGGCTGGCGACGCCGCGCTTCAGGCCGCGCGCCTTCAGCGCCGCGAGCAGCGTCACCACGATGCGCGCGCCCGAGGCGCCGATCGGATGGCCGAGCGCGCAGGCGCCGCCGTTGACGTTGACCGTCTCGTGGGCGAGCCCCATCTCGCGCATGGCGATCAGCGCCACCACCGCGAAGGCCTCGTTGATCTCCCAGAGATCGACGTCGCCCCGGGTCCAGCCGACTCGATCGAGCAGCTTCTCCATCGCGCCGACCGGCGCCGTGGTGAACCACGCCGGTTCGGCCGCGTGGCCGGCGTGGCCCTTGATCACCGCGAGCGGCGTCAGCCCGCGCTTCTCGGCCTCCGACATCCGCATCAGGGTCAGCGCCGCCGCGCCGTCGGAGATCGAGGAGGAATTGGCCGCCGTCACCGTGCCGCCGTCGCGGAAGGCCGGCTTCAGCTGACGGATCTTCTCGGGCTTCGCCTTGCCCGGCTGTTCGTCGATCGCGATCTCGCCCGCCTTGGTGGCGACCGGCACCACCTCCTCGGCGAAGCCGCCGGAGGCGATCGCGGCGAGCGAACGTTCGAGCGAGGCGAGCGCGTAGTCGTCCTGCGCCTCGCGGGTGAACTGGAAATGCGCCGCCGCGTCCTCGGCGAAGGTGCCCATCAGGCGACCCTTGGCGTAGGCGTCCTCGAGCCCGTCGAAGAACATGTGGTCGATCACCCGGCCGTGGCCGAGCCGGTAGCCGCCGCGCGCCCGGTCGAGCAGATAGGGGGCGTTGGACATGCTCTCCATGCCGCCGGCGACCACCACCCTCGCGCTGCCGGCGGCGATGGTGTCGTGGCCGAGCATCAAGGCCTTCATGCCCGATCCGCAGACCTTGCCGACGGTCGTCGACGGCACCGAGATCGGCAGACCGGCGCCGAGCACCGCCTGACGCGCCGGCGCCTGACCGACGCCGGCCGGCAGCACGCAGCCGACGAAGGCCTCGTCGACGTCGTCGCCGGAAAGACCGGCACGAGCGACCGCCGCTCGGATGGCGGTCGCGCCGAGGTCGGTCGCGCTCCTGCCGGCGAAATCCCCCTGGAAGCCGCCCATCGGGGTGCGGGCGGCGGAAGCGACGACGATCGGATCGGTGGACATGGCGAACCTCTGCTCGGATTGGATCGGGCCGTGGTCACGCCGAGGCGTAGAGCCCGGCGATTTCGGCGGCATATTTGGTCTGGATGTTGGAACGGCGGACCTTCATCGTCGCCGTCACCTCGTCGTCGTCGTGGTCGAGTTCCTTGGTCAGGAGGTGGAACTTGCGGATGTGCGAGACCTGGGCGAGGCCGGCGTTGGCGATCGCCACCTCGTGCTCGATCATCTCGCGCACCTTCGGGTTCTCGACCAGACTGCGGAAATGGGTGAAGGCTATGCCCTGCTCCTCGGCCCATTTCGACACCGTCTCGAAATCGATCTGGATCAGCGCGGAGACGTATTTCTTCGCCTCGCCGATGACGATGCACTCCTTGACGTAGGGGCTCGCCTTGACGGTGTTCTCGATCTCCGACGGCGACAGGTTCTTGCCGCCGGCGGTGATCATGATGTCCTTGAGGCGGTCGACGATGCGGTATTCGCCGTCGATCTCGGCGACGACGTCGCCGGTGTGGAGCCAGCCGTCGACGATCGCCGCCTTCGTCGCCGCCTCGTTCTTGTAGTAGCCGGCGAAGACCATGTCGCCCTTGACCAGCAACTCGTCGAAGTCGCCGCGCTTCAGCTCGACCCCGGCCGCCGCCGCGCCGACCGAGCCGGGCACCAGCCGGTCGAGCTTCTGCGCGGTGACGAGGCCCGAGGTCTCGGTGGCGCCGTAGACCTCGATCAGCGGCACGCCGAGCGTGCGGAAGAAGCGCACGATCTTGGGGCTGATCGGCGCCGCGCCGGTCAGAGCGATCTTCGCGCGCCGAAGGCCGATGAAGTTGAGGAGCGCCCGGAAGACGAGCACATGGGCGAGCCACGCGGTCACCCGCTGGGGGAGCGTGCGCTCGGCCGGCGGCACCTCGGCGAAGGGCTCGCAGGCGGCGTAGAAGCCGTCGAAGAGCTTCTTTCGGAGGCCGCCCGCCTCCATCGTCTTGATGTGGATCGACGAGGCGAGCTTCTCCCAGATGCGCGGCACGCCGAGGAACATCGAGGGCGCCACCTCGCGCAGGTCCTCCTGGACGGTGCGCAGGCTCTCGCCGAAATCGATGCGACTGCCGAGATGGAGCGGCGCCACCGTCGTCAGCATCTGCTCGGCGACGTGGCAGAGCGGCAGGTAGGAGAGATGGCTGGTGTCGGCGTCGAGGCCGAGGCGCTCGATCACCGCGATCGCCTCGGCGCGCAGGTTGCGCCAGCTCAGCATCGCCCCCTTGGGCCGGCCGGTCGAGCCGGAGGTGTAGATCATCAGCCCGATGTCGGCGAGGGTCTGGCGGGCGAGCCGCTCCTCGACGAGGCGCGGCCGGTCCCTCTCCTCGGCGCGGCCGAGCTCCTCGACGGTGGCGAAGGAGAGCACCAGATCGGCCGGATAGGCGCGCATGCCCTTGGTCTCGATCACCACGATGCGCTGCAGACGGGGCAGCTCGTGGCGCTTCTCGAGGACCTTGTCGACCTGTTCCTGATCCTCGCAGACGACGATCTCGGCGTCGCAGTGGCCGAGCACATAGGCGACCTCGACTGCCGGCGAGGTGGCGTAGACGCCGACCGTCACCGCGCCGACGAGGCCGGCGCCGAGCTGCGCCAGCACCCATTCGACCCGGTTCTCGGAGAGCACGGCGACATGGCCCTTCTCGGGAACCCCGAGAGCGGTGAGGCCGAGGCCGAAATGGGAGGCGCGTTCGAAGTAGCGCGCCCAGGAGAGCGGCCGCCAGATGCCGAATTCCTTCTGGCGAACGGCGGTGCGATCCGGCCGCAGGCGGGCCTGTTCGCGCAGCATCTGCGGCAGGGTGAGCTCGGGAAGGGTCGGAATCATGGAACGTCCTCGCGCCGTCAGGAGAGCCAGCGCTTGCGGCGCTTGTAGTGCTTGATTTCGCGGAAGCTCTTCTCCTCGCCGTTCGAACCGCCGAGACCGAGATAGAACTCGCGCACGTCCTGGTCCCGCATCAGTTTCTCGACCGGGCCGTCGATGACGATCTTGCCGGTCTCCATGATGTAGCCGGAGTGCGAGACCGCCATGGCGATCGCCGCGTTCTGCTCGACGAGCAGCATCGAGACGCCGCGTTCGCGGTTGATGCGGGCGATGATGGTGAAGATCTCTTCGGTGAGCCGGGGCGAGAGGCCGAGCGACGGCTCGTCGAGGAGGATGAGCTTCGGCTCGGCGATCAGCGCCCGGCCGATGGCGAGCATCTGCTGCTCGCCGCCGGAGAGATAGCCGGCCCGGCCCGACCGCCGCTCGTGGAGCCGCGGGAAATATTCGTAGACGAGATCGAAGGACGGCTTGCCGAGGTCCCGGCGCCCGGAGCGGGCGAAGGTGGCGGCGACGAGATTCTCCTCGACCGTCAGGTCCTCGAAGATCCGCCGCCCCTCCATCACGTGGAAGAGCCCCCGCCGCACCAGACCGTGCGGCGTGAGATGGGAGACGTCGTCTCCGTCGAAGGTGATGCGGCCGGCGGTGACCGCGCCGTCCTCGAGGGCGAGCAGGTTGGAGACGGCCTTGAGCGTCGTCGACTTGCCCGCCCCGTTGGAGCCGAGCAGGGCGACCACCTCGCCCCGGGGAACCCGGAGCGAGAGGCCACGCAGCACCTGGACCGTGTGGTTGTAGACCACTTCGATGTTGGCGATCTCGAGGATGGCGTCGGTCATCGCGTCTCTCACTTTCCGAGCTGGATCCAGTCGGAGTTCGGCAGCATCGCCTTCTTGACCGCGTCGTAGCGGTAGACGCGGCCGACCGGGATCGAATTGCCGGTGATCGTGATCGGCGTGCCGATGATGCCGCCGGTGTCGAAGTCCTTGATGGAGTTGAGCGCGGCCTTGAGGTTGGGGCCGTTCAGCTCCTTGCCGCCCTCGAGCACGCGCTTGGCCGACTCGAGATAGAGCATCGTCGTCAGGAAGCCCTGGAGGTAGGGCGTCGACTGGTACTCCGGACGCATCGCCCGGATCTTCTCCAGCATCGGCGACTTGCCCTCGGCGTCGTAGTAGTAGCGATAGGGCATCACGCCCATGAAGCCGTCGGCGGCCTCGCCGACCTTGCCCCAGAGCGAATTGTCCATCGACCAGAACGTGCCCATGAACTTGGTCTTCAGGCCGAGCTGCTTGGCCTGGTTCATGAACTCCGGCAGGGGCGCCAGCACGTAGCCGTGGAAGATGGTGAAGTCCGGATCGGCGCGGCGCAGCTTGAGGATCTCGGTCGAGACGTCGACGGCGGTCGGCGGGGTGACGATCTTGACCACCACGTCGAGGCCGAGCTTCTTGGCGTGCGCCTCGGAGGGGCCGATCGGATCGCGGCCGAACTCGGTGTCGGAGTGGACGAAGGCGATCTTGGCGCCGGGTTTGGTCTTGGCGATGTACTGCAGCAGGATGCCGACCATCTCGGTGTAGTCGGGTCCCGCCATGAACTGCAGCGGATAGGCCTTGGGATCGTTCAGCTCGGTGGCGAAGGAGGCGCCGGCCATCATCATCGTGCCCAGGCGGTTCAGCTCGGGGTTGATGGTCTTGGCGAAGCCGGTGGAGTCTCCGTAGTAGAGATTGACCTTGTTCTGGCTGGTGAGCTTGTTGAACACCGCGACCGACTGATCGACCTTGTAGGCGGTGTCCTCGGCCACGTAGACGACCTTGCGCCCGGCGATGCCGCCGGCGTCGTTGACGATCTTCACGTAGTCTTGGATGCCCGCGTGGACGCCGATGCCGGCGAAGGCGAAGACGCCGGTGAGCGGCATCGATCCGGCGATGACGATGTCGTCGGCGGCGCGCGCCGGCGCCCCGGCGAGCGTGGTGGCGGTGGCGAGCGCCAGGGCGAGGGCCGTGCGTCGAGTGATGCTCATGGGTTTCCTCCGAAGTTTCTTTTGATTTTCGGTCTGCGGATTTCCGCCGGTCGCGTCGAGGCGGCCGACCCTGTCGGGCCTCAGGTCTTGAACGGCCACAGATGGAAGAAGCGACGGATGCGGCGCCAGATCTCGGCGAGCCCGTGCGGCTCGAAGATCAGGAAGCCGATGATCAGACCGCCGAAGACGATGGTGCGGACCGGCGACAGCAGCGCCACGGCGTCCGAGAGGAAGGGCGACATCACGCCCACGCCGAGCTTCAGGACCTCCGGCACCATGGTCATGAACACCGCGCCGAGGATCGAGCCCAGGATCGAGCCCATGCCGCCGACGATGACGGCGGCGAGGAAGAAGATCGAATAGACGAAGGGGAAGCTCTCCGGCGTCACCACACGGAAGAAATAGGCCCACAGTCCGCCCGCCACACCGGCGTAGAAGGAGGAGAGCGCGAAACTCATCAGCTTGTACCGGAGCAGCGGGATGCCCAGCACCTCGGCCGAGATGTCGCGGTCGCGGATGGCGATGAAGGCCCGGCCGATGCGGGTGCGAAAGAGGTTGGAGGCCGAGAACACGGCGAGGAAGGCGATCGGCACGATCAGGAAGTAGAGCGCGAACGGCCGTCCGAACTCAACGCCGAGGATGCTCGCCGGCGGCAGCGAGATGCCGCTGACCCCATGGGTGACGGAGTTCCAGTTGGCGAAGACGAAGTGGAGGATGAAGGAGGAGGCGATCGTCGCGATGGCGAGATAGAGGCCCTTCACCCGGAGCGAGGGGATGCCGACCACCGCGCCGACCGCCGCGGTGATCGCGCCGGCGGCGATCAGATTGAGGAGGACCGGCGTGCCGAAGCGCGTCTCCGCCACCGCCACCGTATAGGCGCCGACCCCCATGAAGGCGGCCTGGCCGAGCGAGACGAGGCCGGTGAAGCCGGTGACGATGTTGAGCCCGGTCACCGAGATGACGTGGATGGCGACGAGGCAGGCCATGTAGAGCCAGTATTCGTTCGCCGTGAAGGGGAAGAGCGCGCAGACGGCGACGAAGAGGGCGAGCCAGACGCGCTGCGTCGGCGTGTCGAACAGCGCCTCGTCGGCGGCGTAACTCTCTTTGGCGGTGGCGATACGCATGTCAGAGCCTCTCGATCTCGACCGTGCCGAAGAGCCCGTAGGGCCTGACCATCAGCACCGCGATGAGCAGGCCGAAGGTGATCAACGTCTTGAATTCGCCGCCGAGGTAGGTCCCGGTCCAGGCTTCGATCAGCCCGACCAGAACCCCGCCGATCAGCGCGCCGACCACGGAATCGAGCCCGCCGACGATGACGACGACCAGCGCCGACAGGCCGAAGATGCCCATGGCGGGCGAGATGCCACCGACCGCGCCGACCAGGATGCCGGCGCCGGCCGCCGCCACACCGGCGAAGACCCAGGCCATCGAGAACACCACCGGCACGTCGATGCCGCAGGAATAGGCCGCGCCCTGATCGGTGGCGGTGGCGCGCAGCGCCACGCCGCCGCGCCAGAAGCGGAAGGCGAGGATGAAGAGCGTGATCACCGTCGCCGCCACCGCGAAGCCGATGACGATCTTGCGCGACACGTAGGCCGGCCCGAGGAACACCGGCGAGGTGCCCATGAAGTCCGGCAGTTGCGCCGGATCCGCGCCCCACAGCAGTTCGACGGCGCCGATCAGCACCGAGCCGAGCCCGATCGTCACCATCAGCACCGAGATCGCGCTCTCCCCCAGCATCGGCCGGATCACCGCGCGCTCGATCACCGCGCCGAGCAGACCGCCACAGGCGAGCGCGGCGGGAACCGCCGCCCACCACGGCAGGCCGAGGCCGGCGGAGAAGGAGAAGAAGGCATAGGCGCCGATCATCAGCATCTCGCCGATGGCGAGGTTCACCGCCCGCGTCGCCTTGTAGATCAACACGAAGGACAGGCCGGTCAGCGCCAGGAGCGCGCCGGAGCCGAGCCCGGCGAGCGACACCTCGAGGAAGAAGAGCCAATCGAAATCGATCATGCCGCGACCTCCCCCTGCACGGTGCGGCGAAGCACCTCGACGTCGCCCGAGCCGAGATAGGCGCGGATCACGTCTTCGTTCGACGTGACCTCGGCGGGCTTTCCGGCCGCGATCACCTGACCGAAATTCAGCACCACGACATGGTCCGACAGGTCCATCACCAGCCCCATGTCGTGTTCGACCATCAGGATGGTCACGCCCCATTCCTCCTTCACGTCGAGGATGAAGCGGGCCATGTCCTCGGTCTCCTCGCGGTTCATTCCGGCGACCGGCTCGTCGAGCATCAGGATCTTCGGCTTCATCGCGAGCGCGCGGGCGAGTTCGACCCGCTTGCGCAGGCCGTAGGCGAGCGAGGCCACCGGCTTGTTGCGGATGTGGTCGATCTCGAGGAAGTCGATGATCTTCTCCTCGACCTCGGCGCGCAGTTCCGTCTCCTCGCGGCGGGCGCGGCCGAAATAGGCGAGCGCGTCGAAGAGCGACGTCTTCATGTGCGCGTGACGGCCGAGCTTGATGTTGTCGAGCACGGTCATGCCGCGGAAGAGGGCGATGTTCTGGAAGGTGCGGGCGAGCCCGAGCTCGGCCCGCTGCGGTGGATGCAGGTGGCCGATGTCGGTGCCCTGGAAACGGATCGCGCCGCTCTTCGGCCGATAGAAGCCGGAGATGCAGTTGAACATCGAGGTCTTGCCGGCGCCGTTGGGGCCGATGATCGCCGTCACGGAGCCCTTCGGCACCGTGTAGGACACGTCGGTCAGCACCTTGAGGCCGCCGAAGGCCAGCGACAGATCGCGCACCTCGAGAATCGGCTCGCTCACATCACTCATGTTTCCTCCCAGTCCCGCCGCGGCGCCTTTTCGCGCTCTCGGGGACGATGTCGTGCCGTTCGTGTGGTTCATTCCCCCGGCGGCGCCAGGGTGCGGGCGTAGACCCGCTCCACCGGCTCGTCGAGGTCGCGCCCCGCCCTTTCGAAGCCCTTGCGCCAATCGACGAGATGTCGCCGCATCCAGGTCGCCGCCGCCGCCGCGTCATGGGCCCGGAGCGCGTCCAGGATCAGACGATGTGCCTGCAACATGCGTGGCGCGCCTTCCGGCAGACGCCGGCAGATCATCTCGGCGGTGGGAAAGAACAACAGGCTCGCCGGTTCGCGCGCGAGTTCCAACACGCGGTTGCCGGCCGCCTTGGCGAGAAGGGCATGAAAATCCGTATCGAGTTCGCAGAGCCGCACGGGGTCGTCCATGACCGCCTCGGACTCCGCGATGTTCTTCTCCATCGCCGCGAGGCTCTCCTCGCCGACGTTGACGACGGCATGGGCGACGGTCGCCATCTCGAGCGCCAGGGTGGCGTCGTAGAGTTCGCGAAAGGTCACCTCGTGCAGCACCATGGCGCGGCTCATGCGCGACGACAGACGCGAGTAGCGCGGCAGGCTGGCATAGAGCCGGCGATCCGGCCCCCGACTGACGTAGCCGCCCTCCTCCAGCGCGCGAATGCCCTCGCGCACCGTCGATCGATTGACGCCGAACTGGCGGCCGAGCTCGACCTCGGTGCCGATCGCCTCGCCCGCGCGCAGACGCCCGGTGACGATCTCGCGCTCGATCGCCTCGGCCACCAGCCGATAGGCCGCCGGCATCTGGATCTTCTCGAAACGCTCGCTGCCACCCGCCGCCATCACGCCGCTTCCACCCTCGAAATCTCGGTCGGGACACCGTCCCATGGTTTGTCCGACAAAGTCAATCGAAACGATTGAATTCCGCTCCGAAAAGTGAAGTTCTTTTTCTTCACATGGAGTTATGGGACGTCACGCCGCTCCGATTCTTTGTCCGACAAACTCGTTTTGCAATTCCCGCCGGTCGACCGGCCGAAACGTCCGGGCCCGCGCCGCGCGTCACCCTCCCGCGCCGGCGACGGCGCGGGCGATGACCATCCGCTGGATGTCGCTGGCGCCCTCGTAGATCTGGCAGACGCGCACGTCGCGATAGATGCGCTCGACCGGATAGTCGGCGAGATAGCCGTAGCCGCCGTGGATCTGGATCGCGTCGGAACAGACGCTCTCCGCCATCTCCGAGGCGAAGAGCTTGGCCATCGAGGCTTCCGTCAGGCAGGGGAGCCCGGCCTCGCGCAAGCTCGCGGCATGATGGACCATCTGGCGCGCCACCTCGATCCGGGTCGCCATGTCGGCGAGACGGAAGGCGACCGCCTGATGTTCGGTGAGCTTCTTGCCGAAGGTCTCGCGCTCGTTGGCGTAGTCGCGCGCCGCCTCGAAGGCCGCCCGCGCCATGCCGACCGACTGCGCGGCAATGCCGATGCGTCCGCCCTCGAGATTGGAGAGGGCGATCTTGTAGCCCTCGCCCTCGGCGCCGAGCCGGAGATCGTCGGAGAGCCGCATTCCCTCGAAATGGATCTGGCAGGTGTCGGAGGCGTGTTGACCGAGCTTCCTCTCGATCGAGCCGACGGTGTAGCCGGGCGTGTCGGTCGGCACGATGAAGGCGGTGATGCCCTTCTTGCCGCGCGCGGGGTCGGTGACGGCGAAGGCGACGATCACCTGCGCGGTCGAGCCGGAGGTGATGAACTGCTTGGTGCCGTCGAGGATCCAGTCGTCGCCGACGCGGCGCGCCCGGGTCTTCAGCGCCGAGGCGTCGGAGCCGGCGCCGGGCTCGGTGAGGGCGAAGCCGCCGATCCACTCGCCGGTCGCCATCCTGGGCAGGAAACGCGCCTTCTGCGCCTCGGTGCCGAACTTCAGGATCGGCATGCAGCCGACCGAATTGTGGACGCTCATGATGGTCGAGATCGCGCCGTTGCCGGCCGCGATCTCCTCGAGCGCGATCGCATAGGCGAGCTGGCCGGCGTTCGAGCCGCCCCAGTCCTCCGGCAGCAGCATGCCGAAGAAGCCGGTCTCACCCATGGCGGCGAGCGCCTCGCGGGGATGGGCGTGGGTCCGGTCCCATTCGGCCGAGAAGGGCTTCAGCCGTTCCTCGGCGAAGGCGCGGGCCATGTCGCGGATCTGGATCTTCTCTTCGTCGAGGATCATCGAGGCTCTCCGGCGGAGACGGGGACAGAATACATACGGTCGTTCGTTTCGGGCGCCATGGCAATCGAGAAGGTGGCCCTCCCGTCCCATCCGGGAGGGTTCCTCGGTGCCGATCGCGCGCCGTCACAGGCTCCGCGCGATCAGTTCCTTCATGATCTCGTTGGTGCCGCCGTAGATCTTCTGCACGCGGCTGTCGGCGTGGAGACGGGCGATCGGATATTCCATCATGTAGCCGTAGCCGCCGAACATCTGCAGGCAGGTGTCGACGATCTCGCACTGCTTCTCGGTGGTCCACCACTTGGCCATCGACACCGTCGGCACGTCGAGCCGGCCGGCGGCGAACTTCGCCACGCAGTCCTCGACGAAGACCCGGCCGATCCGCGCCTCGGTGGCGCATTCGGCGAGCTTGAAGGCGGTGTTCTGGAAGGCGGCGATCGGCTGGCCGAAGGCGGTGCGCTCCTTGGTGTAGGCGCGGGTCAGGTCGAGCGCCCGGTCGATCGAGCCGATCGCCCCGATCGCCAGCACCAGACGCTCGTAGGGCAGCTGCTCCATCAGCTGATAGAAGCCCCGCCCCTCCTCCGCGCCGAGGAGATTGGCGACCGGCACGCGGGCCTCGTCGAAGAAGAGCTCGGCGGTGTCCTGGGCCTTCTGGCCGAGCTTCTCGAGGTTGCGGCCGCGACGGAACCCGTCGAGCCCGTCGGTCTCCACGCAGAGGAGCGACACGCCCTTGGAGCCCTCGCCGCCGGTCTTGGTCACGGTCATCAAGAAGTTGGTGTTGATGCCGTTGGAGATGAAGATCTTCGAGCCGGAGAGGCGGTAGTCGTCGCCGTCCCTCACCGCGCGGGTCTTCACCGCCTTGAGGTCGGAGCCGGTGCCGGGCTCGGTCATGGCGATGGCGCCGATGAGTTCGCCGGAGGCGAGCCTCGGGAGCCAGCGCGTCTTCTGCTCGTCGCTGCCGTAGGCGAGCAGGTAATGGGCGGCGATCAGATGGACGTGGATGCCGAAGCCGGTGATACCGAGCTTCCCGAGCACGTCGAACAACACCGCGTCGTGGTGGATCGAGCCACCGACGCCGCCGTATTCCTCCGGCAGCGACAGGCCGAGGATGCCCGCCGCGCCCGCCTTCTCCCAGAAGGCCCGGGGCACGATCCGCGCCTTCTCCCAGTCCGCCTCGTGGGGCAGATATTCGGCTTCGAAGAAGCGGGTGAGACTGTCCTCGAGGATCGACAGCTCCTCGTTCCACCAGATCGGACGATCGACCATGTTCGTTTTCCTCAGAACGAGATGCCGCCGCCGACGATCATCACCTGACCGCTGACGTAGTTGGATTCCGGAGCGCAGAAGAGATAGACGCCGTCGGCCGCCTCCTCGGGCGTGCCGGGACGCCCGAGCGGGATCATGCCGCGGATCATGTCGACGACCTTGCCGGGCATGCCGATCGCCACCTCGTTGCCCTCGACCATGATGGTCTTCTTGGCGTCGGTGGCCTCGGTGAGGCGGGTCTCGATGTAGCCGAAGGCGACGCAGTTCACGTTGACCTTGAAGCGGCCCCACTCCTTCGACAGCGCCTTGGTCAGACCGATGACGCCCGACTTGGCCGAGGAATAGTTGGCCTGTCCGACGTTGCCGCCGGTCCCGGCGACGGAGGAGATGTTGACCACCTTGCGGAACACCTCGCGCCCCTCGGCCGCCTCCTTGGCGGCGCGGATGCGGATCGGCTCGGCGGCGGCGCGCAGGATCCGGAACGGCGCCTTGAGATGGACGTCGATCATCGCGTCGAACTGCGGATCGGTCATCTTGGCGATCAGGCTGTCCCAGGTGTAGCCGGCGTTGTTGACGATGATGTCGATCTCGCCGAAGGCGTCGAGCCCGGCGCCGACGAAGCGCTCGGCGAAACCGTCCTCGGTCACCGAGCCGACCACCGCGAGGCCGTCGCCGCCCATCGCCCGGATCTCGGCGAGGACCGCCTCGGCCGGTTCGGCGTCGAGATCGTTGACGACGACCTTCGCGCCCTCGCCGGCGAGCTTCAGCGCAACGGCGCGGCCGATGCCGCGACCCGAGCCGGTGACATAGGCGACTTTGCCGGACAATCTGGTCATGGAACGATGAGCCTTCAAATCGAAGAAAGGGCGACGGTGGCACCGCCGACGAGTTTCACCTCGCCCGCCTGATCGGTGACCGACAAGTCGAAACGCGCCCGACGTTCGCCGTCGACGGTTTCGACCGCGACCACCGTGCCGCGGCAGGTGAGACGGTCGTGGACGCGGGTGACGGCGGCGAAGCGGGTGGAAAAGGCGCGCAAGGCCTCGATCGGGACATGCGCGGTGAGGAGGCGGCCGAGTTCGGCCATCACCAACATGCCGTGGGCGAAGACGTCGGGCTGGCCGGCGGCGCGCGCGAAGTCGATGTCGATGTGGATCGGGTTGTGATCGCCCGACGCCCCGGCGAAGAGCGCCAGTTGCGCGCGCGTCACGGGGGGAAGCTCGAGGGCGGGCAGTTCGTCGCCGGGCGCGAGATCGTGGAGCGGTTTCATGTCGACCTCAACCGTTGCGAATGACGAGGACGGTGGTGAGATCGGCGACGGCGGCCCCGGCCGCGTCGGTGACCTTCGTCTCGCGCACCACGAATTCGAGCGCCCCACCCTTCTTGTCGTAGATGTCGGCGACCCGGGCGGTGAAGGTGAGCGTCTCGCCGGCGTGGGCCGTGCGGTGATGGGTGAAGCTCTGTTCGCCGTGCAGCAGCCGGGCGAAGTCGATGCCGAGCCGGTGGAAGAAGGCGAAGGGCTCCGGCCCGTCGAGCTCCATCGAGAACAGGAAGGTGGGCGGCAGCGGCAGGCCCGGATGGCCCGCGGCCCGCGCCGCCGCCTCGTCGACGAAGACCGGGTTCGTCTCACCGATGGCGCGGGCGAAGAAGCGCAGCCGCCCCGCCTCCGCCGTCACCGTGAAGGGCTCCATTTCCAGCCCGATCAGCGCACGATCGATCATCGCCGGCCTCACCCCGCCCGATAGAGTGTGACGACGCAGGCGCCGCCGAGGCCGAGATTGTGCTGGAGGCCGATGCGCGCGCCCTCCACCTGGCGCGCGCCCATGGTGCCGCGCAGCTGGCCGGTCAGCTCGAAACACTGGGCGAGGCCGGTGGCGCCGAGCGGATGGCCCTTGGAGAGGAGGCCGCCGGACGGGTTGGTCACCACGCGCCCGCCGTAGGTGTTGTCGGCGTCGACGATGAACTTCTCCGCCCCGCCGGCCGGGCAGAAGCCGAGGCCCTCGTAGGTGATGAGCTCGTTGGCGGTGAAGCAGTCGTGCATCTCGGCGACGTTGACGTCCTCCGGACCGATGCCGGCTTCCGCATAGGCGGCGGCCGCCGCCGCGGCGGTCATGTCGTAGCCGACGACCTTCATCAGGTCGTGGTCGGCGAAGGTCGAGGGGAAGTCGGTCGTCATCGACTGGGCGACGATGGTGACGCGACCGTCGAGGCCGTGGCGGCGGGCGAACTCCGGCGAGCACAGGACCGCCGCCGCCGCGCCGCAGGTCGGCGGGCAGCACTGGAGACGGGTGAGGAGGCTCGTCACCTTGGGCGCCGCCATCACCTCGTCGACCGTCACCTCCTTGCGGAAGATGGCGCGCTCGTTGTGGACCGCGTGGCGCGAGGCCTTGGCGCGGATCATCGCGAAGGTCTCGGACCGGGTGCCGTATCTGCGCTGGTGCTCGATGCCGGCACCGCCGAACATCTTCGGCGCCATCGGCGCGCCCGGATCGAAGTTCGCCTCGTCGGCGGCGCGGACGAACTCGTCGAGCGGGCCGGGGCGGTCCTGCCAGTGCTCGACCAGCGCGCCGGGCTGCATCTGCTCGAAGCCGAGCGCCAGGACGCAATCGGCGCGGCCGCTCAGGATCGCGTTGCGGGCGAGCCAGAGGGCGGTCGAGCCGGTCGCGCAGTTGTTGTTGACGTTGATCACCGGGATGCCGGTCATGCCGACGCCGTAGAGCGCGCGCTGACCGCAGGTGCTGTCGCCGTAGACGTAACCGACATAGGCTTCGCGGATGCTCTCCCAGCCGAGGCCGCAGTCGGCGAGCGCCATGCGCACCGCATCCGCGCCGAGCTCGGTGTAGCTCGGCGATTCGCTCGGCTTGACGAACCGCGTCATGCCGACACCGGCGACGACCACCCCGTTGTTCATGGACGACATCCTCCTGCTGGGCGGCCCCGGCGCGCCCGAAACGAGACCGAGGGCGAGGCGAGGCCCCACCCGCGAAAGGCGACGAAACGACGGCCGGGCGAAGAGAATTCAGGCGCGATCGACACGCGTCCGCGACGAACCGCTCGGGTCCGCCACGCCGTTTCCTCTCCCCGTGCGGCTCTCGTCCGCCGGCGACCTTCCAGCCCTTCGGCCGGGGTCGCTCTACTTTGTCGGACAATGTATCCCACCAGTGGGCTACATTGTCAATCGCGTCGAAACGGATAAAATCGCGGCGGTCGGACGCGCGTCGGGAGGCACGCGTCCGCCGCCCCTCGGGCCGCCACGACGGCCGCGCGAGGTGGCGTAGGCACGAAGGTGAGGCGGCGAACGGGCATGACGGAGCGCGACCATCGCGAAGGCGAGACGATCGAGGCCGTGGAGGGCGAGGCGCATGTCGGCGCGCGCGAGGAGATGCGCCGCGCCAAGCGACTGGCGGTGCTCGAGACGGGCGCGCGCATGTTCAATCGCCGCGGCTACGACCGCACGCGGCTCGAGGACATCGCGGCGGAACTGTCGGTGTCGAAGCGGACGCTCTACTACTATGTCGCCAGCAAGGACGACATTCTCTTCCAGTGCAACGTGATGGCCTACGAGTCGCTGGAGCCGGCGCTCACCGTCTGCGCCGACCGCGCGATCCCGCCACTCGAACGGATCCGAACCCTGCTGCGCGCCTACGCGCGCCTTCTCGCCGACGATTTCGGCGCCTGTCTGGTGCTCACGCGCGAGAACCTGCTGTCGCCGGAGGGCGCCGCCATCCTGCGCGACAGCCGCCGCCGCCTCGACATCACCCTGCGTGGTCTGATCGAGGAGGGGCACGCGGACGGGTCGATCGCGCCGTGCGATCCCAAGCTCGCCGCCGCCGCCGTCTACGGCGCCTTCAACTGGCTGCCGCATTGGCGTTCGCCGGCGAAGACGCCGGGCTACGGCGAGATCGGAGAGGCCTTCCTCGACCTGCTCTTCGACGGCCTCGTCGCCAAGGGACGCGACGCCCCGGCCTGAGGCCGCCGCCGCGCCCGGGCTCGGGGCTCAGGCCCTCTCGATCACCATGGCGATGCCCTGGCCGACGCCGATGCACATGGTGACGAGGGCGTAGCGGCCGGAGCGGCGCTCCAGTTCGCGCAACGCCGTCGTCACGATCCGCGCGCCGGAGGCCCCGAGCGGATGGCCGATGGCGATGGCGCCGCCGTTCGGGTTGAGGCGATCGTCGCCGGCGGTGAGATCGAGGCCGCGCAGGCAGCCGAGAACCTGCGTGGCGAAGGCCTCGTTGATCTCGATCACGTCCATGTCGGCGAGGCGCAGACCGGCGCGCTCCAGCGCCTTCCTCGAGGCGGGAACCGGGCCGAGGCCCATCACGCGCGGCGCCACGCCGGCCACGGCGGAGGCGAGGATGCGGCCGCGCGGCACGAGACCGTGACGATCGGCGATCACCTGCGACCCGAGGAGGAGGACGGCGGCGCCGTCGTTGACGCCGGAGGCGTTGCCGGCGGTCACGACGCCGCCCTCGAAGAGCGGGCGCAGCTTCTCCAGACTGGCGAGAGTGGTCAGGGGACGCGGATGCTCGTCGGCGGCGACGACCAGCGGCGGCCGGCCGCGCCCCTGGGCGACCTCGACCGGCAGGATCTCGCCGTCGAAGAAGCCGGCGGCGCGCGCCGCCTCGTATTTCTCCTGCGAGCGCAGCGCATAGGCATCGGACTCGGCCCGGCCGATGCCGAGATCACGGGCGATGTTGTCGGCGGTCTCGGGCATCGAGTCCGTGCCGAAGACGGCGTCGAGACGCGGATTGGAGAAGCGCGCGCCGATGGTGGAATCGTGGACCCGCACCTCACGGCCCCAGGCCGTACCCTGCTTCGCCATGACGAAGGGCGCCCGCGTCATCGATTCCACGCCGCCGGCGAGGAAGAGATCGCCCTCCCCGCACCGGATCGCCCGCGCCGCGTCGGCGATCGCCGACATCGCCGAGCCGCACAGACGATTGAGCGTCACCCCGCCGACCGTCTCGGGCAGGCCCGCGAGGAGCGCGGCGTGGCGGGCGACGTCGCGGGCGTCCTCGCCGGCCTGGTTGGTGCAGCCGGCGACCACGTCCTCGATCGCGGCGCCGGGGATCCCGGCGCGCCGCACCACCTCCTTCAAGAGCCCGGCGAGAAGGTCGTCCGGGCGCACCGAGGCGAGCGCCCCGGCGTGGCGGCCGAAGGGCGTGCGCAGACCGTCGTAGATCGTCGCGTGCTGCATCATCGTCTCCCGAATGTGCGCGCCGGCTCTCCGGCGCCGTCGCGAGACCATGGTCCGACGAAAAAAATATATCAATACCTTGACATGAAATTCGGTGGTCCGTATGGTCACCGGCAAATGCAGCAATGCATTTATATATAAACGAAGGGTGGAACGATCGAGCGAGGATGCGACCGGATCCGGCGCGAGTGCGCCCGGCCGTGCCGGCCATCCCTTCGTCGCGACGCCGACACCGAGACGGGACGCCCATGACCGATCAGGCCGCTTCGACCGCATCCACGCCGCAATTCTCTCTCACCGCCGACCAACTCGCCTTCCGCGAGACCGCCGCGCGGTTCGCCGCCGAGGTTCTCGCCCCGACCTACAAGGCGCGCGAGAAGGCGGCGACCGTTCCGATCGCGCTGCGCCGGCAGATGGGCGAGATCGGCCTCATCGGCGTCGAGTTTCCGGAGAGCTGCGGGGGTCTCGGCGTCGACCACGTCACCGCCGGCGTCGTGCTCGAGGCGATCGCCGAGGGGGACTTCAACGTCGGTTACGTCCAGCTCCTGTCGTCGCTCTGCGGCGCCATCCTCTCGCGCCACGCCGCGCCGGAGATCGCCGCCGATCTCCTGCCGAAGGTCGTCGGCGGCGAGGTTCTCCTCTGCATCGCGCTGACCGAACCGCAGGGCGGCTCGGACGCCGCCTCGCTCCGCCTCAAGGCGGTGCGCGACGGCGACGACTGGGTGCTGACGGGCGAGAAGACCTCGATCTCGATGGCCGATCAGGCCGATTGGGCGGTCGTCTTCGCCCGCACCGGCACGGTGGAATCGCGCGCCCACGGCATCTCCGCCTTCCTCGTCGACATGCGGTCGCCGGGGATCTCCACCACGCGTTTCGACGATCTCGGCCAGCTCGCGATCGGACGCGGCTCGATCTTCTTCGACGGCGTGCGGGTGCCGGCCACCCACATGTTGGGCAAGGAAGGCTCCGGCTTCGTCCAGGTCATGCAGGGGTTCGACTTCTCCCGCGCGCTGATCGGCCTGCAGTGCCTGTCGGTGGCGCGCGTCTCGCTCGCCGAGACCTGGGCCTACGTCCAGGAGCGCAAGGCCTTCGGCAAGCCGCTCAGCGACAATCAGGGCGTCACCTTCCCGCTCGCCGAGGCCGAAACCCTGGTCGAGGCGGCGCGGCTCCTCTGCTTCAAGACGCTCGCCGCCAAGGACGCGGGCCTGCCTCACACCAAGGAGGCGGCGATGTGCAAGTGGTGGCCGCCGAAGCTCGCCTACGAGGTGGTCAACACCTGCCTGCTCCTGCACGGCCATGCCGGCTACGACGTCGGCCTGCCGTTCGAGCAGCGAATGCGCGACGTGCTCGGTCTGCAGATCGGTGACGGCACCGCGCAGATCATGAAACTCATCATCGCCCGCGAAGCGCTGCGTGCCGCCGCGGCCTGAAGAACGAGGCGCCACGAGAGCGCCGGAGGGAGGAGAGACGATGTCGAACGATCTCGGAGTGAAGGCGCGGCGCGATGCGATGATCGCCGCCGGATCGTGGCGGGACGAGACCCTGCTCGACCACTTCCGCCGCAACGTCGCCCGGCTCGGCGACAAGGTCGCGGTGATCGCGACCCGTGCCGAGCAGGGCGACGAGACCCGCCTGACCTATGCCGAACTCGATCGCCTGTCGGACCGGGTCGCCGTCGGCCTCGCCCGGCGCGGCGTCGGCGAGGGGGACGTCGTCTCCTTCCAGCTGCCCAACTGGTGGCAGTTCACGGTGTTGCATCTCGCCGCCCTCAAGGTCGGCGCGGTGTCGAACCCGCTGATGATCATCTTCCGCGAGCGCGAGCTGACCTTCATGCTCGGTCTCGCCGAGAGCAAGATGCTGGTCGTTCCCGCGAGCTTCCGCAACGTCGACCATCGCGCCATCGCCAAGGCGGTGCAGGCCGGCGTCCCGACGCTCGCCCATGTGATGGTGGTCGACGGCGAGGGCGAGGAAGCCTTCGACCGGCTGATCGCCGAGGACGCCACCGACGCCGAGCTCGCGGCGCTTCGCGCCCGCCGGCTCTCGCCCGACGCGGTGATCGAGCTCCTCTACACATCCGGCACCACCGGCGAGCCGAAGGGGGTGAGCCACACCTCCAACACCATGCTCGCCAATCTCGTGCCCTTCGCCGAGCGCCTGCATCTCGGCGAGAGCGACGTCATCCACATGCCCTCGCCGATGGCGCATCAGCTCGGCTTCATGTACGGCCTGGTGCTGCCGGCGATGCTCGGCGCGACCGCCATCCTCCAGGACATCTTCGTCGCCGCGACCATGGCGAAGCAGATCGCGCAGGAGGCGGCGTCCTTCACCATGGGCGCCACGCCCTTCCTCAACGACCTCTCCGATCACTGCATCGCCACCGGCTCGACGACACCGACGCTGCGCATCTTCGTCTCGGCCGGCGCGCCGATCCCGCGACCGCTGGTCACCAAGGCGCGGCGCGCCCTCGGCGCGGCGGTCATCTCCGCCTGGGGCATGTCGGAGAACGGCGCCGTCACCACCACCCGGCTCGAGGATCCCGAGGAGAAGGTGACCGGCACCGACGGCTGCCCCCTGCCGGGCATGGAGGTGCGCGTCGTCGATCCCGCCGGCCACGGCGTCGGGGTCGGCGAGGAGGGCCAGCTCCAGGTGCGCGGCTGCTCCAACTTCATCGGCTACATGAAGCGCCCGGGCCTCGCCCAGGTCGACGCCGACGGCTGGTTCGACACCGGCGACATCGCCCGCATGGACGCCGACGGCTACATCCGCATCGCCGGCCGCTCCAAGGACATCATCATCCGGGGCGGCGAGAACATTCCGGTCGTCGAGGTCGAGGACATGCTGTTCAAGCACCCCTCGGTCGCCACCGTCGCCATCGTCGGCTACCCCGACGCCCGCCTCGGCGAACGCGCCTGCGCCTACGTCATCCCGCGCCCCGGCGCGACGCTCTCCTTCGAGGAGATGGTCGCCTACCTGAAGGAGCAGAAGATGGCGGTCCAGTACATCCCCGAGCGGCTCGAGATCGTCGAGGACGTGCCGCGCACCCCCTCGGGCAAGATCCAGAAGTTCAAGCTGCGCGACATGGCCAAGGGCTCGGCCTGAGGCGTCCCGTCTACACGAAGCCGGCCGACAGCCGGAACCAGGAGTTCTTCCATGGACTATCAGGACATTCTCTACGAGGTTCGTCCCGAGGGCGTCGCCCGCATCACCATCGACCGGCCCGACAAGTACAACGCCTTCCGCGCCGAGACGGTCGAGGAGCTGATCCACGCCTTCCAGACGGCGGGTTGGGATCGCTCGATCTCGGTGATCGTGCTGACCGGCGCCGGCGACAAGGCCTTCTGCACCGGCGGCGACCAGTCCTCGGCCTCGCACGACGGCCAGTACAGCGGCCGCGGCACCATCGGCCTGCCGATCGACGAGTTGCAGAGCCTCATCCGCGACGTGCCGAAGCCGGTGATCGCCCGCATCAACGGGTTCGCCATCGGCGGTGGCAACGTGCTCGCCACGATCTGCGATCTGTCGATCGCCTCCGACAAGGCCCAGCTCGGTCAGGTCGGTCCCAAGGTCGGCTCGGTCGATCCGGGCTTCGGAACCGCCTATCTCGCCCGCTGCGTCGGCGAGAAGAAGGCCCGCGAGATCTGGTATCTGAACAAGCGCTACACCGCCGCCGAAGCCCTGGCGATGGGCCTCGTCAACGCGGTCGTGCCGCACGACGAGCTCGACGCCGAGGTCGATCGCTGGTGCGCGGAACTGGTGGAGCGTTCGCCGACCGCGATCGCGCTCGCCAAGCGCTCGTTCAACGCCGACACCGAGAGCATTCGCGGCATCTCCTCGCTCGGCATGGCGGCGCTCAGCCTCTACTACGACACGCCCGAATCCAAGGAGGGCGGCGTCGCCTTCCGCGAGAAGCGCAAGCCGGATTTCCGTCGCCACTACGTGAAGAAGGGCTGAGCCCTTCCCACCAGCGGGGCTCGACACCTCCTCCCGTCGAGCCCCGCGCCTCGTTCCCTTGCGAAGATGCGAGTGCCCCCATGAAAATCCTCGTGCCCGTGAAGCGGGTGGTCGACTACAACGTGAAGATCCGGGTGAAGCCGGATGGCTCGGGGGTCGACCTCGCCAACGTGAAGATGTCGATGAACCCGTTCGACGAG
>NZ_JAFNIH010000024.1 GCF_019160155.1 Pinisolibacter aquiterrae
CTCGCGGGCGGGCGCGCGAAATCGCAAGGTTTTCGATCAGAACCCATCGAAACCCGGCAATCGCGAATACGCTCGGGAGTCAAATCACCGCGCCACGTCAATGGCTTGGTCGTTCTTCACGGGTGACCAGATACGCAATCCTTCACACCAGTCGATGAAGAGTGCCCGCCCGGCTTTGCGCAGGATCGCCGCATGGCGGGCGGCCTCCGCTCGGAGATGGCGCGGATCGATACCTGCTGCTGCGAGTTCGCAGGCATGGCCGATGAGCCACCGTTCGAAGCCGGCAGTCGGGTCGACCTCTGCATGGAATTGAAGGCCGAGGATGTTCGATCCGATCGCGAATGCCTGATTGTGACAGAGCGCCGTGCTCGCCAGGCACTCGGCGCCGGCCGGCAGCTCTGCGACGTCGCCGTGCCAGTGCAGGACGGACACCCCATCGAGATGTCGGAGCGGGCTCGTTGTCCCGGCCGACGTGAGGGCGAGCGGCGCAAAGCCGATTTCCTTCCCCGGTCCCGGCGCGACATCGCCACCGAGCGCCGATGCGATGAGTTGCGCACCGAGACAGATGCCGAGCGTAGGGGCCCGGTCGTCGAGCCGCGCACGGATCACGGCCTTTTCGGCGGCGAGGTATGGATAGGTGTCCGCCTCGTAGACCCCGATCGGGCCGCCCAGAACGATCAGCAGGTCGGCATCCAGGGCGATCGATCCGGTCACGTCGTCACATCCGACGTCGAGCATCGTCACTTTGTATCCGAGCGCCGACAGGACGGGAGCGAGGGAACCGAGATCTTCGAACGCAACGTGACGAAGGGCGACGACGAATTTGGACATGGTGGGCTCCAATGGATCGATCTCGGCGACGGCATGCATCCCGGGCGGCACCGTCGCATCGCGCCGGCCCATTCCGATTCGCCTCACACGTCCGGTCGCCCAAGCCGTTCGAGCATCTCGTCCAATACGGGACCGGTCATGGCGAATTCGATGACATAGTCGGCGCCCTCGGTGGAAACCACGACCGCATCGACGAAACCGAGAAGACATGCGTTCGATTCATGGCCTGCACCAAATCGTAACGTGTTTCCAATGGCCGGCCGCATGGTTGAAGTGATGCTGATGCGATAGGTGTTGTCGTCGAGCCTCTCGAGTAATGTTGCACTCAAACGAGCTGTGCGGCCGTCGCGCTCAAGGCGTCCCTCGAGAACGCTGGGTTGCCGTTCCGTGGTCATTTTCCTTGCTCCGATGATGCGGCGCCATTTGGCACCGACGGCTCGTTCTTCAGAGGCGATGCGCCGGTTCTCGGATCTCATCGGCGAGGAAGAGAGCGCCTGCGTCAGATTGTCTCGTCGTCGAGGAGCGGATCTGGGAACGCGAGTTTGCGCAATGCGTCGATGTCGCCGATCCAGACTTTGGCTCCTTCGACCCTCACACCATATTTCGCCAGGGTGGAGAACGCCCGCGACAACACTTCCGGCGCGAGGCCGAGGCGGGCCGCGAGGACCTTCTTCTCGTAGGGCATGTTGAACGCATGGGCTGAGCCGACAAAAATATCTTGGTTTATCAACCAGTTGGCGAGCCTCTCTATGCCGGAGCGGAGCTTCAGCCCCTTCAATTCCTGAGCGACGTGCCGATAGGCGACGGACGCTTCTTCGGCCATGGCCGTCGCGAAACCGGCATCGTCCTGCATCGCGCTTCGGACCGATCCGGCCGGGAGCATGAGAATACGGGCCGCCCTGAGGACGCGGGATGACTGCAGATAGAGCCGGTCCATGACGACGGCGGCAACGATGAACGCTCTGGGGCGTTCGATGACATCGATCGTCGTTTCTCTATTCCGCCAATGTGCCGTCAATTCGATCGTGCCGCTCAGGTTGAAGAACAGAAAGTCGGCCACCTCTCCTTCTCTGTTCAACTGCGTATGTGCAGGGAAGTTCTGGATGAACGCGCCTCGAAGGAGATCCGCAGCCGTCTCTGAACGGCACCGTGCGAACAGAGAACACTGTTTTGCTTCCTCGCAGTCCTGTGGTCTCACGGCCTTTTCTCCTCGCATTTCACCAGTTATCATGATTGATAAAAGTCATTCTTTCATATGTTTAATATCAATTACATAGTAGATAATTATCAATTTTAGGCCAGATACCCGATCATACTTTTGTTGTCTCTCATGTCCTTTTCGACAAACTTGATTCTTATCAACGCTCGTCCTTCGTTGCATTGTCATCAACATCTCGCCATTTCTCTCTGAGGGTGCAGGCGTGACGATGACCACCACCACAGTCGACCAAGGGGACCAGAGTCGCGCGCTCTGGATCTCGACGATCGCGTTCACCGTGTGCTTCGCGGTGTGGACGATCTTCGCCATCATCGGTATTCAGATCAAACAGGATCTCGGGCTGAGCGAGACCCAGTTCGGTCTGTTGGTCGGAACGCCGATCCTGGTCGGGTCGTTGATCCGATTGGCGCTCGGTGTCTGGACCGACCAATTCGGTGGCCGTCGTGTCTTCACCTTCGTGATGCTCGCCGCCGCGGGCGCGACTTATCTGCTGACCTACGCTCAAACCTACTACGAGTTCCTCGTGGCGGCGCTGGGGGTCGGCATCGCCGGCGGTGGGTTTGCGGTCGGCGTTGCCTACGTCTCGCGTTGGTACCCAGCGAAAAAGCAGGGCATCGCGCTCGGCATCTTCGGCGCCGGCAACGTCGGCGCTGCGGTGACGAAGTTCCTCGCTCCCTTCGTGATGGTGGCGATGGGATGGAAGGGTGTCGCCGAAATCTGGGCGGCCGGCATCGCGGTGATGGCGATCGTCTTCTGGTTCATCGCCAAGGAAGACCCTGTAGTCTCCGAGCGCAGGAGACTCGGAACGACCCCGCCGAGTGCTTGGCTCGAAATGGAGCCCCTCAAGAACATTCAGGTCTGGCGTTTTTCTCTTTATTATTTCTTTGTCTTCGGCGCTTTTGTTGCGCTTTCCCTGTGGTTACCTCAGTACCTCATCAAGGTGTACGGCGTCGACATCAAAACGGCCGGTATGACGGCTGCGATGTTCTCGTTCCCGGCGTCCGTGTTCCGGGCCTATGGAGGGCATCTGTCGGACCGCTACGGTGCCCGGACCGTGATGTACTGGACCTTCTTGGTCTCGATCCTCGCGACATTCCTGCTCTCGTATCCGGCGACGGACTATGTCGTGCACACCGCCCAGGGCGATCGCAGCTTCCATCTCGAAATGGGCCTCTTCGGCTTCATCGTCACCATCTTCGTTCTCGGCTTCTTCATGGCCCTGGGGAAGGCTGCGGTCTACAAGCACATCCCGATCTACTATCCGAACAATGTCGGCGCCGTCGGCGGTCTGGTCGGCCTGATCGGTGGTCTCGGCGGCTTCGTTCTGCCGATTGCCTTCGGCGCGCTGTTCGACCTCACGGGTCTGTGGACGAGCTGCTTCATGTTGCTCTTCCTCATCGTCGTGGCGTCGCTGGTGTGGATGCACTTCTCGGTTCGGCAGATGGAAAAAGAGGCGGTCGGCATCACGCTCGATCGGCTCCCCGAATTCCCCGAGATGGAAGAGATCCACAAGCCCGAACACGTCGGCGCACTGTCCGGCAAGGTGCTCGTCGACTGGCACCCCGAGGATGCGGGCTTCTGGGCGAGCACCGGCCGGGCGATCGCGCGAAAGAATCTCTGGCTCTCGATCCCGTCGTTGTTCTTGTCCTTCGCCATCTGGCAGGTGTGGTCGGTCGTCGTGGCGAAGTTGCCGCTCGTCGGCTTCAAATACACCACCGACGAACTCTTCTGGTTGGCGGCGATTCCGGGTCTGAGCGGAGCGACGCTCCGCATCTTCTATTCCTTCATGGTGCCGGTGTTCGGTGGCCGTCTGTGGACGACCCTGGCGACATGGTCGCTGATGATCCCGGCCATCGGCATCGGCTATGCCGTTCAGTCGCCCGACACGCCGTATTTCATCATGCTGTTGCTGGCGCTGCTGTGCGGATTCGGTGGCGGCAACTTCGCTTCTTCGATGTCGAATATTTCGTTCTTCTTCCCGAAGACCGAGAAAGGCAATGCGCTCGCGCTCAATGCGGGCCTCGGCAATCTCGGCGTAAGTGCGGTGCAGTTCGTCGTTCCGCTGATCATTGCTTCGGGCGTCTTCGGCTGGCTCGGCGGTGCGCCGCTGACGGTCGGCGAGGGAGCGAAGGCGGTGCCGATCTGGCTGCAGAACGCCGGCTTCGTGTTCGTCCCCTTCATCGCGATCTCGGCCTTCGCAGCTTGGTTCGGGATGAACGACATCGCGTCGGCCAAGGCGTCCTTCTCCGAGCAGGCCGTCATCTTCAAGCGCTTCCACAACTGGGTCATGTGCGTGCTCTATCTCGGCACGTTCGGTTCCTTCATCGGCTTCTCCGCCGGTTTCCCGCTCCTCAGCAAAATCCTGTTCCCGCAGGTCGACGCGCTGCAGTTCGCCTTTTTGGGGCCACTGGTCGGCGCCCTGGCTCGTTCCGGGACTGGGTGGGTCGCAGATCGGTGGGGTGGTGGTCGCGTGACGTTCTGGGTCTTCCTCGGGATGATGCTCGGCGTCTTCGGCGTGATCACCTTCATCGGTCTGAAGGAACAGCCCGGCGCCTTCTGGGGCTTCTTCGGAAGCTTCCTGTTCCTGTTCCTCATGACCGGTGTCGGCAACGCTTCCACCTTCCAGATGATCCCCAACATCATGCGCAAGGAGGTGGCGCGCCTTGAGCCCAGGCTCGATGCGGCGGCGCGCACCCGCCAAGCGGAAAAGGAATCCGCCGCGATCACCGGCTTCACCTCGGCCATCGCCGCCTACGGTGCCTTCTTCATCCCGAAGTCTTACGGGACGTCGATCGGGCTGACCGGCGGTGTCAGCGCCGCTCTGTGGGGCTTCTTCGCCTTCTACGTGATCTGCGTAGCCGTGACCTGGTTCTTCTACACGCGACGAGGCGGTCTGCTCTACGACGTTGAGCATTCGACCAGGCCTTCAGTCAAATACGCTGGCTAATTGAGAGTTGGAGCTTGGGCCATGAGCCACTTTCTAGATCGACTGACCTTCTTCCAGCGAATGAAACAGCCCTTCTCTGGGGGGCACGGCATCACGACCAACGAGGACCGTCGTTGGGAGGACGGGTATCGCAAGCGTTGGCAGCACGACAAGATCGTGCGCTCGACACATGGCGCGAACTGCACCGGGTCGTGTTCCTGGAAGATCTACGTCAAGGGCGGGATCGTCACCTGGGAGACGCAGCAAACGGACTATCCGCGGACGCGGCCGGATCTGCCGAACCATGAGCCGCGTGGTTGCCCGCGCGGCGCCAGCTACAGCTGGTATCTCTATTCGGCGAACCGAGTGAAGTACCCGTTGGTTCGCTCGGCGCTGGTGAAGCTCTATCGCGAAGCGCGCCGAACCATGACGCCGGTCGCGGCCTGGGCGTCGATCGTGCGCGATCCGAAGAAGCGCGACGCCTATACCACCAAGCGTGGACACGGTGGTTTCGTCCGCGCCGATTGGAACGAGGTCAACGAGATCATCGCCGCGGCCAACGCCCACACGATCAAGGACCACGGTCCCGATCGCGTCATCGGCTTCTCGCCGATCCCGGCGATGTCGATGGTCTCCTACGCCGCCGGCGCTCGCTATCTGTCGTTGCTCGGCGGCGTCTGCCTGTCCTTCTACGACTGGTACTGCGACCTCCCGCCGTCGTCGCCCCAGACCTGGGGTGAACAGACCGACGTGGCCGAGTCCGCCGACTGGTACAACTCGGGCTTCCTCATCCTCTGGGGCTCGAACGTCCCGCAGACTCGGACGCCGGACGCGCATTTCTACACCGAAGCGCGATATCGCGGCGCCAAGAGCGCGGTGATCTGTCCGGACTATTCGGAGGCCTCGAAATTCGCGGACATCTGGCTGTCCGTGAAGCAGGGAACCGATTCCGCCCTCGCCATGGCGATGGGCCACGTGATCCTCAAGCAGTTCCATGTCGATCGGAAGGTCGACTACTTTACCGACTACCTGAAGCGTTACACCGACATGCCGATGCTGGTGAAGCTCGTCAGGCAGGACGGCAAGCTCGTGCCGGATCGGTTCGTTCGTTCGAGTGACATCGCCGGTGACCTCGGCGAGACCAACAACGCGGAGTGGAAGACGCTCGCGTTCGACGCTCAGAGCGGGGAGCTGGTCGCGCCGCTCGGATCGGTCGGCTTCCGTTGGGGCGAGAAGGGCAAGTGGAACCTTGAAGCCAAGCGGTCGGATGGGACCGGCGTCGACCTGATGCTGTCGCTCGCCGATCGCCAGCATGAACTCGCCGACGTGGCCTTCCCGTACTTCGGCAACATCGAGCACGACCACTTCGTCAGTTCCGATCACGCCAGTGTTCTGGAGCGCCGCATCCCGGTCGCCAAGCTGGCGTCGAAGGACGGCGAGATCCTGGTCGCGTCGGTCTACGACCTCTTCCTCGCCAACTATGGCGTCGATCGAGGCTTCGGCGGCGGTAGTGTCGCCAAGAGCTTCGACGAGGACGCTCCCTACACCCCGGCGTGGGCGGAGAAGATCACCGGCGTTCCGCGCGATCAGATCCTTCAGGTGGCGCACGAGTTCGCGCTCAATGCCGAGAAGACCAAGGGTCGCTCCATGGTCATCATCGGTGCCGCGATGAACCACTGGTACCACTGCGATATGAACTATCGTGGTGTCATCAACATGTTGGTGATGTGCGGTTGCGTCGGTCAGTCTGGTGGTGGCTGGGCTCACTACGTCGGTCAGGAAAAGCTGCGTCCGCAGGCGGGCTGGGCGCCGGTCGCCTTCGCGCTCGATTGGGGGCGCCCGTCGCGTCAGCAGAACGGAACGTCGTTCTTCTATGCTCACTCCGACCAGTGGCGCTACGAAACGCTCGATCCCAAGGACATCCTGTCGCCGACGGCGCCGGCCGGGCCGTGGGACGGTGCGCTCATCGACTACAACGTCCGTGCCGAACGCATGGGCTGGCTGCCGTCCGCGCCCCAGCTGGAAATCAATCCGCTGTCGATCGCGGCGAAGGCCGCGGCGGCGGGCCTGGAGCCGAAGGACTATGTCGCCCAGGGGTTGACCTCGGGCGAGTTGAAGATGTCGTGCGAAGACCCCGACAATCCGAAGAACTGGCCGCGCAACCTGTTCGTCTGGCGGTCCAACCTGCTGGGTTCGTCCGGCAAGGGCCACGAGTATTTCCTCAAGCACCTTCTCGGCACCTCTCACGGCGTGTTGGGCAAGAACCTCGGGGAGCAGGGGCTGGCCAAGCCGAAGGAAGTCCGGTGGCACGAGCAAGGGGCAGAGGGAAAGCTCGACCTGCTCGTCACCCTCGACTTCCGCATGTCGACGACCTGCGTCTACTCGGACATCGTGTTGCCGGCGGCGACCTGGTACGAGAAGGACGATCTCAACACCTCCGACATGCACCCCTTCATCCACCCGCTCGGCGCCGCGGTCGATCCCATCTGGGAATCGCGGACCGACTGGGAGATCTACAAGGGATTGGCCAAGGCGTTCTCCGAGGTTGCCCCGGAAGTTCTGGGTGTGGAGACGGACGTCGTTCTCGCGCCGATCATGCACGACTCCGCCGGCGAGATCGCTCAGGCGCTCGACGTCAAGGAGTGGAAGAAGGGTGAGACGCCCGCCGTTCCCGGCCGGACGATGCCGTCGGTTGCCGTCGTGCAGCGCGACTATCCGAACACCTACGAGCGGTTCACCTCTCTCGGCCCGCTGATGGAGAACCTCGGCAACGGCATCAAGGGCATCGCCTGGGAGACCAAGCACGAGGTGGAACTCCTGCGCCAGCTCAACGGTGTCGTGCTCGAGGAAGGTTCGACCAAGGGTCTTGCGAAGCTCAATACCGCGATCGACGCTGCGGAAGCGGTGTTGATGATGGCGCCGGAAACCAACGGCGAAGTCGCCGTTCGGGCTTGGAATGCGTTGTCGAAGACGACGGGTCTCGAACACGCGCATCTGGCTCTTCCCAAGGAGGATGAGAAGATCCGCTTCCGCGACATCGTCGCTCAGCCGCGCAAGATCATCTCCGCACCCACATGGTCGGGGCTCGAGAGCGAGCACGTCTGCTACAATGCCGGCTATACCAACGTACACGAGTTCATCCCGTGGCGGACGCTGACCGGTCGGCAGCAGCTCTATCAGGATCACCTGTGGATGCGGGCCTTCGGCGAAGGTCTCTGCGTCTATCGCCCGCCGATCGACACCCGGACGGTCAAGCCGGTGATCGACAAGCACCCCAACGGCGAGAAGCAGGTGGTGCTGAACTTCATCACGCCGCACCAGAAATGGGGCATCCACTCGACCTATACCGACAACTTGCTAATGCTGACCCTGTCGCGTGGTGGCCCCATCGTATGGATCAGCGAGATCGACGCCAAGGCGGCCGGGATCGTCGATAACGATTGGATCGAAGCCTACAACTCGAACGGGGCTCTGACGGCTCGCGCTGTTGTGTCTCAACGCGTGAAGCAGGGCATGTGCATGATGTACCATGCGCAAGAGAAGATCGTGAACGCGCCGGGATCGGAGACGACCGGGCGGCGCGGCGGCATCCACAACTCGGTCACGCGTGTGGTTCCCAAGCCGACGCACATGATCGGTGGCTATGCCCAGCAGGCCTATGGTTTCAACTACTACGGAACTATCGGCACCAATCGCGACGAATTCGTCATCGTTCGGAAAATCAAGAACCTCGACTGGTTGGAAGGTCCTTATGATCCGACCAAGCAAAAGACGCGCGGCCCTCTGACCTCGGCTGCTGAGTAGGAGTCGTTTCGATGAAGATTCGTGCGCAAATCGCGATGGTTCTGAACCTCGACAAGTGCATCGGCTGCCATACGTGCTCCATAACGTGCAAGAACGTGTGGACGAGCCGAGAAGGTGTCGAGTACGCTTGGTTCAACAATGTCGAGACCAAGCCGGGTATCGGCTATCCCAAGGATTGGGAAAACCAGAAGCGCTGGAACGGCGGCTGGAAGCGCCGCAGCAACGGCTCGATCGAGCCGAGGCAAGGCGGTAAGTGGCGGGTGTTGGCGAAGATCTTCGCCAACCCCGATCTGCCGGAGATCGACGACTACTACGAGCCGTTCACGTTCGACTACGAGCACCTTCAGAAGGCGCCGGAACTCGAAGCGTTCCCGACGGCCCGCCCGCGGTCGCTGATCACCGGCGAACGGATGGAAAAGATAGTCTCGGGGCCGAACTGGGAGGAGATCCTCGGCGGCGAGTTCTCGAAGCGATCGGCCGACTACAATTTCGAAGGCGTACAGAAAGAAATGTACGGCCAGTTCGAAAACACCTTCATGATGTATCTCCCGCGTTTGTGCGAACACTGCCTCAACCCGGCTTGCGTCGCTTCGTGTCCGTCCGGCGCGATTTACAAACGCGAGGAAGACGGCGTAGTCCTGATCGACCAGGACAAGTGCCGTGGTTGGCGCATGTGCATTTCCGGCTGCCCCTACAAGAAAATTTATTACAACTGGTCTTCGGGCAAGTCTGAAAAGTGCATCCTGTGCTATCCGCGCCTGGAAGCGGGTATGCCGACCGTCTGTTCGGAGACCTGCGTCGGCCGCATCCGTTACCTCGGCGTCATCCTCTATGATGCCGATCGGATCGAAACGGCGGCGAGCGAGAAGGACGAGCGGGACCTCTACGACGCCCAGACCGGGATCTTCCTCGACCCCAACGATCCGAAGGTGATTGCCGAGGCTCGGGCCGAAGGCATTTCGGAACAATGGCTGGAGGCGGCCCGCAGGTCACCGATCTGGAAGATGGCGATGGAGTGGAAGGTCGCGTTCCCGCTGCATCCCGAATATCGCACCCTGCCGATGGTCTGGTACGTGCCGCCTCTGTCGCCGATCCAATCGGCCGCCGCGGCCGGCAAGATGGGCATGGACGGCGACATGCCGGACGTCCGGTCGCTGCGTATCCCGCTGCGCTACCTCGCCAACATGCTGACGGCCGGTGACGAGGAACCGGTGGCCCTCGGTCTCGAACGCATGTTGGCGATGCGTGCGTACATGCGGGCGAAGTCGGTGGACGGCGTGATCGACGAGAAGATCGCGGCAAAGGTCGGCATGACCGGCGCCCAGATCGAAGAGATGTACAAGATCATGGCCTTGGCGAATTACGAAGATCGCTTCGTGATCCCCACCACGCATCGGGAATGGGCCGAGGACGCCTACGACCTCAAGGCCTCCTGCGGCTTCTCCTTCGGCAACGGGTGTTCCGATGGAGAGACCCCTAGCCTGTTCGGCGGCAACAAGACGCCGGCGATCCGGAAGCCCGAGGAGTTCGCATGATGCTGATCTTCAAGGCTCTATCGGCTCTCTTGTCATACCCCGGCGCAGATCTGGTCGCCTCGCTCGACGAGATCCGCGTCGTGGTCGACGAGGAGACCTGCCTTCCGAAGGGGGAGCGAGACGCTCTCCTGCGGCTGATCGACGACCTGGCGGCGCATGATCTGGTGGAACTGCAGGAACGCTACGTCCTGCTGTTCGATCGCACCCGGTCGCTCTCCCTGCACATGTTCGAGCATGTGCACGGCGAGAGCCGTGATCGGGGCCAGGCGATGGTCGACCTCCGCGCTCTCTACGAGAGCAAGGGGGTGATCGACGACAGTCGGGAACTGCCGGATTTCGTTCCGTTGTTCCTGGAGTTCCTGTCGATCATCGATCCCTCGGAAGCCTTCGGCCTGATCGCCGAACCCGCTCACGTGTTCGCCGCTCTGGCCGAGCGGTTGAACAAGCGTGGGTCGGTCTATGAAGCGATCTTCCGCGCTCTCGGCGCGCTGGCCAGGGTGCGACCCGACGCGAAGCTTCTCGCCGCACTGCGCGCGGAGCCGGATCCCGAACCCGACGATCTGGAGGCGCTGGACGAGGCGTACGAAGACGCACCGGTCACCTTCGGGGGGCCGGGCGAGGCGTGCGATCCGGACGCACTGACGGCGCGGCTTCGCCAAGCGCGTCGACCGGCGCCGGGGATCGTCCAGTCTTCCCGGCCACAGACCGAATTCACCCATTCCGATACCAAGAGTTCGTGAGGATCCCGACCATGGCTCAGTTCCTCAATCAGATGATGTTCGGCTGGTATCCCTATCTGTGTCTGACCGTTTTTCTGGTCGGCAGTTGGGCCCGCTTCGACCGCGAGCAATACACCTGGAGAACCGGTTCCTCACAGCTCTTGCGCCGCAAGCAGTTGATGTGGGGCTCCAATCTCTTTCACGTCGGAGTCCTGATCATCTTCATGGGCCACTTCGTCGGTCTGCTGACGCCGATCGCGATCTTCGACGCCATCGGCATCCCGCACGGCTTCAAGCAGGTGATGGCGATCGTCGTCGGCGGTGTCGCCGGCCTGATGTGCCTCGTCGGCATCTCCCTGCTCACGCATCGCCGGTTGACCGACGTGCGGATCCGCAAGACCTCGTCCTTCGGGGATACGGCGATCCTCCTCGTTCTGTTCGCCCAACTGCTGCTCGGCCTCCTGACGATCATCGTGTCGCTCGGCCACCTCGACGGCCATGAGATGGTCAAGTTCATGAACTGGGCTCAGGGCGTCCTGACGTTGCAGGTCGACCGCTGGAAGTGGCTGGTCGATGTGCATCCGATCTTCAAGCTGCACCTGGTCCTCGGAATGACGATCTTCCTCGTGTTTCCGTTCACGCGCCTCGTGCACATCTGGTCGGCGCCGGTCTGGTACTTCGGACGGCAGGGCTATCAGGTGGTGCGTACCCGCAAGCATCTGAACGCAGCGGAGTGATCGAATGAGCGGATGCACGATCAACCCGGCGGTGAAAGAAGCCCCGCGGAAAGAGATTCGCGTCGATGGCGTCGTCATCCCTCATCATGAGATCGCGGCGGAGGCGCAGAACCATCGCGCCTCCTCCCCCGCCGAAGCCTTCCGAGAGGCGGCGCGCGCTCTGATCGTCAAGAAGTTGCTCCTCGAGGAGGCGCGGCGTCTCGATCTGCAGGGCGAACCGGAGATCGACGAGGAAGGACGCATCGAAGCCGATGAGGATCGCCTCATTCGGCTCCTGATCGACCGGGCCGCGTCGGTCGATCCGGTCGACGAGGGGGCATGCCGCGCATTCCATGCGGCGAACAAGGATCGGTTCCGCGCTCCCGACCTCTACGAGGCCTCCCATATCCTGGTCGCGCTGGCGCCCGGAGGCGAAGCCGCCGCGCAGGCGAAGGCCGGCGAACTCGCGTCGGCGATCATCAGCGGTGAATTGAACTTCGAGACCGTGGCGCGAGCGGTCTCGGCATGTCCGTCACGCGAACTGGGTGGCTCTCTCGGTCAGGTGACGAAGGGTGAGAACGATCCGGCGTTCGAAGCAGCGCTGGATGTGTTGTCGATCGGCGAAGTCGGAGCCGAGCCGGTTCGTACGCGGTTCGGCTATCACATCATCCGATTGGATCGTAGGCTGAATGGCGACCAGCTTCCCTATGAGAGGGTCCGCTCGCAGATCGTCTCCTATCTCGAAGAGTCGGCAAAGCGAACAGCGATCGCGACCTTCATCGGGAATCTGGTCAGGGGCGCAGAGATCGAAGGGATCGACGTGTCGTCGGCGCCACGCCGGAAAACGGCGTGAGGCGCCTTGGTGCGTGAAGGCTCGGCGTCGGCCGACGATGGATGTCGTGTCTGCTCGAGGGAGATCAACGAAATGCGCGTCGTACCCGAGGTTCCCAGATACATCGATGTTCAGGGCCGGCAGATCGCCGTCGACGAGCAAGGGTTCCTGATCGACCCGGGGCAATGGACCGAAGAGGTCGCGGCGTTCATGGCCGACCAGTTGGATGTGACGCTCACGCCAGCCCATTGGACCGTCATACGGTTCATGCGAGATCGTCTGGAGGAGACCCAGATTTCGCCCGATGCGCGCCATGCCTTCAGACACCTCGAGGCGGGGCTTGCCGGTGCGAACGGGAAGAAGCTCTTCTTCGATTTGTTTCCGAAAGGATATGTCTCGCAGGCCTGCCGTATCGCCGGCATGCGGCAGCCCAGGGCTTGGAGTACCGGCTGACCGAGGCTCGCGCGTCCAATGATTCTGCTCCACGCGGCGTCCCAATAGCTTCCGCCGACAGAATTTTCTATATCATGAAATACGACAGAAATATCGTTGTGGAAATAGAATATAATATTCCCTCTTTGATCGACAGAATCTGCTGGGAAGCCCTAATCGTATAGAGAAGTGTCGGAAGAGCGAATATCAACGCTATTGTTTGGACGATGATCCGTTGGCTGTCGTCGTTCATATCGTCGCCCTTTTTTTGAAGCGGCTTCCATCGCTCTGGTCGATGAGAGCATTGGGCAGGGCGAATGTGCGTAAGAGCGCGGCATCGCTCACTTCCAAACGATCCCTGTGATTAACTAGTCCGAAAGGCTTCAATACCCGCAGGCATCGCGAGAGACTTTCAGGCGTCATTCCCAGTCTTTCAGCAAGGAGTTTCTTGTTGATAGCCAATTCGATGCGGCCATCGTCTCGAGTGTTTTCCAAGATCCAATTTGCCAAGCGTTCTGAGTTGGATCGGAGCTTGATGTTCTTAAGATCGCGGATCGCGATCTCGATGATCGCTGGCGACGGCGCGCATGGTCGCCATCACCAATCCCGGGTCGCGTGCGATCGCCGCCCTGAATTTCGCCGCCGGAATGGCCAAGACCGTCGCGCTCGTTATCGCCTTGGCGCTCTGCAGGTAGACGCGATCGGTGATGATCGCCTGCAGGAGGAGGCAGCGCCCGCGCTCCACCAGCGACAAGGTCGTCTCTCTCTCGTGATGATGGGCGCCCAGTGCGACGAGTCCATCGACGATCCCGAACAGGTGGCGAGGTCTTTCACCTTCCCGAAGGATGAGCTCATCAGGGGCATAGGATCGCAACTGAGATCCTTCACTCAGCATGGTTCTCGTGCCGCCGTCTGCATCGAGGAAGATCTCAAGTGACCCCAACTCCGTGACCAGTCGATCTCGCTGGGTTGTCACGACCTTGCTCATCGCTCGGCGCTTTCGATCACAGTCGGTCGAGAGGTTCGGGATTCGAGCGTCCGGGACAGAGGGTACGATCGAAAAGTGGCGGGGCGAGACGGCATTCATCCGCCCTCAGGCCCCGCCGAGAGTTTCAGGGCAACAATGGCTCGATCACTCGACCCTCGTGAGGTCCAGCATCAACCACCCGGACATTCTTGAAGCATACTTCGTCACCGTCTTTGACTATAATCAATTAAAATCAGACAATGATGCGATGCGCGAAGTATACGATAAATATCAGTGGGTCGAATGACGGCAATCAAGCGCAAGTATGACATTTATCAATTTATCGTCATTCATGGTCAATAGTCGAATTAAATATCGAAAAATATAGTTCTGTCATTTCTAAAAATCGCAAAAAGGCGCATATCGATATGTATTAAAATTTATAACTTGAATTATAAGAAATATATCTCCCAAATAGATGGATATCAATAACTCTCATGGCGGCAGTCGAAACTGCCAGCGCTCACTGTTGCAGGCGATGGAACAGCGTTCGCGCCATCACTACACTCTCCATTGAGGTTTGATGCCATGAGAGATGGACATGATGTCCGCCGAATCCATATCAATCATACGACTGTCTGTGAAGAGATTTTTACATGTGACTGATACGCAACGTTGGGTCTGTAGTGAGATTCATTGGCCGCAGGCATCCCTTCTGTCGCGCATCGCTCCGCAGGAGTCGGGGGCTCTACAGCGCTTTCCCCTCCAGAGTGGAGTCATGAATCGCGTTGCGACGTGATGGAGTGCGGAAGTCGAGGGTCGCCGGTCGCGATCAGAGAAAGTCCGGCAGTGTCGAGCAGCCTGATCTCACCTCTATGCTCGGCGATCATGCCCATCGTCTTCATCTTGGTGATGGTCCGACTGACGGTCTCGACCGTCAGCCCCAGGTGGTCCGCGATGTCGTACCGGGTCAATGGCAACCCGAAGGAAATGGCCGCCGCCTCGCCTGCCGCTCCCACGAAGAAGCTCGCGATCCGCTCGATGGCCGTCTTGCGACCAAGCGCGACGGCAAGCGTACGTAGGCGCTCGCCGTCCCGGAATGCTGCCTCCAGTAGAATTTCCCGAGCCCTGTCGGTCGACAGGAATTTCTTGCGGTCCCAGACCATGACGGAAGCTGGCGTCACCGCGACCGCATCACTGTCATGTCGTTCCGCCGCTGTCAGTCCGAGAAGTCGTCCGGGTCCGGCAATGTCGGTGATCTGACGGCGACCGTCGGCGAGAAAACGGCAGACGATTATCGTCCCTTGCGTCAACTCATAAATTCTATTGGATCGATCGCCGTTGTTGAAGAGCTTCTCCCGTGCTGAAAGGCGCAGGGATTTTCGAGGAGGCGGCCCTTGCTCGACCGGATGGCCGACCGACACGGGGCTGTTCCCAACCAGGGCTTCTCGGGGGGCGGAAGCAGAGGAAGAGGATTCGTCTTGGAGGTTCTCGGAGGCGCTCGCGGTGCCGGCCTCGAGAAGGCTGCAACTGTCCGCACGGGGAGTGTGGGGGATGACCGCCGTCGATGGCGCTTCTTCTCCGAGACGCGCAGATGGGGATGCGAGGGCAGGATCATCGCGATGCTTCCGGAGTCTTCCCGGTTGGGCACGAATCCGATGAAGTTCGCCGGCCACTCGTTCCCAGTAACGTCCGCCGTTGCGGTCTCTTCGCGAATAGGCCTGAACTGCAAATCGGTGAGCGGTGGCGGTCGCTTCGGGTCCTTCGGTCTCATCGAGCCAGCGCGCGTCTGCGAGCCAGGAGGTGTCTCCTCCATTTGTGCTCCGACCGAGGGTGGTCAGGCGCGAGAGCGTCGAGAAGACGCTGACGATGGTATCGGTCACGAAGATCGGACGGCTCATGAGTAACCCGGTTCGAAAGAGGTGAACGAGAGAACTTGCCCGTCGAGTCATGGCCCGCTCGGTCGGGGGCGACGGAATGCTCGGCTTCTGCGATGCACGTTGCGGCGGTCGCCGCCGCGTATTCCAATCGATTGAGAGAATGTCGAGTTTGGTGCCTGCGAAGGTGCGAGTGTTTGACTACGATCAAGTACGTATGAAATTTGCACGGCTTCGGCCTAAGTGATTGCGATTTCGCGTCGTCTTGACGGCGGAACGTGCGTCGGTCTCCAGATTGGACGAGCGCGCGGGCGGCGGTCGCATCGTGGTATTCGGTCCATCGATGAGGGCGAATACGCCCAAACCGACGAACATCCTTCGAGTGATGCCCGGCATTCAGAGTCGACTCGAACTGCATAATATTGCATCAGATTTACGTCAGTCGTGCATGACATGCTGAAGAAGTGCGCACAACCACCTTCTGGCGGCGGGGGCGCCGGTAGAGAAATTCCGATTCTCGCCACCGCACGAGGTTGGCCGCGCTTGGCACGAAGTGTGCTGTGGCAGGGATCGTCAACGACGACGGCCGCATTGCGGTTGCTAGGCCAACGATGGCCGACGCGCAGGCTCCAGCCTTTCGATCATCTCTCGTCACCGAGAGGAGGTCGGCCGTGTCGTGACGATCACTCGCGGTCCTGTCGGTGTCCTGCGTTCGTCCTGATTGGTTCGACGTAGGAGTGTACTTGATGACGTCCCCAAACAAGTGTCGCCGCAAACTCGTCGTCGTCGGCAACGGCATGGCGGCGGGCCGCATGCTCGAGGAACTCTTCGCGCGGGCCCCCGGCGGGCACGACGTGACGATCTTCGGCGCCGAGCCGCGGGTCAACTACGACCGGATCATGCTGTCGCCGGTGCTGGCCGGCGACAAGGCCTTCGCCGATATCGTCATCCACGACGAGGACTGGTACGCGGGCCACGGCGTCGACCTGCGGCGCGGCGACAAGGTGGTGGCGATCGATCGCGCCGCCCGCACGGTGACGACCGCGTCGGGGGCGAGCGAGCCCTACGACACGCTGGTGCTCGCCACCGGCTCCGATCCCTTCGTCATCCCGGTGCCGGGCAAGGATCTGCCGGGCGTCGTCACCTTCCGCGATCTCGACGACGTCGAGGCGATGCTGGCGGCGGCGGGCCGCGGCGGCAGCGCCGTGGTGATCGGCGGCGGCCTGCTCGGCCTCGAGGCGGCGGCGGGTCTGGCCGCCAAGGGCATGACGGTGACGGTGGTCCACCTGATGCCGATCCTGATGGAGCGCCAGCTCGACCAGAACGCCGCCTATCTGCTGCGCAAGGCGATCGAGAAGCGCGGCATCACGGTGGAGACCGGCGCCAACACCACCGCGATCCTCGGCGACGGCAAGGTCGAGGGCGTCCGGCTCGACGACGGCCGCACGCTGCCCGCCGACCTCGTGGTGATGGCGGTCGGCATCCGGCCCAACGCGGCGCTCGCCAAGGCGGCCGGGCTCGAGGTCAAGCGCGGCGTCGTCGTCGACGATCACCTCGCCACCAGCGACGCGAACATCTTCGCGGTCGGCGAATGCGTCGAGCATCGCGGCGCCTGCTACGGGCTGGTCGCGCCGCTCTACGAGATGGCCAAGGTGCTGGCCGGCCGGATCGCCGGCGAACCGGTTCCGGGCTACGTCGGCTCGGTCACCTCGACCAAGCTCAAGGTCACCGGCGTCGATCTGTTCTCGGCCGGCGACTTCTCGGAAGGCGACGACAACGACGAGGTGGTGCTGCGCGATCCGGCGCGCGGGGTCTACAAGCGGGTCATCCTGCGCGACGGCCGCATCGTCGGCGCCGTGCTCTACGGCGACACCGCCGACGGCTCCTGGTACTTCGACCTGATCCGCAAGCACGCCGACGTCTCGGACATGCGCGAGACGCTGATCTACGGCCAGGCCTTCCAGGGCGGCGGCGTGCTCGATCCGCTGGCGGCGGTGGCGGCGCTCTCCGACGACGCCGAGATCTGCGGCTGCAACGGCGTGTGCAAGGGCACGATCGTCCAGGCGATCACCACCAAGGGGCTGAGCGGCCTCGACGAGGTCCGCGCCGTGACCAAGGCCTCGGCCTCCTGCGGTCAGTGCACCTCCAAGGTCGAGGCGGTGCTCGCGGTCACCCTCGGCGACGCCTATTCGGCCGCCGCCCGCAAGCCGATGTGCAAGTGCACCGAGCTCACCCACGAGGAGGTGCGCGAGCGCATCGACGCCAAGACGCTGAAGTCGGTGCCGGCGGTGATGCAGGAGCTCGGCTGGAAGACCTCCTGCGGCTGCCCGTCGTGCCGGCCGGCGCTCAACTACTATCTGGTCGCCGCTTGGCCCGGCGAATACCGCGACGATCCGCAGTCGCGCTACGTCAACGAGCGCGTCCACGCCAACATCCAGAAGGACGGCACCTTCTCGGTGGTGCCGCGGATGTGGGGCGGGCTCACCACCCCCGACGAGCTGCGTGCCATCGCCGACGTCGCCGATCGCTTCAAGATCCCGACAGTCAAGGTCACCGGCGGCCAGCGCATCGACCTGATCGGCGTGCGCAAGGAGGACCTGCCGGCGGTGTGGGCGCAGCTCAACGCCTCGGGGCTGGTCTCCGGCCAGGCCTATGCCAAGGGCCTGCGCACGGTGAAGACCTGCGTCGGCAAGGAGTGGTGCCGCTTCGGCACCCAGGACAGCATGGGCCTTGGCGTCAAGATGGAGCGGCTGATGTGCGGCTCGTGGACGCCGGCGAAGGTCAAGCTCGCCGTCTCCGGCTGCCCGCGCAACTGCGCCGAGGCGACGGTCAAGGACATCGGCGTGATCTGTGTCGACAGTGGCTACGACATCCACGTCGCCGGCGCCGCCGGTCTGCACGTGCGCGCCACCGATCTGCTCGGCCACGTCGACACCGAGGAGGACGCGCTGGAGGTCTGCGCCGCGGTGCTCCAGGCCTACCGCGAGCAGGCGGCCTATCTCGACCGGCTCTACAAGTGGGTCGACAAGATCGGGCTAGACACGCTGCGCGCCGAGGTCATCGACGACCTCGCCAACCGCCGCGCCCTCTACGACCGCTTCGTCGTGGCGCAGCGCGCCGTGCGCAAGGACCCGTGGGCCGAGCGCGCCGCCGGTCACGAACTGCACGAGTTCACCCCCCTCGCCAAGCTCGCCATCATCCCCCCCGTTCTCGTGGAGGTCTGAACCATGGACGTTTCCCGGCAATATTGGTTCGATCTCGGACCGCTGTCCTCGATCCCCAAGCGTGGCGCCCGCACCGTCCAGGTGCCGCGTCGCGAGATCGCGGTGTTCCGCACCGCCAACGACGAGGTCTTCGCCCTGGAGAACCGCTGCCCGCACAAGGGCGGCCCGCTCTCCGAGGGCATCGTCCACGGCCGCAAGGTCGCCTGTCCCCTGCACAACTGGATCATCGATCTGGAGAGCGGCGACGCCACCGGGGCCGATCACGGCTGCGCCCGGTCGTTCCCGATCAAGATCGAGAACGATCGCATCTTCATCGACATGGGCGTGGCCGCCGCCGCCTGAGCCCCCGCCTCCTTCAGCCCTTCGACATCCCGAGGACACACCATGGCCTATCTCGCACCTTCCGAATTCGTGACCAAGATGGTCGACGCCGGCGAGGCGAAGATCTTCATGTCGACCCGCGACACCTTCATCCGCGCCTACATGGCCGGGGCGATCCTGGCGCTCGCCGCCTGTTTCGCCGTCACCATCAACGTCAACACCGGGCAGCCGCTGGCCGGCGGCATCCTGTTCCCGGTCGGCTTCTGCCTGCTCTACCTGCTCGGCTTCGACCTCCTGACCGGCGTCTTCACCCTGGTGCCGCTGGCGGTGATCGACAAGCGCCCGGGCTGCACCGTCGGCGGCATGCTGCGCAACTGGACCCTCGTGTTCTTCGGCAACTTCGCCGGGGCGCTCACCGTCGCGCTGATGATGTCGATCGTCTTCACCTTCGGCTTCACCGAGGCGCCCAACGCGGTCGGCAAGGCGATCGGCACGATCGGCGAGGGCCGTACCGTCGGCTACGCCGCGCACGGCGCCGCCGGTATGCTGACGCTGTTCATCCGCGGGGTGCTGTGCAACTGGATGGTGTCGACCGGCGTCGTCGCCGCGATGATGTCGACGACGGTGTCGGGCAAGGTGATCGGCATGTGGATGCCGATCATGCTGTTCTTCTACATGGGCTTCGAGCACTCGATCGTGAACATGTATCTCTTCCCCTCCGGGCTGATGCTCGGCGGCAAGTTCTCGATCATGGACTACATGATCTGGAACGAGATCCCGACGGTGATCGGTAACCTCGTCGGCGGTATCAGCTTCGTCGGACTGACGCTCTATTCGACCCACATCAAGACCGGCGCCAAGCGCTCGGTCGCCTGATCCGACTGGTGGTTCGATCGAGACGGATGGTTGCCATCCGTCTCGTGAATCAGAACCACCCACTCATCGACCTTGTGGTCGAAACAATCCGACGCTTGCGGGACGCAAGCTTCGGATTTCGACCACAAGGGTCCTCGCCCTCAGGCGATGGCCCGTCCTCCCGTCCGAGGCACCCGATGGCGCGCAGTCTCACAATCTCGATCGGTCAGCACTCGGACACGGGGGTGAAGGAGGCCAACCAGGACTTCCACGGGGCGGTGATCCCGGCGCAGCCGGCGCTCGGCCTCAAGGGCGTCGCCGTCGCCCTCGCCGACGGCATCTCGTCGAGCGCGGTCTCCCGGGTGGCGAGCGAGACGGCGGTCAAGAGCTTCCTCACCGACTACTACTGCACCTCGGACGCCTGGTCGGTGGCGACCTCGGTGCATCGGGTGCTGGCGGCCTCCAACTCCTGGCTCCATGCCGAGACCCGGCGCAGCCGCTGGGCCCATGACCGCGACAAGGGCTATGTCACCACCTTCTCCGGACTGGTGCTGAAATCGGCGACGGCGCATCTCTTCCACGTCGGCGACAGCCGCATCGCGCGCGTGGTCGGCGCGGCGCTCGAACAGCTCACCGAGGATCATCGGCTGGTGGTCTCGTCCGAGCAGTCCTATCTCGCCCGCGCCTTAGGGATGGCGCGCGACGTCGAGATCGATCACACCACCCTGCCGCTGGCGCGCGGCGACGTCTTCGTGCTCACGACCGACGGCGTCCACGACCACGTCTCGGCGAAGTTCGTGATCGAGGCGATCGCCGCGCACGCCGACGATCTCGACGCGGCGGCCCGCGCCGTCGTCGCCGAGGCGATGGCGTCGGGCAGTGGCGACAACCTGACGATCCAGATCGTGCGCATCGACGAGCTGCCCGACGGCGACGCCGGCGAGGCGATCGGGCGGGCGGGGGAGCTGCCGCCGCCGCCGCTGCTCGAGGCGCGGCAGGTGTTCGAGGGCTACCGGATCGAGCGGCAGATCCACGCCTCGAGCCGCAGCCACATCCATCTCGCCACCGATCTCGACGACGACAGGCCGGTGGTGATCAAGATACCGTCGGTCGATCTGCGCGGCGATCCGGCCTATCTCAAACGCTTCATGATGGAAGAGTGGGTGGCGCGGCGGATCGACAGTCCGCATGTTCTGAAGCCGATGCCGGCGACGCGGCGGCGCAACTTCCTCTACATCGTCACCGAACATGTCGACGGCCAGACCCTGGCGCAGTGGATGATCGACAACCCGACGCCGAGCCTCGAGGTGGTGCGCGGCATCGTCGAGCAGATCGCCAAGGGGCTGCGCGCCTTCCACCGCAAGGAGATGCTGCACCAGGACCTGCGCCCGGCCAACATCATGATCGACCGCTCCGGCACGGTGAAGATCATCGACTTCGGCTCGACCCGGGTCGCCGGCGTGATCGAGGCGGCGCCCGATCTCGATGCGACCGAGATCCTCGGGACCGCCCAATACACCGCGCCCGAGTACTATCTCGGCGAAGGCGGCTCGACGCGGTCCGACCTCTATTCGCTCGGCGTCATCGCCTACCACATGCTGACCGGGCGGCTGCCCTACGGCACGCGGGTGGCGGGCGCACGGACGCGGGCGGCGCAGCGACGCCTCGCCTATGCCTCGGCTCTCGACGACGATCGCGCCATCCCTGCCTGGGTCGACGAGGTGTTGAAGCGAGCCGTCGCCGTTGATCCGGCGAAGCGCTACGAGGCGTTGTCTGAATTCACCCACGAACTCCGGCAGCCGACGACGCGCAACCCGGCGACCGGTTCGCGGCCGCTCGCCGAGCGCAATCCGTTGCGCTTCTGGCAGGTGGTCGCCCTGTCGCTCCTTGTCGCCAACCTCTTGCAGCTCATTCTGAAGTTGCGCGGTCGGTGACGGTCGGTATCACCGTCTTCGAAAGGTGGGCACGTGGCACCGCCTTCGACTTCGCCCGGTGGTCGGCGGCTTTCCAGTGGAAATCAAATCGATCCGATCGCGGGCTCGAAGCGGTGGCGATCGGTGCGTCGTCATGGCGACGGTTTCGAAACGGGCTGGTGCGTGTAAGATCCTCGACCCGATGCCGGAGGCCCGCCTCCGCGACGATCGAGATCCTTTCGGAGCCGCATCGATGAAATACGTCGACGAATATCGCAACGGCGCCGTGGCGCGCGACATGGCCCGAGCCATCGCCGCGGAAATCGATCCCTCGCGCACCTATCACATCATGGAGTTCTGCGGCGGCCACACCCATGCGATCAGCCGCTACGGGCTCGAGGACATCCTGCCCGGCAACGTCCGGCTGGTGCACGGTCCGGGGTGTCCGGTGTGCGTGCTCCCGGTCGGCCGCATCGACGCGGCCATCTGGTTGGCGCGGCAGGATCGGGTGATCCTCTGCACCTACGGCGACCTGCTGCGCGTGCCCGGTTCGAAGCGCTTGTCGCTGCTCAAGGCCAAGGCCGAGGGCTGCGACATCCGCATGGTCTATTCGACCCTCGATGCGCTGACGATCGCCGAGGCCAATCCCGACGCCCAGGTCGTCTTCTTCGCCATCGGCTTCGAGACCACCACCCCGCCGACCGCGGTGGCGATCAAACAGGCCGAGGCCCGTGGCCTGCGCAACTTCTCGATCTTCTGCAATCACGTCCTGACGCCCTCGGCGATCACGCAGATCCTGGACAGTCCCGAAGTGCGCGAGCTCGGCACGGTCAAGCTCGACGGCTTCATCGGCCCGGCCCACGTCTCGGTGGTGATCGGCTCGCGGCCCTACGAGTACTTCGCCTACGAATACCGCCGCCCGGTGGTGATCGCCGGCTTCGAGCCGCTCGACGTCCTATTGGCGGTCCGCATGCTGATCCGCCAGATCGACGAAGGCCGTCACGAGGTCGAGAACGAATTCGCCCGCGCCGTCACCCGCGACGGCAACGAGAAGGCCAAGGCTCTGGTCGCCGAGATCTTCGAACTGCGCCGGGTGTTCGAATGGCGCGGCCTCGGGCAGGTGCCCTATTCGGCGCTGCGCATCAAGGAGGCCTACGGCGAGTGGGACGCCGAACGGCGCTGGAACGTGCCGCAGGACCAGGTCCCGGACAACAAGGCCTGCGAATGCGGCGCCATCCTGCGCGGCGTCAAGAAGCCGACCGACTGCAAGGTCTTCGGCACCGCCTGCACCCCGGAGACGCCGCTCGGCTCCTGCATGGTCTCCGCCGAGGGCGCCTGCGCCGCCCACTGGACCTACGGCCGCTTCCGCGACCGCGCCAAGGTCGTCTCCTGATCCCTCGTCTCGCCGAAGCCGCGGGTGGGACCGCCCGCGACCGACGATCTCCATCGCCCATCCGACACGAACCCCAGTCGAGGCCCGAGCCATGCGAATCCTCCTTCTCGCGCATTCCTTCAACAGCCTCACCCAACGCCTGTGGGTGAAGCTGCAGGAACTCGGGCACGAGGTGACGCTCGAATTCGACGTCAACGACGCGGTGACGATCGAGGCGGTGGCGCTCTCCGACCCGCAGGTGATCGTCGCACCGTTCCTGAAGCGCGCCATCCCCGAGGTCGTCTGGCGCGACCACCTCTGCCTGGTGGTGCATCCCGGACCGGTCGGCGATGCCGGCCCCGCCGCGCTCGACTGGGCGGTGCTCGAGGGGGCCGAGAGCTGGGGCGTGACGGTCCTCCAGGCCGAAGCGGTGATGGACGCCGGCCCGGTGTGGGCGAGCCGTCGTTTCCCGCTTCGGCCGGCGACCAAGTCGAGCCTCTATCGCAACGAAGTGGCCGACGCGGCGGTCGAGGCGGTGCTCGAGGCGCTCGACAGGATTCCCGACGGTTCGCCGGCGCGACCCGAGACGTCCGTCTGGCGGCCGGCGATGCGGCAGGCCGACCGCGCCGTCGACTGGGCCGAAGACGACACCGCGACGGTGCTCCGCAAGATCCGCTCCGCCGACGGCACCCCCGGCCTCCTCGACGAGATCGCCGGCGTCGCCGTCTACCTCCACGACGCGCATCCGGCCGAGGCGCTCGCCGGCCCGCCCGGCTCCCTGCTCGCCCGCTCCGGCGGGGCGGTGGCGCGGGCGACCCGCGACGGCGCGGTATGGATCGGCCATCTCAGACGGAAGGCGCCCCATGCGCTGAAGCTTCCCGCGACCTCCGTCCTGGATGGCGCGGAGGCGCTGCCGGAGATCCCCGGCCATCGCGACATCCGCTACGAGGAGGTCGATGGCGTCGGTCTTCTGCACTTCCCCTTCGTCAACGGCGCGATGAGCACGGATCGGTGCGAAAGGCTGCGCGAAGCCTTCGTCGCGGCGACCAGACGGCCGACCCGGGTGATCGTGCTGATGGGCGGGCCGGACTTCTGGTCGAACGGCATCGACCTCTGCTCGATCGAGACGGCGGCGAGCCCGGCGAACGAGAGCTGGGCCAACATCAACGCGATGAACGATCTCTGCCGCGAGATCATCTGCTGCGACCGGCAGTTGACGATCGCGGCGATGCACGGCAATGCCGGCGCCGGCGGCGTGTTCATGGCGCTCGCCGCCCACCTCGTCTTCGCCCGCGAGGACGTCATCCTCAACCCCCACTACAAGGGCATGGGCAACCTCTACGGCTCGGAATACTGGACCTACCTGCTGCCGCGGCGCTGCGGGCCCGACAAGGCGCGCGAGGTGACCGAGGCACGTCTGCCGATGGGGACCCTCGAGGCGGAGCGGCTCGGGCTCGTCGATGCCCGCTTCGGCCGTTCGGTTGCCGAGTTCGGGGCGATGGTGGTGGCGCGGGCGAAGGCGCTCGCGGCCGATCCGAACCTCGACGCGCTCCTTGCCGAGAAGCGCGCGGCGAGAGCGGTCGACGAGACGGCAAAGCCGCTCGCGACCCATCGGTTCGAAGAGCTCGACCACATGAAGCTCAATTTCTACGGCTTCGATCCGAGCTATCACGTCGCGCGCTACAACTTCATCCACAAGGTGCCGAAGAGCCGGACGCCGTCCCATCTCGCCAGACACAGGGCCGGGGTCCCCCGCTGCCCGTCGTGAGCGGGCGTCCGCGTCGCCTCGATGGGACGGGTCGATCCGAACGCGTCGGAACGGTGTGACCTTTTCGCCATGGCGTCTCGGGCTCGGCGATGGCAGTTTCTCCGCGTTCAGGTGCCCGGCCTCGGTCGGGAGAATCGGGAAAGCGGTGAAAATCCGCTGCGTGCCCAACGCCGTGAAGGGGATCGTCCGCGCATGTCGCCACTGGCTTCGGTCGGGAAGGCGCGCGGATCGAGGTGAACCTCAGCCGGAAGACCGGCCTGGACGATCGACCGCTTCCCGAGGACGGGGAAGACGGTGTCTCGATCCATGAGGGGAACCATGGACACCATCGCACACATCGAGAATTCGTCGCTTTCCGTGGAAACGCTCGCCGATGTTCGTCGGCTCGTCGCCACGATGCCCGGTCCGTCGGAGGAGGCGCGCCGGGTCTTTCGCGAGCGAGACGCGCGACTCACCAAGATTCCCGGTTCGCTCGGGCGGATCGAGGAGGTCGGCGAATGGCTGGCGGCCTGGACGGGCCGCGTCCCCCTGACGGTCGAAGAGCCGTTGGTCGCCGTGTTCGCGGCCAATCACGGCGTGGCCGACAGGGGCGTCTCGGCCTTCCCGAAGGAGGTGACGGCGCAGATGGTGGCCAACTACGCCGCCGGCGGCGCGGCGATCAACCAGTTCTGCGCCGCCAATCGCCTCGCTCTCGAAGTGCATCCGCTCGACCTCGATCGTCCGACGCCCGACATTTCCGAAGAGGATGCCTTCGACGACGACGATCTCGTCGCCGCGATCCGCGTCGGCATGTCGGTCGCCACGTCGGGCACGGATCTCTTGGGGTTCGGCGAAATGGGCATCGGCAACACGACCGTGGCGTCGGCCGTCTATCTGGCGCTCTTCGGCGGAAGCCCGGAAGAATGGGTCGGCCCGGGGACCGGCGTCGCGGGAGAGATGCTCGCCAACAAGGCGCGGATCGTCGGTCGGGCGGCGGCGCGGCTCGGTGGCGAGCGGGATGGGTTGGAGGTGCTGCGCCGCATCGGTGGGCGTGAAATCGCGGCCATGGTCGGTGCCATCGTTGCGGCTCGCCATGCCCGCGTGCCGATCGTCCTGGACGGGTTCGTCACGACCACCGCCGCCGCCGTAGTCTTCGCCATGGTGCCGGACGGGATCGATCACTGCCTCTTCGCACACCGCTCCGCCGAGCCGGCTCACGTGAAGTGCCTGAAGATGATGGGACGTGAGCCGCTGCTGGATCTCGGACTTCGCCTCGGCGAGGGCACCGGTGCCGCCGCCGCCATGGGGCTCGTCAGGCTCGCCGCGGCCTATCATTCGGGCATGGCGACGTTCGAGGAGGCCGGCGTCTCGAACAAGGATTGACCCGTTGGTGAGGCTGGCTCGTCCAAGTTCGGCGCAAGCCAGCCTCCCGTCACATCGGAGCGATTCCCCTGGTTGCCGCGTGCGATTTCGATACTCGACGCGCCTGCTGGGCAGGCGGAGAGGTGATTGCGTCGGACCGTGACGGCGATCCCCGACGATGAAGAAGCAAAAAATTGCGTCGCGAGTTTTCCTGCGGACGGCTTGAATGCCTTTGCCGCCCTCCCATCGGTCGTCGGCATATCCGAACAGGCGTAAACGAAGGATGGTCCCTGATCGGCCATGGCCCGCCCGCTGTTCGTGATGAGGCAGGGCCTCGACTACTCTTGTCGAACAGAGGGTATCGGTGCGCATCAAGTCGTCGGCTCGCATCGGAGCGAAGCTGTCCCACGACTTGCATAAGGTCGGATCCTTCATTATAAGTTAGTTAGTACAAACTAATTATGTGATTCATGCGCAAACCTGCCGACCTCCGTCGAACCGAGATCATCGAGGCTGTTCTCCGACTCTCCGTCGAAGTCGGACCCGATCGGCTCGGCACACTGGCCGTGGCGGCGGCCGTCGGCATCTCGCAGCCGGCAATTTTTCGCCATTTCCCGACGCGCGAGGCGCTGTGGGTAGCGGTCGCCGAGCATGTCGCCACGCGGATACGGGCCGCCTGGAACGAAGCCGAAGGTGGATCGCCGTCGCCGACCGAGACCATACGCCGCATCGTCGCGGCCCATACCGGTCTGGTCGCCGGCGAGCCGTCGGTCCTGGCTATCATCTTCTCCCACGAACTCCGTGTGTCGAACCCGGCGCTGGCGGCGGTGTTTCGCCGCCTGATGACGGAGTTGACCGGCCGGTTCATCGTCACTTTCGGCCCTCTCGCCGCCCGGATGTCTGTCGCGCCGCAGGACGCTGCCCTCCTCGTCCTCGGCCTCGTCCAGGGTATCGCGCTTCGCTGGTCGCTATCCGGTCGCGGCTTCGACCTCGTCGCCGAGGCGCGACACCTCCTCGATCTGCAACTGGCCGGGCTTGTCCGGGCCCAACCCGGGTCCTGCCCATGAAACGCCTACTCCGCCTCCTGCTGGTGATCATCCTCGTCGCGGCCGCCGCGATCAGCCTGCGGATGTTCCTGACCTCGCGTCCGGTCGAGGTCGAGGTGGCGCGGCCTGAGAGCGATATCGCGGTCCGTGTCTTCGGCCTCGGCACCCAGGAGGCGCGTATCGCCACCAAGCTCGGCTTCGAGACCCAGGCAGCGCTGGTCGAGGCCCGGGTCGATCATGGCGACCGGGTCAAAGCTGGCGATCTCCTCGCTCGGCTCGACGAGGGCGAGGCCCGCGCCCGGCTCGACAAGTCGCAGGCCGGGGTTGCGGCGGCGGAGGCGGCGCTCGCCAAGTCCGAGGCGCTCGCCGCTCGCGCCCAGGTCGTCGCCCAGCAGAAGCGGCGGGTCGACGAGCGGCGTCGCTCGCTGGTCCAGCGTCAGACCGTGTCGATCGAAGCCGCCGAGCAGGCCGAACTCGATGCCCGCGTCGCCGAGGCCGATGCCGCTGTTGCCGAGCGCGACATCGAGGCCTCACGGGTGGCGCTTACCGCGGCGCGCGCCCAGGCCGCGCTCGACGGTGTCCTCCTCGAACGCCACCGCCTGCGCGCCCCTTTCGACGGCGTGGTGATCGCCCGCCACCGCGAACTCGGCGCAGTGATGAACCCCGGCGAGGCCTTGTTCACCCTGGTCGATCCGACCTCGGTGTGGATCCAGGCCTTCGTCGACGAGGCTCGCGCCGGCGGTCTCGCCGCTGATCAGGCGGCCGAAGTGCGACTGCGCTCGCGGCCCGACCGCGCCTTCACCGGGCGCGTCGCCCGCGTCGGCCTCGAGAACGATCGGGTCGGCGAGGAGCGCCGGGTCTACGTCGCCTGCGATGACTGCCCGTCCGAGTTCCACCTCGGCGAACAAGCGGAGGTGGTGGTGACCACTGGCCGTCTGGCGCGGGCCCTGCTGGTGCCCGAGACGGCTCTGCGCATGGTCGGGCCGGCCGAGGCCGTCGGCTGGGTCGTCGCCGATGGTCGGCTGAAGGAGACCCGCCTCGGTCTCGGCGCCCGTCTCCTCGACGGCCGGATCGAGGTGATCGAGGGACTTCCCGACGGCGCCCGTGTCGTCACCTCGAAGGATGCCGGCGGCTTCCGCGACGGCCGCGCCGCGCGCCTCGCCAGCCCGGAGGCGACGCCGTGAACCTAGCGCTGCGCGACATCCGCCACCATCTCGGGCGCTTCCTGATGACCGCCGTCGGGCTCGGGCTGCTGCTCGGGGTGGTGCTGTCGATGATCGGCATCTATCGCGGCCTCGTCGCCGACGCGCTCGGGCTCGTGCGCGCGCCGGGTGCTGAGATCTGGGTGGTCGAGACCGGCACCCGCGGTCCCTTCGCGGAAGGCTCGCGCATTCCCGGCGACACGCGCGAATCGATCGCCCGGCTCGCCGGCGTCACCGAGACCGGTTCGATGACCTTTCAATCGCTGGAGGCGACCCACCGCGACCGCAAGCTCCGCCTCCAGGTGGTCGGATACGAACCCGGCCGGCTCGGCGGTCCGCCGGCGATCGCTGAGGGTCGCGGTCTCGCCCGCAGCCGCTTCGAGATCGTCGCCGACGTCAAGACCGGCCTCGTCGTCGGTGAGCGCATCGGCCTCGGCGGCGACGTCTTCACCGTGGCCGGCACGACGCGCGACGCGGTCTCTTCCGGCGGCGATCCGGTGGTGTGGATGGCGCTCAGGGACAGTCAGGTGCTGCAGTTCCGCCTCTCTCCCGCTCCAGCCCGGCGCGAGGCAGCGCGCGGGCCGGTGGTGTCCGGCGCGCCCGACACGATCAATGCCGTGGTGGCGCGCGTCGCCGCCGATGCCTCGATCGAGGCGGTGGTCGAGGCGGCGAAACGCTGGAAGCATCTCGCCGCCATGACGGAGGACGAGCAGGAGGCGATCTTGACACGGTCGGTGGTGGAGAAGGCGCGACAGCAGATCGGCCTCTTCACCACGGTGCTCCTCACCGTCTCCACTGTGATTATTGCGCTGATCATCTACACCATGACCATGGACAAGATCCGCGAGATCGCCACACTGAAGCTGATCGGCGCGCCCGACGGCCGCATCGTCGGGCTGATCGTGCAGCAGGCGTTGGCGCTCGGGTTGATCGGCTTCTCCGTCGGGGCGAGCTTGATCGCCTCGGTCAAGGACTTCTTCCCGCGCCGTGTGGTGATGCTGCCGGAAGACGCCGCCTCGCTCGGGCTAGTGGTGATCGTCGTCTGTCTGGTGGCGAGCGGGCTCGGCGTCCGCCTCGCCCTGCGCGTCGATCCGGCGACGGCGCTGGGAGGTTGAGATGACAATCGATACCCCCCGTCCCCTGGTCGAATGCCGCGCCCTCGCCAAGCACTTTGGCGAGGGCGAGACCCGCGTCGATGCGCTGAGGGCGGTCGATCTCGAGCTGTGGCCCGGCGAAGTGGTCGGCCTCCTCGGTCCCTCCGGCTCGGGCAAGACGACGCTGCTCAATCTGATCGGCTGCATCGTCGAGCCCTCGGCCGGCACCTTGTGCCTCGATGGCGAGACGGTATGGGAAGGCAAGTGGCTGCGGCCGGACCTTAGACGCCTGCGGCTCGAGAAGATCGGCTTCATATTCCAGTTCCACAATCTGCTGCCGTTCCTCGACGTGAGCGAGAACGTCGCCTTGGTCCTCGACATGGCGGGGGTGGCAAGGGCGGACACCTTCGCCCGTGCCCACGAGCTCCTCGACTATCTCGAGGTCGGCCACCGCAAGACGGCGAAGCCGTCATCGCTCTCCGGCGGCGAGGCCCAGCGTGTCGCCATCGCCCGGGCGCTCGCCAACCGCCCGCGTATCATTCTCGCCGACGAGCCGACCGCGGCGCTCGACGGCGAACGCGCCGGCATCGTCATGAATCTGCTGCGCAAAGTGGCGGTGGAACATTCGGCGACGGTCGTCGTCGTCACCCACGACGAGAAGATCTGGAATCGTTTCGACCGCATATTCCATCTGCGCGACGGGCGGATCGCGAGCATCGGGACACTGTGAGACGCGGTCTAATATCCGGCACGCCAGTCGTCGGGCTGACAGGTCGTAGTCGCGACATCGTTCAGAAATTCAACAACCTGCTTCGACAGGCGGGCCGTCGCGAGTGATGGTGTTTGCCGAGATATTCATGAGACTTGTGCGCGGATAGTTTTCGACGATCGGCCTTCGGCATGATTCGCTCTATCATAGCGATGGATTAGGGTGAATCATGTCGCGACGGCAGATTGTACAGGAGAGCTTCGGGTTTGGCGATGCCGGAGGTCGGCACTCATCGTTGGACGATCTGGCGACATTGATCGATTGAATCTCGGTTGATCAGCTGCTCGCCGACAGGTCACGACCTGTCGGACGTGAAGCTCGCCGAGACGCTCGACGATCGGGCGTCGTTCCGTCGGTTCTGCGACTTCTCCGGTGCCGAGCCGACGCCGGAGCGCACCGACTTCGTTCGTTTTCGCAAGGCGTTGACCACTCGCGGGCTCGGTCGAGTGTTGTTCGACGACGTGACGGCCCAGCTGAAGGCCAAGGCGATCCAGGTGAAGACGGGCACGCTCGTCGACGCCACCATCATCGCTTCCGCCAGCAAGGGCGATGAGGAAGCACGCTGGGTCAAACACAAGGGCAAGCCGGCGGTCCACGGCTTCAAGGCCCACGTCGGCGCCAGCGCCGACACGGCACTGGTCGAGGTGATCGCTGTCACCCCGGCCAACGTCCATGATGGCAAGGCCGGTGGTGACGCTCTTCCCGACGACCTCGGTCAGGTCTTCGCCGACAGCGCCTATCGCGGCGAGACGTTCCGGGCGGCCGTTCGGGCCAAAGGCGGAACGCCGCGCATCATCGCCACCCAGATGTGGGGCCGCGACGAGGAGGAGACGCTGGCCCGGCTCGCCGCCTGGAACCAGCCGATCCACCGGATCCGAGGCCGAATCGAGAAGATCTTTGGGACTTGGAAGCGATCCTACGGCCTCCGGCGAATCCGATGGTTGGGACTGGCGAAGGCTTCTCTGCAGATCCGCCTCACCGCAATCGCCTACAACATGAGACGAACCCTGAGCATCCTCGCGGCCGCCGCATGAGGGACGTTCGAGAAGGCGCCGACCGTCGGCGCCGTAGATCAGCAGAGGCCGGCATCCTCTCCGAAAACGCGGTCAGAATCGCATTCACCGCATAAAATCAATGCCATGGGCCTGCCGCGCACAGGTCTCATTACCAGAGGTACTGAATCACGCCAACGCGCTGAGGGAAACCGCCTTTTTCAGCAGCCCGCGAAGGACCGGGTCTGTGATCCGCCTCCCATAGAAGTGCAAGGAACAGGTGCATCCAGAATCCGACACCTATTTCCGCCCATTTCCAAAGCGAATTTCAGCTCAACTTTCTTGCATCAAAAACACAAAACAAATCGTTGGTGACCGCTCGAAACTTCGATCACTGTTCGTATCGGCCCGCTCAAAGCAGATACCGAACAGACGAGTTCAACCATGCCTAATAAACGCATCCACCCCCCGGCGCTTCGACCTTCGCAATTCTTGGTAACCCCCGCAGACCATGTCAATTCCCGTTGGCTTGGTGCATTGTTCATCACCACTATTAGCTTCTGCGGCATGGTTGTCGGTCTAGTTGATGCGCGTAGCGTCGTGATGATCGGAGGCGGGCTCCTGACATTCAATTTCTCGTTGGACCGAATGGACACGAATTCTGGTTCGCCGTATATATGAGATATCTTTTCTCATGCGCAGATGATATTACTGACCCATGGACATTGCACTTGCACGCACGTTCTTGGCAATCATTGCAACTGGTAGCTTTTATTCTGCGGCCGAGAAGTTGAGCGTCACTCCGACCGCTGTCAGTGCTCGGATCAAGCTGCTCGAAGACCATCTGGGTCGACAGTTGTTCGTCCGCAACAAGTCGGGTGCCAGATTGACGGTCGCGGGAGAACGCTTCCGACGCCATGCTGCTTCCTTAGTGCAAACTTGGGAGAGCGCACAACAGGAGATTCGACTGCCATTGGGTCATACTGCGGGTTTGGCTATCGGAGCAGAACTTTCGTTGTGGGACCCAATGCTCCTCGACTGGCTCATCTTGATGCGTCAAGAAAATCCGAGTGTGGCGCTTCGTGTCGAGATCGATCGGCAAGAAAGGTTGATAGAGCTCGTTCGCGACGGCGCACTTGATCTCGGTGTAATGCACAATCCACCGCATTCAGATGACCTGATTGCAGAGTTGTTGGTCGACGAGAAACTCGTCCTCGCGACAGTTGACGGGAGTTCGCACACGTCAGTTGTCGACAACTACGTCTATGTCGACTGGGGGCCAAGTTTCTCATCAAATCATGACGCGGCACTTCCTCAATTTTCAAATCCACCAGTTCTCATCAACTTTGGCCCTCTCGCCCGCAGTTACCTGTTATCTTCGGGAGGAAAAGGATATTTTCGCCTCGGCTCTATCGAGAAATACGTGACGCAAGGGGCGATGCGCTTGATTCCCGATGCTCCAGAATTCTCATACTCGATCTATCTTGTGCATGCAGCTACACGTGAAGTCGGCCTAATCGAACTCGCACGGAATAGTTTGCGCAAATGCGCTGTCTATCGTAGCTCTATTGAGAGATAAAGTCTTTTTCTATGCTGAATTATTTGATTTCATTATGTCACATGTTTTTGCAAAGATTTCTAATTTTTTGGGAAATTATTTTATAAGCATTAACCTAATATTTATAAATATTTTCCTGATTTCGATCGGAGGCCGTTTGCAAATTCGCTCCGGCTCGACGGCTGGCGCGGCTTTCGAGAACCGGAGCGCAGAGGACTTCCTGTCCGTGAGCTATGGCAAGAGCAGGAAGTCGAGCCAGGCGGCCGCCGGAGTAGAATTTCCAAACGATCGCCCAACTCCGGTGTTTTATTCTCTAGTATATTTCATGAACACAGTAGAAATGCAATAGAGATGGAGAGTTCAAATGACCGGCCCTACTGAGCTGGAGACCATAGCCGCCACTTTTGGCATCGCGACGGACACGGCCTTCGGGGCGGTGACGCCGCCCATTGTTCTGTCGAGCACATTCACCTTCTCCGGCTTCGAGCATCCGCGTGCCTACGATTATTCTCGCTCCGGTAATCCCACACGGGAAATGTTGGCAGCTGCCGTGGCTCGGCTCGAAGGCGGCGCAGGCGGAGTCGTGGCGTCATCGGGAATGGCCGCGATCGATCTCGTTCTCTCGACTCTCGGTCCCGGCGACTTGGTCGTCGCTCCCCACGATTGTTATGGTGGAACTTACCGGCTGCTCGCCCGACGGCGAGACAAAGGGCAATTCGACGCAATATTCATCGACCAGAATGATGGTGATGCGGTTTCGGCGGCCCTACATCGCAAACCTTCGCTTGTGTTTGTCGAAACGCCAAGCAATCCTCTGATGCGGATCGTCGACATTCAGGCTCTTTCAGCTCAAGCACATGCGCATGGTGCAAGAGTCGCTGTCGACAACACTTTTCTTTCGCCTGCATTGCAACGTCCAATGACCTTGGGCGCCGACTTTGTCGTTCACTCGACAACAAAATATATCAACGGTCATTCAGACGTCGTCGGCGGCGTCGTCGTAGCGGCGACAATTCGTGATGTCGAGATTCTCCGTGATTGGGCAAATACGACAGGCGTGACGGGCGCGCCATTCGATTCTTTTCTCACATTACGCGGGCTACGTACTCTGTTTCCTCGAATTCGCCAGCAAGACAACAGTGCCGCGGTCATTGCAAGATTCTTGGAGGGACGCGCAGAAGTGAAGGCGGTCCACTATCCCGGCCTACCTTCGCACCCTGGCCACGAGACGGCAAAACGGCAGCAATCGGGTTTTGGTGGCATGCTCAGCTTCGAACTCAGGGACGGCGCTGTGGCTGCCAGTCAGTTTGTCGAAGCAGTAAAGGTTTTCACGCTCGCCGAATCTTTGGGCGGGGTCGAAAGCCTCGTGGCCCATCCAGCGACCATGACGCACCTCAGTATGGGCCCTGAAGCGAGGCAGGCCGCAGGAATCACCGATGGTCTTCTGAGACTCTCCGTCGGTCTCGAAGCGACGGCGGACTTGATAGCAGGTCTTGAGGCAGGCCTGAGCGCGACGACTGACTATGAATGACCGCCGGCGGCTTTCGTCGGTGAAGAGGGAGCGAGCCGTCGCCAGCCGAACCGTCTCGATCCGCGAAATCAGTGGCTCGTTCTTGGGCCGACCTTTGTTTGTTTCCTCCGCGCGATAGGCATGAACTTTCTCGGAATAGTAGTCTTCGGCGCGTGAGGGCACAAAGACAGAGGCAACCAGTCGGCCGTCCGGCAGGTCTGTTTCGCGGACAGTGACGAGTTCCATCTTCTGACGGCGATCGGTGAGTTGGTCGATGACACCACGGCCTGCTGAGGGGAGCTCGATCTCCAGGTAGAGGCCGGGCTCGCCCGAGGTGGCAAACTCATCGCTCACTTCGCGTCGCTGGCGACCCTCTTGGAGAGCTTGCCCAATGGCAGAGGTGGTCTCGCTGATTTGAACAGTCAGGGCCGATCCGTTAAGTGGATTCCCGCCTCGTTCATGCCGCCGCGAGGAGCGGCGTGTTGTTGAAGTAGGCCTGATCCGGAGTTCGCCGGTCAAGACTCGAGTGAGGACGTGAACCGTTGTACCAGCCGAGATATCGGCCGATCGAGGGATCGTGTCCCCGGGCGTGGTGTAGCTGGGTGTTGAAGGTGGTCATCGGCGGAACGTCGATATGGTTGGAGTTGCGAAAGCCAACCTGACCGAGGAACCACCGATGACCGACGTGATGATGAGCCTG
>NZ_JAFNIH010000001.1 GCF_019160155.1 Pinisolibacter aquiterrae
CGATCTCCGAGCACACCGCAGCGCGCCATCTCGCCAACGCGAAACGCAAGCTCGGCGCCGCCAATCGTGCTCATGCCGTCGCAGAAGCGATCCGCGCCGGCATCGTGCGCTGACGAAATCAATACCCTGATCCCGCAATTGGCGGCCTCGCGGGTTTGACCGATGGTCTCGGCCTCTCGACACAGGAGGTCATCATGATCATCGCAGTTTCCGGAGCCGATCAGGCCGAATTCCCCCATCTCTTCGAGCAGTCGTCGCGGCTGCGCCACCAAGTGTTCGTCGAAGAAATGGGATGGGAGGACCTGCGCCGCGCCGACGGCCGCGAGTTCGACCAGTTCGACGACGAACATGCCGTCCATCACTTCTGCGTCCGGGACGGTGCCGTCGTCGGCTATCAGCGGATGCTGCCGACGACACGTCCCAACCTGCTCTCGTCGGTCTTTCCCGAGCTCTGCGAAGGAACGCCGCCGTGCTCCGATCGCATCTGGGAACTCACCCGATACTGCGTCGCGCCCGAACATCGTGACGGGCGGCGCGGCGTGTCGACGGCCGGCTCCGAACTGATCGCCGGTTTCGTCGAATGGGGCATGAGTTCCGGCATCGACAACGTCATCATCGAGTTCGAGCCGATGTGGGTCCTGCGCGCCATGCAACTCCAGTTCCTTGCCCGTCCGCTCGGCTTCCAGCGAAAGATCGGCAACCAGCAGATCGTCGCAACCCAGGTCACCTTCGGCCAGCGCACGATCGACGCGATCCGCGCGTTCCGTGGAGCTCATGCACCCGTTCTGGAACTCTGGGGACGGCTCGGTGAGGCGACGCCGCAGGCCCTGGCGGTCTGAGCCGAAGATCGAACGGATAGGCTGGAGACCCATGATGACGAACGTGTCCTTCGCTCGCCCGAGCACCTCGATCGCCGAAATCATCCTGCCGGCGACGGGAATGCTGGCGATCGACGATCTCGATTGCCTGGCCGATCGGCTCGAACGCGCCAATGCCGACGAGGCGCTCCGCGTTCTCGTCGTTCGCAGCGCCGCCGACGTCTTCTCGTCCGGAGCCGATCCTGTGGAGCTCGCTTCGATCGACGACCTGGCCGGACTTTCGGCGACGGTCACACGCTTCTTCGAAGCGCTGATCGGATGCGACAAGATCATGATCGCCGCGGTCGGCCGATCGAGATCGCCGATCAACTCATTGCCGATCGTTTCCGGCCGCCCGTTCCAAATCATTTGGACCGTCGATGAGCTTTGCCCATCGATCACTAGCGTCACGTCGAACTTGATCTGCAGGTTGGCGCGCGCCACCGACTTGTTCGGCTGGTATTTCTTGCGGCGCCGCGCCTTTTCGAGGATCGCCTCGTAGGAGAAGAGCTCGTGATCCTTCCAAGTTACGGCGTCGCCCAGCAGCGCTGGTAGGCCGCGATAGCGCAGGCTGAACGCCATCGCGACCCGCTCGTTAAGCTCCAGCCATTGCGCCCGCTTGCGCCGCACCGTCTCGACCACGAGCGACCGCGACACGCCGAGCGAGCCCGCCTGGCCATAGAGGCGCTCGACGGTGCGCAACAGGCCGTCGAGAAAATCGGTGCATTCGATCGGCCGGCCGAAGACAAACCGCTCCCACTTGGCGCGCAGCGACCGCTCCTCGCCCAAAGCCTCGCGATGCGCCTCGTAGAACTCACGATCGAGCTCGCTCGCCTCCTTGGGCGTCTTGGTTTCCCGGGCCTTTTTGAGATAGTCCTTCTCGGCGTCCGACAGACGATCGGGATGATAAAAATCGAAGAATTCGATCGTTTCCTGCGGAAGGTTCGTCTTCCGCTGCCGCAGACCGGAGAAAACCTGCTGGATGCCGTCGGTTTCCCACTCGAACTGCGACAGGGCCTCCGCCTCGGGCTGCCAACAGGCCGGCGACTCGATAAAGGCCTCGATCGCGGCATGGACCTCCGGCTTGATTTCCTGCCTGACCGCCTCGAATTGCGTCCGCAAGTCCTCGGATTCGATGACGCCGCGCGGCGGCCGCTGCTTTTCGAGCAACGGACGGCGGTCGCTCACGAGCTTGCTGAACAGCTTCCTCCAGCGCGGCGCAGACGTCTGGTCCTGCTGCCGCATGCCGCGGAAATAGCCGCTGTCGCGCGGCAGCCGCAGCGCCGGGAGGGCCCAGCCGAGCGCGTCGATCAACGGCTGGCCGTCGGTTTCAATGGCAGCGCGTGTCATGCCGACGTAGTGCGAAATCTGGTGCAGCGGCCAATTGTCAGCGGCGGAGAAGCCGCGCAGCGCCGTCTCCCACGCGTCGAGCTGCTGATCCGACAGGCCGAGATTGCGGCTCGCGGCGGCAACCCACAGGCCCGGCTCCTCGATCAGCTCCTTCGCGCCCAAAGGCGTGACGTCGTGAAGCGAGCCGCCTTGGTCGTCGTCGATGTTGGCGATCAATAGCGCCGGCCGATCGCATTCGCCGTGCCGGACCGCCGTCATGCGCTCGTCGGTCATGACCCCTTCGGGCAGCCCGAACCCCTCGACCAGCTTGCGCGGGAGCGCGATCTTCACCTTGGCCGCGGTCGCCGCGTCGGCCAGCAGCGCATGAACGATCGCCGCGACCTGCTCGCCGGTCAGCCGATCGAGCAAAAACCGTGCGACGCCGTCGCTGTCCGATGATTTCGACAGCCGATCGCGCAGCGAAGAGGCGCCGACGACGCCAAGAAGCTCAAGTGCATTCACGACTGAACCGCCTCTTGAAGGGATTTTTGACAAAAGCGCAGGAGTCGGACAGCCGCTCGAGCAGACCGAGGCTCGCCAGACGCTCTTCGAGCCAGCGCGCGTTGTCGGAGAAATTTTCCTGGTCGGCGTCGCCGCGGGCGATGAAATCCTGGGCCTGCCGGTCGCCAATGACCATGCCGTAGCGCTGATGGAGATGCTCGAGGAACTCCTTGAACTCCATCCGGCCATCGACGGCGCAAATGACCAACGTCTTGAGCAGACGGTCGGTCGGCGCATAGCGCGTGCGCCGGCTAGCGCGGCGCGACGACAGCCCGATCAGCCGCGCCCAGGTCGCGTGGAACTTGCCGACATGCAGCTTGTGCCGCTTCGACGCCGCCTTCAGGAGCTCGGCGAGCAGAGCATCCGGCGACGCCTTGACCTTTTCGGCGTCGTCGCGCTCCGGCCAATCGAACTTCCGGCTCAGCACCTCTACGGCGCTGGCGCCGGCCTCTTCGGAAGCCAACGCGGATTTCCACTCCGGCGTATCCGCGACCAACCGGACGAACGCTTCGAGCGCCTCGCCGGGCAGAGTGTTGTTCTGCTGATACGAATTGGCCGACAGCTCGCGCACGTTCGAGCGCTTCGGCGACACGATTTCGCACACCAGCGAAATCTTGCGCTGTTCCGGGAAAACCTCGGCCGCGCGCGCCAGCTGATACAGCAGGATATGCAGCCCCAGCAGCGTCACCATGTGCGGCAGCGCGTCGTAAGCCGGGATCTCCAGATCGAGCACCGCGATCCAGTCTTCGGCCAGATGGTCGAAGCAGGCATATTGCGAACACGGCAGATAAGAGCCGGCTCGCTCCTTGACCGTCGTCTCGGCGGTGTTTTGCAAGGCGCCGACGAGCTTGTCGTAGGGCCCTTCGACCTTGAGCAGGCGGTTGTCGAGCCGCGCCGCCAGGTCCGCGGCGCGCTTGCTGCGGCACAGCATCAGATAAAGGATTTCACCGGTGCGCCCGAAGAACCGGCGATCGGTCGACACGCCGCCAGACGCCGAAACCTTGGCGTCCTCGTACAACGAATTGACACCGAAGGGGAAAATAAACTTCGAGCTCCAGCGCTTGTTGCCGCCGCCCTCGATCGAGGAACCTTGCAGAAACGACACGACGGCGTCGAAGTCCTTGAAGGTCTCGAAGCGGTCGCGCAGGTAGCTGAAGTCCTTGTTTTCCAGGCCGCCGGCACCCGCCGACATCAAGTCGAGCCACTGCGTCCACATGCCCTCGTCGTTCTTGCCGGAGGCGCGAACGACGGCCATGTGGGGATTGTTGAAGAGCAGGTTTCGCAAGCGAAGCTGAAGCTGAGGCCGATAGGTCAGCTCGTTCAGCCGAGCCTCGCTGAGCGCCCGCCCTTGCCGATGCTCGGCGTGCAGGATGCCGAGAAACTCCAGCATCGTCAGCCAGGGTGTTTGCTCGTCATGCAGGCGATGGCCCCAGATCTGCTCGTCGATCCACAATTGCGGGCCGGTCGAGCTGTCTTCCTGATATTGGGGCCGCGGCAAAATCTCCATGAAGCTCATAGTCTCACCGTGACCCGTCGAACCGCCGCTTGGCCTTCACCGTCAAGCTCAATGAATTGAAGGACGAGCTCGTCATCGGCGGTCTCGTCATCGCCATCCGCCGCCAAGAAGCGCTCGCGCTCGGTAGCGGTGAGAAGCTTGGCCTTGAACGCCAGCAAATCCTCGTGGCACTCCAGCGAAAAGCTGCTCGGAAGCGCGCCGTCCGACACGCGGACCAGGAATTCGAACCGGGTCGGCGTCAGCGGCAGGCGAATGGGGCCCGGATCGTCGCCCCGCGACAGCCTGACCTCGAGGACCATGCCGCCCGTGTCGTTAGCGACGAGCTCGACCTTCTGTCCGCCCTTGCGCGGCACGGAAATCATCTCGTCGAGCAACGGGCTGGTCTTCGACTGCGAATAGCTGCCTGAGGTCGCCAGAACCAGATCGTCATGTGTCTGGAGCAGCATGCCGGTGAAAATGCGGTTGAGACCGCGCACTTGCACCGGCAATACGTTGCGCGGCAACGTCTTCTTGGCGGCGAGCAGATCGGCGACTTGCAGAAAAAGGCCGCCTGAGCGGAAAATGGTCAGATCCCACAGTGACAGCGCCTCGGCGCGATCGTCGGGCAGCGTGAAGAACACGCGCTGCCGCTGCACGCGCAGCATCTTCAGGAATTCGTCGCGGGCGTCGGTGTCGGCGCCCTCCAGATAGTCTTGCTGGCCGCGCCGATAGCTCGACGTGCCGCCATAGATGGGATCGTTGAGGACCAACTCGCCATAAGCTGCGGCCAAAGCGGGATCGTCGGCGCCGTAGACGAGGACGTTATCGACGCGACGGCTCGCCTCGCTGCCGATGCCGAAAGCGTTGAGCTTGCGGAATAGATCGATCTTCTCAGTTCGCCGCGCCGGCAGGTTTTCGCCAAAAATGTTACGGAACACGCTGGCCCGGTCGAACGTGCCCTTGATCGCCAATTCAGGTACGTCGGCGCAGGTCATCAGCCCGTCGCGGCAATCCGGATGACCCAAGATCAAATTGGCGGCCAGCATCAAGAGCTGGCGCACCGGAAAATGCACGCCGTTCTGCTCGCTCAACATGATCAGAGCGCGCAAGCGCCGGTGCAACAAGTCGCCGTCGGCGAGACCGCGTATGCGATCGCGATTCTCCTGAATCGGGCATTTGCCAGCGCCAGCTGCCTGGCAGCCTTCGCACTGAGCCCAATCGGGATGATTGGTCATGGCCTCGATCACCCGGCCGATCATGTCGGCGGCTGGCGCCTGGCTCATATCGCGCAGGCTAAGGCGAACGCCAGGCGCGACCGCGTCGCCGACCAGCGTCGCCTCGACCGCCTGCGTCATGGCGATCGTCGCCGCGGATTTCGGCGTCGCTTTGAGCTTCTCCAAGAGCTGGCCGTGGTTGGCGGCGACCAGAAACAATGTCGTGGCGTCAGACGAGGTCACGCATTCCGCCATCCGCGTCAGCAACGGGGCGCTCACCTCGGCGGCAAGCTCGCTCAGATCCTTGATGACGATGAGCTCGCGGCCGTCGAACGATACCGTCTTGACCGTCGACTTGCCGTTCCATTCGGTTTCGGACCCGCCGCAGGCCAGCCAGACGGAGCGACAGCAATAGGTCTTACCGTCGCCGGCCGTGCCAGTCAGAATTTCCGAAACCGGGTCGGCCGACTTGAGATTGGCGAGGATCTCGTCGCGAAACTGCACAGGAAGCGTGATCGGCGCGATGCGCTCTCGCAGCAGCGTGCGCTGAATCACCTCATCGAAGAGATTGTCATTCGTTGGGATCGGTCCGTAGTTTCGCAAAAATCTTACGAATCGGTTTGTCTGAAAAATGGACATTTCCCTACCCGCCGCGCCAATGCGAGGACTACGACTCAACTTCCCAAATAATACTGACCTGCAAACAATCCAGAATGCAAGCGCACCCAAAATGAACCGCGCCGAGTTTGCCGGAGGCTCGGGATCCAAGCTTCCGCTTTCGGCGCGTTGCAGCCATCGAGGCTCGAAAGCCTAATCGAACAAAAAGTAACTAAAAGTGCGAATTACGCGGTGAATCCGTTGGCTGTTTTCAGCCAGAGATAGGGAGTTTTCGCATTTCAGAATAGAATCCACCGCCTACACGCTCAGATTCGCATAGTGTATATTATGGAATATTCTCGAAGAATATGCAACGATATATTAGTACAATAACACTCCGTTCTTTGCCGAAACGTACCAGCAATCAAGAACCGCGGCACCAAAGTCGTCGAGTACGATGGTGACGCCACCCGGGTATCCTATTCGTACGCGTGACCGTGGAGAACGTCGATGACGAACGCGGCAGAGAGGAACACGCCGAACATATTATGTATTCTGTGTGCTTCTTGTTTTCCTGCACTTGCAGAGCCGAATATGAGGCAGTGAAGCCACCCATCGAACTCGATGGATTAAAATATCAGATAGAGGCCTTCGCCTGCCTGGCAAATACCTTCCTTCTCCCGCTGAATAAATGCCGGCGTCCCTAGCTTGGCTCCAAATTCTTAATCTATCGATGCCAGATTGTCGGAAGCGAAGTCTGCCCTGGTTTTGAGAAGATGTTGGTCACCCCTGCGAGCGATGTGGAGTTCACCGACCCGTTGCCGTGGCAAGTATTGATTGTCGAAGATTCGCCGATCCACGCAAAGCTGCTCGCTGAGGCCGTTTCGCAGTTTCAGCACCCCACGAATGTGACCATCGCGAATGACGGACTCGAGGCTCTGCAGTTGATAGAGCAAGGTTCTGTCGATGTGGCATTCATCGATCTCTCACTGCCGTCTCTCTCTGGCGAAGACGTCGTACGTTCTGCCAACAAAAGTGATAAGATGCCTTTCTATGCCGTGCTGTCTGCATCACATGACGATGCAACACGAGATTTAATGCGAAGACTTCATGCATACGACTACCTAAACAAGCCATTCTCAGCGGATGATATATTTCGAATTCTTCGCACATTTCATCGAACTCGAATTACACAGAGAGTACTGATCATCGATGACTCGGGAACCGCCAGGAAGATTATTCGAAAGATTCTCGCTCGCTCGATCTTCAGCGTCATCAGCTACGAAGCCGAGGATGGCATCTCGGGTCTCGAGGAAATTGCCGCGCAAAAGCCGAACATCGTTTTCCTTGATTTGAATATGCCCGGAGTATCGGGAATCGACACGTTTCGCATCATGAAGGCGTTTGGGGTCGAGGCCCATGTCGTCTTCATGTCAGCCTCCGATGAGGCATTCCTCTGTCTTCCAAATGTCGATCCGCGATTCAAATTTCGCAAGCCATTCGGGCCACAAGAAATAGATGCGATCATGCATATCATCTATCGAATGCCCCTGCCATTTAGTTCGGAACCCTGGTTAGTCGACGTGGACATGCAGTGATGGTCAGCGTTCCGGGGAGCTCCATGGGTTCCACTTGGTGAGTGCGTGAGCAACGCGTCAGCATAGTCTCATCGTGGCGCCAGAACATCGACTGAAACTCGTCGACCACGTGGCGTGCGTCGACCAGCACGGGGCCCCCGCGCTCGACCGCCCTCACAGCGACCGTTTCCGATTGCGTCAGTGATCGCGGCACGTCGTCATCAAACGGGCAAGACGACAGGCCGACGGCGTTCGCATGATGCTTCCAGCGTCCATCGTATCGCTTCGACGGTGTCTCGTCGCCCACCCGGCAACTACGGCAAGACTTCTGCCGAGGCCGGGCGTCTTCAGTGCACACTAGAGAGATGCTCCCTTGCGATGACCGCCCTTCCAGCATTCATCGAGCCAGGAAAGATGGGTTTCGAGCGAGCTTTGCCCGGGGGTGGAACACGTCGTTGCGCTCGCCGCGCAGAATGCGAAGAACGCTACCGCGACTGTTACCCGTCTGCCGCACGATGGTTTTGAGCGGGAGGCCGGCCCGCCACAGAGCGAGCACCGCGTCGTCAGAGTGGGTACCGATCAACAAGTGCCAAATCCTCTCACATTGGCTTATTCAGAGATTGGACCCCATCTCTTCGGCGGCGTCGAAGAGCGCTGCGACGGTCCGCCGCCGGCGATAGGCCGCTAGGCAGAAGACGTCCTCGTGGTGGACATCGGCGAGTTCGGCAACGGCGAGACGGACGAGGCCCTCGCGGCGGTTGGTCGCCTGCTCGAACATGAAACCGACACCGATCCCCTGCGTCACCGCCTCGATCAGCGCCTCTCGCGTCCCGAGCGTCACCACCGGCGAAACCGCGAGCCCGGCCCGCGACAACGCCGCCTCGAGCTTCTGCTGGGTGAGCGACGGGGGTGGACGGAAGATCACCGCATGGCCGACGATCTCGGCCAGCGACAACGGTCGCGGCCGCCGCGTCAGCGGATGATCCGGAGCGACGACCGCGACGACCCGCTGCGAGGCGAAGGAGACGGCGACGACGTCGTCGTCTTTCGGCGCCTCGGTGGCGATGGCGACGTCGCAACGGCGTTCGCGCAGCGCCGCCGTCACCTCGCCCCAGTTGCCGAAGCTCGTGGTGATCCGCACGCCGGGGAAGCGGCGGTGATATTCGGCGATCAGCGCCATCGCCGGATTGGGCGCGCCGACGGCGATCGACAGATCCCCGATCTCCAGCGCCCGTGAGGCGCCGAGAATGTCCGCCGCGACGTCGGCGATGGTGTCGAGCCCGTCGGTCTCCGCATAGAGACGGCGAGCGAGCGCGGTCGGGCGCATCCCCGAACCGGTGCGCTCGAAGAGCAGGACGTCATGGGCGCGTTCGAGGGCGCGGACCTGAGCCGTCACCGCCGGCTGGGTCAGACCGAGACGGTGGGCGGCGCGGGAGATCGATCCGTCCTTGAAGACGGCGTTGAAGGCGCGCAGCTGCGCCCAGCTCGGCGGTTCGCTCGACACGGCTCGGGTCCGCGGTCTCTGGGATCCATAAATCAAATTTATATCATGTCATCATGACTGCAAGTCGATCTTCTATGCCCGTCGCGACGGAAGGACGCGACATGGCACGCATCGAGATCGACGGCATCGAAAAGAGGTTCGGGCGGACGCCCGTGTTGCGGGGGATCGACCTCGACGTGGCGGCGGGCGAGTTCCTGTCGCTGGTCGGCCCGTCGGGGTGCGGCAAGTCGACCCTGCTGCGGATCGTCGCCGGGCTGACGCGCGAGGATCGCGGCGCGATCCGCCTCGCCGGGGAGGACGTCGATCATCTCGCCGCGCGCGATCGCGACCTCGCCATGGTTTTTCAGAACTACGCGCTCTATCCGCATCTGACGGTCGCCGAGAACATCGCCGTGCCGCTCGTCATGCGGCGGCTCACCACGGCGCAGCGACTGCCTCTGGTCGGACGCCATCTCTCGGGAAGCCGCGCCGCCCATGCCGCGATCGCCGCCGACGTCGCCCGCGTCGCCGAGACGCTCGGCATCGCGGCGCTCGCGAACCGCCGGCCCGGCGAACTCTCCGGCGGCCAGCGTCAGCGCATCGCCCTCGGCCGCGCCATGGTGCGCCGCCCCAAGGCCTTTCTGATGGACGAGCCGCTCTCCAATCTCGACGCCAAGCTGCGGGTCGAGATGCGCAGCGAGATCGCCTCGCTCCACCGCCGGCTGGAGACCACCTTCGTCTACGTCACCCACGATCAGGCCGAGGCGATGACCATGTCCGACCGGATCGCCGTGATGATGGACGGCGCGGTCCTCCAGGTCGGTACGCCCGACGCCGTCTATGCCGATCCCGACGATCTCCGCGTCGCCGAATTCGTCGGCTCGCCGAAGATCAACGTGATCACCGCCGACGCCGCTCTCGCCGCCGCCCTGGGTGTCGACGCGACGCGGGCGCCCGATCCGGACGGGTTGCGTCTCGCTTTCCGCACGGAGGCGGTCCGGCTCGTCGATCCCACCGGCGCGGCGCTCGCCGGCCGGGTCGTCCACCTCGAGAACTTCGGCAGCGATCTGATGGTCCATCTCGCGGTCGCGGCCGCCGTGCCGATCGTCGTGCGCCGCGATCCGCACGATCCGCGTCCCCGCATCGGCGAGACCTGGGGTCTCTCGATCCGACCCGATCGCCTGCTCGTCTTCGACGCGGCCGGCCGCCGCCTGCGCTCCGTCGTCGGGAGGGGGGCATGACCGAAATGTCGGTTTCCGCGCCCGCCGATCGGTCGATCGCCGGCGAGCGGCCGCGTCGTCCCCACGAGGAGCGCGCCGCCTGGGGGCTGGTCGGACCGGCGGCGACGCTGATCGGTCTGATCCTCGTGGTGCCGCTCATCGTGGTGGTGGCGCTGTCGCTCACCGACTACCAGCTCGGCGCCAAGGCTTGGCGCTTCGTCGGCTTCGCCAACTACGCCGATCTCGCCGGCGATCCGGTGTTCTGGCGATCGATCGCCAACACCGCCCTCTATGCGGTCGCCGTGGTCGCCGGCTCGACCGGGCTCGGCCTCGCCGTCGCCCTGGCGTTGCAGGGCAGCGGCGCTCTCGCCCCGGTCTGGCGGACGATCTTCTTCCTGCCGGTGATGGCCTCGCTGGTCGCCATGGCGATCGTCTGGGAGTTCATGCTCCATCCGACCTTCGGCCTCGTCAACGCCGTCCTCGGCCTCGTCGGCGTCGCGCCGATGAACTGGCTGCAGAACGGCGCCACCGCCTTGCCGGCCCTCGCGGTGATCGGCGTCTGGCAGCAGTTCGGCTTCGCCATGGTTCTGTTCCTCGCCGGCCTCTCCGGCATCCCGACCTCGCTCTACGACGCGGCCGAGATGGACGGCGCGCCCTCGGCCTGGGCACGGTTCAGGCTCGTCACCTGGCCGCTTCTGGCGCCGGTGACCCTCTTCGTCGTGGTGATCTCGACGATCCGCTCCTTCCAGGTGTTCGACACCGTCCACGCACTGACCAAGGGCGGCCCGAACAAGGTGACCGAGGTGTTGCTCTACACGATGTATGCGGAGGGCTTCGAGTTCTTCCGCACCGGCCGCGCCGCCGCGATCGCCGTCGTCTTCGTCGCAGCCATGCTGGTCGTGACCCTGACCAAGGTTCTGCTGGTCGAAAAGAGGATCCACGCCCGATGACCCGGATCGGTCTTCCCGCTCGCCGCTTCTCGGTCGGCGCGATCGCGCGCGACGCCGTGCTCCTGGCGCTCGCCGTGGTGACGCTGGCGCCCTTCGTGTGGATGGTCTCGACCTCGCTGAAGGCGCCCGACGAGATCCTGACCACCGATCTCCACCTGTGGCCACGCCGTCTGGCGGCGTCCGAGAATTACGCCCACGCCTTCGCGGCGGTGCCGCTCGGCCGCTATCTCCTCAACGGGGTGATCGTCACCGCGACCATCCTGGCGCTCCAGCTCGCGATCGCCGTGCCGGCCGCCTTCGCCCTCGCGAAGTCGGAGTTTCGCGGCCGGCGGCTCCTGTTCGGTGCGGTGCTGCTCGGCCTCCTGGTGCCCTATCACGCCATTGCGGTGCCGCTCTTCGTCGGCCTGCACGCGCTCGGCCTCCTCGACACCTACGCCGCGCTGGTGACGCCGTTTGCGATCTCGGTCTTCGGCATCTTCCTGATGCGCCAGTTCTTCCTGAGCCTGCCCGACGACCTCGTCGACGCCGCGCGGATGGACGGCATGTCGGAGCTGGCGATCGTCTGGCGGGTGATGGTGCCGGCGGCCGGACCGGCGATCTCCGCCTTCGCCATCTTCTCCGTCGTCGCCCATTGGAACGACTATTTCTGGCCGCTGATCGCGGTCTCCTCCGACACGCTCTTCACGCCGCCGCTCGGCGTCGTCGCCTTCCGCAACGACGACGCCGGCACCAACTACGGCGTCCTCATGGCCGCGGCGACGGTGATCGTGACGCCGCTGGTCGCCGCCTTCCTCCTCGCCCAGCGCCGCTTCGTCGAAGGCATCGCCTTCACCGGCGTCAAGTGAACCCTCCCGTGATCCGCCAGAGAGCGCGGCGGTCGATGCGCTCGAAAGACCGGAACCCTCCCATGACCCGGACCTTCTCCCTCTCCGCCCTGACGCTCGGACTGGCGCTCGTGGCCGGCCCGGCGCTCGCCGAGCCCCAGACCGAGATCGTCGTCCAATACCCCTATGGCGACGTCTTCAACGAGACCCACAAGCGGATCGCCGAGGCCTTCGCCGCCAAGCACCCCAAGATCAAGGTGACCTTCCGCGCGCCTTACAAGGACTACGAGGACGCCACCCAGCGCATCCTGCGCGAGGCGGTCACGGGCACCGGCCCGGACGTCACCTTCCAGGCGCTGAACCGCGTCCGCGCCCTCGCCGACAAGCAGGTCGCAGCCCCCCTCGACGACTTCATCGCCGCCGAGAAGAGCTTCGAGGCCGACGGCTTCCACAAGGCGATGTTCGACGCCGGCTCGATCGGCGGCAAGGTCTACGGCGTGCCCTTCGCCGTGTCGCTGCCGATCGCCTATTTCAACCTCGATCTGGTCAAGGCCGCCGGCGGCGATCCCGCCGCGCTGCCGACCACCTGGGACGGCGTCCTCGCGCTCGCCACGAAGATCGAGGGCGTGCGGCCCGGCGTCCACGGCATGGCCGCCGAATGGTCGATCTCCGGCAACTGGCTGTTCCAGGCGCTGGTGTTCGACGACGGCGGCACGATGATGGACGCGGGCGAGACCCGCGTCGCCTTCGACGGCGAGGCCGGCCGCAAGGCGATCGGCACCTTCGCCCGCATGGTGAGCGAGACCAAGACTCCGAACATCTCCGGCAACGACATGCGCGCCGCCTTCGCCGCCGGTCAGGTCGGCATGCTCCTGACCACCACGGCCTATGTGAACGCGTTGACGAAGCAGATCGGCGACAGGTTCGTGATGAAGACCTCGCCCTTCCCGGGGCTGACGCCGGGCGTGTCGCGGCTTCCCGCCGGCGGCAACGTCATGATGATCACCACCACCGATCCCGCGAAGCGCAAGGCCGCCTGGGAAATGGTGAAGTTCTGGACCGGCGCCGAGGGTGGCGCGATCATGGTGCGGAACACCGGCTACATGGCGCCGAACAAGAAGGCGGCCGATCGCCTCGCCGACTTCTACGCGAAGAACCCGAACCAGTTCACGGCGGTCGCCCAGCTCGCCTACCTCACCAACTGGTATGCCTTCCCCGGCGACAACGGCCTCAAGATCACCGACGTGATCAAGGATCGCCTGCAGTCGGTGATGGACGGCAGCCGCGCGGCCGAGGCCGACGCCGTGCTCACCGACATGGCGCGTGACGTCCAGGCTCTGCTTCCCGCCAAGAACTGATCTTCCCCGCTTCCCTCCCTCGGCGGTCGCCGTCGAGGGAGGGCTCGACGTCTCACCTCCCGGTTCTCCTCATGATCAAGATCATCCATGTGAGCGACACCCATGTCGCCGCCGAACCTCATCGTCTCTACGGCCTCGATCCGCGCGAGCGGCTGGCGCGCACCATCGCCGACATCCGGGCGAACCACGACGACGCCGATCTCTGCGTGGTCACCGGCGATCTCGCCCATTGGGGCGAGGCGGAGGCCTATGCGACCTTCGCCGCCCTGTGGGACGCGGCGGGCCTGCCGGTCGTCTTCCTGATCGGCAATCACGACGACCGGGAGGTGTTCCAGGCGTCGGTCCCCCGCGCCATGGTCGACGACGACGGCTTCGTCCAGGGCGCGCGGCGGATCGGCGATCTCACCTGCCTCTTCCTCGACACGGTGACGCCGGGCAGCCACATGGGCAGTTTCTGTGAGCGCCGCCGTGCCCGCCTCGCCCGGATCCTCGCGGAGACCTCCGGCGACGTCGCGATCTTCCTGCATCATCCGCCGCTCGCCGTCGGGATCGCGCCGATGGACGCGATCGCTCTCGCCGACGCCGACGCGCTCGCCTCCGTGCTCGAGCCGCATCGCGCCCGCATCCGCCATCTCTTCTTCGGCCATCTCCACCGGCCGATCTCGGGAACCTGGCGCGGCTGGCCGTTCTCCGGAACGCGCGGCGTCAACCATCAGCTCGCGCTCGACGGACATCTGCGCGTCGACGGCCGGCCGGCGTCCGACGACATCGTCGGCAGCCGCGAGCCGCCGGGCTATGCCGTCGCGCTGATCGACGACCTTATGGTCGTCGTCCATTTCGTCGACGTCCTCGACGACGACGTTCGCTTCTCGCTCGTCGCCGAGGAGACGGTGGGACGTGGCTATGCTCTCGGCATGGACGTCGAATGACCCGGCCGTCCGTGTCGGCCGGGCGAGCGGCGCTCGACGAGGCCCGTGGCCGGATCGCCGCCGCCCGCGTCGTGCTCTGCGACGTCGACGGCTGCCTCGTCGAGAGCGGAGCCCCCTGCCCCGGCGCGATCGACTTCGTCGCGCGGATGGGCGAGCGGCTGCGTCTCGTCTCCAACAACTCGACCGATCTCGCCGCGACGCTCGCCGCCCGGCTCGCCGCGATCGGCCTTCCGGTGCCGGCGGAGCGCTGTTTCCTCGCCGGCGAGCTTGCGGTCGACCATCTGGCAAAACGCCATCCGGGCGCGACCGCGATGATCCTCGGGACGGCGGCCCTCCGCGCCAAGGCGGAGGATCTCGGCCTGCGGACGACGAGCGACTGGCCCGACGTCGTCCTCCTCTGCAACGATCCGAGCTTCGACGCCGGGCATCTCCAACGGCTCGTCACCGCGGCCCACCACGGCGTGCCGATCGTCGTCGCCAATCCCGATCGCTGGCGGCCGGACCGGACGGGGCGTCCGCTGATCGAGACCGGCGTCCTCCTCGCCGCCCTGCGGGCCGCGGTGCCGAACGCCGCCGTCACCGTCGTCGGCAAGCCCGAGCCCACCATCTTCCGCGCCGCTCTCGCGGGCATCGAGCCGCACGCCGGCGTGATGATCGGCGACAACCGGGAGACCGATCTCGTCGGGGCCGAGGCGATCGGCATGGCGGCCGTCTTGATCGGGCGCGGCCGTCGCGCGGTCGCCGCCGATCTCGGCGCCCTGTGCTGATGTCGGGGACGGCAACTACCAGCCGAGCCCACCCGGAGGCGCAGGAGGCCCCGCCCGAAGGCCGCGCCTCGGTCGTCGTGAGGCCGTTGGGGCGGGCCAGGATCGGCGTCGCGGTCAGTACACGGCCTTCGGGCCGGGGGACGTGCCGATAGTGCATTTCTCGGTGTCATGAATGAACCCGGGAGGTGGATCCCTTCGTCCCTCACCACTCACCGAGCGATCTATCGGAGAGCCCTCTCGACAACGGAACGGCGCCAACACGAAGATGGACTGCGACGACGCGCTTCCAACGAAGTAATCCCCTATTTCGGCGCCTGAGATCTGCGGCGAACCGTCCGTTGCCGACCCACTGAGAGTCGCACCAAATGACCGACCTCTTTCGTCGGATCACGTCGGCAGCGCCGCGGCGAACGCCCAGACGGCGACGAAGGCGAGCCATCCGGCAGCGAGGCGACGCACCAGCGGCGACGGCTCGGCATTCGTTCGATCGTGGGGCAGCATGTGACCGCCGGCCGCCCAAACGGCGGCCGCGCCGGCGATGGCCGCCGCGAAGACGGCGAAACGCGCGGTGAGTTCCCTCGTATCCGGCGAGGGCAGCAACACCAGTCCGAAGACGAGTGCCTTCGGATTGAGCAACGTCGTGACGAAGATGCGGCGCGCGGTGACGAGGCGGCGATCTTCGCTCGATGTCGTGGAACGCCACAATCGAATCGCGAGAAGAAAAACCCACATGGCCGCGACGAGTTTCAAACCGGAACCCGCCCCCGGCCAACGGGTCAGGATTTCGGTCCCGACCAGGGCGAGCGGCAGGGTCGTCAGCAGATAGGCGCCGATCTCCACGGGCACGAGCCGCAACGCCCGTTCGAAACCGACCGACGCCCCGGCCAAGCCCATCAGCGTGTTGGTCGGTCCCGGCGTCAGCAACAATGCCGCGACGGCAAAGAGAAAAGCTCCGATTTCCATGTCCGGGTCGTCGCCTCCGCACCTCCTGCCCACTGTGTCATGCCGTCGCTCGGTGTCCAAGAGCGCGGACCGCCGTGACGGCGAGCGTCTCGAGCGACGTGCGACACCGGCGGCGAACGCCGCCGCCGGTGCCCAGGTCTCGGCGATCACGCCGACACGCCGGCCGCCTTCGCAGACGCTGCCCGACGGCTGCGCCAATCGCCGAGGAACAGCAGGATCGGCGCCGCGATGAAGACCGACGAGGACGCCGCCACGACGATGCCGAAGATCATCGGCACGGCGAAGCTCTCGACCGCACTGCCGCCCCAGATCGCCATCGGCAACAGCGCCAGGAACGCCGTCGCCGAAGTGAAGAGGCTTCGCGCCAGCGTCTCGTTGATCGACAGGTCGATGATCTCGCGGAGCGGCATCGCCTTGTAGAGACGCATGTTCTCGCGCATCCGGTCGTAGACGACGACCTTGTCGTTGACCGAGTAGCCGACCAGCGTCAGCAGCGCCGCGATCGCCGTCAGGTTGAAGTCGAGCCCCGTCAGGGCGAAGAAGCCGACCGTCTTGGTGACGTCGAGCACCAGCGTCGCGATCGCGCCGACCGCGAAGGGCCATTCGAACCGGACCCAGATGTAGGCGAGCATGGCGAGGCTGGCGAGCACCACCGACAGGAAGCCGGCGGTGGCGAGTTCGCCGCTGACCTTCGGCCCGACGATCTCGGTGCGGGCGATCTCGGCGGTCGGCTCCAGTACCGTGATCTCGGTCTTGAGCCTCGTTGCCGCCGCCGTCTGCGCCGCCTCGTCGCCCGGCTGGCGCTCGACCCGGACGAGGGTCCGCGTCGCGTCGCCGAACTCCTGCAGCGTCACCTCGCCGAGACCGAGCCCGTCGAGGCCGTGACGCAGCGTGGCGAGATCGACCGGCGTCCGCGTCGTCACCTCCATCTGGATGCCTCCCCGGAAATCGACGCCGTAGTTGAGGCCGGGCGTGACGAAGAGGACGATCGAGGCGATGGACAACACCGCGGACAAGCCGATGCCGAAGAACCGCGCCCGCATGAAGCGGATCTTCGTGCCGTCGGGGACGAGCCGGATCGGCAGCAGCGGCCGGATCGTCAGCGTCTTCAGCCGCAGACGTCGGACGATCGCCGTCATCAGGACGCGGACCACCGACACGGCGGTGAACATCGAGATGACGATGCCGAGCCCCATGGTGACGGCGAAGCCGCGCACCGGCCCGGAGCCGAACCAGAACAGCAACACCGTGGCGATCAGCGAGGTGACGTTGGAATCGACGATCGTCGAATAGGCCCGGCGGAAGCCGGCGTCGAGGGCTGCGAAGGCGCCGCGCCCCTTGGCCGTCTCCTCGCGGATGCGTTCGTTGATGAGGACATTGGCGTCGACCGCCAGACCGACGCCGAGCACGATGCCGGCGATGCCGGGCAGCGTCAGCGTCGCACCGAGGAGCGACAGGGCGGCAAAGGTGAGGACGACGTTGAGACCGAGCGCGAGATTGGCGAGGAGCCCCCAAGCCCCGTAGAGCAGCAGCATGAAGGAGACGACGAGGGCGAAGCCGGCGAGGCCGGTGGTCACTCCCATCCGAATGGCGTCGCCACCGAGATCGGCGCCGACGGTGCGCTCCTCGATCACGGTGAGCTTGGCCGGCAGCGCGCCGGCGCGCAGCAGGGCGGCGAGATCGTTCGCCTGCTGGACCGTGAAGTTGCCGGAGATCTGCCCCGATCCGCCGGTGATCGGCTCGCGGATCACCGGGGCGCTGAGCACTTTGTCATCGAGAACGATCGCGAAGGGGTGGCCGACGTTGGCCTTGGTGATCTCGCCGAAGCGCGCCGCGCCGGCGTTGTCGAAGCGGAACGACACCAGCGGTTCGTTGGTGCGCGGATCGAAGCCGACCCGCGCGTCGGTCAGGCGATCGCCGGCGAGCTCGACCCGGTCGAGCACCGGATAGGACCGCCCCTCCCCGTCCTTCCGCATCGTGACGCCCGATCCCCCGCTCTCGGCGAGCAGGTGAAACGACATCTTCGCCGTCGAGCCGAGCAATTGGCGGATACGCGCCGGGTCCTGGACGCCGGGGAGTTGGACCAGGATACGGTCGGCGCCGACGCGTTGGATCGTCGGCTCGGCGACGCCGACCTGATCGATGCGCTGGCGGATGATCTCGAGGCTCTGGCCGACCGCGGCGTTGCGGCGGTCGAGGAGCCCCGCCTCGGTGAGCGAGAGGACGAGGGATCCGTCGGCGACCGGCTTCACCTCCAGATCGGAGGCGGTGCCGCCGAGCCCGACGGGATTGGCGAGTTTGCGCAGTTCGGCAGCCGCCCGTTCCCGCGTCGCCGGATCGACGAGCGACACGGCGACGGTGTCGCGCACCCGCCGGATCGAGGTGGTGGCGACGTCGGCGGCGCGCAGCGCCTTGCGGGCGTCCTGAACCAGAGACTGCAGGCGTTCGTCGGCGAGCGAGGCGGCGTCGACCTCGAGCACGAGATGCGAGCCGCCCTTCAAATCGAGACCGAGCGAGACGTGGGTGCGCGGAAACCACGTCGGTAGCCGATCGAGGGTGGCGGGTGAGAGCAGGTTCGGCAGAGCCGTGAGGATGCCGAGGACGATGACGGCCACGTAGGTGGCCGCCAGCCAGGGAGAGGTTCGCATGTGGGATGTTCCGTGGAGGAGCGCGCACTCTCCCGCCCGCAGGGGAGCGGGGAGGCGCGAAGAAGACCGAATCGTCGCAGGAGCGGCCGCTCAGGCGGCCGCGAAGGTGACGGCTTCGGGCGGTCCACGGGGTTGGAAGGCGAAGGCCGGGCGCGTCGGCGCGGCGTCGGCCGGGAGGGTGCCGCGTCCGAGCGCCGTGTCGACGCGGGCGATCCGGTCGAGGTCGGGCATCAGCCCGGCGTCGGGACCGCGATCGGCGCGCGGCGGATCGCTCACGCGGGTGGTGGCGACCGTCGTCGCGCGCTCGCGCGCACCGAGGAGGAGCAGCCGGCGCACGGTCGCATCTGCGACCGATCGCCCGAAGGCACCTGCCGACGGCACCGCGCGCGGCGTCTCGACGGCGATCCCGAACCACAGCAACGCGACCGCGAGCGCCCCGAACGCGGCCTTCCAGCGCGCGTTCCAGCCGGCCGACGGGTCGGTCGAGTGGATCGTGTCGTTCGACGTCGGGATCAACGGGGGTCCTCGGCCTCGCGGGTGATCCCACCTTCTATCAGACCGAAGCCGAAATCGGCACCCCGGACGGCGATCGCCACGAGATCGGGTCGGAGCTGCTTCCCTCGATCGCGGCCATCGGAAACGTCATGGGCTCAGCGCCGCGTGGTCAGACGTTCAATGCCACCCAGGCCGCATGCGAGTCCATGTAGTCGCGCCAACGGACGATCTTGCCGTCCCCGATCTCGATGATCGAGCAGAACCGATTGTCGTAGGTCGCGCCCGTGGCCAGGATCGTGCCGTGGACGTCGTATTCGACCACCACGACCCGGCCACCATCGGCTCTGGTGACGATCAGTTCGTCGGCCGAGCGGATGCGGATCGCTTCGACGTAGCCGCCGAAGGCCGCCATCAGAGCGGCGCGCCCCTGGATCACACGCGGCCAGCCGAGCTCGTAGCGGACTTCGTAGGAGACGTCCTCGGCGACGACGTCGAAGAAGTGCTCGCCGTCGACCAGATCGCCCAAGGCGCCGCGGATCAGGGTGAAATAGGGTTCGGCGCCCTCATAGGCGGTGTAGTGCTCGCTTCCCATTGCGATGTCTCCCGTGATCTTCGGCCCTCGGCCGTGATGCGTTTCCGATCGATCGCTCACTCGGCGGCCTGCACCACCCACGCCGCGAGATTGCGCCGGACGAAGTCGCGAAAGTCGGTCGCCGGCCGGCCGGTGACCCTCTCGACGTCGCCGTTCGGCCGCGAGCCGTCGCCGGCGATGATCGTGCCGGTCAGCCACCGCAGCATGACCGCGTAGTCGGGAGGAACGAACCCGGCCGCCACCGCGCCGTCGACCCAGGCGTCGCGATCGACGTCGACGTGCCGGATCGGCCGGCCGGTCTCTTCGGAAAGGATGGCCGCAACCTCGGCGACGGTGAGCGCGCGGGGGCCGGTCGGCGCATAGACCGCGCCCGCATGGGCCTCCGGCCGGGCGAGCGTCTCCACCGCCACGGCAGCGATGTCGCCGGCGTCGACGAAGGCCTCGGCCCCACCACCGGTCGGCACCACGATCGCCCCGTCGACGATCGGGAGATGGTCGTCGGCGAAGTTCTGCATCACCCAGGCGGGACGCAGGATGGAATGGCTGATCGTGCCCCGGCCGACGAGATCGCGCTCGACCGCGAGGATGTCGACCTCGGGCGGGGCGCGGTCGCTGCCGTACGTGCTGAGATGCGTCACGTGGCGCACTCCGGCGCCGACGGCGAGGTCGAGGAAGTCGGCGACCGTCCCGGCGAAGCGGGTCCGCGCCACCGGCGTCACCAGATAGACCCGATCGACACCTGCGAGCGCCGCGCGATGGGTCGTCGGGTCGTCCCAGTCGAACACCACGTCGGCGCCGTGCCGCGCGGCGGTGCGCACGGCGAAGCCGCGCTCGGCGAGGCCTCGGGCCACCAACCTTCCGGTTCGCCCGGTCCCGCCGAGCACCAGGGTCGTCTTCGGAGATGTGATCATCGGTCGTCCTCCGTCATCGGATCGTGGAGAGATGATGCGGACGAAGGACGCGCGCTTCAATGTTCGGTTCGCTCTGATTATTGTGCGAAACGCTCATGCCGTTGACGAGGCCGATCGTTCCACGCAATCTCCTGGATCATGGACCTGCTCGCCGACCATCTCACCCGCGCCCGCGCCTCCGGCGCCGTCTTCGCCCGCACCGTCGCCCGGCCGCCGTGGGGGTTGCGGCTCGGCGGCGAGATCCAACTCGCCGTCCATGCGGTCGCGCGCGGGCAGTGTTGGCTGTGGTTCGACGATCCGAGCGAGGCGCCGATCCCCCTGTCACCGGGCCGCTTCGCATTGGTGCGGGGCGGCCGCGATCACTTCATCGGGCACGAGCCCGGCGTCCCCTGCCTCGAGCCGGATGCGTTTCGGGCGGCGCATGCGAACGATGCCGTCGCGAACGATACCCAGGCGACGGTGTTCCTCTGTGGCGCCTACCGGTTTTCCGGCGACGTCGGCCAGGGGCTGCTCGCGGCCCTTCCGCCGGTGATCCCGCTCACGCCGGAAATCGGCGACCCGATGCGCGAGGTGATCGGTCTCCTGTCGCGCGAGCTGGCGGTTTCCGAACCCGGCCAGCACACGGTACTGGACCGGCTCCTCGACGTCCTGCTGGTGCTCGCGGTTCGCTCCAGCTTCCGCGACGATGCCTCGGCGCCACGATGGTATCGGGCGTCGGCCGATCGCCGGCTGAAGTCGGCGTTGGAGGCGATCCACGGGGACGCCGCCCATCCGTGGTCGGTGCCGGAACTCGCCAAGATCGGCGGGCTCTCGCGCGCCGCCTTCGCACGCGCCTTCGGCGAGGCACTCGGAGAGACGCCGATGCAGTATCTGACCGAGTGGCGCATGACGCTCGCCCGCGACCATCTGCGCGACGGCACCAAGAGTCTCGCCGAGATCGCCGACGCGGTCGGCTACGGCTCTCCTTACGCCTTCGCCGCCGCCTTCCGACGTCATCACGGGCTGCCGCCCGGCGCGTGGCGATCCCGAGCGGCCGAAGCCGGCGACGCGCGCGCGACCGACCGGATCCATCTCGGCTGACGATGGGCATGGGCACCGGAGATCGACGCGCCGATCGCCTTCGCCGCCGACAATCCGCCGCTGCACAGTGGCCGTGCCATCTGGTTTCGCCGCTGCGACATGCGGGCCTGCGTCGGCGAGAACCGGTTCGAGCGGCCAAAGGAAGACGGGAGTCCGTCGGCCCAGGTTCGACCAAACCATCGACGACGAGAATCGAAAGGTCGGAACCGATTCACGCAAGTCGTTGGACGCCTGGTCGCTGCCGCGCGAGACTCTCATCATGACGACGCTCGTGCCCGACCCGATCCACCTGCACCGCATCGACTTCGACCGAAACATGCGGCGCTTCTATGAGCTCTCCGTGCAGCCGACCCTCTTCGGTGGCGCCTCGCTCGTCCGCACATGGGGCCGCATCGGCACCGCCGGTCAGTCGTTGATCGAAACCTTCGACCACCCGAGCGACACCGCCGTGCCCTTTGCCCGCCTCGAACGCACGAAGCGCCGACGCGGCTATCGCGACGCGACCCGGGCGGCACTTCCCTGAAGAGTGCCACGAGAGGCCATCGGCGAATGCACGGCGGATATGTGAAGATGCTGCATCGCAGCATCTTGCCATGAGTGTTACTTCTTACTACCTTGGTCGTATCGCTTTCGAGCGATGGCCCTTCTCGGGCGTTTCCTCCCTGATACCACTTTCACCGCCGGAGCCTCCGCACCGGCGGTTTTTTCTCGGCCCGAGGCAGGCGACGCCGGTAATCGGTTCGGCGCGGCGTCACCGGATTGGGCCCGAGTGATCGGGACGGCCCTCGTCCACATTCGTTCGAGATCGGCGCGGAAGGCCGCAACCACCGACGGCACCGAAATCACCAGACGGTCGTTGTCCTGCTGTTTCAGTCCGGACGCCGTCAGGTTCGCCGAACCGGTTCGGAGACGCTCGCCGTCTACCACGTAGGCCTTGAGGTGCATGATCGGCCCCTTCCTCTTGAGGCGGATCTCTTCCTCGAGCGGCGCGAGCCTGACGAAGTCCGATTTCTGAGAGGGATCGAGCAGGATCCGCAGGATGACACCCCGCTCCTTCGCCAGGATCAGCGCATCGATCACTGGACGATCGGTCAGGATGTAGGCCGCGACATCGAGAGAGGTCTCGGCTTCGTCGATCAGAGCGACATCGAGGCGTTCGAGGTTCTCGATCGGGGAGTGGTGGATCTCGATCGGCTCGGCGGCGATCAGGGGCATCGGCGCGACGATGGTCACCACGGCCAACAGCAAGAGACGATGGAACGGGGTTCGAACCTGGGTGAGGTGTGGCATGGTGAGACGATCGAACGGGGAGAGTGGAATCATGGTCGAGAAGTCCGAGTCGGCGGCGCGGGAGATCAGTGTCGCACTGACCGAGCTGATCGGCATTGCCGAAGACGGCGGGCTGGCAATGCTCGCCTTCCTGCTCGAAATGGCGCGCGTGGAAGCGCGAGCACAGGCCGGAGACACCTCGCCCCGCCCTGCGAACGTCCTCCCGTTCAAACCGAACTGAATGAACCAGCCCGCCGGCACCGTCGATCCGAGCCGACCCTCGGGTATTCGGGCGCGAGAAAGAGTGACGCCGTGGGAGCTCACTCCGCCCGAGTGGAGGGAGCCGGCCCCGCCGGTGGGCGGGGCCGGAGGCGTGAGCCTCAGTCCCAGTTCGGCCGGGACCAGATCAGCTGCAGGCCCTCCTCACCGTCGACCTCCGCCAGCGTGGCGTAGATCGGAGCCGGAAAGCTCGGGTCGTCGAGCTTGACCGAGAGGTAGTCCCGGCCGGAGCCCTCGGCGACGCGCTGCCAGGCGGCACCGAGTTCGACGCCACCCTGGGCGAAGATGCGGAAGTGCGGTCCCTTGTCGGACGCGCTGTCGATGCGCCGGAACTGGGCCTTGACGTTGAGGGCGAGGGTGCGGATCGAGCCGCTGAAGCCGTTGCCGGTCGAGGTGAAGGAGCCGATGGTCGCCATGATGATTGAGCCTTTCGTCTGGTTCGAGCCGCGCCCACCGCGGCCTCGATGGCTGTCACCTGGACCGGGGACGATCGGACCGCACCTCGAAGAGGCCGAAACGAAGTGGAGGACGGTGGGACGCGACTTTGTTGGTCCGCGAGGAATGCGAACCCGTTCGCAGGGGAAGAAAGTCGCGTCCGGCCGTTGCGGGAGGACGATCGAGGCGAAGCCGACCCCGGTCGGACATGCCCCATCGAGCCCGCAGGTGGGTCGGCCGGTTGCCGAACGGGAAAGGTCCGATCCTGGCCTTGACCATCGCTTCACCTCTCGTGGATAATTGACGATCCCAGTGAGCGGACACCTCTTCTCCTGTCGTCAGGACGTGGGGACCGGGCAGGACGGGTCTCTGCCGAAGGAGAGCTCACCGCCTTCCTCGACCAAGTCGGTACGCGGGGTGTCACGCCGCCTTCCGCGTGTCGTCGGTCCTTGCCTGCGGCTGGAGACCATGCAGATGGGTCGCAGCGCGCTGTTGCTGCCGGTTTTCGGATCACAGGGCGCAGCGCACTGCTCGCCGGCGGATCATGCTCGTCGCCGCGGCCCTTTGGGCGGAAGCCCTTCATCGACGCCCATGCCTCGATCAGGGTTCCGTCGACCGAGAAGCGTTCTGTCGAGAGAGGCCGCTTCACGCGTGGCTGACCGAGGATGGCGTCCAAGAGCGTGACGGCAACGTCTCCGTCGAGCAGACCATCGCGGTTCTTCGAGAAGATCGGCACATCCCAGACGCCATCGTCGATGCCGAGCCCGACGAACCAGCGGAATGATGGGTCGAAATCGAGCCGCTCGACCAGAAGCGGTTCCGAGCGGATCGCGTAGAACGACGGCAACAGCATGGCCCGGAGCAACTGCTCGGGTGGGATCGAGGGCCGGCCGATCCGGGAATAGAGCCCGGCGAAGTCGGCATCGAACGTCGACAGCACCTCGTTCACGATCGCGCGGATCGCTCGCAACGGGTGCGCCGACGGGATCCGGCTCTCAAGATCGACGTAGTTGGACAGCGATCCCGCTCCTTCGTCCGCACCGCGCATCATGCCACTCCGTCCTCTCAAGAAGACGGGCTCATGCCAACGCGCTGTTGGGAAGCGACATTTTTTTCATCACCCTGCGAGCCTGATCCAAGTTCAAGGAAGACTTAAAACCGCCACGTTGCGCCTAAAATCGGTCCGCTCAGGCGCGTATCGTAGACATGGCCGCCGCGATCATAGTCAACATCGAGAGCCTTGTAGCCTGCCGACACGGAGAGGCGATCGGTAACGATGTAATTAACTGTGGTGAACGCGGACCAAGTGAAATCGGAACCTGCGCCAAAGCCGCCGATATCTGCCTGCGCCTGGAGAGATAGCTTTTCCGTAACGGGAAGGAAAGCGCGCAGCCCCACCACCGGGTCTGCCCAGCTGAAGCTTTCGCCATGGGAGGCAGAACGGTTGCCGATGGCAGGGTGGCTCGCGGTGACGGTCACGTCATTCGAGATGTGCCAGAAGCGAATCCCGCCGAGCGCATCGAACGTGAATTGCGGCGTGTCGATGAGACGATAGCCACCTTGCAAGGTCGCCATGAACTGTTTCGTGTCGACCTTGGCGTCGACGCTCGCGCCCGGCGGTATTACGATGCCGAGGCTGGGAATTTGCATCGCCGAGAGCGGACCGGAACCATGGCCGTCCGAGGTGTCGACATACATCACGTCGCCCGAGAAGACGAAGCGATCATAGCGGCCCCATATGTTGACGAAGCCACCGAAGTTGAGATCGTCCATGACATCAGAGAATGATTTCTCGACGCCGATCGTCGGTGCACGCCGGAATGGCGATATATCACCTTTGAGTCCTGCAGCCCACATATAGGGCGTGATCTGCAAGGCCCAGGTCGGACTCGCATCCATGACCCGCGCCGGCTCTTTCGATTCGCCAGGAATCGCGTCGGAAGCGTATGCAGCCTGTTGACCACACAGGGACAGGGCAACGACGACAGCAAATCGATTCAAGGCTCTCTCCATCTTCAGGCCGAAAGCGTGTTCTTGTGAATGCGCCCATCCTTCATGATGAGCTTCATCGTCCGGTCCGGGTCGGCGATCAACGAGATGTCCTCGAGCGGGTTGCCGTCGACCAGGAGAATATCAGCATAGGCACCCGCCTCGATGCGTCCGAGCTTTGCCGGATAGGGATTGCGCGGTCCAGAGAGACCGGCAAGCTCGGCATTGCCGCTGGTCAGGAGCCGCAGTACGTCCGCGTTGTCATACCATCTGGCGAATTTTGCGAGCTGCTTGCCCTGCGTCGCGGTGCCTTTCGGGTTGAACAATATGTCGGTGCCGAGTGCGATGCGGACCCCGTGCTTGCGCCCCAGTTCGATCGCCCGGACCGTGCCTTCGGCAATCTGCTGCTGCTGCGCCCGCTGTTCCGGCGACGGATAGATGTTGGCGTCCTCGTCGGCAAGGAAGGGCTGGATGCTCCACCAAGCACCGGCTTCCGCCATGCGCTTGACTGTCTCGTCGTCGGCAAGCTGGCCATGCTCGATCGATTTCACGCCACTGGCGAGCGCCCGCCGGACAGCCGCGGAGGTGTAAGCGTGAATGCACACATATGTGCCCCAATCCGCCGCTGCGGCGACCGCCGCCTTCATCTCGGGTTCGGTATACTGAAGTGCGTCGATCGGATCGTAGGCGGAGGCGACGCCGCCGCTGCCCATGATCTTGATCTGGCTGGCGCCGAGCATGAGTTGCTCGCGCACGCGGCGCAGCACCTCGGCTTCGCCGTCGGCGATCGCCGAGATGCCAGCCTGCTCGGCCACGCTGAGATCGCTTTGCGGCGTGCGCGGCAAATCAGTACGCAGACGAAAATCACCATGCCCCGACGTCTGAGAGATCATGGCGCCGGACGGGTAGATGCGCGGCCCCGCGATGCGCCCCTCGTCGATGGCGCGTTTCAAAGCAAATGACGGGCCGCCGACATCCCGGACCGTTGTGAAGCCGCGCAGCACCGTGCGCTCGGCTTCTTGCGCAGCGACGAGATGGACATAAGGAATATCCGCGGTCATGGCCACGAGCTGCGAGATGCCGGCAAGGATCGAATGCCAGTGCGCGTCGATCATGCCCGGCATCAGCGTGCGCCCGCCACAGTCGATCACGTCGACATCGGCGACTGTGTCCGCGGAAGCAGTCAGAGCCTTGATGAAGTTGCCTTCAATCAGCACGCCCCGGCCTTCGACGAGCTTGCCGTTCATGCCGTCGAAAATATTCGCATTCCTGAGAAGGATCGGCTTTGTCGCATTTTGGGCGAAGACAGGGCTGACGAACCCGAGAGCAGGAGCGGCGAGGCTGGCTGCGATTCCATTCAGGACCGAACGTCGCGACAGCCCTGTGTCGAGACGTTCGAGCAGTTTTCGCGCCTGTGGGCTATGACAGGCGCAGCCCCGGCCGTGGGTCAAGTGTTGGTATTTCGGACCAAGTTGGAACAACAAGATTCGTCCCCTCTCACGCTTGCATCCATTTTATGCCAATCGGGCGAAGATCAATCAACTCACCAAGATGACCGGCCTCCGAAAAAGCGGCCGGCCGAACAGGCTGCTGAAAAGGCCGCTTTCCAACAGCGTGTCGACGTGCTTTCGCCGTCTCATGAGTGACTGTCTTCGTTTTCAAGCGCTTTGCCATGGGCGCTCGTCCCGGAGGTTGGTGGTGAGGATGACAGGGAGACGGCTGGCGACGGCGAGAAGAGCGACCTTCTTCGGCTTGCCGACATGGTGCAGACATTCGTGGACGCTCTTCAGGACGGTGTTTTACCGGATCGCAACGAGCGCTGCCATAAAGGACGGTCGATCGACCGTCGCCACCGAAACATTGTCCCTTCGATGTTCCCGATTGCCGCATGAACGGGGCGAGCCCGGCAAGTGCGGTTACCTTCATGCGATAGAGGGTGCCCAGGGAAGTTCAGCGAACAACGAGTGCGAAACATCGGCCTGACGCCGGGCCCCGATGAGAGAAGATCCTCGACCTCATGCCAAACGGGCGGACTTCGCAGGGCGTCATCTGCGTCGTGGTCGAGATCTGCGAGCTCCGCCTTGCACTCGCAGATCCGCCGTTCGATCGAGCGGCGTACCCTCGGCGGGGCCATGCGGCGTAAATGTTGTCCTCCCGAACCATCATCTCAATGATCTGGTGCCGACGGGCGACGAGACCTGCCTGCATCTGCGTCGCCTCATCGGACAGTGCACGAACCAGCTGCGCCGTCACTTCTCCGGTCGTACCGAGCGGATGGCTGCGGCCGAATGATCACCTTCGCAGCAGCCTCCCGCATATCGTCGATCTTCGCCTGCGGTTGGAGACCATGCAGATAGGTCACGGCGCGCTGTGCGTGCGCGGCAGCCGAGAAGATCGCCCGTCGGTCGTCGGCGAGCACCTTCAGCCACGAGTCGAGATAGGATGCATGATCGGGCCGCGGCTCCAGCTCCGGCGCGATCCCGAGGTCGGCGCAGAGAAAGCACGACCCGAGCTCGGCGATCAGCTCTTCCCTCGCCCTTTCGGTTCGATCCTTGCCGTAACGGGACAGGTCGCGAGCGACGCGGTGGGGAGCCGCCGTCCAATGGGTCAGCTCATGGCTCAGGGTCGCCGCGTGAGACGCAGCGTCCCGGAACGCCGCGAAGGGCGGCATCTGGATGTGGTCGGTCGACGGCGAATAGAACGCTCGATCGCCGCCGTGCCGGATCACCGCGCCGGTCTCGGTGAAGAAGCGATCGGCTCGTTCGATCCGCTCGACCGGGTCGACGATGGGCTCTGCACGGGGCTGGTAACGATCCGGCAGCCCCTCGATCTGCGCGACGTTGAAGACCGTGTAGGCCTTCAGAAACGGGATGTCGCGCTCGACCTCGCCGCCGCCCGCATCTCTCTCGGTCTTCGTGAAGCGGCTGGCGAAGACCACCATCGTACCGGTCTCGCCCTTGCGGACGGCGGCTCCGAGCTGGATCGCCTGTTTGAAGGTCATCCAGAACGGCGAGGTGTAACCGCGCGCCGTCGCCTCCGACCAGAGCAGCAGCACGTTCATGCCCGAATAGGGCTCGCCATTGTGGCGCAGAGGCCGCGTCACCCGGCCAACAGCATTCCCGGCGCTCCAGGGCCGCATCCACGGCCGGACGCCCGTCTCGAGGTCGGCGACGATCTTCTCGGTAATGCGGGTGTAGATGTCGACGCGCGATCCTTCGGTCTTCCCGGTCATTCTCCGACCCTCCGCTTCGGAGGTCGCGCCGATCGCGACCCCGTCACGGCGGTCCAGAGGCCGGGGATCGAAGGGCGCCGCATCCGAAGGACCGGAACGAAGAGAAGGACGGCGCAGCCGTTGCGGCGATCCCCGGCCCCGGCAAGACCGCGGCCGGGACGGGATCGCGTCGGCATTCGTTCGTTCCTCTGCCTTTCCCCCATGAGAAAAGGCCGGCTCCGAACTGGAACCGGCCCTCAGAAACAATGGAGGAGCGATCGCGACCGTCAGCCACCACGGGGAAGGAGGTCGAGGCGAAATGCCCACGGCACGGGGTCAGGCGTCCGCTCGTTTCCTATTGGCGGCATAGGCCTCGCTCAGCCGATCGAGGAAGCCGAACAGCTTTTCGTTCATCTCGCCGTAGTCGTTCGCGCGCAGCGCCTCCGGCTGCTGCACGAAGCGACGGCCGATCATAGCCGCCAGTTCCGCTTCGGACGCCGCGATCAGCAATTCGACGATTTCGGGCGTGAACTCCATGTGGCACTGGAAGCCGTAGACGAGATCGCCGTATTCGACGATCTGGCGAGGACAGCCCTCGCTCGTGGCGAGGATCACGGCGGTGTCGGTCAGCCCCGGCATGTCGTTGTGCCAATGACCGACTTCGAGATGCGCTCCGAAGCCGGCGAACATGGGGTTCGACAGCCCTTCCGCAGTCAATGCGATCGGGAACTTGCCGATCTCTTTCTCGGGGCTGTGGTCATGAGGAGCCCCCAGCGCCTCGCCGATGAGCTGCGAGCCGAGGCAAACGCCGATCACCGCCCTGCCGGCGGCGATGGCCTCGGCGATCAGCGCCTTCTCGGCTGCCGCGTCGAAATGCGGGCATTCTTCCTTCGTCGTGGCCGGCGACTGGGGGCCGCCCATCACGACGAGCAGATCGATGTCGTCGACCGACCGCGGCAGCGCCTCTCCAGCATGGACCCGCGAGTAGGACGCGACATGCCCGCGCGTGCGGACCCAGACCTCATAGGCGCCCGGAGCCTCGAAGGCTTCGTGGATGACGAAATGGACGTTCATGCCGCTTCTCCGTTCATGCAGGCCATGGCACCGATCTCACGGCACAGTCTCGAGATCGGTCTGGCGGAACTCGTCGGCCGTCGCCAGGATCGGCACGCGGTAGTATTTGGCGCAGGCGTAGTGCAGACAGTCGCCGAGATTGAGACCATGCCGGCCGGAACGCCAGCGATGCGCCGCCGCCAGCGCGAGGGTCGTCGCGCGCTTCGCCGGCGGTAAGTCGCGGATCTCGATGCCGCGCTCGTCGAGAAACTCCATGACCAGCGGTTCCAGCGCTTCGACGGAGAGACCGAACTTGTCGGGTCGGGCGAGGCCGAGAACGGCCTCGAGCACGGCGACCGGCGAGGTGATCCGCTTCGAGGCGCCGGCGATCGCCTGCGAGACGCGATCGGCCTCCGGCTCGTCCGACAGAAGCGCGATGATGGCGCAGGCGTCGACGAACATCAGTCTTCGTCCCACATGGTGTCGAACACTTCGCGCGGCAGAGGCTTGCGGGCCGCATCGTCGAGAGTGACGCCATGCTTCGCGCGCAGCCGCGCCGCGGTCTCGCGCGGCGTTTCCTGGTTGCGCCGTCGCTCGATCGCCTCTCTCATCGCGATGACGATCGCATCGGTGATGCCGACACCCGCCATCTCGGCGAACTTGCGCGTCAGCGCGTCGGCCTCGGGGTTGTTGACGTTGATGGGCACGGCGCCCTCCATGTAGATGAATTGTTCATGCGATGTAGATAGCACAATCTACATCAGCGTTCCACGTCAGGTCTCGACCTGACTTGAGAAAGGGCGGGGCCGCAGCCCCGCCCGAAGGGCTCAGCCGAAGGCCGCCATCTGCTGTGCGGCCGCCTTGCGATCGAGGCTCTGACCGGGTTGGTCGACCTGGCGCTCGAACGGCTTCCAGGTCTCGCCGACCACCTGCTCGTAGGCGGCGACGGCGCCCTCGGCGGCCATCCGCAGGGCATGAGCCTGAAGCCCCATGTCGGCGGCGAACTCGCGCTTGCGCTGGGCCGGCCCGTCGAAACCGACGGGTCCATCGACGTCCTCGTCACGGGCGTCGCAGGAGGCCTTGGCGGTCGCGTCGCGCGCTTCCGTGACCGCCCGGCTGTAGAACTGTCCGGCGCCATGAGCGGAGCCGACGAAGGCGCCGACGATGCGCTGCAGGTGGATCTGCATCGCCCGCTCGCCAAAACCTTCGCCGAGCACGTCCGCCGTCTCGGTGACGAGGCGGGTGTGGACCTCGCGGATGCCGTCGCCGTCGAGAACCGGCAGGCCGAAGCTCTCGGAGATGCGCGCCGCCTGGGCGGCGTCGGGACAGGCGAGACGAACCATTTCGAGGGTGGTGCCCTTGCGCAGCGGCACGACGCGGGCGGGGGCGCGGGAAACGGTGGCGGTCTTGGCCATGGTGGTGATCCTTTCTCGAGTTCGCCCTCGGGATCGGACCGGCCCCTGCCGGCCGTCCCTCGGGTGCGGTCGAAAAGAGCCGGCGCCAGCCGGACGCTTCAGGGTCCGCTCTCCGCCCGACGAGCGGAGCCGGTCTGCGGACGCGTGGGGCGCAACGCCCCGACGCAGGACGCGGGCCGGCTCTGCCGAGGAAGCGGGGAGCGGCCGCACCGCGGCGCGTCAGCGGCCTTGAAGCGGACGGCCGCCGGCTCAGACCGCACGCAAACCCGAGGGACCGACCGGCAGGACGAGACCCTCCTTCGAGCGATCGAGACAGGGGCACAGGACCGAGAGCCTCCACACTCTCCGGCGCTCACGACGCATCCCGCCGATGCTGCGACCGGTCACCGGTCGATCCGTCGGAGATCTCTGATCGCCTGCTCCTGCCGTGCGAGCTTGCGCGACAGCACCTCGATCTCACCGCGTCGCTCGAAGGCGAGGCGATCGGCATGCTCCCGAAACAACCGCTCGTCGACCGGCGTCCAGGTCGAACGACCACGTCCGTGGCAACGGGCCTTTCGCCGATCGGTGATCGTCCGGCTCTCCGCCCGGCGGGCGATCTGCCGCTCGATCAGTCCGAGATGCCGACGGGTCTCGCGACAGGCGGCTTCCATCCGGGCGAGAAGCAGCAACCGTTCGAGGGAGGTCATGGCCCCCTCCCCTCGGTGGAACGGCCGACGAAGCTCCCGACCCCGTCACGGGCGGTGTCACAACCCCCGTCACACGCCGCGTGACGAGCCGGATCGACGACGAAGCCGAACGGTCGCTCGACCTCGTATTCGGCCGCGAGTACCAGGAAGCGCCGCTCCTCGGCACGCGGATCACGACGCCCCCCGAGCGTGGCGACGACTTCGACCAAGGGCGCGTGGTGCGCCGAGCGGATCGCCGAGATCACCACCCAGTCGACCGCATGCGCTGCGGCGAAGGCGCGGCGGTCCTTCTCACAAGAGTCTCCCGGACCGAGAACCGCCTCGAAGATCGCTTCCCATGCATCCGGGAACCAGTCCTTCATCGTCGTCTCGGCACAGCGCCGTTCGAAGGCGGTGAAGAGGTCGGGAAAGGTGATCGCGACCGCCGCCCACCCGCAGTCCTCTTCGTACCAACCGCCCTCGGACCGCAGTGTCGGGTAGACCGCGGCGTTGCGCTCGGGCGAGAGATGGAAGCCACCGTGGCTCGCCGTCGCATATTCGACGATCCCCTCGGCGTAGGCCGTGGCACTCTGCGCCCCGCCCCACGGTGTGCTCGCCGAAGAACCCATCCCGACCCGGCCGAGCCGGCGCTTCTCGCGCTGGTGCTCGGCATTCTCCAGCACCTTCGCCTGGAACTCGGCTTCGTCGGC
>NZ_JAFNIH010000015.1 GCF_019160155.1 Pinisolibacter aquiterrae
CTTCTCGCCGACGCCTCCATCCAGGAAACCTATCTCTCGGTGTGAGGCCACGATGACGGCACCAGACGTCGCAGCCGCACCACGCCGCCACCCGTCACTTCGGCTCGTAGGGCCGAAGCGGCGCGCGGGAGAGGTCGTTGCCGGCTTCCGCCGCCTTGGAGAGAAGCCGCAGGAAGACGGCGCGTTCGGCCTCGTCGAGGCCGGTCAGCATCGCCCCCTGGATGCGGCCGACCAGGGGATCGAGTTCGCCGATCAGGGCCTCGCCGGCCGGGGTCAACGACAGGCGGCGGACGCGGCGGTCCTGGGCGGAGGCGGCGCGGATGATCAGGCCCTTCTCCTCGAGACGGGCGACGACGCCGCCGAGCGTGGTGCGGTCATAGGCGATGGCGCCGGCGAGCGAGGCCTGATCGATGCCGGGATATTTCTGCACCGCCTTGAGGGCGGCGTACTGGACCGGGGTGAGATCGTGGCCGGCCTTGGCGCATTCGTCGTGAAACAGCGACACCGAAACCTGATTCAGGCGTCGGATCAGATGGCCGGGCATGGAATAGATGGCAATGTCGTGGTCGAGGCTCATGGGCGGTCTCGAATCGGCCGGCGCAATGCGGCGAGAAAAGATCTATGCCGGAGATCATCGGGCACACCGACACGCTTGCAAGTCGAAAAGACACCGATGAGGAGATATTGACAGTATTCTAATCATCAGCATACTGACTATATGAACTTCGACCGAGATCTGTTGGTGCGGACCTCGGACCATCCTCCTACACTCGACCGCCGCACCGTCCGACCGGGACGGGCGCTCAACCATCGAGGACACAGACGTGACCGACCTCCTCTTCACCGTTCCGCCCGCGCCGACCGTCGCCGTGGCCCGCTCGACCGCGCGCTATCCGGTCGCCCGCATCTTCTGCGTCGGCCGCAACTACGCCGACCACGCCAAGGAGATGGGCGTCGAGGTCGATCGCGAGGCGCCGTTCTACTTCCTCAAGCAGGCCGGGGCGATCGTCGAGAGCGGCGCCACCATCCCCTATCCGCCGGGCACCTCGAACTATCACTACGAGATGGAATTCGTGGTGGCGATCGGCGCCCCGGCCTTCCAGGTCCCGGTCGAGACCGCGATGGACGCGGTGTTCGGCTACGCCTGCGGTCTCGACATGACCCGCCGCGACCTCCAGCTCGCCGCCCGCGCCAAGCAGCGGCCGTGGGACCTCGGCAAGGATTTCGAACAGTCCGCCGTGATCACCGAGATCGTGCCGAAGGCCGAGTTCGGCGCCGTCGGGCCGCAGCGGATCACGCTCGCCGTCGGCGGCGTGACGAAGCAGGACGCCCATCTCTCCGATCTCGTCTGGTCGGTCGAGGAGCTCGTCTCGCATCTCTCGCGCTACTACCACCTCGTTCCCGGCGATCTCATCTACACGGGCACCCCGGCGGGGGTCGGCCCGGTCGTCGCCGGCGACGTGATCACCGGCTCGGTCGACGGGTTGCCGCCGATCTCGCTCACCATCGCCGCCCCGGACGCGGCGTGAGAGGGGGACGAGCGATGCGGTTTCACGGCTTCTTTCGATCCGGCGCGGCCTGGCGTTGCCGCATCGGCTTCGCGCTCAAGGGGGTCGCCCCCGACTTCGTGCCGGTGCATCTGCGGCGGGGCGGCGGCGAGCAGAAGAGCCCCGCCTACAAGGCGCTGAACCCGCAAGGGCTGGTGCCGGCGCTCGAGGTCGACGGTCACGTCCTGACTCAGTCGCTGGCGATCCTGGAATGGCTCGACGAGACGATCCCCGAGCCGGCGTTCCTGCCGAAGGATCCCTTCGCCCGCGCCGAGGTTCGTGCCTTCGCGCTGGCGATCGCCTGTGACATCCATCCGATCGACAACCTGCGGGTCCTCAACTACCTGAAGGATCCGCTCGGTCACTCCCAGGACGAGGTCGACGGCTGGTATCGCCACTGGTGCACCGAGGGCTTCGCCGGGCTCGAGACGATCGCCCGGCGCCATGCCGGCGCAGGGCGTTTCCTCTTCGGCGACACGCCCGGGCTCGCCGAGATCTGCCTGATCCCGCAACTCGGTGGGGCGCGTCGTTTCGGAACCGACATGACCGCCTATCCGCGCCTCCTCGAGGTCGAGGCGGCGTGCCTGACGCTGCCCGCCTTCGCCGATGCGGTTCCGGGCAAGCAGCCCGACGCCGAGGCGTGACGCTGTCGCCGGGCGGCCTTCGGCGCCGCCCGGCTCTCCCCTCCGCGCGGTGATCCGAGGCCGGCACGGGGACTTTCGCGAAATTAATTGACAGTATACTGATGATTATTCAGTATACCAATATGTGAAACGACGTGACGGCCGGACACAGGGTCGGGGCAATCGGGAGAGAGACGACATGAGCAAGGCGAAGCAGACCGTGGTGGTGGCGGGTGGCGGCATCGGCGGTCTTTCCGCCGCCCTGGCACTGGCGAAGAAGGGTTACGCGGTGACCGTTCTCGAGCAGGCGCCGCAGTTCGGCGAGATCGGCGCCGGCATCCAGATCGGCCCCAATGCCTTCCACGCCATGGACTGGCTCGGGGTCGGCGACGCCGGGCGCGCCAAGGCGGTCTATATCGACAAGCTGATCATGATGGACGGCATGTCGGGCGACGAGATCGCCAATATCCCCGTCGACCAGCCGTTCCGCGATCGCTTCAAGAACCCCTATGCGGTGATCCATCGCGCCGACCTGCACGGCGTGCTCTACGACGGCTGCGTCGCCCACCCCGACGTCCGGCTCGTCAACAACGAGCGCGTCGTCGCCTACGAGACCACCGCGACCGGCGCCAAGGTCGTCACCGAGGCCGGCAACACCTATGAGGGCGACGCGGTCGTCGGCGCCGACGGCGTCCGTTCCAAGATCCGCGAACAGATGACGGGGGGAGACAACCTGCGCCTCTCCGGCCATGTCGCCTATCGCGCCGTGTTGCCGATCGAGGACATGCCGGAAGATCTGCGTTGGAACGCGGCGACGCTGTGGGCCGGCCCGAAGTGCCACATGGTCCACTATCCGCTCCAGGGCTGGAAGACCTTCAACCTCGTCGCCACCTTCGTCACCGACATCGAGAACGTCGGCTCCAACGAGCCCGGCACGCCGGAAGAGGTGCTCTCCCGGTTCGGCAACATCGTTCCGCGGGCGCGCAAGCTGCTCGAGGTGCCGAAGACCTGGCGGCGCTGGGTGCTCGCCGATCGCGACCCGATCGAGAACTGGACCGACGGCAACGTCGTCCTGCTCGGCGACGCGGCCCATCCGACCCACCAGTATTTCGCACAAGGGGCGTGCATGGCGCTCGAGGACGCGGTCTGCCTCGGCCATGAGCTCGAGCGTCACGACGGCGACTTCAACGCCGCCTTCCTCGCCTATCAGACCGCGCGGATCCCCCGCGCCTATCGCGTCGTGCTGTCGAGCCGTGAGCTCGGCCGGGTCTATCACGCTCAGGGCGTCGAGCGCCTGGTCCGCAACCAGTGGCTCGGCTCGAAGACGCCGACCCAGTTCTACGACAGCCTCGAGTGGCTCTACGGCGGAACCGGCCTGACCGCCTGAGGCGGCGCGAGGGGCGGCGGCCCCGTGCCTTCATCCCTCATCGATCCCAACGGCCCGAACGAGGCCGATCCCGTCATCGGAGGAACCCATGTCCCAGCTCGGCACGCTCGAAGATCTGCCGCTCGACTATCGCCAGGGCCTGACCGCCCGCAATCTGGTGCCGCTGTGGCCGGCGCTGCGCGCCGCCCTGCCCTACGGCATCCCCGCGCGCAAGACCAAGCCGATCCTCTGGCGCTACGAGGAGATCCGCCCGCAGCTGCTCGAAGCCGGGCGTCTCACCCCGATCGAGAAGGCCGAGCGGCGCGTGCTGGTGCTCGCCAATCCCGGTCTCGGCCTCGACAACATGCAGGCGACGCCGTCGATCTACATCGGCATGCAGCTGATCCTGCCGGGCGAGATCGCCCCCAATCATCGCCATTCGCCGTCGGCCGTGCGCTTCGTCGTCGAGGGCGAGGGCGGCTTCACCATCGTCGAGGGCGAGAAGTGCCCGATGGAGCCGGGCGACCTGATCCTCACGCCGTCGGGGCTCTGGCACGAGCACGGCCATTCCGGCTCCGGCCCGGTCATCTGGATGGACGCGCTCGACCTGCCGTTGGTCTACGGCCTCGAGGCCTCCTACTGCACCGAGGGCGCGCCGCAGACGGTGCGCAACGAAGCGGACGGATCGCAGACGCGCTACCGTCGCTCCGGTCTCGTGCCCTATGCGGCGGTGACGCGGCCGCGCGCGAACTATCCGCTGGTGCGGTTCCCGTGGCGCGAGGTCAAGAGCGCGCTGGCCGATCTCGCGACCGTGACGCCGCGTGGCGAAGCCGTCCGGCTTGCCTATGTGAACCCGGAGACGGGCATGGAATGCATGCCGATCCTCGGCTTCTCGGCGGTCCACCTGCGGCCGGGCGAATCCTTGCGTCTCCCGCGTCATTCGGCGTCGAGCGTGATCAACGTCGTCGATGGTTCGGGCACGGCGAGGATCGACGGGGTCGAGCTCGCCTTCGACCAATTCGACACGATGGCGGTGCCGACCCATGCGGAGGTGGAGATCGCCAACGCCTCGTCGACCCGGCCTGCCCATCTCTTCGTCGTCGACGACGCCCCGATGCAGAGGAAGCTCGGTTTCTACGAGATCTTCGGCTGAGGCAGCCGGTTCGAAAGCAAATGAGAGGGGGCCGCCGAGCGATCGGCGGCCCCTCTTCGTCTCATCCGCGCCTGTTCGGCCGGCGGTCTTCTCTCACGCCCGCTCGAGGCGGGCGGGGATCGCCTGACGCACCGCCGTGCCGGCGATCGGGTCGACGAAGACGGTCTGGTGCTTGCCGGTCGGGTCGATCAGACCGAGGTCGTTGAGGGCGACGCCGGCGGCGTTGCCGGGATCGGTCGGCTGGAGCCGATCGCCGATGCGGTGCGGGCGGGCGCCCAGTTCCTTGTGACCGAAACCGTGTTCGACGGCGACGACGCCCTCGCGCACGGAATGGCGCACCAGGGCCACGCCCTCGACCGACCCGGTCGGGCTCGAGATGCGGACCTTGTCGCCGGTGGCGAGGCCGAGCCGCTCGGCGTCGGCCGGCGAGATGCCGACGGGATTGTCGGGATGGAGGCCGCGCAGGCGGCGCGCGGCGATCGAGTAGCTGTTCTGGAGCGGGCTCTTCTGGCTGACGAGGCGCAGCGGCCAGTCCTTCGTCGGGTATTTCTCCTCGACCGGAGTCCCGTCGGCGAAGGTCGGGGGGACCCAGGTCGGCACGCCGGACAGACGCTTGCCGGTCATCGAATCGCGGGTGGCGCCGACGCCCTCGTTCCACACCTGCAGCGGCTTCTCGAAGACCCAGGCGGCCTTGCCGTCGGGACCCCAGGCTTCCGCCAGCGGCTGATGACGGCCGCCACGGGTGGCGAGGAAGGCGACCTTGCGCACCTCCTCCTTGCTCAGACGCTCCTCGATCGCGCCCATCAGGCGGCCGACACCGGCGAGCGCGACGTCGTCGTCGGTGGCGTCGGGCACCGGGCCCTTGCCGGTGAAGGCGACGTTGGCGGCGGCGCGCAGATACCAGTCCTCGGCGCGGTCGAGCGGGTGCTTGGAACCGTCGGCGGCGACGATCGCGTCGGCGCCGAAGCCGGGAAGCTTCATCGCCTTGGCGAGGGCGATCAGGAAGGTCTCGATGGAGATCGGATGACCTTCGGCGGTCTTGGCGGCCTTGGGCTCGACCACCGGCCAGCGCATCACCATCGACTTGGTCGGCACGCCGCCCCAGGGCTCGATGAAGCCCCAGCTCTCGTACATGGTCGAATCCGGGACGATGTAGTCGGCGAAGCAGGAGGACTCGTTGATGAACGGGTCGACGGCGACGATCAGGGGGATCCGCTTCGGGTCGCCGAGCGTCTTCTCGGCGATCGGGCGGACCCCGGGGATGCCGTAGACCGGGTTGACCGACCACAGGATCAGCGCGTCGATCCCATAGGGATAGCCCGAGAGCGCCGACGGCAGCCACTGGGTGGAGAGCTGGCCGGCGGTGGAGAACCACGGCGCCTCGGCCGGCCAGGCCTTGCCCGCCGCCTTCTTGGTCTTGAATTCCGTGGTCTTCTCGTAGGGCACGTTGCGCGACAGCGGCACGCCGGTCGGCTTCACCGAGCCGGGGAAGTCGGCGAGCTTGTAGCGCGGACCGGCGTAGGGGTTGAAGCCGCCGGCGGTGGCGAAGGTGCCGCCCTTGCGGTTCAGGTTGCCGATCAGGGTGTTGAGCATGACGATGGCGAAGGCGGACTGGAAGCCGTTGCCGGCCATGGTGCCGCCGTGGCTGCTGATCGCCGCCTTCTTGCCGTGCGACGTGAATTCGCGCGCCAGACCGACGACGACGTCCTCGGGCACGCCGCAGATCGCCGAATAGTCGGCGATCGTGTGGGCCCGCGCCGAAGCGGCGAGGAGCGACAGGGAGGTCGCGACCTTCACGGGCTTGCCCTCGACCTCGATCTCGCGTTCGGCGAAGAGGGTCGCGGGGGCGGCGCCGGCGACGACGGGGGCGTCGGTCGCGGGATCGATCACCACGAAGGGGTCGGCGTCCTTGCCGCGATCGGCCTCCGCGACGGCGGCGCCGACGTCGGAGCCGCGCAGGAAGCGGCCGAAACGGGCGTGCGCCGGATCGGCGATCACCAGATGGGTGGCGTTCGACCAGGCGACCTCACCGGCGGCCTTGGCGGCGGCGAGCGAGGGCTGGGCGAGGAAGGTCGCGTCGTAGCGGTTCTCGTCGAGGATCCAGCGGATCATCGCCATGGCGAGCGCCGCGTCGGTGCCCGGACGGATCGGCACCCAACGGCCGCGATCGCGCGCCGCCTCGTTGTCGGAATGGCCGAGCACCGGATCGACGATCACGTATTTCATCGCGCCGTCGGTGCGCGCCTTGGCGAGCAGGGTTCCGAAGCGCTTGAAGGGGTTGCCGGCATTGGCCGGGGCGGTGCCCATGAAGATCACGAATTCGGCGTTGGGGATGTCGGGCTTGGCGTGCGGCATCGTCTTGGTGTCGCCGAAGACCGCGCCCGAACCGGCGCGATAGGAGCCGCCGCAATAGGAGCCGTGGCCGGTCATGTTGATCGAGCCGTAGGCCTTCTGGACGAAACGGGCGACGAAGGGATTCCGACCGTCGGCGACCGAGGCGAGCAGCGCCACCTTGTTGACCTTGGGGCCGAGTTCCGGCGCGGCCGGATCGATCGGGTCGAAGGACCGCAGTTCGCGCAGGCCCTTGACGTGCCCCTCGCCGAAGAGATCGCCGCCCTCGACGACCTCATGGATCAGCTGCTCGAAGGAGATCGGCTCCCAGCGGCCGGAATTGCGCGGGCCGACCCGCTTCATCGGCGCGGTGACCCGGTAGGGCGAGGTCTGCTGCTCGAGCACGGCATTGCCGCGGCCACAGGCGGTGGAGCGGCCGGCGAGGCCGGCCTCATTGTGCCGGGTGAGGCTCAGCAGCGCCTTGCGGACGGGGGTGCCCATCGGCACGTGCGGATCGGTGGAGAGCGGCGAATAGGGATTGCCGGTCACCCGGGTCACCGTGTCGGTCTTCGCGTCGATGCGGACGCGCACGCCGCAGAGCGTGGTGCAACCCTGGCACAGGGTGAAGGCGGTGCGGGTGTCCGGGTCGAGTTCGAGGTCGCCGGCGGCGGTCACCCGGAACTCGGGCTTCTGGGAGTTGCCGGTGGTGCCGCGGGCATGGGCCGGCGAGACCACGGTCTCGAGCATGCGTTCGGCGGTTTCGGAGAATCCGGCGGCGAAGGCGGCGGCTCCACCGACGACGGCGGCACCCTTGAAGAGATCGCGACGAGAGGTCATGGCGTCAGGCTCCCGCGGGGAGGGTCGACGGGCGCACGGTGGCGGAGCCGGACCAGGGGACGAGCGTGGTGAGAACGACGAGGACGACGAGGCAGAGACCGGCGGTGCCGAGGATGCCGAGCAGTCCTTCCGGGCCGAGGGCGAGCGAATGGACGTACCAACCGGCGCCGGTCTTGGGGATGTCCTGGCCGCCGACGAAGACGGTCCAACGGAACATCCAGGCGGCGTTGAGGGCGAGGAGGCCGGTCAGCCAGCCGGTGCCGGCGGGCTTCACCACCGCGACGACGAAGGGGAGGGCGACGGCGGCGGCGAGCCAGATCGCGTTGAGCCGCCACACCTCGGAGCCGGCGACCTGCGCCAGGGCGCGGGCCTCGGTCGAACCGGGGACGAACAGGGCGAGGGCGAACCACAGGGCGCCGACGGCGGCGACGAGCACGAGCACCAGCGCCAGCAGCCGGGCGAGGCGGCGTTCGACCAGGACGTCGTGAGCGAGCACGAAGCGTTCGATCAGAAGGGTCAGGCCGAGCGCGCCCATCAGCGCGGTGGCGGCGAACTGGGCCGGCAGCAGCGCGGTGTTCCACAGCGGCCGCGAATGGACCACCATCACCTCGACGCCGGTATAGAGCGCGACCGCGACCGCCGCCGCCAGGGTGAAGAGGCCGAGGCCACGCACCAACGCGGGGCGGTCGGGACCGCCGAGAAGGCGGCGGACCGGGGCGAGCGGTCCGCCGAGGCCGGCGGCGGCGCGGAAGTCCGGGGCGAGCGCCGCCCAGCCATAGAGAACGAGGCCCCCGACATAGGCGGGGATGAAGAAGGCGCCGCGCGCCATCCACGAGCCGAGGTTCGGCCGCAGGTAGAAATTGGCGAAGCGGCCGGGCTGGTTGAGGTCGGAGAGGAGCGCCACGGGGGCGACCAGACCGCAGATCAGCGCGCCGAGCAGCGCGGCGCGGCCGAGATCGCGCCAACCCTCGCGGCGGAAGGCGAGGCCGGGCACGCTCAGGAGGAAGCAGCCGTAGGAGAGGCCGATCAGGAAGAAATACTGCACCGCCCAGGGGGCCCAGGCGGGATCACGGGCGACGTAGAGGAGTTCGGTGACGGACGTGGTCATGATGGCCTCCTCAGACGCGCTGTTCGGTCGGCCGCCACAGCGTGGGGACGGCGTCGACCCGGCCGGCGAAGCGTTCGTCGAGGCCGAGATAGAAGACGTTGGGCCGGGTCTTCTCCTCCGGCTTCAGGACCTTCGCCTCGCCGCCGCGTTCCTTCAGGAGCTTCGAGACGGTGCTCGACGGATCGGCGAGATCGCCGAAGATGCGGGCGCCGCCGACGCAGGTCTCGACGCAGGCGGGCAGGAGCCCGGCCTCGACGCGGTGGGCGCAGAAGGTGCACTTGTCGGCGGTGCGGGTCTCGGCGTTGATGAAGCGGGCGTCGTAGGGGCAGGCCTGGACGCAATAGCCGCAGCCGACACAGGCGTCGCCGTCGACGAGCACCTCGCCGTCGGGCGCCTTGAAGGTCGCGCCGACCGGGCAGACCGGCACGCAGGGCGGCTCGTCGCAGTGGTTGCAGAGGCGCGGCAACATGGCGAGCCGGGTCACGTCGCCTTCGGCCACCTCATAGGTGGAGACGAAGGTGCGGAAGGCGTTCTCCGGCACCCGGTTCTCCATGATGCAGGCGACGGTGCAGGCCTGACAGCCGATGCATTTGGCGACGTCCACCACCATCGCCCAATGATGGACGGGGGCGGGCGCGCCGGCGGCGACGGCCGCGACGGTGCCGCTCGCCAGCGCGACGGGGGCGCCCGCGGTGACGCGGCCGATGTTTCTCAGGAAGTCTCTGCGCGAGCGGTCCATCGACGCACTCCTCTCGACGGTTCGAAGTCGAGGGGGACCCTATGCGCGTCGGCGGCCGGCATCGACCCGGGACAAACCCCGGCGCAACCAGGGAAAACCCTCGTTGCACGGCACTCTACGTAAGTGAAAAGACTGCGATTTCGCCCGCCGAGGCCTATTCGACCTCCGACACCATCCGGGTCAGCTCGGCGAGCGAGCCGGCCTCCATCTTGGTCATGACCGAGGCGCGATAGGCCTCGATGGTCTTGATCGAGAGATCGAGCTCGAAGGCGATCACCTTGTTGGGCTTGCCCTCGAGGAGGCGATCGAGCACTTCCCGTTCACGCTTGCCGAGACGGGCGAGCCGGTCCTCGAGGGTGCGGCGGCGGGCGCCGCGTGCCAGCCGCTCGCGCGAGGCGCGGATCGCCGCCTCGATCGTGTCGAGGAGATGCTGTTCCTTGAACGGCTTCTCGACGAAGTCGAAGGCGCCGGCCTTCAGCGCCGCCACCGCCATCGGCACGTCACCGTGGCCGGTGACGACGACGATCGGCAGGGCGCAGCCGCGCTCCACCAGGAGGCGTTGCAGCTCGAGGCCGCTCATGCCGGGCATGCGCACGTCGAGCACCACCGCGCCGGGGCGATGCTGCGGCTCCTCCGGAAAGGCCTCGAGGAAGGCGCTCGCGGTCTCGAAGGCGCGGGTCTCCAACCCGACCGAGGCGAAGAGGAAGGCCATCGAGCGACGCATCGCCTCGTCGTCGTCGATCACCAGAATCAGCGGCGTGGGATCGGTGGTCGTCACGGGGCCTCCTCGGTCTCTCGCTCGCCCGCGCATCCGGGCAGGACGAAGCGCATGGTCAGGCCGCCGTCGGGGTTGTTCTCGGCCCAGAGGCGGCCGCCGTGGCTCTCCACGATGGTGCGGCAGATGGAGAGGCCGAGGCCGAGCCCCTGCGGCTTGGTGGTGAAGAACGTGTCGAAGAGATGGGCGCGCGTCTCGTCCGTCAAGCCGGTTCCGTGATCGCGCACCGCCACCTTGGCGTCGGCGCCGTCGCGCGAGGTGCGCACGGTGATGCCGCGCTCGCGGCCGGGGGTGTCGATCATCGCGTCGACGGCATTCTGCAGGAGGTTGAGCAGAACCTGCTCGATCTCGACGCGGTCGGCGGACACCTTCGGCAGATCGCCGGCGAGGAAGACCCGCAAGGGGATGCCGCGCCGGGCCGCCAGCCCCTCGAACAGCGCCAGCGTCTCGCGGACGACGTCGTCGAGATCGAGGGTCTCGCGCTCGGCCTCGCGGCGGCGGACGAAGGCGCGGATGCGGCGGATGATGGCGGCGGCGCGTTCGGCCTGACCGGCGATGCCGCGCGCGCCGTCGCGCAGAAAGGCGGGATCGGTGCGGCCGGCATCGATGAAGCGGGTGATGCCCTCGGCATAGTTGGCGATCGCCGCCAGGGGCTGGTTCAGCTCGTGGGCGATGTTGGAGGCCATCTCGCCGAGGATGCCGAGGCGGGAGAACTGATCGCGCTGCTCGCGATTGGCGCGGGCCTCGTCCTCGGCCTTCTCGCGCACGGCGATCTCGCGGGTGAGTTCGGCGGTGCGGCGGCGGACCAGCGTCTCGACGCGCGCGACATGGACGATCCACCACGCCAGGATCAGGCCGGCGGCGAGGAACCAGTGCCAATGCTGCCGCACGAAGCCGACCAGGGTGACCCTCGCGAGAAAATCGTAGGGCGGGATCCTCAACTGGCGGAAGACGGCATGGACGGAGGTGTAGTCCTGCGGCGCGGTCCAGGCGCGGCCCTCGACCGGGGCCATGGTGAGGAGGCTCGCCGTCACCGTCTTGGCGAGATCGGGCGAGGTGCCGGCGAGGCGGGAGAAGGGCCAATCGGGGTAGAGACGCGAGGAGAGCCGGCAGGGAAATCCCGGCGCCGGTCGTTCGCCGACCACGGCGAATTCGTCCGCGCCGACTTGGCCCGCGGCGATCGCGTCCTCGAGCAGGCAGGTGCGCAGGACGCCGGCATCGGCGCGGCCCTCGCGCAGCGCGGCGAAGATCGTCTCCATGGGAAAGCCGGTCTCCACCAGTCCGGCGAGATCGGCGGGCGTCAGACCGGCGTCGTCGAGCTCGCGCCAGATCACCCGCCAGCCGCCGAAGGCGCGGGTGGAGACCACCGCGAGGCGGCGATGGGCGAGATCCTTCAGGCCGATCGGTCGGCCGGGCCGGTTCGGCGCGACGACGGTCGATCCGACCGTGTCGGTGGGCGTGGCGCGGCCCCGACTCTCGAGCGTGGCGAGGCGGGTGACGCCCCAGCCGGATTCCAGGACGACGTAGTCGCCGGGATTGGTGACGACGAAATCGACCGTCTTCTCCGCGACCGCCCGGGTGATGCCGTCGAGGTCGAGCGGCACCATGACGAAGTGGTGTTCGGGCAGGGCACGGCCGAGATGGGCGATGGTGGCGTCGAAGTCGCGCGCGGCGCGCTCCTCGCCCTGAAAGGCGAGAACGGCGATGCGCACCTCGTCGGCCGCCGCGACGCGCGGAGCGAGGAGGAGGGCGAGGACGAGGACGAGGCGGGCGAGGACGACGGGACGAGCGGCGAGCATGGCGCGACAGATTGGCCGCGTTCCGCGCCCGCTGGCAACCGCCGTCGCGGGGCGCTCCGACGAAAAGACCGGGCCGAGGGCCGTTTCATTCGGTTCGCTTCGTCGGCTATGGCGCCGGGACGCGCGGGGTTGTATGAAACCTGCGAAAATCGCGCCTCGCGTGGGGGGCGCCGCCACGCGAAGGACCGAGCGACGCCATGCTCAAGAACCGGGTGATCCCCTGTCTCGACGTGAAGGACGGCCGTGTCGTCAAGGGTGTCAACTTCGTCGATCTGATCGACGCCGGCGATCCGGTCCAGGCCGCCGCCGCCTATGACGCGGCCGGGGCGGACGAGCTCTGCTTCCTCGACATCACCGCCTCGAGCGACAATCGCGGCATCATCCTCGACGTGGTCCGGCACACGGCGGAGGTCTGCTTCATGCCGGTCACCGTCGGCGGCGGCATCCGCACCCTCGACGACATCCGCCGCCTGATGGAAGCGGGCGCCGACAAGGTCTCGATCAACACCGCCGCCGTGAAGGATCGGCAATTCGTCGCCGACGCGGTGCGTCAGGTCGGCGGTCAGTCGGTGGTGGTGGCGGTCGACGCCAAGCGGGTGTCGGAGCCGGGCGAACCGGCGCGGTTCGAGGTCTTCACCCACGGCGGCCGCAATCGCACCGGCATCGACGCGATCGACTATGCCCGCGAGGTGGTGGCGCTCGGGGCGGGCGAGATCCTGCTGACCTCGATGGACCGCGACGGCACCAAGATCGGCTTCGATCTTGAGCTGACGCGGATGGTCTCCGACGCGGTCACGGTGCCGGTGATCGCCTCGGGCGGGGTCGGAACCCTCGATCATCTGGTCGACGGGGTGGTCAAAGGGGGCGCGAGCGCGGTGCTCGCCGCCTCGATCTTCCACTTCGGCACCTACACCATCCGCCAGGCCAAGGAACACATGGCGGCGGCGGGCATCCCGATGCGGCTCGACCACTGAGAGCCGCTCGATCGCGCCTCCCCGGCCCGATAGCACGGCGCCGCGTCGCCCGGCCGGGGCCGGCGACGTCTTTGCGTCAACTCAATTTCTCACCCTTCGAGGTCAGTCCAATGTCCGGCTTCACTCTCGCGACCCTCGAGGCCATCATCGCGGCGCGCGCGGCCTCCGACGACGAGAAATCCTACACGCGCAAGCTGCTCGGCAAAGGCATCTCGGTCTGCGCCAAGAAGCTCGGCGAGGAAGCGGTGGAGACGGCTCTGGCGGCGGTCGCGGGGACGAAGACGGAGTTGACGGCGGAAGCGGCCGATCTGCTCTATCATCTTCTGGTGGTCCTCAAGGCCGGCGACGTGCGTGTCGACGAGGTCATGACGGTTCTGGAAGGCCGGACCGGGCAGACCGGATTGGAAGAGAAGGCGTCGCGGCCCAAGGACTGAGCGGACGCCGGACGACACGGGGCGGGAGGAACGTTCCCGTGAGGCGAGGGTGGCGCGGGCGAGAGCCCGGCGCGAGGGAGACTGCCGAAGTGGATCAACGTTCGGCCGCGCGTTCGCTCGGGCAGGGCGCGCAGGGGCAGGGCCCCGCCTCGGGCGAGGTTTCGCCCTACCGTCGCTTCTCGCGCGACGAATGGGCGCGACTGAGAGCCGATACGCCGCTCACCCTCGACGAGGCGGATCTGGGCCGGCTGCGCGGCCTCAACGATCCGATCAACCTCGAAGAGGTGGTGAAGATCTATCTGCCGCTGTCGCGCCTCCTCTCGCTCTATGTCGAGGCGACGCAGTCGCTGTTCCACGTCACCAAGACCTTCCTCGGCGGCGAGGTCACCAAGGTTCCCTTCGTGATCGGGCTCGCCGGATCGGTCGCGGTCGGCAAGTCGACCACGGCGCGTATCCTCAAGGCGCTCCTGTCGCGCTGGTCGTCGAGCCCCAAGGTCGATCTCGTCACCACCGACGGGTTCCTCTACCCCAACGCCGTGCTCCAGCGCGAAGGCCTGATGCGGCGCAAGGGCTTCCCGGAGAGCTACGACCTGCCGGCGCTGCTCGAGTTCCTCGCCGCGATCAAGGCGGGACGCGACGCGGTGACGGCGCCGGTCTATTCGCATCTGGTCTACGACGTGGTGCCGGACGAGCGCATCACCATCGACCGGCCGGACATCCTGATCCTCGAGGGGCTCAACGTCCTGCAGACCTCGAAACTGCCGAAGAACGGCGCCGGGCTCCCCTTCGTCTCCGACTTCTTCGACTTCTCGATCTATCTCGACGCCGAGGACGATCTGTTGAAGTCGTGGTACGTCGATCGCTTCCTACGCCTGCGCGAGACGGCGTTCCGCAAGCCGGAGAGCTATTTCCACCGCTATGCCCAGATCTCGGCCGACGAGGCGCTGAAGACGGCGCTCGATCTGTGGACCAACATCAATCTGGTCAATCTCCACGACAGCATCCGCCCGACCCGGCCGCGCGCCGATCTGGTCCTGACCAAAGGCGCGGATCACCGCATCGAATCGGTCGACCTGCGCAAGCTGTGAGGCCCCCTCCCCGGTCGCCGCGCGACGGCGTACGTCCGCCGCACGAGGGTTCGCTCCGCGAACGTTCGCACGCTTGACGATCGGCACCGAGGGGCGGACGTTCGACCTCTCGCCCTCGCAGCCTCGGGAACGCCGCCTCATGAGCATCGCCGCCTTCGATCATCCCTTCCTCGCCGGTCTCCTCGGCGACGCGGAAGTGGGGGCGGTCTTCACCGCCTCGGCCGATCTCGCGGTGATGGTACGGTTCGAGGCGGAACTGGCGGCGGCCGAGGCCGAAGCCGGTCTGATCCCGGCGGAGGCGGCGACGGCGATCGCCGCCGCGCTCGCCGATCTGCGGCTCGATCCGGCCGATTTCCGTGGCGCGGTGGCGCGCGACGGCGTGATCGTGCCGGAGCTGGTGCGCCGTCTGCGCGCCGCCGTCGGCCCGGTCCATGGCGCCTCGGTGCACAAGGGCGCGACCAGTCAGGACGTGATCGACACATCGCTGATGCTGCGCCTGAAGTCGGCGGCGGCGATCCTCGAGCGACGACTCGAGGCGCTGATCGCGGCGCTCGACGGGCTCGCCTCGGCGGAGGGTTCGCGCGGGCTGAGCGGCCACACGCGCATGCAACGGGCGCGGCCGATCACCCTCGCCCACAAGATCGCGGGTTGGCGGGCGCCGCTCGAGCGCCATCGGGCGCGGGCGGCGGAGATGGGCCCGCGCGTCTTTCGGGTGCAGCTGGGCGGGGCGGTCGGCGATCGCGCCGAACTGGGGTCGGCGGCAGCGGCCGTCGCCGACGGGCTCGCCGATCGGCTGGGCCTGGCGCGGGCGCCGCGCGCGTTCCACGTGGAACGCGACGGCATCGCCGAATTCGGCCATTGGTGCGCGCTGGTGGCCGGGAGCCTCGGCAAGCTCGGCGCCGACGTGGCTCTGATGGCGCAGAACGAGATCGGCGAGGTCAGGATTGCCGGTGGTGGCGGCTCCTCGGCGATGCCGGAGAAGTGCAATCCGGTCGGCGCCGAGATCCTGGTGACCCTGGCGCGCTTCACCGCCACACTGCAATCCGGGCTCGACCACGCCCTCGTCCACGAGAACGAGCGCTCGGGCGCCGCCTGGACGCTCGAATGGATGATCCTGCCGCAGATGGTGGTGGCGACGGGCGCCGCGACCCGCACCGCGCTCGATCTGATCGCCGCGCTGAGGTTTCACGTGTGACACGCGAAGCGCGGCGGTCCGACCTCAGCGCGCCGCGCCGCCCATGGCGATCTGCGCGGCGGCACGCTTCAGCGCCGGAAGATAGTCGGCGACCATCGTCTCGGCATCGACGCGGGCGGCTTGCGCCGACAGATTGACCGCGAGCCGCGCATTGGCGGGCCGCCCGGGGATCGCCATGGCGATCGAGCGGACGCCGAGGTCGAGTTCCTCGGAGACCATGGCGAAGCCGCGTTCGCGCACCTCGGCGAGACGGGCGCGCAGGGCCTCGCGCGACGTCAACGTATGCGGCGTTAGCGCCTCGAGCCGCGTCTCCTTCATGAAGCGATCGAATTCGTTCTGGGAGAGCTGGGCGAGCAGCGCCTGACCCATCGAGGTCGCGTGGGCGGGCAGGCGCGTGCCCACCGCGAGGCCGATGCTCATCAGGCGGTGGCGGGCGGGCGAGCGGGCGACATAGATGATGTCGGGACCGTCGAGGGTGGCGGCGGAAGCGCTCTCACCCAATTCGCGGGTCAGATCCTGGAGGATGTCGCGCACCGTCTCCAACTCGCTCAGGCCGGAGATATAGGCGTTGCCGAGTTCGAGGACGCGGGCGGTCAACTCGAAATGCTTGCCGTCGGAGCGCGCGTACCCCGCCTCCACCAGCGTGTGCAGGAAACGGCGGGCGCCGGCGCGGGTCATGCCGGTGCGGCCGGCGACGTCGGTGATGGTCTGCCGGCGCGCGTCGGCGCCGAAGGAGCGGATCACGTCGAGCCCCTTGGCGAAGGAGGCGACGGTTTCGATGCGCGGCGGCATGGCGTTTCCCGTGTGCGTATGGCGAACAGTTTTTTGCCATTCGTACACGGGGACGACCGAATGTCCAGGGGACTCGCGCCCCCATGACGGCCGATTTCGGCGCGCTTTCCGGGGGATGCGCGCCGAGCGCCCTCCCCCCCGCGGCTCAGCGTCGGGCGAACGCCGCTCCGGGGTCGAGACCGAGGACGGCCGGGGGTGGCCCCCGACCGCGACGGTCTCGGCGGTTGGTCTCAGCCCTCGGCTTCCGGGGGCTTGCCCTTCAGCTCGCCCCCGGCGGCGAAGTGCCAGGCCGGCACTTCGCGGATGACGATGCGGACGGTTTCGCGCGGCGCGCCGAGCGTGGTGACGATCGCGTCGGTCACCGCCTCGACCATGGCCTTCTTCTTCTCGAAGGTCCGGCCTTCGATCAGGGTCATTTCGACGATCGGCATCGGTCCCTCCTCAGGCGACGACGTTGAAGGCGACGGTGCCGAGGCGCTGGAAGGTGGTCTTCACATGCATGCCGGGGACCAGGGCGTGGGCGGCGGTGGCACCACCCGCGAGGACGATGTCGCCGGGCTCCAGACGCTCGCCGGCCTTGGCCACCAGACGGGCGGCGGCGACGAGCGAGCGGATGGGATTGCCGAGAATGGCGGCGGTCGATCCGATCTGGACCGGGCGGCCGTCGACTTCCATGACGATACCGAGATTGGTGACGTCGGTCGAGGGGCTCGACCACGACCCGACGAAGAAGCCGGACGAGGAGGAATTGTCGGCGACGACGTCGGGCAGCGCGAATTTGAAGTCGCGATAGCGGCTGTCGATGATCTCGACCGCCGGGGCGATCGCCTCGAGCGCCGAGAGGGCCTCGGCGGCGGTGACCTCGCCCTCGAGCGGCTTCTTGAGGATATAGGCGATCTCCGGCTCGACGCGCGGATGGACGTAGGCCGCGCGATGGAGATCACCACCCTCGATCAACCGCATGGCGTCGGTGAGGCGGCCCCAGATCACTTCGGAGACGCCGACCTGGATCATCTTGGCGCGCGAGGTGAGGCCCATCTTGAAGCCGGCGCGCCGCTCGCCCCGCGCCCGGCGACGAGCGACCGAGAGGGCCTGGATCGCATAGGCGTCGTCGACGGTCAGGTCGGGCAGCGTGTCGGTCAATTGCGGGATGGCGACGGCGGTGCGCGCCGCCTCGTCGACGATCTGGGCGAGCCCTGCGAGGGATGTCATGCGGCTTCTCCACGGGCTTTCAGGATGTCGAGGGCGACGTCGATGATCATGTCCTCCTGCCCACCGACCATGCGACGGCGGCCGAGTTCGGTCAGGATCTCGCGGGTGTCGACGCCGTAGAGCTTCGAGGCGTTCTCGGCATGGCGCAGGAACGACGAATAGACCCCGGCATAGCCGAGCGAGAGGCTCTCGCGATCGACCCGGACCGGACGGTCCTGGAGCGGGCGGACCAGATCGTCGGCGGCGTCCATCAGCTTGAAGAGATCACACCCTGTTTCGATCCCCTTGCGGTTCAACACCGCGATCAGCGCCTCGAGCGGTGCGTTGCCGGCACCGGCGCCGAGCCCGGAGAGGCTCGCGTCGACGCGCACCGCGCCCGCCTCGATCCCGGCGACCGCATTGGCGACGCCGAGCGTCAGGTTGTGGTGGGTGTGCACCCCGATCTCGGTCTCCGGCTTCAGCGCGGCCCGCACCGCCTTCACCCGAACCGAATAGTCCTCCGGCAGCAGGGCGCCGGCCGAATCCGTCACATAGACGCATTCGGCGCCGTAGCTCTCCATCAGCAGCGCCTGCTCGACGAGCTTTTCCGGGCTCGCCATGTGGGCCATCATCAGGAAGCCGACGGTGTCCATGCCGAGCCCGCGCGCCGCCTCGATGTGCTGACGCGACACGTCGGCCTCGGTGCAGTGGGTGGCGACGCGCACCGAACGGGCGCCGGCGCCGTAGGCGGCCTTCAGATCATGGACCGTGCCGATGCCGGGCAGCAGCAGGATGGTCGGCACCGCGTGGGTGCAGACCTCGGCCACCGCGCCGATCCAATCGACGTCGTCATGGCTGCCGAAGCCGTAGTTGAAGGTCGAGCCGGTCAGGCCGTCGCCGTGGGTGATCTCGATCGCGTCGACCTTGGCCTCGTCGAGCGCCTTGGCGATCTTCTGGACGGTCTCGAGCGCGAACTGGTGGCGCAGCGAATGCATGCCGTCACGCAGGGTCACGTCCTGGACGTAGAGCTTGTTCGGGTTCGGACGAGCCATCACGCGGCCTCCTTGCTCGAAACCTTGGCGGCCCAGTGGTCGGCGGTGACCAGGGCGGCGGAGGTCATGATGTCGAGATTGCCGGCATAGGCCGGCAGGTAATGGGCGGCGCCCTCGACCTCGAGCATGATCGTGGTCTTGAGGCCCGAGCAGAGGCCGACGCCGGGGATCCTGACCGGTGCGTTGTCGCCGATCACCTCGAACTGGACCTTCTGCTTCAGCCGGTAACCGGGCACGTATTTCTGCACCGTCGCCACCATCTCCAGGACCGAGGCCTCGATCGCGGCGGGATCGCCGCCTTGGCTGAGCGTGAACACGGTGTCGCGCATGATCAGCGGCGGTTCGGCCGGATTGAGAATGATGATCGCCTTGCCGTGCTCGGCGCCGCCGAGCACTTCGATCGCCTTCGACGTGGTCTCGGTGAACTCGTCGATGTTGGCGCGCGTGCCGGGACCGGCGGACTTCGAGGAGATCGAGGCGACGATCTCGCCCCAGATCACGCGCTTCGAGGCGCGCTTGACCGCGTAGACCATCGGGATCGTCGCCTGGCCGCCGCAGGTGACCATGTTGACGTTGGGCTCGTCGATGTTGGCGTCGCCGTTGATCGCGGGAATGGTGAAGGGGCCGATCGCCGCCGGGGTCAGGTCGATGACCTTCTTGCCGTCGGCCCGCAGCAGCGCGTCGTTGTGGAGATGTGCCTTGGCCGAGGTGGCGTCGAACACCACCTGGATGTCCTCGTATTCGGGCATCCGGCGCAGACCGTCGATGCCCTCGTGAGTCGTCGGAACCTTCAGGCGCGCCGCACGCGCCAACCCGTCCGAGGCCGGGTCGATGCCGACCATCGCCCCCATCTCCAGGTTCTTCGAGGTGCGCATGATCTTGATCATCAGATCGGTACCGATGTTGCCCGATCCGATGATCGCGCATTTGACCTTGGCCATGAGGCTTCACTCCTTGGAGAAAGCGGCGCGAACGGAGCCGAGACCCTCGATCCGCACATCGAAGACGTCGCCGGGCGCCACGGCCACCATCGGACCGAGCGCGCCGGAGAGAATGGTGTCGCCGGCCCGCATCGGGAAACCGGCCTTGGCCATCACTTGGGCCAGCCACAGAGTGGCGTTGAGCGGCGAGCCCATGCAGGCGGCGCCGGCGCCGACCGAGATCGGCTCGCCGGCCTTTTCCATCACCATGCCGCACAGACGCGGGTCGAAGTCGCCGAGGCGGACCGGGCGCGAACCGAGGACGTAGAGGCCGGAAGAGGCGTTGTCGGCGATGGTGTCGGTGATGCGGATGTCCCAATTGGCGACGCGCGAGCCGACGATCTCGATCGCCGGCACGGCATAGGCGATCGCCCGGAAGAGGTCGGCCACCGTCAGCTGCTCGCCGTCGAGATCGCAGCCGAGGACGAAGGCGATCTCCGCCTCGACCTTGGGCTGCATCACGTCGGCGAGCGAGACGTCGAGCGCCTCGGGACGGGCCATGTCGGCGAAGAGCATGCCGTAGTCGGGCTGGCCGACGCCGAGCTGCTTCTGGACGGCGAGCGAGGTGAGGCCGATCTTGCGGCCGACCAGACGGCGACCGGCATCGAGCGCGCGCCTGGTGTTGATCGCCTGCACCGCATAGGCGGCCTCGACGTCGCCGGCCGCGAGCAGGTCGCGGATCGGCGCCACCGGCCGGCCGGCGGTCGCGGCTTCGAACAACAGATCGGCCGCGCGGCGGATCGCTTCGGGGGAAGTGGTCATGAGCGTTCCGATCCTCACAGCTTGACGCAGACGTTGGTGATCTCGGTGTAGAACTCGAGGCTGTGGACGCCACCCTCGCGACCGATGCCCGAGGCCTTGGCGCCGCCGAAGGCGGTGCGCAGGTCGCGCAGGAACCACGAATTCACCCAGCAGATGCCGACGTCCATCTTCGCCGCGACACGATGCGCCCGGGAGAGGTTCTCGGTCCAGACCGCCGCCGCGAGCCCGTAGGGCGTCGCGTTGGCGAGACGCACCGCCTCCTCCTCGGTGTCGAAGGGACGGATGTGGCAGCAGGGTCCGAAGATCTCCTCGACCACGCAGGAGGCGTCGTCGGGAAGGCCGGTCCAGATCGTCGGCTGAACCCAGGATCCCTCGGCCAGATCGCCCTCCATCGCCGGGACGCCACCGCCGGTGATCACCGTGGCGCCCTCCTCGACCGCCTTGGCGTAATAGGAGAGGACCTTGCCCTGATGCTCCTTGGAGATCAGCGGGCCGATGCCGGTGGTCGGGTCCTCGGGGCGGCCGAGCCGCAGACCCTCGGCGCCCTGCTTCAGGCGGGCGACGAACTCGTCGAAGATCGGCCGTTCGACATAGACGCGCTCGGTGCCCAGGCAGACCTGGCCGCAGTTGGCGAAGACCGAGCGCATGGTGCCCTCGATCGCCTTGTCCATGTCGCAGTCGGCGAAGACCAGGGCTGGGTTCTTGCCGCCGAGCTCGAAGGACACCGGGCGGATGCCGTGCGCGGCCTGTTTCATGATCGCCTCGCCGGTGCGGGTCTCGCCGGTGAAGGTGATGCCGTTCACACCCGGATGCTGGGTCAGGAACTCGCCGGCCGAATCGGGGCCGAGACCGTGGACGACGTTGTAGACGCCCTTCGGCACGCCGACCGCGTTCATCACCTCGCCGAGCAGCGTCGCGGTGAGCGGCGTCTCCTCGGACGGCTTGACCACCACGGTGTTGCCGAGAGCGAGCGCCGGACCGACCTTCCAGGTCATCAGGAGCAGCGGCAGGTTCCAGGGCGAGATCACGGCGATGACGCCGCGCGGGCGCCTGAGGCCGTAGTTGAGGGCGCCGGTCCCGTCGGGGGTCGCCATCGGGAAGCACTCGGTCGAAACCGTCTTGGCGACGTCGGTGAACATCTTGAAATTGGCGGCGCCGCGCGGAATGTCGATGTGGGAGGCGAGCGACATCGGCTTGCCGGTGTCGAGACATTCGGCCTCGAGGAAGTCGTCGAAGCGACGGTTGATCTCGTCGGCGACCGCGCTCAGCATGTCGGTGCGCTGGGCGACCGTCATCCGGCCCCAGGGACCGTCGAGGGCGGCGCGGGCGGCCTTCACCGCCGCGTCGATCTCGGCGCGACCGCCTTCGGGCACCGTGCCGATGAAGCTGCCGTCGGTCGGGCAGAGGTTCCGCCAGCTCTTGCCCGTCGCGCCTCGGGTGAAGGCGCCGTCGATGAAATGGGCGGCGTCGCGGCGCATGCTCGACTGGGCGAGCGGGCGCCGATCCTGAGCCGAATGGACGGTCATCTCGAAATCTCCTCGATGCGAACCGGCGACCCACGGTCACCGACCAAATTCAAAGACACCGCGCCCGGACCCTCACAGGCCGAGCGCGGCGAGACCTGCGGCGGCGCAGGCGCGATCGTCGTCTTCCGAGCCGCCCGACACGCCGATGCCGCCGACGACGCGGCCGGCCACGACGAGAGGCGCGCCCCCTCCGAAGAGAACCACGCCCGGGCGCAGCGCCAACCCCTCGCGCAGCACCTCGCGCGGGGCGAGGGCCTCGCACAGGGCGTCGGTCGAGGCGCCGAAGGTCGCCGCCGTCCAGGCCTTGTCACGGGCGATGTCGACCGAGGCGGCGAAGGCACCGTCGGCGCGAAGGCAGGCGACCAACGCGCCACCGACGTCGACCACCGCCGCGACCACGGCGACGCCACGTTCCGCCCCCCGGGCGAGCGCCGCCTCGACGGCGACGCGCGCCGCCGAGACGGTGATGGTTTCGATCGATCGAGAGATCGTCATGTCCGCGCGATCCTCAGGTCACGACCGAGAGGAAGGCGTCGTTCAGCTGACGCTCGTAGTAGAAGATGCCCTTACCGACGTTCTCCGCGTCCCAGGTGCGGGTCGGATTGTCGGGATAGTAGGAATAGCCGCCGGCGAAGACCTCGTTGCGGTTGCCCGAGGGGTCGAAGAAATAGATCGTCTGACCGCGGGTGATGCCGTGACGGGTCGGGCCGATGTCGACGGAGATGTCGTAGCGGGTGAGAATGTCGGCGGCATGGCCGACGTCCATCCAGCTCTCCAGATCGAAGGCGGCATGGTGGAACTTGCCGGGCTCGGGATGGTTCACGAAGGCGATGTCGTGCGCCTTCATCGAGGCGGTCAGCCAGATCGCCAGGAGGCCGTCGGGCATGTCGACCCGCTCGGCGCAGGAGAAGTCGAGCACCTTCTCGAAGAACTCGAGATTGCGCTGAATGTTCGGGCCGTAGAGCAGGGCGTGGTCGAAGCGGCGGGCGCGCATGCCGTGCGGCTCGAGATCCCAGACGTCGGGATTGTGGATGCGCGGCTTGGGCTCGGATTGGTCGGCGTGGTGATAGAGCTCGATGCGGTGACCGGACTCGAGCATCCAGCCGATGCGGCGGCCGATGCCCGGCTGCTCGCCGGCGGCGACGTGGTCGACCGGGTAGCCCCATTCGACGATCCGCTTCTCGAAGGAGTCGAGATCGCTCTCCTCGCGCACCTTGAAGGCCATCAGGTCGTAGCCGGCGGTGTCGGCGCGGCGCAGGACGATGCTGTGGTGATCGAACTCGTCCGCGGCCTTGAGATAGACGCGGCCGTCGGGACCCTCGGTCACCTGATGCAGGCCGATCCGCTTGGTGTAGTGCTCGACCGCCGCGGGCATGTCGAGAACACGCAACTGGATGAACCCGGGACGAAGCACGCCTGTGTGAGCCATGTCATTTTCCTCCTTGAGACATTTCGGCCATTCGGCCGTTCTTGCCGAGCCGCTTGGGCTCGAGACGCAGCGTCAGGTCCCCGAGCGGATAGATCGCGCAGGCCAAGACGACCCCGTCGGCCTCGTCGTCCGAGGTGACATGGGCGCGACTCATCACGTCGCGGCGATAGTCGCCCTCGATCACTCTGGCTCGACAGATTCCGCAGCCGCCCCGCCGGCACCCCACGGGCAGCCGGCACGGCATGTTCTTCAGGCGTCCGAAGCCCTGCGCCCGTTCGAGCGCCACCAGCACCCGTTCACCGGCGCCGCAATCGGCGCTGCCGCTCCCCTCGACGGTGATCGTGTATCGTTCGCTCACCGACTCGATCCTCCCCGATCGACGGCCCCGACCGATGGTCGGTGGCGTTCCTCCGGCGGGGAGACGACGCACGCTCTCGCTCGACCCGGAGGCCGTCGCGACAGTCTTCGATGAAAGGTGCAGAGTGCGCCTCTCGTGTCTCCCCACGCCAGCGCGGCAGCCTCTTTGGATCCGGGCCGGCCGTCGCTCGCACCCCGCTTATCCGGCACGGGCCGGGACCTGTCAATAATAATTTCGAGATTTCAGAAAAGTGCCGTATAAACACATATTATCGTGATTATGAGGGCTCCGGAGTCGTTGTCGCATCGGTCGCCGTTCGCTAGTGTGTCGATCGGTCGGGCGCCTGCACTCGAGCCGCAGTGATGGAGACGAGGACGATGGACGGAACGGCGCGAGGCCCCAAAGTGGTCGCTGCGCGCAGCCTCGTTGAGGCCGCCTATGAAACCATCCGTCACGACATTCTCACCGGCGATCTCGCTCCGGGCACGAAGCTTCGGTTCGAGATGCTGCGGGCCCGTTACGGCGTCGGTGCCTCGACGCTGCGCGAGGCGCTGACCCGGCTGGTCGGCGAGGCGTTGGTGACGTCGGAGGAACAGCGCGGCTTTCGGGTCGCGCCGATCTCGATCGAGGACTTCGCCGATCTCACCCGCACCCGCCGGCTGATCGAGGTCGAGGCGCTGCGCCAATCGATCGTCTTCGGCGACGATCTGTGGGAGGCGGGGCTGGTCGCGGCGTTCCACCGGCTGTCCAAGGTCGAGGAGAAGCTCCCCGACGCCCCCGAGCGCCAGCAGGACGAGTTCGAGGAACGCAATCGCGACTTCCACCGGGCGCTCATCGCCGCCTGCCCGTCGCGCTGGCTGAAGCACATGCACGCCATCCTGTTCCAGCAGTCGGAGCGCTATCGCCGCATCGCGCTGTGCGACCGCACGGTGCCGCGCGACGTCCATACCGAGCACAAGGCGGTGTTGGAGGCGGCCCTGGCGCGCGACGTCGACCTCGCCTGCCGGCTCGAGGGCGAGCACATCGAGCGCACGCTCGAGGTGCTCAACGAATTGGTGGCGAGCAAGGCGCTGCCGCTGCGCTCGTGACGCCCGACGATTATTTCGTTGTTTTTGGAATTTTCGAGATTATCGTCTCCTCCCGAAGCGCGGCCACGGCGCGTCGGGAGGATCACGCATGACCCAGGACAATCCGGAAATCGGGCGTTCCATCGCCACCGGGGGCTTTCGCACCAATTTTCACGATCGGGGGGAAGGATCCCCGGTTCTGTTGATCCACGGCTCCGGCCCCGGGGTCTCGGCCTGGGCCAATTGGCGCGGCGTCGTGCCGGTTCTGGCGGAGCGCTTCCGGGTGATCGCGCCCGACATGGTCGGCTTCGGCTTTTCCGAACGGCCGGCCGGCATCGGCTACGACCGGGCGACCTGGATCGCCCAGACGCTCGATCTCCTCGACGCGCTCGGGCTCGAACGGGTCGACGTCGTCGGCAATTCCTTCGGCGGCGCGATCGCGCTCGCCCTGGCGATCGCCCATCCCGACCGCGTGCGGCGGCTGGTGTTGATGGGCAGCGTCGGGCTGTCGTTTCCGATCACCGCCGGGCTCGAGGCGGCCTGGGGCTACGAACCGTCGCTCGCCGCCATGCGCGCCCTGCTCGATCTCTTCGCTTACGACCGGGGTCTCGTCACCGACGAACTGGCCGAATTGCGCCATCGTGCCTCGATCCGGCCGGGGTTCCAGGAGAGTTTCTCGGCGATGTTCCCGGCGCCGCGTCAGGCCGGCGTCGAGGCGCTCGCCAGCCGCGAGGCCGACATCCGCCGGCTGCCGCACGAGACCCTGGTGATCCACGGCCGCGACGACCGCATCATCCCGCTCGAAGTGTCGATCCGCCTCGCCGGGATGATCGATCGTTCGCAGCTCCACGTCTTCGGCCGCTGCGGTCACTGGACCCAGATCGAGCACGCGGTGCGGTTCAACCGCCTCGTCGGCGATTTCCTCGCCGAGGTCTGATCAGCGCCGGCCGACCACGCCGGCCCCCGCCAGAGCGGCGATCTCGGCCTCGCCGAGGCCGAGATCGGTCAGCACCGCGTCGGTGTCGGCGCCGAGCCTGGGGGCGACGCGGTCCTGGGTCAGCGGCGTCGCGGAGAGGCGGATCGGATTGCGGATCGAGGGCACCGACCCGGCCGCAGCCTCGGGCGAGGCGAGGTCCATGCGCAGGCCGCGCGCCTTGACCTGCGGATCGGCGAAGACCTGCTCGACGGTGTTGATCGGACCGGCCGGCACATGGGCCCGCTCGAGCCGCGCCAGGAGATTGTCGCGCTTGAAGAGGCGGGTCTTCTCCTCGAGCAGGGGAATCAACTCCGCGCGGCCGGCGACGCGGCCGGCGTTGTGGACGAAGCGGGGATCGAAGGCGAGATCCTCGAGCCCGAGGATGGCGCAGGTGTCGCGCCATTGGCGATCGTTGCCGGTGGCGATGACGATGTGACCGTCGGCGACCGGGAAGACCTGATAGGGCACGATGTTGGGGTGGGCGTTGCCCATGCGGGTCGGCGACTTGCCGGAGACCAGATAGTTCATGCCCTGATTGGCGAGCATGCCGACCATGGTGTCGAGGAGGCTCATGTCGACCAGCTGGCCGCGCCCGGTCGTCAGCCTCGCGGCGAGCGCCGCCTGGATGCCGATCACCGCGTGGAGCCCGGTGAAGAGATCGGCGACCGCGACGCCGACCTTGGTCGGCTCGCCGTCGGGGGCGCCGGTCAGTTCCATGTAGCCGCCGAGGCCCTGGATCATGAAGTCGTAGCCGGCGCGGGTGGCATAGGGGCCGTCCTGGCCGAAGCCGGTGATGGAGCACCAGATCAGGCGCGGGTTCGCCGCCATCAGCGTCTCGTGATCGAGACCGTATTTCTTCAGGCCGCCGACCTTGAAGTTCTCGATCACCACGTCGGCGCGCGCCACCAGCCGGCGCACCAGATCGGCGCCCTCGGGCTTCTCGAAATCGATGGCGACCGAGCGTTTGCCGCGATTGCAGGCATGGAAATAGGCCGCGCCGAGATCCTCGCCGTCGCGGCCCGCCACGAAGGGAGGGCCCCAGTGGCGGGTGTCGTCGCCGGCGACCGGCCGCTCGATCTTGATCACCTCGGCGCCGAGATCGGCCAGCGTCTGACCGACCCAGGGACCGGCGAGGATGCGTCTCGATCGAGAAAGGGGGGCCGCCTCATCGCCCGGTCCCTTCCAGAGCAGCGGCGATCTTGTCGAGCACCGCCTCGATCTCCCGATCGACTTCCTGATTCCAGAACCGCAGGACGGTGAAGCCGAGTTCGCGAAGCCGCGCGTCGCGTCGCAAATCGGCCGTTGCCGCGTGCGGGGTGGCGTGGCCGCCGCCGTCCACCTCGATCGCCAACCGCGCCTTCAGGCAAGCGAAATCGACGACGAAGGCATCGATCGGAACCTGGCGGCGGAAGTGATGGCCGCCCGGCCGAAATCGATCGCGCAAGAGCCGCCAGAGCTCGCGCTCGGCCTCCGTGGCACGCCGGCGAAGCCCACGCGCCACGGCGACGGGGACGGTGGAGGGAGGACGACCGATCGCCATCGCTCCACGCAGCCCTCAGAAGAACGCCTGGATTCCGGTCTGGGCGCGTCCGAGGATGAGGGCGTGGACGTCGTGGGCGCCCTCGTAGGTGTTGACCGTCTCGAGGTTCGCCGCATGGCGCATCACGGCGTATTCGATCTGAATGCCGTTGCCGCCGTGCATGTCGCGCGCCATCCGGGCGATGTCGAGCGCCTTGCCGCAGTTGTTGCGCTTGATGATCGAGATCATCTCCGGCGCCATCTTGCCCTCGTCGAAGAGCCGACCGACCCGAAGCGCCGCCTGGAGCCCGAGCGTGATCTCGGTCTGCATGTCCGCGAGCTTCTTCTGATAGAGCTGCGTCGCGGCGAGCGGCTTGCCGAACTGCTTGCGGTCGAGCCCGTACTGACGCG
>NZ_JAFNIH010000041.1:0-166770 GCF_019160155.1 Pinisolibacter aquiterrae
CGAGGCGCCCGAGGGAACGGCGGCGCGGCCGAAGGACCCGTCCTCCAGGACGACGTCCACTTCGACGGTGGGATTGCCGCGGCTGTCGAGAATCTGACGGCCGACGATGTCGACGATGGCGGTCATGACGAGGTTCCTCTTCGTTGGGCGCGTCGGTCCGGTCGGGACCGCGAGGCGCGTCGAGATCGATGTCACGCCACGGTCAGCCCGTGGTCGCGGAAGACGGCGCGAGCGCGGTCGACCAGTTCGGGCGACGGCGGTTCGGTATCGGTGAGCGTGTAGGGGACGCCCTCGGCGGCCCATTTGTATTCGCCCATCTTGTGGAAGGGCAGCACGTCGACCCGCTCGACGTTGCCGAGGCGGGCGGCGAAGGCGGCGAGCCCGGCGATCTCGTCGAATTTGTCGGTGAGGCCGGGAACCAGGACATAGCGCAGCCAAATGGGCTTTCCCATCCGCGCCAGCCGTTCGGCGAAGTCGAGCGTCGGCTGCAGCGCGACCCCGGTCAGCGCCCGGTAGGTCTCCTCGGTGAAGGCCTTGATGTCGAGCAGCACCAGATCGACGTCGGCGAGGAGATAGTCGTCGGCGTGCAGGCCGAGGTAGCCGGAGGTGTCGAGCGCGGTGTGGAGACCCATCTCCTTACAGCCGCGCAGGATCGCGTGGGTGAAGTCGGGCTGGACCAGCGGCTCGCCGCCCGACAGCGTCACCCCGCCCTTGGCATGCATCAGAAACTTGGCGTAGGTCGCGATCTCGGCCAGCACCTCCCTCGAGGTGGTCGGCTTGCCGTGGTGCATGTGCCAGGTGTCGGGGTTGTGGCAATAGGCGCAGCGCAAGAGGCAGCCGGAGAGAAACAGCACGTAGCGGATGCCGGGACCGTCGACCGCGCCGCCGGTCTCGGTCGAATGGATCCATCCGCGAATGGCCGGGCGCACCGCGCGTAGGCCCGAAGGCTTGCGCGCGGGCGAATATCCGGCCGGTGGGCGTTCAGTGGAGACCATGGAACGTCCGCGAGATGACGTCGAGCTGCTGCTCGCGCGTCAGTTTGATGAAGTTCACCGCATAGCCGGAGACCCGGATGGTGAGCTGCGGATAGAGTTCCGGGTGGTCCATGGCGTGCAGCAGCGTCTCGCGATCGAAGACGTTGACGTTGATGTGGTGGCCGCCCTGGAAGAAGTAGCCGTCGAGCAGGCCGGTGAGGTTCTCCACCCGCTCCGCCTCGGCCGCGCCGAGCGCCGACGGGACGATGGTGAAGGTGTAGGAGATGCCGTCCTGGCTGTGCTGGTAGGGCAGTTTCGCCACCGAGGCCATCGAGGCGACCGGACCCTTGACGTCGCGGCCGTGCATCGGGTTGGCGCCCGGCGCGAAGGGCTGACCGGCCTTGCGGCCGTCCGGCGTGTTGCCGGTCTTCTTGCCGTAGACGACGTTGGAGGTGATGGTCAGCACCGACAGGGTGGCGACGGAGCCCCGATAGGTCTTCTGCTTGCGCAAGGACCCCATGAAGGTCTCCACCAACCACACCGCGATGTCGTCGACCCGGGCGTCGTTGTTGCCGAAGGCGGGATAGTCGCCCTCGATCTCGAAGTCGTGGGCGAGGCCGCGCGCGTCGCGGATCACCTTCACCTTGGCGTAGGTCATCGCCGACAGGCTGTCGGCGGCGACCGACAGGCCGGCGATGCCGCAGGCCATGGTGCGCAGGATGTCGCGATCGTGCAGCGCCATCTCGATCCGCTCGTACATGTACTTGTCATGCATGTAATGGATCGAGTTGAGGGCGCCGACATAGACCTTGGCGAGCCAGTCCATCATCGGCAGCAGCTTGGCCTTGACCTCCTCGACGTCGAGCACGTCGCCGGAGACCGGCGCGAAGGTCGGGCCGATCTGATCGCCGGAGAGCTCGTCGCGGCCGCCGTTGATCGCGTAGAGCAGCGTCTTGGCGAGATTGGCGCGGGCGCCGAAATACTGCATCTGTTTGCCGATCCGCATGGCGGAGACGCAGCAGGCGATGCCGTAGTCGTCGCCCCAATAGGGCCGCATCAGATCGTCGCTCTCGTATTGGATCGACGAGGTGCGGATCGAGGTCAGCGCGCAATAGTCCTTGAAGCCCTTGGGCAGGCGCTCCGACCACAGCACGGTGAGGTTCGGCTCCGGCGCCGGGCCGAGGGTCTCGAGCGTGTGCAGGAAACGGAAGCTCGACTTGGTGACCAGAGGCCGTCCGTCGATCCCCATGCCGCCGATCGACTCGGTGACCCAGGTCGGATCGCCGGAGAAGAGCTGGTCGTATTCGGGCGTGCGCAGGAAGCGGACGATCCGCAGCTTCATCACGAAATGGTCGATCAGCTCCTGCGCGCCCTCCTCGTCGAGCGTGCCTTCGGCGAAGTCGCGCTCGACATAGACGTCGAGGAAGCTCGACACGCGCCCGAGCGACATGGCGGCACCGTTCGATTCCTTCACCGCCGCCAGATAGGCGAGATAGGTCCACTGGATCGCCTCGCGGGCATCGACCGCCGGCCGCGACAGGTCGAAGCCGTAGGACCGGCCCATGACGACCAGTTCCTTCAGCGCCCGAATCTGCTCGGCGATCTCCTCGCGGCGACGCAGGGTCTCCTCGTCGAGCGTGTCGAGTTCGAGGCTGGCGCCTTGCGCCTTCTTGTCCTCGATCAGCCGAGCGACGCCGTAGAGCGCGACGCGGCGATAGTCGCCGATGATGCGGCCGCGGCCGTAGGCGTCCGGCAGGCCGGTGATGACGCCCGACTTGCGGCACTTCAGCGCCTCGGGCGTATAGACGTCGAAGACACCGTCGTTGTGGGTCTTGCGCAGGCTCGGGAACACCTTCTCGAACCACGGCTGGCCCTCGAAACCATAGGCCTCGAGCCCGTTCTTGACCATCCGCCAGCCGCCGAAGGGCATGATCGCCCGCTTCAAGGGAGCGTCGGTCTGAAGGCCGACGATCTGTTCGAGGTCGCGGTCGATGTACCCCGCGCCGTGGCTGACGATCGAGGCGACCACCGAGGCGTCGACGTCGAGGACGCCGCCCCGGGCGATTTCCGCCTCGAGCAGAGTCTTCACCTTCGCCCACAGGGCGTCGGTGCGCGCGGTGGCGCCGGCGAGGAAGGCCGCGTCGCCCTCGTGAGGCACGACGTTCTTCTGGATGAAGTCGCGGACGTCGATCTCGCGCGTCCACACGCCGTCCTCGTAGCCGCGCCACGGCGCCCGTTCGGCTACGGAGAGAGGATCGGCTTCGAATTCGCGCGGCTGGATGTTCATGGCTGTGACCTCGTCGAAGACGCGTCGGGAGTGATTTCGAAACCCTGTCGCGTGCCTTCTTGCGTTCGAGACGGATTGTACGACTTTAGTCGAGAAGGGCCGTCAGGGAAGCCCCTCATCGAGCTTTGCATTCCGGCATGTCGGGCATGCCCTCGGCGGTGACGGTCGCGACCCTGAGGACGTTGGTCGATCCGGCGACGCCGTCGCCGTCGCCGGCGGTGACGACGACGAGATCGCCGGGCGTGGCCAACCCTTCGGCCGCGGCCTTGCGTACCGCGCCGCGGATCTTGTCGGCGAAGCCGTCCGGAACCGGCCCGATCACCGCATGGACGCCGTAGGCGATCATCAGCCGCCGCGAGATCGCGGCGCTGCGGGCCATGCACAGGATCGGCATCTCCGGCCGCTCGCGAGCCGCCCGGAGCGTGGTCGAGCCGGAGGTGGTGTAGGTGACGATGGCCGCCGCGCCGAGCGAGCGGGCGACCTGGGAGGCGGCGGCGGTGATCGCGTCGGAGGGGGTGAGGATGCGCGGCGGCACCCGTTGGGCGTCGCTCATCTGCCGCCAGATCGGGTCCTTTTCGACCCGCCGGGCGATGCGGTCCATCATCGTCACCGCCTCCAGCGGATAGGCGCCGGCGGCGGTCTCCGCCGACAGCATCACCGCGTCGGCGCCGTCGAAGATGGCGGTGGCGACGTCGGAGGCCTCGGCGCGGGTCGGCGCGGGGCTCGTCACCATCGATTCCAGCATCTGGGTGGCGACGATCACCGGCTTGCCGGCGCGACGCGCCTCGCGAACGATGGTCTTCTGCAGGGTCGGCACGTCCTCCGGCGGCATTTCGACGCCGAGATCGCCGCGCGCCACCATGATCCCGTCGGCGAGATCGACGATCGCCTCGAGATGGTCGATCGCCTGCGGCTTCTCGATCTTGGCGAGCAGCGCCGCCCGCCCGCCGATCAGCGCCCGCGCCTCCGCCACGTCCTCGGGACGCTGGACGAAGGAGAGGGCGATCCAATCGACGCCGAGATCGAGCGCGAAGGCGAGATCGGCGCGGTCCTTGGCCGTCAGGGCCGAGATCGGCAGCGCGACGCCCGGCACGTTGACGCCCTTGCGGTCGGAGAGGGCGCTGCCGGCGATCACCCGCGTCTCCGCGTGATCGGGGCCGCGGCTCTCCACCTCGAGCCGCACCTTGCCGTCGTCGAGCAACAGCTCGGCGCCGGGAACGAGCGCGGCGAAGATCTCCGGATGGGGCAGGCCCACCCGCGTCTCGTCGCCGGGCTCCATCGAGAGATCGAGGCGGAAGCGTTGCCCCGCGACGAGGTCGATGCGACCGGCCGCGAAGGTCGCGAGCCGCAGTTTCGGCCCCTGGAGGTCGGCCATGACGCAGACCGGGCGGCCGGTCCGCCGCTCGAGATCGCGCAGGATCTCGGTGCGGCGGCGATGCTCCTCGTGTGTGCCGTGGCTGAAGTTGAGCCGGAACACGTCGACCGCCCGGTCGAACAGCGCCGCCACGACCTCGGGCGTCGACGACGCCGGCCCGAGGGTCGCCACGACCTTGGTGCGCCTGAGCCGCAGGATCGCGGGCAGGGCGTCCGTCCGAGGGGTCGCGAGGGGGGCGTTCATCACAGAAGCCTCGCCATGGCGACGGCGGTGTCGGACATGCGGTTGGAGAAGCCCCACTCGTTGTCGTACCAGGAGAGGACCGAGACGAGCGTGCCGTCCATGACCTTGGTCTGATCGGTGTGGAAGATCGAGGAATGCGGGTCGTGGTTGAAGTCCGACGAGACGTTCTTGTCGTCGGTGTAGCCGAGGATCCCCTTCAGCGGGCCGTTGGCGGCGGCGCGGATGGCGTCGTTGATCTCGTCCTTCGAGGTGGCGCGCTTGGCGATGAACTTCAGATCGACCACCGACACGTTCGGGGTCGGCACGCGCACCGCGAAGCCGTCGAGCTTGCCCTTGAGTTCCGGCAGCACCAGACCGACGGCCTTGGCGGCGCCGGTCGAGGTCGGGATCATCGAGAGGGCCGCCGCGCGGGCGCGGTAGAGGTCCTTGTGCATGGTGTCGAGGGTCGGCTGATCCCCCGTGTAGGAGTGGATCGTCGTCATCATGCCCTTCTCGATGCCGATGGTGTCGTTGAGCACCTTGGCGAAGGGGGAGAGGCAGTTGGTGGTGCAGGAGGCGTTGGAGACGACGAGATGATCCTTGGTCAGCTTGTCGTGGTTGACGCCGTAGACCACGGTGAGGTCGGCGCCGTCGGCGGGCGCGGAGACCAGGACGCGCTTGGCGCCGGCGGCGAGATGCATGGCGGCCTTGTCGCGGGCGGTGAAGATGCCGGTGCATTCCATCGCGACGTCGACGCCGAGATCGGCCCAGGGGAGCTGGGTCGGATCCTTGATGGCGGTGACCTTGATCGGGCCGCGGCCGACGTCGATGGTGTCGCCGGCGACGGTCACGGTGCCGGGGAAGCGGCCGTGGACGCTGTCGTAGCGCACGAGATGGGCGTTGGTCTCGACCGGGCCGAGATCGTTGATGCCGACCACCTCGATGTCGGTGCGACCCGACTCGACGATGGCCCGCAGCACGTTGCGACCGATGCGACCGAACCCGTTGATGGCGACGCGGACGACCATGGATGTTTCCTCCTGAAAGGGGATCTCGACCTCTCCGGTTCGATCCGGACGGACATCGATCGAGCAGGGGCGAACCGCACCCTTCTCCTCTTTTCGACGGTCCGCGGGGCGGCGGCGGTCGTTCGGAGGGGAAGGGTGCGATCGTTCATTCGGCGGCCTTGCGGGCCGCCTTCGCCGGTTCGGCACTCGCCGGCGCGGTCGCCTCGACGAAGGGGCGGCCGTAATAGGTGTCGAGCAGGATCGCCTTGAGTTCGGCGATCAGCGGGAAGCGCGGGTTGGTGCCGGTGCACTGATCGTCGAAGGCCTCGACCGCGATCCGGTCGAGCTGGGCGAGGAAGTCGGCTTCCGCCACGCCCGCCGCCTGGATCGACACGGGGATGTCGAGCGCCGCCTTCAAGTCGTCGAGCCAGCCGAGCAGAGCGGCGATCTTGTCGCCGGTGCGAGCGCCGCCGAGACCGAGATGATCGGCGATCTCGGCATAGCGCCGACGGGCCTGCGGCCGGTCGTATTGCGAGAAGGCGGTCTGCTTGGTCGGGTTGTCGGTGGCGTTGTAGCGCACGACGTTGGAGATCAGCAGCGCGTTGGCGAGCCCGTGCGGGATGTGGAAGGCGGCGCCGATCTTGTGGGCCATCGAGTGGCAGACGCCGAGGAAGGCGTTGGCGAAGGCGATGCCGGCGATGGTGGCGCCGTTGTGGACCTTCTCGCGCGCCTCCGGGTCGCTCGCGCCGTTGCGATAGGCATCGGGCAGATGCGCCTTGAGGAGCTTCAGCGCCTGCAGCGCCTGACCGTCGGAGAACTCGTTGGCCATCACCGAGACATAGGCCTCGAGCGCATGGGTGACCGCGTCGATGCCGCCGAAGGCGGTGAGCGACTTCGGGAGGTTCATCACGAAGTTCGGATCGACCACCGCCATGGTCGGGGTCAGCTCGTAGTCGGCGAGCGGATACTTCATGCCGGTGGCGTCGTCGGTGACGACGGCGAAGGGGGTGACCTCCGAGCCGGTGCCCGAGGTGGTCGGGATCGCCACCAACTCGGCCTTCACGCCGAGCTTCGGGAACTTGTAGATGCGCTTGCGGATGTCCATGAAACGCAGCGCCAGATCCTCGAAGTGCACCTCCGGGTGCTCGTACATCACCCAGATGATCTTGGCCGCGTCCATCGGCGAGCCGCCGCCGAGCGCCACGATGACGTCGGGCTTGAAGGCCGCCGCCCGCTCCACGCCCTTGCGCACCGTGGTCAGGGTCGGATCGGCCTCGACGTCGCAGAAGATCTCGACGTCGAGCCCGGCTCGCTTCAGGAGCGCGATGGTCTCGTCGACATGGCCGTTCTGGAACAGGAAGCGGTCGGTGACGATCAGGGCGCGATGCTTGCCGGCGAGATCCTTCATCGCCTCGACGATCGAGCCGCGCCGGAAATAGATCGACTTGGGGAGCTTGTGCCAGAGCATGTTCTCGGCTCGCTTCGCGACTGTCTTCTTGTTGATCAGGTGCTTCGGTCCGACGTTGTCGGAGATCGAATTGCCACCCCAGGAGCCGCAGCCGAGGGTGAGCGACGGCGCGACGTTGAAATTGTAGAGATCGCCGATGCCGCCGTGCGACGAGGGCGTGTTGATCAGGATGCGGGCGGTCTTCATGCGGGCGCCGAAGGCGCGGACCCGCTCGTCGTGCCGATCCTGGTCGGTGTAGAGCACCGAGGTGTGGCCGATGCCGCCGAGCGCCACCAGTTCGGCGGCGGCGTCGAGGGCGGCCTCGAAGTCGCGGCGGCGATAGAGCGCCAGCGTCGGCGACAGTTTCTCGTGGGCGAACGGCTCCTCGTCGCCGATCACGTCGACCTCGCCGATCAGCACCTTGGTGTCGGCCGGCACGGCGATGCCGGCGCGCGCGGCGATCGTCACCGCCGACTGACCGACCACGTCGGCCGAGAGATGGCCGTTGGGGAACACCACCGGGCGCACCCGGTCGAGTTCCTCGGGCGAAAGGATGTAGCCGCCGTGGCTCGCGAAACGATCGCGCACCGCGTCATAGACCGCGTCGACCGCGACCACCGCCTGTTCGGAGGCGCAGATCATGCCGTTGTCGAAGGTCTTCGACATCAGGATCGAGGCGACCGCGCGCTTGATGTCGGCGAATTCGTCGATCACCACCGGCGCGTTGCCGGCGCCGACGCCGATCGCCGGCTTGCCCGAGGAATAGGCCGCCTTGACCATCGCCGGACCGCCCGTCGCCAGGATCAGATTGATCTCGGGATGCTTCATCAAGGCGTTGGAGAGGTCGACGGTGGGGGTGTCGACCCAGCCGATGATGTCGGCCGGCGCGCCGGCGGCGATCGCCGCGTCGAGCACCACCTTGGCGGCGGCGCAGGTGGAGAACTTGGCGCGCGGATGCGGCGAGAACACGATGCCGTTGCGGGTCTTCAGGGAGATCAACGCCTTGAAGATCGCCGTCGAGGTCGGATTGGTGGTCGGCACGATGCCGCAGATGAGGCCGATCGGCTCCGCGATGGTGAGCGTTCCGCCGACCTCGTCGACCGAGAGCACGCCGCAGGTCTTCTCGTCCTTGTAGGCGTTGTAGATGTATTCGGAGGCGAAGTGGTTCTTCACCACCTTGTCCTCGACCACGCCCATGCCGGTCTCCTCGGCCGCCATCATGGCGAGCGGGATGCGGGCGTCGGCGGCGGCGAAGGCGGCGGCGCGGAAGATCTCGTCGACCTGGGCCTGGGAATAGCCGGCGTAGATCTGCTGGGCACGCTTCACGCGCGCGACCAGCGCGTCGAGGTCGGCGAGGGTCGATACGGGCATCTGGCACTCCTGTCGTCTGGACGGGGATGCGATCGATCGTTTCCGTCCGAAGGATACCGGCGCGGGACGGGACGTCGTCGGACGTCGCATCGTGACGACACGAGGGTCGTGACCGGACCGTGTCGCCGATCACGCGGAGCCCCGCCGGAAGAGACGCCGCCGAGCGGCGCCCTCGTTCTTTTCGGACGCACTGAAAACGATTTCACACGAATCGTCAAGGTGAACCGTGGGGTTTTCGGCCCGATGCGCATTGCTACGGACCCCATGCGCGGCAGTGTGCGGGAGTGCATTTCGGAATTCCAGCGAAATGATATGTAAACGTTTTCTAATATTGGCCGTCGAAGGCGCGCTCCCGCGGCGAGAGGCCCCGCTTCACGATCGGGTGAAACCGCCTCGGCGGGGGGGCGTCGCGGCCCGCGATCCCGGGTTTGGAACCGGCTGGCGCCGTCGCGCCGCTCCGGAGAACGGAATTTTCCAGATCCCGCGAACAAGAGTTGCCGTGCTCTCGGCCGTCCACCCCCGACGTGGAATGATCCGAGGCGAGACGGGGACCGCCGCCCGCCCTTCGCGGACACCTCGCGGGAAGAGGACCTTCATGACGATCGACTGGCAGAACTTCACGCCCTGGGCCTCGCTCGCCGGCGGCCTCCTGATCGGCCTCGCGGCCGGTGTTCTGGCGCTGCGGTCGGGTCGCATCCTCGGGGTCAGCGGCCTCGTCGCCGGCCTGTTCGAGGCCGACGACGAATGGCGCGCGCGTTTCGCCCTGATCGCCGGTCTGGTCGCCGCCCCGGTCCTGCTCGGGTTGGTCGCGCCGCTCGCCGCGCCGACCCTCGACGCGGGATGGCTCGCGGTGATCGGCGGCGGCCTTCTGGTCGGTTTCGGCACCCGGCTCGCCGGCGGCTGCACCTCCGGTCACGGCGTCTGCGGTCTGTCGCGCCTCTCGCCGCGTTCGATGGTCGCGACCGGGGTCTTCATGGCGGCGGCGGTGGCGACCGTCTTCGCCGTCCGTCATCTCGCCTGACGAGGTCGAACATGCGCCCGCTCTTCACCTTCTCCGTCGGTCTCGCCTTCGGGCTCGGCCTCTGCCTCTCCGGCATGACCCTGCCGTCGAAGGTGCTCGGCTTCCTCGACGTCGCCGGCGCCTGGGATCCCTCGCTCGCCTTCGTCATGGGCGGGGCCGTCGCCGTCGGTCTGGTGCTGTTCCGCCTCGCCCGCTCCCGCCTCGCGCCGCCGTCGACGCGGATCGATCGCGGTCTGGTGACCGGCAGCGCCCTCTTCGGCATCGGCTGGGGCCTCGTCGGCTTCTGCCCGGGGCCGGCGCTCGCGGCGCTCGGCGTCGGCGAGCCGAAGGCCCTCGCCTTCGTCGCGGCGATGATCGCCGGCACCCTGGCGCATCGCCTCGTCGCGGCGCCGAAGGCGGCCGTCCTCGGCCTCGATCTCGCCCGCCCGCGCGAGACCTGCGGCGCCTGAACCGCGACGTGAGGCGCGCGGGGGCTCAGCCCAGGAAGCGCCGCATCACCGCGGCGATGTCGTCGCCGTCGTTGTCGCCGATCACCTCGTCGGCGATCGCCTTCAGCCCCGGCGCGGCATTGCCCATGGCGACGCCGTGGCCGACCGCCGAGATCATCGAGACGTCGTTGAGATTGTCGCCGAAGGCGAGGATCTCGTCCGGCGCGATGCCCTGCGTCGCCGCCCATTCGACGAGACGCGGCCCCTTGCTGGCCCCGGTCACCATCACGTCCCAGCGGTTGGTCCAGGACGATTCGATGTTGAACCCGTCGAGCGCCTCGGCCTCGCGGTGCCAGTCGGCGAGCGCCTCGGTGTTCTCGGAATTGACGACGAGCTTCCAGACGAGCGGCGCCGCCTCGATCGTCGCCTCGAAACTCGCGACCTGCTCGAGACGCGGCCTGAGGCGTTCGGGAAAGCCGTTGCCCCAGGCGGCGAGCCCGTCGAGATGCGGGGTCGGGACCTCGAAGGTCATGGCGTCGCGCACGTAGAGCAGGCAATGGACGTCGTGGCGGCGGCAGAGCGCGACCATCTCGCGCGCCTTGGCCTTGTCCATCGACCGCGCGAGCAGCGGGCGCTCCTCGGCGAAATCGTAGACATAGGTGCCGTTGCAGCAGATCGCCGGGGTCGTGAGCCCGAATTCGGCGTGGAGCGGCCGCGCCAGGACGTGATGCCGGCCGGTCACCACGACCACCGCCACCCCCTTGGCGCTCGCCTCGTCGACGGCCTGCCGGGTGCTCGGACGCAGACGGCCGCGACCGTCGAGCGAGGTGCCGTCGAGGTCGAGTGCGACGAGGCGGATCGATCGGGTGGACATGGCGTTCGTCTCCTCGTCGCGCGCACCCGCCCGAAGGCGGCCGGGGCGCCGACCCGAGACGTCATACGACGGCCCGGGTCGCGCCGAAAGCCGTGGCGCGGGCGGGGCAGATCCGTCGCGAGCGCCGCTCTCCTCAGCGCGTCTCGAAACGGACCGAGACCGAGGAGCGGAAGACCCCGCCGGGCGGCGGCGGCAGACGCACCGCCCCCATCATCGCATGGACCGCTCCGTCGAGGATCGCCTGCCCGCTCGAGCGCAGGATCGAATGGGCGACGATCGTGCCGCGCGGCCCGACCGTGAAGGCGACCACCACCACCCCGATCACGTTCGCCTCGCGCGCCGCCGACGGATAGTGGCGATGCCGCCGGATCTCGCCGGCGACGAGCGAGGCGTAGGAGGCCGCCGCGGCGCGCCGCGCCGCTCCCTCCGCCGCGCGCCGCGCCGCCTGGACGGCGGCGTCGATCGACGCGGTCCGGCGCGGCTCGGCCGGCTCGGTCCGGCGCTTCGGCGGCTTTTCCCGGCGCTCTTCGCGCAGGATCGTCGGCCGCTCCGGTGGCGGCGGCAGCGGCGCCGCCTCGGGCACGGGGACCGGCTCGGGCTCGGGCGTCGGTTCGGGCGTGGGCTCCGGTGGAGGCGTGACGGGAGGCGGCGTCTCGCTCGTTACCGGCTCGGGTGTGGGTTCGGGTTCCGGGACGGGCTCGGGTTCGGGCGGCGTCGGCGTCTCGGTGCGGGCGGCCTCGCTCGGCGGCGTCTCCGGCGTCGCCGCCGGGCTCGGCTCGGTCTCGGCGACGAGGCTGATCTCGACCGGCCCCTCGCCCGGCGTCACCCGTTCCTCGGCCCTGAGGAGCAGGGCGCCGGCATGGACGAGGAGGACGACCGCCACCGCGATCGGCCTCAGCCACGGCGGACGCGGCGCCCCCTCGGTCACGGCGCGGCCTCTGCGGGAGGCCGGCTCTTGGAGATCAGCGCGATCCGGGTGAGCCCGTCGGCGGCGAGCCGATCGATCACGGCGACGACGTCGCCATAGGGCGCGTCGCGATCGCCGCGCACATGGATCGGCCGATCGTCCCGCGCGCCGAGCCGGGCGCGGATCGTCGCGACGAGATCGCCGGCGGCGACCGGATCCGTCCCGACCGCGAGGCCGCCGTCGCGGCCGACCGTGACCACGATCGGTTCGGCCGGCGGCAGCAGCCGCGCCGTCGAGGCATGCGGCAGATCGACCTTCAGGCCCGCCGCCAGCATCGGCGCGGTGATCATGAAGACCACCAGGAGCACCAGCATCACGTCGACCAGCGGCGTCACGTTGATGTCGGCGAGCGGGCGATGACGGCGCCCCTGGGTCGGAAGACGGGCGTGGAGGTTCATGACGGGGGGCCTCCTTCGACGAGATCGACGGCATGGGCCTCGATCGCGTCGGCGAGATCGGCCGCGACCGCCCCGAAGGCGGCGCCGAGCCGGGTGTAGCCGACCGAGGCGGGAATGGCGGCGGCGAGCCCGTAAGCGGTCGCCGCCAGCGCCTCGGCGATGCCGGGGGCGACCACGGCGAGGCTGGTGTCCTTGGCGGCGGCGATGCCGGCGAAACTCGCCATGATGCCCCAGACCGTGCCGAAGAGCCCGACGAAGGGCGCGACCGAGGCGATCACCGCCAGATCCGGCAGCCGCCCCTCGGCGCGCGTGAGGAGCGCCCGCGCCGCCCGGTTCATCGCCTCGGCGAGGCGGTGGCGCTTTTCGCCGGTGGTCTCCGCCGGCAGGGTCCGGCGGGCGGCTTCGTCCCCGGCCGCGAGGATCGGCCGGGTCGGCCCGCGCCCCTCGTGGAGCGAGGCGATCGCCCGCCGCAGGCGCCACAGCGAGACCCCCGCCTCGACGATCAACACCCAGCACCACACCGAGGCGAGGCCGAGCAGGATCATGACGGCCCGGCCGACGAGGCCGGCGCTCTCGAAGAGGCCGAGCGGGGTGAGCGAGACGGTGTCCATGAGCGGGTCCGATCGAGGGGCGATCCGGGCGGCGGCCGGAGGCGAGGGGAGGCGCGGCGGTCGGCCCGCCGCGCCTCCGGTCCGTCAGAACTTCACCGTCGCGCCGGCCCAGAAGGTGCGGCCGGGACCGGCGACGCCCTGGAGGACGCCGGTGGTCTTGAAGGTGGTGAAGTCGACCCCGCCGAGCGGCAGCACGTAGGACTGGTCGAGGATGTTGTCGACGCCGACGTCCAGGCGGACGTTGTTCCACTGATAGCCGCTGCGCCAGTTGAGGAGGGCATAGCCCGCCGTCGTCAGCTCGCGCCGCGTCTCGGAGACGTCGGTCTTCTCGGCGACCATCTGCACGTCGACGTGGTTGGTCCAGGCGCCGAGACAATGATCGAGGCCGATCCGGCCCTCGAGCGGCATCACCCGATAGAGCCCGTCGCCGGTGTCGAGGTTGCGGCCGTGGGTGTAGGAGAGCCGTCCGGTCAGATCGAAGCGGCCCCAGGTCTCCGACGACCAGATCTTCGCCGCCGCCTTGGCGTCGAAGCCCCAGAGCTCGGCGTCGTGGTTGGCGAACTTCAACAGAACGAACGGGTTGGGCGCGCTCCAGCTGGTCGAGGTGATGCGATCGGCGTCGATGTAGTTCTCGACGTAGCTGTAATAGGGCGTCACCTCGAGGCTCCAGGCCTCGCGCGCCGCGTCGTGCAGCTTGAAGGTCGCGGAGAGCGTGTGGGCCACTTCCGGCTTCAGGTCGATGTCGCCGACATAGCCGTTGGCGTCGCCGAACCAGGTGGTCATCGACGCGGCCATGCGGCTCGACGACCACGCGTAGCGTTCGTAGAGGTTCGGCGAACGGGTCTTGCGGGCGTAGCCGAACTCGGTGTCGAGCCGCTCGTTCGGGGTCCAGCGGGCGAGCGCCGTCAGGTCGAAGTTGACGTCGGTCTTGGCGTGGCTGCGCGCGTTGAAGGCGGCGGCGTCGAGCGGATAGAGGAACATCGCCGGCATGTCGGTGCGGGTGTTGTAGCCCTGCACGTCGCCGGTATCCATCCAGACGGTGTCGTTGCGGACGCCGAACAGGGTCTTCCACTCCTTCGACCAGACGTGTTCCCACTCGACGAAGGTGCCGAGCCGGATGCGGCGGCCGTCATGGATGTTCTCGAAGGTGTTGCAGCACATGCCGGCCTTGCCGGTCACCGGCGGCCACCAGTCGTCGAGGGTCGTCGCCTGCAGCTCGTTGCCGATCCGGATCACGTCCTCTTTCGACCAGTCGACGTCGCCCTTGACCGACCAGCCGAGATCGTTGCCGCGCGTGTCCATCGGCATGCCGGTGGTGGGGGTCGATCCGCCCTTGTCGGCGAGGAAGTTCATGACGTGGTCGGTGTGATGCCAATAGGCGCGGGCGTCGATCCGCCCCCACGAGGTGTCGCCCTGATAGCGCAGGGTTCCGAACACGCCGCGATTGTCGGTCATGTCCATGCGCTGATTGACGAAGCCCTGATAGGGGATGTGCTGGAACCCGCCGGAGATCGAGAAGAGCCCGTCGGCGGTCTTCTTCGACAGGGTCAGCAGATGGTTCTGGGTGGCATATTCGGTCGAGCGCACCATGACGTCGCCGCCGGCGCGGTAGTTGCGCGCCTGCGAGGCCGAGCCGGAATAGTCGAGCGCCCATTCCGGGGTCGCCAGCGAAAGCGTCGCGGAGGTGCCCATGCCGTCGCCGTTGGAACGGTAGAAGGCGGAGACCGAGCCGTGGACGGTGAAGGCGGCGCCGGGCGCGGCGAACTGCGGTGCCTTGCGCTCGACGATGATCGAGCCGGCGATGGAATCGCCGCCCTTGGAGACCGGGGTCACGCCCGAGAGCACCTCGACCGAGCCGATCGCCGAGGGGTCCACATAGGAGAGGGGCGGGTTCATGTGGTTGGCGCAGGCCGAGGTGATCGCCATCCCCATGGTGAGGACGTTGATGCGGTCGTCGGCGAGCCCGCGCATCACGGGAAGGCTGGAGACGCCGCCGCCGGCCGCCGCCTGGACGCCGGGGATGGCGGTCATCATCGCGCCCGTGTCGGGGCTCGCCGCGCTCGCCTCGGCGAGCGGCGTGCCGGTCAGCGTGAAGGCGCCGAGCGGCGAGGCGAGGCCGGTCGCGCGTCCCGCCGGGGCGGGCGCGGCCGGCCTGTCGGCGGTCACCACCACCTCGGGGAGGGGCGCGGTGTCGGCGGGAGCGGCGAGGGCGGGAAGCGAGGCGCCGAGTACGGCGGAGAGCGAGAGGAGCGCGGTGCTCCCCATGAATCGAAGACGGATCATGATCGTATCCTGAGACGGCACGGCGCGGCGAACGGCGCGTGCGGCCGAGGGAAGGCGCCGTCGTGCCTCGTGAGGCATCGACGCGCGCGGCTCGTCGTCGTCAGGAGAGAGCGGGCGGGGCGCGGCCGCGAATGTGATCGAGCAGGCGCGGCGCCACCACCGCCTCGACGTCGAGGCGCCACTGGACGATGCGGCCGGCCGGCGTCGGCATCGGCGGCAGCGCGATCGCGGGCGGCGGGGCGATCCCGCCGGCGGCGACCAACTGGCACAGGCCGCAGGCGTCGCCGTGGCGCACCACGACCGGGTCGACGGTGGTGCGCCGGTCGAGGGTGACCTGATCCTGGGCGCAGACGATGATGTCGACCAGCGGGTCGAAGGTCATCCGCATCATCGCCGCGCTCGATCCCACCGGCGCGAAGATCTGAACGATCATCGCCAGTGCGATCAGAAGCCGGCCGATGTGGACGGAACGACCCGACATGGAACCCCCTTGCTCGATCGAGCCGTAACATCCCGGCTCCCTCGCGCCAATAGGCGGAATTCCACGTATCCACGATGCCGGCGGCGGCGTGTCGTCACATCGTCGTCGCGACCCGGCCGTCGGTGCCGACGAAGATCGCCGAGATCCCCAGCCGCTCGGCGAGGGCGAGCCCCTCGCGCCGGCCGCGCACCATCAGTGCCGTCGCCCAGGCGTCGGCCGCCATGCAGGTCGGCGCCGTCACAGTGACGGCGGCGAGGTCGTTGTCGAGCGGCGCCCCGGTCCTCGGGTCCATCGTGTGCGACAGGGTCCGGCCCGCGACCTCGACGACGTGACGGTAGTTGCCCGAGGTCGCGATCGCCGCGTCGCGCAGTTCGATCAGACCGAGCAGATCCCGGCTCTTGCCGTCGGGCCGTTCCTGACCCACCGCCCAGGCCGTCCCGCCCGGCTTGGTGCCGGCGGCGCGCAACTCCCCGTCGATGCCGACGAGGAAGGAGGAGAGGCCGGAGCGTTCCGCCTCGCGCGCCAATTCGTCGACGCCGAACCCCTTGGCGATCCCGGAGAGATCGATCCGGAGCGGCGCCAGCTTGCGCACCCGGCGTGCCGAGGGGTCGAGGATCAGCGTCTTCGGCGGCTCGAACGAGGGCCGGCCGGCGATCGCGGCGATCGCCCGTCCGTCGGGCGTGCGGGTGCCGCCGCCGAAGCCCCAGGCACGGACGAGATCGCCGACCCCGACGTCGAAGGCGCCCTCCGAGAGACGGCCGATCTCGAGCGCCGCGCCGAGGACGCCGAAGAGATCCTCCGGAACCTCGATCCAGGCGCCGACCGGAGCGGCGTTGAGCCGCTCGAGATCGGAGGTCGGCCGCCACGTCGACATCTGCCGCTCGACCCGCTCGACCGCCGCCTGGAGGCGCGCCGCCAGTCCGGCGGAGTCGAACCCCGCGTCGGCGAAGAAGACCGCCGACCAGCGCGACCCCATGGTCGGCCCGTTGAGGGCGAAGCGGTGCGAGGGTTCGGTCGGATCAATAGACGTCTTCGACATAACGGCCCTCCGAGCGCAGCGTGGCGAGGTCGAGCCCGACCGGACGAACGATCGCCTCGAGCGTATGGGTCACCGCGAGCGCCATGTCGCGGCCGCCGCACACCAGCACCTGGGCGCCGTGCAGGATCAGGTGACGCAGCCGATGGGCATCGGCGGCGATCCGGTCCTGGACATAGGCGCCGTCGCCGGGATCGCGCGAGAAGGCGGTGCTGAGCGAGGTCAGCCGGCGTTCGGCGAGATGCTGGGCGAGCTCGTGCTCGTAGAGGAAGTCCGACGACGGGCTTCGGCCGCCCCAGTAGAGATGGACCGGACGTCCCTGGGCATTGGCGCGGACGAAGCCGGCGAGCGGCCCGATGCCGGCGCCCGCGCCGATCAGGATCAGCGGCGCGAGGCCCTGGTTCGGACGGAAGGTCGGATTGGCGCGGATGAAGGCGTCGATCCGCTCGCCCGGCTCGAGATCGTGGAGGAAGGTCGAGCAGAGGCCGCCCGGCTGCAGGCGCACGCAGATCTCCAGGACGCCGTCTTCGGTCGAGGAGGCGAGCGAATAGAACCGCGGCATGGTCTCGCCCGGCGGCAGGATGCCGACGAGGTCGCCGGCCTCGAAGTCGGGCAGACGGGCCGGCCGTCCGGTCCGCTCGTCGGTCGGCCCGCAGAAGCGCAGGATCGCCACCGGCGCGCCGACCGCGACCCCGTAGTCCTCGCGCTCGACGAGCTGGAGGGCCTGGGTCTTCGGCCGTTCCGCGACGTGTTCGAGCACGAGGTCGTGGCCGAGCGCAGCGCCGAGGTCGCGACCCCATTGGGCGAATTCCTGGGCCGAGCGCCGGTCGATGCGCTTCATCGGCACGAGCCGGGGGAAGCCCTTCGCGTCGAGCCGGGCGGCGACGTCCTGAGCGAAGCGGGCGAAGTGGGGGAAGGTGCGATCGCCGAAGCCGAGCACCGCCACCGGCATCCGCCCCTCGAACCGCTCGAGGCGCTGGAGGAAGGTCTTGGCCGAGGTCGGCGCGGCGCCGTCGCCCCAGGTCGCGGTGAGGATCAGGAGGCGGCGCGCCGAGGCATGCGCCGAGGAGAGATCGTTCATGGCGGCGGTATGGACCCGGTGGCCGGCCGCCGTCAGGGCCGCGTGCAGGGTCGCGGCGAAGCCCCAGGTGGTGTTGCCCTCGCTGCCGACCAGGATGACGGTATCGGCCGAGCGCGCCGCGACGTTGCGGGCGATCCGCGGCCGCGCCGAGCGCCGCCGGAACCACATGGCGATGCCGGTGACGGCGAAGACCGGGACGGCGGCCGAGGAGAGGCCGAGCAGCAGGCCGAGCGCCCAGGCGCCGCGTCCGGTGTGCAGCATCTCCATGGTCCGGCCGACCCGCTCGAGCGTCGTCGCCGGCGTGAAGGCGAGACGTTCGCCCGTCGCCGGATCGATCGTCGCCTCGCCGGCGTCGGTGCGCAGGCGGAACGTGTCGGCCGGATCGCCGGCCGCCGGGAAGGAGAGTTCGCGCAGGCTCCCGACGTCGACGCCGCGCAGCGCGGCGAGGCGGTCGATCGGGGCGGGGGTCCCGCCGCTCGCCTCGGCGACCGCGCCGGCGGCCTCGCTCTCGGGCAGGAGCCCGAAGGTCGATGCGGTCATCCACAGTCCGGTCGAGGCCGAGAGGACCAGACCGAACACGGCGATGCGGCCGAGTTCGCCGTGCAGCCGCTCGGAGAGCGTGCCCCGGATCGGCCGGAACATGGCGCCGAGGCCGCCGAGGCGGGTCACCAGCAGGGCGCCGCCGGAGATCGCCAGCACCAGCATCGCCGCCGCCGCGACCGCCACCGCGATCCGCCCGGCGTCGCCCGCCAGGAGCGAACGGTGCAGATCGACGATGAAGCGCGAGGTCGCCGAGGGCACGTAGGGCCCGAGGCCGGCGCCGGTCTTCGGGTCGATCCGCTCGAGGCCGTCGGTCTCGCCGTCCGTGTAGGCGGCGGTGACGGTCCCGTCGGCGCGCACCCGGATCGTCTCGACGGCGCCGTGGCGCGCCGCGACCGCCGAGGCGAGATCGGCGACCGAGGTGCCGCTCTCGATCGTCGGCACCGAGAGCCGAGCGATCGTCGGCTCGAGCGAGAGCACCGCGCCGGTCAGGGCGACGAAGGCGAGGCCGAGGGCGAGCACGACGCCCGGCAACGAGTGGAGACGGCGAAGCATGGGGTTCTCCGATCGCTCAGAACGTGACCGAGAAGGATTTGACGTAGCCGCGTCCGCCGACCGCCTTGCCGGAGGCCGAGGTGGCGAGCGGGACGACGATTTCGGAGGGGTTGTCGCGACCGTCCTCGACGGCGGTGTCGACGTGGATCTGATAGCCGGCGTCGATCATCGCGTCGGCGATGTCGAGGCTGATCTTGAGGGTGCGGCCCGAGCCGATGCTGGCTCCGGTGATGCCGTCGACTTGCGAGGCGGCGCCGCCGGAGGCGCGCTGCCAGTCGGAGAGGTGGCGCCAATATTTCGACTTGGCGCCGGCCAGCCACAGCGTGCCCTTGTACTTGCCGGCGGCGTCGGTGACCCACAGCACCACATAGGCGCCGTTGCCGCCGTAGTTCTTGAGGGTGGTCTCGAAGGTGACCTGCCGGGCCTCGGCGAGCGTGGGGGCGACGAGGGCGGCGGTCGCGGCGAGGGCGGAAAGGGCGAGTTTCATGAAATCTGTTCCTCGATGGGACGTGAGGGGGGTGGGGCGGCCGGGGATCCGGCCGCCGGTCACTTGACCTCGACCTTGGGGCGGGCCTTGCCGTTGAAGAGGCCGTTGTCCGGCACCGGCGCGGCGGGGTCGGTCGGGCCGGTCGGGGAGACCGCGCCCATCGCGCCACCCGTCGCGCCGCCCTCGTCGTCGTCGTCCTCGTCGTCGTCGTGGTGGCGCTTGCGCTCGTGATGGTCCTTGCGGCCGTGATCCTTGTCGGCGACGCGCACCCGCGCCTCGCCGCGCTCGGCGGTGGCGGCGTGGGACCGGCCGGCGAGGCCGAGGCGATCGGCGAGGTGGACGTCGTCGGCGGTGGCGGCCAGCGCCGCGACGGCGGTGCCGAGAAGGAGGGTGGTTCCGAGCAGGATGCGCGTCTTCATGGGTGTCTCCCGTCTGTCGTGACGAGGAGACCTTCGTCGGCGCGCCTGACGCCGACCTGAAGGGGGCGCGGAAAGGCGTTCAGCTTCCCGTCAGGCTCGCGGCGAAGTCGTGGCGAAACGCACCGTGGCGCGGAAGCCGTCGGCCGCCCCGGGGATCGGCGAGGCGAGATCGAGGCCGAGCCCGGCGCCTCGGCAGATCGCCGCGGCGATGGCGAGGCCGAGCCCGGAGCCGTCCGAACGGGTCGGACCGCGTTCGAAGGGACGGGTGAGGAGCGCCAGCCGATCGGCCGGCACGATCGCGCCGCGGTTGGAGACGACGAAGGCGCCGTCGTCGAGCCGGACCGTCACCGGCGTGTCCGGCGCGCCGTGTTTGACGGCGTTCTCGACCAGATTTCGGGCGAGGATGGCGAAGGCGTCGGCGTCAAGATCGGAGACCGGCCCGCCCCCCGGCGCGATCCGGACGTCGAGCCGGTCGTCGCAGTCGGTCTGCCGCGCGACCTCCTCGATCACCAGCCGCAACACCGGCGCGAGCGGCGCGGGATGTTCGGCGAGGAGGCCGCCGCCCTCGGCCTTGGCCAGTTGCAGGAGCTTCTCGGAGAGACGGGCGAGGCGCCGGAGCGCGCCGGCGATCGCCTGGGCCCGTTCCCGGGCCGCGCCCTCCGGCAGTTCGGCGAGGAGACGCTGGGTCTGGGCGAGGGCGGCGGCGATCGGCGTCCGCAATTCGTGGGCGCTGTTGGCGGTGAAACCGCGTTCCGCCTCGAGCGTGCCCCTGAGGCGCTCGATCAGCGCGTCGACCGCCGCCGCCACCGGCGTCAGCTCGTCCGGCAGGCCCGACGAGGTCACCGGCGAGAGATTGCCGCGCCCGCGCCCCTCGATGGCGCGACGGAACGCGACCACCGGGCCGAGCGTCAGCCGCACCATCATCCACACCCCGAGGAGGGCGATCGGCACCAGCGCGAACAACGGCCAGACCAGCGCGGTGACGGCGCCGCGCACGGCGGCCTCGCGATGGCCGAGTTCCTCGGCGGTGGTGACGACGATCGTGCCGCGCACGGCCGCCTCGGAATAGGTACGCAGGCGCTCGGTGGTGAGGAAGCCCGGCGCCGTGGCCTTCGGCAGCCGCGCCGGATCGGCGTCGCTCGATTGCAGGAGGACCCGGCCCTCGCCGTCGCGCACCACCCAGGTGATGGTCTCGCGATGCGTGCCGATCGGCGCCATGTGCTGAGTGGTGCTGTCGGCGTCGCGCGCCAGCACCTCCGAATAGGCGAGCGGCAACACCCGCTGCGCCACCTCCTGGAGCGCGCTGTCGAAGACTTCGTCGATCTCGCGGCGCAGCACCAGCCCGGCGAGCGCCGCCGCGCCGAGCCACAACAGCGCGATCGCCACCGCCAGGCCGAGGGCGAGGCGGGTTCTGAGGCTCCAGGTCGCCCGCGCGCCGCTCACGGCGCCCCCCCGGGACGGCCGAGCCGATAGCCCATGCCGCGCACCGTCTCGATCACGTCCGATCCGAGCTTCTTGCGCAGCCGGGCGATGTAGACCTCGATCGTGTTGCTCTCGATCTCGGCGTCGAAGGAATAGAGCCGTTCCTCGAGTTGCGGCTTCGACATCAGCTGATTGGGCCGCTGCACCAGCGCCTCGAACAGCGACCACTCGCGCGCCGTCAGCGAGACCGCGCGTCCGTCGCGGCGCACCGACCGTGCCGCGAGATCGACCTCGAGCGGACCGATCGTGACGAGCGGATTGGGATTTCCGGCGTAGCGCCGCCCGACCGCCTTGATCCGCGCCGACAGTTCGAAGAGGTCGAAGGGCTTGACCAGATAGTCGTCGGCGCCGGCGTCGAGCCCGGCGATCCGGTCGGAGATCTGATCGCGGGCGGTGAGAATGACGACCGGCGTGACGTCGCCCGCCGCCCGCCGCGCCTTGAGGAAGTCGAGGCCGCGCCCGTCGGGCAGCATCAGGTCGAGCAGGACCAGATCGAAGGCGGCCGAGAGGATCGCCTCGCCGGCGGCGTCGAGGCGCTTGACCCAGTCGACGGTGTGGCCGTCGGCGGCGATCTGGTCGCGCACCGCCTGACCGAGCATGGGATCGTCCTCGACGAGAAGAATGCGCATGGGCCGCCTCGATGGGGTCGCCTCGATGGATGTCGCGCCACCCTATCGCGCCGAGGCCGTGAACGGATCCCCCCGTTTGCGCGCGCGCGTTCAGCCGGCCTTCAGGTCCGCGTGCCATGATCCCTTCGCTTGGTATGGAGTGAGAATCTTGGCGAGAGCTCTGGTGTCGTCGTCGTTCGCGATCGTGTTCGCGGCTCTCATCGCATCGCCATCGGCCTGGGCCGATCGCCGCTGCGCCGTGCCGCTCGCCGATTGGCAGCCGCGTCAGGCGCTCGAGAGCCGTCTCGCCGCCGACGGCTGGACCGTGCTGTCGATCCGCAGCGACGACGGCTGTTACAAGGTCTTGGCGAAGAACGCGCGCGGCGAGGTGATGAAGGCCAAGTTCGACCCCGCCACGCTGGAGCGCGTCACCGGCGATCGTCACGGCCACGGCGACCGCGACGACGACCGCGGCGGCGACGATCACTGAGCCTCACGGCGAGGCCGGCCCCCTGGAGAGATCCCGAGGAGCCGAGGCCCGCCGCGGGCTCCGCCGATCAGCCGAGCCAGCCGCCGATGTCCTCCGCCTTGGGCAGGCCGCCCGCGTGGACCACCTTGCCGTCGACGACGATGCCCGGGGTCGAGGCGATGCCGTAGCCGGCGATGGCGGCATAGTCGGTCACCTTCTCGATGGTGATGGGGATGCCGAGCCGATCGGCCTCCGCCTGCACCATCTCGGCGGTGGTCTGGCAGCGTTTGCAGCCGGGGCCGAGCACCTTGACGTCCTTCATGGGGTCTTCTCCTTGCCTGCCCTCACACGAAGAGGGCGTTGAACAGCCAGCCGACCGCGAGAATGCCGGCGCCGACGACGGCGATGAACACGGCGATCAGTTTCGCGGTCAGAACCTTGCGCAGGATGATCATCTCGGGCAGCGACAGCGCGATCACGCTCATCATGAAGGCGAGCACGGTCCCGAGCGCCGCGCCCTTGGTGAGCAGCGCCTCGACCACCGGGATGATGCCGGCGGCGTTGGAATACATGGGGATGCCGACGATCACGGCGGCGGGAACCGACCACCACGCCTCGCGTCCCATGATCGCGGCGATCAGATCGACCGGCGCCCAACCGTGGATGAAGGCGCCGGCGGCGATGCCGACGATGATCCACATCCACACCTTGCCGACGATGTCCTTCACCGCGTCGATGCCGGCGCGGATCCGGTCGACCACGGTCACGGTCGCGACCGGCAGATCGGCGGCCCCGGCCCGCACGTTCAAGACCCATTCCTGCAGCCAGCCCTCGAGATGCAGCCGCCCGATCACCCAGCCGGCGACGATGGCGACGCCGAGCCCGAAGCCGAGATAGGTCAGCGCGATCTTCCAGCCGACCAGCGCGAACAGGAGCCCGAGCGCCACCTCGTTGACCATCGGCGCGGCGATCAGGAACGAGAAGGTGACGCCGAGCGGCACCCCGGCCGAGACGAAGCCGATGAAGAGCGGCACCGCCGAGCACGAGCAGAACGGCGTGACTATGCCGAGCGAGGCGGCGGCGACGTTGCCGATCCCCTCGCGGCGCCCGGCGAGGAGCGCGCGGGTGTGTTCGGGCGAGAAGAAGCTGCGCACGATCCCCATGGCGAAGACCACGAGCGTGAGCAGCATCAGGACCTTCGGCGTGTCGTAGACGAAGAAGGCGACGGCGTCGGCGGCATGGCTTCCCGGCGTCAGCGGCAGCGCCGCGACGACCGCGTCGGCGAAGCCCGGCAACAGGCCGTAGACGAAGAACCAGGCCGCGACGAAGGCCACGGTTCCGCCGACCCACAGGCCGGTGTGGGCGTTCGGTGCCCCCCTCGGGGCCGGCGCGGAACAGGCGTTGGTCATGCGGCTTCCTCCTCGTCTTCGACGGCGGCGACCGGCAGCGCCAGAACCGCGTCGACCACCGCGACGATCAGCGGATCGAGGCGGGGCTTGCGGCGATAACGAACCCATTGGGCGTCGCGGCGGTCGCCGACGAGACCGGCGGTCTTCAGCGCGCTCATGTGTCGCGACATCCGCGACTGGCTCGCGCCGAGCTTCCCCATCAGTTCGCAGACGCAGTGCTCCTGCCCGTCCCAAAGGAGACGCAGCGCCTCGAGGCGGGTCGGATCGGACAGCACGGACATCAGGTCGGTGGGGCTCATCGCGGGGTCCTGCTCGTGTACGGCGACGCCGAATGTGAAAATGCGGACTGGCGCATATGCTGAGAGGAGAATGGACGCATGTCAATCGAGGGACAACACGGATCTCGCATTTTCATCGATAAATCGACGACCGTGGATATATGAAAGGATGCCGAAGTCCGTCCCACCTTCGCCACCGTCGTCGGCCCGCCGGTCGACGTTCTCGTGAGGATCGCGCCGGTCGATGTGGCGTCGTGGACGCGAGGGCGGTATGTCCCGAAGGACCGGACCACCCGACCCCGATCGCCGCGAGAGGAACCGAGATCCATGACCGTCGTCGTCTACCACAACCCGAAATGCGGCACCTCGCGCAACACCTTGGCGCTGATCCGCCACGCCGGGATCGAGCCCGAGGTGATCGAATATCTGAAGACGCCGCCGTCACGCGAGCGCCTCGTCGAGCTGATCGCCGCCATGGGCGTGCCGGTGCGCGCCGTCATCCGCGAGAAGGGTACGCCCTACGCCGAGCGCGGCCTCGCCGACCCGAGCCTGACCGACGATCGGCTGATCGACGCGATGATCGCCGATCCGATCCTGATCAACCGGCCGATCGTCGTCACCGAGAAGGGCGTGCGGCTGTGTCGTCCCTCCGAGCTGGTGCTCGATCTCCTGCCGGCGATGCCTGGGGCCGAGTTCCGCAAGGAGGACGGCGAACGCGTCCTCGATGCCGAGGGCCGTCCGGTCGCCGGCCGAAGCTGATCTCCTTCTCGTCCCCGTCGGCGCGGCTCTCGCCCCGGCGGGGACGAAAGGTGAAGAATTCATATCGATTGAAAGCAGAATGAAAGCGGAGGTCGGCATCCTGCCTCCCGAGCCTCCCCGGTCCCGAGCGCGGGACGAGAAGGGAGGCGTGGAAACGTCAGGAGAACGACATGTCTTTCAAGACCTGGGCGGCCGCTTCCGTGGCCCTCGCGACGATCACCGCGGCCGCGACCCCCGCTCTCGCGCTCGACAAGGTCACCATCATGGTGGGCGGCATCGAGAAGCAGATCTACCTGCCCGCCAAACTGACCGAGCAGCTCGGCTTCTTCAAGGAAGAGGGCATCGAGGTCGAGCTCCTCTCCGAGCCGGCCGGCGTCGACGCCGAGAACGAGATGCTGGCGGGCGCGGTCCAGGGCGTGGTCGGCTTCTACGACCACTGCGTCGACCTCCAGGCCAAGGGCAAGTTCGCCATGTCGGTGGTGCAGTTCTCGCGCGCCCCCGGCGAGGTCGAGATGGTCTCCACCAAACACCCCGAGATCAAGTCCCCGGCCGACTTCAAGGGCAAGTCGCTCGGCGTGACCGGGCTCGGCTCCTCCACCAACTTCCTCACCCAGTATCTGGCGGTGAAGAACGGCGTCGCGCTCGGTGAGTTCACCACGCTGCCGGTCGGTGCCGGCACCACCTTCATCGCCGCCATGCAGCAGGACAAGATTCAGGCCGGCATGACCACCGAGCCGACCATCTCGCGCCTCCTGAAGACCGGCGACGCGGCGGTCCTGATCGACATGCGCACGCCGGAAAAGACCAAGGAAGCCCTCGGCGGCACCTATCCGGCCGCATCCCTCTACATGTCGGCGGCCTATGTCGAGAGCCACAAGGCCGAGGTCCAGAAGCTCGCCAACGCCTTCGTCAAGACGTTGAAGTGGATGTCGACCCATTCGGCCGAGGAGATCACCGACAAGATGCCCAAGGACTATTGGGCCGGTGACCGCGCCATGTACGTGAAGGCGATCGCCGACGGCAAGGCGCAGTTCACCACCGACGGCGTCATGCCCGAGGACGGCCCGGCGACGGTCCTCGCCGTGCTCTCCGGCTTCTCCAAGAACGTCAAGGGCAAGCAGATCGACCTCGCCAAGACCTACACGACCGAATTCGTGAAGAAGGCGCAGTGATACCGGCGTGAGGAAGAGTCGACTCGCCGGACTCTGTTCGGCTTCACCCTGAGGTGCCCGGCCGCAGGTCGGGCCTCGAAGGGTGAAGCCTCCACGGAGGGTGCCTCTCGGCCCTTCGTCCCTCGAGACGCGCCTTCGGCGCTCCTCGGGATGAAGGCCCTCCGCACCAGGTCCGACGGGTCGGAATTTTCCGCACTCCGAACGAGATCCGCGGACCGGCCCCGGCCGCTCCGAGAAATCCCTCTCTCTCCCGATCCCTTCTCGGACGGCGGCGCGGCGACGCGTCGGCCGCAGGAGCCCCATGGCCACGATTTCTCCCCCCGGTGACGGCCCGGCCGTCGAACTGATCGACGTCGAGCGTCGCTTCCTCACCCCCGACGGCCGCTCGATGACGGCGATCCGCGATTTCTCGATGACCGTCGGTCGCGGCGAGTTCGTCGCGGTGGTCGGCCCGACCGGCTGCGGCAAGTCGACCACCCTCGGCCTCGTCTCCGGCCTGTCGCGGCCGACACTGGGGGCGGTGCGGATCTTCGGCGAGCCGGTGACGGGGATCGATCCGCGCGTCGGCTTCGTCTTCCAGACCGACGCGCTCTTTCCCTGGCGCACGGTGGTCGACAACGTCGTCGCCGGCCCGCTCTTCCGTGGGCGGTCCAAGGAGGAGGCCTACGAGGGCGCGCGCTCCTGGCTGAAGAGGGTCGGCCTCGCCAAGTTCGAGAACCACTATCCCCATCAACTCTCCGGCGGCATGCGGAAGCGCGTGGCGCTCGCCCAGACCTTCATCAACGAGCCCAAGATCCTGTTGATGGACGAGCCCTTCTCGGCGCTCGACGTGCAGACCCGGGTGGTGATGCACGAGGAGCTTCTGAACCTGTGGTCGGAGCAGCAGGCCTCGGTGATCTTCGTCACCCACGACCTCGAGGAGGCGATCGCCCTCGCCGACCGGGTCTATGTGCTGACCAACGGCCCGGCCACGGTGAAGTCGATCTACACGATCGATCTTCCGCGCCCGCGCGTCGTCGCCGACATTCGCTACCAGCCCCGCTTCATCGAGATCTCGCACACGATCTGGAACGATCTGCGCGAGGAAGTTCAGGCGGGCTATTCCCGCTCGGCCGCCTGAGGAGGGACGCCATGACCGACGTCACCACGCTGCCCGCCGCCATCGGCGAAAGTCTCGCCGCCGGCGAGACCCCCGGCGCCCGCGCCGCGCGCCTGCGCCATTACAAGGTCCTCGCCTGGCGCTGGGCCATCCTGGTCGCCTTCCTCGGCGGCTGGGAACTGACCGCCGCGACCGGCCTGATCGATCCCTTCTTCTTCTCCCAGCCGACCGCGGTCGTCGCGCGGCTGTGGGAATGGATGACCGAGGGCACCGCCGAGGGACCGCTGTGGTTCCATCTCTGGGTGACCATGGAGGAGAGCCTCATCGGCTTCTTCACCGGCGCCGCCGCCGGCATCGTGGTCGGCATCGCGCTCGGCCGCAACCGCATGCTGGCCGACGTCTTCTCGATCTACATCAAGGTGATCAACTCGATCCCCCGCGTCGTGCTGGCGCCGATCTTCATCATGATCTTCGGCCTCGGCCTCGGCTCGAAGGTGGCGCTCTCCTTCGTCATGGTGTTCTTCGTGGTCTTCTCCAACGCCTTCCAGGGCGTGCGCGAGGCCGACCGCAACATGATCGCCAATGCCCAGATCCTCGGCGCCTCGCCGTGGCAGCTGACGCGCTCGGTGATCGTGCCCTCGGCGATGAGCTGGATCTTCGCCTCGCTCCACGTCTCCTTCGGCTTCGCCATCGTCGGCGCCATCGTCGGCGAGTTCGTCGGCTCGCGCTACGGCATCGGCCTGCTGATCAACGTCGCCAAGGGCTCCTTCGACGCCGCGGGCATGTATGCCGCGATCGTCATCATCATGGTGGTGGCGCTCGCCGCCGACTGGGCGATGACCCGGCTCGAGCACAAACTCGCCAAATGGCGGCCGCAGCCGCACGGCGAACAGACCTGACCGGCGCCTCCCACGGAAGACCGCGACCACTCGACCTCGCCCCCTCCGGGGCGGGGTCTTCTTTCCCTCACGCCGACACCGGAAACCGCACCATCACCCTGAGGCCCGATCGCCCGTCGGCGCGCGGCCCGAGGGCGATCGTCCCGTCGTGGGCGGCGATCGCCTCGCGCACCACCGAGAGGCCGAGGCCGGTGCCGCTCGGATCGGAGCGATCGAGCCGGTGGAAGCGCTCGAACACCTGCTCCCGCTCGGCCTCGGGAATCCCCGGCCCGGTGTCCTCGACGGTGAGCTCGATCGCGCCGTCCCCGGAGGTGAGCCGCACCACCACCTCGCCGCCCTCCGGCGCGTGGCGCAGCGCGTTCTCGACCAGATTGACCACGATCTCGCCGAGCAGGGTCTCGTGACCGACGAAGGGGAGGGCGGTGGCCTCGGTCTCGAAGGCGAGATCGACGCCGCGCTCCAGCGCCAGTGGCGCGAGATCGTCGAGCCGGCCGCGCAACACCGCGACGAGATCGAGCGGCGCCTTGCGCAGGGCGTCGGTGCCGCGCTCGGCGCGGGCGAGCGACAGCAGTTGATTGACGAGGCGGTTCATCGCCCCGACCGAACGGTCGACGGCGCGCAGCGCCTCGCGCGCGGCCTCGGGGCTCGCCTCGGCGAGACCGACGTTCGCCTGGGTCTTGAGGATGGTCAGTGGCGTGCGCAACTGGTGGGCGGCATTGGCGACGAAACGGCGTTGGATCGCCACGTCGCCCTCGATCCGCACGAAGGCGTCGTCGAGCGCGGTGGCGAGGGGGCGGAGTTCGTTCGGCAGCGCCTCGTCGGCGAGCCGGTCGGGACGCTCGGGATCGCGCGCGAGGACGCGGTCGCGCAGGCGCGTCAGCCGGGCGAGCCCCCGCGTCAGTCCGTAGACGGCGAGGACGCAGGCGGCGGCGACCAGCAGCACCTGATCGCGCAGGGCCTTGAGCCAAAGTTCCGAGACCAGCCGATCGTGGTTCCTGAGCGTCGAGCCGACCACGACCAGACCGTTGCGGGTGCCGGCGGCCGAGACGATCGGCTGCGCCAGCGCCACCGCGCGCACCGGCCGCCCCTGGAACATCCCGTCGAAATGCATGGGCGCGAGCCCCTTCGGCGGCGTCGGCGGCATCGGGCCGTCGGCATAGCCGGTGATCAGGTCGCCGTCGGGGTCGAGAACCCGATAGACCACCCGGTCGGGCTCGTCGGAAACGAACATCTCGAGCGCCGCCGGCGGGATCGGCGCCTCGATCACGTCGTCGATGCTCTGGATCCGCTCGGCGATCACCCGCGCCGAGGCCGTCAGCGTGCGGTCCTGGACGAGATCGGCGGTGGAGCGGGCGTCGAGATAGGTGGTTCCGACGTTGAACGGCACCAGCGCCGCGAGCGGCACGCCGAGACGCAGCAAGAGTTCGGTCCGAAGGCTCGCCCGCCTCATCGCTCGGTCCCGAGCAGATAACCGAGGCCGCGCATCGTCACCACCGCGACCCCCGACCCCTCGAGCTTCTTGCGCAGCCGGTGGACGTGGATCTCGATCGCCGCCGGATTGGCCTCCTCGTCGACGCCGAACACGGTGTCGTAGAGGCTCTCCTTGCGCACCGGCTTGCCGTTCTTGAGGATCAGCGCCTCGAGCACCGCGCTCTCGCGCGGGGTCAGCGCCAGCGGCGCCTCGGCGAGGGTGAAGGCGCGGGTGGTGCCGTCGTAGACGAGCGGGCCGAACCGCACCTCCATCGCCCGGTTGGGGCGGGTGCGGCGGAACTGGGCGCGGATCCGCGCCTCGAGCTCGCTCGGCTCGAACGGCTTGATCAGATAGTCGTCGGCGCCGGCGTCGAGGCCGCGCACCCGGGCGCTGACCGCGTCGTTGGCGGTGAGGATCAGGACCGGCGTCGCCGTGTCGCGGGCGCGAAACCGCTTCAGGATCTCCCAGCCGTCGAGGCCTGGCAGATCGAGATCGAGGATCACCAGATCGTGGCCGCCGATGCGCAGCGCGGCCTCGGCCTCCTCGCCGTCGTGGACGAGGTCGATCGTGTAGTTCTCGCGGCGCAACAGCCGAGCGAGCCATTCGGCCAGCTCGCGATTGTCCTCGGCCAGAAGCAGACGCATGGGACGCGACCACGGGCGCGTCGGCGGGCCCGTCCCACCGATCGGGCGGTGATCATGACCCTGTCGCCCCGCCCTCGGCAAGGGTGGGACGCGCGCCGTCGGCGCGCGAGGCGATCCGCGACCTTGGTCGAAAATCGCGGCACCGAGACGATCCGTCGTCGCGACCCGGCTGGCGGGCGAGCGCCGGCGGGATTATCGTGTGGCCATGTTCAACGAAGACGAACTCGAGCGCTACGCGCGCCACATCGTGCTCGCCGACGTCGGCGGCCCCGGTCAGCAGAAACTGAAGGCGGCCCGTGTGCTCGCCATCGGCGCCGGCGGTCTCGGTGCGCCGATCCTGCAATATCTCGCCGCCGCCGGCGTCGGCACCATCACCACCGTCGACGACGACACGGTGTCGCTCTCCAATCTCCAGCGCCAGGTGATCCACGGCACGCCCGATCTCGGCCGCCTCAAGGTCGAAAGCGCGCGCGACGCCATGCTCAGGATCAATCCCAACGTCGTGGTGAACACGGTCGCCGCCCGCTTCACGCCGGCCAACGCCGCCGCCCTCGTCGCCGATCACGACGTCGTCGTCGACGGCTCGGACAATTTCACCACCCGCTTTCTCGCCGCCGACACCTGTTTCGCGGTGGGGCGGCCGCTGGTCACCGCCGCCGTCTCCGAATTCGACGGGTCGATCACCACGCTGAAACCCTACGAGACCGGCGCCGACGGCGAGCCGAACCCGAGTTGGCGCTGCCTCTTCCCCGAGCCGCCGCCGCCCGGTCTGGTGCCGGCCTGCGTCGAGGCGGGCATTCTCGGCGCCGTCGTCGGCGTGCTCGGCACGCTCGCCGCGACCGAGGTGCTGAAGCTGATCACCGGCGTCGGCGAACCGCTGATCCGCCGCTTCCTGATGGTCGACCTGAAGACGATGCGCTTCGACACGATCGACTACCACCGCAACCCGAACACCACGGTGCCGAAGGTCCCCCAACCGGCGTGAGTCGGCGAGAGGAACGAGGGTACGGCGTGAGCCGGCGAACGGGGAGAATGTCCGGCGCGAGCCGGGTGGGATCACCCGTTCCGCCGGACCGTCTCACATGCCCCGGATCTGCGGGCGCAGGCTGCGCGAGGCCGGTTCCTTCATGGTCTCGCGCCACGGCGCGGCGCGATAGACGCCGAGGATCCGATAGTCGGCGAAGAAGCCGAGTTCCTCGAGCGCCAGCGTGAGGCCGCGCTCGCTCGGATGGCCCTCGACGTCGGAGAGGAATTGGGTCGCGGTGAAATAGCCGTCGACCATGTAGCTCTCGAGCTTGGTCATGTTGATGCCGTTGGTGGCGAAGCCGCCGAGCGCCTTGTAGAGCGCCGCCGGCACGTTGCGCACCTTGAAGACGAAGGTCGTCATGATCGGCCCGACGCCCGGCGCCGCGCGCAGATCCTCCTTGGAGAGGATCACGAAGCGGGTGGTGTTGTGATCCTGATCCTCGACGTCGGCCTTGAGGATGTCGAGGCCGTAGATCTCGGCGGCGAGCCGCGAGGCGATGGCGCCCCGGGCCGGATCGGCGGCCTGCGCGATCTCGCGGGCCGAGCCGGCGGTGTCGGCGCCGACCACGGGCTTGAGGCCGAGATCGCGCAAGTGTTCGCGGCACTGGCCGAGCGCCTGCGGATGGCTCTGCACCGACTTCAGGCCGGCGAGCGTCGCCCCCTTCGGCGCCACCAGCTGATGGCGGATCGGCAGGAAATACTCGCCGATGATGTGCAGGTTCGACTGCGGCAGCAGATGATGGATGTCGGCGACGCGGCCGGCGATCGAATTCTCGATCGGGATCATGCCGAGATCGGCGGTGCCGTTCTCGAGTTCGGCGAAGCAGTCCTCGAAGGTGGCGCAGGGGATCGCCTCGAAGTCGGGATAGACCTCGCGGGCGGCGATGTGGGAATTGGCTCCCGGTTCACCCTGGAAGACGATCTTCTTGCGGCCGGTCATGACGGGTCCTTCGCGGAATGGTCGCCGTTGCCGGCGGAGAGAATGGCGCGGGCGCGCTCGAGATCGTCGGGCGTGTCGACGCCGAGGGGAACGGTGGCGACGATCTCGACGTCGATCCGCATCCCCGCCTCGAGCGCCCGGAGCTGCTCGAGCTTCTCGCGGCGCTCGAGCGGCGAGGGGGGCAGGCCGACGAACCGTTCGAGCGCGGCGCGACGATAGGCATAGAGGCCGATGTGGTGGAAGAGCGGCCCCTCGCCCCAGGGCGCGGTGGCGCGGGTGAAATAGAGGGCGCGCAGGCGCGTGTCGCCGATCGGCGATCCCACCACCTTGACCACGTTCGGGTTGGTCCGCTCCTCCTCGCGCACGATCTCGGCGGCGAGCGTCGCGACGTCGACGGCGGGATCGGCGAGCGGACGGACGGCGGCGCGGATCGCCGCCGGGTCGATCGTCGGCAGATCGCCCTGGACGTTGACGATCGCGTCGTGGCGGCCTTGCGCGTCGAGCCGGCCGAGCGCCTCGAAGATGCGGTCGGAGCCGGAGGGGTGGTCGGCGCGGGTCATCACCGCCTCGCCGCCATGGTCCTTGACCGCCGCGAAGATGGTCGCGTCGTCGGTGGCGACCGCGACCGGGCCGATGTCGGCCTCGCACGCGCGGCGCCACACCTGGACGATCATCGGCACGCCGCAGACGTCGGCGAGCGGCTTTCCGGGCAGGCGCGTCGCGGCGAGGCGGGCCGGGATCAGGACGAGAGGCGAGGGGTGGTCGGTCGGCATCGGCGGGGTCTCGCGGTCGCGCCGTCGCGGCGCGACGACGAGAAAACGTGCGTCCTTATAGATATGGACAGGCTCGCGGGAAAGCACGTAGTGTCCCGCTCGACGCCCCAGACCTTCGGCGAACTCGACTCGGCCGGCTCGGTGGAGGAGAAGGAGAGGCGTCGTCGGACCGGAGAGCGAAGGCCGCGACGTCGATCGGCGCGGTGACAAGGGGCGGAGCAACCCATGGATTTTCACGAGATCAACAAGTTCGCCGGAGCGCTCTTCGGCGCCGGCATCTGGGCGATGGTCGTCGGCATGACCTCGAGCTTCATCTTCGAGCCGGAGATGCCGACCAAGCCCGGTTACGCCGTCGCCGCCGCCGGTGAGGCTCCGAAGGCCGCCGCGCCCGCCGCCGCCAAGGTCGAGCCGATCGACGTTCGCCTCAAGACCGCCGACGCCGCCCGCGGCAAGAAGGTCTTCTCCAAGTGCACCTCCTGCCACGGCAACGACAAGGGCGGCCCGGCCAAGGTCGGCCCCAATCTCTACGGCGTCGTCGGCGGCCCCAAGGCGCACATGGAAGGCTTCAAATATTCCGGCACCATGGCCGATCGCGGCAAGGCGGGCGAGAAGTGGACCTTCGAGGACCTCGATCACTTCCTCGCCAACCCCAAGGGCTTCGTCCCCGGCACCGCGATGGGCTTCGCCGGCCTCCCCGATCCCGGCGACCGCGCCGACGTGATCACCTTCCTGAATTCGATGTCCGACGCTCCGGTGGCGGTGCCCTGAGCCGGCGCCCCCCGCGTCCCTACGTCATGTCCGTCGAGGCCGGGAGCGATCCCGGCCTCGTGCTTTCGTGATCGCGTTCGACCCATTGTGAACGGGATCGACGCCGACGGGGTTCGCAATCGGTTCAGGCGGTATATTCTCGCCCGAATCTTCCGCTTCGGTGGGAGGCCCACGGACCCGACCCTCGCGAGACCGCCCGCCCATGTGCCCCGCCCGCCCTGCCGTCGTCCCCTTCGTCCTCGCCCTCGCCCTCGGCGCCACCACGCTTCTCGCCGGCCCCGCCCGCGCCGACGATCGGGTCTGGCGCCACGGCGTCTCGCTGATGGGCGAGCCGAAATATCCCGCCGGCTTCACCCATTTCGACTACGTGAATCCGAAGGCGCCCAAGGGCGGTACGCTGCGCCTCTCCGACACCGGCACCTTCGACAGCTTCAATCCGGTCATCGCCAAGGGCAATCCGGCGGCCGGCATGGATCTCGTCTACGAGACGCTGATGACCTCGGCCCTCGACGAGGTCTCCAGCGAATACGGCGAGATCGCCGAGGCGGTGACCTGGCCGGCCGATTATTCCTCCGCCACCTATCGGCTGAACCCGAAGGCGCGTTGGCACGACGGCCGGCCGATCACGGCGGAGGACGTGGTGTGGTCGTTCCACGCGCTCACCACCAACAATCCGAGCCAGGCCTTCTATTACAAGCACGTGAAGTCCGTGACGGCCACGGGCGACCACGAGGTCACCTTCGTCTTCGATCAGGCGGGAAACCGCGAGCTGCCGCAGATCGTCGGCCAGCTGACGGTCTTGCCGAAGCACTGGTGGGAGGGCATCGGCCCCGACGGCAAGAAGCGCGCGATCACCGAGACGACGCTCGAACCGCCGCTCGGCTCCGGCCCCTACCGGATCGCGAGTTTCGATCCCGGCCGCAACGTCGTCTACGCGCGCGTCAAGGATTGGTGGGGCGCGGATCTGCCGAGCCATGTCGGCACCGCCAATTTCGACGAGATCCGTTACGAGTTCTTCCGCGACGAGACCGTCGAGATCGAGGCCTTCAAGGGCGACGGCTACGACGTGCGCTTCGAGAACACCGCCAAGAACTGGGCGACGGCCTATGACTTCCCGGCCCGCGCCGAGGGCCGGGTGATCCTCGAGAAGATCCCGATCAAGGGCCGCGGCGTGATGTCGGCCTTCGTGCCCAATCTGCGCCGCGAGAAGTTCGCCGATCCGCGCGTGCGTCTGGCGCTCTCCTACACGCTCGACTACGAGGAGATGAACCGCACCGTCTTCTTCGGCGAATACGACCGTATCCCGAGCTATTTCTATCCGACCGAACTCGCCTCCTCCGGCCTTCCCGAAGGGGCGGAACTGGCGATCCTGAAGGACGCGGAGAAGGCCGGGCCGATCCCGCCCGAGGTCTTCACCAAGCCCTTCGCCAATCCGGTCGCCAAGGACGGCACCGCCGCCCGTTCCAATCTGCGCGAGGCCCTGAAGCTCTTCTCGGAAGCGGGATGGGTGATCCGGAACGGCGCCCTCGTCTCCGCCAAGACCGGCGAACCCTTCAAGATCGAGTTTCTCACCAACGGCCCCGCCTTCGAGCGCGTCGCGGTCCGCTGGCGCGAGAGCCTCGCCAAGATCGGCGTCGACCTCTCGATCCGCACGGTCGACTCCTCCCAATACATCAACCGGGTCCGCGCCCGCGACTTCGACATGATCTATTCCGGCTGGGCGCAGTCGCTCTCGCCCGGCAACGAGCAGCTCAACTATTGGGGCTCGCAGGCCGCCGATCAGGAGGGGTCGCAGAACTGGGGCGGCATCAAGAACCCGGCGATCGACGCGATCATCAAGAAGATCCTCTTCGCCGGGGATCGCGCCGAACTGGTCGCCGCCACCCACGCGCTCGACCGGGTCCTGCTCTGGAACCACTACGTGATCCCCGGCTGGACCTCGGCCGACACCCGCATGGCGCGGTGGAACCGCTTCGGCCATCCCGATCCCCTGCCGACCCAGTCGCCCGGCTTCCCGGCGATCTGGTGGTGGGACGCCGCCGCCGCCGCCAAGACCGGGGCCGCCAAGTGAGTTCGCGCCCGCGCCTCACCCGCCGCGAGACGCTGGCGCTCGCCGCCGCCGGCCTCGCCTTTCCGATCCCCCGCGCCGCGCGGGCCGAGGAGGGGGCGGCGGCGCCCGTCGAAGGGGCGCGTCACGGCTTCTCGATCTTCGGCGATCTGAAATATCCGGCCGACTTCACCCGCTTCGACTGGGTGAACCCGGACGCCCCCAAGGGCGGCGCCCTCCTCACCCAGGCCGCGACCTGGTCGACCAACCAGAACCCCTCGACCTTCAATTCGCTGCACGATCTGATCCTCAAGGGCGACGCCGCCGTCGGCATGGACCTGACCCGCGCCGCGCTGATGACCCGCGCCCACGACGAGCCCGACGCGGTCTATGGTCTCGTCGCCGAGAGCCTGGAGATCCGCGACGGCGGCGCCACGCTGGTGTTCCGCCTGCGCCCCGCCGCGCGCTTCTCCGACGGGGCGCCGGTCACCGCCGACGACGTGGTCTTCTCCCTGACCACCCTGAAGGCCAAGGGCCACCCGCAGATCTCCGAACTCCTGCGCGAGATGGTCTCGGCCGAAGCCGCGGCCCTCGATCGGGTGGTGGTGCGGCTCTCGCAGAAGCGCGGGCGCGGTCTGCCGGCGATCGTCGCCACGATGCCGGTGCTGTCGAAGGCGTGGTGGGCGAAGCGCGACTTCGAGGCCTCGAGCCTCGAGCCCGAGCCGGGCTGCGGCCCCTATCGGGTCGGGCGGTTCGAGGCCGGCCGTTTCATCGAATACGAGGCCGTCGCCGGCTGGTGGGGCGCCGATCTCCCGGTCGCCCGGGGGCGTTGGAACTTCCGCACCATCCGCTACGACTTCTACCGCGAGCGCACCGCCGCCTTCGAGGCCTTCAAGGCCGGCGCCACCACGTTGCGCGAGGAGTTCGTCTCGCTCGCCTGGGCGACGCAGTACGATTTCCCCGCCCTCGCCGACGGCCGGGTGAAGAAGATCGAACTCGAGGACCATTCGCCCTCCGGCGCGCAAGGCTGGTTTCTCAATACCCGGCGCGAGATCTTCGCCGATCCGCGCGTGCGCGAGGCGATCGGCCTCGCCTTCGATTTCGAATGGTCGAACAAGAACCTCTTCTTCGGCTCCTACCTGCGCACGCCCTCCTTCTTCGTCAATTCCGAGCTGGAGGCGACGGGCCTGCCCGACGCGGCGGAACGCGCGCTGCTCGAGCCCTTCCGGGGCAAGGTCCCCGACGAGGTCTTCGGCGAGGCGTGGCGGCCGCCGGTCTCCGACGGATCGGGCCGCGACCGTTCCCTGCTCCGACGCGCCTCGGTGCTCCTGACCGAGGCCGGATGGACCCGCAAGGGCGACCGTCTGGTCGACGCGCGCGGACGGCCGATGGAGATCGAGTTCCTCGAGGCCGAGACGAGCTTCGCCCGCATCACCGGCCCCTTCGTCAACAATCTGCGGGCCCTCGGCATCGACGCCCGCGAACGTGTCGTCGATCCCTCCCAGTTCGAGAAGCGCGTGACCGACTTCGATTTCGACGTGGTCAGCCGGCGTTGGTCGCTCGGCGCGACGCCGGACGACGGCGTCCGCCAGTTCTGGCATTCGTCGTCGCGCGACACGCCCGGCTCGAACAACCTCGCCGGCATCGCCGACCCGGCGGTCGACGCGCTGGTCGAGACCCTGCTCGCCGCTCCGACGCGGGAGGTCCAGCTCACCGCCGCCCATGCCCTCGATCGGGTGCTGCGCGCCGGGCGCTGGTGGGTGCCGCACTGGTACAAGGCCGACCACTGGATCGCCGCCTGGGACGTCTACGAGCGCCCGAAGGTGAAACCGCGTTACGATCGCGCCATCGAATCGACCTGGTGGGTCGACGCGGCCCGGGCGAAGGCCCTCGGCAAGGGTCTGTGACCAGAGAGACGGAGCCCCCATGGGTGCCTATATCCTCCGCCGTCTGTTGCTGATGATCCCGACCCTGATCGGCATCATGGCGATCAGTTTCGTCATCGTGCAGTTCGCCCCCGGCGGCCCGGTCGAGCGCGTCATCGCCCAGGTGACCGGCACCGACGTCGGCGCCACCGCCCGCGTCTCCGGCGGCGGCGGCGATTTCGGCGGCGTCCAGGGCGGTGGTGGCGGCGACGTCGGCTCCAAATATCGCGGCGCCCGCGGTCTCGATCCGGAGTTCATCAAGAAGCTCGAGAAACAGTTCGGCTTCGACAAGCCGCCGCTCGAGCGCTTCTGGCTGATGATGAAGAACTATGCCGTCTTCGATCTCGGCGAGAGCTATTTTCGCTCGATCTCGGTCCTGAAACTGGTTCAGGAGAAGATGCCGGTGTCGATCTCGCTCGGCATGTGGATGACGCTGATCTCCTACGGCATTTCGATCCCGCTCGGCATCGCCAAGGCGGTCCGCGACGGTTCCCGTTTCGACGTGTGGACGTCGGCCGCGATCGTGGTGGGCTACGCGATCCCCGGCTTCCTCTTCGGCATCCTCCTGATCGTGCTCTTCGCCGGCGGTTCGTTCTGGGATCTCTTCCCGCTCAGAGGTCTGACGTCGGAGGGGTGGAGCCAGATGTCCTGGCCGATGCGGATCCTCGACTATCTCTGGCATCTGGTGCTGCCGCTGACCGCGATGTCGCTCGCCGCCTTCACCACCACCACGCTCCTGACCAAGAACTCGTTCCTCGACGAGATCCGCAAGCAATATGTCGTCACCGCCCGCATGAAGGGCCTGCCCGAGCGCCGCGTCCTCTACGGCCACGTCTTCCGCAACGCCATGCTGCTCGTGATCGCCGGCTTCCCGGCCGCCTTCATCGGCGCCTTCTTCGGCGGCTCGCTGCTGATCGAGACCATCTTCTCGCTCGACGGTCTCGGCCTCCTCGGCTTCGAGAGCCTCGTCAACCGCGACTATCCGGTCGTCTTCGGCACGCTCTGGGTGTTCTCGCTGATGGGTCTCCTGGTCAATCTGATCTCCGACCTCACCTACACCTGGATCGATCCGCGGATCGACTTCGAGAGCCGGGAGGCGTGACCATGGCTCTTCTTCGGCCACTCTCGCCCCTCAACGCCCGCCGCCTCGCCAATTTCAAGGCGAACGGTCGTGGCGCCTGGTCGCTGGTGATCTTCCTGGTGATCTTCGGCATCTCGCTCTTCTCCGAGCTGATCGCCAACGATCGCCCGATCCTGATCGTCTACAAGGGCGAGGTCCTCTCGCCGCTCCTCAAAGATTATCCCGAGGAGAAGTTCGGCGGCTTCCTGCCCCAGACCCAGTATCGCGATCCCGTGATCCGCGACGAGATCGAGGCCCACGGCTTCATGATCTGGCCGCCGATCCGCTATTCCTACAACACGCCCAACAACGAGATCCCCGACCCCGCCCCGGCCAAGCCGTCGTGGATGTACGACGAGGAGAAGCGCTGCGAGCGCTATCCGCAAGGGGTGAACGATCCCGGCTGCACCATCGGCAACTGGAATTGGCTCGGCACCGACGATCAGGCCCGCGACGTCGCCGCCCGGATCCTCTACGGCTTCCGCATCTCGGTCCTGTTCGGCCTCGTCCTGGCGATCGTCTCCTCGGCGGTCGGCGTCGCCGCCGGCGCGATCCAGGGCTATTTCGGCGGCTGGATCGATCTCGGCTTCCAGCGCTTCATGGAGGTGTGGTCGTCGCTGCCCCACCTCTATCTCCTGCTGATCGTCTCCTCGATGTTCGTGCCGAGCTTCTGGATCCTCTTGGGCATCCTGTTGATGTTCTCCTGGGTCAGCCTCGTCGGCGTGGTCCGCGCCGAGTTCCTGCGCGCTCGAAACTTCGAATACGTCCGTGCGGCCAAGGCGCTCGGCGTCGGCAATCTCTCGATCATGGTCCGCCACCTGCTCCCCAACGCCATGGTGGCGACGCTGACCTTCATGCCCTTCATCCTCAACGGCTCGATCACCACCCTGACCTCGCTCGACTTCCTCGGCTTCGGCCTGCCGCCCGGCTCGCCCTCGCTCGGCGAACTGCTGGCGCAGGGCAAGAACAACCTCCAGGCCCCCTGGCTCGGCCTGACCGGCTTCTTCATGATCTCGCTGATGTTGAGCCTCTTGATCTTCGTCGGCGAAGCGGTCCGCGACGCCTTCGATCCGAGAAAGACCTTCGCATGACGGATCAGCCCCTCCTCTCCGTCCGCGACCTCTCCGTCGCCTTCACCCAAGGCGGCAGGACTCAGCTCGCCGTCGATCGGGTCTCCTTCGACATCGTTCGCGGCGAGACGCTGGCGCTGGTCGGCGAATCGGGCTCCGGCAAGTCGGTGACGGCCCTGTCGATCCCGCGCCTTCTGCCCTATCCGGCCGCCTCCCACCCCTCCGGGGAGATCCTCTTCAAGGGCACCGATCTCCTGAAGGCGTCGGAACGGGAGTTGCGCGCCGTGCGCGGCGCCGACGTCACCATGATCTTCCAGGAGCCGATGACCTCGCTCAATCCGCTCCACTCGATCGAGAAACAGGTCGCCGAGATCATCGAACTGCACGAGGTCTCGCGCGGCATGGCGACGCGCACCCGCGTGCTCGAACTCTTGAAGGCCGTCGGCATCCAGCGCGCCGAGGACCGGCTCGACGCCTTCCCCCATCAGCTCTCCGGCGGCCAGCGCCAGCGCGTGATGATCGCCATGGCCTTGGCGAACGAGCCCGATCTCCTCATCGCCGACGAGCCGACCACAGCCCTCGACGTCACCGTCCAGGCGCAGATCCTGAAGCTCCTCGCCGAGATCAAGACCCGCATGGGCATGGCGATCCTGTTCATCACCCACGATCTCGGCATCGTCCGCAAATTCGCCGATCGCACCTGCGTCATGACGCGAGGCGAGATCGTCGAGGCGGGACCCACCGCCGAGATCTTCGCCGCGCCGCGCCACGACTATACGAGGAAGCTCTTGGCGGCCGAGCCCAAGGGCGACCCGCCCGTCGCCGACCTCTCCGCGCCGGTGGTGGCCGAGGCCGACGACCTCAAGGTCTGGTTCCCGATCAAGCGCGGCTTCCTGCGTCGCACGGTCGATTACGTCAAGGCGGTCGACGGGGTCAGCGTGACGCTGCGCGCCGGCCAGACTATCGGCATCGTCGGCGAATCCGGGTCCGGCAAGACGACGCTCGGCCTCGCCATGCTGCGGCTGATCCCCTCCGACGGGCGCATCGTCGTCCTCGGCCGCGACGTCCAGGGTCTCGGCGCCAAGGCGATGCGCCCGCTCCGCCGCGAGGCGCAGATCGTCTTCCAGGATCCGTTCGGCTCGCTCTCGCCGCGCCTTTCGGTCGCCGACATCGTCGCCGAGGGGCTCGAGGTCCATCGCCCCGGCCTCTCGGCCGAAGAGCGTGAGGCGGCGGTGATCCGCGTGCTCGGCGAGGTCGGCCTCGACCCCGAGACGCGCCATCGCTACCCCCACGAGTTCTCCGGCGGCCAGCGCCAACGCATCTCGATCGCCCGCGCCATGATCCTGGAACCGGCGGTGGTGGTGCTCGACGAGCCGACCTCGGCGCTCGACATGTCGGTCCAGGCCCAGGTGGTCGACCTCCTGCGCGACCTCCAGACGCGGCATCGCCTCGCCTATCTCTTCATCTCGCACGACCTGAAGGTCGTCCGCGCGCTCGCCAACGAGGTGATCGTGATGAAGGACGGCAAGGTGGTCGAGCAGGGCCCTGCGGTCGAGGTCTTCGACCGGCCCAAGACCGACTACACCAAGGCCCTGATGGCCGCCGCCTTTCGCCTCGAGGCGGTCGAGGGGGCGGTCCGGCAATAGACGGTCTCCGGGCCGGAGACCGTCGTCCCCGGGCTCGCCCCGGGGATCCGTCGACCCGGTCAGCCGACCCGACCGATCATCTCGTCGACGGTCCGCAGCAGCAGATCGATGTCCTCCGGCCGCGACAGACGATGGTCGCCGTCGTCGACCAGCGTCAGCGTGGCGTCGTCGAGCGCCAGCCGCTCGGTGAGCCGCAGCGCGTGGGCGACCGGCACGCTCTCGTCGTCCTTGCCCTGGAGAATGGCGACCGGGCAGCCGGTCTCGATCGTCCCGCCGAGGAGGAGGTTGCGCCGTCCGTCCTCGATCAGCGCGCGCGTGATCACATAGGGCTCGTCGGAATAGGCCGAGGGTTCGGCGTAGCGCCCCTCGTCGAGGATGGTCCGGCGGATCTCCTCGGAGAAGCTCGCCCACATCAGCGCTTCGGTGAAGTCGGGCGCCGGCGCGATCAGGACCATGCCGACGATGCGCGAGTTCGCGCGCCCGACCCCGGCCAGATGGGCGCGCGCGGTGAGAAGGCTCATCCATCCGCCCATCGACGAGCCGATCAGGATCTGCGGCCCCTCGGTCGCGGCGAAGACCGCCGCCGCTTCCTCCGCCCAGCGCGAGATCGTGCCGTCCTCGAAGCGCCCGCTCGAGACCCCGTGTCCGGAATAGTCGAAGCGGGTGAAGGCGAGCCCACGCGCGGCGGCATGGGCGTCGAGCGCCAGCGCCTTGGTGCCCTCCATGTCGGAACGGAAACCGCCCAGCCAGATCAGGTCCGGGCCGCGCCCGGACCGGCGCTTCACCGCGATCGTCCGCGCCTCGGCGCCCGCACCCACGGTGATCGTCTCGACCTCTGCGCTCATGCTGTCCTCTTTCGGCTTCGACCCTCCCGGAGGTAGCCGATCCCGACCGACGAGGGGAGGGATTTCTTCACCGAATGCCGGGTTCACCCCCCTCCGCGAGGGTGTCTCGCCCCGTCGCGACGCGATCTCGGCGTTGACTTCCCGGCAAAATCGGCGAATTGTCGGGTCCAACGGTTCGGCGCGCTCATCCTCGTCGATCGATGGCCTCGGCGTCACGCGCGCGGGGCTTTCGTCACAGGACCAGTCCGACCCCCGATCGCGCTCGCGATCGGTCGTCGAGCGAGGCGCGCCCCCGATCATCGAGAGGAGATCACGACCATTCGCCGTCCGTTTCGCGCACCGCCGCCGCCCAAGGAAGGGCCGCGTATCAATCGAGAGATCCGGGGTACCCCGCAGATCCAGTTGATCGACGAAGAAGGCGTCAACGTCGGCGTCGTTTCCTTCTACGACGCGCTCGATCGCGCCGAAGAGCAGGGCCTCGACCTCGTCGAGATCGCCCCCAACTCGGTGCCGCCGGTCTGTAAGCTTCTCGACTATGGTCGCTTCAAGTACCAGTCGCAGAAGAAGGCCGCCGAGGCGCGCAAGAACCAGAAGGTCGTCGAGATCAAGGAAGTCAAGCTCCGTCCGGGCATCGACGACCACGACTACGACGTCAAGATGAAACAGTCGCGCAAGTTCTTCGAGGAAGGCGACAAGGTCAAGATCACGCTGCGCTTCCGCGGCCGTGAGATGGCCCATCAGGACCTCGGCGTCCAGGTTCTCGACCGCGTGCGGACCGACGTCGCCGACGTCGCCAAGGTCGAGTCCGAGCCCCGCCTCGAGGGCAAGCAGATGATCATGATCCTGGCGCCGCGCTGAGCGGCGTCGATCGATCCTCTCCCGACGCGGCGCTCGGTCGCCGCGTCGTGTCGAACGGCCTCGGTCCCGCGCCTCGTGATGCCGGACCCTCTCTCCAACCGTCCTCGGAGTGCCGACCATGAGCGGAACCCATCGGTCCCTGCGCTGGCGGACCCTGCGGGGCGGCGACGGTGAGGGGGCGGATGCGGCGATCGGCCTCGAGCACGTCGACCTGAAGATCGCGGAGACCGGCATCACCGCCGAGGGTGTCGCCATCGGCGGCGAGGGCGAGACCGCTTTCGGCGCCCGTTGGCGCATCGGCATCGACGCCGAATGGGCCTGCGTCCGCTCGCTCCACCTCACCCGCCTCGGCGGCGCCACCGTGGCGCTGCGCCACGACGGCTACGGCGCTTGGACCGACGGCGAGGGCAAGCCGCGCAAGGACTTCGCCGGCATTCTCGACGTCTTCGTCGAGGGCTCCCCCTTCGGCCTGATGGCCCTGGTGAAGCGGTTGGCCAAGAAGGCGGAGAAGGCGCAGGCGCTCGAGGCGATCCACGTCTCCCTTCCGGATCTCGCGATCGCCAAGATCGCGGTGACGCTGAAGCCGAGCGCCGCCGGCCGGCACCTCGCCGTCACCCTCGGCGAGACCGGCCTCGAGGTCGATCTCGACGAGGACGGCGTGCCCGAGCGTTTCGGCGCGCTCGTCGAGCGTGTCGCGGCGCCGTGAGCGCTTTTCGCGGCCCCGGCCGTTGCATTCCCGCCGAGGCGCGCCTATAAAGCCCGCCGTCTCACGAACCGACCGGCTGATCAAAGGGCATGCCGTGGCGGTTCATGAAGGCTCGAACCCGCACAGTCGAACACAGGACGCGAGGGTTCACGCGCGATCGTCGATCGCGTGGCCGGTGGTGCTTTTTCGGGCGCCGCCGTTTTCGCGTCCCAACCACGAGAGAGCCAAATGCCCAAGATGAAGACCAAGAGCGGCGCCAAGAAGCGCTTCAAGCTCACGGCCACTGGCAAGGTGAAGGTCGCTCAGGCCGGCAAGCGCCACGGCATGATCAAGCGGACGACGAAGTTCATTCGCGACGCGCGCGGCACCACGGTGCTCGCCGATTGCGATGCGAAGATCGTCAAGCAGTTCATGCCCTACGGCTGAGCCGCGGCCCTCGACCTCACGATATCTGAAGGATAACCAGCCATGGCTCGTGTCAAGCGCGGTGTCACCGCTCACGCCAAGCACAAGAAGGTTCTGAAGGCCGCCAAGGGTTACTACGGCCGCCGGAAGAATACGATCCGTACCGCCAAGGCGGCCGTCGAGAAGGGCATGATCTATGCCTATCGCGACCGCAAGACCAAGAAGCGCAACTTCCGCGCCCTGTGGATCCAGCGCATCAACGCCGGTGTCCGTCAGGTCGCCGCCGAGATGACCTATTCGCGCTTCATCGACGGCCTCAACAAGGCCGGCATCGAAGTCGACCGCAAGGTCCTCTCCGATCTCGCGATCACCCAGCCGGAGGCCTTCGCGGCCCTGGTCGGAAAGGCCCAGGCCGCGCTCGCAGCCTGATCGCCCGATCCCGTCTTCGAAGACCCCGCGCCTCCCGCGCGGGGTTTTTGTTTGAGAAAGCCCGTCGAGAGAGAGGAACGACCATGTCCGACGAGACCCGCGATTCCAACGGCAATCTGCTCGCCGACGGCGACAGCGTCACCCTGATCAAGGACCTCAAGGTCAAGGGCACCTCGGTGACCCTGAAGCGCGGCACCCTGGTCAAGAACATCCGCCTGACCGGCGATCCCGACCTGATCGAGTGCAACGCCGAGAAGGTCAAGGGCCTGGTGCTGCGCACCGAGTTCCTCAAGAAGGCCTGACCAATTCGTCAGGGACTTGACGGACAGGGGTGGCAGTCTGCGATGATGGGACCGCGCCGAGCGGTCCCGGCGGCGCGTCTCGATCGGGACCACCGGAGATCCCAATGACCACCCCGCCGACGCTCGAGTCCTTCCCCGCCCGCGCCTACGACAAGCTGCGCTACGGCGATACCGACCGTCAGGGTCACGTCAACAACGCGGTCTTCGGCACGTTCTTCGAGACCGGCCGCGTCGAGTTGATTCTCGATGCGGAGCACTCGCTGCTCGAGCCCGGCCAGTCCTTCGTGCTGGCCCGCATCGAGATCGATCTCGTCGCCGAGATCCTGTGGCCGGGCACGGTCGAGATCGGCTCGGCGGTGTCGCGGGTCGGCCGCTCCTCGATCCACGTCGCGCAGGCCTTGTTCCAGAACGGCCGTCTCTGCGCCCGCGCGACCTCGGTCGTCGTCCTCGTCGACGGCACCACCCGCCGCTCCACCCCCTTCGGGGAGGCCGCGATCGCCCGGCTGAAGGCGCTCCACCTCACCGACGAGGCCTGACCGCCCACCGTTTCCCCTCGCGGGAGAAGGTGCCCCGGGGGGGCGAACGAAGCGGTTCTTCGTGGGAGACCCACCGCGGAGGGGCATCCCGGCGCGACGGTCGGGGCATTGGCGTCGGCGCGCGGCTTCGGCTATGGTCCGGCGCAGTCAGGAGCCTTCCCATGTCGCACGATCCCGCCGCCGCCACCGCCCCCCGTCCCACGCCGGCCGAGGCGCCGAGCGCCGGGCCGGGTGGAGAGGCGACCGCCTCCTTCGGCTTCACCGAGGTGCCGCTCTCCGAGAAGCAGCATCTGGTCGACGACGTCTTCCACAAGGTGGCGAGCCGCTACGACGTCATGAACGACGTCATGTCCGGCGGCCTGCACCGGCTGTGGAAGGACGCGATGGTGGCGAAACTGTCGCCGCCGCGCCTCGGCCGTCGCCCCTACACGGTGCTCGACATGGCCGGCGGCACCGGCGACATCGCCTTCCGCATCGTCGAGAAGTCCGATCGCAAGGCTCACGTCACCGTCTCCGACATCAACGCCTCGATGCTCGGCGTCGGCCGCGAGCGCGCCGAGAAGCGCGGCCTCTCCGCCAATCTCGACTTCGTCGAGGCCAACGCGGAAGAGTTGCCCTTCGAAAACGACCGCTTCGACGCCTATACGATCGCCTTCGGCATTCGCAACGTGCCGCGCATCGACAAGGCGCTGAAGGAGGCCTACCGGGTCTTGAAGCCGGGCGGGCGCCTCCTGGTGCTGGAGTTCTCCGCCGTGGTCGTCCCCGGCCTCGACAAGATCTACGACGCCTTCTCCTTCAATCTGATCCCGCTGATGGGCCGTGCCATCGCCGGCGACGGCGAGCCCTACCGCTATCTGGTGGAATCGATCCGCAAGTTCCCGCCCCAGGAGAAATTCGCCCAGATGATCCGCGACGCCGGCTTCTCGCGCGTCGACTACACCAATTTCACCGGCGGCATCGCCGCGCTGCACTCCGGCTGGAAGATCTGAGATCATGAGCGGGGCGATCGGTTCGGTGTTCCGGCTCGCCTGGGCCGGATGGGTTCTGGCGCGCGAGGGCGTGCTCACCGCCATGGCGCCGCCGGATCCCCCGGCGATCGGCCGCGTGGTGCTGTGGGCGGCCGGGCTGATCGAGCGCCGCGAGGCCGACGGCGTCTCGCGCGGCCTGCGCGCCAGCCGCGCGCTCAATCGCCTCGGCCCCTCCTACGTCAAGCTCGGCCAGTTCCTCGCCACCCGCCCCGACGTGGTCGGCCGCGCCATGGCCGACGATCTGGAAGCCCTCCAGGACCGGGTCGAGCCCTTCTCGTCGGATCTCGCCCGGACGATCGTCGCCAAGGCGCTCGGCAAGCCGCTCGACGCGCTCTTCGTCTCCTTCGGCGACGCGGTGGCGGCGGCCTCGATCGCCCAGGTCCACAAGGCCCGCGTCCGCTCCCGCGACGGCGTGGAGACCGACGTGGCCGTGAAGGTGCTGCGACCCGACGTCGAGATCCGGTTCCGGCGCGATCTCGACGCCTTCTATCTCGCCGCCCGGCTGATCGAGCGGCTCCTGCCCTTCACCCGGCGCCTCCGCCCGGTGGCGGTCGTCGATACGCTCGCCCGCTCGGTCCGCCTCGAGATGGACCTGCGCCTCGAGGCGGCGGCGCTTTCGGAAATGGCCGAGAACACCCGCGACGACCCCGACTTCCGGGTACCCACGGTCGACTGGGAGCGCACCCAGCGCGGCGTCCTGACGCTCGAATGGATCGACGGCATCAAGCTCAACGAGGGCGAGAAACTCGCCGCCGCCGGCCATGATCCGGTCCGTCTCGCCCGGGTGGTGATGCAGTCCTTCCTGCGCCACGCCATGCGCGACGGCTTCTTCCACGCCGACATGCACCAGGGCAATCTGTTCGTCGACGCGAAAGGCGATCTCGTCGCCGTCGATTTCGGCATCACCGGCCGCCTCGCCCCGTCCGAGCGCCGTTTCCTCGCCGAGATCCTCTACGGCTTCATCACCCGCGACTACGTCCGCACCGCCCAGGTCCATTTCGACGCCGGTTACGTGCCGCCGTCCCACGACGTCGAGGTCTTCGCCCAGGCGCTGCGCGCCGTCGGCGAGCCGCTGCACGACCGCCCGCCGAGCGAGATCTCCATGGCGGGTCTGCTCGGCCAGCTCTTCGAATACACCGAGGTCTTCGACATGGCGACGCAGCCGCGTCTGATCCTGTTGCAGAAGACCATGGTGGTGGTGGAAGGCGTCGGCCGCGTCCTCGATCCCGATCTCGATCTGTGGTCGGTGTCCGAGCCGGTGGTGCGCGAATGGGTCGAGAAGAACCTCGGCCCCGGCGCTCGTCTCGCCGACGTCGGCGCCAGTGCCGGCGCCGCCGGCCGTCTCGCGCTCGCCCTGCCGCGCCTCGTCGAGCGGCTCGACGCCGTCTCCGGCGCCGCCGCGCGCTGGGCCGAGGGCGGTATGCGCCTCGATGCCGAGACGGTCGCCGCGCTCGCCGCCGAGACCCATCGACGCGGTCGCCTCGAACGGGTGGCTTTGGCGGTCGGTGCCGCTTCCCTGGCGGTGATCGCCTATGTCATGATGACATCCTAATATATGTCCGCCCGACCTCGGTCGGAGCCACGCGGACGGGATGCGAGGGAGGGCACCCGATGGTTTCCGAGAACCGGCTCCAGGCCGTCTACGATCTGATCGACGCGACCAATGCCGACGATCCCGTCTCGGTCGAGGTCGGCGGCGTCGCCCGCCCCTACGCGGTGGTCTATGGCGAGCGCATGACCGAGCGGTTGGCGAAACTCGCGCCCGAGGCCTCGGACCTCCTCAAGATCGCCGTGCGTGCCCAACACGTCCGCCGCTTCGACATCGCCCGCTCCACCTACCCGATGGACAAGGTCGGCTATTACGCCTGGCGCAACGCCCTCAAGGTCCATCACGCCGAGGTGGTCGGCAAGCTGATGGTCGAGGTCGGTTACCCGCAGGCGGACATCGACCGGGTCGGCCAATTGGTGCGCAAGGAGCGGATCAAGCGCGACCCGGAGGCGCAGACCGTCGAGGATTGCGCCTCGCTGGTCTTCCTCGAGCACGAATACGCGGCCTTCGGCGCCAAATACACCGACGAGAAGGTGATCGACATCGTCGCCAAGACCTGGGCGAAGATGTCCGACGCCGGTCACGCTCAGGCGTTGGAGCTGGTGCCGCTCCTGCCCGAGCGCCTGCAGACGCTGACCGTCAAGGCCGTCACCGGGGCGTGACGGTCTCCGCCTCGGACGGCGCGGCCGCATCGGCGCTGGCCTCGGGATCCGGGCGCGGAGAGCGGCGTCCGAGGAAACCGGCGACGCCCTCGCCGGCGATCACGCCGGTGGAGAAACACGCCTGCAGCAGATAGCCGCCGGTCGGCGCCTCCCAGTCGATCATCTCGCCGGCGACGAAGACGCCCGGCAGACGCTTGATCATGAAGGCGTCGGTGAGTTCGGCGAAGCGGATGCCGCCGGCCGAGGAGATCGCCCGGTCGAGCGGCCGCGCCGCCGTCACGGTGATCGGCGTCGCCTTGATGAGATGCGCCAGTTCGGCGTGGTCGTGCGGCAGCTTGCCGCCGGCGCCCTCGCGCAGGATGCCGATCGCCGCCGGCGGCAGACCCGCCGCCTTGCGCAGAAGATTGGACTGGCTGTCGCCCTTGCGGCCGCGCGCCAGCGAGGAGGCGAGCTCGGCGGCGCTCATCGCGGTCTTGAGATCGATCTCGATGGTGACCGGCCCGGCGTCGGCGGCGAGCGCCTCGCGCAGTGGCGCGGAGAGCGCGTAGATCGCCCCGCCCTCGAGCCCGTCGGCGGTGATCATCGCCTCGCCGATCGAGACGCGGTCGCCGAACCGGATCGCCACCCGCTTCAAGGGCTGCCCGGCGAAGCGCGCGCGGAAGATCTCCGACCACGGCACGGTGAAGCCGCAGTTGGTGGGCCGCAGGGGCGCCACCTCGACGCCCTCGGCGACGATCGTGTCGACCCAGGCGCCGTTCGAGCCGAGCCGTGGCCAACTGGCGCCGCCGAGCGCCAGCACGCAGGCATCCGCCTTCAGCGTCTCGACCGTGCCGTCGGCATGGGCGAAGGTGAGCCCGCCCTCCGCGAGGCTCGCGCCGGGGCCGAAGCCGGTCCATGTGAGCCGGGTGCGCATGGTGACCCCGAGCGCGTCGAGCCGGCCGAGCCAGGCGCGCAGGAGCGGCGAGGCCTTGAACGAACAGGGAAAGATCCGTCCTGACGAGCCGGTGAAGGTCTCCTCGCCGAGGCCGCGCGCCCAGGCGCGCAGGTCGTCCGGCGAAAACACCGAGATCGCCGTGGCGAGCGCCCCGGCGGCCTCGCCGTAGCGCGCCATGAAGCGCTCGCGCGCCTCCGAATGGGTGAGGTTGAGCCCGCCGCGCCCGGCCATCAGGAGCTTGCGCCCGAACGACGGCATCCGGTCCACCAGGGTGACGTGATGGCCGGCGGAGGCGATCACCTCGGCGGCCATCAATCCGGCCGGCCCGGCGCCGACGACGATCACTTCACCCATCACGACTTCTCCGATTTGCGGGCCTGCGGGGGGCGCGGGCCGGGCGGTGCGCCGTCGCGCGTCCATGATCGACTCGCGTTTCGCCGCCAGCCGGTGTGATCGGCGATCACGACGCCCGGCGCAAGGAAAACTTGATCGCGCGGAAGGAGTTACCGGAGGCGAGAGGGCCGAGCGGTTGCGCCGCGACGCCCGCTTCCGGGTCGGTGCGCCGGTCCGGGCGGTGGAACGGGCGACGGACGGCCGGAAGCGTTCGACGAGCCATCGTTCGCGATCGTCGAACGATCCATTCGATCGCTCGGGGATGGGCATGGTCGAGGCGACGGTGCATGGTGGTTTCACGGATGCGGCACGGGCCGCCCCTCTCATCATCCTTTCGGAGACGGACATGACCAAGGTTCTGGTTCTCTACTATTCCACTTACGGCCACATCGAGGCGATGGCGAACGCGGTCGCCGAAGGCGCGCGGTCGGCCGGCGCCGAGGCCGTGGTCAAGCGCGTGCCGGAGACCGTGCCGGAAGAGATCGCCAAGGGCGCGCACTTCAAGCTCGACCAGGCCGCTCCGGTCGCCACCGTCGACGAACTGCCGGAATACGACGCGATCGTCTTCGGCGCCCCGACCCGCTTCGGCACCGTCGCCTCGCAGATGCGTTCCTTCATCGACCAGACCGGCGGCCTGTGGTTCCAGGGCAAGCTGATCGGCAAGGTCGGCTCCGCCTTCACCTCCTCCGCGACCCAGCACGGCGGCCAGGAATCGACGCTCCTCGGCTTCCTGCCGACCTTGCTCCATCACGGCATGGTCGTGGTCGGCCTGCCCTACAGCTACGCCGGCCAGATGACGATGGACGAGATCGTCGGCGGCTCGCCCTACGGTGCCACCACCATCGCCGCCGGCGACGGCTCGCGCCAGCCCTCGAAGAACGAGCTCGACGCCGCCCGCTTCCAGGGCAAGCACGTCGCCGAGATCGCGGCGAAGCTGAAGGGCTGAGCACACCTCGGTCCGGCGATCGGCGCCGAGCGCTCGTCGCTCGCGCCCCGCCGCCTCGAACCACCGATGGACCCCGTCGATCTCGCGATCGGCGGGGTCTTTCGCGTCAGGCCGCGGCGACCGCCTCGCGCACCATCCGCGTCACCGCGACGTTGTCGACCTTGCCGGTGCCGAGCAGCGGCATCTTCTCCCAGATCATCACCTCGGACGGGTTCATCAGCTCCGACGCCCCCTGATCCCGGGCATGGGCGAGGAACTGCGGTCGGGTCGCCGTCGGTTCGGTGGTGACCAGGATCACTCGCTCGCCCTTCTTCGCGTCGGGCACGGCGGCGGCGGCGATCTGCGCGTCCGGCCAGACGCCCGCCGCCAGTTTCTCGATCGCCGCCAGCGACACCATCTCGCCGCCGATCTTGGCGAAGCGCTTGGCGCGGCCGAGGATGGTGACGAAACCGTCCGCGTCGATCTTCACGATGTCGCCGGTGTCGTGCCAGCCCTCGACCGGCGGCTCCAGCACGCCCGGTGCCTCGGCGCGCAGGTAGCCCATCATCACGTTGGGCCCCTTGAGGTGGAGACGCCCGCCCTCGGCGACGCCCGGCACCGGCTCGAGCCGCGGCTCCATCCCCGGCAGGAGCCGGCCGACCGTGCCGAAGCGGTTGAACATCGGCGTGTTGAGCGCCACCACCGGCGCGGTCTCGGTGACGCCGTAGCCCTCCAGGATGCGCAGGCCGAACTTCTCGCCCCACACCCGCCGCGTCGTCTCCTTGACCGGCTCGGCCCCGGCGACGACGTAGCGCAGCGAGCGGAAGTCGTAAGGGTGCGCGGCGCGGCCGTAGCCGGCGAGGAACGTGTCGGTGCCGAAGAGGATCGTGGCGTTGAAGCCGTAGACCAGTTCCGGCACCACCCGGTAGTGCAGCGGCGAGGGATAGAGGAAGACCGGCACGCCATAGACCAGCGGCAGCACCAGACCCGCCGTCAGTCCGAAGGAATGGAACACCGGCAGCACGTCGAGCACCTTGTCGGCGCGGCCGAAGTCGATCCGGGCGGCGGCCTGGGCGGTGTTGGCGAGCATGTTGCGCGAGGAGAGCACCACGCCCTTCGGCGTCCCCTCCGAGCCGGAGGTGAAGAGAACCGCGACCCGGTCGTCGGGTCCGCGCCGATGCAGCGGATGTTTCCAGCGCAGGAGCCCGAGGAGCCGCTCGATCGTGCCGACCTCGGCGCGCAGATCCTCGAGCCAGAGGAAGGCGACGTCGTCGGCGAGCGCGGTGATCAGGCCCTCGAGCCGGCCCTTCTCGACGAAGGCGCGCGAGGTGACGATCGTGCCGATCTCCGCCGCCTTCACCGCCGCGCGGATGTTGGTCGCCCCGGCGGTGAAGTTGATCATCGCCGGCACCCGTCCGGCCGAATGGAGCCCGAGGAAGGCGAGCACGGCGGCATTGGCGTTGGGCAGCATCACCCCGACCGCCCCGTCGAGCGGCGCCAACCGCGCCAGCCGCCGGCCGATCACCCGCGATCCCGCCAACAGGCGGCGATAGGAGAGGGCGCCCGTCACCGGATCCTCGACCGCGACCCGGCCCGGCCCCTCCCGCTTCGCCGCCTCGATCACCGCCTCGATCACGCTCTGATCGGTGCGGGTGGTGGCGAAGGTGAGATCGGACATGACGCCGTAGAGCGCGGCCCCGGCGGCGCGGCGGCGATGGCGCCCGACCAGCGTCGGATCGACGGTGATCGGCACACCCGGCAGGATCGTCACCCGCACCTTGGGAAAAAGGCGCCGCCGCACCTGTGAGCGGTCGAGCCGGGTGAAGAAGGTCTGTTCCAAGCCTTCGATCCGGACCGGAATGACGGTGGCCCCGGTCTTGATCGCCACCAGTCCGGCGCCGTCGTAGACCTTCATCAGCGAGCCGGTGACGGTGAGGCGCCCCTCGGGGAAGATCACCAGCGGATCGCCCGATTCCACCCCGTGGATCAGGGTGCGGGTCGCCATCGGCTTGGAGGGGTCGAGCGCCAGCGCGCGGGCGACCTTCAGGAACGGCCGCACCCACCAGCGTTTGGCGATGGTCGCGTCGATCGCGAAGACCGGCTCGCGTTCCATCAACGCCAGCGCCAGCCCGGCGTCGAGGAAGGAGACGTGGTTGAGCGCCACCACCGTGCGGTCGCCGAGCCGGTCGAGGTGCTCGCCGCCTTGGACCTCGAGCCGGAACAGGATCCGGTAGATCAGGAACAGCGCGTCGCGCAGCGGCGGCGTCGGCAGGGTGGCGAAGACCGCGACGGCGACGACGAGGCCGATCACGGCCATGCCCGCCCAGATCGCCGGGATCGGGATCCCGGCGCTCTGCAGCGCCGCGACGGCGAGCGCCGACAGCGTCATGAACAGGGCATTGAGCACGTTGACGGCGGCGACCACGCGGGCGCGCGCCTCGACCGGCGCCCAGGTCTGGAGCGCGGCGAAGACCGGCACCACGTAGAGCCCGCCGGCGATCGCCAGCCCCGCCATGTCGAGCGCGAGGCGCCGGGCGAGCGGGTCGGCGAGGGCCTGCGTCAGCGCGAGCGGGGCCGTGCGCGGCGCCGCGCCGGCGAGCGCCCAGGCCGCGTCGCCGGCGGCGACGGCGATGAGGACGGCGGCGATCGGTGTCGTCACCAGGATCAGCCGATGGCCGGAGAGCCAGGCCGCGAGGCCGGAGCCGACGGCGATGGCGATGGCGAAGATCGCGAGATAGATCGTCACCAGTTCGTCGACGCCGCCGAGCGCGCCCTTGACCACCGTCGGCAGCAGCGCCAACGCCACCGCGCCGACCGCCCAGAACCAACTGGAGGCGAGGCCGGCCCAGAGCAGGCGCCGATCGCGACCGAGATGGCGCAGGAGATCGAAGGTCGAGGCGAGGATGTTGGCCCGTATGGCGAGATCGGGGACGCCGCGTCCGGTCTTCGGAATGGCGAAGGCGGCGACGACGGCGGCGAGCGCGAAGACCATCATGATCCCGGCGAGCCGGACCGGATCGCCGCCGTCCGCCGCCGCCCAGCCGCCGATCACCGTGCCGAGCAGGATGGCGAGAAAGGTCGCGGTCTCGATCAGGGCGTTGCCGGCCGGCAGTTCGCCCTTGTCGAGCTGGTCCGGCAGGATCCCGTATTTCACCGGCCCGAACAGCGCCGCGAGAATGCCGAAGCCGAGCAGGGCCGCGAACAGGACCGGGATCGAATGGAGGACGAAGCCGAGGATCGCCAATCCCGCCACCGGAATTTCGACGAGCTTCAGCCGCCGCGCCACGATCGCCTTGTCCCATCGGTCGGCGATCTCGCCGCCGAGCGCGGAGAGGAAGAAGAACGGCGCCATCAGCGTCGCCGCCGCGAGGCTGACCAGCGGCCCCGCCGCCTCCGCCCCGAGCCGGAAGAGGATCAGGAACACCAGGGCGTTCTTGAGGAAGTTGTCGTTGAGGGCCGAGAAGAACTGGCACCAGAACAGACCGGCGAAACGGCGCGTGGCGAGGAGCGAATGCGACATCGGTGTCTCCGGTGCCCGAGGCTCGGGCTGACGTCGGGCGATCCTGTCCGCTTCGCGCTCTTTGCGAAACCCGGAATCGCCGGACGCTTCGCCCCTTTTTGATTTGAACAATGTTCAGAAAAATATGTCACAGGTCGCGCTTCGTCGCAAGAGGGCCATGCCGCGCCGCAGAAAAGCCGTGATGGGCGAATGGCATTTCATGCGTGGCGCGGTTAAGTTGACGCAAACGGAAGGGGGACTGTGCGACATGGCGATGTTCGGAAAGACGACGCGGGCGGGCCTCGCCCTGACCGCGCTGCTGGCGAGTGTGGTCGAAGCCGGTGCCGAGGAGGCGGTCCATCACGGCATCGACGGAGCCTCGCTCGGCGCGCTCTGGGCGCTTCCCTTCGCCGGCATTCTCCTGTCGATCGCCGTCTTCCCGCTGGTCGCCCCGCACTTCTGGCATCACCACTTCGGCAAGGTGGCGGCCGCCTGGGGGCTGGTCTTCGCGGTTCCTTTCGCCGTCGCCCACGGTTTCGGGCTCACCGGCGGTGAGATCCTGCACGTGGCGCTTCTCGAATATCTGCCCTTCGTCATCCTGCTGTGGTCGCTCTTCTCGATCTCCGGCGGCATTCTGGTGACGGGCAACCTTCACGGCAGCCCGCGCCTCAATCTGTCGATTCTCGCCGGCGGCACCGTGCTCGCCTCGCTGATCGGCACCACCGGCGCCTCGATGGTGTTGATTCGCCCGCTGCTGCGCGCCAACGACGAACGCCGCCACAACGTCCACGTCGTGATCTTCTTCATCTTCCTGGTGTCGAACATCGGCGGCTCGATGACCCCGCTCGGCGATCCGCCGCTGTTCCTCGGCTACCTCAAGGGCGTCGGCTTCTTCTGGACCGCCATCCACATGGTGGAGGAGACCGCCTTCGCCGCCGGCATTCTGTTGACGATCTTCTACGTCGTCGACCGTTGGCTCTATCACCGCGACGAGGCCTTCAAGGCCCGTTTCGACCCGACTCCGGACACCCACAAGATGGGCCTGATCGGCTTCCCCAACATCGCGCTTCTCGGCGTGGTGGTCTTGGGCGTGCTGATGTCGGGATCGTGGAAACCGGGCGTCTCGTTCCACGTCGGCGGCGTCGAGGTCGAGCTTCAGAACCTCGCCCGCGACCTGATCCTGATCGGCGCCGGCCTCGCCAGTCTGGCGATCACGCCGAAGTCGATTCGCGCCGCCAACGAATTCTCCTGGGGGCCGATCCTCGAGGTCGCCAAGCTCTTCGCCGGCATCTTCGTCACCATCATCCCGGTGATCGCCATGCTCAAGGCGGCCGAGAAGGGCGCCTTCGCGCCGCTCGTCGCCATGGTCGCCCATGCCGACGGCACCCCGAACAACGCCATGTACTTCTGGCTGACCGGCATCCTGTCGTCGTTCCTCGACAATGCCCCGACCTATCTGGTGTTCTTCAACCTGGCCGGCGGCGATCCGCAGCACCTGATGAACGAACTCACCACGACCCTTCTGGCGATCTCCTGCGGCGCGGTCTTCATGGGCGCCAATTCCTACATCGGCAACGCCCCCAACTTCATGGTCAAGGCGATCGCCGAGGAAGCCCATGTGAAGATGCCGAGCTTCTTCGCCTACCTCCTGTGGTCGGGCGGCATCCTGCTGCCGCTGTTCGGTCTGGTCACCCTGGTCTTCTTCCACTGGTGAGGCGATGGCGCCGAAGTTCGATCCCACCACTCTCGAGCCGGAAGCCCTCGGCGAGCTCGGCGCCCTGCCGCCGCCGACCCGGCCCGAGGAGACGCTGGCGGTGTCGCGCGGCGTGCGCCGTCATCTCACCCGGCTCGGTTTCGCCGTGGTCGAGGAATTACCGCTCGCCTCGGGCCGCCGCGCCGACGTCATGGCGCTGTCGGCGGCGGGCGAGATCTGGATCGTCGAGGTGAAGTCGTCGGTCGAGGATTTTCGCGCCGACCACAAATGGCCGTTCTACCGGCTCCATTCGGATCGGCTGTTCTTCGCGACGAGCCCGCGCGTGCCGCTCGAGATCTTCCCCGAGGACTGCGGCCTCATCGTCGCCGACGCCCATGGCGGCGAGATCCTGCGCGATGCGCCCGAACACCGCCTCGTCGCCGCCACCCGCAAGGCGACGACCCTGCGCTTCGCCCGCGCCGCCGCCTTGCGGCTCGGTGGCTTCGTCGATCCTCAGATCCTCGGCAACGTCGAGATCGACTGACTAGCGCGGCGCCCGCTTGGCGAGGATGCGCTGCAGGGTGCGGCGATGCATGTTGAGGCGGCGCGCCGTCTCCGAGACGTTGCGCTCGCACAGCTCGTAGACCCGCTGAATGTGTTCCCAACGCACGCGATCGGCCGACATCGGGTTCTCCGGCGGCTCGGCGCGCTCGTCGGCGGAGCGCAGCAGCGCGCGCATCACCTCGTCGGCGTCGGCGGGCTTGGAGAGATAGTCGGAGGCGCCGAGCTTCACCGCCGTCACGGCGGTGGCGATGTTGCCGTAGCCGGTCAGAACCACGGTGCGCGCTTCGGGGCGCCGCTCGCGCAGGTGCTCGACCACGTCGAGCCCGTTGCCGTCGGCGAGCCGCATGTCGACCACGGCGAAGGCCGGCGCCCGGGCATCGACCGCGGACTTGCCTTCCGCGACCGACGACGCGGTCTCCACCTCGAAGCCACGCAGCTCCATCGCCCGCGCCAACCTCTGCAGGAAGGCCTTGTCGTCGTCGACGATGAGAAGGCTTTTCTCGGCGTCGGCGGCCAGTGCCGGCGAGAGGTCCGTCTGAATGGTCATCGCTTCGTCCCATCGGTTCCCGCTGCGGGCCCACGGTCCGGTCGGGGCCGGAAGTCTAGGGCGAGAAGCCTTATACTTCAATCCCATGACTGGTTGCGCCGCACCATCGCCGCGCCCCCGGATCGTGAGCCGGAAAAGAGCCGCCGAGACGCCGCCCCGGCGCTCCGCCGGCCGCCTCGATCGCCCCGTCAATCGGCTCCGAAAGCGCCGAATTCGCCGGAGGGGAAGTTCGACGAACCGATCGGTTCGTCCTCCGCCCGCCAGAAGCTGCGCGGCCATTGGATCCGGATCTCGGCGCCGTGCTCGGGGAAGTGCTTGTTGTCGCAGGTGACGCGCGCGCCCGAGCGCATCAGGAAGGTCTGGGCGATGAAGAAGCCGAGGCCGAGCCCGCCGCCGGCGCCCTCGCGTCCCCCCTCGTCCGGGCCGAGCGGCTCGCGCGTGGTGACCCACGGCTCGCCGAGCCGCTCGAGCACGCTCGAGGAGAAGCCCGGACCGTCGTCGCCGACCACCACCGTCACCTCGCGATCGTTCCAGTCGATGGTGATGGTCACGCGCGTCTCGGCGAAGTCGACGGCGTTCTCGACGATGTTGCCGAGGCCGTAGAGGATCGCCGGATTGCGCCGCCCGATCGGTTCGCCGCCTTCGCCGATGCGGCGCACCTCGAGGTCGGTGCCGAGATCGCGGAACGGTTCGACCACCTCCTCGATCACCCCCACCAGCGACTGGCGCGCGAAGAAGGCATCGGGATCCTCGCCCATCGAGGAGAGCTTGCGCAGGATGTCGCGGCAGCGCTCGGTCTGGCTGCGCAGCAGCGCGACGTCCTCGGCGAGCGGCGATCCCGCCGGCAGCTCGCGCTCCATCTCGCGGGCGACGACCGCGATCGTGCCGAGCGGCGTGCCCAACTCGTGCGCCGCCGCCGCCGCCAGTCCGTCGAGCGCCACCAGATGGCGCTCCCGTTGCAGGACCAGTTCGGTCGCGGTCAGCGCCTCGGCGAGCCGCCGGCTCTCGTCGGCGACGCGGAAGGCGTAGAGCGCGGAGAAGGAGAGGGTGAGGATCAGCGCCAGCCAGATCCCGACCACATAGAGCACCGGCAGGCTCGGCGGCGAGGCGGTGCCCCACGGCAGCGGCGCGTGGAAGGCGGCGAGCACGGTCGTCGCGACCGCCACCACGACGCCGAGGAGCGCCGTCGAGCGCGGCGGCAGCGACGCCGAGGAGACCAGCACCGGCGCCAGCAGCAGGCAGGCGAACGGGTTCTCGAGCCCGCCGGTCAGCCACAGGAGCCCGGTCAGTTGCAGCGCGTCCCAGCCGAGCAGCAGCGTGGCGTGGATGCCGTCGAGCCGGTGGATGCTGGAGAAGCGCAGGCGCAGAAGGATGTTGAGCGCCATCGAGGCGCCGATCAGCGCGAAACACTCCATCAGCGGCAGATGGAAGCCGAGCCCGAATCGGACGAAGAGCACCGCCGCCGTCTGGCCGGCCACCGCCAGCCAGCGCAGACGCACCAGCGTGTCGAGCTTCAACGAGCGCACCGAAGTGTCGCCGAAATCCGCCAGGACGCCCAACATTCGCTCTCGTTCCTCGTGACGATCGGCCCCGCGTCGCGGCCGGCCGGGCCCTTCGGGCCTCTCGTTCGGTTTTGCGCTCGTCGGCGAGACCCTATACGATGAACGCGCCTCGCGGAAAGCGCCGCACCCGTCCGAGACCCTCCTCCATGTCCGCACTTCCGCTCCCGACCGTCGATCTCGCCCTCGACGTGCGCGACCTCGTCAAATGTTTCGGCGCCGTCCGCGCCGTCGACGGGTTGAGCTTCGCGCTCGCCCCCGGCCGCACCCTCGGCCTCCTCGGCGGCAACGGCGCCGGCAAGACCACGACCATCGGCATGATCATGGGGCTGGTCCGTCCCGACGGCGGCACCATCCGCATCCTCGGCCGCGATCCCGAACGCGAGCGCTCGGCGCTTCTGGCCGAGATGAATTTCGAGAGCCCTTACGTCGACATGCCGCATCGCCTGACGGTGCGCCAGAACCTGACCGTCTTCGCCCGCCTCTACGAGGTGGAACGGCCCCGCGAGCGCATCGCCGAACTCGCCCGCGACTTCGCCCTCGAGCCCTTCCTCGATCGCCGCTCGGGCGCGCTCTCCGCCGGCCAGAAGACCCGCGTCGCGCTGGCCAAGGCCCTGCTCAACCGGCCGCGTCTGCTCCTCCTCGACGAGCCCACCGCCTCGCTCGATCCCGACACCGCCGACTGGATCCGCTCCCGTCTCGAGGACTATCGCCGCGAGACCGGCGCGGCGCTCCTGATCGCCTCGCACAACATGGCCGAGGTCGAACGCCTCTGCGACGACGTCGTCATCCTCTCCTCCGGCCGCATCGCCGCCGAGGGTACGCCGGCGGAGCTGATGCGCCGCTTCGGCCGCGACGGCCTCGAGGAGGTCTTTCTCGACGTCGTGCGCGGGCGCGGCACCGCCGACGAACGCGCCGAGAAGGAGGCTCGCCCATGACTTCGACCACGATCGCGACGCCCTCCCGGCGCGTCCATGCCGGCTTCTCCTTCGCCCGGGTCGGCGCGATGGTGCTGCGCTACTGGTATCTCCTCGCCAATTCCTGGCCGCGCGCGGTCGAGCTGGTCTATTGGCCGACGGTGCAGATGCTGACCTGGGGCTTCGTCCAGTCCTACATCGCCGCCAAGTCGCCCTACTTCGCCGGCGCCGGCGGGCTCTTCGTCGCCGCGCTGCTGCTCTGGGACGTGCTCTTGCGCTCGCAACAGGGCTTCGCCTTCGCCTTTCTCGAGGAGATGTGGTCGCGCAATCTCGGCAATCTCCTGATGAGCCCGCTCAGGACGTCGGAATTCGTCGCCTCGCTGATGGTGATCAGCCTGATCCGCCTGACCATCGGCATGGTGCCGGTGACCCTGATCGCCATCCCGCTGTTCGGCTTCAACATCTGGGGCCTGGGCGGGGCGCTGGCGATCTTCTTCGCCAATCTGGTCGCCACCGGCTGGGCGATGGGCTTCCTCATCGTCGGCCTGTTGCTGCGCCACGGGCTCGGCGCCGAGGCGTTGTCGTGGTCCTTGATGTTCGTGCTGATGCCGCTCACCTGCGTCTACTATCCCGTCGGCATCCTGCCGGCCTGGCTGCAGCCGATCGCGCTCGCCCTGCCGCCGACCCATGTCTTCGAGGGCATGCGGGCGGTTCTGATCGATCACGTCTTCCGTTTCGATCACCTCGCCTGGGCGGTCGGGCTCAACATCGTCTGGCTCGGCGCCGGCATCGTCGCCTTCCGGGTTCTCCTCGCCGCCGCCCGGCGCGCCGGCTCGCTCGTCCAGCAGGGCGAGTGAGGCCCGTCACACGGCCGTCTTACGACGAATTGCCGACCCTCCGGGCCTTGGATGCGCCGCCGAAAGGGCCGAGAAGTAATCGATTGAAACAATTCGAACGCAGATCGCTCCTAGGTTTGCGCGAGAACGACAGCGGAGTCGAGGGGCCATGTTCTACCAGCTCTACGAGTTGAACCACGCCGCACTCCGGCCGATGCGCATTGTCGCCGAAGTCGGCCGAATGGCCCTCCGCAGCCCGTTCAATCCGCTCGCCGGCACCTCGCTCGGCCGCTCGCTCGCCGCGGGCTTCGAGGTCTTCGAGCGCACCACCCGCCGCTACGGCAAGCCGGAGTTCGAACTGCCGGTCACCACCGTCGACGGCGTCGAGAGCCCGGTCACGGAACGGGTGGTGTGGCGCCGGCCCTTCTGCGAGCTGCTGCATTTCGAGCGCGAGCTGCCCGAGGGGCGGCCGGCCGACCCCAAGGCTCTGATCGTCGCGCCGATGTCGGGCCACTATGCGACGCTCCTGCGCGGCACCGTCGAGGCGATGCTGCCGGCCCACGAGGTCTACATCACCGACTGGATCGACGCCCGCGCCGTGCCGCTGACCGAAGGCGGCTTCGATCTCGACGACTACATCGACTATCTGATCGAGATGATCCACCACCTCGGCGCCGGCGTGAACATCGTCGCCGTGTGCCAGCCCTCGGTGCCGGTGCTCGCCGCCGTGTCGCTGATGCAGGAGGACGGCGACCCGCTGTCGCCCGCCACCATGACGCTGATGGGCGGGCCGATCGACACCCGCATCTCGCCGACCGCCGTCAACAAGGTCGCCCACGACAAGGGCCTCGAGTGGTTCGAGCGCAACGTGATCATGCGGGTGCCGTTCCCCCACGCGGGCGCCTTCCGCGAGGTCTATCCGGGATTCCTTCAGCTCGGCGGCTTCATGTCGATGAACCTCGACCGCCACGTCTCCGCCCACAAGGAGTTCTACCTCCACCTGATCCAGGGCGACGGCGACAGCGCCGAGAAGCACCGCGACTTCTACGACGAGTATCTGGCGGTGATGGACCTCACCAAGGAGTTCTATCTCCAGACCATCGAGACCGTGTTCCTGAAGCACGCGCTCCCCGAGGGCACCATGACCCATCGCGGCCGCCCGGTGCGCCCCTCGGCGATCCGCGACACCGCGCTGCTGACGGTCGAGGGCGAGCTCGACGACATCACCGGCATGGGTCAGACCCAGGCGGCGCATACGCTCTGCTCCGGCCTCTCCGCCGACAAGCAGATGGACTACGTCCAGCCCGGCGTCGGCCACTATGGGGTCTTCAACGGTTCGAAGTTCCGCGCCAACATCCAGCCGCGCATCGCCGACTTCATCCGTCGCCATGCCCCCGGCGCCGTCGTCGCCGAACCCGTTCCGGTGGCCGAGCCGTCCGCCGAGATCGTCGAACCGGCGCCGACCGTGATGGCGGACACCGCGCCCGTGCCCGAGGTCGCCTCCGCGCCGGTGTCCGAAGTCGCAGCCGCTCCGGTCCCCGAAGTCGCCTCGGCTCCGGTCGCGTCGGCCAGGCCCGCCGCCAGACAGCGCCGGGCGCCGGCCCGCAAGGGCTGAGCGGAGGGGTGCCGCCCGCGCGCCTCTTGAAAGCGGGGTGTCGGGGGGCCATCTCCTCGAACGTGAGCCGTGGACCGGGATCCGCTTCGGATCCCGGCGGCGGCGCCGTCGTCCCAGGAGGGGGCCTACATGCGTAGCCATTCCATCGTTCGCAACGGTTTCAACCCCGTCTCGATCACCGTGATGGTGCTCGGCTTCATGCTCGCCTGGCCGCTCGGCCTGATGGTCCTCGCCTATATCCTGTGGGGCGAGCGCTTCGGCTGGCGGGCGCGTGCCGCCGCCTTCTTCGACGGTGTGCGCGACGGCATCGCCCGCACCGGCTTTCGTTCGGCCGGTCCCGGCGCCGGCTTCGGCTTCACCACCGGCAATGCCGCCTTCGACGCCTATCGCGCCCGCGAGCTGGAACGGCTCGAGGCCGAGCGTCGCCGCCTCGACGAGGAGCGCCGCGAATTCGAGGCCTACATGAACCATCTGCGCCGCGCCCGCGACCAGGAGGAGTTCGACCGCTTCAAGGCCGAACGCTCGCGTCGCCGTGGCCCGGACGTGATGTGAGGCGACCCATCCCGTGTTCGCCCCGTCGCGGCGGCGGGTCGCCCCGCCGTCGCTGCCCGACCGTCTGACCCTCGCTCTGCCGGACCGCGACGTCGACGTCGTCGTCCGAACCTCGGCGCGCGCGCGCCGGTTCACGCTGCGGCTCGGGGTCGGCGATCCCGTCCTGACCGTGCCGGAGCGCACCCGCCCCGCCGACGCGCTCGATTTCCTCGATCGCCATCGCGGCTGGCTCGCCGAACGTCTCGCCCGCCGCCCGGCGCCGGTGCCCTTCGCCGACGGCGCGCTCCTGCCCTTTCGCGGCGAGATCCACCGGGTCGATCATCGCCCCGGGGCGCGCGGCACCGTCTGGCGCGAGACGGTCGAGGCGACGCTCGAGGCCGAGCCGCCGCGTCTGGTGGTCGCCGGCGGCGCCGATCACCTCCACCGGCGCCTCCGCGACTTTCTGATCCGCTCGGCCAAGGCCGACCTCGCTCCGGCGGTCGCCCGCCACGCCGCTCGCCTCGCGGTGGAGATCCGCAACCCGCGCATCCGCATCAAGGACACCCGCTCGCGCTGGGGCTCGTGCACCGCCGACGGGGAACTCTCCTTCTCCTGGCGGGTGGTGCTGGCGCCGCCCTTCGTGCTCGACTATCTCGCCGCCCACGAGGTCGCCCATCTCCGCGAGATGAACCATTCCCGCGACTTCTGGCGTCTGGTGCGCCAGACCTGCCCCGACATGGACGCCGGCCGCCGCTGGCTGAGGCTCCACGGCACCGGCCTGCACGGCTACGGCATCACCGACTGAACCCCTCGGACGCTCGCTCCCGATATCCCTTGGCCCGACGCCCCTTCGCCTGCTAAAAGCGGCACGACTTTTCCTGAGCCGAGGGCATCCCCATGCGTACCGCCTCCGTCGAGCGCAAGACGAAGGAGACCGACGTCTCCGTGACCGTGAACCTCGACGGGTCCGGCACCTACGACGTCGCGACCGGCATCGGCTTCTTCGACCACATGCTGGAACAACTCTCGCGCCATTCGCTGATCGACCTCACCGTCCGCGCGAAGGGCGACCTCCACATCGACCAGCACCACACCGTGGAAGACGTCGGCATCACGCTCGGTCTCGCGCTGAAGCGGGCGTTGGGCGACCTCGAGGGCATCCGTCGCTACGCCGACGTCCATCTGCCGATGGACGAGACGCTGACCCGCGCCGCGATCGACGTCTCCGGCCGGCCCTTCCTGGTGTTCCGGATTCCCTTTTCGCGCGACAAGATCGGCGAGTTCGACACCGAACTCTTCGAGGAGTTCTTCCGCGCCTTCGCCTTCAACGCCGGGCTGACGCTGCACGTCGAGACGCTCTACGGCGTCAACAACCACCACATGATCGAGAGCGCCTTCAAGGCGACCGCTCGCGCGCTCGAGGCGGCGGTGGCGATCGACCCGCGCCGCGCCGGCACGATCCCCTCCACCAAGGGCTCGCTCGGAGACTGATCATGGCGACCTTCACGGTCCATGCGCCCGCAGGCGAGATCGCCGACGCCGCCCGCGCCGACGCGCTCGTCTTCGTGCCGGAGAAAGGCTCCTGGGCCGCGCTCCTGGTGCCGTTCCTATGGGCGCCGTGGCATCGGCTGTGGTGGGTCTTCCTCGGCTGGCTCGCGGTGACGCTCGCCCTCGAGGGCGTCGATCGCCTCGTCGATCCGACCCTCGCCACGATCCTGTCGACGGCCTTCATGATCTGGTTCGCCCTCGCCGCCGCCGAACTGCGGCGCTGGAGCCTGGAGCGGCGCGGCTATCGCCTCGTCGGCGTGGTCGAGGCGAGCGACGTCATCGAGGCGGAATGCCGCTTCCTCGGAGGTCTCGCCGATCCGGCTCGCCCGCGCTTCGGCGAGGTGGTGACGCCGGCCCGGCCGCGTCCCGAACCGGCGACCGCGCCGGCCGTGACGCGCCCGACCTCCCCCGATCTGCCGCCCGTCGTCGGATGGGCCGTTCCCAAACCCGGAGACCGTCCATGACCGTCGCGCTCATCGATTACGGCGCCGGCAATCTGCGTTCGGCCGAAAAGGGCCTGGAGCGGGTCGCCCACGAGATCGGCCGCGATCAGAAGATCCTGCTCACCCGCGACCCCGACGTGGTGGCCAAGGCCGACCGCGTCGTCCTGCCCGGCGACGGCGCCTTCCCCTTCTGTCGGCGCGGCGTCGCGGCGATCGACGGCATGGAGGAGGCCATCCGCGACTTCGTCGAGGTCAAGGGCCGGCCCTTCCTCGGCATCTGCGTCGGCATGCAGCTTCTCGCCACGCGCGGCCTCGAGCACGAGTCGACCGACGGCTTCGGCTGGATCGACGGCGTCGTGAAGGCGATCGATCCCGGCCCCGAGCGGCTCAAGGTGCCGCACATGGGCTGGAACACGATGAATCTGGTCAATCCGCACCCGGTCCTCGACGGATTGGCGCTCGGCCCCGACGGGCTCCACGCCTATTTCCTGCATTCCTACGCCTTCGAGGTGACCCACCACGCCGATCTCGTCGCCACCGCCGACTACGGCGGCCGGGTGACCGCGATCGTGGCGCGCAACAACGTCGTCGGCACCCAGTTTCATCCCGAGAAGAGCCAGCGCCTCGGCCTCGCCCTCCTCGCCAACTTCCTGAAATGGGCGCCGTGAGGCGGCCGACGAGAGACGCGTGATGATTCTCTTCCCCGCCATCGACCTGAAGGATGGTCAGTGCGTTCGCCTGAAGCTCGGCGAGATGGACCAGGCGACCGTCTACAACGACGATCCCGCCGCCCAGGCCCGCGCCTTCGCCGATCTCGGCTTCCCGTTCCTGCACGTGGTCGATCTCAACGGCGCCTTCGCCGGCCGCTCGGTCAACGGCGCGGCGGTCGAGGCGATCCTCGCCGCCGTCGCGGGGCGGATGAAGGTCCAGCTCGGCGGCGGCATCCGCGATCTCGAGGCCATCGAGGGCTGGCTCGCCAAGGGCCTCGCCCGCGTCATCCTCGGCACCGTGGCGGTGCGCGACCCGGCCCTGGTGAAGGAGGCCTGCCGCCGCTTTCCCGGCCGCATCGTCGTCGGCATCGACGCCAAGGGCGGCAAGGTCGCGGTCGAGGGCTGGGCGGAGGGCTCGGAGCTCTCGGCGGTCGATCTGGCGCGGAAGTTCGAGGACGCCGGCGTGGCGGCGATCGTCTATACCGACATCGACCGCGACGGCATTCTGAAGGGCCTCAACATGCCCTCGACGCTGGAGCTCGCCCGCGCCGTCTCGATCCCGGTCATCGCCTCCGGCGGCCTTGCCTCGATCGACGACGTGAAGGCGATGCTCGCGCCGCAAGCGCGCCTCCTCGAGGGCGCCATCACCGGCCGCGCCCTCTACGACGGCCGTCTCGATCCGCGCGAAGCTCTGGCGCTCATCGCCGCCGCCGGGTGAGGCGCCTCGCGCGCGCGTCTTCCTCGCCGATCCCCCCGCCTTGAACCGTCGCCTCGCGCCTCCCATATTCGGAAGGTCGGGTCTCGACCCGTCGTCGATGGTCGCCTCGCCGGAGGGGCCGTCGTCCCGAACAACGGGTCGCTTCCACGAGGGCCTGACCATGTCGCGTTTTCCGGGCTTCTCCAGCCCCTTTCTTCTCGGCTTCGACGAGATCGAGCGTGTTCTCGATCGCGTCTCCAAGGCCGCCAACGACGGTTACCCGCCCTACAACATCGAGCGGATCGAAAGTCCCGATGGGGGCCGGGAGGTCCTGCGGATCACGCTGGCGGTGGCGGGCTTCACCCGCGACCAGCTCGACGTGACCATCGAGGACAGCCAGCTCGTCATTCGTGGTCGCCAGAACGACGACGATCGCACCCGCCAGTTCCTGCATCGCGGCATCGCCGCGCGTCAGTTCAGCCGGGTGTTCGTCTTGGCCGAGGGCATCGAAGTGGCCGGCGCCGAACTGAAGGACGGCCTGTTGGCGATCGATCTGGGGCGGCCCGAACCCGAACGGGTGATCCGCCGGATCGACATCGCCACCACCGAGTGATCCCGGTCGACGACCGGACCGCCCCATCGATCGAAGAAAGCGGCGGGCGCGTGAGGCGCTCGCGAGGAGGAACCATGGCTCATCGTATCGACGTCGCCCCCGAGGTCCTCGCCCAGATCGGCGTCGGACACATTGCCTATCTGCGTGAAATGTCGTCGGAGGACTTGCTGCGCGCCTTCCCCGGCGCCCCCGAGCTGCCGCCGGGCCTGCGCCTGTGGGCGCTGATCGGCGCCGCCGGCGAACCGATCATGGTCGCCGACGATCGCGATCTCGCGCTCGAGAGCGCCCGCGAACATGATCTGGTGCCGGTTTCGCTGCACTGACCGACCGCGACGGGGCGTAAGGCCCCGTCGGCCGTCGCGCGCCGTTCAGGCGGCGTCGGGCTCGACCGAGTGGACGAGCAGCGCGTAGAGCGCGTGCGGGTCCCGGCAGGCCCGGAGTTTGGCGGTGAAGGAGGCGTTGCGCATCACCCGGGCGATCCGCGCCAGGGCCTTGAGATGGTCCGCGCCCGCGCCCGCCGGCGACAGCAGCGTGACGATCAGATCGACCGGCTGACCGTCCGTCGCCTCGAAGTCGATCGGCCGTTCCAGCCGCGCGAACAGCGCCACCGTCCGATCGAGCGCCTCGATCGTGGCATGCGGCACGGCGACGCCGTGACCGACGCCGGTCGAGCCGAGCCGCTCGCGTTGAGTCAGCCGCTCGAACACGTCGCGTTCGTCGAGATCGGTGATACGGGCGGCGCGAGCGGCCAGTTCCTGCAGAACCTGCTTCTTGTTGCCGGCCCGCAGACTGGGCAGCACGGCTTCGAAGCCGATGAGATCACCGAGGTCCATCGATCGGGTCTTCCATGGGGCCGGTCCGGAGCGCGTCGTCGCTCGAGGAGGCGCGCGGGATCCCTTGAGGACGTCGTGCCGAAAGTGGGCTCGCCCGGCCTCCGGCACAACTCGAGACTTTCCCTCATGGGGTCTTCTCGGCCGCCGGCGAGCCGCCGACCGAGAAGAGCGCCGGGGTCAGGCGACGGCCGTCAGGCTCGGGTCGACCCAGCCGATGTTGCCGTCGTCGCGGCGATAGACGACGTTGAGGCCGCCGTTGGCCGCGTTGCGGAACATCACGAAGGCCGCGGCGGTCAGGTCGAGTTCCTGAACCGCGTCGCCGACGGTGAGGGTCTTGAGCGGCTTGGTGCTCTCCGCGATCACCGCCGGATGGAAGTCGACGGGGACCTCCTCGTCCTCGGCCGTGGCCTCGAGCACGCGATAGGCGGTCTCCGCCACCTGGGCGCGGCCCTGGGCGGCATTGTGGTCGCTGAGACGGCGCTTGTAGCGGCGCAGTTGCTTCTCGATGCGGTCGATCGCCTGATCGACGCTGAGATAGGGATCCTGTGCCGCTCCGACCGCCTGTACGGTGATGCCGGTGCCCAGATGCAGAGCGCATTCCGTGCGGAAGCCGATGCCTTCCTTCTCCACGGTGGCGTGGCCCTTGAAGGAGCCGCTGAAATATTTGGCGAGTGCTTCACCGACGCGCGTTTCCGCGTGGCCGCGGAGCGATTCGCCGATGTCGACGTTCTTGCCGGAAACCCTGAGGGTCATGTTTCTTCGACCTCCCGGTCGGGCGCCGTCTCCGGGAAGAGGCGGCGGCCTTCTTGATGTTGTCCCGCCCCCGTCTCGGCGCCTCCGGGATCGGTGATCCCCGAGGCGCCCCGGGTCGGGGGCGAACGTCGGACGATCGTCTTCGGTCCTCCCGCGACCTCTGGGCGAGGGACGCGGGTGCCGAGCCGATCGCTTCAGGCCAACGCCTGCTTCTCGCGGCGGCGTTGGACGGAAGAGGGTATGTTCATCGCCTCGCGGTATTTTGCGACCGTGCGGCGGGCGATGTCGATTCCTGAATCTCTGAGCATCTTGACGATCGTGTCGTCCGACAGCACGTCGCGCGCCGTCTCGCGGTCGATCAGTTCCTTGATCTTGTGGCGGACCGATTCGGAGGAGTGCGCCTCGCCCCCCTCGGAAGAAGCTATGGACGAGGTGAAGAAGTACTTCAACTCGAAGATTCCTCGGCTCGTCGCCATGTACTTGTTCGAGGTGACCCGGCTGACCGTGCTCTCGTGCATCCCGACCGCGTCGGCGATCATCCGGAGGTTGAGCGGCTTGAGGTGGCGGATGCCGTGGGTCAGGAAGGCGTCCTGCTGACGCACGATCTCGGTGGAGACCTTGAGGATCGTCTTGGCGCGCTGATCGAGGCTCTTCACCAGCCAATTGGCCGTCTGCATGCAGTCGGACAGATAGAGCTTGTCCTTCTCACCCTTCGCCGTCTTGGCGATCCGCGCGAAATAGCTCTGATTGACCAGAACCTTGGGCAGGGTCTCGCTGTTCAGCTCGACCAGCCAGCCACCGTCGGGGCCGGCGCGCACGACGACGTCCGGCACGATCGGCTGGACGAGCGTCGAGCCGAAGGCGTTGCCGGGCTTGGGATTGAGCGCGCGGATCTCGCCGATCATCTCGGCGAGATCGTCGTCGTCGACCTTGGTCAGGCGCCTGAGCGCTGCGAAGTCGCGCCGCGCCAGAAGCTCGAGATTGGCGACCAGCGCCTGCATCGCCGGATCGAAGCGATCACGCTCCTTGAGCTGGAGGGCGAGACATTCGGAGAGGTCGCGGGCGCCGACCCCGGCCGGATCGAAGCTCTGGATCAGCGCCAGCACCGCCTCGACCATCTCGATCGGCGCGCCGAGCTTGTCGGCGACGCTCTCGACGTCGGTGCGCAGATAGCCCGCCTCGTCGATGCTGTCGATCAGATGACGGCCGATGATCCGCCGTGTCGGATCGCCGACCGCGAGCGCCAGCTGCTCGGCGAGATGGTCGGCGAGCGAGACCTCGACCGCGACGAAGGATTCCAGATTGTAGTCCTCGCCGCCACCGCCGCTGCCCGAGCCGGCGGACGAGGACTGCGACCAGTTCTCGCCGACCAGCCGGGTCGGGTCCATGCCCTCGGCCGGGCCGTCGTCCTGGAACACGTTGGTGAAATCGGCGTCGAGCCGCTCGCCGATCTCCGGCGAGGCGCTCTCGAAGGCGGTGTCGAGATCGGGGCCGGCGGTGGCGGCGGGGAAGTCGCCGGCCGCCTCGAAGTCGGCGCCGCCGTCGAAGTCGCCGCCCTCGGGCGCGCCGCTCGCCTCGGCCGGGCTCTCGCCGGCGGAGGCCTCGGCCACGACCGGCCGATCCTCGCCCTCGTCGCGTTCGAGCAGCGGATTGCGTTCGAGTTCGTTCTCGACATAGGCCACGAGATCGAGGTTGCCCAGCTGTAGCAGCTTGATCGCCTGCATCAGCTGAGGCGTCATCACCAGAGACTGGCTCTGTCTGAGCTCCAGTTTCGGGCTGAGCGCCATCGGGGCTTCAATATCCTCGCTTCCCGGTCCACGTGCATGTGGTCCGGATCTTGCCTCTCGTCTCCCTAGACGTTAGCTCGGGTTCGTCTCCCGGCAAAGCGAAAACGAGAGCTCGGCGACGAAAGTGTCCGCGAGCCTCTTCAAAAGCTGAACTGTTCGCCGAGATAGAGCCGGCGCACGTCGGGATTCTCCACGATTTCCCGTGGGTTGCCGGTGGTCAGCACATGGCCGGAGGCGATGATGAAGGCGCGGTCGATCAGCCCCAGCGTCTCGCGGACGTTGTGGTCGGTGATGAGGACGCCGATCCCTCGTTGCGTCAGATGGCGCACCAACGCCTGAATGTCGCCGACCGCGATCGGGTCGATGCCGGCGAAGGGCTCGTCGAGCAGCATGAACGAGGGGCGCGAAGCGAGTGCCCGGGCGATCTCGCAGCGCCGCCGCTCGCCGCCGGAGAGCGCGATCGACGGCGACTTCCTCAGGTGATCGATACGGAACTCGGCGAGCAGCTCGTCGAGCGCCTCGCGCCGCCGCGCCCGGTCCGGCTCGACCACCTCGAGCACCGCCATGATGTTGTCTTCCACCGACAGGCCACGGAAGATCGAGGCCTCCTGCGGCAGATAGCCGATGCCGAGGCGCGCGCGGCGATACATCGGCAGCCGCGTGATGTCGTAGCCGTCGAGACGGATCGTCCCCGCGTCGGGCCGGATCAGCCCGGTGATCATGTAGAACACCGTCGTCTTGCCGGCGCCGTTGGGGCCGAGCAGACCGACCGCCTCGCCGCGATGGACGTCGAGGCTGACGCTCTCCACCACCCGGCGCTTCTTGTAGGCCTTGGCGACGGCCTCCACGCTCAGACCCTCTTCCGGGTCTCCGGGACGAATCGTGCCGCCATGGGCGGCGTCGGGCGCGCGAAGGGCGATCGGCAGAAGTCTCAAGGCCGACCTCCGGCAGGGAACGGGAACGGCGCGCGGGCGCCACGGCTCGGCATGGTCACTGTCCGGCGGGCTTCTGCGATTCGAGGATCAGCTGGACGCGGCCGGTGCCGTCGAGCTTGTACTGGCCGGACTTCAGATCGATCGACAGCCGTTCGCCGCGCGCCACGTTCTTGCCCTGGGTCAGCACCACGCCGCCGGTGATCTGCGCCGTCTGAGTGTGCATGTCGAACCAGCCGCGATCGCCGGTGACGGTCTGATCCTTCTGCGAGATCAGCACCTTGCCCTCGGCCTCGAAGCGGCGGATCGCCTGGGCGCCGGCCGCGTCGCCCTTGGCGAGGTCGGAGGCGCCGTTGCCCTCGTAGTAGACGCGCAGGCGCTGGGTCTTCAGCACCGTGTCCTTCTGCAGGACGTGGACGTTGCCGGTGAAGACGGCGTTGCGGTCCTTGTCGAGCACCTCGAGACTGTCGGCCTCGATCTGGATCGGATCCTTGCCGTTGGCGCCGAACCCCTTGAAGGCGTCGGACATGCCGCCGGACGAGGCGGCCAGGACCGGCAGGACCGAGGCGGTCAGCGCGACGGCGGCGAGAGCGGAGGCGAGGCGAGGAGCGCGGGTCATCGTCGGTCTCAACGAATGGGGGCGGAGAGGGCCTCGGCCTTCGGATCGGCGGCCGCGGCGGGAAGCACGGTCATGCGGACATGACCCTGGAACAGGGCATGATGGCCGTTGTCGGTCAAGTCGAGAGTATCGGCCTCGACATGGGCGGTGGGGCCGCTGATGCGCACGCCCTCGCCCCCGGTGATGCGCCCGCCGACCAGGTCGACGTCGGCGCTGGGGCCTTCCGCGCGCCAGCCGTTGGAGGCCGCCAGCGTGATGCCGCCCTGGAGGTGGAGCGTCTCGCGATTGCCGTCGTAGGTGCCCTCGGCGGAATCGATCTTGACGGAGGTGCCGTCGGCGAGCTCCAGGCGCCCGTCGATCCCTTCCATCCGCACCACCTTGGGATCGGCGATCGACTGGAAGGCGCGGGCGGCGGTGACGTCGTAGGTCCGTCCCTGGGAGCGCCCGGACAGGCGCGGCTCGACCATGGTCAGTCCGTCCTTGGAGAACAGGACGTTGCGCATGTCGACGCCGGAGACCATCTGCATCTTGAACCAGGTGAGCCCGCCGACCAGCGCCAGCGCCGCGATCCCGAACACCGGCAGGACGATCTTGAAGACGCGCACCCGCCGGCTGTGGCGATCGGCCTCGGCATGGGCGCTCGGGCGCACGGCCGCGGGGCGGGCGCCGGCGCCCCCCCGTTCCGTTCCGATCGGCCGCGCCGTCGATGCGTCGTTCATCGTCCCTCCGTTTCGGCCGGCCCCAGAGGGACGCGGACGGCGTGTTTCGATCCGATCAGGAGTGATCGAGGATGTCGCCGTCGGTCCAACCCATCAGGTCGAGTTTCGCACGGGTCGGCAGATAGTCGAAACACGCTTGCGCGATCTCGGTACGGCCCTCGCGCGCCAGGATCGGCTTCTGCTTCTCCACCAGGGCGTGGAGATGGAGAACGTCCGAGGCGGCATAGGAGAGTTGAGCCTCCGAGAGCTCCGGCGCCCCCCAGTCCGAACTCTGCTGCTGCTTCGACAGCTCCACGCCGAGAAGATCGCGGCAGAGATCCTTCAGCCCATGGCGGTCGGTGTAGGTGCGGGTCAGCTTCGAGGCCACCTTGGTGCAGAAGATCGGCTGCGGCATCACGCCGAAGGCGTGATAGAGCGCCGCCAGATCGAAGCGGGCGTAATGGAAGATCTTGACGATCTTCGGGTCGGCCAGCAGCTTTTCGAGATTGGGCGCGCGCTTCTGGCCGATCGCGATCTTGACCACGTCGACGGTTCCGTCGCCCGGCGACAGCTGCACCACGCAGAGCCGGTCGCGATGGGGCATCAGCCCCATGGTCTCGGTGTCGATGGCGACGCTGTCGCGGTAGGCGGACAGATCGGGAAGGTCTTCGTGATGGAAACGAATGGTCATGAACGGCTCGCGGTTCGGGCACGACACCACGGCGTCGGGTTCGACCGAATCCGCCGCGCATCGACATGTTCGTCGCCCTTAGCACGAGTTCGCCGCCGACACGAGCGCATCGGGCGCAGAGCCGTCGTGACGCGGGGGACGGCGGCGGATCCGAGACTCGCGAAAGTCGGTGCTTGCAGACTCCGAGAAAGCAGCGCATTCTTTCTTTAAATCGATTCAACGACATCTTCGCCGACGTGTTCTCACGAACTCTCGTGAGGCTCTTCGACGTCGTTCCGTCGGGAGGCTCCCTCATGAAGACCATCGCCATAGCCGCACTGCTCCTGATCGCCCTGTCGGCGCAGGCCTCCGCCTGGGTCTCCTGTGAGAACGACCGAATCTGTTCCGGCACCCAGATCTGCAAGGACGGCTATTGCCAGGAGAAGCAGGCGGTCGAGCGTCCGCGCCCGACCAAGCCTCCGCTCGTCGATCACAAGACGGTCAGGCCGGACGCCAAGGTCCCCGGACTCGAGACCCAGAAGCCGCGGTGACGCGAACGGTCCGCGTGCCTGCTCCGGCGCGCCCCTCAGGCGGCGTCGTCGGGCAGACGCAGGGCCTGGACCAACGCCGGATCGAGCGTCCCGCCGAGGAATTGCGCCGTGACCCGGTCGACGCTGCCGACGTGGCCGGCGACGAAACCCGCCAGCACGGCGAAGCGCTCGCGCAGCGCCGCCGCGTCGAAGCCGTCCTGCGACGGCCGCGCGGCGGCGAATTCGCCGAGCAGCAGCCGATGTTGCGCCTGATGGCAATGGAGCACCGGCACGCCCTCGCGCTCCATCAAGGCCTCCTCGCGGGCGAAATGGGCGATCACCTCGGCCTCGATCTCTCGAAAGAGATCGGCGAGCGCCGCGTCGGGCGTTGTCGATACGCGCTCGAACATCGGTTCGATCACCGCATGGTCGGCGTCCATCTCAGGGACGCCGAGAACGATCGCCGGATGCATCACGGACCTCTCCTCCCAAGGGTTCGATCCCGGGATCGTGTCGAAGAGTGATGGGGCTCACCTTGACCTTTGATTCCTCGCCCGGAAGAATCGCGCCGTCTCGCGGAACGCGTGGTCGCGGTCGGAACCCGACCGCCGGTCGCGCGTCGTTCCACGAGGCCACGTCCCTCCCGACGCGGCTCCCGCGACTTCTATCCGAGGACAATTCTCCATGACCTTCAAAGGCAAGACCGCGCTCGTGACCGGCTCCACCAGCGGCATCGGACTGGCGGTCGCCACCCGCTTCGCCTCGCTCGGCGCCAATGTCGTCCTCAACGGCTTCGGCGACGCCGCCGAGATCGAGAAGATCCGTTCCGGGCTCGCCGCCGATCACGGCGTCGAGGTCGCCTATGACGGCGCCGACATGTCGAAGCCGGCCGAGATCGTCGCGATGATCGAAAAGGCGATCGCCCGCTTCGGCGGCATCGACGTCCTGGTCAACAACGCCGGCATCCAGTTCGTCTCGCCGATCGAGGACTTCCCCGTCGAGAAATGGGACGCGATCATCGCCATCAACCTGTCGTCGTCGTTCCACACCATCCGCGCGGTGCTGCCGTCGATGAAGGCCCGCGGCTCCGGCACGATCGTCAACATCGCCTCGGCCCATGCGCTGATCGCCTCGCCGTTCAAGTCGGCCTATGTCTCCGCCAAGCACGGCATCGCCGGCCTGACCAAGACGGTGGCGCTCGAGACCGCCGAGACCGGCATCACCTGCAACGCCGTCTGCCCCGGCTACGTGCTGACGCCGCTGGTGGAAAAGCAGATCCCCGACACCGCCAAGGCCCGCAACATGACCGAGGAGGACGTGATCAAGCACGTCATCCTCGAGGCCCAGCCGACCAAGCGCTTCGTCAAGCCGGAAGAGGTCGCCGGCATCGCCGCCTTCCTCGCCGGCCCCGACGCGGTCTCGATCACCGGCGCGATGATCTCGGTCGACGGCGGCTGGTCGGCGCGCTGAGCGCCGACGAGGGATGGAGTGTCGGCGCGCGTGACGCGCCGACGAAGGACGACCCATCGGCGCGTCGCGCGCCGATGGGATCCGTTTCGCTCAGGCGATCTTCTTCAGGCCCGCCATGACGATGCCGGTGGCGGTCTGGGCGGCGAGCGAGATCGAGCGCAGGTCTTCCGGCTCGAGGTTGTGGACATCGGTCTTGCCGGTGCAGCGGGCCATCATCGAACATTCCGAGACGACCGCCTTCAGGAACGACCCGAGCGAGGCCTCCGCCGCTCGGCCCTCGACGCCGTCGAAGACGAGGCCGCCTGGGCCGATCGCCCCACCGAGCGCCAGACCGGCCGCCACGTCGATCGCTCCCGCATTCGCCCCGAGCGCCAGCGCCTTGGCGAGATCGGTGCCGGAGCGCAGGCCCCCGAACCAGATCAACGGGAACCGCTCCTCGGCGCCGAGCGTGCGGAGCAGGCCGACGGCCTTCGGCAGCAGCGACAGATCCGGGGCACCGGCGAGATCGGCCCAGGTGCCGCCGAGGTGACCGGACCCGTCGAGCACGACCAGATCGGCCTTCGCCTCGACGGCGAAGGGTAAGGCCGTCGCCACCGTCTCGGCGGTGACGATCAGACCGACGCGTTGGCCGGGGACGGCGGCCGTCGGCAGCGCGAGGGCGCCGGTGGCACCGGCCCGAACGACGACGGCGGCGGCGCGCGGGTCGACCGCCTCGCCGGGATCGACGATCTGGAGCCACGGCACCCCGGCCCCGACCGGCGCGCGGCCGAGATGGGCCCCGCCCGAGGCCGCGATCGCGTTCGCGACACTCGCGCGGATCGGCTCCGGCGCGGTCTCGAAGCCCGCCACCAGCATCGGCTGGGCGAGATCGAGGCCGGGCCCGAGATCGGTGCGCGCCTTGCAGGCCTCGCGATAGGGGTCGATCACCAGACGGGTGAGGTTCGCCGGCAGGAAGACGAGCTCGTCGAAGGTGGCACGTCCCGCCAGCGGCGCGTGCGGGCGCATCGCCAGCCGTTCCCGCGTGATCGTCGCGAAGTCGGTCGGACCGGCGTCGACGCGGGCCATGCGGAAGATCGCCTCGCGGGTCTTCACCGAATAGTCGGCCGAGCCGGTCTCGGTGTCGCAGCGATAACAGCGCGCCGCCTGCTCGTGCGCGGTGCGGTCGTCGTAATTCGCCTCCGCGTCGGCGAAGGGCTCCTTGCCGAGCCCCAGGAAGGGCGGCTCGGCATGCGGCAGCTTCTCCCACAGCGGATCTTGCGCCACCGGCACGTTGCGGGTGCGATAGGGCACCCGGTACGGCACCGGATGGGCCTCGCCCTCGAGCGCGGCGAGGACGTAATAGGCGGCCTTGTGGCCCTGCGCCATCGCCTGGACCAGGGTCGAGGGACCGAAGGCGGCATCGCCCGCGGCATAGACGCCGGTCATGCGGGTGCCCATGTCGGCGGCGCGGGTGGCGATGATGTCGCCCTCCATCAGGCCGTGGGTGGCGAGTTCCAGGCTCGCCGACTTCTGGCCGACGGCGGCGACCAGAAGCCCGCAGGGGATCTCGAACTCGGAGCCTTCCACCATCGAGAAGGCGCGGCGCCCGTCGGATCCGGCCGCGCCGAGCGCGGTCTTCACACAGGTGATCGAGAGGCCGCCGTCCTTCTCCGAAATCGCCTTCGGCGCGACGTTGTAGAGGATCTCGACGCCCTCGGCGATCGCCGCCTCGAGCTCGTATTTGCGCGCCGGGATCTCGTCCGGACCACGGCGATAGAGGACGGTCACGGTCTTCACGCCGGGCAGGCGCTTGGCCGTGCGGCAGGCGTCCATGGCGACGTCGCCGCCGCCGACCACCACCACGTGCGCCGGCAGGATCGGCCGTTCGCCGCCGTTGATGCGGTTGAGGAAGGTGACGCCGTCCATCACGTTCGCCAGATCGTCGCCGGGCACACCGAGGCGCTTGCCGAGCGAGGCGCCGATGGCGAGCAGCACGGCGTCATGGCTCTGCGAGAGATGGGCGAGCGTGACGCCGCCGGCGCCGAGCGGCGTGTTCAGATGGAGCGTGATGCCGGGGCAGCGCTTCAGGATGCGGTCGACGTCCTCGGCGACGACACCGGGGGGGAGGCGGAAATCGGGGATGCCCCAAGTCGCCATGCCGCCGGGCTTCGACTGGGCCTCGTAGAGGTCGACGGCGTAGCCGGCGAGCGCGATGTCCTGCGCCGCCGTCAGTCCGGCCGGACCGGCGCCGACGATCGCCACGCGCTTCGACTTGGTCACCGGGACCGCCGGCAGTTCGAAGGTCGGCCCGAGGGAATCGAGCACCCAGCGCTTCAGGGCGCGGATCGCCACCGGGCCGTCCGAGGCGGTGCGGCGGCAGGCGGGCTCGCACGGGGCGTCGCAGACCCGGCCGCAGATCGCCGACAGGGGATTGGTGGCGGTGATCGCCTCCAGGGCCGATTCCTTGTCGCCGGCCCAGATCAGGCCGACATAGGAGGCGACGTCGGTGCCGATCGGGCAGGCCACCTGACACGGCGGCGGCTCGTAATGCGGCAGGCCGCTCTGGTCGCCGGCGAGATCGAGGGCGAAAGGCTTGCAGTTTCCCATGGTTCAGGCGACCTCGCGGAACAGCGCCTCGGCCTTGTCGGCCCAGGTGGGATCGTAGGGAAGGCCGGTGATCGCGGCGGCCTCCGGCGTCAGCGCGACGAGGTCGTCGCGCGACAGATCGCGGAAGTCGTCGTAGCCGAGGGCGGCGACGAGGGTGGCGATCTGCCAGCGCACCACCTCGAAGAAACGGGCGATCGCCTTCGACTGGACGTCGATCTGGTAGCGCGCCTCGTGCTCGGGATCCTGAGTGGCGATGCCGACGACGCAGTTGCCGACGTGGCACTGCATGCAGGAGATGCAGCCGCCGGCGATGATCGCCGCCGTGCCCATGGCGACGGCGGAGGCGCCGAGCGCGAGCGCCTTGACCGCGTCGACCCCGTCCTTGATGCCGCCCATCAGGACGATCGGCATGTCGCCCTTGGCGTCGATCTCGCGGAGACCGTCGAGGGCCTCCTGGATCGCGGCCAGCGTCGGGATGCCGACGTTCTCGAGCACTTCGGTCGAGGCCGCGCCGGTCGAGCCCTGGAGCCCGTCGAGCTGGACGAAGTCGAACCCGTCCTTGTAGGCGATCTTGATGTCGTCGCGGACGCGCCCCGCCCCCATCTTGATCGAGATCGGCTTCGAATAGGCGGTCGCCTCGCGAAACTCCTCGACCTTGATGACCAGATCGTCGGCGCCCATGATGTCGGGGTGGCGCGACGGCGAGCGCAAATCGATTCCCTCGGGAATGCCGCGCACCCGCGCCAGTTCCTTGGTCACCTTCTTGGCCATCAGCTGGCCGCCGAGGCCGGGCTTGGCGCCTTGGCTGATGTAGATCTCGATGCCGTCGGCGCGGCGCATGTCGTGGATGTTCCAGCCGAGACGCCCGGACAGGCACTGGAAGATCAACTGTTTCGCCTCGGCGCGCTGCTCGTCGAGCATGCCGCCCTCGCCGGTGTTCTCGACGATCCCGGCGAGCCGCGAGGCGCGCGCCAGGGCGATCTTGGTCGATTTCGACAGCGCCCCGTAGCTCATCGGCGCGATCATCACCGGCATCGACAGCTCGAGCGGCTTCGCCCCGTGGCGATCGCCGATCTTGGTGGCGAGTTTCACCTTGGCGAGCGCGTCGGAGGCGGCGGCGACGCGGGCCGGATCGATCTTCAGCGCGATGTCGCCGAAGTGCGGCACCGGCTTGGAGGCGCCGTAACCGCGGATTCGGTAGCGGCCGATCAGGCTCTTGGCGTGGATGTCCTCGGCGACCTTGGCGTTCCAATAGGTGTCGGCTTCCGAGAACACCGTGTGCGGCAGCGGCCGCGACACCGGCTCGTTGACGCCGTAGCGCAGTTTCGTGCCGGCGTTGACGATCTTCTTGAAGGTGCCGGAGAAGTCGATGCCGTATTTGGTGAGGAACGCCTTGACCGAGGCGATGTCCGCCTCGCTCGGCTCGACGAGCTTGGCGTCCGAGCCGAGGCTCTGCACCTCGCCGCCGACGTAGATCTCGCCGGCCGACATGTCCTCGCCGACCCGCTCGCCGGAATTGCCGAGGATGATGATGCGGCCGCCGTACATCATGTAGCCGGCGAGGAAGCCGGCGTTGCCGCAGGCGAGCAGCGTTCCCGCCTTCATCACCTGCCCGCCGCGCGAGCCTAGGTTGCCCTTGACCACCACCTCGCCGCCGCGCAGCCCCACACCGGCGATGGCGCCGGCATTGCCGCCGACGATCACCGCGCCCTCGTAGAGACTGTCGCCGACGCCCCAGCCGACGTTGGAGTCGATCTCGAAGCGGGCGCCGTGCGAGAGACCGGCGCAGAAATAGCCGGCCGAGCCGCGCACCTTCACGGTGACCGGGGCGACCAGACCGACGCCGATGTGGTGGCGGGCGTCGGGGTTCAGAACCTCGATGTCCTCGCCCCGTTCACCGGCGGCGCCGAAGGCCGCGTTGGCCTCACGGACGGAGAGTTTGCTCAGATCGATCGTGACCACGTGCGGAACGTCCCCGGCGCAGGCTCGGTGGTGGAAAGGGGGCGACCGGGGAAGAGCCGGTTCAGCGACACTTCCTCGGAGGCGATGGCGACGAGGCCGTCGTCCTCGAACATGACCATGGGTTTGGCGGCGAGACGGTCCTTGGCGAAGCCGATGCCGTCCTTGGTGGAGACCAGGAAGGAGAAGGTGCCGTCGAGGTCGTCGACCGACTGTTCGAGCGCGGTCTCGAGCTTCACGCCTTGCGCCAGCTTGTCGGCGACATAGACCGCGATCAGCTCGCTGTCGTTGTCGGTGCGGAACTCGAAGCCGCGCGCCTCGAGACGGCGGCGCATCTTCCAATAGTTGGTGATCTGCCCGTTGTGGACGATCGCGACGTCGGCGAAGCCGGTCGCCCAGAACGGATGCGCCGATTCCGGCTTGACGTCGGACTCGGTCGCCAGCCGCACGTGGCCGATGCCGTGGCTGCCGCGGATCTCGCCGATGCGATAGGTGGCGTCGAGGTCGTGGCTGGTGCCGACGTCCTTGACGATGTCGAGCGCGGTGCCGATCGAAACGAGCTTGGCGGCATGTTCCATCGCATAGGAGAAGGGGCGGATCTCGCCGTCGTAATGGACGTCGACGACGAAGGTGGCGCCCTCGCGCCTCTCCTTGGCGATGGTGGCGCCGTGCTCGGCGAGCGCCGCGCGGATCCGGGCGATCGAGCCCTCCGCGTCGTCCTCGACCAGGAAGCGCAGGCGAAGCCCCTCGACGTCGTCCTCGTAGAGGGCGAAGCCGGTCGAATCCGGCCCGCGATGCTGGCAGCCGTCCAGCATGTCGACCAGCGCTCGGCCCAGGACCTGGTTCGAGCCCGGCGTCTTGAAGAAGATCCCGGCGATGCCGCACATGGGCGTGTCTCCGATCGGGGTGTGGGATGGAGACGACCCTAGGCGTGGGCGTCGTTCTCGTCAACATGGGTGAATGAATTTTCCTGTCAGGAATTTTCGAGAGGCGACCGGCCTTCATTCGCCGCCGTTCGCCCTCTCGGCCGCGCGCGAGCGCGCGGCCGGATCCGGATCAATACGGATCTCGGCGACGAGCCGGGTTCGATCTGCCCAAGAAGGCGCCAGATTGTGCAAAATTTCCGCGAACTATCCTTCGCAGAAATTTTGTTTCCTCGTGGTGGATGTGGTTTCCTGTCCAGCGAGACGGACGGATCGGGGCGGGGCTCGGGTCGTCCGAACGCATGCGCCAGCGAGGACCTCCCATGACCGCCGACCTTTCGCAGATCGCCGCCGACCGAGGCATCAAATATTTCCTGATCTCCTACGTCGATCTGTTCGGTCATCTCCGCGCCAAGCTGGTGCCGGCCGCGGCGATCGGTCAGATGCAGAGGAACGGCGCCGGTTTCGCCGGTTTCGCCACCCATCTCGACATGACTCCGGCCCATCCCGACACGCTCGCCGTGCCCGATCCGGCGAGCCTGATCCAATTGCCGTGGAAGCGTGAGGTGGGTTGGCTCGCCGCCGATCTCTGGTGCGACGGGGCGCCGGTGCCGGACGCGCCGCGCAACTTGCTGAAGAAGCAGATCGCGGAGGCGAAGAAGCTCGGTCTCCAGATGAAGACCGGCGTCGAGTGCGAGTTCTTCCTTCTGACCCGCGACGGCAAGAGCCTCGCCGACGGCGCCGACGAATACCCGAAGCCCTGCTACGACCAGATGGCCCTGATGCGCCAGTTCGACCTGATCGAGGCGATCTGCGACGGCATGCTCGAGCTCGGCTGGCGGCCCTATCAGAACGACCACGAGGACGCCAACGGCCAGTTCGAGATGAATTGGGAATACGACGACGTCCTCGTCTCCGCCGATCGCCACGTCTTCTTCAAATACATGACCAAGACGCTGGCCGAGCAGGCTGGCTGGCGGGCGACCTTCATGCCCAAGCCCTTCAACGATCTGACCGGCAACGGCTGCCACATGCACGTCAGCCTGTGGAAGGACGGGGTCAACGTCTTCGACGATCCCACCGGCGAGCTCGGCATGAGCGCGATGAGCTACCAGTTCCTCGGCGGCGTCATGCATTCGGCCGCCGATCTCTGCGCGATCTTCAATCCGACCGTCAATTCCTTCAAGCGGATCAACGCCTCGATCACCGCCTCGGGAGCGACCTGGAGCCCCAACACCATCACCTACACCGGCAACAACCGCACCCACATGGTGCGCATCCCCGAGGCCGGCCGCTTCGAGTTCCGCCTGATGGACGGCGCCACCAACCCCTATCTCGCCCCGGCCGCGCTGCTGATGGCCGGTCTCGACGGCCTCGCGAAGGGCCGCGATCCCGGCGAGCGCCTCGACATCAACATGTACACCCACGGCCACACGCTCCAGAACGTCCGCAAGCTGCCGCTCAATCTCCTCGACGCGTTGCGCCTGATGGAGAAGTCCGACGTGGCGCGCGCCGGCTTCGGCGACGCCTTCGTCGACAGCTACGTCAAGCTGAAGATGGAATCCTGGAACGCCTTCATGTCCCATGCCTCGACCTGGGAACGGCTCCACACGCTCGACTGTTGATCTCCCCGGCGCCTTCCGCCAAGAGTTCTCCCCGCCGCCCGCGAGGGCGGCGGTCGCCGCCTCACGTCCCCGCTCTTCATACGGATCCCGCTCCATGACCGCGCCTCACGAGACCCACGTCCTGACGATCTCCTGTGCCGACACCGTCGGCATCGTCGCCGCCGTGTCGGGTTTTCTCGCCGGTCGCGGTCTCTTCATCACCGAATCCGCCCACTACGGCGACGAGGAGACCGGCCGCTTCTTCATGCGCACGGTGTTCCGGCTCGGTGAGGGTCAGGGGCCGATCACCGATCTGAAGGCCGCCTTCGGCGCCATCGCCGAGCGTTTCGGCATGGACTGGGCGATCCGCGATCTCGCGAAGAAGCCGCGGGTGATGATCCTCGTCTCGAAGTTCGATCACTGCCTGAACGACCTGCTCTACCGCTATCGCACGGGGACCCTGCCGATCGAGATCCCGGCGGTCGTCTCCAACCATCCCGACCTCCAGCGCGTGGTCGAATGGCACGGCATCCCCTATCACCACTTGCCCGTCACCAAGGAGACCAAGGACGCCCAAGAGGCCAAGATCCTGGAGATGGTCGATCGGCTCTCCATCGATCTGGTGGTGCTCGCCCGCTACATGCAGGTGCTCTCGCCGGCGATGTGCGCGGCGCTGGCGTGGCGGACCATCAACATCCACCATTCCTTCCTGCCGAGCTTCAAGGGCGCCAAGCCCTATCATCAGGCCCACAAGCGCGGGGTGAAGATCATCGGCGCCACCGCGCACTACGTCACCACCGACCTCGACGAGGGCCCGATCATCGAGCAGGGCGTCGAACGCGTCGACCACACCCAGACCGCCGAGGATTTCGTGGCGATCGGCCGCGACATCGAGAACGTGGTTCTGGCGCGGGCGGTGCAGTTCCACGTCGAGCACCGCGTCATCGCCAACGGCGCCAAGACGGTGGTGTTCCGCCGCTGACGGCTCACGCCTCCCCGGTGCAGCGCCCGGCCTCCCAGCCGAGGATCGCCCGTTTGCGTGCCAAGCCCCAGTGATAGCCGGTGAGGCTGCCGGAGCGGCCGATCACCCGGTGGCACGGCACCACGAAGGAGATCGGGTTGCGCCCGACCGCCGCCCCGACTGCGCGGCTCGCCTTGGGGCTGCCGATCGCCTCGGCGATGTCGGAATAGGTGGTGGCGCGGCCGAAGGGGATGGCGAGCAGGGTGCGCCACACCCGGATCTCGAAGTCGGTGCCGATCAGAACCACCCGGAGCGGACTGTCGGGACGCCACCGCTCCTCCTCGAAGATGCGTCGCGCATGCATCTCCGTGAAGGCGTCGTCACGCAGGTGCCGCGCCGCCGGCCAGCGGGCGAGGAGATCGTCGAGCGCCGCCTCCTCTTCGCCCGGATCGGCGAAGGCGAGCCCGGCGAGCCCGTGGTCGGTCGCCACGATCACGGCGACGCCGAAGGGCGAGGCATGGAACCCGTGCCGCATCAGGAGGCCGGCCCCGCGCGCCTTGAAGGCGCCGGGCGTCATCGCCTCGTGGGTGACGAAGAGATCGTGCAACCGGCCCGGACCGGAGAGGCCGACCTCGAGCGCGGTGTCGAGCACCGAGGCGGCGTCCTCGAGCAGGCGCTTGGCGGCGTCGAGGGTGATCGCGGCGAGGAACTGCTTCGGCGTGATCCCGGCGAAGCGGGCGAAGAGGCGGGTGAGCTGGACCGGCGACAGGCCGACCGCGGCGGCGATCGCGTCCGTCGAGGGCTGATCGGTGCGCGCCTCGGTGATGAAGGCGATCGCCCGGCGGATGCGCAGATAATCGGCGACGCGGTCGGTCTCGTCGAGGGCGGTGAGGGGGAGGTCGGTCATCGGCGTCTCGGGGTTGGGAGAGGCGAGCTTAAGGCCGCCGCGACCCGGGCGACACCCGATTTTCGACCGCGTGGATTGAGCCGGCGGGATCGCCGGGCTAGGAACGGGGGACCCGGAGATCGCCCATGCCCGCCGCGCCGAAATCACCCGCCCCGTCGAAGAAGCCCACGAAGAAGAAACCCGCCCGCTCGCTCTATTCCAAGGCCGAGATCGAGGCGCTGTTCCGCCGCTTCGCCACCGCCGAGCCGGAGCCGAAGGGCGAGCTCTATGCGGTCAACACCTTCACGCTGCTGGTCGCGGTGGTGCTCTCCGCCCAGGCGACCGACGCCGGGGTGAACAAGGCGACGCCGGAACTCTTCCGCCTCGCCGACACGCCGGAGAAGATGGTCGCCCTCGGCGAGGATCGGATCCGCGATCTGATCAAGACCATCGGCCTCTTCAAGACCAAGGCGAAGAACGTCTTTCTCTTGTCGAAGATGTTGGTGGAGGAGCACGGCGGGGTCGTGCCGGACACGCGCGAGGCGCTCCAGGCCCTGCCCGGGGTCGGGCGCAAGACCGCCAACGTGGTGCTCAACATCGCCTTCGGCCAGCCGACGATCGCCGTCGACACCCACATCTTCCGCCTCGCCAATCGCCTGGGGCTCGCCCCGGGCAAGACGCCCGAAGAGGTCGAGGCGCGGCTGGCGGCGCTGATCCCCGAGCCTTACGTGCGCCATTCGCACCACTGGCTGATCCTGCATGGCCGCTACGTCTGCAAGGCGAGGAAGCCCGAGTGCGAGCGTTGCCTGATCTCCGACTTGTGCAAATGGCCGGAGAAGACCGCGAATGCGCCGGCGATGCCGGTCGCCTTCGGCGCGGCGGCGGTGAAGGGCGAGGCCGAGTGAGCGACGGCAAGCCCGGCCGGGCGTCCGCCGGTCAGGCCGTGACGCTCATCCAATTCCGACAAGTCCGAATTGGATGAGCCCAGGATCAGGGATCGCTCAGCTCTCGCCGCTGCGCGAATAGACGATCACCGACAGGAGCCGGATCGGCAGTTTCCTGAGCTCCTCCGGCCCGTGCGGCGCGTCGGCGTCGAAGAACAGACTGTCGCCGGCGGCCATGTCGTAGAGCTTGTCGCCGTGGCGATAGCCGACCTCGCCCTCGACGATGTAGATGAATTCCTGCCCCGCGTGCTGAAAGATCGGGAAGACGTCCGAGGTCTCGGTCAGCGTCACCATGTAGGGCTCGACCACCAGCGACTTGCCGATCGAATGGCCGAGCAGGTGATACTGGTGGCCCGCGCGCGTGCCGCGCCGCTCGATCGCCAGCCCCTCGCCCGCCTTGACGAAGGTGGCGTCGCGCTGCTCCTCGAATTTGCGGAAGAAGGCGGTCACCGGCACGTTGAGCGCGCCGGAGAGCGCCTGGAGCGTGGCGAGCGACGGCGAGGTCTGGCCGTTCTCGATCTTCGACAACATCCCGGCCGAGAGCCCGGCCTGCCGCGACAGGTCGGCGACGGTCATGCCGAGCTTCAGGCGATATTCGTGGACCTGACGGCCGATCGCCACCTCGAGCCGGTTCTCGCGCGCGCCCGTGACGGCGTGCGGGTTCTGTTGCATGTCCTTGGTCGGCACGGGCGGGTCCGTTCGTTTCATCCGAGGAAACACTCTAGGGCATTGCGCGCCCGCGTCCACCCTCGATCCCCACAGCCGGGGCCTCCGCCTGCCGCCCCGAGGCGGCGCGTTCGCCCGACGGCGTCCGCCCGAAGCGGGTCCGATAGACCCGCGCGAAATGCCCCGGCGCCGCGAAGCCGCAGGCGACGGCGATCTCCGCGACCGAGAGGCTGGTCTGGCGCAGCAGCGTTCGCGCCCGGTCGAGCCTGAGGCCGAGATAATGATCGCCCAGCGTCGAGCCGAGATGGCCGGCGAAGAGCCGCTCCAATTGGCGCACGGTGACGCCCGCGATCGCCGCCAGCGCCTCCCGCCCGACCGGCTCCTCGATCCGCTCCTCCATCACCGCCAGGACCTTCAGCAGGCGGTCGTTGGTGGTGCGCCAGCGTTCCCTTAAGGAAAGCCGCTGCGCGTCGTCGCCGGAGCGCGAGCGGGTATGGAGATACCAGTCGCAGACCCGGAGCGCGAGATCGGCGCCGTGGCGCCGGCCGATCAGCTCGACCATCATGTCGAACGAGGCGAGCCCGCCGGCGCAGGTGATGCGGTCGCGATCGATCACCCACAAGGAGCGCTCGAGCGCCAGATCGGGAAACTCCTCGAGGAGCGCCGGAATGTGCTCCCAGTGAATGGTGGCGCGCCGCCCGTGCAGAAGCCCGGCGCGCGCCAGGATCCACGCCCCGCCCGACATGCCGCCGATCGTCACCCCGGCCGCCGCCAGCGCCCTGAGCCGCGCGAAGGTCGGCTTGTGGTCGAACTCGGCCGGATTGCCACCGGCGCACACCATCACCAGATCGAGCCCGCCCGCCGCCTCGAAACCGAGATCGGGCGTGATCGTCACCCCGCTCGACGAGGCGACCGGCGCCCCGTCGATGCCGAGATGCGACCACGCATAGAGCGGCTCGCCGGTCAGCGTCACCGCGGCGCGCAGCGGCTCGACCGCCGAGGCATAGGACATCAGCGGAAAGCCCGGCACCAGCAGGAAACCGACCCGGTGGGGCCGGTCGGCGCGCGCCGTTGCAACAGGGGAGGGGGGCGTCGTCACGGATGTCGCATCCAGTTCGATCGGGGTCGCTTCGGGGCAGGTTAACAGGCCGCCGCCGGGATCACCATGGGGCTCGCCGCGTTGCGGCAGACCCGAGGCCGAACCGGACCCGCCGATGCGCTATTCGCTCCTCAACGTGATCGTCAACGGACTGACGGGCAACCGCTTCACCGGCCCCGCCTGGCGCGACGCCGCCCCGAAACCGGCCTACGACGTGGTGATCGTCGGCGGCGGCGGCCACGGCCTCGCCACCGCCTATTACCTCGCCAAGGAACACGGCATCCGCAACGTCGCCGTGCTGGAAAAGGGTTGGATCGGCTCCGGCAACGCCGGCCGCAACACCACCATCTTCCGCTCCAACTATCTGCTTCCCGGCAACCAGCCCTTCTACGAATGGTCGGTGAAGCTGTGGGAAGGGCTCGAACAGGAGCTGAACTACAACGTGATGGCGTCGCAGCGCGGCATCGTGAACCTGATCCATTCCGACGCCCAGCGCGACGCCTATGTCCGGCGCGGCAACGCCATGCGGCTCTCCGGGGCGGATGCCGAACTGCTCGATCGCGAGCAGGTCCGCGCCATGATGCCCTTCCTCGATTTCGACAATGCCCGCTTCCCGATCAAGGGGGGCCTGATGCAGGCCCGCGCCGGCACCGCCCGTCACGACGCGGTGGTCTGGGGCTATGCCCGTGGCGCCGACGCCCTCGGCGTCGACATCATCCAGAATTGCGAGGTCCGGGGCTTCACCCGCGACGCCGCCGGCCGCGTCACCGGCGTCGAGACGACGCGCGGCACGATCGGCGCGAAGAAGGTGGCGCTCGCCGTCGCCGGCTCCTCGTCGCGGCTGGCCGCCAAGCTCGATCTCCGCCTGCCGATCGAGAGCCAGGTGCTCCAGGCCTTCGTGTCGGAGGCGATCAAGCCGCTGGTGCCGGGCGTCGTCACCTTCGGCGCGGGGCATTTCTACATCTCCCAGTCCGACAAGGGCGGCCTCGTCTTCGGCGGCGACCTCGACGGCTACAATTCCTACGCCCAGCGCGGCAATCTGCCGGTGATCGAGGACGTCTGCGAGGGCGGCATGGCGGTGATGCCGCTGATCGGCCGCCTCAAGCTGCTGCGCCAATGGGGCGGACTCTGCGACATGTCGATGGACGGCTCGCCGATCATCGACGTCGGCCCGCTGCCCGGCCTCTATCTCAACACCGGCTGGAGCTACGGCGGCTTCAAGGCGACCCCGGCCTCCGGCTGGTGCTTCGCCCACACCATCGCCCGCGACGAGGCCCATCCGCTGTCGGCCGCCATGCGGCTCGATCGCTTCGCGACCGGATACGTGATCGACGAGAAGGGGGTCGGCGCTCAGCCGAATCTGCACTGATGAGGATCGACTGCCCCTATTGCGGCTCCCGCGACGCCCACGAATTCGCCTATCTCGGCGACGCCACCCTCACGCGCCCCGACCCGGCGGCGCCGAACGCCGCCGAGGCGTTCCACGACTGGGTCTATCTGCGCGACAATCCGGCCGGCCCCCATTCCGAGCTCTGGTATCACGCGAGCGGCTGCCGCCGCTGGGTGGTGGTGGCGCGCGACACCCTGACCCACGCGGTCGGCCCGACCCGTTTCGCCTGCGCCGCCGCCGAGCCCCGTGAAGGAGACGCCCGATGAGCCGCCTCGCCCGGGGTGGTCTGATCGACCGCGCCCGCCCCTTCGCCTTCACCTTCGACGGCCGCCCCTACCAGGGCTTTCAGGGCGACACGCTCGCCTCGGCGCTCCTCGCGAGCGACGTGAGGCTCGTCGGCCGGTCCTTCAAATATCATCGCCCGCGCGGCATCGTCGGCTGCGGCACCGAGGAGCCCAACGCGCTGGTCGAACTGCGCACCGGCGCCCGGCGCGAGCCCAACGCCAAGGCGACCACGGTCGAGCTCTTCGACGGGCTCGACGCGCGGAGCCAGAACGCCTGGCCCTCGCTCGCCTTCGACGCGATGGCGGTCAACGGCCTGCTCTCGCCCTTCTTCGGCGCCGCCTTCTACTACAAGACCTTCATGTGGCCGAAGGCGGCCTGGGAGAAGCTCTACGAGCCGATGATCCGCCGCGCCGCCGGTCTCGGCCGCACCGCCGAGGCCCCCGACCCCGACGCCTACGACAAGGCCCATGCCTTCTGCGATCTCCTGGTGATCGGCTCCGGTCCGTCGGGCCTGACGGCGGCGCTGACGGCCGCGCGCTCCGGCGCCCGCGTGATCCTGGCGGAAGAGGATTTCCGCTTCGGCGGACGGCTCCTGAGCGAGAGGACCGCGATCGATGGGGCCGCGCCGCTCGCCTTCGTCGATCGCGTGCTCGCCGAACTGGCGAGCCTTCCCAATGTGCGCCTGATGAGCCGCACGAGCCTCTTCGGCGTCTATGACGGCGGCACCTATGGCGCGCTCGAGCGCCTCGCCGATCACCTTCCCGTCCCCGCGCCCTTCCAGCCGCGCCAGCGCCTGTGGAAGATCGTCGCGAAACGCGCGGTGCTCGCCGCCGGCGCCCTCGATCGGCCGATCGTCTTCGGCGGCAACGACCGCCCCGGCGTCATGCTGGCGCAGGCCGTCGAGACCTTCGTCGCCCGTCACGCGGTCGCGCCGGCGAAGACCATGGCCGTCTTCGCCAACAACGACGCCGCCTGGACGACCGCCTTCGCCGCCCATGACGCCGGCCAGAACGTCGCCGCGCTGATCGACACCCGCCGCGACGTCGCTCCCGGTCTCCTGGCCGGCGCGAAGGCGCGCGGCCTGCGGACCCTCCTCGGCGGCGAGGTGATCGCCACCAAGGGCAAGACCCTCACGTCCATCGAGGTCGCCGTCGGCGGCAAGGTCGAGCGCATCGCCGTCGACGGGCTCGCCATGTCCGGCGGCTTCTCGCCCGCCGTCCATCTCACATGCCACCACGGCGGCCGCCCGGTGTGGAACGACGCCCTCGCCGCCTTCGTGCCCGGCAACTGCCCGCCCGGGCTCACCGTCGCCGGCGCGGCGGCGGGAGCCTATGCGCTCTCCGCCTGTCTCGAGACCGGCGCCGCCGAAGGCGCCAAGGCCGCCGCCGATCTCGGCTTCGCCGTCCCCGCCGTCGACGTGCCGAAAGCGGAGGATGCCCCGACGGCCCTCGCGGCCTTCTGGTATGTCGAGGGCTCGAAGGGCATGGCTTTCGTCGACTTCCAGAACGACGTCGCCGCCAAGGACGTGAAACTGGCGGCCAAGGAAGGCTTCACCTCGGTCGAGCACCTGAAGCGCTACACCACGCTCGGCATGGCGACCGACCAGGGCAAGCTCGCCAACGTCCCCGGCCTCGCCATCCTGGCCAAGGTCACCGGCCGCACCATTGCCGAGACCGGCACGACGCTCTTCCGCCCGCCGTGGTCGCCGGTGACGCTCGCCGCCTTCGCCGGCCATCATCGCGGGCAGGACTTCCGCCCGGCGCGGATCACGCCGACCCATGCCCTCGCCGAGGAGCTCGGCGCCGTCTTCGTCGAGGCCGGCCCCTGGCTGCGCGCCTCCTATTTCCCGAAGGCCGGCGAGACCGATTGGCGCGCGACCGTCGCCCGCGAGGTCGCGGCGGTGCGCGAGGGCGTCGGCCTGATCGACGTCTCCACCTTCGGCAAGATCGAGCTCTGCGGCCCCGACGTCGGCCTCCTGCTCGACCGGGTCTATGCCAACACCTTCTCCACGCTCGCCGTCGGCAAGGCGCGCTACGGCGTCATGTGCCGCGAGGACGGCATGGTGATGGACGACGGCACCACGGCGCGGCTCGGCCCGGATCGCTGGATCATGACCACCACGACGGCGAACGCGGCCAAGGTCCACCAGCATCTCGAATTCTGCCTCCAGGTTCTGTGGCCGGATCTCGACGTGGTCACCGCCTCGGTCTCCGAGCGCTGGGCGCAGATCTCGATCTCCGGCCCCAAGGCGCGCGACACCCTCGCCCGCGTCCTCGACGAGGACGCCGTGATCGCGCCCGAGGCCTTCCCCTACATGGGGGCGGTCGAGACCTCGGTCCTGGGTGGGGTGACGGCGCGCCTCTTCCGGCTTTCCTTCGCCGGCGAACTGGGCTGGGAGATCGCGGTTCCCGCCGATCGCGGCGAGGCGCTCGCCCGCGCCCTTCTCGCCGCCGGTGCCGAGTTCGGCATCACCCCCTATGGGCTCGAGGCGCTCGCGGTGATGCGCATCGAGAAGGGCCACGTCTCCGGCCCCGAACTGAACGGCCAGACCACCATTGCCGATCTCGGCATGGGCCGCATGGCCTCGACCAAGAAGGATTGGATCGGCCGCGTCATGGCGGGCCGCCCCGGCCTCGTCGATCCGAACCGCCCCGGCTTCGTCGGCTTCCGCCCCGTGGATCGGTCGCAGCGGCTTTCCGCCGGCGCCCATCTCCTGGAACAGGGCGCGGCGGCGGCGACGGCGAACGATCGCGGCTGGATCTCCTCGGCCACCTGGTCGCCGACGCTCGGTCACGCCATCGGCCTCGGCTTCCTCGCCGGCGGCGCCGCGCGCATCGGCGAGGTGGTCCGCGCCTGGGACGGGTTGCGCGGCACCGACGTCGCGGTCGAGGTCTGCGCCCCGGCCTTCTACGATCCGGAAGGAGTGCGTCTGCGTGGCTGATCTCTTCGCTCACCTCCCCGCCTCGAAAGCTCCGGCGCCCGGCCGTCACGGCGCCCCCATCGATCCGCCCGGCGTCACCATCGCCACGCAGGACGTCGCCGTCGTCACGGTGATCGCCCGGCCCGGTCGCGCCGAGGCGGCGATCGCCGGCCTCGCCGCCCGTTTCGGCGCGGCGCCGCGCGACGCCGCCGTCCTGACCCGGACGGAGACGGTCGACTTCGTCGGCATCGCCCCCGGCCGGTGGACGGCGCTCGCCGCCGAGCCGTCCGCGACCCTGGTCGCGGCGCTCGAGGACGCGCTCGGCGAGACGGGATACGTCGTCGATCAGTCCGGCGGTCAGGTCGTGCTCGCCCTCGACGGCCCCGCCGTTCCCGACCTCCTGACGAAGCTGGTGGCGATCGATCTCGATCCCGTCGCGGCGCCCCTCGACGCCGCGCCGACCACCGTGCTCGCCCATGTCGGGGCGACGCTCCTGCCGGGGGGGACGGCGTCCGCGTGGCGCCTGATCGTCGGCCGGTCCTACCTCGCGGCGGCCCTGCGCCTCCTCGTCGCCTCGGCCGCCGAGAGGGGGTGCGAACTGCGCGTGTGACGGCGGATCGCGGCGGTTTCGATGCGCCGCCGCAACGCCGGACAAAACTTACGAAGTCGTGATCGAACCGTCATGTACTTCGCCGGGCTCCGACCCTATGAGGGACGTACGGCACGCCTCTGGGTCGGGGGCGCGTCCGACCTTCGTCGGACCCTCGGAGACGCCTCGATGTCCCTGGACCTGTTCGTTCGCCCGCGTCGTGGCGTTCGGATCGCTCGTGCCTGTGCCCTTCTCGCCGCCGTCTGGGCCGTCTTTCCACCGACCTTCGTGGCCTACGCGGCCGAGCCGGCCAAGCCCGCCGCCGAGGCTGCGAAGCCCGAGGCTCCGAAGCGTCCGGCGGCGCCGGTGCGCGTCGTCGCGGCGCGCGCCGCCGACGTGCCGGTGGTGCTCGATCTGGTCGGCACCACGCAGGCCGTCGCCTCGATCCCGGTCAAGACCCGCGTCGACAGCCAGATCGAGAGTGTCGGCGTCGCCGAGGGCGACCGGGTCGAGGCCGGGCAGGTGGTGTTCACCCTCGACAGCCGCGCCATCCGCGCCCAAGCCGCCCAGGCCCGCGCCGTGCTCGCCCGCGATCGCGCCCAACTGGCGCTGGTCCAGTCGGACCTCGAACGCACCGAGCAACTGGTCGCCAGCCGCACCAAGTCGAACCGCGACCTCGAGTCGGCCCGCACCCTGGTCGCCGCGCAGGAGGCGACCATCGACGCCGATCAGGCCGCCCTCGACAATCTCGAGGTCCAGGCCTCCTACTGCATCATCCGCAGCCCGATCGCCGGCCGCGTCGGCTCGCTGCCGTTGAAGCCGGGCTCGTCGGTGCGCGCCGCCGATTCCACCGTGCTCGCCACCATCAATCAGCTCGACCCGATCCATGTCGCGGTGGCGGTGCCCCAGGCCATGGTCGGCCGTCTGCGCGCGGCGCTCGGGCGCGGCGAGGTGCCGGTCGAGGTCGGCCTGCCCGGCGGGTCGGAGCGCGAGCCCCGGGTCGGCCGCGTCGCCTTCATCGAGAACGCCCTCGACGCCACCACCGGCACGCTCGGCGTCAAGGCGCTGGTCCCGAACGCCGACGAACGGCTGCTGCCGGGCGAATTCGTCCATGTTCGTCTGCGCCTGCGCAACGACCCCGGCGCGCTGGTCGTCCCGGCCGGTGCGGTGCAGATCGGCCAGAAGGGCGCCTATGTCTGGGTGATCGGCGAGAAGGGCACGGCCGAGGTCCGCCCGATCGTCGTCGACCGCACCGTCGACGGCGCGAGCGCGGTGAGCAAGGGCCTCGCCGCCGGAGATCGGGTCGTCACCGAGGGACAATTGCGGCTGGCGCCCGGGGCGACGGTCGAGATCCTCGCCGACGCGCCGGCCGGCCCCAAGTCGGGGTCGTGACGCCCATGTCGATCTCGGCTCCGTTCATTCGCCGGCCGGTCGCCACCATCCTGGTGATGGTCGCCTTCCTCGCCGCCGGCCTCTTCGGCTATCGCCAATTGCCGGTCGCCGCCGTGCCGCGCGTCGATTTCCCCACCATCTCGGTGACGGCGAAACTGCCCGGCGCCAGCCCCGAGACCATGGCGAGTTCGGTCGCCTCGGTGCTGGAGCGCCAGTTCTCCGGCATCGCCGGCCTCTCGGCCATGTCCTCGACCTCGGTCACCGGCTCGTCCAACGTGACGCTCCAGTTCGATCTCGGCCGCGACATCGACGGCGCCGCCCTCGACGTCCAGGCGGCGATCGGCGCCGCCCAGCGCCAGCTGCCGGGCGAGATGAGCGAACCGCCGAGCTTCCGAAAGGTCAACCCGGCCGACCAGCCGATCCTGTTCCTGGCGTTGAAGTCCGATCTCCTGAGGCTCTCCGACGTCGACGACTACGCCGAGACCACCATCGCCCAGCGCCTCTCGACGCTGCCCGGCGTCGCCCAGGTCAACGTCTACGGCGCCCAGAAATACGCGGTGCGCATCAAGGCCGACCTCGACGCGCTCGCCTCGCGCGGCCTCACCGTCGACGACCTCAAGACGGCGGTCGCCAGCGCCAACACCAATTCGCCGGTCGGCGCCCTGACCGGCCCCGACCGCACCGTGACGCTCGCCGCGACCGGCCCGATCGATCGCGCGGCGGGCTATATGCCACTGATCGTCTCCTGGCAGAACGGCGCCCCCGTCCGCCTCGCCGACGTGGCGGAGGCGCGCGACAGCGTCGAGAACGACAAGGTCGCCGCCTGGCTCGACGGCACCCGCGCCATCATGCTGGCGATCCAGCGCCAGCCCGACGCCAACACCGTCGAGGTGGTCGACCGCATCCGGGGCATCCTGCCCAAGCTCACCGCCGACATGCCGCCGGCGATCGACCTCCAGGTGATGCAGGACCGCTCCCAGTCGATCCGCGCCTCGATCGAGGACGTGGAACTGACGCTGGCGATCTCGATGGCGCTGGTGATCGGCGTCATCTACCTGTTCCTGAAGTCGGCCCGCGCCACCATCATCCCGACGCTCGCCCTGCCGGTGTCGTTGATCGGCACATTCGCCGGCATGTACCTGCTCGGCTTCTCTCTCGACAACATCTCGCTGCTGGCGCTGACGCTCGCCGTCGGCTTCGTCGTCGACGATGCCATCGTCATGCTCGAGAACGTCATGCGTCACGTCGAGATGGGCGAAAAACCGATGCGCGCCGCCTTCCTCGGCTCGGCCGAGGTCGGCTTCACCATCGTCTCGATGACGCTGTCGCTGGTGGCGGTGTTCATCCCCGTCCTCTTCATGGGCGGCGTGGTCGGGCGCATGTTCTTCGAGTTCGGCCTCACCATCACCCTGGCGATCCTGATCTCCGGCGTGGTCTCGCTGACCCTGACGCCGATGCTCGCCGCCCGCATCATCGACGAGAACCACCTCCACAAGCGTCCGAACTTCGTCGTCCGCGCCTTCGACGCCGTCTTCACCGTGGTGACGCGCTTCTATTCCTGGTCGCTGGATTGGGTTCTCAAGGCCAAATGGGCGATGCTGGTGGTGCTCCTCGCCACCGTCGCCTGGACCGCGATGCTCTATCGCGACACGCCCAAGGGCTTCTTCCCGCAGGAGGACACCGGCCTCCTCACCGGCTCGACCCAGGGTCCCGACGACGTCTCCTTCACCGCCATGGCCGAGCGCCAGAAGGCGGTCGCCGCCATCGTCGCCGCCGATCCCGACGTCGTCAGCGTGATGTCGACCGTCGGCGCCGGTTCCGCCAGCGCCAACCAGAGTTCGGGCCGCATGTTCGTCCAGCTGAAGGCGAAGCCCGAGCGCAAGTCCTCCTCGAACGAGGTGATCGCGCGGCTGCGTCGGGCGACCGCCAAGGTGCCGGGCATCAACGCCTTCTTCCAGAACGTCCAGAACATCAACATCGGCACGACCTTCAGCCGTGCCCAGTGGCAGTACACCGTCCAGGCGACCGACTTCCAGGAACTGCGCGAGATCGCCCCGAGGCTCGAACAGGGCATCCGCCGCATCCCCGGCGTGGTCGACGTCTCCTCCGATCTCCAGGTGCGCGGCCGGCAAGCGATCGTCGACATCGACCGTGATCGTGCCGCCCGGCTCGGCCTCACCGTCGATCAGCTGCGCTCGCGCCTCTATTCGGCCTATGGTTCGCGCGTCGTCTCGACCATCTTCACCGACACGGCCGCCTATTCGGTGATCCTGGAGGCGGGCGAGGACTTCACCACCAGTCCCGACCTGCTGCGCCGGCTCACCATCCGCACGCCCTCGGGCATGACGGTGCCGCTCGACGCGGTGGCGAGTGTGCGCGAGGCCCCGGCGCCGACGTTGGTGACCCACAAGGGTCAGCTGCCGGCGGTGACGATCTCCTTCAACCTCCAGCCGGGCACGGCGCTCTCCCAGGCCGTCGAGGCGATCCAGGGCATCGAGCACGACGTCGGTCTGCCGGCGACCGTCCAGACCGGCTTTTCCGGCACGGCGCAGGTGTTCCAGGACGCCGTCGCCGGTCAGGGCATGCTGATCTTCGCGGCGGTGCTGGTGATCTACATCGTGCTCGGCATCCTCTACGAGAGCTTCGTCCATCCGCTCACCATCCTCTCCGGCCTGCCGGCGGCGGGTATCGGCGCGCTCCTGACGCTCCAGTTCTTCAAGCTCGACCTCTCGGTGATCGCCATGATCGGCATCGTCATGCTGATCGGCATCGTCAAGAAGAACGCCATCATGATCGTCGACTTCGCGGTCGAACGCCGCGCCTCCGGCCTCTCGGCGGTGGAGGCGGTGCACGAGGCCTGTCTCCTGCGCTTCCGGCCGATCATGATGACCTCGCTCGCGGCGATCCTCGGCACCCTGCCGATCGCGCTCGGCATCGGCGCCGGCGCCGAGCTGCGCCAGCCGCTCGGCCTCGCGGTGGTCGGCGGTCTGGTGGTGTCGCAGATCCTCACCCTCTACATGACCCCGGTGGTCTATCTGCTGCTCGATCCGCTGACCCGGTCGCGGCGGGTCCATCTCGACGAGGCCGATCCCGAGGCGGCGTGAGGCGGGTCGCGAAGGACGACCGAGGGCCGAGACCGCGCGTCCGTGTTTCGGCCCATGGGAAGACGCCGCCGACGTGCTTAAATTCGAGACGGCGTCGCCGCGATGGGCGTGGTCGCACGCCGGCCCGATGACGAGGCGCGCCATGACCGACGACGGGACCCTCCCCATCCTCCGCTTCCACGGCGCCGCCGGTACGGTGACCGGCTCCTGCCACGCGATCGAGATCGGCGACCGCCGCATCCTCGTCGACTGCGGCCTCTTCCAGGGCTCCAAGACCGAGAAGGAGCTGAACTATCGCGCCTTCCCGTTCGAGGCGCGCAGTGTCGACGCGGTGGTCCTGACCCATGCCCACATCGACCATTCCGGCCTCTTGCCGAAACTGGTCGGCGACGGCTTCCGCGGCCCGATCTACGCGACGCCGCCGACCATCGACCTCGCCGCCGTCATGTTGCCCGACAGCGGCCACATCCAGGAGATCGAGGTCGAGCGCCTCAATCGCCGCAACGGCCGTCGCGGCCGCGCCGCCGTCGCGCCGATCTATACCGCCGACGACGCGATGGCGACGATCGAGCGCTTCCGCGCCGTCCCCTTCGAGACCTGGCGCGAGATCGTCCCCGGCATCCGCATCCGCTTCTGGAACGCCGGCCACCTGCTCGGCTCGGCCTCGGTCGAGATGGAGATCGAGACGCCGGCGCGACCCCTGCGCCTCCTCTTCTCCGGCGACGTCGGCCCCGCCCACAAGCTGCTGCAACACGATCCGGTCGCGCCGAAGATCTGGGACTATGTGATCTGCGAATCGACCTACGGCGACGTCGACCGCGCCGACGTGACCGAGGAGCACCGCCGCGCCACCCTGAAGGCCGAGGTGAAGGCCGCCTGGCGCGCCGACGGCGTGCTGCTGATCCCCTCCTTCGCGGTCGAGCGCACCCAGGAGCTCCTCGCCGATCTCGCCCTGCTGATGGATCGCGGCGACGTGCCGAAATGCCCGATCTACATCGACAGCCCGCTCGCGACCCGCGCCAGCGAGGTCTTCCGCCGTCATGCCGGCGAGCTCGAGGAGGGCGGCCGGCTGATCCGGGCGATGGAGGCCCATCACATCCGCTTCACCGAGACGGTCGCCCAGTCGATCGCCCTCGACGACATCCACGATTTCCACATCGTCATCGCCGCCAGCGGCATGTGCGAGGCCGGCCGCATCCGTCATCGCCTGAAGAACTGGCTGTGGCGCGAGGAGGCGACGGTGCTGCTGGTCGGCTATCAGGCCGCCGGCACCCTCGGCCGCATCCTCGAGGAGGGCGCGAGCGAGGTCCGCATCCAGGGCGACCCGATCCGGGTGCGCGCCCGCATCCGCAGGCTCGATCTCTACAGCGGCCACGCCGACGGGCCGGAGCTGGCCGAATGGGTCCGCCATCGCCTCCCCGTCGAGGGCGGCGTCTTCCTGGTCCACGGCGAGGAGGAGGCGATCGCCGGGCTGCGGGCGCGCATCGAGGCCTTCTATCCCGCCGGCCGGATCCTCGCCCCCTCGCTCGACGGGGCCTACCGGCTGGAGATCGGCGGCGCCGTCGACGTCGGCGATCCGACCCGTCCGCCGCGGATCGATCCGAACCGCTCCGGCCATCCCGATTGGCACAACGACTGGCAGTCGCTGCTGCTCGATCTCGAGGCGCAATTGGCCGGCGCCGCCGACGATCGAGCGCGCGGCGTGGTCATCCGCAAGATCCGGCGCGCGCTCGAGGACGCGTGATACCGGAGGCCGAAGGCGCCGACGCACCCGTCCTTTGAAGAAACGCGAATTTCCCGTCTGCGTCGGAGGCATGAGAAATTAGCGTCGGGACTGCCGTCGGTCGTCTTCGATGACCGACGGTAGGAAGCCGGCTCCCGAACGGACGAACGAGACCGGGGCGAGGGGGAACCGCCGCCCCGGTCTCGTCGCCGGTCCGATCGGGAGAGCGTCGGTCAGTGACCGCCGGCCGGACCCGTATGGGCGCGCGGGCGCCGCATCAGGGGAACCATCACCACCAGGGTGACGAAGAGGAAGGTGAGCGCCAGGAACACGTCGCCGATCGCCCAGACCTGTGCCTCGCGCCGGACGATGCCGGTGAGTTTGGAGGTGGCGGCGAGGGCCGCGTCCGAGCCCCGGCTCGCCATCGCCGTGGTCAGCGAGGCGAGCATCTCTTCCGCCTTGACGTTGCCCCAGGCGACCCGCTCGTGCAGGCGCTCGAGGTGGAGGTCCATACGGTCGTTCATCACCGTGTTGATGAGGGCGAGACCGACCGCGCCGCCGAGGTTGCGCGTGAGGTTGAAGAGGCCGGAGGCGTTCTTGATCCGCTCCGGCGGCAGCGTGCCGAGCGCCAGATTGTTGATCGGCACCATGCAGGTCATCAGCGAGAAGCCGCGCAGCATCTGCGGCACCAGGAGTTCCCAGAAGTCCCAGTCCTTGGTGACGTAGGAGACCTGCCAGGTGCCGAGCGCGAAGCCCGCGAACCCCGCCGCGATCATCAGGCGCGGATCGACCTTGGTGATCAACCGCCCGACGATCGGAGCGGCGACGAACATGCAGATGCCGGTGACCGCCATGGTCTCGCCGATCATCATCGCCGAATAGCCGCGCACCCGGGCGAGATAGACCGGGTAGAGATAGGTGAGCCCGTAGAGGCCGATGCCCATCACGAAGGAGAAGAGCGATCCGGTCCAGAAGTTCCGGTCGAGGAAGGCGCCGAGATCGACGATCGGCTGTCGTGCCGTGAAGGCCCGCCAGAAGAACAGGATCCCGCCGCAGGCCGAGACGAGGCCGGTGAGGACGATCACGTCGCTGTCGAGCCAGCCCTTGGCCGGTCCCTCCTCGAGGAAATATTCGAGCGCGCCGAGGAACACAGCCATGCCGCCGAGCCCGGCCCAGTCGAAGTTCTCGAGCAGCGAGAAGTCGGGTTCGTCGAAGTCGACCAGGAGCCACACCGCCGTGGTGACCAGGATGCCCGGCACCACGTTGACCAGGAACAGCCAGTGCCAGGAGAAGATCTCGGTCAGCCAGCCGCCGAGCGTCGGGCCGATGGTCGGGGCGAGCGTCGCGACGAGGCCGATGATCGGGGCGATGATCGGTTGCTTGGAGCGCGGGAAGATCGTGTAGGCCGAGGCGAACACGGTCGGGATCATGCCGCCGCCGATGAAGCCCTGCAGCGCCCGCCACACGATCATCTCCTCGATCGAGGAGGACATGGCGCAGGCGACGCTCATCGCGGTGAAGCCGGCGGCCGAGATCGCGAACAGGATCCGCGTCGAGAGCACCCGCGACAGGAAGCCCGACAGCGGGATCATCACCACCTCGGCGACGAGGTAGCTGGTCTGAACCCAGGCGACCTCGTCGGCGGACGCCGACAACCCCGCCTGGATCTCGGCGAGCGACGCCGAGACGATCTGAATGTCGAGGATCGCCATGAACATGCCGAAGACCATGCTCATGAAGGCGAAGACCCGGCGCGGCTCGAAATTGGGCTCGATCGGGCGCGGGCCGGCCGCCGGCGCGGCCGTCGTGGTCGTGCTCATCCCGCCCTCCTCCCCGGCGCGGCCGCGCTCACTTCCGCTCCGTGCGGGTGTCGACGTCCGCCTCGACCGACATGCCGGCCCGCAGCAACCCCTCGCGGGCGACCTCGGCCGGAACCGCGATGCGGACCGGAACGCGCTGGACGATCTTGGTGAAGTTGCCGGTCGCGTTCTCCGGCGGCAGCAGCGAGAACTGCGCGCCCGTCGCCGGCGACAGCCCGACCACGCGCCCCTCGATGTGCCGGCCCGGCACGCCGTCGACCGCGAGAACCGCGCGGGCGCCGGGACGGATGTCGCCGATCTGCGTCTCCTTGTAGTTCGCCTCGACATAGACCTCGTCGAGCGGCACCAGCGCGAGCAGGCGCGTGCCCGGGACGACGTACATGCCGACCTGCACCGCCTTGTTGCCGACGACGCCGTCGATCGGCGCGCGCACTTCGGTGAAGGAATGGTCGCGCCGCGCCTTGTCGAGCGCGACGGCGAGCTCGTTCCGCACCGAGGCCGCCTCGCGGCGCTGTCCCTCGACGACGGCGAGCGAGGCGCGGGCGTTCTCGATCCCGGCCTCGGCGACGGCGACGCCGGCGGCGGTGCGGTCGCGGGCGGCCAGCGCCGTGTCGAGCGCCTGCTGCGTGCCCGCCGAGGACTTGACCAGGGTCGAGGCGCGCCGGAAGTCGGCCTGGGTCCGCGCCACGTCGGAACGGGCGGCGGCGAGATTGGCCTCGGCCTGATCGATCCCGGCCCGGGCGGCGACGATCTGGGCGTCGATGCGGCCGAGCGTGGCGTCCTGGGTGGCGAGCTTGCCCTCCGCCGCCTTCACCGCCAGTTCCGCGTCGCCCGGATCGATCACGGCGAGGACGTCGCCGCGCTTCACGTGCTGCAGGTCGGAGACCCGCACCTCGGTGACGAAACCGGAGGCGCGGGGCGCGATCGTCACCGTCTCCGCCTTCACATAGGCGTCGTCGGTGGAGATCAGGAACCGGCCTTCGGTCAGCCAATGCCAGCCCTTCCAGCCGACGAAGCCGAGCGCCGCCAGCGCGAGCGTGCCGAGGATCAGCCGCTTGCGGCGGGCGTTGCCACGCGTCGAGGTGCGGTTGGCGGCCGTGGGTGTGGGGGCGGCGGTGGCCGTCGGAGCCGCCGGGGCGGCGGGCGGGGTCACGGGCGGCGTGCCGCCGCTGCCGGGGGTGGTTTCGCTGCGAGCCATGCGGCCTCTCGTGTCGGAAGCGTCGTCTGCGACCGAGGTCCGGGACCACGCGAGCCACCCGCGATCTCTCCCTCGAACCGGCCGTTCGGGAACGGCGGCTCGCAGACGGTCGACGAAGGGATGCACGGCGCGATCGAACCGAACGGTTCGGTCATTGACCGTTGACATAGCGCAGGCGCGCGCCTAGATCAACATCGAACCGAACGGTTCGGTCAATTTGGCGTGAAACTCCAGTCGCGCCGCTCTTCGGGGCGGCGAGGTGGGGATCCCGCCGAGAGGGCGTCTTCCCGCGCGACCCCGGGCGTGCGAGCGTCCCCGCCCGGGAGAGATCGCGGGAGCGAGACGAGCGCCGCGCGGTGCGACGGCGCCGACCGAGGCAAGAGAAAGAACCAAGGCATGAACGATCCCGCCAAGCGAACCCATTCGAGCGAGGCCGGCGCGCACGCGCCGGCTCAGGGCGGAATCTTCGGCCATTCCGACGAGAAGGCGCGCCAGATCCTCGACGGCGCCCGCGCCGTCTTCCTGCGCGACGGCTTCGACGGCGCCTCGATGAACGACATCGCCAAGGCCGCCGGCGTCTCCAAGGGCACGCTCTACGTCTATTTCCAGTCGAAGGACCAGCTCTTCGCCGCGCTCATCCGCCACGACAAGCGGCAGCAGGCCGAACAGGCCTGTCTGTGGGGCGAGCGTCGGCCGGGCGAGGACATCCGTTCGGTCCTGACGGGTCTCGGCCGCCGCCTGACCGCCAAGCTGATGCTGCCCGAGCACATCGCCCAGGTGCGCACCGTCATGGCGGTCTCGCCGAAATTCCCCGAGATCGGCCGCGCCTTCTACGAGACCGGACCGAACTACGGCACCGAACGCCTCGCCGGCTTCTTCGATCGTCTCGCCGCCGGCGGCGAACTCGTCCTCCCCGACAGCCGCCTCGCCGCGACCCTGTTCATCCAGATGTGTCAGGGCGACGGCGTCCGCCGGATGATGTTCTGCGTCTCCGACACGATTTCCGACGACGAGATCGAGACGACCGTCGGCAATGCCGTCGACGTCTTCCTCGCCGCCTACGCGCCGAAGCCGTGACGGCTCGATCGCGCGCGGCGTGATCGGAAGGCCGGCGTGGGACCGAAAAACGAAAAAGCCGCCCGAAGGCGGCTCTTTGCGAAGGGCACTCCGTCCGGAGGGAAGGAGTGGTGGGCGCAACAGGGCTCGAACCTGTGACCCGCTGATTAAGAGTCAGCTGCTCTACCAACTGAGCTATGCGCCCTTCCGTCGGCCGGCGGTGCCGCCCGGCGAAGTGGCATCCGTATAGCGGGGTGCGGCCCGCGATGCAACAGGGTCGGCAAAGTTTCTTCGCATCGACGCCAAGCGCCTGTGGATGAATGAGAAACGCCGCCGGAGAGGCCCCGGCGGCGCGACTTTTCCAAAAGAATCTCGCTCAGATGCGCTCGCCGACCCGGACCGGCTCGGAGGCGTCCGCGGCCGGATCGGTCGCCTTCTGGCGCCGGATCGACAGCTTGTTGAGCGCCGCGACATAGGCCTTGGCCGACGAGACCAGCGTGTCGACGTCGGCGCCGCGTCCGGTCGCGACCCGGCCCTCCTCCTCGAGCCGCACCGAGACTTCCGCCTGGGCGTCGGTGCCTTCGGTCACCGCATGGACCTGATAGAGCGACAGCCGCGCCTCGTGCGGCAGGATCGCCTTGATCGCGTTGAAGGTGGCGTCGACCGGGCCGGTGCCGTTGGCCTCCTTGGTGACGTGGTGGCCGTCGACGTCCATGGTGATGATCGCCTTCTGCGGTCCGCCGGTGCCGGCGATGACGGTCAGCGCGATCACCTTGGCGCCCTCGGCGGCCGAGGTGATGCCGTCCTCGACCAGGGCCTCGATGTCCTCGTCGTAGACGTGCTTCTTGCGGTCGGCCAGATCCTTCATCCGGGTGAAGGCGGCCTCGAAGGCGTTCTCGCCCAGATCGTAGCCCAGATCCTTCAGCTTCTCGCGGAAGGCGTGGCGGCCGGAATGCTTGCCCATGACCAGATTGGTCTCGCGCACGCCGACGTCCTCGGGGCGCATGATCTCGTAGGTCTCGACGTGCTTCAGCATGCCGTCCTGATGGATGCCGCTCTCGTGGGCGAAGGCGTTCTTGCCGACGATCGCCTTGTTGTACTGGACGGGGAAGCCCGAGACTGTGGAGACCAGCTTGGAGGCCTGCGTCAGCATCGGCGTCTTGATGCCGGTGGTGAAGGGGAAGGCGTCGGCGCGGGTGCGGATCGCCATGACGATCTCTTCCAGCGCCGCGTTTCCGGCCCGCTCGCCCAGCCCGTTGACGGTGCATTCGACCTGCCGCGCGCCGCCCATCACGCCGGCCAGCGAATTGGCGACCGCCATGCCCAGATCGTTGTGGCAATGGGTCGAGAAGATCGCCTTGTCGGCGTTCGGCACCCGGTTGATCAGCATCTCGAACAGGGCCCGATATTCCTCCGGCGTGGTGTAGCCGACGGTATCGGGGATGTTGATCGTGGTGGCGCCGGCCTTGATCGCCGCCTCGACGCAGCGGCACAGGAAGTCGTGCTCGGTGCGGGTCGCGTCCTCGGCCGACCATTCGACGTCGTCGGTGTGGGTGCGGGCGCGGGAGACGGAGGCGAACACCTTCTCGAGGACCGCGTCGGGCTCCATCTGCAGCTTGTACTTCATGTGCACCGGCGAGGTGGAGATGAAGGTATGGATGCGGAAGGCATGCGCGTGGCGCAGCGCCTCGGCGGCCCGGTCGATGTCTTTGTTGGCGGCGCGCGCCAGGCCCGCCGGTACGGCATTGTGCAGACGGCGGGCGATCTCGGAGACCGCCTCGAAGTCGCCCTGGGAGGCGATCGGGAAGCCCGCCTCGATCACGTCGACGCCCATGGCGTCCAGGATGTCGGCGACCTGCAGCTTCTCGTCGAAGGTCATCGAGGCGCCGGCGGACTGTTCGCCGTCGCGCAGGGTGGTGTCGAAGATGCGGATGCGTTCACGGGAGGAGGGAACGGCGTTCATCGGATCTGTCCTCGATATCGGTGCGGCGCGGGACGGAGATGTCTGAGGTCCGTCGTCGGCGCCGAAGGGTGTTCGGTGGCCGGTTCGCTGCGGATCCCCTGAGTGCCCGCTTCCCGCTCATGGAGGAAGCCGGTCGGCGCTCAGGGGCCGATAAGGAGAAGAAGCGAGGCGGCGAGAAGGGCGAGCGAACCCGTGGCGCGGAAGGGCGCATCGATCGTCGGCGATGAGATGTCTCGCGCGATCATTCCGGGTTCGAGCCTCGTTTCGCTCGTCGAAGCCATCGGACCGAGGCGCTTCGCGCCATCGGCCCGCTCTTGACGGATCCTGACGTGACGGATCCTGAAGTTCAGGGTTCGCGGTCCCGGGACGAGACCGCGAGCCCTTTCGAGATACCGGCGATGACGCGGCGACGCAAGCGCGATTTTCACGCCGCCTTCGCCGAGGTCACCCGTTTGGAATGCGAGACGATCGCCTCGCCCAGTCGTTCGACCAGGGCCGCCTCGATCGAGCGGGCGAAATGGACGCCCACTTCCGTCGCCTCGGTCCAAACCACCTCCGCCTCGACCTTGCGGCCCTCGACCACCAGCAGGACCGAGCCGCCGCGCCTGAGGCCCGGAACCGGCGTCAGGCGCGCGCCGTCGCGCGAGATGTCGGCGAGCGTGGTGCGCGTCTCGCGCCCGTCGACGACGATGCCGATCTCCGCCGAACTCGACCAGCGATCGGTCTCCCGGCGTTCGGCCTTGCGGGTCGCCTCCTCGACGATCGCCGGGATCTCGGCGCGGACGCGGTCGGAGGATCGTTTCATCGCGTCGGAGACGTCGGTCACCCGCTCCGCCGACGTGGTCGAATGGGCGACGCGGTCGGCGATGTCGATCATCCGCCGCGCCACGTCGTCGACGGCGGTGTTGGTGCGTTCCACCGAGTCGGAGAACGAGTTCATCGCCGCCCGCTGCTCCTCCATCGCCGCCGCGATCGCCGAGGACACCCCGTCGAGCGTGGCGATCTGGTCGGTGACCGAGCCGATCGCGCCGACCGCGCGTTTGGTCGCGGTCTGGATCTCGGCGACCTTGCGGCCGATCTCCTCCGTCGACTTGGCGGTCTGCCCGGCCAGTTCCTTGACCTCCTGGGCGACGATGGCGAACCCGCGCCCGGCTTCGCCCGCGCGCGCCGCCTCGATGGTGGCGTTGAGGGCGAGGAGATTGGTCTGACCGGCGATCTCGGCGATCGTCGAGACGATCTCGCCGATGTCGGAGGTGACCCGGGAGAGCCCGTCGATCGCCTCGCGCGACTGGTCGGCGCGGCCGACCGCGTCGCGGGTCAGCGTCGAGGATCGGCCGATCTGGTCGGCGATCTCGCCGATCGCCATGATCACCTGGGTGGTCATGGCGGCCGCGTCGGCGTTGAGGGTTCGCGTCGTCTCCGCCGAGGAGGCGGCCTCGGAGGCGGCGGCGCCGACGGTGCGCAGGGTTTCGAGCATGTCGCGGGCCTGGGTCTGGACGTCGCCGGACCCGCGCACGATCTCGCTCATGCCTTGTTCGGTCGCCCGCTCCACCTCCTGTGCCATCGACATCAGAACGGCGCGCCGTTCGGCCTCCGCGCGGGCGTCGAGGGCGGCGCGCTCGTCCTCGAGCCGCCGGCTCTCGGCGAGCGCGTCGAGGAATTGGCGCATGGCGTTGGAGACGCGGCCGATCTCGGAGCGCGCCGGCAAGGGGGCCGGGGCCGTCGCCGAGGTGTCGCCGGCGGCGATCTTGTCGATGATCCCGCTCACGCGGCCGATCGGCCGGGTGATCGAGCGCGCCACCAGGAAGCCGATGCCGGCCGCGGTGATCAGGCTGATCAGGCCGATCGCGGTGAAGACGAGGAACTGCTGCCGCGACGCCGAGGCGTGCCGCATCGCGTCGGCGGCGAGCGCCTGGCTGAGCGTGTCCTCGAGATCCTTGAGTTCGTCGACCCAGTCGGTGGTCGCCATCCACCACTCGCCGGTGGTGACGCCGTCGAGGCGTCCACTCTCCTGTCCGGTGGCGATGACCCGGCGCAGACGGTTCACCGTCGCGAGCGCCTTGGAGGCGTCGAGGGTGGCGATCAGATCGTCGTGCACGCCGGCCGCCAACATGCGAAATTCGCCGAGACGGTCGCTCTCGCGCGCCGAGGTCTCGACGTAGGCCTTCCAGCGGGCGGGTTCGAACCCGCCGCCGGCGATCAGCGCGTTGCCGGTGGCGCGTTCCTGGCCGGCATATTCCTTGGCGGCCATCAGCGACTGCAGGGTGATCAGAGAGGTCGTCACGGTGGCGTCGTCGACGCTCTTCAGCACCTCGGCGGTGGTGTGGAAGAAGTCGTCGATCATGCCGGAATAGCCGGCGAGCACGCCGGGCACGGGCAACGAGAGATCGTCGATCGAGGCCCGCAACCGCGTCATGTCGGCGACCCGGGCGTCGGCCTTCCGCAGCGCCGCCTCGACCCGGCCGTCGAGCGCCGCGCGTCCCTCTCGGGTGCGCAGCGCCCGGTAGGCCTCGGCGGCGACGTCGGTGCGCTTTCGCTGCGCCAGCATGAGGCCGCGCGGGGCCGGCGTCTCGCCCTTGGAGGCGACGAAGCCGACCGAGGCACCGCGTTCGCGTTGCAGCTCGTGGACGAGAGCGGCGACCGACTGCGCCGTCTCCGTGAAGGCGACGACCTGATCGGATCGGGTGATGGCGTCGAGCCGTTCCCACACGAGATACCCGATCACCGCCGTCAGCACGGCGAGCGCCGGGAAGACCGCCAGGATCAGCCGTTCCGAAATCTTGAGTTTCTGCATCGCGAGGGATCCGTCTCTGAGACCTCCCTTCAAGGTCGACGGCTTTCGTTAACCCAGGGTTTATCTGGGCGCCGTCTGCACGGCGCCGCGTCGAATACGATGAAATTTCATGATCCGGGGCACGATGTCACGGAAGATTGAGGGTGACGTGACCCGAAGTTGCGCGGCGTAATCCAGTCGAACGTGAAATGTCGCCCGGCGAATCCTTCGCCGCCCTTCGTTCGTGTCGCGCGTGACGGGTGATCACGGCGTGCCGAGAAGCTCTCCCTCGGCGACGCGGACCACCGATCCGCCGATGCGCAAGGCGGCGAGGCGGCCCTCGTGGAACTCGGTGGTGAGGTCGATCAGGCTCGGCCGTCCCATCTCGAAACCCTGTTCGATCCGCGCCCGATGGGTTCCGTCGGTCGGCGTGTCGAAGGCGGCGATCACCCCGGCGAAGGCCGCCGCCGCCGATCCGGTCGCCGGGTCCTCGCCGATGCCGAAGCCGAAGTCGAACATGCGGGCGTGGAAGGCGCTGTCGTGATTGCGCGTCTCGCGGCAATAGACGAAGACGGAAAAGGCCTCGGCCTCTCCGAAGGCGGCCAGCCACCGGGCCGGATCGAGGCGGGCGCGGCCGATCGCGTCGAGCCCCTCGATCGGCACGAAGACGAAGGCGACGCCGGCGTCGAACACCGAGGGAACATGGTTCTCGAATCCGATCTCGGTCGCCTCGAGCCCGAGCGCGTCGGCGATGGCGCCCTTGTCCGGCATCTCGCCCGGGACCCGCGCCGGCAGTCGCGGCGCATCGAACTCGGCATAGGTCGCGCGGACCGGATCGAGCCGCACCGCCGCGCGGATCGTCCCGACCGTCTCCTCGAGCACGACCATCGCGTCGATGCCGCTCTCGGGCGTGCCGAAGCGCTCCTCCGCCAGCAGCGCGGCGGTGCCGACCGTCGGGTGACCGGCGAAGGGGAGCTCGCGGCCGGGGGTGAAGATCCGCAGCGCCGCCGAATGGGACGGCCGGGCCGCCGGCCGCACGAACACCGTCTCCGACAGGTTGAACTCGCGGGCGATCGTCTGCATCGCCGCCGTGTCGAGGCCGTCGCCGTCGAGAACCACGGCGAGCGGATTGCCGGCGTGGGCGCGATCGGTGAAGACGTCGAGAACGACGTAGCGGCGGCGTGTCATGGCGATCCCTCCGGGGGCGTGAGCGGCGCGGCCGCCCCCTCGCCGTCGGCGGCGAGCAGGGCGAGCAGGCGGGGAACGTAGGGCACGCTCGCCTCGAGGGCGAGCGGATCGTCGAAGGCGACCATGCGGAGCCGATCGAGCTCGCCGTCGCGAACCTCGATCGCGGCGGTGAGCGCGGCGGCGTCGAGGGGGAAGCGATGGCGTTTGACCAGCGCGAGCCGCCCCGCCCCCGACGGGATCACCCACCATCCGGCATCGGCCGCGCAGGCCGTGAGCCGGAACCCGACCTCCTCGAACACCTCGCGGTGCATGTTGGCGATCGGATCGAGCCGGCCGTCGCGGCGGTCCTCGTGGTCGAACGAGCCCGACGGCGGATAGCTGAGGCCGGCATTGGCGGTGGTGGCGCTCTGCCGTCCGACCAGCAGGCGGCCGTCGCGGCTGGTGACCGCCGCGACGGGGAAGAGGTGGCGAAACCCGCGCTCGGCGAGCCCGCCCCGGAGGACGTGGAGCAGCGTCGCGAAATCGGTCGGCCGTGCCCGCGCCGAGAGCGTGGCGCCCCTCGCCTCGACCCGGTCGAAGAGGAAGGCCGAACCGTTCCACAGCGCCGGATTGGCGGCCTGCGCCACGCGCCAATGCGCCGCGACGGCAGCTCGTTCGAAAGCCTCGAGCTCGAGCGGCTCGTCGGCGACGGCGAGATCCACCGACGCGAAGCGGAGGGGGTGGTCGAGGGCGTCGTCGATCGGATTCACGGGCGGGACCCCGAAAGGCGCAGCGTGACCGCCACGGGACAATGGTCGGAGGCCTTCGGCCGGTCGAAGCCGACCCGCGGATAGCGCTCGAACCGCGCCGGCGCCGGCCGCATCCGCTCCACCGGCACCCGATGGGGCAGGCCCGACCGGATCACGCTCGGCCGCGCGTCCGGATTGGCGCGGGCGAGAGCCGGCGACACGAAGACGTGGTCGAGGGCCGCCAGTTCTCGCCCCTCGGCCCAGAAATGGGTCCAGCGCTCGATCGGCGGCAGCCGTTCGACCAGATCGACGGCGAAGTGATCGGCATGGAACGGATCGAACCCCGTCGCCACCACCCGTTCGCCGATCGCCTCGAGGGTGCCGTCCTCGCCGCGCCGGAGCATCAGATGGTCGCGGTAGTCGTTGAGATCGCCGAGGATCGCCCAATCGGCCGAGGCGGTCCGCGCGCCGAACTTCGCCTCGACCAGCCGGCGCACCGCGCGCGCCTCGGCCCGGCGCACCGCCATGGTCTTGTCGCGCCCCTCGGTCATGGACTTGAAGTGGCAGATCCACAGCGTGAGCGGGCCGTCGGCGGTCTCGACCTCGACCTCGAGCGCGTCGCGCTTGAAGATGCGGTCGTCCGGCGTCGAGCCCCAGCGGCGCAGATCGTCGTCGAAGAGATCGAGATCGCGATAGGTGAGGGTGGCGTTGCTCATCACCCGGATCGGCCACCCGCGACGGCTCGCCACCGCCACGTCGATGCCGCGCCGGTCGTTGCCGTCGAGCAGGGCGAAATGCTCGTAGGGCTCGTCGAGCGCGCGGCGCAGATAGCGGTCGTGAAACCACCGCAGCGCATCGTGCCCGTCGACCTCCTGGAGACACAGGACGTCGGCGTCGCAGTCGCGAATCGCCTGCGCCGTCAGTTGGCGCTGGTCGTCGGAGATCGACACCTGCAGGGCGCGCTCGATCAGGCGCCCCTCGGCCTCCGACTCGTGGTCGTAGAGGCCGACCGCCGCGTCCGGGATCCAGGCGCCGGTGCGCCGGTCGCGGTCCGCCGTGAAGCGGCGCAACAGATTCTCGACGTTGAACGTGGCGATCCTGACGGTCATGACGCCCCTCGTTCGCGAAGCCGGCCGGGCCGGTGCCGGACCTCCCATCCCTAGCGCGAAACCGCGTCCGCCGCGAGCCCCGCCGCGCGCGTCGCGGACACCCCCCGACCTTCGTTCGATATGAACCTATTAGGTATGATGTTGACGTATTCGGAAGCCTATGAAAGACTGTGCTCGAAACGGATGCCGCTCTCGGGAGGAGCTCTGTCGTGCTCGATGAAATCGTGGAAGACCGCCTGCGTGGATCCCTGCCGGCCCTGTCGCGCCTCGGCGCCCTGGTGCGTTTCGATCTCGGCAAGGACGGTCGCCCGACGCTCGATGCGCGCGGTGGAACGGCGCGTCTCGAGCTCGACAACGACGAGCCGGCCGACTGTACCATCACCATCACCAAGGAAAACCTCCTGAAGCTGCTCGACGGCAAGCTCGACCCGATGCTCGGCTACACCCTCGGCAAGATCCGGGTGGCCGGCTCGCTCGGCATCGCGATGAAGCTGGTGGGGGCCATCGCCTGACGAAGGGCGAAGGCCCGTGGACGGTGCCGTGCATGACGATTACGTCACCTGGGTCCGGTTGACGTGATCGGGTCGGCCCGTTAATTTTCGATGACGATCCGGCGACGTTCGAACCTCGGGAAAACCGGGGCGTTCCGGGGCGCAGCACGACAGACGAGTGAGCCGTGGGCTCGGGGGGAACGATGAAGTCGACGAAGATCGAATTTGCCGTCGCGGGGGCGATGGGTCTGGCTCTGGTGGGTGTGACCGGCGAGGCGTCCGCCGCCGGGTTCATGCTGCGCGAGCAGAGCTCCGAATATCTCGGCAACTCCTTCGCCGGTTCGGCCGCGCGCGCCGACAGCCCGGCGACGATCTGGTACAACCCGGCCGGCATGACCATGCTCCACGGCCACCAGATTGCCGGTTCGCTCACCTGGATCGCGCCGCAGGCTCGGTTCTCCGGTTCGAGCCTCGTCGGCGGCGGCCCCGGCGGCGACGCCATCGACGACGCGGCGGTCGGTTCGACCTTCGCCATGTTCGACTATTCCAAGGACCTGAAGTTCGGCATCGCCGTGGTGTCGCCCTTCGGTCTGCGCACGTCCTATCCGGCGAACTGGGCCGGCCGCTTCCAGGGCGTCGCCAGCGCCATCACCAACATCCAGGTGAACCCGAACGTCGCCTATCGGATCAATCAGAACCTGTCGATCGGCGCCGGCATCACCGGCTCCTGGGTCGAGGCCGACCTGTCGCAGGCGACCATGACGCCCTTCGGTCTGACTCGTCTGAAGGGCGATGCCTACGGCTTCGGCTGGAACGTCGGCGCCCTCTGGGAGTTCTCGCCGGACACCCGCGTCGGCATCGCCTATCGCTCGAACATCCGCAACGGGCTCGACGGCGAGATGACCTCGCTGAGCCTCGGCGGCTTCAAGCTCGCCGACATCAACGCCGATCTGACCCTGCCGGGCACCGCGACCTTCAGCTTCTTCCATCGGATCGACGACAAGTGGTCGGTGATGGCGGACGCCCAGTGGACGCAGTGGTCGGTGCTGAAGAGCCTCGACGTCTACACCTCCGCCGGTGCCCCGGTCGCCAGGCAGGACTTCTCCTGGCGCGACACCTGGTTCTTCTCGCTCGGCGCCGACTACGTCTGGTCGAAGGGTCACACCCTCCACTTCGGCGCGGCCTACGACATGGGCGCGATCGAGGATGCCCAGCATCGCGGCGTGCGCGTTCCCGATGCCGATCGCTATTGGCTCTCGACCGGCTACACGTGGGACGTGAACGAGAACGTGCGTTTGAACCTCGCCTACGCGCATCTCTTCGCGCCGACCTCGGACGCCGTCTCGACGCTGGGTGACGGCCTCGTGGGCAACTACAAGGCCTCGGTCGACATCGTGTCCACCAGCTTCGTCTACAAGTTCTGAGGCGAGTGAGCATCGTGAGCACGACCGGAAACCTCGGCGGATCGACTGTTCCGGGGGCGATCTCTCCTCGCCCTCTGACGGCCCTCCTCGACGACGCGGTGGCCCGCTGGCCGGACCGCCCCTGCGTCGACTTCCTCGGCGCGAAATGGACCTACGCCGAGATCGGCGATCAGGTCGAGCGCGCCGCGGCCGGGTTCCGGCGTCTCGGCGTGGTGGCGGGCACGCGCGTCGGCCTGTGCCTGCCCAACACGCCCTATTCGGTGATCTGCTACTTCGCGGTGCTGAAGGCCGGCGGCATCGTCGTCAACTACAACCCGCTCTACGTCGAACGTGAGCTGGTCCATCAGGTCAAGGACAGCGGCACCTCGATCATGGTGACGATGGATCTGGAGGCGATCTATCCCAAGGTCGCCGCCCTCCTCGCCAAGACCGATCTCGCCACCATCGTCGTCTGCCCGATGGCGAAGATCCTACCCTTCCCGAAGAACCTTCTCTTCCCCATCGCCAAGCGCCGGGACGTCGCCCGCATCCCGCGCGACCGCGCCCACGTGCCCTTCGCCGATCTCGTCGCGAAGAAGGAGCCGGTGGCGCTCGCCCCCTTCGATCCGAAGACCACGGTGGCGGTGCTGCAATATACCGGCGGCACCACCGGCGTGCCCAAGGGCGCGATGCTGACCCACGCCAATCTGACCGCCAACGCGCAGCAGATCGCCGCCTGGGTGCCCGGCGGCTTCCTGACCGGCGCGCCGAAGATGCTGGGCGTGTTGCCCCTCTTCCACGTCTTCGCCATGACCGTGGTGATGAACTTCGGCCTCACCCTCGGCGCCGAGCTGATCCTGCTGCCGCGCTTCGATCTCGCCCAGGTGATGGACGTCATCGAGAAGAAGCGGCCGACCATCTTCCCCGGCGTGCCCACCATCTACACCGCGATCAATCGCGCCGCGTCGGAAGGAAAGCACGATCTCACCTCGATCCAGTGCTGCATCTCCGGCGGCGCGCCGCTGCCCGCCGACGTCCGCACCCGTTTCGAGAGCCTGACCGGCTGCCGTCTGCTCGAGGGCTACGGCCTGTCGGAGGCCTCGCCGGTCGTCACCTGCAACCCGGTCGAGGGTCTCGACAAGCCCGGTTCGATCGGTCTGGTCCTGCCCGAGACGACGGTCTCGATCCGCACCCCCGTCTCCTCCGAGGCCGAGGTGCCCGGGGGCGAGAAGGGCGAGATCTGTGTCAAGGGTCCCCAGGTGATGCTCGGCTATTGGGGTCGGCCCGAGGCCACCGCCGATCAGTTCCACGACGGCTGGCTCAGGACCGGCGACGTCGGCCATCGCGATGCCGACGGCTACATCTTCCTGGTCGACCGCCTCAAGGACATCATCATCTGCGGCGGCTACAACGTCTATCCGCGCGTTCTCGAGGAAGCGCTCTATCAGCACCCGGACGTCGAGGAGGCCACCGTCATCGGCGTCTCCGACCAATACCGTGGGCAGGCGCCGATGGCCTTCGTCAAACTGCGCGAGGGCCGCAGCGCGACCGCCGCCGATCTGATGGCGCACATGGCCGGATGGGTCTCCAAGATCGAGATGCCCAAGGCGATCGAGATCCGCGACGCCCTGCCCAAGACCATGGTCGGCAAACTGTCGAAGAAGGAACTGATCGCCGAGCTGATCGCCCGCGACACCATCGACACCGTCGATCTCTCCGATCGCGGCTGATCCCGTCGGGGCCGGGTGCCGGCCTCGACCCCTGCCGGCGCGGTCCCGTGCCGCGCGACGACGACGGGGGAGAGCCTCCGTCGCCCCGCCCGCTCCTGTCCGTCCGTGACGGTCGGGGCGCGTCGATGGTCCACAGGCTCCGAAAGGCTCGAGACGCTTCATGACGATTTCGCGTGACATGAAAGTGACGTATAGGGCAATAATCAGCCCTCGATGTCGTCGCTTGCAGCTCGCGGAGCCCTCGGTCCATGGAAAAGATCTTCTCGGTCACGGAACTGGCCCGCGATCTCGGCGTGACGCCGCGCACCATCCGCTTCTACGAGGATCAGGGGCTGATCTCGCCGCAGCGCGCCGGCAACACCCGCGTCTACACCCATCGCGATCGGGCGCGGATGATTCTGATTCTGCGCGGCAAGCAGCTCGGCTTCTCGCTGCGCGACATCAAGGAATACCTGGATCTCTACGTGGTCGACACGACCCAGTCGGAGCAGCTCCAACATCTGGTGAAGAAGGCGCGCGAGCGCATCACCCAGTTGGAAGGCCAGCTCCAGGCGGTCAAGACCACGCTCCAGGAACTGAGGGACATCGAGCGCGTCAGTCTCGAGACCCTCTCCAGCCGCGGCCTTTCGGCCGAGACGGCGTGACGGGAGGGCGTTCGCCGCGCCGCCCCCGCTCGACGTCCGTCTCCCGCCGTCCCTCTCTCGTTCAGAGCCTTCTCCAGGAGACACGTCGATGAAGACAGTCGTCGTCGCGGGCTACGCCCGCTCGCCCTTCACTCTCGCCAAGAAGGGTGAACTGGCCTTCGTTCGCCCCGACCGCCTCGCCGCTCAGACGGTCGCGGCCCTGGTCGCCCGCACCGGCGTGAAGGTCGACGATCTCGAGGATCTCCTGCTCGGCTGCGCCTTCCCCGAGGGCGAACAGGGCCTCAACATGGCCCGTCTGGTCGCGCTCATGGCGGGCCTGCCGAAGTCGGTCGCCGGCCAGACCATCAACCGCTTCTGCGGCTCGTCGATGCAGGCGATCCATTCCGCCGCCGGCGCCATCCAGATGGGCGCCGGTGAGGTCTTCGTCTGCGCCGGCATCGAGTCGATGAGCCGGGTGCCGATGATGGGCTACAACGTGCTGCCGGATCCCGACTTCGCCGTGGAGATGCCGGGCGCCTACATCGGTATGGGCGACACCGCCGAGAACGTCGCCGCCCGCTGGGGCATCTCGCGCGCCGAACAGGAGGCCTTCGCGGTCGCCTCGCACGCCAAGGCCGCCGCCGCGCGTGCCGACGGCAGGCTCGAGGCGGAGATCGTCCCGATCACCGACAAGAAGGGCAAGGTGATCTCGGTCGACGGTTGCATCCGTCCGGAGACCACGCTCGAGACCCTCGCCGGCCTCAAGCCCGCCTTCAAGGTCGACGGCGTCGTCACCGCCGGCACCTCCTCGCCGCTGACCGACGGCGCCTCGGCGACGATCGTCTGCTCGCTCGACTACGCCGAGAAGAACGGCCTCGAGCCGCTCGCCGCGATCAAGTCGATCGCCGTCTCCGGCTGTGATCCCGAGATCATGGGCATCGGCCCGGTCGGCGCCTCGCTGAAGGCGGCCGCGCGCGCCGGCATCGACGTCAAGTCGATCGACGTGGTCGAGCTGAACGAGGCCTTCGCCGCCCAGGCGCTCGCCTGCATCCGCGATCTCGGCCTCGATCCGGAGAAGATCAATCTCGACGGCGGCGCCATCGCCCTCGGCCATCCGCTCGGCGCGACCGGCGCCCGCATCGTCGGCAAGACCGCCTCGCTGATGAAGCGCGAGGGCAGGAAGCTCGGCCTCGCCACCCAGTGCATCGGCGGCGGCCAGGGCATCGCCACCATCCTGGAGGCGCTGTGATGGTCGACATCGCCAAGGTCGCCGTGATCGGCGCCGGCGTCATGGGGGCGGGCATCGCCGCCCAGGTCGCCAACTCCGGCACCCCCGTGGTGCTGCTCGACATCGTGCCGCGCGACCTGAAGGAGGGCGGCGATCGTTCCGCCGTCGCCAAGGGCGCGATCGAGAAGATGCTGAAGACGGAACCCGCCGCCTTCATGTCCAAGGCCGCCGCCAAGCTGGTGACCCCGGGCAACATCGAGGACGATCTCGCTCTCCTCGCCGATTGCGACTGGATCGTCGAGGCGATCGTCGAGCGGCTCGACCTGAAGCAGGGGCTCTATGCGAAGATCGAGGCGGTCCGCAAGGACGGCTCGATCGTCTCGTCGAACACCTCGACGATCCCGCTCGCCACGCTGACGGGCGGTCTGCCGGCCCGCTTCGCGCAGGACTTCTGCATCACCCACTTCTTCAACCCGCCGCGCTACATGCGCCTGTTGGAAGTGGTGAAGGGCGAGGCGACCCGCGCCGACGCCATCGCCGACGTCTCCCGCTTCGCCGACGTCAAGCTCGGCAAGTCGGTGGTCGCCTGCAAGGACCGCCCCGGCTTCATCGCCAACCGGCTCGGCGTCATGTGGATGCAGGCTGCGGTGGTCGAGGCCTTCGAGCGCAAGATGGACGTCGAGGACGTCGATCAGATCATCGGCCGTCCCTTCGGGATCCCCAAGACCGGCGTCTTCGGCCTGTTCGATCTGGTCGGTCTCGACCTGATGCCGCACGTCAACGCCAGCCTCGCCGCGGCGCTTCCCGAAGGCGACATGTTCCACGAGATGAACCGCCCGGTTCCCCTCGTCCCGAAGATGATCGCCGAGGGCTTCACCGGCCGTAAGGGCAAGGGCGGCTTCTACCGCGTCAACCGCGAGAAGGGGAAGCGCAAGGAGACGATCGATCTCGCCACCGGCGACTATCGCGTCACCAAGAAGGCCGACGTCGAGGCGGTCAAGGTCGGCAGCCGGTCGCTCGCCAAGCTGTTCGATCACGACAGCGAGGCCGGCCGCTACGCCTGGGCCGTGATGGGCCGCACCCTCTGCTACGCCGCCCTGCTGGTCGGCGACGCGGCCGACGAGATCGAGTCCTTCGACGAGGCCATGCGCCTCGGCTACAACTGGAAGAAGGGTCCGTTCGAGCTGATCGATCAGATCGGCACGGCCGAATTCGTTCGCCGGCTCGAGGCCTCGGGCCTGCCGGTCGCGCCGATCCTGCGGACCGCCGCCGGCAAGCCCTTCTACCAGATCGTCGACGGCAAGCGCGAAGCGCTCGAACTCGACGGCCGTCACAACGTCATGACCCGCCCCGAGGGCGTGCTCATGCTCGAGGACGTCAAGCTCGCCTCGCAGCCGGTCCTGAAGAACGGCTCCGCCGCGCTCTGGGACGTCGGCGACGGCGTCGCCTGCTTCGAGTTCACCTCCAAGATGAACTCCCTCGACCCCGACATCATCGCCCTCCTCCAGAAGTCCATCGCCAAGGTGAAGAGGGACTTCAAGGCGCTGGTCATCTACAACGAGGGCTCCCAATTCTCGGTCGGCGCCAATCTCGGCCTCGCCCTCTTCGCGGCCAACATCGCGGCCTGGCCCGAGATCGAGAACCTCATCGCCTCCGGTCAGCAGACCTACAAGGCGCTGAAATACGCGCCGTTCCCGGTCGTCGCCGCGCCCTCGGGCATGGCGCTCGGCGGGGGCTGCGAGATCCTGCTCCACTCCGACGCCATCCAGGCCCATGCCGAGACCTACACCGGCCTCGTCGAGGTCGGCGTCGGCCTGCTGCCCGGCTGGGGCGGCTGCAAGGAGATGCTGGCGCGTTGGGCGAAGATGCCGAAGCTGCCCAAGGGACCGATGCCGCTCCTCGCCCAGGTCTTCGAGATGATCTCCACCGCCAAGGTGGCGAAATCCGCGGCCGAGGCCAGGGAGATGCTGATCCTGCGGCCGGCCGACGGCATCACCATGAACCGCTACCGGCTCCTCGCCGACGCCAAGGCCAAGGCCCTGTCGATGGTGGAGGGCTACCAGCCGCCGGAGCCGCCGGTCTTCCGTCTCGCCGGCCGCTCGGCCGCCGCCGCGCTCGCCATGGCCGTCGACGGCTTCTGGCGTCAGGGCAAGGCGACCGACTACGATCGCGTGGTCTCCGCCGCCGTCGCGAAGGTGCTGACCGGCGCCGACACCGACATGCTGATCGAGCTCACCGAGGACGACCTCTACGATCTCGAGCGCGAGGCCTTCATGGGTCTCGTGAAGACCCCCGGCACGCTGGCCCGCATCGAGCACATGCTCATGACCGGCAAGCCCCTGCGCAATTGATCGGCGGGAGAGACCCATGCCCAGCTATCAGGCCCCTCTGCGCGACATGCGCTTCTGCCTCTACGACCTCTTCGACGGCGACGATCTGACGTCGCTGCCGGGCTACGAGGACTTCTCGCGCGATCTGATCGACCCCGTCCTCGACGAGGCCGCCAAGCTCTGCGAGGAGGTGCTCCACCCGATCAATCGCTCCGGCGACGAGGAGGGCTGCACCTTCGAGAACGGTGTCGTGCGCACCCCGAAGGGCTTCAAGGAAGCCTATGATCTCTTCCGCGACGGCGGTTGGACCTCGATCGCCTGCGACCCGGCCTATGGCGGCCAGGGCCTGCCGGCGGTGGTCAACACCCTGGTCGAGGAGATGATCTGCTCGGCCAACCTCTCCTTCGGCATGTATCCCGGCCTCAGCCACGGCGCCTACGTGTCGCTGTCGAGCCACGGCTCGGACGCGCTCAAGGAGAAGTATCTGCCGAAGCTCGTCGACGGTACCTGGTCCGGCACCATGTGCCTGACCGAGCCCCATTGCGGCACCGACCTCGGCCTGCTGCGCACCGCCGCGATCCCGCAGGAGGACGGCTCCTACGCCGTCACCGGCACCAAGATCTTCATCTCCGCCGGCGAGCACGATCTGACCGAGAACATCCTCCATCTGGTGCTCGCCAAGATCCCCGGCGGCCCCAAGGGGGTGAAGGGCATCTCGCTGTTCCTGGTGCCGAAGTTCTTCGTCGGCGACGACGGCTCGATCGGCGCCCGCAACGCGGTCGCCTGCGGCTCGATCGAGCACAAGATGGGCATCAAGGCCTCGGCCACCTGCGTGATGAACTTCGACGGCGCCAAGGGCTGGCTGATCGGCGAGCCCCACAAGGGCCTGCGCGCGATGTTCGCCATGATGAACACCGAGCGCCTCGCGGTCGGCGTCCAGGGCCTCGGCCTCGGTGAGGCCTCGCGCCAGAACGCGGTGATCTACGCCAAGGAGCGCATCCAGATGCGCTCGCTCTCCGGCACCAAGGCGCCCGACAAGGCCGCCGATCCGATCATCGTCCACCCCGACGTGCGCCGCATGCTGCTGACGCAGAAGGCCTATGTCGAGGGGTGCCGGGCGCTGGCGGTTTGGGTGGCGAAGTCGCTCGACGTCGCCAAGAAGCACCCCGACGCCGAGACCCGCAAGGAGGCCGACGATCTGGTCTCGCTGCTCACCCCGATCGTCAAGGCGCTGATGACCGATCTCGGCTCGGAAGTGGCCAATCTCGGCGTCCAGGTCTTCGGCGGCCACGGCTACATCCGCGAGCACGGCCAGGAGCAATACGTGCGTGACGCACGCATCGCTCAGATCTACGAGGGCACCAACGGCATCCAGTCGCTCGATCTCGTCGGCCGCAAGATGCCGGACGGGGCGGGGCGTCTGCTGCGCCGCTTCTTCCACCCGGTCTCCGAATACGTCGCCGCCAAGGTCGAGGACGAGGTGATGGGCGAGTTCGTCCAGCCGCTCGCCAAGGCCTTCGTCCGCCTCCAGCAGGCGACCGCCCAGGTCGCCCGCGTCGGCATGGCGAAGCCCGACGAGGCCGGCGCGGCCTCGGTCGACTACCTGCGGCTCTTCGGTCTGACCGCGCTCGCCTATCTCTGGTGCCGGATGGCCGAGGTGGCGCAGGCCAAGATCGCCGCCGGTGAGGACGACGCCTTCCACCAGGGCAAGATCGCCACCGCGCGCTTCTTCATGGAGCGTCTTCTGCCCGAGACCAGCGCCCGCTTCTCGATGGTCATGGCCGGCGGCAAGTCGATGATGGCCTTCCCCGACGAGGCCTTCTGAGGCCTCGTCGAAAACGAGCACGAGGGACGAGGCGTTCCGACGCCTCGTCCTCCCTCTCCCGTCACCCCCGGGCTCGACCCGGGGATCCATGCCGCGCCGTCCTCATCGACCGCGCTCTCACGCGACACGGGCGTCTCCGGCCCGGACGACGGCCGCGGTCGGGGCGAGCCGTGCACCACTCGGGAGACGAAGACGGCCGCGGATCGCTCCGCGGCCGTTTCGCTCTTCGTTCCGCGAAGTGACGGGGGGTCGGAAGGAACTCGGAAAGCTCCGACCCGTTCGGCCTGTTGCGGAGGACCTTCATGCTGAGGCGCGAGCGCGAGCGAGCCTCGAAGCATGAAGGGCCGAGAGGCACCTCCCGTCGTGGCTTCGCGCCTCACGAGGCCCGACCTTCGGCCGGGCGCCTCAGGGTGAAGCCGAACGGAGAGGGACGCGGCGAGACCTCCTCCCGTCCGATCTCACTCCAGCCCTTCGAACAGAACCGTCGAGAGATAGCGCTCGGCGAAGGAGGGGATGATCACCACGATCGTCTTGCCGGCGTTCTCCGGGCGCGAGCCGACCGCGATCGCCGCCTTCAACGCCGCGCCGGAGGAGATGCCGACCGGCACGCCCTCGAGCCGCGCCACCTCGCGCGAGGTCGAGACCGCGTCCTCGTTCGAAACCGTGACGATCTCGTCGTAGACCGTGGTGTCGAGCACGCCCGGCACGAAGCCGGCGCCGATGCCCTGGATCTTGTGCGGACCAGGCGCGCCGCCGGAGAGAACCGGCGACGCCGAGGGTTCGACCGCGATGACCTTCACCCCCGGCTTCTTGGCCTTCAACACCTGACCGACGCCGGTGATGGTGCCGCCGGTGCCGATGCCGGAGACGAGAATGTCGACGCCGCCGGCGGTGTCGTTCCAGATCTCTTCCGCCGTGGTGACGCGGTGGATCGCCGGATTGGCCGGGTTCTCGAACTGCTGCGGGATGATCGCGCCGGGGATCTCCTTCGCCAGCTCCTCGGCCTTGGCGACGGCGCCCTTCATGCCCTTCGGCCCTTCCGTCAGCACCAGTTCGGCGCCGAGGAACTTGAGGAGCTTGCGCCGCTCGATCGACATGGTCTCCGGCATCACCAGGATCAGCCGATAGCCGCGCGCCGCCGCCACGAAGGCGAGCGCGATGCCGGTGTTGCCCGAGGTCGGCTCGATCAGCGTGGTGCCGGCGGTGATCCTGCCCTCGGCCTCGAGCGCGTCGATCAGCGCCACGCCGATACGGTCCTTGACCGAGGCGAGCGGGTTGAAGAACTCGAGCTTGGCGAGGATCGTCGCCTTCACCCCGTGGGCGCCGGCGAGCTTGTCGAGCCGGACGAGGGGCGTGTCGCCGATCGTCTCGGTGATGGAGCCGTAGATGCGGCCACGGCCGGGGGTCTTCGTCGCGCTCATGGGACACTCTCTCGTCGCAAAGGGACGGGGCCTTCGGCCCCGATTGCCGACGACTGTAGCGAACCCGGTCGCGGCGAACGAGGTGCGCGTCGATCGGCTTTCGCTGATGTTTGGAAAAAGATTGCCAAGAATACCGTGAAACGAGCAAAGGGACCGTCGCCGCCCCGGCCGGACCCGACTGCCGGCGCAACCTCGTTCCAACGTCCGCCGGCTCGGGCCGAACTCGGGAGGTGTCGACTCGTTCGACACGTCGTGAGCGAGGGCAGGCCGAGACGAGTATCAGACCCCGGTCGAGCCGAACCCTCCGTCGCCGCGCGCCGTCTCGCCGACCGCCTCGACCACGACGAGACGTGCCCGCGTCACCGGCGCCGCCACGAACTGAGCGATGCGCTCGCCCCGGGCGATCCGGAAGGTCTCGGTGCCGAGATTGGCGAGGATCACCTTCACCTCGCCGCGATAGTCCGCGTCGATCGTGCCGGGCGAATTGAGGACGGTGACGCCGTGTTTCAAGGCGAGCCCCGAGCGCGGCCGCACCTGCCCCTCGTATCCGCTCGGGATCTCGAAGACGAGCCCGGTCGGCACCAGCACCCGCGCCCCCGGCGCGAGGTCGATCGGCGCGGCCTCGTCGAGCGCGGCGACGAGATCGAACCCGGCCGCGTCCTCGCTCTGATAGGCCGGCAGCGCGAGACCCTCGGCATGGGCCAGCCGCTTCACCCCGATTTCGATCGTCCGCGTCATCGCCTCGTCCTCTCCTCACGCGCTGCCGATCAGGATGCCGGTGAGGAACACCAACACGCCGCCGACGACGATCTGGAATGCCGCGCGCAGGAACGGCGTGTCCATGTATTTCCAGCGGATCCAGGAGATCACCCACAGTTCCGCCAACACGAGCACCGCCGCGACGCCGGTCGCCAGACCGAAATGCGGGATCAGATAGGGCAACGCATGGCCGAGGCCGCCGAGCATCGTCATCAGGCCGGAGGTGATGCCGCGAATCCACGGCGAGCCACGCCCCGACAGCGCCCCGTCGTCGGAGAGCGCCTCGGCGAAACCCATCGAGATGCCGGCGCCGATCGAGGCGGCGATGCCGACCAGGAAGGTCTGCCAAGTGTCGTGGGTGGCGAAGGCGGCGGCGAAGAGCGGCGCCAGCGTCGAGACCGAGCCGTCCATCAGCCCGACGAGACCGGGCTGGATGTATTGCAGCACGAAGAGCCGATGCGCCGCCTCGTTCTCCTCCGCCTTCACGTCCGCCGGCAGATGGGTGAGGCCGAGCCGATGGGCGAGCGACAGATGCCCGCCCTCGGCGGCGGCGAGATCGCCGAGCAGCTTGCGGATCGCCGCGTCCCGGGTGCGCTTGGAGGCCTGGAGATAGAAGCGCCGCGAGGTCGCCTCCATCACCAGCGCCTCCTTGCGGATGGTCTCGAGGCTGAGATGCTTGGTCAGCCACAGCGGCCGGCGGTCGAAGAAGCCGGACACGTTCTCGCGGCGAATCAGCGGGATGCGCTCGCCGAACTTCTCGCGGTGCAGATCGATCAGCCAGCGGCGATGGGTGTTCTCCTCCTCGGACATCTCGTCGAAGACGGCGGCGGAGGCGGGATAGCGATCGCGCAACATCTCCGCATAGGCCTGATAGATGCGCGAATCGTCCTCCTCGGCAGAGATGGCGAGGGCGAGGATCTCGCGTTCGTCGAGGTCGGAGAAGGCTCGCTTGCCGAAGCCGAAGATCGCCATGGAGATGTCCGTCCTGAAACCGCGTGAATTGGAACCGTTCCAAATGAGCTTAACAGATCGTCTCTCCCCGGTCCCGGGCGACCGCCGCGCCCCGGGTGGCGACGGGGAAAACCGGCGACGAACCCGTTGCTCCATCGGGGATCTCCCGACTACCTTGGCGCCCATGCGCGTGTAACGTGCCCACTGGAAAAAACCCGCGAGGAGACGACGATGAGCGAAGAGCAGACCCGCAAGCCGGCCGAAGGCGCCCTCGGACGTCGCGATCTCCTCGGGCTCGGTGCGGCGACCCTCGCCGCCGGAACCCTCGCCGCCCCGGCGGTCGTCAGGGCGCAGGACAAGTTCAATTGGAAGATGGTCTCCGCCTGGCCGAAGAATTCGCCCGGCGTCGGCGTCAACGCCCAGCGTCTCGCCGATTCGATCACCGCCATGTCGGGCGGCCGCCTCACCGTGCAGCTCTTCGCCGCCGGCGAACTGGTGCCCCCCTTCGAGTGTTTCGACGCGGTCTCCTCCGGCGCGGCCGAGATGGCGCACGGCTCGCCCTATTTCTGGCAGGGCAAGGACAAGGCCTTCCACTTCTTCACCGGCATGCCCTTCGGCCTCTTCGCCAACGAGCACATGGGCTGGATCTGGTTCGGCGGCGGTCAGGCGCTGTGGGAGAAGGCCTATGCCCCCTTCGGCATCCAGCCCTTCTACTGCGGCTCGTCCGGCCCGCAGGCCGGCGGTTGGTTCCGCAAGGAGATCAACACGGTCGACGACTTCAAGGGCCTCAAGATGCGCATCGCCGGTCTCGGCGGCGAGGTTCTGCGCCGCCTCGGCGTCAACGTCGTGCTGCTGCCGCCGGGTGAGATCTTCCAGGCGATGCAGTCCGGCACCATCGACGCGGCCGAATGGGTCGGTCCGTGGAACGATCTCGCCTTCGGCCTCTTCCGCGTCGCCAAGAACTACTACCTGCCGTCCTTCTTCGAGTTCGGCCCGGCGCTGGAGCTGATGGTCAACAAGAAGCTCTACGACACGCTTCCCGCCGACCTGAAGGACATCGTCAAGCGCGCCGCCTATGCCTCGGCCGCCGAGAGCTACGCCGACTTCGCCTATCACAACGTGGTCTCGCTGAAGCCGCTGCTCGACAAGGAGGGCGTCCAGGTCCGCACCCTCTCCGAGGACATCGTCAAGGTCCTGGCCAAGGAGACCAAGGCCGCGATCGCCGAGATCGCCGCCTCCGGCGCCATGGCCAAGGAGGTCTTCGAGAGCTACGAGGCCTATCGCCAGCAGTGCATGTCCTACGCCAAGGTCATGGACATGGCCGCCTATCAGATGCGCGAGGTCGGCCGCGACCTGTCGTGAGACGGGGCGGGGGATCTCCCGAGGAACGAAGCACGACGGGCGCCCCAGGGCGCCTGTTCTCGTTTCGGCGGTGAGCGATCCGGCTCAGCGCGCGGGCGGCGCCGGCGGCGGCAGGGCGCGGGCGGCGGCTTCGACCGGGCAGCCGACCTTGCGGCACCCGTCGCGCTCGCACGACCGGCAGGTGCGCGCGGCGCCGTCGACGTCGAGGACGCTGGCGGCGAGGAGCTTGTCGACGATGCCGGAGAGGGCGCCGAGCTCGGTCGCGTCGAGGCCGGCGAGAAGACCTGTCGCGACCGCGAGGCGCCGGTCCTGGAACTGCGAGGCGCGACGGCGGCCGCGCGCCGTCACCTCGACCCGAACCTCGCGCCCCTTGCGCGTGAGACGCCGCACCAGCCAGTCCTTCTCGAGCCGGTCGATCAGCCGGACGGTGGCGGAATGGGTGAGGCCGATCGTGCGCGCGACGTCCTGGATCGCCAGCGGCCCGTCCTGTCGGATCGACTGGAGCGCCGCGACGGCACTGGGCGACAGGTCGTCCGTGTCGGCATGGACGGCGTCGTCGAGAGCGGTGGCGAGGGCGGCGAGGCGGTTGGCGAGAGTCTGGTCGGACATGGGCACCATGCATCGCACGGGAAGCGGCGGGGAGCAACGATCGAATCGTTCGCGGTCGCTACGAAAACGGCGGTTCCGTGGCGGTTTTTCGGGCACGCCGGGAAAGGCGCGCGCTCATGTCGCGACACCGCGACGCGGCCGGGTCAACGGAACACCTCGTCGGGATAGGCGCCCCAGATGCGGCCCTGTTCGATCCAACCCTTGGTGCCTTCCGCCGACACCCGACACCAGCGCCCGTTGCATTCGGCGATGTCGACCAGAACGCCCGGCTCGACCTCGGCGACGATCGTCGCGGTCGGCTGCGGCTCCTGGCGCAGCGGCGTGTTGCCCTTCTTCTCCCAGGGCGCGACCAGAGCGGTGCGCCGGCCCGAGAGCAGCGTCTTCTGCACCCAGCCTTCCGCGCCCTCGCTGTCGCGAATGCGCAGCCAGACGTCGAATTCCTGCGTGATTTCGACGGGAACGCCCGGTTTGACGAAGGTCCAGGCGATCTCGTGGTCGCGGCTCGGACCCATGCGGATGTTGACCGGGCTCGACTTGGTCGAGGCGAAGCGCGGCAACGGCAGACCGCTCGGTCCGATCTGTTGCGACTGCGCCGCCGCCGGGCCGGCGCCGAGGATCGCGGCCGTCGCGAGCGCCGCGCAGAGGAGAATCGCGCGAAGACCCGGTCGCCTGCGGGGCGGGCGGCCAGTGCCGACGATCGACCGCGACGAAAGGGTGGTTCCACGACGAATTGTCATTTGCGAGGCTTCTGCTAGAGAGAACGGCGGGGCGCGACGCATCCGGGCGGAAGTTTGGAAGCGGCGTGGTTAACGAGCCTTCAACGGTCCGCGACTTTCCGAGGATCGATCTTCCGGTGGCCCGCCGCCGGGAACGACGGCTCCCCCGGGGCGGCGCTCAGAACGCGCGCGCCCCGTCACGAGAGAATCCACGCGGGGAGCGATGATGCCCATGTCGAAGAGCAAACCCTCGGTGATCGTCACCCGTCGGCTTCCCGACGTCATCGAGACCCGCATGCGCGAGCTCTTCGATGCGCGTCTCAACGTCGACGATCGTCCGATGACCCAGGCCGAGCTGGTCGAGGCGGCCCGCACCGCCGAGGTGCTGGTGCCCACCGTCACCGACACGATCGACGCGGCCGTGATCTCCCAGGCCGGCCCGCAGCTGCGCCTGATCGCCAACTACGGCAACGGCGTCGACAACATCGACGTCCAGACCGCGCTCAATCGCGGCATCACCGTCACCAACACCCCCGGCGTCCTCACCGAGGACACCGCCGACATGACCATGGCGCTCATCCTCGCCGTGCCGCGCCGCATGGCCGAGGGCATCGCGGTGATGCAGTCGGGCGAGTGGGGCGGCTGGTCGCCGACCTGGATGCTCGGCCATCGCATCAACGGCAAGCGCCTCGGCGTCATCGGCATGGGCCGCATCGGTCAGGCGGTCGCCCGCCGCGCCAAGGCCTTCGGCATGTCGATCCACTATCACAACCGCCGCCGCCTGCCGACCTCGGTCGAGGAGGGGCTGGAGGCGACCTATTGGGAGAGCCTCGATCAGATGCTCGCCCGCATGGACGTGGTGTCGATCCACTGCCCGCACACGCCGGCGACCTATCATCTGCTCTCCGCCCGCCGCCTCAAGCTGCTGCGCCCCGACGCCTACGTGGTCAACACCGCCCGCGGCGAGGTGATCGACGAGAACGCGCTCGCCCGCATGCTCGACGCCGGTGAACTGGCCGGGGCCGGTCTCGACGTGTTCGAGCACGAGCCGGCGGTCAACCCGAAGCTCGCCCGTTCCAAGCGCGTGGTGCTGCTGCCCCATCTCGGCTCGGCGACCCTCGAGGGCCGCATCGACATGGGCGAGCGTGTCATCATCAACATCAAGACCTATCAGGACGGTCATCGCCCGCCCGATCGCGTGCTGCCGTCGATGCTGTGAGACGGCGCGCCCGCGCCGTCCGAGATCGGAGACCTCGATGAATCGTGTCCGTTGCCGGTCCTCTCTCCTCTCTCGCGTCGTCGTTCTCGGCGGCCTCGCTCTGGTCGCGACCGGCGGATCCGCCCTCGCCCAGTTGAAGCCGCCGCCGACCGACTTCTCGGGCCTGCCCGAGAAGATCCCCGGCGAGGAGATCAAGGCCACCTGGTTCGACGGCAAGCCGATCATCGCCACCGGCCCCGACGGCAGCCGCTACCAGATGGTCTTCACCCCCGACGGCAAGGCGAGCCGCACCCCGATCGGGCCGAAGAAGCCCAAGACCGTGAACGGCTTCTGGCGGGTGATCGCCGAGGGCTACTGTTCGCGCTGGGCCGGCAACAATCGCGAGAAGTGCTTCAATCTGCGCAAGAGCCCGGACGGACCGGAGACCGTGGTCCGCTTCGGTCTGCAGGTCGCGGCGACCTGGATGCGTCCCTGATCGCGGCGCCCGCGATCTCGGCACGCGACGGGCAGGAGAGGGTGATCCGATGACGTCTCGTCAGCCGAAGTATCGCCGAGCCCTTCCCGAGGATCGCCGGGTCGATCTGGTCGCGGCGACGCTGCGCTGCATGGCCCGCGACGGTCACGCCGGCGTCTCGGTGCGCCGCATCGCCGCCGAGGCCGGCGTCTCCGCCGGTCTGGTCAACCACCATTTCGAGGGCATCGAGGCGCTGGTCGCCGCCGCCTACGAACACGTGTCGAGCGACGTGATGGCGCGGATCCTGGAGCGCGTCGAGCCGGTCGCCGGCGCCCGCGCCCGGCTCTCCGCCTTCATCGCCGCCTCCTTCTCGCCGGCCGTGCTCGATCCCTCGCTGCTCCGCGTCTGGGTTGTGTTCTGGAGCATGCTGCCCCACGGCGAGATCCTGAAGGCGATCCAGAAGCGCACCTGGGTCGACTATCGCCGCACCCTGGAGAAGGAACTCGCCGGCTGCGTGCCCGAGGGACGCACGATCGACACCGAATCCGTCGCGCTCGGCCTCGCCGCCCTGATGGACGGCCTGTGGCTGCAATGGTGCCTCGATCCGGGATGCTACGCGGCGGAAACCGGCATCGCGCTCGCCGAGCGATTCGTCGACGACGCCCTCGCCGCGAGAAGGGCTCTGTGAGATTGCGTATTTCGCCGGGAAATGAGTAAAATTTTCCTGTCGGATCAAGGGAACCCGCGAACCTTCGCATGTGCGAACACTTGCAAGTCTCTCGCGCCTTTGGCACAGTCCCAGACGAAAGTCGGTTTCCATGCCTCGCGGCCTGTGGCCGGCCACCCTCCCGAGCAGCCGGGTCCGTCGACGGATCCGACCGAGACGAGCCGAGAGGGTCACGCGGACCGTAGGCCTCTCCGGCCGGAGGGGGCGGTCCACAAGGGAACGACGACGGCGGATGAACATCTCGCAACTCGAAGCCAATGCCGAACGGGCGGCCTCGCTCCTCAAGTCGATGGGCAGCCCGCGCCGGCTGTTGATCCTGTGCCAGCTGGTCGAGGGCGAGAAGTCCGTCGGCGAGCTCGAGAAGGCGGTCGGCCTCAGCCAATCGGCGCTGTCGCAACATCTCGCGGTCCTGCGCCACAAGGGTTACGTCGCGACGCGGCGCGCCGGTCAGATGATCTTCTATTCGCTCTCCGGCGACGAGGCGCGCTCCATCCTCCAGTCGCTGCACGGCCTCTATTGCGCCGACTGCGCCACCGACGACTGATCGCCGCGACCGCCGGTCCCCGGCGGCCGCGCCACGCTCACGCCTCCCCCGAGAACCAGGCGCCCGCCGCCGCGATCTCCTCCTGGACGAAGCGCACCACGGCGCGCACGCGCGCACTGTCGGCGATGTCGCCGTGGGTGAAGAGCCAATAGCTGCGGGTGAGCCGAACCTCCTCGGGCAGCACCGGCACCAGTCCGGGGCGGTCGCGCGTCATGAACAACGGCAGGACGCACAGTCCGTGCCCCTCCTCGGTGATCGTGCGCTGCGTCACCAGCGACGAGCTCTGGATGCGCGCCTTCAGCCCCGGCAGCACCTCGTCGAGATAATCGAGCCCGCGCGTGAAGACGAGATCGTCGACGTAGCCGACGAAGGCGTGCCCCTCGAGATCGCGCCGCGCGGCGATCGGCGGCCGGCGGGCGAGATAGGTCGGCGCCGCGAAGAGGCCGAGCCGATAGTCGGTGAGCCGCGTGGTGACGAAACGGCTCTCCTTGGGCGGCGCCAGGCCGATCGCCACGTCGCCCTCGCGCCGCGACAGCGCGACGATCTGCTGGATCATCACCAGCTCGAGCCGGAGACGCGGATGTCGCTCGGCGAAGCGGCCGATGCGCGGCGCCAGGAACGAATTGCCGAACCCTTCGAGCGTGTTGATCCGGAGCGTACCGCTGATGCCGGCCTCCGGGCGCCCGACCCCTTCCGTCGCGGCGATCGCCTCCGCCTCCATCGCCTCGGCGTGGGTGATCAGCCGCTCGCCGGAGAGGGTGGTGAGATAGCCCTGGGGGGTGCGCTCGAACAGCTTCGCCCCGATCGCCGCCTCCAGCGCCGAGATGCGGCGGCTGACGGTCGCGTGGTCGGTGCCGAGTCGCCGCGCCGCGCCGGTCAGCGTGCCGACCTGGGCGACGGCGAGAAAGAAGCGCAGATCGTTCCAATCGAAACCGCGACGCATGCCTCTCGCACTTTCCCCTCGACCTGGGCCCACCCTGTGGGCATTTTGACACGGGCCTTGCGCGCGATGATCCCTGGATGTGGCGATTTGTCCATCCTAATCTCCGCGCCGTCCGATCAGGGAGGAAAAAACATGCGCGCTTACGGTCATTTCATCGGCGGTCAGCCGGTCGCGGGAACTTCGGGGCGCACCGCCCCCGTGTGGCAGCCGATGACCGGCGAACAGGTGGCGACCGTCGCCTTGGCCACGACCGCCGAGGTCCGCGCCGCCGTCGAAAACGCCAAGGCCGCGCAGCGCGACTGGGCGGCGGTCAATCCGCAGCGCCGCGCCCGTGTGCTGATGAAGTTCCTCGACCTCTGCAACACCCGCGCCGACGCGCTCTCCGAGCTTCTCGCCCGCGAGCACGGAAAGACGCTGCCCGATGCGCGCGGCGATCTCCAGCGCGGCCTCGAGGTGATCGAATTCGCCATCGGCGCGCCGCAGATGCTGAAGGGCGAGTTCACCTCCGACGCCGGCCCGGCGATCGACCTCTATTCGATGCGCCAGCCGCTCGGCGTCGTCGCCGGCATCTCGCCGTTCAACTTCCCCGCCATGATCCCCCTGTGGATGTGTGGGCCCGCCATCGCGAGCGGCAACGCCTTCGTGATGAAACCGTCCGAGCGCGACCCCGGCGTGCCGCTGATGTTCGCCGAACTGTGGATGGAGGCGGGTCTGCCGGCCGGCATCTTCAACGTGGTCAACGGCGACAAGGAGGCGGTCGACGCCGTCCTCGACGATCCCGACATCAAGGCGGTGTCCTTCGTCGGCTCGACCCCGATCGCGCAATACGTCTATGCCCGCGCCACCGCCAACGGCAAGCGCGCCCAGTGCTTCGGCGGCGCCAAGAACCATATGATCGTCATGCCCGACGCCGACATGGACAAGGCCGTCGACGCGCTGATCGGCGCCGGCTACGGCTCGGCCGGCGAGCGCTGCATGGCGATCTCGGTCGCGGTGCCGGTCGGCGCCGGCACCGCCGAGCGCCTGCTCGACAAGCTGGTGCCCCGCGTCGAGAGCCTCAAGGTCGGCCCCTCGACCGATGCTTCCGCCGATTTCGGCCCGGTGGTCACCGCCGCCCACATGGAGAAGGTCAAGGGCTACGTCGACCTCGGCGTCGCCGAGGGCGCGAAGCTCCTGGTCGACGGCCGCGGCTTCACCATGCAGGGCTACGAGAACGGCTTCTACGTCGGCGGCTGTCTCTTCGACCATGTCACGCCGGAGATGCGCATCTACAAGGAGGAGATCTTCGGACCCGTCCTGTCGATCGTCCGCCGCGACACCTACGAGGACGCTCTGGAGATCGTGAACGCCCACGAATACGGCAACGGCACCGCGATCTTCACCCAGGACGGCGACGCCGCTCGCGACTTCGCCGCTCGCGTCGAGGTCGGCATGGTCGGCATCAACGTGCCGATCCCGGTGCCGCTCTCCTACTACACCTTCGGCGGCTGGAAGCGTTCCTCCTTCGGCGACTTGAACCAGCACGGCGCCGACGGTTTCCGCTTCTGGACCAAGACCAAGACGGTGACCTCGCGCTGGGGCTCCGGCATCCGCTCCGGCGCGGAATTCTCGATCCCGACGATGAAGTGAGGCGAGGGCGTCTCCTCCCCGTTCGGGAGGATACGTCGCGTCATTTGGAACGGCACGAACCACCCCTCCCCTCAGGGGAGGGGCAGGGGTGGGGTGTATGCGGGACCGACGTGGTCCCTGCGCGCTCCCATCGTCCCGAGAAGACGGCGTGCCCTCGGGTCGCGTCCGCCACCGACCTGCGCGGATCGACGACGCCCGACCCCACCCCCGACCCCTCCCCTGAGGGGAGGGGGGCTCGCGGCCTCGCATCGTCATCGCAATCCGGCATGCGCCTTCGGGAGGAACCGATGGAAACCTTCGACTATGTGATCGTCGGCGGCGGCTCCGCCGGCTGCGTCCTCGCCAATCGGCTCTCCGCCGATCCGAAGATCCGCGTCGCGCTTCTCGAGGCCGGCGGCAAGGACGATTGGATCTGGTTCCACATCCCCGTCGGCTATCTCTTCGCCATCGGCAATCCCCGCGCCGACTGGTGCTTCCAGACCGAGCCCGATCCCGGCCTCAACGGCCGCAGCCTCAAATACCCGCGCGGCAAGGTCCTCGGCGGCTCCTCGGCGATCAACGCCATGCTCTATCTGCGCGGCCAGAGCCGCGACTACGACGGCTGGCGCCGGATCGGCCTCGACGGTTGGGGCTGGGACGACGTCTTCCCCGTCTTCAAGGCCCACGAGGATCACTTCCGGGGCGCGAGCCCGATCCACGGCGCCGGCGGCGAATGGCGGGTCGACGCCCCCCGCATGCGCTGGGAGATCCTCGACGCCTTCGCCGATGCGGCGGAAGAGTGCGGCATCCCCAAGGTCGCCGACTTCAACGGCGGCGACAACGAGGGCTCGTCCTATTTTCAGGTCAATCAGAAGAACGGGCGGCGCTGGTCGGCGGCGCGCGGCTTCCTGAAGCCGGCCGCCGATCGCCCCAATCTGACGGTGATCACCGGCGCGCTCGCCGACCGCGTCCTCTTCGAGGGGACCCGCGCCGTCGGCGTCGCCTATGTGAAGGCGGGCCGCGAGGAGCGCGTCGGCGCCTCGGCTGAGGTGATTCTCGCCGCCGGCGCGGTCGCCTCGCCGCCGATCCTCGAGCGCTCCGGCATCGGCGATCCCGCCCGCCTCGCCGAGCTCGGCGTGGCGACGGTGGCCGCCGTCCCCGGCGTCGGCGAGAACCTCCAGGACCACCTCCAGCTCCGCACCGTCTTCAAGGTCGAGGGCACCCGCACCCTCAACACCGACTATCCGAACCTCCTGAAACGCGCCTGGATGGGCCTCGAATACGCGCTCTTCCGGCGCGGCCCGCTCGCCATGGCGCCGTCGCAGTTCGGCGCCTTCACTCGCTCCTCGCCCGAGGTCGAGACGCCGAACCTCGAGTTCCACATTCAGCCGCTGTCGCTCGATCGCTTCGGCGAGCCGATGCATCCCTTCGCCGCCTTCACCGTCTCGGTCTGCAACCTGCGCCCGACCTCACGCGGCTCGATCCACGCCCGCTCGCGCGATCCCGCCGCCGCGCCGGTGATCCGGCCGAACTACCTCTCGACCGAAGAGGATCGCCGTGTCGCGGTCGAGAGCCTGCGCCTCGCCCGTCGGGTCGTCGCCGCCGCGCCGCTCGCCCGCTTCCGCCCGACCGAGCATCTGCCGGGAGCGGACCGTGTGAGCGACGCGGCTCTGGCGAAGGCCGCCGGCGACGTCGGCACGACGATCTTCCATCCGGTCGGCACCGCCAAGATGAGCACTGCCGACGATCCCGCCGCCGTCACCGACGCGCGCCTTCGGGTGCGCGGCGTCTCCGGCCTGCGCGTGGTCGATGCCTCGGTGATGCCGACGATCGTCTCCGGCAACACCAATTCGCCGACGATCATGATCGCCGACAAGGGCGCCGCGATGATCCTCGCCGACCGGGCCGGCCGGTGAGATCCGTTCTTTTCCGCAAGGGGAGGTAGGTCTCTACCGCAACCGGAGGGATCTCCGGGGAAAAGGCGAAACCGTCGGAGAACCGTCACACGGCTTGCGTCGAAATCTGCTCAAAGGTCGCCGATCGGGCGAGGTATCGGCCCGAAGCGAGCCGGTCGGAGACGCCCGCCATGTTCGACAGCTACCTGATCGAGATCGACGACGTCGAGGCCGGTCTCCTGATCCGCGACGGCGAGAGTTACGCCTTCCACGCGGTCGCGCCGCGCTTCCGCGCCTTCGAGGGCGCGCGCTTCGCCGATCCCTGGAGCGCCGAACGGGCGCTGCGTCGTCACGCCGAGCGGCCGACCCGCCCGGGCGGACGCAGCCGCGCCGCCGGCATGATCGGCCCTGAGCGTCCCCGCGATCGCAAGATCGGCTGAGCCGTCGTCTCAGCGCCGGCCGCGTCCGTTGCGGCCGGGCTTGCGCTCGCCGTTGCGGCGGACGAGCGCGATCGTGCGCGTGTAGAACGGGTCGCCGTCCTCGGCCTTGGAGAGCGCGATCACCGAGAGACCCTCGAGGCTCTGCATCAGCGCGAAGACCCGGCGCCGCGTCGCCGCGCCGAGGGCGCTCATGGCGTCGTCCATCACCACCCAGTCGGGCCGATGCAGCCACACCCGGGCGAAGGCGAGCAGCTGCTGGTCGTCGAAGGCGATGTCGCGGTCCCAGCGCAGGGTCTGATCGAGACAGACGGTCAGCCGCCCGAGCCCCACCGCCTCCAGCGCCCGGGTGATGTCCTCGATCGGATGCGCCCCCGGCGCGTCGGGATAGGCGAGCGCCTCGGCGAGCGTGCCGATCGGGAAATAGGGTCGTTCGGGCAGGAAGATCATGCGGTCGCGCGGCGGATGGCGGATGATGCCCTTGCCCCGTGACCACAGGCCCGCCATGGCGAGGAAGAGCGTGCTCTTGCCGGCGGCGGTCTCGCCGACGATCTGCACCCGCTCGCCGCGCTCGATGGCGACGTCGGGCGTTGCGAAACCGGAGCGCCCGCTGGGGAGTTTCAGCTCGAACCCTTTGAAACGCACGCCGTCGGTCGCGTCCTCGATACAGTCGAAGCGCCCGTTGCCGCCCGGCGCCCGGTCGAGCGCGGCGAGCGCCTCGTGCAGCGCCTCGACGCGCCTGAGCGTCGCCCGCCAATCGGCGATGCGCGAATAGTTGTCGACGAACCAGCGCAGCGACGACTGCACCTGATTGAAGGAATTGACCACCATCATCAGCCCGCCGAGCGACATGGCGCCGGAGAAATAGCCCGGCGCGGCGACGATCACCGGCACCACCAGCGCGAGCCAGCCGTAGCCGGAGGTGACCCAGGTGAGGCGGGCGAGATCGTTCACCAGACGCTGCATCGCCGCGAGGACGCGGCCGAACAGAACGTCGATGGTGCGCCGCTCGTCGGCCTCGCCGCCGTAGAGGGTGATGCCTTCCGCCGATTCGCCGATCCGGACCAGGGCGAAGCGCATGTCGGCCTCGCGGGCGTAGCGCGCCGCGTTGTCGTCGACCATCGGCCGCCCGACCCACCACGTCAGCGTCGATCCGGCGAGCGCGAAGGCGAGCGCGCACCACACCATGTAGCCGGGGATTCCGACGAGATGGCCGCCGATGTCGAACTTGACCTGTTCGGAGAGCACCCAGAGGACGCCGATGAAGGAGACGAGCAGCAGCGAGGCCTGGATCAGGCTGGCGCCGAGATCGGCGGTGAGTTCGGCGAGATGCCGGGTGTCCTCGTGGATGCGCTGATCGGGATTGGCTCCGACCTCGCCGGCGAAGGTGAGGAGATAGGAGCGTTTCGACACCAGCCACGCGTCGAGGAGATGCCGCGTCAGCCACGAGCGGAGCTGCACCTTGATCATCTCGGTGCCCCAGGTCTGGAACACCACCAGGACCAGGAGCGTGCCGGCGATGCGCAGGAAGTGCAGCGCCTCGGAGACGAAACCCGGCCAGTCGCGCCGCTCCAGCGCGTCGTAGAAGAGGCCCTGCCAGTCGTTGAGCCAGATCTGCGCGGCATTGTTGGCGATGATGGTGGAGACCAGCCCCAACACCAGCCAGGCGAGCGCCTTGCGCTCCGGCGCGCCGCGCATCCGCGCGAGGATCTGACGCACCTGCGCGAACGTTCCGCCGTGCGGCGCCAGCGTCGCGAGTGGAGGTTCGGCGGAAGTGTCGGCAGGGTCCGACATGGGGGCACCGTTTCGGTTCGATTTTATTCGTCTTTAGCGGATCCTACACGCCCACGTGTTGAAATGACGTTGAGGTGGCGCATGATCGCGGCCGCCTCAGACGAAGGCATGAGACGATGTCACGCATCACCGAATTGCTCGCCACCATGACTCTCGAGGAGAAGATCGGCCAGTTGGTCATGGTCTCCCTCGGTGCCGAGACCATCGTCACCGGGCCGCGCGCCGCCGAGGAGCCGACGGTCGAGGACGTCCGCTCCGGCCGGGTCGGCTCGGTCCTGAACCTCGTCGGACGCGACCGCATCCATGCGCTCCAGCGGGTCGCCGTCGAGGAGAGCCGGCTGAAGATCCCGCTGCTCTTCGGGCTCGACGTCGTCCACGGCTATTTCACCAACGCCCCGGTGCCGCTCGGCGAGACCGCCGCCTTCCGCCCGGACCTCTGGGAGAAGACCGCCCGTCTCGCCGCGGAAGAGGCCTGCGACGACGGCATCCACCTCACCTTCGCGCCGATGCTCGACTGCGCCCGCGATCCCCGTTGGGGCCGCATCGTCGAGGGGCCCGGCGAGGACCCGACCGTCGGCCGCGCCTTCGCCGCCGCCAAGGTGCGGGGCTTCCAGGGCGCCGACCCGGCGAGCCCGTGGTCGCTCGCCGCCACCGCCAAGCATTTCGCCGCCTATGGCGCCTGCACCGCCGGGCGCGACTACGCCTCGGTCGAGATTTCCGAGCGCACCCTGCACGAGGTCTATCTGCCCGCCTTCGAGGCGGCGGTGAAGGCCGGCTGCCTCGCCATCATGCCCGCCTTCGTCGACATCGCGGGACGGCCGATGTCGGGCGATCACGGCTTCCTCACCGATCTCGTTCGCGGTCGCTGGGGCTTCGAGGGGATCTACGTCTCCGATTACGACGCGGTCGGCGAACTGGTCGCCCACGGCGTCGCCGCCGACATGGTCGAGGCCGCCGCCATCGCACTGAAGGCCGGCATGGACCTCGACATGGAGAGCCGCGCCTATCCCGACGGCCTGAAGCCGGCGCTGGAACGCGGCCTGATCTCGATCGACCTGATCGACGAGACGGTCGCCCGCGTGCTCCGGGTCAAGGAACGCCTCGGCCTCTTCGAGGCGCCCTTCGGCCGAGGCGATCCGGCGCGCCCGGCCGCCTCCACCCGTGCCGAGCGCCGCGCGGTGGTGCGTGAGGCCGCCGCCGCCTCCGCCGTGCTGCTGACCAATCGCGGCCGTGTCCTGCCGCTCGCGCCCGAAGGCGGCCCGATCGCCCTGATCGGCCCCTTCGTCGACGACACCGCCCAGATGATCGGCCCCTGGAGCGGTCTCGGCGACCAGGACGAGATCGTCACGCTCACCGCCGGTTTCGCCGCCGCCTTCCCCGGGCGCGAGGTCCGCGTCGCCGAGGGCTGCGCCGCCGATCACGCCGAGGACGATGCCGGCGCGGCGTGCGACGCCATGCTGATCGCCGAGGCGGAAGCGCTTGCGACCACTTGCGACGTCGTCGTCCTGGCGCTCGGCGAGCCGAGCGAACTCTCCGGCGAGGCGGCGAGCCGCGCTCGGCCGGGCCTCACCGGCCGGCAGGCGGAGCTGGCGGCGCGCATCCTCGCCCTCGGCAAGCCCTGCGTCGTCGTGATGACCTGCGGTCGGCCGCTGATCGAGACCGAGCTTCTGAAGAAGGCCGACGCCACGCTCGTCGTCTGGTATCCCGGATCGGAGGGTGGCCGGGCCGTCGCCGACCTCGTCGCCGGCGCGGTGTCGCCCTCGGGCTCGCTGCCGGTCTCCTGGCCGCTCGACGTCGGTCAGATCCCGGTCTTCTTCGGCGAGCGGCCGTCCGGGCGGCCCTTCGTGCTCGGCGAGCACTTCACCACCCAATATCTCGACGTCCCCAACACGCCGCTCTTCCCGTTCGGCCACGGCCTCTCCTATGCCGATTTCGGCCTGGAGGCGCCGCGTCCGTCGAGCCCCGCCTTCCGGGCCGGCGAGGGGGTCGTGGTGACGACGAGAGTGACCAATCGCGGCGCCCGCGCCGGGGCGACCACGGTCTTCCTCTTCTCCCGCGACGTCGTCGCCTCGACCGCGCGGCCGCTCCTCGAGCTGAAACGCTTCGAGACGATCGAATTGGCGGCCGGCGAGACGCGCGACCTCGCCTTCACGCTGACGGCGGCGGATTTCGTCCTGCTCGGGCCCGATCTGGAACCGCGTCTGGAGCCCGGCCGTTTCGACCTCTCGGTCGGCTTCTCCGCCGATCGCGCGAGCCTGAAGACGGTCTCCGTCGAGCTCCTCGCCGAGCCTGCGGTGGCGTGAACCGCCGTCAGACCCGGGACGGCCGCGCCGGCAGCATCACCACGCCGGCGAAGGCGAGGGCGGCGGCGACCATCACCATCAGCGACGCCTCGCCGCCGCCGAGACCGGAGGCGACGAGGCCGAAGACGATGCCGCCGACCTGCTGCGAGATGCCGAGCCAGGCGGAGGCCTGCCCGGCGGCTTCCGGGAACGGCCGCATGGCGATCGCCGTCGCCATAGGCTGGGCGAGGCCCCAGCCGAGATAGAACGGCAGCAGGGCGATCAGCACCGGCAGCCAATGGGTCACCCCGGCGGTGATGACCGCGAGCGGGGCGATCGTGCCGAAGACGACGGCGCCGGCGGCGGCGCGGAGCACCCGGCTCGCGGGCTGGGTGCGGACGAGCCGCATGGCGAGCATGTTGCCGGAGAGGAAGCCGGCGGACCCGGCCATGTAGACCAGCGACGCCTGGAACTTGGTGATGCCGAGCGTGCCGACCATCAGGAAGGCCGAGGTGGTGAGCCAGACGAACAGCACGCCGTAACCGCCCGCCAGCGCCAGCGCCCCCACCACGAAGGCGCGGGTCCGCACGAAATGGCGCAGCGCCTGGAGGATACCGATCCGCTCGGCGCCGTGGACGTGCGGCGGCCGCGTCTCCGGCAGGCGCCGCCACAGGATCGGCAGCAGCACGCCGCCGTAGATCACCAGCGTCGACAACGCCCCGCGCCAACCGGCGACCTGGGCGACCAGCGTGCCGATCACCGGGGCGACCAGCGGGACGATGCCGAAGAGGGCGCCGACCTTGGCGAGCGCGCGGCCGCCGTTCTCCGGCGGCACCGTGTCGCGGATCAGGGTTCGGGCGATGATCGGGCCGGTCGCCGCCGCCGCGCCCTGGACGAAGCGCGCCGCGACCAGCAGGGCGAGCGACGGCGCCGAGATCGCAGCCAGCGAGGCGACCAGATAGACGGCGACGCCGACCAGGACCACCGGCCGCCGGCCGAACCGATCGGCGAGGCGGCCGAGCACCAGATGGGCGAGGGCGAAGCCGACGGTGAAGGCCAACATGGTCTGTTGGACGCCGGCCACCTCCACCCCGAACTCGTGACCGAGATCGACCATCGCCGTCAGATAGACGTCGGTGGAGAAGGGAAGGATGCCGAGCAGGCCCGCCGCCGAATAGGTGATCGTGGCGGAAGCGCCGTCGGCCGTGGGGCGGGCGGAGGGGGGCAGGTCGGGGCGGTGCGGAGCGGTCATCGGCACTTTCGTCGGGAGCGAGGCCGAACCGCGCGCGGCCCGACGATCTTCTCGATAGCCGGTTTCGCGCGCGCTCGCACGCGCGACGCGACGCATGGCTCCTTTGTTCGCGCCCGCGTTTCACGGGGAGAGGAGGTCCGCCCCGCCTCAGGCGAGGGAGATCACCACCCCGTCGTCGCCCGCCAGCATCAGCCGCGCGCCGACGATCTCGCCGTCGCGTCCGCCCTTGGAGGAGAGCACGATCTGCCCGCCGCTCGCTTCCGGGATCGAGGTCTCGATCAGATCCGAGCCGAGATTGAGGACGATCACGAAGCGCTCGTCGCCGTGCCGCCGCTCGAAGGCGAGGAGATCCCCCGCCGCGACGAGAACCCGAACGTCGCCGATCGACAGCGCCTCATGGGCGCGGCGAAGCTTCAGGAGCCGGCGATGCAGCGTCAGCATCGAGGCGGGGTCGGCCGCCTCCACCGCGACGTTCACGCTCTCCCACCCCGGTACCAGCGGCAGCCACGGCTCGACGGTGGAGAACCCGGCGAAGGGCGAGGCGTCCCATTGCATCGGCGTGCGGGCGATGTCGCGATTGTGGTCGGGCAGGCCAGGCTCGTTCTTCTCTTGCGGGTCGCGGATCCGATCGGGCGGGATGACGCCGTTCGAAAGGCCGATCTCGTCACCCTGGAAGAGCGTCGGCGTGCCGCGCGCGGTCAGAAGGAACATCGCCGCGACCCGTGCCTGGGCGGCGCCGAGCCGCGAGACGACGCGGGCATTGTCGTGATTGCCGAGCACCCAGTTCGGCCAGGCCCCCGGAGGCAGCCGGCGCTCGTATTCCTCGATCAGCCAGCCGACCGTCTCGGCCTTCCACGGGTCCATCAGGAGATGGAAGTTGAACGGCAGATGCGCCCCGTCGAGGTCCTCGCCGTAATAGGCGCACATCCGCTCGATGGTCAGATAGAGCTCGCCGATCATCAGCTTGTCGGGGAACTCGTCGATCACCTTGCGGAAGCCCTTGACCAGATCGATCACCCCGGGCTGGTCGCAGGTCATGATCTGCAGGATGTGGCGCACCTCCGGCTCGTCGGGGGTCCAGTCGGGATTGGGCGGGTTGTCGCGGAAGTCGGGGTCTTTCAGGAGATGCCAGATCACGTCGACCCGGAACCCGTCGACGCCGCGCTTCAGCCAGAACCGCAGCACGTCGTGCATCGCCGCGACCACGGCGGGGTTGCGCCAATTGAGGTCGGGCTGCTCCTTGAGGAAGGCGTGGTAGTACCACTGCCCGCGCGCCGCCGACCATTCCCAGCCGATGCCGCCGAACATCGAGCGCCAATTGTTGGGCGGTCCGCCGTCCGGCGCCGGATCGTGCCAGATGTACCAATCGGCCTTGGGATTGGTGCGCGAGGAGGCGCTCTCCAGGAACCACGGATGCCGATCGGAGGTGTGGTTCGGAACGAAGTCGAGGATCAGTTTCATGCCGCGCGCATGCAGCGCCTCGATCAGCCGGTCGAGATCGGAAAGCGTGCCGAAGCGCGGATCGACGTCGCAATAGTCGGCGACGTCATAGCCGAAATCGGCCATCGGCGAGACATAGACCGGCGACAACCACACCGCGTCGACGCCGAGCGCGACCAGATGGTCGAGACGGGAGAGAATACCGGGGATGTCGCCGACCCCGTCGCCGGTCGTGTCCTGGAAGGACCACGGATAGATCTGGTAGACGACACCACTCCGCCACCAGGGCACGCTTGCGTCTCTGCCGTTCGCGATCATGCTCGGCCTCCCTGGACCGGCGCCCCGCCCTCATGCTCGGGCAACGGTATCATCATGCCACGAAACGGACTTTCCCGACAGTCGTAGAGCGTCGTAGGCCGCGCGCCTCGGGAACGAACGGCGCGGGTCGAGGCGTGGGTGAACGGACCCGGCGCCCGGCGCGGACGCGTCGGCCGGTCGCGGGCGCCGAGCCGGCGCACGCACGAGCTGCGCGAGCGCATTTACAACTAATAGATGTTACTTCATGGATTTTTAATATCGAAGATTGCATTCTTCGCGGCGAACGGAGGGCTTCGCCGATGCCGGAAATCGTCCGCTATCCCACGTCCGAACGCCTTCGCGCGCGTTACGGATCGCTCGCCGGCGCGCGAACTCCGCCGCCCGGCCGGTCGTGGCGTCCGAGCCGGCTCGTCTCCGCCGCCGTGTGGGTGGCGATCGCGGCCTTCGCCGTCGGCGTGCACCAGCTCGCCCAGACCGGGACCTTTTCGCGCCTGATCGACGTCGTCGCCCCGCCCGCGACCGAGACCGCCGCCGCCGCCGCCGACACGCTGGTCGGCGCCTTCACCCTCTGCGGCAGCGGCCACCGCGTCGATTGCGTCGTCGACGGCGACACCTTCTGGCATCGCGGCGTCAAGATCCGCATCGCCGACATCGACACGCCCGAGTTGAGCCCGCCGCGTTGCGAGGCGGAGCGCATCAAGGGCGAGGCGGCGAAACGGCGTCTCCAGGCCCTGCTCAACGCCGGCCCGTTCTCGCTGACGGCGAGTGGTCGCGACGAAGACCGCTACGGGCGCAAACTGCGCAGCGTCCGGCGCGGCGGCGTCTCCTTCGGCGAGGTTCTGATCCGCGAGGGTCTGGCGCGGCGTTGGGACGGCGCCCGCCATTCCTGGTGCGGCTGAGACGACGACGAGGGGCCGCGGCCCCTCGTCCGGATCTCGATCGGCTCGGAAAGCCTCAGTGACGGATCAGATGATCGAAGGCCGAGAGCGCCGCGGTGGCGCCGGCGCCCATGGCGATGATGATCTGCTTGTAGGGCACGGTGGTGGCGTCGCCGGCGGCGAAGACGCCGGGCACCGAGGTCGCGCCACGCGCGTCGATCTCGATCTCCTTGCGATTGGAGAGCGCGACCGTCCCGTCGAGCCATTCCGAATTCGGCAGCAGGCCGATCTGCACGAAGATGCCTTCCAGCTCGATCTTGTGGACGTCGCCGGAGACGCGATCCTCATAGGTGATCGCCGTCACCTTCTCGCCGTCGCCGATCACCGCGGTGGTGCGGGCGGAGACGACGATCGTCACGTTGGGGAGCGAGCGCAGCTTCTTCTGCAGAACCTCGTCGGCGCGCAGCCTGGAGTCGAATTCGAGCAGGGTGACGTGGGAGACGATGCCGGCGAGATCGATCGCCGCCTCGACGCCGGAGTTGCCGCCGCCGATCACCGCCACGCGCTTGCCCTTGAACAGCGGCCCGTCGCAGTGCGGACAGAAGCACACGCCCTTGGCCTTGTATTCGGCCTCGCCCGGCACGCCCATCTCGCGCCAGCGCGCGCCGGTGGTCAGGATCACCGACTTGGAGCGGAGCATCGCTCCGGAAGCGAGCTTCACCGTGATCGGATCGCCCGGGGTCGCCGCCGGCACCAGCCCGGTCGCCCGCTGCAGGTTCATCACGTCGACCTCGTAGTCGGCGACGTGGCGCTCCAGCGCGGCGGCGAGCTTCGGCCCCTCGGTGTGCGGCACCGAGATGAAGTTCTCGATCGCCATCGTGTCGAGCACCTGCCCGCCGAAGCGCTCGGCGACCACGCCGGTCCTGATGCCCTTGCGCGCCGCATAGATCGCCGCCGCCGCCCCGGCCGGCCCACCGCCGACCACCAGAACGTCGAACACGCCCTTCTCGGCGATCGCCGCCGCCGCGCGCTCGGAGGCGCCGGTGTCGAGCTTGGCGACGATCTCCTCGAGGCTCATGCGGCCCTGGCCGAACGGAGCGCCGTTCAGGAGCACGGTCGGCACGGCCATGATCTTCTCGGCCTCGACCTCGGCCTGATACATCGAGCCCTCGACCATCGTGTGGCGGATCGACGGGTTGAGCGAGGCCATCAGGTTCAGCGCCTGGACCACGTCCGGGCAGTTCTGGCAGGTGAGCGAGACATAGGTGACGAATTCGAGCGGGCCGGTCAGAGCCTTGGCCGCGGCGAGCGTCTCCTCGTTCTCCTTGGCGGGATGGCCGCCGGTATGGAGCAGGGCGAGGACCAGCGAGGTGAATTCATGGCCCATCGGCAGGCCGGCGAAGCGGATCCGCGCGGTCTCGCCGGGCACCCCGACCGAGAACGAGGGCGTGCGCACATCGGTGCCGTCGAAGCGGATCGCGACCTTGTCGGAGCAGTCGGCGATGTCGACCAGGAGATCACGCATCTGGTTGGAGCCGGCGTCGTCACCGAGCGTGCCGACCAGTTCGATCGGGCGCCGGAGGCGTTCGAGATAGGCCTTCAACTGAGCCTTGATGCCTTGGTCGAGCATGGCGTTTCTCCGGTTCTTCTGAAATTCGGTCGCAAGGAAGGGACGTCGGAGGTGTGAAGCTCCGACGGCTCGTCGTCACCATCGATGTTGGGGGGAGGGCGGGTCGTCGGGGGCACCCGGAGCCCGAAGGCTCCGGGGCGTCGTCGAAGGCGTCGAGATCAGATCTTGCCGACCAGCTCGAGCGAGGGGGAGAGGGTGGCCTCACCCGGGGTCCACTTGGCCGGGCAGACCTCGCCCGGATGCGAGGCGACGTACTGCGCCGCCTGCACCTTGCGGAAGAGCTCCTTGGCGTCACGGCCGATGCCGAGATCGTGGATCTCGCAGACCTTGATGATGCCGTCCGGATCGATCACGAAGGTGCCGCGCAGCGCCAGGCCGGCGTCCTCGATCATCACGTCGAAGTTGCGCGAGATCACGCCGGTCGGGTCGCCGACCATCGGATACTTGATCTTCTTGATGGTGTCGGAGGCGTCGTGCCAGGCCTTGTGGGTGAAGTGCGTGTCGGTCGAGACCGAGTAGCACTCGACGCCGATCTTCTGGAACTCCGGATAGAGATCGGCCAGATCGCCGAGCTCGGTCGGGCAGACGAAGGTGAAGTCGGCCGGATAGAAGAAGACCACGGACCACTTGCCCTTGAGATCGGCCTCGGTGATGTCCGCGAACTTGCCGTTGTGATAGACGGTGGCCTTGAACGGCTTCACTTCCGTGTTGATCAGAGGCATTTTCTCTCTCCTGTTCGGTCGTCGCTCGACGACCCGATCCTTCTGGCGCTTCGGCGGCGATGCCGCCCACAGATCCCGTTTCCGTCTCCGGCGCGCGGCGCCGAAGTCGGTTCCGAAGACCCGAGTTTTCCGGCTCGGGGACACGCGCGGCGCCCTCGAGTGATTGCAGGCTACCCTCGGGGGTGGCATCGTTCAAATAGATTGTCTCTGTTTTTTTCATAGGCGGAGCCGATGGTTTCGCTCCTCCTCCACGATCCCGCCGCGCTCGGGCGCCGCCACCGCTGCACGGCCGGGCGAAGAGTGCTATCGATCGGCGAAAGGGGGATCGAGACGCGATCCGCCGCCGATCAGAGAGAGAGCGCACATGAAACTGCTCCGTCACGGCCCGCGCGGCGCCGAAAAGCCGGGACTTCTCGACGCCACCGGCCGCATCCGCGATCTCTCCGGGGTGATCGACGACGTCGCCGGCGCGGCCCTCGCCCCGGACACGCTCGCCCGCCTCGCCGCGATCGACCCGGCGACCCTGCCGCTCGTCGCCGAGGGCACCCGTATCGGTCCCTGCGTCGGGCGGGTCGGCAAATTCGTGGCGATCGGTCTCAACTATTCCGAACACGCCGCCGAGGCGGGTATGGCGATCCCGAAGGAGCCGGTGGTCTTCATGAAGGCGACCAGCTGCATCTCCGGCCCGAACGACGACGTGATCGCCCCGCGCGACTTCACCAAACTCGATTGGGAGGTCGAACTCGGCGTCGTCATCGGCACCGAGGCTCGCTATGTCACCAAGGAGGCCGCGCTCGGCCACGTCGCCGGATACTGCGTCGTCAACGACGTCTCCGAACGCGCCTTCCAGGCCGAGCGCGGCGGCACCTGGGACAAGGGCAAGGGCTGCGACACCTTCGGCCCGATCGGCCCCTGGCTGGCGACCCGCGACGAGGTGCCCGATCCGCAGAACTTGCGCCTGTGGCTCTCCGTCGACGGCGTCATGCGCCAGGACGGCTCGACCAAGACGATGATCTTCCCCGTCGCCGAGCTGGTCTCCTACGTGTCGCAGTTCATGAGCCTCCAACCCGGCGACGTCATCACCACCGGCACGCCCTCCGGCGTCGGCATGGGGGTGAAGCCCGAGCCGGTCTTCCTCGCCGTCGGCCAGACGATGCGCCTCGGCGTCGAGGGGCTCGGAGAACAGACCCAGACGGTGGTCGCCCCCGTCTGAGCCCGATCCGCGCCGAAGGGCGGCGTCGCGACTTGACCGAGAGGGTGGGGAGAGGCATTCCCCACCCGCGAACCCGAGATCGAAAGAGCCCGCCATGCCGCTGAAGATCGTGTTCATGGGAACCCCGGACTTCTCGGTCCCCACCCTCGACGCCCTCGTCGCGGCGGGGCACGAGGTGGTCGCGGTCTATTCCCAGCCGCCGCGTCCGGCCGGGCGCGGCATGGTGGCGACGCCCTCGCCGGTCCATCGCCGCGCCGAGGCGCTGGGGCTCCCGGTGTTCACGCCGACGACCCTGAAGGGCGAGGCGGCGGCCGAGGCCTTCCGCGCCCATGGCGCCGACGTCGGCGTGGTCGTCGCCTATGGTCTCCTGCTGCCGCAGACGATCCTCGACGCGCCGCGCTTCGGCTGCCTCAATCTCCACGGCTCGAAACTGCCGCGCTGGCGCGGCGCCGCCCCGATCCAGCGCGCGATCATGGCCGGCGACGCGACGACCGCCGTCGAGGTCATGCGGATGGAAAAGGGCCTCGACACCGGCCCGGTGGCGCTCTGCGCCGAGACCGCGATCGGCGCCGACGAGACCACGCTCGACCTCCACGACCGCCTCGCCGCCCTCGGCGCGCCGCTGATGGTCGCGGCGCTCGCCGCCCTCGAGGCCGGCACCTTCGCCACCACCGAACAGGCCGCCGAAGGCGTCACCTACGCCCACAAGATCGACAAGGCCGAGGCCCGCATCGATTGGTCGCGCACCGCGCGGGCGATCCACGACACCGCGCGTGGCCTCTCGCCCTTTCCCGGCGCCTGGTGCGAGGTGGCGGTCGGCGGCAAACTCGAGCGGCTGAAGGTCCTGCGCACCACCCTCGCCGACGGGAACGGCGCCCCCGGCGAGATCCTCGACGGCGAGGGGCGCATCGCCTGTGGCGACGGCGCGCTGCGCCTCGTCGAGGTCCAGCGCGCCGGCGGTAAGCCACAGCCGGCGGCGCTCGCCCTGAAGGGGCTGCGCCTCGCCCCCGGCGATCGGCTCGTCTGATGACGCGCTACAAGCTCACCGTCGAATACGACGGCACCCCCTATTGCGGCTTCCAGCGTCAGGCGAACGGCCCCTCGGTCCAGGGCACGCTCGAGGACGCCTTCGAGAAGCTGAAGGCGGGTTTCGTCACCGTGCGCGGTGCCGGCCGCACCGACACCGGGGTGCATGCCACCGGCCAAGTGATCCACGTCGACCTGCCGCGCGACTGGCCGGCTTCCAAACTGATGGACGCGCTCAACTTCCATCTCCAGCCCGCGCCGATCGCGATCCTCGCCGCCGAGATCGCCGATCCCGCCTTCGATGCGCGCTTCTCCGCCAAGGGCCGCCATTATCTCTACCGCATCGTCGACCGCCGCGCCCCGCTCGCCGTCGAGGCGAATCGCGCCTGGCACGTCAAGACGCGGCTCGACGCCGAGGCGATGGACCGCGCCGCGAAGATCCTGGTCGGCCATCACGACTTCACCACCTTCCGCTCGACCCACTGCCAGTCGAAGAGCCCGCTGAAGACGCTGGACCGGCTGGACGTCACCCGTGCCGGCGAGGATTTGATCGAGATCCGTGCCTCCGCCCGCTCGTTCCTGCACAATCAGGTCCGCTCGATGGTCGGCTCGATCAAGCTGATCGGCGAGGGAAAATGGGACGAGGACCGGCTGAGAGCGGCCTTGGCGGCAGCGGATCGCACCGCCTGTGGCGCCGTGGCGCCCTCGGCCGGGCTCTATCTGGGGAAGGTGGATTATTGAGGCCGTCATGACGAAGCCCCCCGCCGTTCTCTTCGTCTGCCTCGGCAACATCTGTCGCTCGCCGTTGGCGGAGGCCGCGTTCCGGGCCGAGGCGGAAGCGCGAGGGCTCGCCGTCTCCGTCGACAGCGCCGGCACCGGCGCCTGGCACGTCGGCGAGCCGCCGGACGTCCGCGCCCGCGCCGTCGCCCGTCGCCACGGGGTCGCGATCGATCACTATGCCGCCCGCCAGATCGAGCCGGAGGATTTCTTCCGCTTCGACGAGATCGTCGCCCTCGATCGCCAGAACCTCGTCGATCTCGCCGGCCTCGCCCCGCGCGAGGCGACCGCGCGCCTGTCGCTGCTGCTCGATCACGTGGCCGGCCGCGAAGGCGAGAACGTCGCCGATCCCTATTACGGCACCGCGAGGGATTTCGAACGGACCTGGGCCGAGGTCGTGCTCGGCGCGCGCGGTCTGCTCGATCGGCTCGCGGCGGCGGAGTGATCAGCGCGGCAGGCCCTTGGCGCGCTTCACCACGTCGTCGCCGAGCTTCTCGACGAACAGCGCCCCGCCGACGGTGCGCTGGATCAGCACGTTGCGCTTGTCGATCTCGTCGCGGCGGCGGTCGACGAGGCCGCGCTCGCCCATCGTGTCGAGGGCGCGGGTGATCGCCGGCTTGGTGACCCCGAGCTTGGTGGCGAGGCCGCGCACCGTGTGCGGCGGCGGCTCCAGATAGACGGTGAGGAGGATCGCCGTCTGCCGGGCCGTGAGGTCGGTCTCGCCGTCGCGCACCAGATCGAGCGTGACGTCGTGCCAGAGTTTCAGCGCCTGGGACGGGCGAAGCTCGACCGGCATGGGAGGGGAGACCTCATCGTTTCGAGGGCGGAATGATAGGGCCGCGACCCGCGCCTCACAATGACGGCTCGGCGGCGATCCTTCGACGTGGTGAACGGCGCCCCCTTGGCCCGCCCGCGTCGCCCGCGCTAAGAGAGGCGATGACCGCGCGTCCGCCTCTTCCTCCCTCCGACCTGCCGATCGAAGCCGCCCTGCCCGCCCTGCGCGCGGCTCTGATCCGCGCGCCCAACGCCGTGCTGGTCGCCCCGCCCGGCGCCGGCAAGACCACGCGCGTGCCGCTCGATCTCCTCGCCGCCCCCTGGCGCGGCGACGGCCGCATCGTCATGTTGGAGCCGCGCCGCCTCGCCGCCCGGGCGTCGGCCGCCCGCATGGCCGCGACGCTCGGTGAGAGCGTCGGCGAGACCGTCGGCCACCGCGTGCGCATGGACGCCAAGGTCTCGGGCCGCACGCGGATCGAGGTCGTCACGGAGGGCGTCTTCACCCGCCAGATCCTCGCCGATCCCGAACTCGCCGGTGTCGCCTGCGTCATCTTCGACGAGGCCCACGAGAGGAGCCTCGACGGCGATCTCGGTCTGGCGCTCGCCCTCGACGCGCAATCGGCGCTGAGGCCCGATCTGCGCATCCTGGTGATGTCGGCGACGATCGACGGCGCCCGCGTCCGCGATCTCCTCGGCGACGCCGATCTCGTCACCTCCGAGGGCCGCGCGTTTCCGGTCGAGACGAAACATCTCCCGCGCCGTCCCGACGGCCGCCTCGAGGCCGACGTCGCCGCGGCGGTGGTGCGCGCGCTGACCGAGGATCCGGGCTCGGTGCTGGTGTTCCTGCCCGGTCAGGCCGAGATCCGCCGCACCGCCGAGGCCCTCGCCGGCCGCCTCGCCGCCGACGTCGACGTGGCCCCGCTCTATGGCGCGCTCACCCCGGCCGAGCAGGACCGCGCCATCCGCCCCGCCGCGCCCGGCCGCCGCAAGGTGGTGCTCGCCACGTCGATCGCCGAGACCTCGCTCACCATCGAGGGGGTCCGCATCGTCGTCGACGCCGGCCTGTCGCGGGTGCCGCGCTATGAGCCCGACACCGGCCTCACCCGGCTCGAGACCGTGCGCGTCAGCCGCGCGAGCGCCGACCAGCGCTGGGGCCGCGCCGGCCGCACGGAGCCGGGCGTCTGCTGGCGGCTGTGGCCGCAAGCCGCGACCATGGGCCTCGCCCCCTTCGATCGGCCGGAGATCCTCGAGGCCGATCTCGCCGATCTCGTGCTCGACCTCGCCGAATGGGGCGTGACCTCGCCCGACGGTCTCGCCTTCCTCGACGCCCCGCCGAAACCCGCCTGGGACGAGGCGGTGGCGCTCCTGCGCGAACTCGATGCGCTCGACGCCGACGGCCGGGTGACGGCGGAGGGCCGCGCCCTGCACCGCCTGCCGCTCCATCCGCGCCTCGCCCACATGGTGGTGCGCGGCGCCATGGGCGGCGCCGGCCGGCTCGCCGCCGAGATCGCCGCGATCGTCTCCGAACACGGGCTCGGCGGCACCTCGGCCGATCTCGACACCCGCCTCCGGCGTCTGCGCGCCGATCACGGCCCCCGCGCCGAGGAGGCCCGCCGTCTCGCCGCGCGCTGGGCGAGCCTCGCCGGCCGGCCCGAGAGCGAGACCTTCAGCGGCGATCTCGCCGATGCCGGCCGTCTCCTGGCGCTCGCCTATCCCGACCGGGTCGCCCAAGCGCGTGGCGCGCCCGGGTCTTTCCGCCTCGCCAACGGGCGCGGCGGCAAGGTCGAGCCGCACGAGGCGCTGGCGCGCGAGCCCTTCCTCGCGGTCGCCGAGTTGCAGGGCACCGCCCGCGAAGCCCGCATCCGGCTCGCCGCCCCGCTCGCGCTCGCCGACATCGAGAGCGACTTCGCCGCCCATGTGGTGGAGGAGGACGAGGTCCGTTTCGATGCGGCCGCGAACCGGGTCAAGGCGCGCCGCGTGCGCCGCCTCGACCGGGTCGTCCTCTCGGAAAAGCCGATCGAAAAGCCCGATCCGGTCGCGGTGTCGCGCGCCCTGATGGAGGCGGTGCGGGTGAAGGGTCTGGCGAGCCTGCCGTGGTCGAAGGCGGCCGAGCGCCTGCGCCACCGCGTCGAATACGTCCGCCGCGCCGGCATCGCCGGCCTGGCGGATCTCTCGGAAGCGACGCTTCTCGCCGGCCTCGACGATTGGCTCGCCCCCCATGTGCTCGGCCGCACCACACCCGCCGACATCCGCGAGGCCGACGTCTTCGCCGGGCTCGACGGTCTGGTCGATTGGGAGGCGCGCCGCCTGCTCGACGCGAACGCGCCGTCGCATTTCACCGCGCCGACCGGCTCGGCCGTGCCGATCGACTACGAGGCCGAGAACGGCCCGGCGATCGCCGTCCGGGTGCAGGAGCTCTTCGGCCTCGATCGCCACCCGGCGATCTGCGACGGTCGGGTGCCGCTCCTGGTCGAGCTGCTGTCGCCGGCCCATCGCCCGATCCAGGTGACCCGCGACCTCCCCGGCTTCTGGCGCGGCTCGTGGCGCGAGGTCAAGGCCGAGATGAAGGGCCGCTACCCACGTCACCCCTGGCCCGATGATCCCCTGGTCGCGCCGCCGACGACACGCGCCAAACCGCGCGGCACCTGATGCGCCCGGCCGAAGACGACGACACCCCGCGAGCCCGGCGCCCACGGGGTGTCGTCATGTGGTCCGCATACATGCGATTGGAGGCCCGCCGACATCGCCACCGTCGTCACGCATGTGACTCGGCGGCATGTGGCGGCGCCGGTCACACCGTCTTGTCGAGACCCGCGCCCGGCTCGCTCGGGGCGGCGGTGGCCTCGGTCGTCTTCGGCCCGCCCTTGGCGACGCCGACCAGCGCCGGACGCAGAACCCGGCCGCCGATCGCGAAACCGTCCTGCATCACCTGCAGCACCGTGCCGGCGACCACCTGCGGATTGGGGATCTCGAACATCGCCTGATGCAGATGGGGGTCGAACTTCTCGCCGAGCGGCGACAGCTTCTTGACGCCGTGCTTCTCGAGCGTCTTGAGGAGTTCGCGGCCGGTCAGCTCGACGCCCTCGATCAGCGCCTTGCCGCCTCCGGCCTCGTTCTCGCGCAACTCGGCCGGGGCATGGGCGATCGCCCGGTCGAAATTGTCGGCGACGGAGAGGAGGTCGCGGGCGAAGGCGGTCACGGCGTAGTCGCGCGCGTCCTTCACTTCCTTCTCGGTCCGCCGGCGCAGGTTCTCCATTTCCGCGAGCGTGCGCAGCAGGCGATCCTTCAGCTCCTCGTTCTCGGCCGAGAGCGTGGTGGCGGGATCGGCGGCGGGAGCCTCGGGGGCGGGCGCTTCGGTCGCGGGGGTGGCGTCGGCCGTGGGGTCGATCGCGGTCTCGTCGGTCATGGCGTCCTCTGCGGTTTGGTCGGTTCGGGACCGGATTTGAGCCTTCCGCGCGCGGATTTCAAGGCCTTTGCGCCCCGGACCAAATGCGAGACCCGGCCGACGCGGTGGCGTCGGCCGGGTCCGATGCGCGGATGTCGGTCGATCGCTCAGGCGACCGCGCCGTTGATCCATTCGACGAGCTTGCCCTTCGGCGCCGCGCCGACCTGCATCGCCGCCGGCTGGCCGCCCTTGAAGACGATCAGGGTGGGGATGGAGCGCACGCCGAACTTCATGGCGGCATTGGGGTTTTCGTCGATGTTGAGCTTGACGACCTTGACCTTGCCGGCCATCTCGGTGGCGATCTCCTCGAGCGCCGGAGCGATCATGCGGCAGGGCCCGCACCACTCGGCCCAGAAGTCCACCACCACCGGCTCGGCGGAATTCAGAACGTCGGTATCGAAGGAAGCGTCAGTGACTTTCTGAGTCGCCATGGGAATGACCTCGTCGTGTCGTGCCGAAAGCGGCACCGTTCGTTCGAGGGCCAACCTAGGAAGGGGGAGCGGGAGCGTCAAGATGCTGGGGGTACGGACCCGCCGACCCTCAAGATCAAAGGATCGCGATCGGAGCCGCCGGCTCACCGCGCCTCTCGGCCGATCCCCAGCCGGCGCGCGGCGGCGTCGAGCCGCTCGACCGCGATCTCCTCGAGACGCGGGATCGCGGTCCACAGGAGCGCGCAGCGGATCACTCGGCCTGGGAACATCTCCCCGAGCAGACGGCGATAGAGCGCGAGCTGGGCGAGATGGGCCGGCGTCGCGCCGTCACCGCGATCGCTCTTGTAATCGACCACCAGAACCTCGCTCGATCCGACCGCCAGCCGGTCGATGCGGCCGGAGACGTCGATCCGCCCGCCGCTCGCCCCGACGATCTCGCCGGCGATCGCCACCTCCGCCCGCGATCCCTCGGCGAAGACCTCGGCGAAGGCGGGATCGGTGAGCACCGCCTCGACCTCGGCGACGATCGCCTCGCGGGTGGTGGCGTCGAGCGCCCCGGCCCGCGCGGCGACGTGGCGGCGCGCCGCCTCGGCGCGCGCCTCGGCCGGAAGGCTCGGCAGAACCTCGAGCAGCCGGTGGGTGAGAAGGCCGCGCTGCTTCTCCGGGCTCTCCGGCGTCAGCGCCGCGTCGAGCGCGTGACGCGCCGCCGGCCGCCGCTCGGCCGCCTCGTCCTCCTCCGCCCGCGACGGGGTCAGCCGCCGCGCCGCCTCGCGTTCCGGCGGCGGCCGGTCGACCCAGGCCGGCCGCGTCTCGGCGGCGGGCGTCTCGGCCGGCTCCGCCTCGGCGGCGGGCTCGGCCGCCTCCGCCTCGCCGCGCGCCCACACGAGCAGCGTCTCGTCGTCGTCGCCGAAGGGGAACGCCTGCGACCCCGGCGTCAGCGCGTCGCGCACCACCCGGTGCCAACAGTCCGCCGCCGCCTCCTTGCTGCGGAGATGACCGCAGACGATCAGGCGATCCTTGGCCCGCGTCATCGCGACGTAGAGGAGCCGCAGATATTCGTTCTCGGCGGAGGTCCGCGCCCGCGCCTTGGCCGTCTCGAGGACGCGGGGATCGACCTTGCCCCGGCTCCAGGCGAGGAGCGGCGCCTCGCGCCCGCCGATGCCCGGCGGATCGAGACGGAGGAGCGGCGGCGCATGGCTCGCCGAGATCGGCGCGGCGCCGTCGTCGACCAGGAACACCACCGAGGCCTCGAGCCCCTTGGAGCCGTGCACGGTCATCACCCGCACCTCGTCGCGGGCCTCGTCCATCTCGCGCTTGATCTCCGGCGCGTCGGCCGCGAGCCCCTCGACGAAGCGGGCGAGGCTCGGCGCCGGTCCGCGATCGGCGGCGAGCGCCAGCGACAGGAACTCGTCGAGCACGTCGTCGGCCTCCGAGCCGAGCCGCGCCACGAAGGCGCGCCGGCCGCCGTCGGCGGCGAGCACCCGGGCGAAGAACTCGTAGGTCGGCCAGCGCTCCGCCGCCGCCCGCCAACGTCGGAGCCGAACGTCGGCGGCGGCGAGGGCGGGATGCGCCGGCGCGATCCGGGCGAGCGCCGCGTCGAGGCTCTCCCCGTCCGCGCGCTCGGCGGCGATGGTGACGAGTGCGTCGTCGTCGAGCCCGAACAGCGGGCTCTTGAGGGCGGCGGCGAGCGAGAGATCGTCCTCCGGCATGGTCACCGCGCGCGCCAAGGCCAGGAGATCGAGAATGGCGATGTGATCGGTCAGCTTCAGCCGGTCCTGGCCGGCGACCGGGATGCCGCGCTCCTTCAGCACCCGGTTCATCGCGTCGACGAAGGGGCCGCGCTTGCGCACCAGCACGATCACGTCCTTGCGCGCCACAGGCCCCGATCCGCCGGGTCGCGACGCGGCCGGATCGGTCAGCCGGGTGATCTCCTCGGCGATCGCCCGCGCCAGCCGCACGTGCGGCATCGAGGCGTGGCTGCGGTCGAGCGGCGCGGTCCAGTCCTCCGGCTCGGCGATCGCGTCCGGCTTCAGCATCGGCCACACTTCGACCCGGCCGGGCGCGCGATCGCGCAGCGCTCCGTGCTCGGTGTAGGCGGCGGGATCGGAGAGGATCCGCGCCCTCCGGACGGGATCGGCGAAGACCGTGTCGACGGCGGAGAGCACCGCCGGCACCGAGCGGAAGCTCATCACCAGATCGACGTCGGCGAAGCCGCTGCCGGACCCCGTCGCCTGTCGCTCGAACGCGTCGCGGCTCTCGCTGAACGTCTCCGGCGCCGCCCCTTGGAAGGAGTAGATCGACTGCTTCTCGTCACCGACGGCGAAGATCGTCCGCTGCGCGCGCCGGGCTCCTTCGCCGGCGAAGAACTCCTCGGCCAGGCCCGAGACGATCCGCCACTGGCGTGGATTGGTGTCCTGCGCCTCGTCGATCAGGATGTGGTCGATGCCGCCGTCGAGCTTGTACTGGACCCAGCGCGCCGCGTCGGAGCGCGACAGGAGGTCGGCGGTGCGCGCGACGAGATCGTCGAAGTCGACGGCGCTGCGGGCTCGCTTGGCGCTCTCGTAGATCCCGATCACCCGGTCGCCGAGGCGGAGCAACGCGGCCGAGGCACGGAACGAGGCGAGGGCCGCGCGCCTGTCGGCGAGCGCGTCGAGCCGGGTCACCTCGCGCGCCGCCCGGTCGAGGAGATCGGGAAAGGCCTCGAGAACCGCCTTGGTGGCGAAGGTTCTCGCGGAACGCGCGGTGCCGGCGCCGGTGAAGAACACCTCCGACCACCCCTTCAGCCGATCCTCCGGCGAAAGCGAGGTGTCGCGGGCGCGGCCGAGCCGCTCGGCCTGTTTGACGTCGTTGGTCGAGGAGGCGCCCCAGGCCGCGCCGAGCGGTCCGAGCAGGGAGAGGGGAAACTCCGGCGAGGCCAGCATCGTCGCGACGAGATCGCCGTCCTCGTTCGTCGGATCGACCCCCATCGAGGCGGCGAGATCGACGATCGCCGCCTCGATGTCGCCGACCTCGCGCAGCCATTGGCGCAGATCCTCGCGCGCGCCGACCAGCGCCCCGAGCACCCGCTCCAGCCGATCCTCGCTCGCCGCCTCGAGCACCGTCGTCAGCGCCGCCCCGAGCGCGTCGCCGGGGCCGGCCGCGCTCGCCGCCACCAACACGCTCTCACGTGCCCGCGCGACGAGATCGCGGGTCTGGCGGTCGTCGAGAATGTCGAAACTGCCGCCGAGATCGGCCTCGAGCGGAAACTGCTTGAGGATGCTCTCGCAGAAGGCGTGGATGGTCTGGATCTTGAGGCCGCCGGGGGTCTCGATCGCCTCGGCGAAGAGCCGCCGCGCCCGCGCCAGCCGGTCCGGCGGGATCGCCGCCGGCTCCGTGCCCTCCGCCTCGCCGATCGCGCGCCTCAGCGCCGCGTCCTCCGCCACCGCCCATTCGCCGAGCGTCTCGAACACCTTGTTCGACATGTTCGCCGCCGCCGCCTTGGTGAAGGTGAGGCAGAGGATGCGATTGGCCGGGGTGCCGGCGAGGAGACAGCGGATCACCCGCTGGGTCAGAACATGGGTCTTGCCCGAGCCGGCATTGGCCGAGACCCAGGCCGAGGTGGCCGGGTTCGAGGCGCGGCGCTGGCGCGCGACCGTGTCGGCGGGAACGACGAGACGCACGCTCATGCCTCGTCTCCGTCGCCGCCTTCGCCCGCCGCCCATTCGGCGACCCGGGCGAGATGATCGTAGTCGCCGCTCCGCGCCTTCTCGAACTGGACGCGCGGCCGTGAGGCATAGCCGGTCGTGACCAACCGATAGTGCCGCACCAGCGCCTCGAGCTTGTCGAAGGCCGCCGCCGCCAGATCCTCGGGGCCGAGATCCTCGCCCTTGGCCTTGGCGCGTTCCTCCCATTTACCGCCGTCGCGTCCGCCCTTGAGATGGACATAGGCGATCTCGGCGATCGGCCGCCCGGTGAAACGGGTCGCGCCGGTCCGGTCGAAGGCGCCGCGCAGAACCATCGCGGTCTCGAGCGCCAACTGCGGCGACAACAGGCTCTGCACCTGCCGCTCCGACGGCGGGGTGCCGGTCTTGAAGTCGATCAGCCGCACGCGGCCGTCGTCGAGGAGGTCGATGCGGTCGGCCCGGCCGGTCAGGCGGAAGGGCACGCCGTCGACGACCCATTTCAGATCGCCGGGGACCTCCGCGTGGCGTTCGGCGGTCGTCGGATCGCGCTTCGCCTCCTCCTCGATCCACCAGGTCGCGATCGCCGCCAGACGGGCCCGCCACAGCGTCACCGTCTCGGGGAAGGCGGCGAAGGCGGCGAGCCGTTCCTCGCCGATCGCGATCAGCCGGTCGCGCGCCGCCGCGCCGCGCGGCGACACGCCGTCCGCGACGAAGGCGGCGAGCACCTCGTGGACGAAGGTGCCGCGCTCGGCGACGCCGATCGCCGCGCCGATCGGATCGAGCGGATCGAGCTTCAGGATGCGCCGGGCATAGATCGCGTAAGGGTCGCGGATCCAGGTCTCGATCTCGGTGACCGAGGCGCGTTGCGGGCGAAGCGCGAGCGGCGGGCACGGGATCGGCCGGCCGATCGGCCGCGCGACGCCGTCGCCGCGATCGAGCCGACGGGCGAGGGCGACGAGATCGGCGGCGCGTTCGCGCAGGCGCTCCTGTCCCGGCTTGCCGATCACCGTCGCGAGCCGCTGCAGCCAGCGCGAAGGCACCGTCGGCGTGCCGCCCGAACGCGCGGCGCGGGCGAGGATCACCCGCGGCGCCGCCGCCCCTTGCACGAAGTCGTGGGCGGCGAGACCGACGCGCCGCTCCGGCGCCTCGAGCGCCATCGACCGCCGCATCGGCCGCGACAACCACGGATCGGAGCGGGTGGTGATCGGCCAGATCCCCTCGTCGAGCCCGGCGAGCACCAGGAGATCGAAGGAGAGGAGACGCGCCTCGAGCGGACCGAAGACGAAGAGCCGCGCCCCCGGCGCCGTGCGCCGATTGGTCGGCAGATCGCCGATGAGCGCGTCGAGGAAGCCGGGCCAGGTGGCGCCGGAGAGCTCGATCGCGGTCGCCGGCTCGCGCGCGGCTTCCACCAGACCGGCGAGCGCCCGGGCGAGCGCCTCGCCCTCCTCGCCCTCGAAGAGCGCTGTGTCGGCGCCGGTCTCGTCGCGGGCGATCGCCCGCGCCGCCGCCACATGGGTCGCGACCCAGTCGGCGAGCGGCCGTTCGCGAAGGCCGGTCATCGCCTCGAGCGGGGCGACGAGCGCGAGGAGATCGATGAGCATGGCGCGGGCTGCCGCGCGGTCCTCCGCACCCGGCCGGGCGCGCGCCGCCGCCGTCCGCCAGGGTGCCGCGTCGATCGCCTCGGCCGCCTCGTCGAAGGCGGCGAGAAGGCCGAGACCGCCCGGCGCGGGCGCGGGGCCGCGCAGCGCGATCAATTCGACGATCCGCCCGAGCCGCCGCGCCTCCTCGGCCGATCGTCCGAATCGCGCCAGCGGATGGGCGAAGAGCGCCGCCGTCGCCACCGGCTCGAAGCCGCCGAGCGCGACCTCGCCGACCAGCCGCAGCAGCGCCCCCGGCGGAGTGTGGCCGAGCGGGCGCCCGGCGGAATCGTCGATGTCGAGCCCCCAGCGCGCGAGCTCGGCCGAGACCCGTCGCGCCAGATTGCGATCCGGCGTGACCAGCGCGGCGGTGGCCTCGGGGTCCTCGATCGCCCGGCGCATGGCCAGCGCCACCGCGACCGCCTCCTCCGCCTCGTTGCGCGCCTCGAGCAGCGACAGCCCGTCGAGCGCGCCGTCGAGGTCGAAACGGCCGGCGGAGACGTCGTCGGCGAAGACGCGCCAGCGCTCGGTGGTCGCGGCCGGCCGCATCGCCTCGCCGAGGAGCCGCCGCCGCGCCGCCGCTTCGCCCGAGCCGTCGTCGCCGAGCCGCGTCACCTCGGCCCGGTCGATCCCGAGCCGGTCGAGGAGGAGGCGCAGGCCGTATTGCGGATGCGACGGCACCGGCCGGTCGACGCCGTCCTCGCGCGGTTCGAGACCGGCCCAGGCCGCCTCGTCGAGATCGAAGTCGAGCCCCGGCAGCACCGCCGCGCCGCGCGGCAGCCGGGCGATGGTGGCGATCAACTCGGCCGTCGCCGGCACCGAGCCGGTCGATCCGGCGGCGATCACCGGCCCCTTCGGCGGCCGCGCCTCGAGCCGCCGGGCGGCGGCGCGCACGGCGGCGTGGCGCCGCCGGGTCGGGTCGTCGCGGCCGGTCTCGGCGAGATGTTTCGGCCAGGCCTCGGCGACGATCGACAGGAACGTGCGGGTCAGCTGCCAATAGAGGGCGTGATCCTCCGGCACGATCTCGGCGAGCCGGCCCCAGTCGGCCCCTTGCGATTCGACCTGATCCATCAGGCCGAGCAGCGCGTCCGACAGGCGCACCGCCTCGGCCGGGCTGGTCGGCAGCGTCGGCATGGTCTTCGTCAGCGGATGGGTGGCGCCACCGGCGAGGAGCCGCGTCCACCCGGTCACCAGACGGGTCATCACCAGGCGCCGTTCGAGCGGGGCGATCACCGGCCCGAGATCGACGTCCGCGTCGGCGAGCCCGTCGCCGTCCTCCTCGACGTCGCCGAAGGGGCGGATGTCCGGCAGGAGCGCCGCCCGTCCGAACCCGCGCGCGGCGATCTCGGCGAGAAAGGCGTCGCGAAGCGCGCGTCCGGCGCGCCGGGTCGGCACCATGACGGTGACGTCGGCGAGGAGGGTCGGGTCGGACCCGTCGAAGCGGAAGTCGGGGACGAGCACGCCGTCGAGGAGCGCCGAGACCAGGATCGGCAGGAACGGCCGGCCCGCCTCGATCGAGAAGACGCGCGGCGGCGCCGGGGTCCGCGAGGAGGTCGATCCGGTCTCGTCCCGACGGCTCAAGGGCTCGCTCCCGCGATCGATCACGGCGCCGTCAGTCGGCGCTCTCGGCGATGGCGGCCTCGGCCTCACGAATCGCGCGCGGCGTGCCGACGTGCAACCATACACCACTCATCCGCTGCCCGAAGAGACGCCCCGCCTCGAGCGCGCGATCGAACAGACGGTTGAGCGAGAAGGCCTCGCCGCGCGGCGCGCCCTCGAACAGGCGCGGATGGAGGATCGCCGCGCCGGAATAGACGAAGGGGGCGACCCGCCGCTCGGCGCGGCGCGAGAGCCGGCCGGTGTCGTCCATGGTGAAGTCGCCGAGCCCGTCGTAACCGATCGAGCCGACCGTCGGCGCCAGGAGGAGCAGGGCGTCCATCGTCGCCTCGTCCCAGCGCTCGGCCAGGAGGTCGAGGTTGGGCCGATAGCCCTCGATCCAGAAACTGTCGGAATTGATCAGATAGAACGGCGCCGTGCCGAGATCCGGCAGCGCCTTCACCACGCCGCCGCCGGTCTCGAGCAGCAGCGCGCGCTCGTCGGAGACGACGATTCGCGGCGTCTCGCATTTGGCGACGTGAACCTCGACCAGATCGGCGAGCCAATGGACGTTGACCACCGCCGTCTCGACCCCGGCGGCGCGCAGCCGGTCGAGCCCGTGATCGATCAGGGCGCGGCCGCCGACCTCCACCAGGGGCTTCGGCGTCGTCGCCGTGATCGGGCGCATGCGCTTGCCGAGACCGGCGGCGAGCACCATGGCGTGGGTCGGACGGGAAAGGGGCGAGGAGTGTCGGGACGAGGACATGCGGGAAGCTACCGGAAGAACGGGCGATCAACGGGCGAGGCGCCGGTCGGCCGGCACGACGTCCTCATACCAGAGCTTCAGCGGTCGCAACACAGGTTCGTCGAACACCCGGTCGAGGTAGTCCCACAGGCGCGGCAGATGGGCGAGATAGTGCGGCTTGCCGTCGCGCGCCTTCAGCCGCGCGAAGACGCCGAGAATCCGCGTGTTGCGCTGCGCCGCCAGGATCGCATAGGCGCGGTCGAAGGCGGTCTGATCGAAGCCCGTGTCGTGGCGCCGCCGCGCCGCGACATAGGCCGCGCGCAGCTCCGCCTCGAGCGCGCGATCGACCGTGACCCGCGCGTCCTCGGCGAGCGAGACGACGTCATAGGCGGGGTGGCCGAGGATCGTGTCCTGGAAATCGAGCACGCCGACCCGGGCGAGCCCCTCGCGGTCCGCGAGCCAGAGCAGATTGGGCGAATGATAGTCGCGCAGGCACCAGGTCCGTGGCCCGGCGATGATCTCCTCGAAGAGCGGCCGCCAGAGGGCGAGGAACGTGGTCCGCTCCTCGAGGCTCGCCGGCCGTTCCAGGAGATGCGGGATCCCCCAGTCGAGGAAGACCGAGACCTCCGCCTCGAGATTGCCGAGGTCGTAGGCCGGCAACGCATAGCTCTCGCCCTCGCCGTCGTCGAGGATCGACGGCAGGTCGCGGTCGTGCAACGCCGCCAGGAGTTCGACCGCCGCTCGGTAGCGCTCGACGATCGGCGCCGGCGGCTCTCCGGCGACGCAGGGCTCGGACCCGAGATCCTCGAGCAGCATCAGACCCTGGTCGAGGTCGTGGGCGAGGATCTCCGGCACCGAGACGCCCTGTGCCGCGAGCCCCAGGCCGAGCGCCAGGAACGGGCGCGGCCCCTCGGCGAGCTTGGCGGCGGCCCGCGCCGCCACTCGGGCGCGCCCGGCCGCGTCGTCGGGCTCGGGCGGATGGTTCATCAGCACGGAGGCGCCGTGGGCGTCGTGGATCCGCTCGTAGGAGCGCGACGAGGCGTCGCCCTGGAGATGGCGGCGATGGCCGCGCGGACTGCCGGCCGCCTCGAGAAAGGCGCGGATCGCCAGCGTCCGGTCGAGCCGCGCGCCCCAGGCCTCGGCCGGGCCGGTCATCCGCACGACGCGCTCGCCGGCATTCGTCCCGGCGCCGAGCGCCACCACCAGCATGTCCTCGGGCAGCCGATCCTCGGCGCGATCGGGCCATTCGATCAGCGCCGCGCCCTCGAGCAAGGCCTCGTCGAAGCCGAGCTCGTCGAGCTCGCTCGCCTCGCTCAGCCGATAGAGATCGTAATGGGAGACGATGAGACGCGGCAGCGCATAGGCCTGCACCAGCGTGAAGGTCGGGCTCGGCGCCTCGAGCGCGTCGTCGTCGGCGAGCGCCCGGATCATCGCCCGCGCCAGGGTCGACTTGCCGGCGCCGAGATCGCCGACCAGCGCCACCACGTCGCCGACGCGCAGGATCGCGGCGAGGTCCTCGGCGAGCGCGACGGTCGCGGTCTCGTCGGCGAGCGTCAGGCGCAGATCGAGAAAGACCGTGTCGTCGCTCATCGGCGCCTCATTCCCCGGCGGCGGACAGGGGGGTCGACGAGGGCGCCTCGGACGAAGGCGCGGTCCCCGCGTCGCCGGCGGGAAGCGCCGGCAGGTGACACACGACCTCGGTGCCGCGTCCCTCGGTGGAAGTGATGCTCACCGTGCCGCCGTGCAGTTCGACGAAGTTCTTGACGATCGAGAGACCGAGCCCGGCGCCGCCGCGATGCGGCCCCTGCCGGCGGGTGTAGAAGCGCTCGAACACCTGCCGCAGCTGATCCTCGGGAATGCCGACGCCGTCGTCGGCGACCGAGAGCGTAATGCCGTCGCCGTCACGCTTGGCGGTGACCTTGACGGTGCCGCCCTCGGTGGAGAAGGAGACCGCGTTGGAGAGCAGGTTGAAGAGGATCTGGCGGATCCGCTTCTCGTCGGCGGTGACGGTGCCGAGATCGCCGGCGACGTCGGTGAGGAGGGTCAGCCGGCGCCCGGCGAGCCGGTCCTTGATGCCCTCGATCGCCCCGGCGATGGCCTCGGCGAGATCGACCTCGCCGAGTTCCAGCCGCATGATCCCGGCGTCGATGGTGGCGAGGTCGAGAATGTCGTCGACGATCGCCATCAGGGCCTGGCTCGAGGTCATGATGTGCTGGGTATAGTCGCGCTGCTTGTCGTTGAGCGGCCCGGTCCGGGTCTGATCGGCGAGGAGATGGGTGAAGCCGACGATGTTGGTCAGCGGCGAGCGCAATTCGTAGGAGACGAGGCCGACGAAGTCGGTCTTGATGTGGTCGGCCTCCTCGAGCGCCTCGTTCTTCTCGACCAGCGCCCGCTCGACGTTGACCGTGTCGGTGACGTTGACGAAGGTGACCAGCGTCGCCCCGTCCGGCAGCGGCACGCCGGCATAGTCGAGCACGAGCCCGTCGCGCCGCTCGATCGTCCCGGCCAGCCGGTCGCGGTTCTCCGAGAGCCCGGTCACGGCGATCTTCAGCCGGTTCCAGGTGGTCGGGTCGTCGTGGAGGGTGGAGAGCGCCTTGACCACGTCGCCGATGTGCGGCTTGCAGGCGAGCCCCGCCTCGTCGAGCTTCCACAGCGAGACGAAGGCCGGGTTCCACAGCCGCAGCCGGCCGTCCGAGCCGAACACCACCACGCCCTCGGAGAGATGGTCGAGGGTCTCGCCCTGGACCCGCACCAGCGCGTTGTGACGCTTCTCGAGGTCGAGCCTCTCGGTGACGTTCTCGTAGATGTAGGTGACGCCGCCCTGGGGATGCGGATTGGCGATGACGCGCAGCGTCTGCCCGTCGGGCAGGTGCCACCAGTGCTCGCGCGCGTCGAGGCTCTGATAGGCGACGTGGAGGTCCCGCTTCCACGAGCGCCAGTCGGCCTGTTCGGGCAGCTTGCGCGCCGCCCGGAGCTGGTCGAGCAGGGTGCCGTCGTCGGGCGAGGAATCGAGGAAGGCGGCGTCGAAGCCCCACAGGCCGCGGAAGGCGGCGTTGTAGAACTGGAGCCGCTTGTCGGCGCCGAAGATCGCCACGGCGGTCGCCAATTGGTCGAGGGTGCGGGCGTGGAAGTCGACCGTCCGGCGCAGCTCCGCCTGGATCTGCTCGAGGTTGGAGACGTCGATGGCGATGCCCGCCTCGCCGTGGGCGGAGGCGACGTCGACCACGTCGTAGGTCACGCGCTTGCCGCCGACCACCACGGGCAGGCGCAGATCGACCGCCAGCGCTTCGTTGCGCGCCTGGGCGATCGCCTTGCGGCCGGCGCCGTCGAGGAGTTCCAGCCCGCCGTCGATCGCCTGCGCCGGATCGACCGCGTCGACCGCCCGGGCATAGGCCTGATTGACCCAGGCGAGCCGGCCGTCGAGACCGCGCATCCACACCGGGCTCGGCATCGCCTCGAACAGCGCCCGCATCGCCTCGACGTCGGCGAGGAGCCGGCGGTGACGTTCGGCCAGTTCGGCATGCTCGCGCCGCTCGCCGGTGAGATCGGAGAAGCGCACGAAGGGGCGCCCGCCGGCCATCCGGCCCATGCCCTCGATATGCGTGCCGGAGCGGGTGCCGAGTTCGAGATCGAACGGGGTCCCGCGCTCGCGCAGCGCCGCGACGGCACGGTCGAGTTCGGCCGCCGAGGTGGTGGTCAGCCACGATCCGAAGGCGAGGAATTCGGCCCGGTTCTTCGGCGCGGCCGCGTCCGGGCCGAGCAGGCCGAGCAGCAACGGCGCCTCACCGGGCGCGCCCCAGGCGAGGATCAGTTGATCGTCGGAATCGAGCAGTGCCTCGGCCCGGTCGACCTGCGCCTTGAGGTCGGCATTGTCGGCGCTGAGCCGGGCGATCGTCGCCTCGGCGCGCGTGCGCGCGCGCATCATGCCGGCGGCGGAGGCGACGGCGACCGCGATGACGCCGATCATCGAGGCGGTGAGCATGATCTGGTGCGTGGAGACGACGTCGACCTTGTCGGCGGCGGCGGCCACGTCGAGGCTCTCGAAGAGCCCCGCCGCCGCGAGCGCGACGCTCGCCGTCGATCGTCGGAGCGACGCCGGAATCCGTCCTCCCCTCCGCCCCCACATGTCGAAGGTCCTCTCGTCTCGCACGACTGGCTTGGCTGATCGGACTTCGTCGAAGAATACGCGGTCGAAGTCCCCCCGAATCACCGTCAAGATACCGTGTCGGGGCGGGGCTGAGGAGAGTCGGCCCCATGAAAACGCGAAGGGCGCGGCGAAATTCCGCCGCGCCCCCAGATGTCGTGGGAAGGAAGACTTCCGATCAATAGCGATAGTGGTCGGGCTTGAACGGACCGGCGGTGGGAACGCCGATGTAGTCGGCCTGTTCCTGCGACAGGGACGACAGCTGCACGCCGAGCTTGGCGAGGTGCAGCATCGCCACCTTCTCATCGAGCTTCTTGGGCAGGGTGTAGACGCGGTTTTCGTAAGATCCGCCGTTGGTCCACAGCTCGATCTGCGCCAGCGTCTGGTTGGTGAAGGACGCCGACATCACGAAGGACGGGTGACCCGTGGCGTTGCCGAGGTTCACCAGACGGCCTTCCGACAGCACGATGAGGCGCTTGCCGTCCGGGAACACGACGTGGTCGACCTGGGGCTTGATGTTTTCCCACTTGTAGTTGCGCAGCGCCCCGATCTGGATCTCGGCGTCGAAGTGGCCGATGTTGCAGACGATGGCGTTGTCCTTCATCGCCCGCATGTGGTCGGCGGTGATGACGTCCTTGTTGCCGGTCGCGGTGACGAAGATGTCGCCGCGCGGCGCGGCCGCTTCCATGGTGACGACCTCGTAGCCCTCCATCGCGGCCTGCAGCGCGCAGATCGGGTCGATCTCGGTGACGAGCACGCGGGCGCCGCCGTTGCGAAGCGAGGCGGCCGAGCCCTTGCCGACGTCGCCGTAGCCGGCGACGACCGCGATCTTGCCGGCGAGCATCACGTCGGTGGCGCGACGGATGCCGTCGACGAGGCTCTCACGACAGCCGTAGAGATTGTCGAACTTCGACTTGGTGACGCTGTCGTTGACGTTGATCGCCGGGAACGGCAGGCGGCCCTGCTCGGTCAGCTGATAGAGGCGGTGGACGCCGGTGGTGGTCTCCTCCGAGACGCCCTTGATCGAGGCGCGCACCTTGGCGAACCAGCCCGGCTGGGCGGCGATGCGCTTCTTGATCTCGGCGAAGAAGGCGATCTCCTCCTCGTTGCCGGGCTTGTCGAGGATCGAGATGTCCTTCTCGGCCTCGGCGCCGAGGATGACGTACATGGTGGCGTCGCCGCCGTCGTCGAGGATCATGTTCGGCACGCCGCCGTCGTGCCAGTCGAAGGTGCGGGCGACGAAGCCCCAGTACTCCTCGAGGCTCTCGCCCTTGTGGGCGAAGACCGGGATGTTCGCGGCCGCGATGGCGGCGGCGGCGTGATCCTGGGTCGAGAAGATGTTGCACGACGACCAGCGCACCTCGGCGCCGAGCGCGGTCAGCGTCTCGATCAGCACGGCCGTCTGGATGGTCATGTGCAGGCAGCCGGCGATGCGGGCGCCCTTCAGGACCTGCGACGGGCCGTATTCGGCGCGCACCGCCATCAGGCCGGGCATCTCGGTCTCGGCGATGTCGAGTTCCTTGCGGCCCCAGGGCGCGAGGCTCATGTCCTTGACGGCGTAATCGGTGAACTGGGTCATGTCGATCTCCGGAAGACCCGAGGGCGAGGCCCCCGTCGTCGGGCGCGCGCGGGCGGCCGCGACGCGAAGAAGGCACCCCCTCCGAGGCGGAGCGGGCGCGCGATGGCGGGGTTATAATCGAGCCGTCCGGCAGGGGCAATAAGGATATAAAGATTTCTTTATATCGAGCTTTCCACGGACCCGGCGCCCCCGCTTCCGCCGCCACGAGAAAGCCGCGATCGCGGCACGACCTGTCGCCTCCGACGCAGGGGAGGAGGGCCTCATGGAGATCGAAGTTCCCGGATCCGAGAGCGTGGCGACGCGGGATCGCTTCAACAATTCCATCGCCGTGGCGGTGGCTCTGGTGTCCGCCTTCATGGCGGTCTCCAAGATCAAGGACGACAACGTCGTCCAGGCCATGCAGAAGGCGCAGGCCGAGACGGTCGACTTCTGGAACGAGTATCAGGCCCGCCGCCAGCGCCAGTTCGGCGTCGAGCTGGCGATCGAACAGGCCCGCGCCTCGATCCCCTCCTCGCCGGAGCGCGACGCGAAACTCGCCGAATGGAAGAAACAGGCCGACGTCTTCAAGGCGCGCGCCGAGGAATCCGCGACCAAGGCCAAGGCGCGCGCCGCCGACTACGACGCCGGCAACGACCGCGACGATCTCTTCGACCTCTCCGACGCGATGCTGTCGATCTCGCTCGCCCTCTTCGCGGTGACGGCGTTGACGCGGGTGCGCTGGCTCTTCGGCCTCGCCGGGGTCCTCGGCCTCGGCGGCGCCGTCTTCGGCCTCGCCGGCTTCAACGGCTGGACCGCGCTCCATCCCGATTTCCTGGTGTCGATCCTCAACTGATCGCCAGCACCGGCCTCAGCGTCGCCGTGATCCAGTCGATCACGGCGACGACCGCCGCCTCGTGCCGCCGTTCCGGGCGCACCAGCAGCCACACCTCGCGTCGCGCCACCGGCTCGACGCCGCTGAGACGCGTCATGCGCGGATCGTTCGCGCCGATCAGGAACGGCAACACCGCGCGATGGCCGCCCGCCACCGCCTCGGCGATGGCGCCGATCCGGTTGGAACGGAAACTCGGCAACAGGCCCGGAAAGGCGGTGGCGAGCCATCGGCTCTCCGGCACGTGGTCGAGCGCCTCGCCGTAGCCGGCGATCGGCCGATCGGCCGCCCCGTCGTCGCCGGCCGGACCGTAGAATCCGAAGACGAGATCGCCGAGCCGCCGCGCCAGCGCTTCGTCCGCCGCCGGTCGCGCCAGCCTGAGCGCCACGTCGGCCTCGCGCGCGGCGAGCGAGACGTTGCGATCCTCGCCGTCGACCTCGAGCCGCACTCCGGGGTGGCGCGTCCGGAATGCCGCGACCGCCGGCGCCAGCACACGCGTCGCCAGAAGGTCGACCGCCGAGATCACCACCGTGCCCGAGAGCCGCAGCCGGTCGTCGTCGAGCTTGGCGTCGATCCGCGCCGCCGCCGCCGCCATCGCCTCGAGGTCCGCCATCAAGGCGAGAGCCAGCGGGCGCGGGCGATGGCGCCGCTCGATCCGGTCGAACAGCGGTTCGCCGATCCGCTCCTCGAGACGGGTGAGCCGGCGCGACGCGGTGGTCTGGTCGACGCCCCGGCGCCGCGCCACCGCCGCGAGCGTGCCGGCCTCGGTGAGGTCGAGGATCAGGTGGAGGTCGTCCCAGTCGATGGGGAAGGGCCGGCGCATGTTCGTCTCTGCGTTTTCGCAGGGTCGCCTCCGATCATCGCCGATTTCAACGGATCTGTCGCCGGGTGATGAAGGGGCGACCCCACTCCCGAGCCCCGGAGCCGATCATGCCCGCGTCCCCCCTTCCGCCCACGACCCTCCTGGCGATGGCCGGCGCCGTCCCGCCCCTGCCGAACCTCGCCGAGGCGACGCTGATCCTGATCGATCTGCAGACCGAATATCGCGAGAGTCCGCTCGCCCTGGTCGGCGTCGAACCGGCGATCGCCCGGGCCGCGACGCTTCTCGCCGCGGTGCGTGCCGCCGGCGGCCGGGTCGTCCACGTCGCCCATGCCGGCCGGCCCGGCGGGGCCTTCGACCGCGCCGCCCCGCGCGGCGCCGTCGTCGCCGAGGTCGCGCCGGAGGCGGGCGAGCCGCTGGTCGAGAAGCGCCGCGTCTCCGCCTTCGTCGAGACCGATCTCGCCCGGCATCTGCCGGCCCCCGGCGCCGCG